>CAXXTW010000002.1:0-1841113 GCA_963678255.2 Cloacimonadales bacterium (SeqCode)
GTATTCATGAATTCGTTTATCCAAATTCCCTTAGGAAAGAACTTATCTTTGAAATATTTCGTAATATATCAAAACATGAGAGGAATTATTTTTATAATGAGATTACTGAAAGAAATAAACTTGAGATTAAAATTACTATAGAAAATATTAAGGATTGTTTCTATTTGAAGATATCGAACAATCATTGTTATCTTAAAGAGTCCGAAGAACAGATAATTAATTATAAAATAACTAGGATTACAAAAAATGGCTTAAGTATGATATACAAAATTATTGGTAATTTTGATAGTAAAAACAATAGAAATATTAGTATTAAACTTGAAAATGTTAAAAACAGTGAGATGAAGATATTTTCATTAACAATACCATTATTTACAAAAGGAGATATAAATGTGTAAAAAAAAAATTTTAATCATTGAAGATAATTGGGATCATTATACTAAACTCAATAACTTTCTTTCAAGAGAATATGAAATAGTAAATGATTTTAAGGAAGACCTTATATTCATGGCGTTTAGATCATCTTTAAATATAGCACTAGACAATAGTTCTACAAAGGCAAAAGAACATATTAACAAAATCAAAGAACAAATAAAATCATTTGGAAGTATAGATTTAATAATTCTAGATTACGAGTTAGAGTTAGATTTAGCTTCCAAAGGAAGAAATGGCATAGATTTCAAGCAGGTATTTTTAAATGAAGACCAATATTCTGACATACCAATCTTAATAGTCACAAAAATGACTAATAATCCAGAAACGAATAATAATTTAAATAATATAATAGAAAAAGAAAATAATCTTCGGAGAAGAAAATATATTGATATTATTTCTAAAACAGGTAAATGGTTAGATAATGAGTGTAATGAGCTTAATGATGAAATTAAAAGAAAAATACAAGAATTAAACGAAAAATATGATGAATACAAATCCAAAAAAATAGAGGAGTTGCAAAGTGACTTATGAGAATCCTGCAAGAATAAAAAAAATTTCTCAAATAAATAAGATTCTCGAAAATAAACCAATTGACTATAATGATTTACAAAAAAATTTTATTGGAGTAGGGAATGCTGATAGCTTAGTTTCAATTTTTTATTCTGATTTTGGTTTGAAAGAAATTGGAAATCTTGAAATGTTAAATCATGAAGCAGATTTGGTAAAATTAGGAAAAAGAGTAAAGATTTCATTATTATATATTGAGGTATTTACTAATATTTTACTAAATTCAAAAAGAAAACTCATAACTACATCGATAAATGTAGGGGCAAAGACATGTTACGAAATGGCATCAATTTTTATTACTATAATTGAAGTTTGTATTTTAACTCCCACCTATTCTCGAATATCTGAATTAAGAAATGAAGCATCTTTATCTTTAGGTAAAAAATCAATTTATATTGGTATATTATCTATGCTTTTATCTGTAATTTTAACATTTTGTAGTTCCTTAAACATAAAAGATAGAATGGTTAGTATTCCTAAAAACACTGTGATTAAAAATGATAGTCTAAATGTGACTCAAGTAAATATCGACACTCTCAAAGTAAAGGGGAAATCTATCATTATTAAAGAATAAACATAATTTAGTCAAAAGTCATGTTTCAAGTTAAACAACTAAAGTTAAATCAATAACGGAAACAAAATGACTTTTCTGTAGTAATACTGGAACTAAATTATTACAAGAGATGAGTTAATGTTATCTTCTAATTATGTCATGTTTTTTAAAGTAGAAAAGAAATCAATTAAGAAAAAAGTATTACCAGATTTTAGAAATAATCCATTCTGAGAAATTGAACTAATCTATACTGTGTGGAAGTGTTTGGGAAGAGATTTTATCTCTCAAACAACTCAAATTACTACTTTGTATTAACAAGCGATTATTAATCTGCAAAACTTGTACTTACATTCTTTTTAAAAGACGAAATTTATTTTAAAAAATAGGGGAGACTCGGTATCTCCCCTATAATTTAAACTTATTGAACAGGGACAAATATCTGAATTTCCTGATCACCCGGCAATAACTTATGTTTCAATATTATTAGATATTCTTCTTTATCTGCTGCTTTTAGCCCATTTTCCTTTAAAAGTGAAGTAAAAATCTGTGAGAAGGTTACTCCAATTGTTTCTTGACTTCCTTTATGATAAAAAACAGCATATTTGGTATCAGTAATATTCTTTACTTCCATTCCCTCTGGAATGTCTTCGATTTTACTAACTTCAAATGCTGCCATATAGGCGTAATTGTTTTGACTTTCTAAATCCTCTTTCATGTTAAACGAACATATCCCAAATACATATTCCTGTATTATATTCTTAATTCCTATCGCTTGAGAATAAAAGTTCATATAATCATTTGTAAGATTGTTAGTTCCTTGTGTAAGACGAATGCTCTTTCCAACTAATAGCAATTCTTTTTTAGTAATGATTTCAGCTTTCATGGTGGCTCCTTTTTGTGGTAGTTTATTGTTTAGGATAAAAGGGGCTGTATATGGAAAAGGTTGCATCAATCTACGGAATTTTCCAGGAGGAATATTGAATTGTTTATTAAATGCTCTACTAAAACTTTCTGTGGAATCAAATAGATAGTCTCCAGCCAGATGCTTAATTGGATCATTACTGCTGATTAAATCAACCGCAGCACATGTTAATCTTCTGAGCCGTATATATTCCTTTAAAGAATAATCTGTCACTCTTCTGAAAACCCTATGAAAATAATACAAAGACATTCCGGCAACTAAAGCAATATCTTCCAAAAAAATCTCCTTTTTGAGATTATCTTCAATATAATCTAACGCGTCCTGAACTTGTGATTCTTTTTCCATATCAACCTCCAACATCAAAATGGCCATTTGATGATAAACTAATAATGAAATCATTTAATAATGTCAAAACAATATACTTGATATTTTGTGCTAAATTAAAATAAGATAGTCTAATATAGATACTCACACATTAAGTGACTATTCACCTACTACTCAATAAACCCTTAGTAATTTTATCTTATAATCTACGTATATCTATCTAAATTCCCGATTTGCCACCTTTCCCCAGTAAAATAAGAATCCTCCTTGTTCCATTCACATTAAGGTTCTAATGAAGAGAACATGATTTGTTCTGCGAACATCTTGTTTGCAGTTGTATGGAGCGAGGACAGCTTGTCCTCGAAATAAATTAAATTACAAAGCTTTCAATATCCTCAATCCATTTATCACAAGTAATTATCTGGGTATAAATGTGACAAACGCCCCTGAAAAAATACTTTAAGTCGCAAGGAAACTCGAAGGGGTGCGAACAGCCATATGTTTGAGCTCGAAGAGCGAGTTTATGGAGCCCCTGAGAGTGACTGGAGATTAGATGGCATACCATCAGAATAATACAGATATTTATATTTCAATGAAAAGAGATGAAAATCAAGATCCCCGATAGGGGTTTTCCGGGCTTGATTTTTTCTTTGGTTCGTTTATTTTGTATCAAGACAAAAGAAATGAAGAATACATTTATTAATATTTGTCATGTTAAAGCAAATCTCGAACGATGATGATTATCTCTTATCTTTTATCTGCAAATCTCCGATTTGCCATTATCTGTAGTGCGTCAGCACTACCATTATCTTCTCAAACAGTTATCATTTTTGAAAAGGAAAATCTCAAAACAAGGTGTTTCATCTTTACCAAACAGGCAACAGCCTGATATGAGCTATTATCTGCAACCCCCCCCAGTGTTGCCTTATTTGATGAGTATCATTTTCTTGCTTGATGAAAAATCTTTTGATTGCAAATTATAGAAATAGATTCCACTTGCAACCGCCATATTGTTCAAATCAGTACCATTCCATACAATTGAATGTTGTCCTGAATTTAAGCTTTCATTAACTAAAGTTTTGATCAATTGCCCTTTAGTATTATAAACAGATAATTTTACTGCTGCTTTATCATTTAAATAGAATGAAATTGAAGTGGAAGGATTAAAGGGATTAGGATAATTTTTTTCCAAAACTAGGTCATTCTCTTGAATTGGAAGTTCACTATCGGTGATTGCTGTTATACTATTTGATTGCACTACAGTATTTTGATCTAAAGTGACTGCTGTTTGAGCCAGTAATCTTCCGTTAACAGTTGCCCCTGTATTCATTGAAATCAAAGTCTGGCACAAAATTATACCTTTAAATTGAGAAGTCGTTCCTAATACAGCTTGACCTGCAATCTGCCAAAAGATATTTTTAGCTTGTGCGCCTCCACTCAAGGTAATTATACAACCATCAGCAATTGTAAGGTCTTGAGCTATTTGAAAAATCCAAACATCATTAGCCCCCCCGGCAATTGTAACACCTGCAGCACTAATAAGTACTGCACTACTCCATTTATAAAGCCCTGGAATAAGGGTTTGACCAGTTAGATCTCCTGCATACAGCTCTGTAAAATCAGGATTTGATCTCCCAGCTGCATCTGTATAAGCTGTTTGCATATTGCTGATAGCCGTGGTCAAATTAGATGGAGTTGGATTCGTGTAGTTTGAAGCATATATATGTCCTGTAACTAACGAAGATGTAGAAAATATTCCCGATGGATCCATGATCAAACCAAAACCGGTAATATAAGTAGCTGCAGCTGGACTTAATCCAATATTTCCTATGATAGAAGTTGTCCCTGTTGTTGATACGCCTGTAGTTGCCAATATTACATAGTTTTCTGCTGTTCCTAGATTTACCAGTGGAGGACCTACACAATAGATTAAACTTCTTATCAAAACAGTTAAACATGCCATGATTAATATTTTTCTCATAATATACTCCTTAAAAGCATTTAGATAGACGAATAAATCGAATTTTTTAAACAATAATTTCAAAAGACTATGTCAAACGATACTGTCGAGAGACTAAATATAATTTAATCTGATTGTGTTGAAAAGCAAATTTGTATTCTGATACGCTATATAAGATCTCTTTAGCTTAAGACTTAATCTTAGAAAGTGAAGTACAATTTTAAAAACAATTGATATAGCTGATTGTTAAGGCTCTCTTTTGTAAACATGGATTATTTTAATAACCCTGGAATAATAAGTATATTTGAAATGATATACAAATGTTTGAGCTTTATTGTGAGTACTTCTTTATTCTGTAATAAAAGATTCCATGATTGAAATTATAAAACAGGAAATGAAATAGTGAGAATATATTGCTCTCAAATCATTTATTAAATTAATCTTACTTCTTCTAAATGATTCAGATAAATTATTCTCAACTAAATTACTTGGGCGTATTAGTAGAAATAGAGAAGTGCGTAATCACACAAATAAATAAAGATTAAAAAAATAGTATAAATATTAAATCGATTTACATTGTCTGGTCTGCGTATGGCTCTTGTACTTAACAGAAAGAACATCCCACCCATAATTATATGTACGAAATATCCAGGGAAAATAAAGTATTTTAACAAAATATTGGGGGTCATTTCTAGCCCAAATGGGGACATAACCCAAATATAGCGATAAGCAAGATCAAACAATCCAAATAATATAAATAAAAATATTATAAAATAATAAGCTCTGCCAGAATTTTCTTCTCTCATAAACCCTCTTTTCCTTTCTTACTTGGAAAATGATTAGAATAGCACTCATTTCAACGCGATGTTCAATTTATATTTATCTAAATGTAAATTAGAAGTTTACTCCAAAGTCAAGTATTTTCTAGAAAAAAGTTAGCTTACCTAGAGAGACTGTCCACTATTCAAGAAACTTAACATCTTGGGAGTGGCTCTTGAAAATGGAGGGAGGACAGCTTGTCCTCGAAAGATTACACTTTCTTTGGGCTATCTGATCCACTAGATATGTTCGTATTTGCATCATCGATGCGATACGTGTATAACCCAGTTCGTAAGATCTGGGATAGAGGATACAAGACATGCTCTCCACCTCAGCATCATCGATGCGATATGTTTATAACCCAGTTCGTAAGATCTGGGGATAAAAGTATAAGACATAGTTGCCCTCCCAGCATCATCGATGCGATATGTATATAACCCAGTTCGTAAGATCTGGGATAAAAGCTCATATCAGGCTGTCGCCTGTTTGGTAAAAATGAAACACCTTGTTTTGAGATTGTCCTTTTAAAAAATTGACATCTATTGGAGAAGATATGGATATTTCTTTGAGATAGTATTGTTCATTACTTTTGTCTTGATACCTGGATATTTAATATATTTTATGGATTAATTAATTAAAATAGACAAATACACAAGGTGTTTCATAGGAGCTCATATCAGGCTGTTGCCTGTTTGGTAAAAATGAAACACCTTGTTATATCTCTGTAAAAATCAAAATATTTTTGACAATTAGTATCAAAATGTTGTATTTATGATCAAAAAGGAGGGACTTAAAATGAGAAAAAAAAATGAGAAAATTGAATCAGCATCTAACGAAATTTCAGTAATCAATCATCACTCTGCAGGAATCGATATTGGTTCCAAAGAAAATTGGGTAAGTGTATCTCCTACTATTTGTGAAGATCATATACGCAAATTTGGTTCTTATACCTGCGATTTAAATGCTATAGCTGATTGGTTAACTTCTTGCAAAGTAACATCAGTGGCAATGGAATCAACCGGAATCTATTGGATTCCCCTCTATGAAATACTTGAATCAAGAGGTTTTAAATTAAGTTTATGCAATGCAAAACATGTTAAAAATGCACCAGGTAGAAAGAAAACAGATAAATTTGATTGTGATTGGCTGAGAAAATTACATTCCTATGGTCTCCTAACACCCTCATTTATTCCGGAGAAGAATATACGAGAAATAAAAGCATTAACTCGTTATAGAGACAAATTAGTTAAAGAGAATAACATACATATCCAGCATATGCAAAAAGCCTTAACTCTAATGAACTTTTATCTTCATCAAGTCATTTCTGACATTACTGGCAAGACAGGAATGAGTATAATAAAAGCAATACTTTCAGGAGAGACAAATCCTGAAGTTCTTGTGTCATATAAAAAGAAAGGTGTAAAAAAAAGTAATGAAGAGATCATTAAAGCATTGAGTGGTAGTCTGCAATTTGAACAACTGTACATTCTCAAACAGGCAGTAAATTTTTATGAATTTTTCTTATCAAAAATTGAAGAGACAGATTCACAGATTAATAATTTATTTTTATTAATGAGTCAAACAATTGATGAGGACAATATTTCAATTGAAGAAAATGATAGTAATGATATTAATCATAACATCGTTCAAGCAATAGGTGTTGACTTATGTGAGATACCTGGTCTTAATATACTATCAGTAGAAAAGTTAATTGGAGAGACAGGCTTTGATATGAGTAAATGGAAAAATAGTAAAAATTTTACATCTTGGCTTGGATTATCTCCGAATCATAGAATAACCGGAGGGACAGTTTTTCAAAATAGTACAAATAAAGTTCAAAGTAATGCAGCTTCAATTTTTCGACAATGTGCAACTACATTGAGAAACAGCCATAGTTATTTAGCCCATCTTTACCATAATTTATCGTAAGTCATTGTAAAATATACATAATTAAAAGTGCGGGGCACTACGGCAACTTAATTATCTTTCTATTTATTGGGTTGATTTTGATGTTTAAAGCCTTATATATTCTTTTTTGTATCTCATTTGCATCTGAAGGCTGAACAATAGTTATTATTTTTGAATCTTCTGTTTTCATCTCTGTTGTAATAAGGTTATGTGTTGATAACAGTTCTCTGGTTTTATTCCATGAAAAATTTATGTCATGAGCCTTTAATTTGGTTCTGATAACATTCAAAATATGATAGGCTAATACTGCTATAAATAAATGACTCTCCGCCCTTACCTGTATTTTGTGATAAACAGGTCTAAATGCTAACTCACTTTTAAGGCATCTGAATGAATATTCTATGTTTGTTAGTGTTGAGTAGATATTCCATAATTCCTGTTCATTAAAATTATTCAGATTGGTTCTTAGAAAATAGGAACCGTTATAAGAAAAGTCCTTTTGATCAGAATATGTGTTTTCCCAGAATATACTTTGAACAAGATTATCTTCTTGTTCAATATCCACTACAATAAATCTCGAGATCGATTTGTGTTTTTCTTTTAATCTGCCCAATTTTTCTAATATTTTATCATACGATTTAACCGTTTTTTTCTTTGCCAGGGATTCTTTCAATAATTCTAAATCACGAATATATTTTTTTGTAAAACTTTCAAGCATTGATTGCTCTTTTACTTTTTTCATTGGACTCACACAGTATAAATATGTCTCATCCTCTTTTTTTAGAATGGTTGCCTTAATCTCTTTGTCTTGGGTTGAAAAAATATCTGAAGCTTCTAACTGGTTAATTTCTTCACAACTGAAAGGTTTATTTTTCGCAACACAGATGTAATGATAGCCTTGATCAGACAAGTATTTTAAATTAGATTCTGAAGATATTCCTGCATCAATTACGACTATTTTATCTTTAAACAAACGGTCTTTTTCATTACTTGCTTCTTCCAGTTGCTTAATCATATCAACTAAAGAAGATGGCTCACTTTGGTTTCCTTCCATTACTTTGCATGTTTTTGGAAAACCATTCTCATCTATGATAAAGCCTAATGTCAATAATCGACAATCTTTTCTTTTCTCTTTTGATAAACCAAATTTTGCGCCTGGTATTGATGAACAACTACCTTCAAAATACGTATTGGTTAAATCAAATAAAACTAATTTCTCTTTTAAATTTAATAGACTACGCTCTTTTTCAATCAAATGACTTTCTAGGGTTTCTTTTAATGAATAGAGTTTATCTGTTATTCGGTAAAGTGAGTTATTTGATAATTTTGAAAATGAAGTATTTAATAAGGAGTCCAGTCCTGATTTGTTAATTGCCCATTCTCTTGTTGACTTCTCACTTTCAGGATAAACAAGTCTTCCGATTATTGATAAAGCTGCAACTTCTCTTTGGTGCTCTGAAAATCCATTTTCTTTAAGTACCTTATCTATTTCTAATTCCTTATATACAGACAGAGCCACGTGTTCTGCTCCAATTGAACGGACTTCTGTATGTTTTAGACTGTTTATATCCACATTTTGAATATCTTTGTCAGGTAGTTCTACTTTATCATATTGATTTTCTACTTTTAAAATTGTTTTTCTTTTGATAAGTTTAACGATATTCTCGGCTTTATCTATAATATCTGTATTGTTATTGATGAAAGTTTGACCTGAAAGTAGCATTTCAACAATATTAGCTAATTCTTTCCATTGTTCTTTAGGTAAATTTAACTCATTAAAAGTTAAAACAGTCCTCTGCCTTGGTCCATTTGGTCCTCTGTATGACTCTACGAGTCTAAAAATAATCTTATTACCTTCTTTTAAATCTCTAATATACATAATGTAATCAAATTATATTTTTGCTGATTATTTGTCAAGCATTATATTTGTATTTGGGGCACTACATTTGACTTTTCTTGCTATATTTTTTTCATTATTCTGAACATAAAGTCGTCTAAGGCAGAGATCGTTGCTTATTGAGGCGTTTTACGCTTTAGTTAACTGCTATCAATTAACTTGTTTTGAAGGATTAATGAAAAAAAGTTTAAAATCTTTGTTTGAGTGGTAAAGATGGGTTAGGTGCATTTTTCCGTAAAAAGATGGCACAAATTGGTTATCAGAAGGCAATAACAGCTACAGGCAGAAAAATAGCAGTTATCTATTATACAATGATTCGATATAAAAAAGTAACTACTCAGGTACCCTTCGTTAAGTTTTAAAAACACCATTTTTGTTATTTTTAATAAACATTTTTTGTTATAATCATGCCTTATTATTTACCTTTCCAATAATATATATTAAAACTTAGAATATACACAATATATTATAAAAAACTATCAATATTAATAAGAAATACATTGACATATATAGTTAATTAATTCATTATGTACTTATGGATTATAAAAGTAAATATTATGAAGCTAAAGCTGAAAATGACAGGCTTAAACTGGAAATTTGCCGGTTAAAAATCAGCATTGCAGAAGAAAGAGCTGAACTCAAAGAAGAAATCAGGCTTTTAAGTGAAAAGGTTGATTTCTTAATGAAAATTCTCGAAAAGAAAAATAACCCTAAGAACAGTAACAATTCATCAATACCTCCTTCGATGGACTTATCAAGAAAGAATAAAAGTACAAGAGAAAAAAGCAATAAGAAAAGCGGAGGACAGTCCGGTCATAATGGAAAAACCCTTTTACAAGTAAAAAATCCAGATCAGATTGTTGAATTAAAGGTAAATCAATGTCATTGTGGACATCATTTTAATGATGATGAATTTAGATTAAATTCCAAACGACAGGTGATTGATATCCCTTCTATACAAGCATTCATCAAAGAATTTCAGCAATATTCATGCATTTGCCCTGATTGTAATAATAAATATCTGGCTGAATATCCTGAAAATGTTACGGCCCCGGTTCAGTACGGTGAAAACATTCAGACCATCGTTTCGTATTTGAATGTTTACCAATGTATTCCATTTAAAAGAACAGCTCAGCTTTTGTCTGATGTTGTTAATATAAGAATTTCCCAGGGATCATTGAAAAACATATTAAGGAAATTTGCTGATAAATCTAAGGTTATCTATGAGAGAATTAAAAAGAATCTGAGCTCCTCGAAAGTTGTTGGTTCTGATGAAACAAGCGTAAAGGTCAATGGTAAAAAAGGATGGATTTGGGCTTGGAGAGACATTAAGAATGTGTTTCTTGAATATTCTCATACCAGAGGATACGAGACAATTCAAAAAATATGGGAAAACGGTTTGCCTGAATCTGTGTTAGTTACGGACAGATTTTCCGCTCAGTTAAAAACGAAGGCTTTAAATCATCAGATTTGTCTGGCTCATATTCTTAGAGATCTAACTTATATTGAGGAAAGAGAAAAGCATCCTTTTTCTACTGATTTCAAAAGCCTGGTAAAAGAAATTTTTCAATTCAAGCGAATCCAAACAATAGATTATGACAGATCTTCTCCAGAAATGAAACACTTTGAAGATAAAATCAATATTCTACTGGCGATGACTATTTGCAAAAAAGAGTTTAAAGAAACCTCTACTCTTCAGAAATCTTTGATAAAAATCAGAGGATATATTTTGCCTTGTGTTTATGAAACAGTCATTCCTCCGGATAACAATGATTCAGAAAGAGCTCTTAGAAATGTTAAAGTTAAACTTAAAGTGTCTGGGCAGTTTAAAAATGGGGCTCAGGACTACTGTATCATTAGATCCGTTATTGATACTGCTAAAAAAAGAGGATTAAATATCTTTGATATTCTGTCTAAAATCCCTGAACTTTCTCCCAGATAATATTAATACCTGAGTAGTTACATAAAAAATCCTATTCTGAATTAGGAGAAAATTTTTATGAAGAATTGAATAGAAAGAAAATGGAAGATAACTTTAAAAAATTGGCAAAAAAACTTGGTTATGAAATCAAACAAGTAGTTTAATTAAAAAAATATTTTGCAAAAGGCCGTTTTATCATTGGTGGATAAATCCCCGTATAGGAGCTTGGTTGCTTATGCTTTTTTGTTTTGATAACTGGTGAGATATTTGAAAAAATATTATCCCGAATAGGAGATTAAATAGATTTAATAGCATAAGTGCAAAATATTTTATATCATAAAACAATAAAATTATAGTTAAATAAGGATTTTATATTAGATAGAATTAAATAAGACAAATACACAAGGTGTTTCATAGGAGATAAGAGATACCCACCACCCCAGCATCATCGATGCGATATGTTTATAACCCAGTTAGTAACATGGAGCGAGGACAGCTTGTCCTCGAAAGAGAGATACTTTCTTCAAACTATCAGATTCACTGGATATGTTCGAATTTGCATCATCGATGCGATATGTTTATAACCCAGTTCGTAAGATCTGGGACAAGAACTCTAAGCTTTAATGATAAATATTAACAAATAAGTAAAAGGAGAAAAACAATTGTTATCACTAAAAGCATTAGAAATTTTTTTAGTTGACAAAAAAATGAATTTTCTTAGAAATTGTTGAATAACTTACAAGATTTAGGAACAGGAGGTCAATTGAAAAAAACTCTACTTTTTATTTGTTGCCTTTTTTTCTTATGTGGATGTTCCGAGATTATTAAAAGAATTTTTATAATAGGGCACTCTGAACCTTTTTATATTCCAAGGTTTGATATCTCCTCATCACTGTTTGATTTATCAAATGATAACAATGTGTATTTTTCTCTTTTTCAAGAGAATATTGAATCTATTTGTAAACTAGATTTAAAAACAAGAATGATCTCTCAATTAACTGATGGATATCATGACAATCATCCAGTTTTAACAGATGATGGGAGAACACTCTTTTTTTTAAGATCTGGTCAAGAATATTTTTCTATGGTATCAATTTATAAAATAAACACAGATGGTTCTGGTTTGAAAAAAGTCTATGATAATGCACAAATCAATATTGAAGACATGACTTACAATTCCATAAATAATCATATCTATTTTGTTGGAGGCGCTTTATTTAATGATATTAATGATGCAAGTAAATCTTCACACAATTTTTACGATATATTTTCTCTGAATCTCGATACACAAAAAGTAAAAAGATTAACCCATTTAGGTGTCCATCAGATAGATAACCTCATTTTGAGTAGAGATAAAAATAAACTGTATATTCATTTAAAAAATGATAAAATAGATAACTATAGTGATTACACTTCTGACTTTAGAAACATTCGATCAAGCATAACAACCGGCTTTTATGAACTCAATTTGGCTTCAGGACATTTAGATTCCATTCTATTTAATAAAAGTGATGACATTCTCAATAGCGATTTTGAAAGATGCAATCCTGAAATATTGTCGGTTCATCAACAACGAGAATATGATGATTTCATTTATGCTATGGATGGAATCAGGAGTTATAAAGTTGATTTTGAAAACAGATATTTATCTGTTTTCACCGATAAAGTCAATGGTAAATCCTTGATTTTAGCACCTATTTTTAGACAAATGTGGAGCTTGCAAAGAATTAATCAGTCAAAACGTTATATTGGGCTAACTAAAAAAAAAGGTAAATTGATTTTTGTAATTTATAATGAGGAAAGCGGTTATATTGAGCATGAAATTATACCCGATAAAACCAACTTCGTTCCTCTTAAATCAGAAAATTATAAAAAATGAAAATCTTGTTTTGGTATTCAGTTAATGATCTTCTATTTGCTTTGTCTGTTTCTCTTTTATTAAGGAACTATTTGTGAAAAATTTAATACTCTATGTTTTTATGGTTTTATTTTTATCAAAATCTTTTTCATTTACAAATATTGGAACTAATAGTAATTTTAACACTTTTGATAAACAATTTTGTAGTCTTCTTGATATTAGTGATTATGGTGTTTACAAATGGGATATGACTTTAGACTCAACAGAAACTCTCATTAACAGCTATATAGATAGAAAAAGTAAATTATCTATTGGATTTGATACTATTGATTTTTTTCAAAATTCATACTTAGAAAAAAGAAAAGAAGAGTTTCGATTCCAATATGGAAAACTATATCAAATTGTTAGAAAGTATGAAAATTTGAATAAAGATGAACTGATCAATATTTTTCCTTCGTTATTTGTGAACGAACCTGATTATCAATCTGATTCTCTATTCTCTATTGAAAATTTCAATGTGAAAAATATTGAAACGTTAAATGAAATGAACTCTTATCCCTTTCTCCTTGTTTTAGAATGGTATTTTAAAAAATACAACAAAAGAATCATTCTGATGAGAAATTATCAAAATTGTAACAACATTGATTATTATGAAATTATAACGAAACCTGGATTTGAAAATTTAGCTTTACAAAATCATATTGATATTAAAAAAATATATAAAAGTTCTTTGTCCTGGGGTATTTCAATGGATTCAGTCAGAGATTGTCAAAATATCTTAGGAAAATCTATAATTAAAGAAATCAGCTTTGATAAGCTTACTTATTCTTACCTTAGATCCAAAGTGAAAAATCGAAATATCGAATATCGTTTTACAAATAACCAACTTAAAACAATTATTATGTCTCGACTTGATTTCAGCGAAAAAGAACTGAAAAAACTAAGTCTATCAGATTTCATGCCTGAAATTGGCAGTGAAATTGATCCTGATAGTTTAAAGATTGTCGATATTAACTCATTAAATAAAACAAATGAAGTTGTCTTTCAATGGAAATTACAGGATAATTATTATAAAATAATACTTAAAAGGAAGGCATATATTTATGATCCTATTACTGATTTTTTAAAAACTTGGTCTTATAAAAGTGAAAATGGGAAAATTATTAGTTATGATTTTTATAAAGTTTATTCTGGCACTCCTTAATATATTTTAATTATGGTTATGAAATAAAAGGATTATTAAATGAAACATAGATATACGTTTTTTTTATTTTGGATGTTCTATATAGGTTTATTTGGAATTGAAACTTTTTCTGACAGTTTGGATTATAATAGTTTAGAAAATAATTTTTCAATCTTAAATAAGTATGAGTACCATTTTAAAACAGAATACAAAATTGGAATTGGTTATACTTTTCCCATTTCAAGTCATTATTTAGTTGAAGTGAAACCTATAAGAGTATCTTGGATAAATAAAGATAAATATAATAAAGATAGAGATAATTATTCAATTTTTTTTGCCATTGATTTTGCAAATTCCTATATTTTTAGCAAAATCTTTCCAGATATTAATTATTTCCTTCAGCCCTTTTATTTCACTAACTCGTATCACAATTTCTTTTTAAACGGAAATCCCGATTTTTATAAAGTACAACCTAAATCAATTCCCAATTTGGCAATTTTTCTCAAAAATGATACTGAATATTATGTTTTTAAAAAGAATAAATGGTTAGAAATCGCTCCTGGAGCTGGTATAAAATTATGTTTTTATAATTTTGGTGCTGAATTAGGATACGAAAAAAAAAAAATTAATTTTATAGAACATCTTAGTAACTACTCAGGTACCCTTCGTTAAGTTTTAAAAACACCATTTTTTGTTATAATCATGCCTTATTATTTACCTTTCCAATAATATATATTAACACTTAGAATATACACATTATATTATAAAAAACTATCAATATTAATAAGAAATACATTGACATATATAGTTAATTAATTCATTATGTACTTATGGATTATAAAAGTAAATATTATGAAGCTAAAGCTGAAAATGACAGGCTTAAACTGGAAATTTGCCGGTTAAAAATCAGCATTGCAGAAGAAAGAGCTGAACTCAAAGAAGAAATCAGGCTTTTAAGTGAAAAGGTTGATTTCTTAATGAAAATTCTCGAAAAGAAAAATAACCCTAAGAACAGTAACAATTCATCAATACCTCCTTCGATGGACTTATCAAGAAAGAATAAAAGTACAAGAGAAAAAAGCAATAAGAAAAGCGGAGGACAGTCCGGTCATAATGGAAAAACCCTTTTACAAGTAAAAAATCCGGATCAGATTGTTGAATTAAAGGTAAATCAATGTCATTGTGGACATCATTTTAATGATGATGAATTTAGATTAAATTCCAAACGACAGGTGATTGATATCCCTTCTATACAAGCATTCATCAAAGAATTTCAGCAATATTCATGCATTTGCCCTGATTGTAATAATAAATATCTGGCTGAATATCCTGAAAATGTTACGGCCCCGGTTCAGTACGGTGAAAACATTCAGACCATCGTTTCGTATTTGAATGTTTACCAATGTATTCCATTTAAAAGAACAGCTCAGCTTTTGTCTGATGTTGTTAATATAAGAATTTCCCAGGGATCATTGAAAAACATATTAAGGAAATTTGCTGATAAATCTAAGGTTATCTATGAGAGAATTAAAAAGAATCTGAGCTCCTCGAAAGTTGTTGGTTCTGATGAAACAAGCGTAAAGGTCAATGGTAAAAAAGGATGGATTTGGGCTTGGAGAGACATTAAGAATGTGTTTCTTGAATATTCTCATACCAGAGGATACGAGACAATTCAAAAAATATGGGAAAACGGTTTGCCTGAATCTGTGTTAGTTACGGACAGATTTTCCGCTCAGTTAAAAACGAAGGCTTTAAATCATCAGATTTGTCTGGCTCATATTCTTAGAGATCTAACTTATATTGAGGAAAGAGAAAAGCATCCTTTTTCTACTGATTTCAAAAGCCTGGTAAAAGAAATTTTTCAATTCAAGCGAATCCAAACAATAGATTATGACAGATCTTCTCCAGAAATGAAACACTTTGAAGATAAAATCAATATTCTACTGGCGATGACTATTTGCAAAAAAGAGTTTAAAGAAACCTCTACTCTTCAGAAATCTTTGATAAAAATCAGAGGATATATTTTGCCTTGTGTTTATGAAACAGTCATTCCTCCGGATAACAATGATTCAGAAAGAGCTCTTAGAAATGTTAAAGTTAAACTTAAAGTGTCTGGGCAGTTTAAAAATGGGGCTCAGGACTACTGTATCATTAGATCCGTTATTGATACTGCTAAAAAAAGAGGATTAAATATCTTTGATATTCTGTCTAAAATCCCTGAACTTTCTCCCAGATAATATTAATACCTGAGTAGTTACACATCTTAATCCCCAATCTGAAAATAGATTTTATTTTTCCTTTATTTTATATGGATTATATAGAAATTAAAATACGTCTGTCATTTATAAATTGATCTAACTAGTGATTTTTGTAACTACTCAGGTACCCTTCGTTAAGTGAATATTCTTTTCCAATAGAGCATACTATCCGAAAAGTCAGAGCCACTAGTCCGAAATTATAGAGCCAGCTCTCCGATGTAAGATCCACTTGTCATAATAAAAGATAATACTCCATTTTAATATATACACAAATTAAGTGTAAATACAAATTTGGAGGTCACAAATGACCAATTATCGAGAGATACTACGCTTATACCGTCAAGGTATTAGTCTTCGTGGGATATCACGAAGTTTATCCTGTTCACGTAACACTGTGTCACAAGTCATTCAAAAAGCAAATGAAGCCGAATTAACCTGGCTTATTGCAGAAACCCTGACAAATCAACAAATCGAAATTCAGTTATTTCCTGATTTCTATTTAAGAAAACAGCAACAGGAACCAGATTTTGTTCAAATTCACAAGGATTTAGCCAAAAGTGGTGTAACATTATCTTTACTATGGCAAGAATATTCAGACACATGTAGAGATAAAGAACAAATACCCTACAAATATTCTCAGTTTTGTAAATTGTATAATGATTTTTCCGTAAAAACAAAAGCAACTATGCGTATCCATCATAAACCTGGTGAGAAAATGGAGGTTGATTGGGCTGGTCAGACTGCAATGATAAAAAATAATATCACAGGATCTCCTATTAAAGTATACATATTTGTTGCAACACTTCCTTATAGCGGATATTCATATGTAGAAGGCTTTTTATCTATGAATACCGAAAGTTGGATTCAAGCACATATCAATGCGTTCAATTACTTCAATGGTGTTACTAAGATACTTGTTCCAGATAATCTAAAAACAGGAGTAGATAGGATTCATTGGTTTAATCCAGTCATAAACAGAGTCTACGGTGATATGGCAGCTTATTATGACACAGCCGTTATTCCTGCAAGAGTAAGGAAACCTAAAGATAAAGCAAGTGTAGAAGGAACGGTAGGCGTTATTTCGACATGGATAACAGCCTCATTAAGGAATATCCTTTTTTTTACTCTTAATGAGTTAAATGAATTAATCAAAGAAAAGCTAAATGAGTTCAATAGAAAGCCTTTTCAAAAGAAGGAAGGAAGTCGTGAGAGTGTTTTTCTGGCAGAAGAACAAAATGAATTATTACCCTTGCCTTTATCAAAATATGAACTTGCCATATGGTCAAAAACAATTGTACAATATAATTACCATGTTTGTATAGATAAAATCAATTATTCAGTACCTTACGAATATATAAAGCATGAGTTAGACGTGAGAACTACCATTAAGACAATAGAGATCTTTTATAATGGCAACAGAATAGCTTCACACATTAGAAAATATGGTAATGCAGGACAATATCAGACTTTCCCAGAACATATGCCAGAACAGCATCAAAAATATCTTGAATGGAATACAGAAAAATTTATTGCGTGGTCAGATGAAATTGGATCAAACACAAAAGCTGTAATAAAAAGCATTATTTCCTCATGTAAAGTAGAGCAACAAAGCTATAGAACATGCATGACCTTATTGAAATCAGCTGATAAATATTCAGCAGAATGCCTTGAAAAAGCTTGCGAAAGAGCATTAACCTATTCTCCTAATCCAGGAGTTAAAACAGTTTATCAGATTTTAAAAAGAGGATTTGATATGATATCTGTTTGTTTTGAACCTTCAGAAACAGTAGCACCGTCTTGTCATGGTTTAACCAGGGGTTCATCATATTATGGGAGGAAAAAGAAATGATAGATCGTCAAACAATAAATCAATTGTATGAAATGCATTTAAGCACTATGGCTGAAAGTTTTAAAGAACAAATAAAGGATCCGGCTTATAAACAATTATCTTTTGAAGAGAGATTTGCTTTTATAGTAGATAAAGAATGGATTAACAGAAAGAACAACAAATTAGCAAAATTAATCAAAACTGCTAATTTAAAATTTACAAATGCTTGCATAGAAGATATAGAATATCACGATGACAGGAAAATCGATAAACCATCAATATTGCGGTTATCAACATGTGAATATATAACATCAACATACAATATAATAATTACAGGGGCATCTGGAAGTGGCAAATCATATATTGCATGTGCCTTAGGTATGTCTGCTTGTCGTAAATCATATTCAGTAAAATATATAAGACTACCAGAACTTTTTGATGAATTAGAAGTAGCAAGAGGAGAAGGTCGGTACAAAAAAGCAATAAATCAATACAAACAAGTAAAACTTTTGATAATAGACGAATGGTTATTAACTCCTCTTAGAGGACATGAAGCAAATGATCTGTTTGAAATAATCGAGTCTAGATATCAAAATGGTTCAACCATGTTTTGTTCTCAGTTTGAAATTGAAGGATGGCATGAGAAGATTGGACAAACAACTCTTGCGGATGCCATCCTTGATAGGATAGTTCATAATGCTTACGATATATTAATTGAGGGAAAAATGTCAATGAGAGAAAGAAAGGGGTTTAAAAAATAATGATAATTTGTCCGAGTAGTTTTACCGATCTCTCGGACAAATTTTTAATGAAAAGTAAGAGAGTTTTATGTGGCTCTCTTAACGGAGGCTTGGCTCAATAAATTCGGAGCATATGCTCTATTAAATCGGAACGTATGCTCTAAACGATCGGTATATTCATTAAGTTTTAAAAACACCATTTTTGTTATTTTTAATAAACATTTTTTGTTATAATCATGCCTTATTATTTACCTTTCCAATAATATATATTAAAACTTAGAATATACACAATATATTATAAAAAACTATCAATATTAATAAGAAATACATTGACATATATAGTTAATTAATTCATTATGTACTTATGGATTATAAAAGTAAATATTATGAAGCTAAAGCTGAAAATGACAGGCTTAAACTGGAAATTTGCCGGTTAAAAATCAGCATTGCAGAAGAAAGAGCTGAACTCAAAGAAGAAATCAGGCTTTTAAGTGAAAAGGTTGATTTCTTAATGAAAATTCTCGAAAAGAAAAATAACCCTAAGAACAGTAACAATTCATCAATACCTCCTTCGATGGACTTATCAAGAAAGAATAAAAGTACAAGAGAAAAAAGCAATAAGAAAAGCGGAGGACAGTCCGGTCATAATGGAAAAACCCTTTTACAAGTAAAAAATCCGGATCAGATTGTTGAATTAAAGGTAAATCAATGTCATTGTGGACATCATTTTAATGATGATGAATTTAGATTAAATTCCAAACGACAGGTGATTGATATCCCTTCTATACAAGCATTCATCAAAGAATTTCAGCAATATTCATGCATTTGCCCTGATTGTAATAATAAATATCTGGCTGAATATCCTGAAAATGTTACGGCCCCGGTTCAGTACGGTGAAAACATTCAGACCATCGTTTCGTATTTGAATGTTTACCAATGTATTCCATTTAAAAGAACAGCTCAGCTGTTGTCTGATGTTGTTAATATAAGAATTTCCCAGGGATCATTGAAAAACATATTAAGGAAATTTGCTGATAAATCTAAGGTTATCTATGAGAGAATTAAAAAGAATCTGAGCTCCTCGAAAGTTGTTGGTTCTGATGAAACAAGCGTAAAGGTCAATGGTAAAAAAGGATGGATTTGGGCTTGGAGAGACATTAAGAATGTGTTTCTTGAATATTCTCATACCAGAGGATACGAGACAATTCAAAAAATATGGGAAAACGGTTTGCCTGAATCTGTGTTAGTTACGGACAGATTTTCCGCTCAGTTAAAAACGAAGGCTTTAAATCATCAGATTTGTCTGGCTCATATTCTTAGAGATCTAACTTATATTGAGGAAAGAGAAAAGCATCCTTTTTCTACTGATTTCAAAAGCCTGGTAAAAGAAATTTTTCAATTCAAGCGAATCCAAACAATAGATTATGACAGATCTTCTCCAGAAATGAAACACTTTGAAGATAAAATCAATATTCTACTGGCGATGACTATTTGCAAAAAAGAGTTTAAAGAAACCTCTACTCTTCAGAAATCTTTGATAAAAATCAGAGGATATATTTTGCCTTGTGTTTATGAAACAGTCATTCCTCCGGATAACAATGATTCAGAAAGAGCTCTTAGAAATGTTAAAGTTAAACTTAAAGTGTCTGGGCAGTTTAAAAATGGGGCTCAGGACTACTGTATCATTAGATCCGTTATTGATACTGCTAAAAAAAGAGGATTAAATATCTTTGATATTCTGTCTAAAATCCCTGAACTTTCTCCCAGATAATATTAATACCTGAGTAGTTACTGATTTTTCAATATTTACATTTTTATTGACAATAATATTTAATTTATATCATTTGATAAGTATATTAAAAATATGGAGATTATTTATGAAAAATATTTTGTTTATTTACCTTCTATTCATTATATCTTGTTCAGCAAATTATGAAATTAGCCAATCTAATTTGGTTCCAATGTACGGTCATATTAACAAAACTGATAATTTTTTACAAGCGGATGATCACTTTATTCAGACTGCAATATCTGAATGTGGTACTAGGGAAAAAGCTGCTCAAGAGTATGCTAATATTGCCTGGGCTTATCTATCAAAAAATGACAATTCAACAGCAATGAAAAGATTTAACCAAGTATGGCTATTGGATTCTCTTAATACCAATGCATATTTTGGTTTTTCAGCCTGTTATGAGTTAAGCGGAAAATCAGGGAAAGAATATTTTATAATTGGTAAGAAGTTTGACCAAAATAATGAAATTGAAATCAAATATTATAAGCTTTTAAGCTTGATTTACCCATATTACTATAATAATAATGACAAATCATTAGAATGTTGTAATAATCTTCTAGAAATTGATAAAGATAATCATTTTGCTTTACAACAAAGAGGACATCTATACGTAGTAAAAGAAAAATGGGATTTAGCAGTTAATGACTTTATAAACGCTGAGAAGATTGATACTTTGACAAGTGAATCATATAATGATTGTGCTTATTCCTATGAACAATTAAGAAAATATTATGATGCTTTAATTTTTTATGAGAAATCTAATAAGGTAAACCCACAATTTATACAACCTCTCTATAATGCTGCCTTGTTGTTAGTAAAGTTAAAAAATTATCCAGAAGCCTTAGAGAAAATAAATAAGTGTATTCAACTCAAGCCAAATGTTAATGAATTTAAAGAATTAAAGTCTATGATTGAAAAGAAAGAATAATGTTTTGGCGACATTACAAGTTATAGGTATATAATCAAACCTCTAATTCTCACCGACTTTTTTAGACACACAAGGATAAATCAGGTCGAGAATTATCACTCGACCTGATAAAACATAAATCTGCTTTTAGAGTTCTATTAAAGCACCAAATGATTTCTCGAGACTCTAACCTAAGAATAATGATGACTTAAAGAATAATTGTTTCTGCGTTTTCAGGTATGAGTAACCTGCTTTCATCAATTGATTGTGCTCTGGCTTCGTTTCTTAATATTTCACGTGTCACCAGACAATGATCTAAAGAATCCATATGAATGGCTACGACTTTCTCTTCTGGACATAAACCTAACATTTCAATGGTTTCTTCTGCATCCATTAGAATGGCTTCAAAGACTGGAATAATTGCTCCACCAGAATGTGTAATGATTACTTCAGGTTGATGAGTCTTCAACACGTCTCTAACTTCATCGCAAAGAATGCTGTCTCCAACCCAATAGACAATTGGCTCACCTTGAGCTTTTAAAACAAAACCTGAAACTGTTCCCATCATTTCTAGAATAGGTCCTTTACCGTGAAGCCCAGCTGTACGAATGATTTCGATACCTTCAACTAAGACTTGTTGATGAATTGGAATGACTTTCACAAAACCCTCATTCTTCAGAAATATTTCATCCTCAGACTGGCAATAAATTGGTAATGTTTTATTCAAAACTTCTCCTGCCTTATCATCGAAATGATCTGGATGGGTATGTGAAACCAAAAGGAAATCAATACCATCTGTAATTTCTTCAATGCTCATGGGTAATTCAACAATTGGATTTGGAGCTATTCCTGCAAATGAACGAATAACCCCTTTGCTTGATAACATTGGATCAGTAAGTATGGTTTTACCATTGTACTTGATTTTCATGGTTGCGTTTCTGATTAGTGTAATTTGCATGTAATCCTCCTTTGAAACACCTTGTGTATTTGTCTATTTTAATTAATTAATCAATCCATAAAATATATTAAATATCCAGGTATCAATCACGTAAAAAACTTATTTCATTAAAAAATATAAAGTCTTTTTCACCTTTTATTATTTTTCTCATACAGTCATACAACCTTTTTCAGAAAATGACTTAATAATTGAACAAATCAGATTAGATTTTCATAATGAAAATAGTTTTTGAATATATAACTAAATCTGGAGAATTTTAATTATTTTCCAAGATGCGGTTAATGTATTATTCTTTTGTTATTGAGAGACGTTATCGAAACGATACTTTCCCCTCTTTTACTAGTAAATGACTGGCACCAATAAGACATCACTTCCTGAAAAATGGAGCGAGGACAGCTTGTCCTCGAAAGAGAGATACTTTCTTCAAACTATCAGATTCACTGGATATGTTCGAATTTGCATCAGAGATGCGTTATGTGTATTACCCAGTTTGTAAGATCTGGGAAAGATCTATTATATTGTTGGAAATACTCCTACGATCAAAATCATAAGGTGCCTATATTCCATTTCTCTGGAACTAAAATAACTACTTTTAAATCTATTTCAACAAAGATGATGGATCAATTATAAGTCTTTTTGATCTTCAGACACAAAAATAACTGATTCTAAAAGGGAAAAGCTTATCAAAGTTGGTTTATGTTTTAAACAGAGAAACAGAAAGCAGGCATCAAGGACTACATGTAAATGAGATCTATATTGCAGATAACGTCATTTCCTTGCCACCTTTACCAATTATCGTATTAAATATTAAGAATTGGAGAATGGGAAATTGATGCACTTGCTCAATTCATTAGAAAGTATTGCTAGATTTGAAATTAACTCAAAATATTATGATAGTTTTCTGAGCGATGCTTCTGGTAAAACCTATGATAGAATTGAAACTATATCATTAGTTCTGTCAGAGCAATTTTGGTTAAAAATTGATAGAAGAAAATGAGAGTTGTGTGATGAATATCGGTTGATGACTTGCCTCATAATTGAGATATCAATTAAGCACAAAATTGGTAAATAGTATCTCAAATTAATTGGTTATGTTTTTAAACCATTGAATATGCCCATTCATCTCTTGATCATCTTTTATAATTCCTGTCTCTTTGCTTAAAAATGCAGCGAACTCAATAAATGCCTGACCTTTGGCTGTAATAATGTTTCCATCTTTTACAACAGATTCATCTACTAATATTGCTTGATTAAAATATTTGTAACTTTCATCTGTTTCTTTAACTCCTGCTGAATTACCAGTACATCGTATTCCATCTAAAAACCCATATCGTGCCAGTAATTCTGTTCCACCACAAATTGCAGCTATTGTCTTTTCTTTTTCGATTAATTCTCCAATAAAAGTTTTAAGTGTTTTATTATTCTGTAAAAAAGCCGGCTCACCACCAGGAATAATCAATAAATCAAGATCATCTGTATTTACATCAGATATCAATTTATCAGGTAAAAATCGCTGATTCCCATCACTTTTATATTCTCTGTTTTCTAATGCAATAGTATTGATACCTAAACGGCTCAACATTAAAAATACTAATACTACTTCAAATTCTACAAATCCATCGTAATAGAGTACAGAGATATTTATTAGTTCTGATGATAGAATTCTCATTTTTGTGCCAATACATAGAATACATCTGAATAATCCACTTTATCATCAACCAATAATTTTTCTTCTAATTGAAATAATGGAAGCCATATGGATTTCATATAATCAGAAGAATTCTGATTTATTAATGATTGAATCTTTCTGTTTTTTTCTAAGAAGAAAGATTGATCTTCATTAATCTCCTCTTCTGATAAAGGATCATTTAACAAAGAAATTGATTCAATCTTAACAGGAATAGCCTGAAACAAGTCTTTTACTTCATCTATCGTGTAATGATGACGATGATAGCTCCCTTTAACAGCACTTTGAATTTCTCCAACAAAAGAAGAAATAGCTTTTGATATTTTTGCGCGGGTCGATGTTATAAACAAGTGATCAATTAGAAGAAAATAGCCATTAGTCAACAACGAAGAACACATTTTATTGATTTCTGTTATGGGATATTGAAAATGATGTAAAGCAAAAGTAGATACTATCATATCAAAGTGATAGCCTTCAGGATTTTTATCAAATATATCTTTGTCTAGAAACTCAATGTTTCTATTATCAATAACTATAATATCATATTTTGAAAAATAGTCAATTCCAACAAACCTAACTTCAGGATTCTCCTTTTGAAGGCTATCCAGAAATTCTCCATTTCCACAACCATAATCACAAACAGTTTTAATTTTTTTACTTTTTATAATTTCTGAACATATTGCTTTGAATTGCAAGTGTTTGCTTGACATAACCACTCCTTTATCATACACTAAATTTTCTGTTTTTTTACATTAATTATACAATAATTAATAACTCAAGTATTAGAAGAAGAACAGACTTGTCAAATATAAATTCTGTTTTTAATAATATTTTGTTTTACTGTTTTTGGAAAATAAAAAGTAAGTAAAACATTCTAAATCAATATCATCTGAACATAATGCTTGTTTTTCTATTGCTTTGATAAATTATCGCGATGGTGCTGAGGACATAGAAATATTTTAAGGATTATTATCATGATTTATCTTTTCACTATAAATTAAGACTTGACTGATAATTTAGTAATTATTATTTTGAGATTGTAATGATTAGATTTATTTAAAATGAAAAGTAATAGAGGTTAAAATGCAAAAACTAACACTAATTGATTATTTAAATTTTTTGGATTCAGAAGATCTGGAATCAGATTTAAGCCGACTGTATTTTGAGGATAATATTTTTAACTATGAAAGATTCTCTGATCAAAAAAAACGTGAATTGATACAAAAAAAAGTGCTAGATAAAGATTTTTTGGAAAAAGCTTTTTCAACTATGGATGAAGAACTCACAGAAATATTACTTTCTATGTATCGCGAAGAAAGAGATGATTTTTATGAAACAAGCCATAGAATTGCCTCAATCATTGATTCTTTTAATATGGGATGTTCTTCATTAGATTATCACAATATAATTTCAGGTATTAAAAATGTTTCCAATGATGAAGATGAAGACAATGAAGAAGATATTGTATTTATTTATCTATTTGAAGAAGTAAAATTAATTTTACAAACAATTGACTGGGGGAAAGTCAGAAGGCATAAAGAAAAATATCAGGATCTTTTCACCTGTATCAGAATTTGTATGGATTTGTATGGAATCTTGCCAATCAGTGATTTGAATACTATATATTATAGATATTTTGACACAAAAATTACAGAAAAGAATATCAAAGAGATGATTTTTTTTTACTACCCAATTGTTAACTTTATCCCAAATTCATGGATGATTATAAATGTTTTATTATTAGATAATTATGATGATTTAGAAAAAATTGCTAAAGAAATTATAGAAAAACCACTATATCTCCCTGAAAAAAATGAATTCTTACGATATGATAATGAAAATACTTTTGCTACTAACCCATATTATTTAAAATTTAAAGACTGGTTAATTGATGATCAAAAAAATGATGAAAATGATGTGGACGCTTTTTTATTATTTATATTCATTTCTACAACAATTTGTGGACGTTTACCATATGAGGAAATAGATTTTGAGGAGATGAATTTATCTTTTAAAAGTATTGAAGATTATACTTTCTTTAATAATTTACTAATTGAAGTATATAATAATACTAGAAGCTGGCCAAACCGAGGAAATACACCTAATGAATTAATGTCTCTTCAAAGTAATTGTATGAATAGTTCTAAAAAACCTGGTCAGAATGAACCTTGCCCCTGTGGATCAGGTAAAAAGTACAAGAGATGCTGTGGAAAGAAAAAATAAAACTTTATGTAATGTGATCATGAGTAATTTAATCATGATTTTGCCCAGTTTGATCTTTGTGTCTATAGATTTCTGGAAATCAGGACTTCTAAAGAGCAAATTGGGCAAAAATAAATTTTGTTATTATTAATGGTTACCTAAAACTTTTTAATAATTATATTTTTTTGTTTGACAAAATATCCTGAGATCTGTATTATATACATAATTTTGTATAACCAAAAAAGGAATATGATATGAAAAAGATCTTTATTTTTTTGATTATATTTGTCAGCATTATGGCAATAAACGCTCAAGCTGTATGGAATCAGTCTCTAATCATTAGCAATAATACTTCTAAGTATTTATCTGGTCTTGTTTCTTCTGATAATGGTATTTTTTACTCGTACATTGAGACAAGGAATAATAAATATTATATATTTTTACAACAATTAAATAATGAGGGTATAAATGTCTGGCAAAATCCGATTTGTCTAGACAGTTGTTTTACTAAAATACAAAATACTAAAATCTTAAAAACTTCTGATAATAATTATTTTATTCTTTGGACTGAAGAAGAGACAAATACCCATGATAATATCTATTGTTTGAAATTTCAGTCTGATGGCACTCTATTAACTCCACTTAAAATACTAATTAGTGATACTCCTTTGAAACACTACCAGTTAAACACATCAATCGATTCAAATGGAGGTTTTTATCTCGCATTTAAAAAATCAATTAATGAAGTTCCTGGAGAAATGCAACAAGGAGAAATAAGACTCAGACATATTCTAGCTGATGGGCAGAATGACTGGAATAATGAAGATGTAATATTATCCTCGCTAGATAACGTCAATATTTGTAAAGTTGTTGTAGATTCTGAAAATAATCTATACACCATTTATCGTACAAATTTGCCAAATTCTGAGTTATCTAATATTAACTTAGTAAAAACAAATCAATCAGGTATAATCATTTTTAATAATGTCCTGGATTCTTGTATGGTAACTTCTAATAGTTACATAATCAAAAATAATCTTGTTGGATTAAGCTTTATTAAATTATCAGATGATAGTTTTATTATTGCTTTTCCTATATCAGAAGGATTAACTGTTATGGCTATCAATAATAATGGATCGATGGCTTGGGATCGGGTGTTTAATACCAGTTATCCAGTATCAGTTGATCTTTGCCCGATTGATACAACGAAATTTGCTATGATTTATCGAGATACTGAAGAAAATAATCTAACAATTATCGACATAGACAGCAATATTTTAAGTACTCATTATTTTTCTGTTGACTATCCGTCTTCAAATTTATACTACTTGGCTACTTCAAGTTTAAACAAAATATTTATAAAATCAGAAAGAATTATTCTGTCTGATCCAGAGTATCTTCCCATAATTGATCATTTTCTTCTTACTTTTGATACCAATACAGAAGTTCTAACTCAATTGCATTATAACACAACTTATGAGAATGTATATGAAGGAATAAATAATGAGATTTTTGCTGATAATAGATTTTTCTCTATTTTATCAAACGATTATTCTAATGATTATAATTTATCCGTAATTAATCTTAATACAAATCAAAGTATTAATGTTGAGAATCCTCTGATACACAGCGAATTTTATGCATTAAATCGGTATATTTCCACTGATTTTATGGGGAAAAATCTGATAAATTGTTTTGGAAGTAATCACTTTTTTTTGTACGATTCTCAAGGTAACAAAGAAACTTTTTGTGAAAGCTCCTCCAATAAACTAATAAAGTCTCTAGAAAAAATAGATCAAAACAACATAATTCTTACATATCAAGATTGTTTTATGGATATTTTTTCTATCAGAGGTTTTGAATTATTAAATCAAAATGACCTCATATATTCTTGTAATGTTTTTGGTAACAGTGTTTCAGTTTATTCAAATGGTAATTCTTGTTGGGTTGCTTTACAAGGTAGTGATACCCTTGATGATTATCCAGAAAATAATAATCAAATTAACCTTTATAAAATTCAAGATTCTAATGTAACAAGTTTTCCAAATCTATTAACAGCTTCACATCTCATCGCTATTAAAGAGCATTGTTTGTTTATTTATCATAATAACGCTCTTAGGATTTTATCCTTTAATGATAATGGAGAACTTAATCCTCTATGGAACAATCTTGGAACTATTCTCTCAACAAATATTACTTCTATTGATAATTCTAAGATTATTGATGCCGTAAACACAAACTACGGTCTCTTGGTTATTTGGATGGAACAACAAAGTAGTAGGCAAGTTATAAAGGCGAATCTTCTTGATTTACAAAACGGTACTCTATTATGGAATACTAATCAAACTCTATTTCAGGCAAATAATGGATATGAAGTAAAATATGTAAAAAAAAATAATAAATTATTCTTTGTTTATAAATGGGATAATCAACTAAAAGGTTTTTCTTATTCTATAAATCCAGATAATTTGAGTATAAATTGGGAAAGCTTACTTACCCAATCAGAGCTTTCTTCTTTTGATATGAATGTGTTTGAAAATAAACTCTTAATTGCTTACGCAGTGAAAGAAAATAATGCTGAACAGGTTTATTTGAAAACACTAAGCTTTAATGGAGCTTCTGATCAATATCCCAATGGATATTCATTGGGAGAACCATCTCTGGGTATCACTGATGCTGTTATGCTTGTAAGAATTGTAAAGGCTGATGATAACCATGCTTACATTAATTGGAATGAAAAGAATTTAACTCTGCTCTCCCAATATATAAATACTGCTGATTTTCTAGATTCTGAAGATATAGTTATTTATAATCATAATTTAACTTTTAATCGAAACTACCCAAATCCTTTCAATCCTGAGACTTGTATAGAATTTTCTCTTAATAATAATGAAAATGTTGAAGTTTCTGTCTATAATCTTAAAGGTCAGAAAGTAAAAACTCTCAGTCATTGTGTTCTTGATAAGGGTGTTAATCGCCTAAATTGGAATGGTAAGGATGACAATGGTAAATCTGTAGCTACAGGGCTATATTTCTGTAGAATCAAAACAAAATCAAAACAAATTATCCATAAAATGACATTAATAAAATAGTGCTTTCTAAAAAAATAATGGCAGGCTTCGTGTCTGCCTTTTTTTATTCCATAGACCTAATTACTTTTTTGTATAAAGATACTATTATTTCTTTTTGACTATTTGATTCTAAAGTAATTTGGATTTATCTAAGTAGAAAGATCTTATTTAGAACTAAATAATTTTTTTTGAGCTCCAAGGGACACCTCATTATTCTCCCTTTAACACCCCTTTCTGCTATTGTCGTTGTATAGAAAAAAAGGGTTTGTGTCTGACTCGCCACTAAAACAGTTTAAAAAGTCAGATAAATACCTTTTGTTGTTTATATGTTTACGTTGTAGAACGAAATATTTTAAAATAACATTTGACAAAATCTATATTATGTTGTATTGATAATATATAATTTTACGGAGGTTCATATGAAGAATCGTGCTCTTGTGCTTACAGGGGGTGGTGATTGTCCTGGTTTAAACGCTGTTATCAGAGCTATTGTTAAACGTGCTTCTCAAGAAAGAAATTGGGAAATAGTTGGTAGTATAAATGCATTTAATGGTGTTTTGACTGATCCTCCTGAAGTAGTAATTTTAGATGCTAAAGAAGTCGCAGGGATTCATGTCAGAGGTGGTACGATCATTGGTACAACCAATAAAGGCGGTCCTTTTGCTTGGCCTTTTAGAAATAATGACGGCACTTGGTCTGAAGTTGATCGTTCTGATGAACTGATCAGACGATTGCAATATATGAATATAGATGCTGTAATAAACATCGGAGGTGATGGCTCGCAACAGATTAGTCAGAAACTTTTTGAAAAAGGGTTGAATGTGATCGGTGTTCCCAAAACTATTGATAATGATCTTAGCTCAACAGAATATACTTTTGGTTTTCAAACAGCTGTTGAGATTGCCACAGATGCTGTTGATAAATTGGTTACGACTGCTGCTTCGCATCATAGGGTACTCATTCTAGAAGTAATGGGACGCTTCGCTGGATGGATTGCTTTGCATGCTGCTATTGCTGGTGGGGCAGAAGTCTGCTTGATCCCTGAAATACCTTATGATATCAATAAAGTGATGGAAACTATTAATAATCGCATCATCAGAGGGAAGGGCTTTGCTATCATTGTTGTCGCAGAAGGTGCAACATCCATTAATGGTGATCTTGTTTTTGAAAATGCAGGAGAAGTAGGCTATCATAATATAAAATTAGGTGGAGTTGCCATGAAATTGGCTGCTGAAATGAAAGCCTTTGGTTGTGATATTGATATCAGAGAAACAATCTTGGGTCATTTACAAAGAGGTGGAAAACCTAATGCTTTCGATCGTATCCTAGCTTCCCAATTTGGCGTGGCAGCTTTTGAACTTGTTCTACAAAAGAAATTTGGTCATATGGTGGCTTATCATCATCCTGACATTGTTGCCGTTCCTATTAAGGAAGCCATTTCAAAGTATAACATCATTCAGTTAGATTCTTCTCAAATAAAAACTGCCAGAGGGCTTGGTATTTGTTTAGGTGATTAATTGTTCTATAAAGGCAGGATATCCTGCCTTTTATATAATTTGTTTTAAAGACTCAATCTTATTTGCTAATAATATCTTTCCTTCAGAAAAAGTTAAATCAACCGCAAATCCTGGATCTAATATCTGTACCATCTGCAAAGATAGATCAAATTGTCCCATAGCATAATAACTCATCGCTTTTAATAATACAATATCTTGGTAATTCAAGCTTGAATCATATCTGAAGCTCCAATTTGCCCCTATTTGCTGGCTATTTGTGATAACTCCTACTTCATCATGCATTGCTGAAGATACGAAGCATAAGCCTGCTTTCCCGTCCATGTATGAACTATCTGCAGGAACTATTAAGTCTAAAGAATCTGTATCAAAAAACTTCTGAAATTCATTGTTTGAATTAATAATTTTATCTTGCTTTAAATATGTCCAACCTAAACCTAAATGACCAAATAAGTAATTATTAGGTCTAATGGACAATTCCTGAAAGTACTTTGCGGCTTCTGAATAATTACTCTGTTGAAATAAAGTCCATCCCCTTAAATATAAATCTTGTGAACTCAATCCACTGATCTGATTGGCAGCCTTATCTTTTGAACAGCCCATAATCAGAGTTAAGACTAATATTATTAATAGTATGATATAACTTCTCATTTTTTCCTCTTTACTTTAATAAGATGATCTTTCCCTTGTAATTGACCATTCCATTTTTCATATTATAAAAATACAGCCCTGATGAAACCTTTCTCTTATCTTGATTTGTTCCATCCCAGACTACCTGAGCTTCGTGTTCTGATTGATAATTCAATGAAAGTTCTTTTACTTTTTGACCTTTTATATTAAATACTTCGACACAAATATTTGGTTCCAACTTCTGTTGATCACTCACAATTTTAAGTGTGATTGCTGGATTAAAAGGGTTTGGATATGCATTTACATGGAATATTGGTTTTATTATTCCTGTTTTTTTAAATAAGTATTTGCCTTCACCAGCATAATTAAGAATCATCTGTTTTTTATCTTGCCAGGTTGATAATGGCTCCCATTGATTATTTCTTTCGTAATAAACCAGATAGTAAAAATTTTTATTATCAAATTGTAGTTTTATACTCTCAGGCGAAGAATGATTCGTTTCTATCCGATAAACAAGATCTCCATCTTCATTATCTTCATTAAAGATTTGAATACAAAATTCTTGATTTCCTTCATCTTCAAGGCTCAATTTATTGTCGTATGATCTTGCTTTTCTCTGGATTGCATCTAGAAATGTAATGGTAAGATTTCTGGTAATTGTAGAATCGATAGAAGCATTTTTTACTCTCAGTTTAACTGTATAACCACCGTTATCTATAGCAGAATATTGGCAAAACCAGAGATTACTTCCAAGATTTTCAATCTCTTGCTTAATATTGTTAACACTGATGGATATTGAGTCAGCGATTATCAGGTTTGCTGAAGCAATTATCTTCACAATATTGCTAATATAAGGATGTTGCATGAGATGGAGGTTGATTCCTGGAGCTAAATTTGGATTATCTCCTGTGAATAAAGTCACGCCATTATTGACAGAACCTATCCATTTATTATTGCCTAAACTGGTTCCTTCGTTAAAAAGGCAGGTTAAATTGTTTGAAGATAAGGGACTGCTTGGAGATGAATACAATTTCCAGGTGATCCCGTCAGTTCTATACATTCCTGCATTTGTACTGATCCATTTATAGTTGCCAGAATCAAAAATGATGTCATTTATGGTATTGGTTGTTAATCCTGAATTTGAAGAATTAAAGATTGTCCAGCTTTCACCAATCTTTCTGGCTAAGGCATTTGAAGTAACAATCCATAGCTCATTGGAATTTTCAAGTTTTTTTACTTTCTTAATTATATTTGAAGGTAATGGACTGTTATACATATTATAGACTGTCCATATATCTGTAGTTTGGTTATAATTTGATACACCATAATCTGTTGAAATCCAAAGACTTTGATCTTTGTCTATAAGAATGGAATTAATATTATTAGAACTGATCCCTGAATTGCTGTCGTTATAGATATACCATTCATTACCTGAGGTTAACTTGATTAGCCCGCCACCTTTGGTCCCTATCCACTTGTTGTTATTTGAATCTACAACTATCGAACTGATATTATTGGTTGGTAATTCTGAATTGGCTGTAGTATAGACCTGCCATTCTCCAGTTGAAGGATTATAAGATGACAATCCTCCTCCAATTGATTGAAAAGGATTACAGCCTATCCAGATATTGTTATAATTATCTGAAACGACAGATAAAATATCATTAGAGGGGAGAGGAGAGTTTGCCATATTATAAACTGTCCAGTTAGTCCCATCAAATCGACTCAACCCTGATACTGTCCCAATCCATCGAATATGTTTATTGCTTAATGCGTGTGAGTAAATCGTATTAATCCTGTCGTCAGGTATTCCTGAGTTTAAAATACTATATGAACTCCATACATTACTTGCCAATTTAACCATCACTTTATCTGTGCCAAACCATTTGGTGGTCCCTTCCAAAGCCATGCTAAATACTGAATTACTAACTAATCCCTGTTGAGTGTTTTCGTAATTATAAACAGTCCAAGCAGTTCCTGTTAATTTGCCAATCCCATTATCGGTAGTAACCCAAACTGGATTTTGAATATCTAAACTATCACAGGCAATAGAATATACAATGTTAGAAGGAATGGAGCTATTCGCTTTTGTAAATACTGTCCAGACACCAGATGAATCAATTTTTACTAATCCACCACCAAGCCCTGCATTTGGATTATAAATTGATATCCATTTTGTATGAAATTTATCAATCTGAATATTTAAGATACTGTTGCCAGTTAAAGCTGAATTTGATGTCGTAAAAACTTGCCAGTTATTGTCATCATAACGTACTAATCCGTCTGCTGTTCCGATCCATTTTATGTTATTTTCATGAAACGATTCATAGGCAATAGTTGTGATTTCATTGCTTATTAATGGTGAGTTTAAATTGTTATAAACAGTCCAGCTATCAGTATTATCCAATAAAGCCAAACCATTTCTCGTTGCTATCCATTTGTTCCCGAAACCATCAAAACTAATCCAATTAACATCATTTACCGGAAGAGAGGTTGTTGTAGCATTTAGAATATTCCATTCTCCTGAAGGGCTTACCTTAGCCAAACCCCCTTCACTAGTGCAAATCCATAAGTTATCTTGATAGTCAAATTTGAGGTATTTGATTAAGTTGGAGGGTATTTCGGAATTTTCTGTGTTAAAAACTTCCCAATTCGTCCCATCATACTTATATACACCTTTGTATTGTGAACCAATCCATTTGTTGCCTGCCTGATCAATCTGAATGATTTGATATGGATTGCTCGGAAAAGCCGTATTAATAGTATTATAAGAATACCATTCAGTGGCATGAACCCCTATGATCATTAACATACTGAAGAGTATAAACGAAATTTTTTCCTTCATTCTAACCTCCAAAATACTTTTGGAAAATATTTCTTAATTCTTTATATAAATCTACCCGATTTTATAAAAAAAATCAATAAATTTCTTATTATTCTCAAATTCTACTTTATAAATTGCACAGGCTATGCCAAAAAAAAGAAGACTCACCGTCTTAGTGAGTCTTGGGGGTTTGAGGAGGTTATATGATAAAAAAGAATCGAGGGGGTTTGATTCTTCTCTACTAATTAATATAACAATCGAGAATTCATTTTGTGTCACTTTTTTTTTATTTTTTAAAAAATAATTCATTTTTTGTCTAAAAACCTCTTGTTTTATAGATTTTTTGGCGTATTATGATAAAATTCTTATTTTTTTCAACCTTACATAGTCCATTAAAAAACAAATTCTAACTGAGTTCCTGATGTTAATTAAAAAGGATTTGACAAATTTTCAGGAGATTTTATAAAGAAAAAAATAAATAAACTGGCAATTACTATTGTCACAAGGAGATGGTATGACAAAGATCGGACATGATTTTCCTGAAAATCCCAGAAAAACTCTGCTCCATGAAGCAGAAGAATGGTATCAGAATCTTTTAGTTGAAAGATTAGATCGTCCTTATCAAAATATCCAAAGAAGTAATTTCGGTCAATACGATATGGCAATTCATTATTTGACTTCTGTTTTAGAAGAAGCTAAAGCTATTGAAAAAGTAGCCGTTTTTAATATAGATCATATGGCTCAAATAGAATTTTCAGGAAAAGATGCTTGTACACTTCTCCATCGTGTCATACCTGCAAATGTCGAAACAATGGCTATAGGACAATGTAAATATTCTTTATTACTTAATCAGAATGGCTCTGTAAGAGATGATCTCATTGTGATGAGATTGGCTCAAGATAGGTTTATTATTGTTATTAATGCTGGACATGACTTGACAGGTCATGGCTTCGATCATGGTCATGAAGTGGATTTACTTTCCGATGCTGATTATATTCTTTCTTTCAAAAAAGTTGAAGAAGATGTCTCTGTTAATGATCTTTCCGATGAATATGTTAAAATTGATATTCAAGGCCCTCGTTCTATGAAAATTATCAGAGAACTCTATGGTGATAGTGTATTAAAAAATAGAAATAATCCAGATAAATGGATGGGATTTTTCACTTTTAATGAATTTGAAAAAGACGGGCATCATTATATGATCAGTCGTACTGGCTATACCAATCGTTGGGGTTGGGAAACTTATGTGCCAAAAGCAGTTGCTGTTAATGATTTTAAATTAATTGTTAATAAAGTTCTTGAAAATGATGGTTTATTAGTCGGGTTAGGCGGAAGAGATGAAAATCGTATTTCTGCTGGATATGTCGGATTACCTTTGATGGGACAAGAATATGATGGAAATCATACCCCTACTAATGCACCTCTCTTCGATGCTGCTATTGATTTATCAAAAGATACTTTTGTTGGAAAAGAAGCCTTAATGATTGATAAAAAGAACCATGTTGATAAAAAAATGGTTTTAATCATTTCTGAAGGTAATGCTGTTGATAAAGCTGTTTATAAAGATGGAAAAAGATTAGGGTCAATTACTTCCAGTATCGTCTCTCCAAATGTTTCTCAGGAAAAACGTGAAGCTATAGGCTCAACTCGAAAAAATGTTCTTGCTGAAAATGGCACGGCAGCTATTGGTTTAGCTTGGCTATATAACAATCCTTTCGAAAAAGATGCAGATGGCAACGATATTATGACTAAAGATGGGAAACCAATTAGAATTCCTGTTGAACTTTATAAAGAATCTAACGGACAAATAACCGGGAAACCAATTTTAGGCTTCATCTCTGCAGATGGTGTCAGCCCTGCTACTGCACCAAAAGCTCTGAAATCTATTGAAAACTTCTAAGCTATTTAGTCGGTTATTCCCGACTTTTAAAGGAGATAATAAAATGAATCAACCTCCACAGCAACAACTTAATGTGCAAATCGACCAACAGGTCGGTGAAGGAACTTATGCAAACTTCTTTATGATTGCAAACTCTCCTTCTGAATTTATCATTGACTTCGGTAGAATCGTTCCTGGAATTCCTAATGCAAAAATCTACAGTCGTGTGATAACCACTCCTCAACATGCAAAACAACTCCTTAAACTTCTTGAACAAAATATCGATGCTTTTGAAAAACAATTTGGTGAAATTAAAATCCCTAATCAAATGAATATCGATAATAAAAATATCGGTTTTCAACCTGCAAAATGATCTTTCTTGCTATGAAATAAACCGTTTATTTTTCACTAAATATTATTAATTTAATATCACCGAGACGCTTTCGAGCGTCTCTTTTGTTTGAACAATATGAAAGCTTTGTCTCATTCTGAATTTATATGTACAATCCCAAAATTAGATTAGCATCGATTATTTTTTACTATTTAGAAATCTATAAATTCTTCTCAAACAATAAGTAAAAATATTCAGAAATTGTCATTGACTTTATCAAAAAAATCTTTTTTAAGGTAATTAATAGAAAGAATATTTATAAAATAATCTGAACGAAAGTCTGGGTTTTTTAATATATAGCTTAAAAAGAGATGGAGTTTAGTTAATGCTTATAGGGGCTCAAAAAGAATATCAATATGATGTGATTGTTGTCGGAGCAGGTCATGCAGGCATTGAGGCAGCTATGGCTGTTGCAAAAATGGGAGCTAGAACTGCTTTGTTCACCATAAAATTGGAAGCAATAGGCAGAATGTCTTGTAACCCTACCGTTGGAGGTCCTGCAAAAGGTCACTTAGCTCGCGAAATTGATGCTTTAGGCGGTATGATCGGGCGTGTTGCCGATCAAACAGGGATTCACTTCAGAATGCTTAATAAAAAAAAAGGACCTGCTGTATGGGCGCCTAGAACTCAAAATGACCGGTATGATTACGCCCTTACTATGAGAAACTATGTTGAAAATCAACCTAATCTTGATATTATTGAATCTTTGATTACTGAACTTATTTTTTCTGATAATCAAGAAAGTATAACGGGTGTCCGATCTATCATTGGAAAAGAATACTTCTCTCAAAAAGTAGTCTTGTCTAATGGTACTTTTTTAAAAGGAAAAATTCATGTGGGGAATGTTAGCTATTCTGGTGGCAGATCAGGGGAACCTTCTGATGATTTTATGTCCGATAGCCTTATTAGAGCTGGATTTAAAATTGCCAGATTTAAAACAGGTACGCCTCCTCGAGTAGATATTAACACTGTTGATTTTTCTAAAGTTGAAGAACAACCCGGTGATCTCGATCCTCAAGGTTTCTCTTTCTTTAATGATTTAAAACTTCAAAATAAAGTTTGCTGCTACTTAACTCATACCAATGCTCTTACTCATCAGATTATTAAAGATAATTTACATAAGTCTTCACTATATGGTGGTTTTATTGAGGGGATTGGACCTCGATATTGCCCTTCTATAGAAGATAAAATTGTTAAGTTTTCTGAAAGAGATCAACATCATGTGTTTATCGAGCCTGAAGGTTTACATACCGTTGAAGCTTATGTTAATGGGATTTCTAATAGCCTCCCTCCTCAAATACAGGAAAATATTGTCCATTCAATTGCAGGGCTCGAAAATGCCTCTATAATGCGTTATGGCTATGCAATTGAATATGACTATGTCTCTCCCGAAGAACTCTTGCCTACACTTGAAACTAAGAAGATTAGAGGCCTTTATTTGGCTGGCCAGATCAATGGAACTTCCGGCTATGAAGAAGCTGCCGCTCAAGGTATTTCTGCTGGCATCAATGCTGTCCTCTCTATCGATAAAAAGGATCCTTTAATCTTTGACCGTGCTCAATCTTATCTTGGCGTTTTAATCGATGATTTAGTCACTAAAGGTACGAATGAACCCTATCGCTTATTCACTTCCAGAGCAGAGTATCGCTTGTTCTTAAGACAGGATAATGCAGACGAACGGTTAATGCCCACAGGGTATCAATTAGGTTTAATCTCTGATGTGACCTGGCAAAGATTCCTTGAACAACAAGTGATTGTCCAAAGAGAATTGGAAATTTTAAAACAAACAACTTCACTAAAACATCCTTTGATCTCACAATCTACAAAACTATATAATATTTTAAAAAGACCTGAGTTTGATTTCTCTCAGTTAACTGAGTTCGGATATCAGTTACCTTCTGATTTATCTCCTCAAATTATTGATAAAATATCTATAGCTTGTAAGTATGAAGGATATTTGCACAGACAATTAGCTGATGTAGAAAAATTCGGGTATTTAGAACAATACAACTTAATTGAAGATTTAGATTATTCTCAAATTCAAGGAATATCTACTGAAGCCAAAGAAAAATTTATTAAGATTAAACCTGTGAATTTAGGACAAGCTTCCAGAATTCCCGGCGTCAACTTTACCGATATTCAATCTGTGATGGTTTTTTTAAAAAAAATGAATAAATTAATTAGAAGTACTGATTAATAATTTAAGTACAAATAAATATATAAATTTGAGGAGTAGTTATGGAATTGACAGGTAATGCATTAACTGTTTTAGAAAAAAGATATTTCAAAAAAAATGATCAGGGTGTAATCATGGAAAATTGGGATTCCATGTTAGAAAGAGTCGCCTCTGATATTTGTTCAAATGACCCTGATAAGAAAAAACAATATATTGACCTTATGAATTCCGGTGCTTTTTTACCTAATTCACCTACTTTAATGAACGCTGGAAATGATTTACAACAACTCTCAGCCTGTTTTGTCCTGCCAATTGAAGATAGTATGGAAAGTATTTTTAATACCATCAAAAACGCTGCTCTTATCCATAAAAGTGGCGGTGGTACAGGTTTTAGCTTTTCTCGCTTAAGAGAAGCAAATGCTCGTGTTAAAACGACTAGTGGTGTGTCTAGTGGTCCTCTTTCTTTTTTAAAAGTCTTTAACTCAGCTACTGATGCTGTGAAACAAGGTGGCACGAGAAGAGGCGCTAATATGGCTATCTTAAGCGTTACTCATCCTCAAATTCTCGAATTTATTACTTGCAAAGAAGATAATAAGGATTTAACTAATTTTAATATCTCGGTCGCTGTTACTGAACAGTTTATGCAAGCTGTCTATCAAGATGCAGAATATGATTTGATCTCTCCAAACACTAAACTAACTGTTAAAAAATTGAAAGCTCGTGATGTCTTCACTCTAATGGTTGAGATGGCTCATAAAAATGGTGAACCCGGTATTATTTTTATTGATAAAGTAAATATGTTCAATCCTACACCTCATATAGGAGAGATTGAATCGACAAACCCTTGTGGTGAACAACCTTTACTTCCTAATGAAGCTTGCAATTTAGGCTCTATTAATCTAAACGAAATTATTGAAAATAATGCAATAAATTGGGATAAACTAAAAAATATTGTACAATTAAGCGTCGAATTTCTCGATGATGTTATTGATCGTTCAAATTTCCCTCTGCCTGAAATTGATCTCATGGTAAAATCAAATAGAAAAATTGGCTTGGGTATTATGGGATGGGCTGATATTCTTTACCGCCTAAACATCCCTTATGATAGTCAGGAAGCTTTAGATCTCGCTGAAGAAATCATGGAACATATTGATTTTTATGGTAAAGTGCAATCTGTTGAATTGGCTAAAAGAAAAGGAGCTTTCCCTAATTTTGTCGGTAGTATTTATGAAAAAGGAAACCTTGAACGCACTCATTTAAAATGTGATTGGGATAAACTTAATAAAGATATCGCTGAATTTGGTTTAAGAAATGCCACGATTACTACCATTGCACCTACTGGTACGATTAGTATGATTCTAAATTCTTCCGGTGGTATTGAACCTCAATTCTCTCTCGTTTATATCAAACAGGTTATGGATGGCGAAAAACTCCTGTACATTAACCCTTGGTTTGAAGAAGCTATGAAACGCGAAAAATTATTTACTAATGAACTCATGGAAAAAGTAGCTGAAACCGGTTCTTTACATAATATTGATGAAATCCCCGATTCTATTAAGAAAATATTCGTTACTTCTCATGATATAAAACCAGAATGGCATATCAAAATGCAGGCTGCTTTCCAAAAATATACCGATAATGCTGTCTCAAAAACTATTAATTTCCCGAACACTGCTACAAAAGAAGATATTCGAATTGCTTTTGAAACCGCTTGGCTTCTTGGATGTAAAGGTGTAACTGTTTATAGAGATGGTTCTCGTGAAAACCAGGTTTTACACGTAGGTTCAAAAACGATTGAAGATAAAAAAGATCAATCTCATCGCGTTGTTCCCAGAACAAGACCTGAAATTACTACTGGGATTACTCAACGTATTGAAACTGGATGTGGTCATTTATACGTAACCATTAATTCTGATGAAAATGGACCTTGTGAAGTTTTCACGCAAATGGGTAAAGTGGGGGGATGCGCTTCTGCTCAATTAGAAGCTTTAGCTCGCTTAGCCTCTTTATCTCTCAGAGCTAATGTTAAATTAGAGTCTATTATCAGACAACTAAAATCCATTCGTTGCCCTTCTCCTATGTGGTATAAAGGAAAAATGATTACTTCTTGTGCCGATGCAATTGCTTATTCTCTCGAAACATATCTTCAAATTCAAAATGATGGAACCGCTCCCTCTATGATTAAACCTCAGGAGAATGTTAAATCGATCGTTAATGTCACCAAAATGAATGCAACTTGCCCAGACTGTGGAAGCTCAATTGAATTTGGCGAAGGTTGTATGAAATGTAATTCCTGCGGTTGGTCTAAATGCTAATCTCTAAAATTAAGGAGGATACTCTATGAAAGTAACTGATCTTATTAAAAACCAGAATAAACCCTTTTATTCTATTGAAATTACTCCTCCCTTAAAAATAAAATCTATTCAATCTATCTTTAATACGATTGAAAGGATTATGCCCTATGATCCTAAATTTATCAATATAACCTATCATCAACAGGCAATTTCTCTTGAAGAAATCGATGGTATTCCTACTAAAGTCATTTATCAAAAACATGCTAGCACAGTAGGTGTTTGCTCTGCTATTAAATATCATTTCAATATCGAAGTCGTTCCTCATTTCATTTGTGGCGGTTTTAATAAAATTGATACTGAAGATGCGCTCTTTGACTTAATGTTTTTAGGCTTAGACAATATCTTAGCCTTAAGAGGTGATCCTCGTAAAGGACAAGATCATTTTACCTCTGAATTAATGGGACATTCAAATGCTGGTAGTTTAGTCAGACAAATTAAAGCTATGAATGAAAGTCAATATATTCACACTCTTTGCCCTGATGAACCTATCGATTTCTGTGTCGGTGTGGCAGGGTATCCTGAAAAACACCATGAAGCTGATACTTTAGATGAGGATATTAAATTCTTAAAAGAAAAGGTAGATGCCGGTGCTGACTACATTGTTACACAAATGTTTTTTGATTTTGATTTATTTGTCACATGGGTTAATAAATGTAGAGAAGCTGGTATCACAGTTCCTATCATTCCCGGATTAAAACCCATTACAAAGAAAAAACAAGTCAGACGCTTAGCTCAAAATTTCCATCTCCATATGCCTGATGATCTCGTTCAAAAAATGGATAATTCTGTTGGTGCTAATGATGCTTATGAAATTGGAATTGAGTTTATGGCTGATTTGTGTATTAACTTAATTAATTTCGGTGTCCCTGGTCTTCATTTCTTTACTATGGGGAATGGGGAAGATGTCGCTGAAGTTCTAAAAAGATTAAATAATAAATTATATAAAGAGGTGTAAATGGCTCATGAGTTAGCACTAATCTTGGATTTTGGCTCACAATATACTCAGCTGATTGCTAAAGAAATTAGAAAAATGGAGATCTATTGTGAAATAGTTCCTTGTACTATGGATTATGATGAAATTATCAAAAAACAGCCTAAAGCTCTTATTCTCTCCGGAAGTCCATATAGCGTCTATAAAGAAGATGCGCCTAAAATTGATAAACGCCTTCTGGATGGATCTCTTCCTGTATTGGGTATCTGTTATGGTATGCAATTAATGGTTACCTTATTAGGAGGGACTGTTGAAAAATTTGATAAAAAAGAGTATGGTTATGCTAAAATCTTTATTGATAATCATGATTCTTTATTTAAAAACTTAGAAAACGAAGAACAGGTTTGGATGAGTCATGGTGACTCTGTCTCCGCTTTTCCTGATTGCTTCAAAGTAATAGCTCACTCGGATAATTCTCCTTATGTTGCAATTGCTCATCTTTCCAAACCACTATTTGCTTTGCAATTTCATCCTGAAGTCGTGCATACTGTCAATGGTTCAAAAATGATTGAAAACTTCTTGATTACCATTAGCGGTTTTAAAAAAGACTGGACTCCTGTCTCCTATATCGATTATACCATTGATCATACTCGTAAATTAGTCGGTAATGATAGCGTTATCCTCGGATTAAGCGGTGGGGTTGATTCTTCTGTCGCTGCAGCTCTTATTTACAAAGCAATTGGTAATAAATTAATACCTATTTTTGTTAATACTGGATTATTAAGAAAAAATGAAGTTGAAGAAGTTGAAAATTTCTTTAATAAAGAGTTTGGTATGAATTTGATCACGATTCATGCTGAAGATGAATTCTTGACAAACTTAAAAGGAATTAATGATCCTGAAGAAAAAAGAAAAATAATCGGGAAAACCTTTGTGGATATTTTTGAAAGAGAAGCTCTAAAAGTCAAAGATGCCAAATGGCTGGCTCAAGGTACCTTATACCCTGATGTTATTGAATCCGTTTCTTTTAAAGGTCCCTCTGCTACCATAAAATCTCATCATAATGTCGGGGGCTTGCCTGAAAAAATGAATCTAACACTCCTTGAACCTTTACGTGAACTTTTTAAAGATGAAGTTAGAACCGTTGGGAAAAAACTGGGGTTGCCTGATCATATGGTTCAGAGACACCCTTTCCCTGGACCTGGTTTAGCGATCAGAATCATCGGTGATATCACACCTGAAAAGGTTGCTTTATTACAGGAAATCGATACTATCTTTATCGAAGAACTCCATAAAAATAATTTATACAATCAAGTGTGGCAAGCTTTTTCTGTTTTATTACCTATTCACACTGTCGGGGTTATGGGTGACGAAAGAACCTATGACCAAGTGTGTGCTTTGCGCGCCGTCACCTCTGTGGATGGTATGACTGCTGATTGGGCTGAACTTCCCTATGACTTTCTTAAAAAAGTCTCAAGTCGTATTATTAACGAAGTCAAAGGTGTCAATCGAGTATGCTATGACATCAGTTCTAAACCTCCTGCTACGATTGAATGGGAATAATATAGTTTTTAAGCGGGGAATACCCCGCTTTTTTTATTTATAACCTTTTTAAAAATTCTTTCGGATTTGTTTCTGAAATCAGAGTAAAGAGCTCTTCCCCTAGAAAACATCGTAAATCTATACTAAATTGCTTTTCATGACCACTTTGTTGTACCATATAATAATCCGATCCAAATAATATCTTCTTCTGATAATTTATGTCGGATAAATGTACTTTTAATATACAGCATAAAGAATTGTTCTGCATAGTATAAGCTAGATCTGTATATGCATTTGGATATACTTTAACTATGTTTTTAATAATATTAAACCAGTTTTCTTTGTAATTAATATCTGGCGAATCATCCATATATCTCTCCCATTCTGTATCTCCTCCAAAATGTGCTAAACATACATTCAAATTTGGAAATTCTTGTAACATTCTATGATAATTATTAGGATGAGAAAAAATATTGCAGATATCTCTTTTTGAAGACCCCTTTACTAATCTCCTGTGTTCTTCTCGAAGCAATAAAACAATTTTTGATATCTCACTTTTATTATAGATGCCTCCTTTGGAACAATGTGCAGTGACTGGTAACTTTTTTGATTCTAAATACTTCCATAATGGTTTCAATCTTTCATCATCAGGATAATATCCTAACGCCGGATAGATCTTGATTCCTGAAAATCCATATTCCTCAATATATTTCTTTACAATATCCAATAAATTTGGTCTTCTTGGGTCTGCAAATATAAAGGGCATGACCTGTTCAGGAAATTCCTTCTTTAATAATACTAATTCATCTAATTGATCTATAAAAGATTTTCTCGGATCTTGACAGCCCATATAAGCTAAATCTAAACTATGAATGATAAATTTTGTGTCATCAGGATAGCATCTACTCACATTTTCGAATATTTCCTTTTGTGTCTTTTTTGACCCTATTTGTAAAAACGCTGAGTAATGATCAAATAGATCATCATGGTTAAAAGGAATCACATTCTTCAATAATTTTGTTAAAGTAGTCGTAAATTTGTATTTAGCTAATAACTTAGACAATCCAAAAGGAATGAATTTTATTGGTACATGATCAAGAGTTAGTGTGTGAATATGACAATTATGAATCTGCATGATTACCTCTCCTTATTTTCAAAAATATGATTTCGAAACTATATACTTTTAAAAAATAAAAGTCAAGATAATTATTTTTATATTTTAGAGTATCTTTTACTTAATGAATATGTTAAACAAATAATATATTATCATAATATATATTCTTATTATTTTTAAATTAAAATATTCCTTTCTCAATGATTTCTCATTCCCTACTCATAGCTTACTCCTTCCTTGGAGTTCATTAATAAATTTATCAAAAAATTCTAAGTTTTTTCTAATATAAAAAATATTTGTTTACAATTTATATCTTACATGATACCAAATACTTAGCATCAGCCATGCGATATGTATATAACCCGGTTCGTAAGATCCAGGACAAGACATGCCTACCATCCCAGCATCAGAGATGCGATATGTATATAACCCGGTTCGTAAGATCTGGGTATAGGGGACAAGAGGATAGTTCCTCCCTACCATCCCAGCATCAGAGATGTGATATGTGTATAACCCAGTTCGTAAGATCTGGGTATAGGGGACAAGAGGATAGTTTCTCCCTTCCATCCCAGCATCAGCGATGCGATATGTATATAATCCAGTTCGTAAGATCCGGGGATAGGGGACAAGAGGATAGTTTCTCCCTTCCATCCCAGCATCAGCGATGCGATATGTTTGTTGTGCGAACTTCCAGTTTGCACTTTTACTCCCTCGATGATTAAAATCATCCGCTACCAAAATTCCTTTCCTCTAGAACTAGATATAACAACCCCATTAGGGGTTGAATATTGGTAGGCCATGGTTTTAACCATGGTAATTTTGCAACACACATCCCAACCCCATTAGGGGTTGAACATTTATTTGATCAGAATTTGATTATCACAATATGGGAGTCCTCTCAGTATCAGCGATGCGATATGTATATAACCCGGTTCGTAAGATCCGGGACAACACATGCCTACCATCCCAGCATCAGCGATGCGATATGTAAATAACCCAGTTCGTAAGATCTAGGTATAGGGGACAAGAGGATAGTTCCTCCCTTCCATCCCAGCATCAGCGATGCGATATGTTTGTTGTGCGAACTTCCAGTTTGCACTTTTACTCCCTCGATGATTAAAATCATCCGCTACCAAAATTCCTTTCCTCTAGAACTAGATATAACAACCCCATTAGGGGTTGAACATTTATTTGATCAGAATTTGATTATCACAATATGGGAGTCCCCCCAGCATCAGCGATGCGATATGTATATAACCCAGTTCGTAAGATCCGTGTATAGGGGACAAGAGGATAGTTTCTCCCTTCCCTCTCAGCATCAGAGATGCGATATATGTCATCTGACTCGTGGATTTATGCTGTCAATAGCAATATGTTCAAGCATCACTGCTTCACTAAATGCAAAACTCTTTTCCAAGGTCAGGCAAACCGAGAACAGCAAGTTTTTTTTGTTTCTATGATGCATACCCTGAGCTTTCCATAAATACAAAGTCGGGTTCAGAGCCAGTATGTTAACCAAATTAGGACAGGGTAGATTCCAAAAGTACTTTGACCAATGGGCAAAAGACAATAATCTCTAACCGATATCAAATCACATTCAGAAGAAAACAACAATCAGAAAAGTTTTTTTCTGATTTTGCACGATAGTCTCATTAAGTAACTACTCAGGTACCCTTCGTTAAGTTTTAAAAACACCATTTTTGTTATTTTTAATAAACATTTTTTGTTATAATCATGCCTTATTATTTACCTTTCCAATAATATATATTAACACTTAGAATATACACATTATATTATAAAAAACTATCAATATTAATAAGAAATACATTGACATATATAGTTAATTAATTCATTATGTACTTATGGATTATAAAAGTAAATATTATGAAGCTAAAGCTGAAAATGACAGACTTAAACTGGAAATTTGCCGGTTAAAAATCAGCATTGCAGAAGAAAGAGCTGAACTCAAAGAAGAAATCAGGCTTTTAAGTGAAAAGGTTGATTTCTTAATGAAAATTCTCGAAAAGAAAAATAACCCTAAGAACAGTAACAATTCATCAATACCTCCTTCGATGGACTTATCAAGAAAGAATAAAAGTACAAGAGAAAAAAGCAATAAGAAAAGCGGAGGACAGTCCGGTCATAATGGAAAAACCCTTTTACAAGTAAAAAATCCGGATCAGATTGTTGAATTAAAGGTAAATCAATGTCATTGTGGACATCATTTTAATGATGATGAATTTAGATTAAATTCCAAACGACAGGTGATTGATATCCCTTCTATACAAACATTCATCAAAGAATTTCAGCAATATTCATGCATTTGCCCTGATTGTAATAATAAATATCTGGCTGAATATCCTGAAAATGTTACGGCCCCGGTTCAGTACGGTGAAAACATTCAGACCATCGTTTCGTATTTGAATGTTTACCAATGTATTCCATTTAAAAGAACAGCTCAGCTGTTGTCTGATGTTGTTAATATAAGAATTTCCCAGGGATCATTGAAAAACATATTAAGGAAATTTGCTGATAAATCTAAGGTTATCTATGAGAGAATTAAAAAGAATCTGAGCTCCTCGAAAGTTGTTGGTTCTGATGAAACAAGCGTAAAGGTCAATGGTAAAAAAGGATGGATTTGGGCTTGGAGAGACATTAAGAATGTGTTTCTTGAATATTCTCATACCAGAGGATACGAGACAATTCAAAAAATATGGGAAAACGGTTTGCCTGAATCTGTGTTAGTTACGGACAGATTTTCCGCTCAGTTAAAAACGAAGGCTTTAAATCATCAGATTTGTCTGGCTCATATTCTTAGAGATCTAACTTATATTGAGGAAAGAGAAAAGCATCCTTTTTCTACTGATTTCAAAAGCCTGGTAAAAGAAATTTTTCAATTCAAGCGAATCCAAACAATAGATTATGACAGATCTTCTCCAGAAATGAAACACTTTGAAGATAAAATCAATATTCTACTGGCGATGACTATTTGCAAAAAAGAGTTTAAAGAAACCTCTACTCTTCAGAAATCTTTGATAAAAATCAGAGGATATATTTTGCCTTGTGTTTATGAAACAGTCATTCCTCCGGATAACAATGATTCAGAAAGAGCTCTTAGAAATGTTAAAGTTAAACTTAAAGTGTCTGGGCAGTTTAAAAATGGGGATCAGGACTACTGTATCATTAGATCCGTTATTGATACTACTAAAAAAAGAGGATTAAATATCTTTGATATTCTGTCTAAAATCCCTGAACTTTCTCCCAGATAATATTAATATCTGAGTAGTTACAAAATATAATCACAAAGTATAAACAAGTAGAAACTCTATATTTACTTGTAGTTTTAAAAGAGTTAGGAAAATCTTATCATTTAAGCGAGTATGTAGTTTCAAAATATTTAAATTGTTTAGATAAAAATGGTCATATAAAAATAGTAGACAATTCTTTAAATTATTTCTCAATTGTTATAGTACTTTTTTATATTGGGAATTCGACAAAATACAATGTATTAAAAGCAGAATTAATTGAGTATATTGAAAAGTATATAAGTTCTAATCCGTTCGAAAAAAGAATTAAAGCAACTGAAATGATATTTTTAATTTTGGATTTAACTGTTTGTCCATTTATTGATGAAGCATTTAAGAAGAGAATATTATTACAATTTACTAAATCAGAAGAAGATATAAAAAAAATTATTAAGTTTATAAAAAAACAAAAATATTGGTTTACAAAATGGGAAAACTTTGATTTAGAAAAAGAGCTTATGGCTAAAAACAGCCAAGAAGTTTATTCTTAAAATTTAACTTCTACTATTCGTCCAAGATAAATTACACACATGTAGAAGTAAACTCGTAAGTGAGAAAAAAAATGGAAAGATAGCATGGACGAGGCTATCTTTCTTTTTTTTAAAAAGGACGTATATATGACAATATTTTTAATTATTTAATGCTCATTTTAGTAATTAACTTCTAAAGCAGATTTGATCTGAAGAAACAATCAAAAGAGAATGTAAAGTCAATAATAATATTATCTAGAAGTTTTTAAAAATTAATCCTCTTCAGGTTTTTCTGAATTTTCATAAGAATTAACAATACTCGGATCTCTAAAATGGCTAAATCAGACAGTTCATTTCAAAAATCAATGAATAGGAGATAATCAGGAAATTCAGCAACAAAAAGTAAACATAACTTTTACAACTAAACATATTTCAAAATTGACTCCATTAAATAATAAAGCTTTATAGTATGATGATATTATATGGTATGGTGTAAATTACCTTCGAAAAAAAGTAGGCAGACAATGCAAAAAAACACTTCCATAAAATGAAAATCTGTTTAATTGTATCTCTAAACATGTTGGTATTATTCTAATCCAGATTTTAAATAAAGTAGTTAACGCTTTTAAAAACATTATCCAGATTTGTCAAGAAAACGTCGATATGGAGCATTTATGTTCACTTTTCTCCCCAATGAGCAGAAGAGTAGCTTGATGGGATTATATATATTTTGGATAGTCTAAAAAAAAATCAAAATAATTTGATAATAATCTGCTTGACGGATTTCTTCATTTCTTAAAAATCATCAGTATAAATGATATTAATTAACAGGGGGTAATCCATGTTTGGAAAAATGAAAGAAGACTTACAAAAGCTATTTGTTGATTTGAAAGATCTGGGTCTTTACAAAAAAGAGAGAATAATCACTTCTGCTCAAAGTGCTAACATTTCAGTTTCAACCGGAGAACACGTTTTAAATTTTTGTGCTAATAATTATTTAGGATTAGCGAATAACCCTGAAGTGATCAAAGCTGCGCAAGATGTTATGAATGATTGGGGTTATGGTCTTTCTTCTGTTCGATTTATCTGTGGTACTCAAAAAATTCATAAAGACTTAGAAAAACAGGTTTCTACCTTTTTGGGAACTGAAGATACAATATTATATGCTGCTTGTTTTGATGCAAATGGTGGTGTATTTGAACCATTATTAGGCGAAGAGGATGCAATTATCTCTGATGAATTAAATCATGCCTCTATTATCGATGGGGTTCGCCTTTGTAAAGCTAAACGCTTCCGTTACAAACATAGCAATATGGAAGAATTAGAAAATTGCCTCATTGAAGCAAAAGATTGCAGATATAAACTCATTTCCACCGATGGTGTGTTTTCTATGGATGGAGATATTGTGAAACTGCCTGAAATTATCGCTTTAGCTGAAAAATATGATGCTTTAGTCATGGTTGATGATTCTCATGCGACTGGATATATTGGTGAAAATGGACGCGGTACCTCTGAATACTATGATTTAATGGGGAAAGTTGATATTATTACAACCACTTTTGGAAAAGCTTTAGGTGGAGCTAATGGCGGATGTACTTCTGGTCGAAAAGAAATTATTGAATTGTTACGTCAACGTTCAAGACCATATCTCTTCTCTAATACTTTAGCACCTGCTACCGTTGGCGCGACTCAGAAAGTTATTGAAATTTTGACTGAATCAAATGCCTTAATCAATAAAGTAATGGAAAATGCAAAATATTTCCGTCAGGAAATGCAAAAAGCTGGTTTCGCTCTTAAAGATGGAAACACGGCTATTGTCCCTGTAATGTTATATGATGAACCTTTAGCTTTAAAAATGGCAGATATGATGTTACAAGAAGGCATCTATGTGATTGGCTTTGCTTTCCCTGTTGTCCCAAAAGGTCAGGCTCGTATCAGAGTTCAGTTATCAGCTGCTCATTCAAAAGAAGATGTTCAAAAAGCTATTGATGCTTTTGTAAAAGTCGGAAAAGAACTTAAAGTTATTGAATAATTCTAAATATAATTTCTGAGCTTGCTGTAAAAGGCAAGCTCTTTTTTTAGTAAGGCAGGAAAGATGGAAAAAGGTGTTCTTTATCTCGTTCCCACTCCATTGGAAATTTGAAAGATATGACCTACAGAGCTGTTGAAGTCCTGAATGATGTGGATATTATTTACGCTGAAGATACAAGAACTTCCCGTGTTTTACTCAATCACTATGATATTAAAACCCCACTGTACAGCTATCACAAATTTAACGAAAAGAAACGCTGCGATGAAATGATTGATAAACTAAACAATGGAATGAGCATTGCCATTATTTCTGATGCCGGTTCTCCAGGGATTTCTGACCCTTCTAACATTATTGTTATAGAAGCGATTCGTCATCAACTCACTATCTGCCCTTTACCTGGGGCGACTGCTTTAATCCCTGCTTTAACTGGTTCTGGTTTTAATTCTGATAAGTTTACCATGATAGGATTTCTCCCTTCTAAAAAATCTGAACGTCAAAGATTACTCGATAGCTTATTATCACATCCTTATCCTGTCATTTTCTACGAATCCCCACATCACTTATTGGATACCCTAAACCTTCTCTTTGAACAATTTGGTGATAGAGAAGTCTGTATTGCCAGAGAATTAACTAAGATGTTTGAAACTTGGTATCGGCACAATTTATCAGTTTTTCTTGAAAATCCTCAATCTATTGTCCTAAAAGGTGAATTTGTCATTGTTATGAATAAGTCAGATTGTGCGGTGGAATATTCTGTTGAAAAAATAATGGCTCATGCTGAATTGCTAAAAAATACCATGTCTATGTCTGAAATTTCTAAGCAAATTGCACGGGATACCGGACTCCATAAAAAAGAAATATATGATATTTTACTGGAAAATCAATTAAAATAACCGTTTGATTATTTTGACACTTGACAGAAAATCAAAAAAAAAAATAATGTATTAATGATGCGAAAGTGGCGGAATTGGCAGACGCGCTGGACTTAGGATCCAGTGGACACAGTCCGTAGGGGTTCAAGTCCCCTCTTTCGTACCATTTTTTTTTATAAATAATTAAGTTAGATAAGAGGATATAATGAAAACAGAATTAAAGGAAATCAGCAGTAATACCAAACAACTTATAGTTATTGTAGAAAATGATCGCGCTTCAAAAGATTATCAAAAAGTATTCAACAAAATTTATAAAGGAATTCAAATTCCTGGTTTCAGAAAAGGAAAAGCTCCTGTTAAATATGTTGAATCTAATTACAAACAATACATTACGGAAGAATATTTTGATAAATATGCGGCGAATACTATAAAGAAGCCTTAGATTCATCAAATATCCGCCCTATCTCTCAAGGAATGCTTATTGATATTAAATGGGATAATGATCAGGATGCCTTATTTACTTTTGAATTTAAATGCTTCCCTGAAAAATTTGATGTGAATTATAAAAATCTTGAAGTTGAATTCCAAACTTTACCAAACAATGTGGAAGAGGAAGTTAATATTAACCTCGAAACTCTACGTGATGCAAATGCGACACTTGAACCATTTGATGAAAATGGTTTAATTGAAAATACCAATGAAGTAAAAATCAGCTTTGAATTATCTGCTGATTCTCATTTTGGCTATTTAGATAATCCTTTAACTCTTACCATTGGCTCTGATTCTGCTAAAATTGGTGAAGATGTTGACCTAGCTTTAATCGGAAAAAAAATTAATGATCAAGTTGAAGTCAATTTCACTCATCAACATGAAGACGAAGTCATTACTGAAACTGTCAAAATTAAAGTTGAAGATGCCTTCTATAAAGTTTTACCAGAATTAAATGATTCTTTTGCCATTTCTCTTGATTATGATTCTTTTGAAGCAATGAAAGCTAAATTAACCGATGAAGCAACTATTAAATATGAAATTAGCAATGAACAAGCTCTTGAACAAGCTGTGGTTTCATCTCTAGTAAAAAATAATAGTTTAGATATTCCTGATGAATACTACATTCGCAATGGTAAGTATATGTTAGAAAAAAATTATAATGCTTCTCTTGATAGTATCTCCGACGAAATCTTACTTAATTTCGGAAAAATATATTCTGAACAACAAACTGTTTTTGAATTAGTCGCTGAAAGAATTAAAGAAATCGAAAATCTGGAAATTACCGATAATGACGTTGACACTTATTTAGAATTAATTCTTAAAGGTGAAGATAAATCTGTCGAAGATTATAAAGAAAATTATAAACATGTGATTGAAAATGATGATTTCAAAACACGTGTCATGCAACATAGAGTGCTAGAAATTGTTAAATCAACTATGACGATAGTTGAACCAAAGAAAGAAGAAGAAATAATTGAATCTCCTGTTGCAAATGACGGAGAATAAGTTATAATTTCCTTAGAAAGGATGTAAATATGGCATATGTACCAATAGTTATTGAACAAGTTGGGCGTTCTGAACGCGCCTATGATATATTTTCCAGATTATTGAATGACCGCATTGTTTTTTTGGGTACTCCCATTGATGATGTTGTCGCTAATTTAATTATTGCTCAATTATTACATCTGGAAGGTGAAAACCCTGAAAAGGATATTTTTATGTATATTAATAGTCCTGGCGGTTCGATCACCGCTGGTTTGGCTATCTATGACACTATGCAATATATTAAATGTGATGTGAGTACCATTTGTACTGGTATGGCTGCCAGTATGGCTGCTTGGCTACTCGCTGCCGGTACATCAGGGAAACGATTTTCTTTACCAAATAGTCGAATTATGATTCACCAACCTTTGGGTGGTGCTCAAGGTCAAGCTTCTGATATTGAAATCCAAGCAAAAGAAATTTTGTATTTAAAAGATAAAATGAACTTCATCTTAAATAAACATTCTGGAAAAAATATGGAAGACATTTTACGCGATACCGATAGAAATTTTTTCATGAGTGCAGATGAAGCTAAAGATTATGGGATTATTGACGAAGTTATAGAAAAGAGGAAGTAAGAGGTGGCTAAAATGAATAAATATAATCTTCTTCATTGTTCCTTTTGCGGGAGACCCGAAACTGAAACAAAACATATGATTAAAGGCATCGCAGGAAACATTTGTGATGATTGTATCTCTATGTGTTTTACCATCATTGAATCCGATAAATCTGAACATGATTCTGATGGATTCAGTCTGCCTTCTCCACGTGAAATTAAAGATTATCTGGATGAATATGTTATCGAACAGGATAAAGCTAAACAAGTCCTTGCCGTTGCCGTCTATAACCATTATAAACGTATTTTTAAACAGAAAAAAAATGATAATGATGTCGAGTTGGAAAAAAGCAATATTCTTATGCTTGGCCCTACTGGTTCAGGAAAAACTTTGATTGCTCAAACTCTGGCAAAACTCTTAAAAGTTCCTTTTGCTATCGCTGATGCCACAACTTTGACTGAAGCTGGTTATGTAGGAGAAGATGTAGAAAATATTCTCGTTCGTCTCCTTCAAAATGCCAATTATGATGTCGCTAAAGCTGAAAAGGGTATTGTCTATGTTGATGAAATCGATAAAATCGCTCGTAAATCTGAAACTCCCTCTATTACTAGAGATGTTTCCGGTGAAGGTGTTCAGCAAGCATTGTTAAAAATATTGGAAGGTACTAAAGTTAATGTGCCCCCAAAAGGTGGACGTAAACACCCTCATCAGGACTTTATCGAAGTAGATACTACTAATATTTTATTTATCGTTGGCGGTGCTTTTTGCGGTCTCGAGAAGATCATTGAGAGAAGACTGAACCAAAAAGTTGTCGGATTTGAAACTGGTGTCACCGAAGAAAACAAAACTAGCGCTGTGAATATCTTCCAAAAAGTCATTCCTGCTGATTTAATTAAATATGGCATGATTCCTGAACTCGTTGGACGCTTACCAATTTTCTCCTCTCTGGATGAATTAGGAGAAATGGCTTTGGTCGAAATCCTCACTCGCCCTAAAAATGCTATTTGTAAACAGTATAAAAAACTATTTAAAATGGATGGTGTTGAACTAGATTTTACTCCAGAAGCCTTAAAAGAACTTGCTTCTATTGCTATAAAACAAAAAACTGGTGCAAGAGGCCTTCGTTCTATTATGGAAAGAGCTATGCTCGAAATTATGTATGAATTGCCTGAAATGACTAACGTTAAAGAGTGCTTAATCTCAAAAGATGTTATTCTAGGAAAAAAAGAACCAGTCTATGTCTTTGAAGAATCTAAAGAAATTACTGCATAATAAATTTTAGCCCGTGAAAACGGGCTTTTTTAATAGTTATAAAAAGTAAGTAATTTTTCTACAGACTCCCATGTAAAGGGCTTTATTATAAAATTATCTGCACCATAGGCTGTAAATTCTATCACTTGCTCAACAGTCGGATTATCTAACATCACAATGACTATTACTGAAGGATAGATACACTTAATCCTATCTATCAGATAAACGGCTGAAACATCCAGTAATGTCGATGCTATAAAAAAACAATCAAAGGTAGATCCTTCTATCTCTTTTAATGCATCAATTCCATTATTTATACATTTTATATTTATGTGATAATAAATGAAAATACTGTTCAAATTACTGAAAAAATCATTGTCATGGTCAATTACTAGGGCTGAATGGATAGATGTTTGGATGTTTTCCATTATTTCTCGCTCTTTTCATTTATTTTTTCGTACACTCTGAATAATGAAAATTGTGTTGAATCATATTGAAGATTTGGAAATTCACGATGTTCTGTAAAATTGGTTACTGGTTTTAACCTGCGGAATATTCTAACTGTACTTTTTGAAAGTGGATTAACCTGCTTTCTGATTTTTAAATTACGTTTCAATGATTCAGTTGTAGAATCTGATACAGATTTATAACTTAATTCAGCCAATTTGATTAGTCTTTTTATATAATAAATCCTAAATAAAACATAAAGAGAAAGAAAAATCATTAAAAATATACTGATATAAAAAAAAGTATAAATATATCTAATCTCCATTAAAAAATCCTTTTTATCACATCATCTATGTCTGTGTTATCGAAAGGATAATTTATAAATTGCGTTTTTTGATTGTTTTCGACATAATCATCTAGTGTATTACTATTTATGTTTTCATCTGTTAAAAGGTTCTTTATTATATTTACTGTATTATGCTTATAATGAACGTTCCTAGTATTTATTGATAATTGGATTGATTGAAGCGTTTTATTGATCTCTGACTCTGAAAGATTATCAAAAAAGGCTATTAGGTATGATTGACTATTTTTGTCTTTAAATTCTAAAATTGTTAATAGCTTTTTGTATTGTTTATAGGCTGAAATGATATTGTTCTTTTCCATGTCTGTTATTAAAATTTTAAAAAACTGGATGGAATGGGCTTCTTCAATTGATTTTTGTGCATAATCCTTTACTAATCTATAAACCGCTTCATAATATGTATTTGAATTTAAATCTACATGAAGATCTATATTGTTCTTGTAATGAACAGTAATTTTGTAATTCGATTCTGATTGTTTTACGGCTGGGTAAAGATGTAATAAAATTTCTTTTAAGTCACTATCATTAAATGGCTCACTTAAAAAACGAGTTGCTCCTATTCTAATAGCTCTGACCCTCTGATTGGGAGACGTGCTCTTACAGCATACAAATATTATTTTTATGTTTATGAATTTGTTACGTAACTTTCTTACAAAATCTAATCCGTAAATATTATCTATCATTTGTGGAACAAAGATGATTGTCTTTTGCTCATTAGAAATCCTATTAGAAATATCTTCAAGTTTTGTATAGATTATATATTGGGTTTGTTTTGAAAGAAATTTATTTAGTATTATCGTTAAATCCTTTATGTCTGAATGATAAAATACATTATCTACATCATGAATGGTTACATTTGAATTTGTTTGAATGTGCGGGAAATTGAAACTTTTAAGAGAATCTAAGATAAAAAGCATATCATGATTCGATGATGTCTCAAAATCATGGTAATTCAAAGAATGAATGGGATTACGAAATTGATATTTAAAAGTAAAAATTCCCCTTGTAAAGCGTTCTGCTATTGTCTGACACTCTACATCTAATGTTGAATAATCTATAAATTTCGTGATTTGTATCTCTTTAAAATAATTGAAAATTCGATTTGTAATTAATTTCGAATGTACATGATTGCAATTATTTATAAAATTCTTTAATGAATCCAAAATTAGTAGATCAGGCTTATCATTTATCATATAATGGTTTAGATCGTCTATTACTATAGAGATATTATTGGTATTGTTTAATATAATATCCATTTCTGCTGGTATTTCTAGGATAACCAATTTTTGTGACTCCAATGCCTGTTGAAAATCAAACCCTAAAAATATACAATCATCAATGATACTGTTTGCATTTTGAGATGTAATAAACAAGCATCGTTTGTTATTTACTAAAAAATTATTAATGATATTATATTCAAATATGTGATTTAAATGAAGATAATTGCTTTTAATCAAATATGTCTTATCTATCTCTAAGGCTTGAAGATTTTGATCAATATATGGGATTCCTGTTGTAAATTGATCCATCTTATACTTGATTTAAAAACGATAAATAAGCATTATACTTTTGTTGAATATTTGGAACTAAATTATAAAAATCATTTCTTTTTATCTGTAAATATCCCCAGACCCAGCGTGGGATTAACTCTACCAGCTGTGATGTTGATGTCCCAAGTTGCATTCCTTTTGCAAAATTGTTTGCGACTGCTACAACTGATACCATATCTTTATCCTTGGGTGAATTATCTATCATATGATGATATTGAATACAGTTCTGCACCGCTTCTGGGAATAACCATTGTTCTGCAAAAAAGGCACCAACCGATTGATGATCTATTCCGAATACTTGGTTTTCTATTGGAACAGAGTATTGATATGGATTTTTTGCCATTATCATTAAATAATGATTAAACTCTTTTGGCATAAAATTTATTAAAATGAACTTGCCTAAATCGTGTAAAAGACCACATATAAATACTTGTTCTGAATTTTTTGGTTGGGAAAGAAAAATTATCTCCTGTGCCGCTATGGCTGATCCAAGACTATGCCTCCATAAATCCTCACCGATATCAACTTTTGGCTTTGCTAATACTCTGTTCAGTAAATTTACTGTAAATATCTTTTCTAATGTTCTGTAACCTAGGATTGATATTGCTAATTTTACCGTCCCTACTTTTTTTGATAATCCGTAAAAACTCGAATTTGCCATTTTTAACACTGATGCTGTTAACCCAGGATCTTTATCTATAACTGCTGCTAAATGATCTAATTGAACATCCGGATTAGACATAGCTTTATTAAATTCTAATAGTACAGAACTGAAGTATAACATCGTTGTTGAATCATTACTTAACTGATGGAGTTGATTCAATATTTCATTCTTGGTCTTCATTCCACTTCTCCCATACTGCATTTTGTACGACAGCTTCGTAAAGTTCATACATGATTGGATCCTCTATACAGTCTCTAAATATTTTTTTCTTTAATGGCCTGATTTGCTGAAGAAGAAGATTTCTTTCTTCCTCAGTCATATCTTTTTGTTCCCCATCATTACTGGATACTACTACGAAATCTACATTATATTTTTTAAAAATTGAAATGTAATAATCATCTATGACTATTCCTGCTTTTAAAAGAACCTGACCCTTCGGAGTCATCACATCCTGTGCCAGTTTCATGCCTAACTCTACTTTTTCTAAAGGTAAAGCTTTCATACTAAACTCCCTCAATCTTCATTTGATCCCAACAACCATTATGCTTATAAGATAAGTATTTAAAACCACTATGACGAATATTTTTTATTGTTTGGTTATAATAATTATCAAACTGGTCTATATGATGTGTGTCTGAACCTAGTGTTATAAGCGTGCCACCCATATCATAATACAATTTTATGATATCTATCCCTGGTAAGTGCATTTTAAAGTTTGATCTAAATCCGGAATAATTTACTTCTAAAGCAATATTCTTGGATATCATTATTTTGAGTATTTTGCTTATCTGATCTAGATAATTATCATCTTTACATTGCGTTTGATCAGATACTTCTCGCTTAAATATTCCTAAATGTCCCAAACTGTCTATGCCTCCCTTCATCACTATTTCTTCTACTTCTTGATAATATTGCATAATTATGTTTTCTTGTAAAGAAAAATTTATCGGTGTCGATAAGTTTTTTAAATTCTTTAATAAATGTAAGGATCCTATAATAAATTCCGGCTGGATATAATTAAATAATTCGTTTGCTTGATCTAGTGTTAAGTGACTCTCTCCTAATTCGATACCAAACCCAATATGAAGCTTATTCTTATATCTGTTTTTTAATGAATCAATTCGATTAAAATATTTGCGTAAGGGTAGAATCCCATAATTTACTATCTCATAAGGTACCAAATCCATGTGCTCTGTAAAACAGATATAATGATAATGTAGTGAAATTGCTTTTTGGATGATCTCCTCATATTTATTTGTACTGTCACTGCTAAATTCTCCATGAATATGAGTATCTATTTTCATTTTAATCCTTAATATATTTTTCAAAACCGGTTAGTGCTGCCCCTAAAGCGCCAGTTATGGTGGGATTGGCTGGCACATAGATGTCCCTGTTAAATTCTAACTCTAACATATTGCCCATTAATTTGTTACGAGCTACCCCTCCTACAAAACCTATAGGACCTGCTAAGTCTAAATGACTGCCCATGGTTCTTACCCTACGAGCGATTGAATGATAAACTGAGGCAATTATATCCGATGCCTGTTGACCTGTATTGATCAGCCCTATGATCTCTGATTCTGCAAAAACAACACATACACTACTGATTTCTAAAAGTCCTTTATACCCTAGTCCTATTTTATCAATCTCTTCTAAATCTGTCTGAAATATGTCTGCTGTTTTCTCTAAAAATCGGCCTGTACCTGCTGCACATTTGTCATTCATCACAAAATCTGTTACTTTCTTCTGTTCATTTATCTGAATCATTTTTGAATCTTGTCCACCAATATCTATTACAGTTCTAATCTGATCATTAAAGTAAAGCACACCTTTTGCATGACAATGAATTTCCGAGGAAACTAAATTTGCAAAACTAACGAGATTACGACCATAACCTGTTGCAACAATATTCTTTAAGGATTTCTCTTCGAGTTTATTCTTTAATATTATTGATTGATAAGATGATCTTATGGTTTTAGACGGATTTATGCCTGTAGATTCGATCAAGTAATCTACTATTTGTTCTTGATCTATATCAAATAATACAACTTTTATAGATCTTGACCCGCAATCTATTCCTATGGTATGTCTATTCATAGGATTTAATGGAGAATATGCATAAAGAGATTGTCATCTGTAAAGTACTCTTCAGCTAATTGTTTTAGAAGTTTTAAACTGATTTTATCCAATCTCTTTTCTCTGTCTAGATAATACTGATAGTCATATCCTTTTAATAAAACAGATGATATGATTTGTGCTTGTGATTGAACACTCTCTTCTTCTATACGACATTGACCTTTTACATAACGCTTTGCTAGTATTAATTCTTCTTTAAGAATTCCTTTTTGTGCTACTTTTTTCAGGACATCTTTAATACATTGCACCGCTTCTTCTTCTCTGTTTTTATCTACAATACTGAATACATCAAAATATCCTACATGTTCCAACGCATCAAAATCAAATTCCACTGAATACGCTAATCCTCGCTTTTCTCTGATTTCTGTAAATAGTCTGGAGTTCATATCTCCACCAATTATTTGCGAAAGAAGATATAACCCAGCTTTTTTCTCATTTTCATTTGATGTGCAGGAAAACCCGCCAATATTGATTATTGATTGATCAAGATCCTGATCAAGTACAATAATCTTATCTTTCGGTTTGGTCAAAGTATCATAAATGGGATGATTTTGATAGAATTCTCCCTGAGAAAACATCTTTTCTATGGAGTAATATACATCATCAAAATCTATATCCCCAATCACTGTTATTACACCTTTCGCATTCAATATATGGCTTTTATACCAATCATATATTTTCTTCCTGCTAAAATTTTTTAGTGTGTTGGGTTGACCTTCTTTGCTTAATATATTGGAATCCTGTCCAAACATCATTTGTTTCCAAAGATAAACTGCATAACTTTGAGGATAATCTTGAATTCTATTTAAACTGCTAATAAAGGTCTTTTTTAAATTCTGAAAATGATCTTGCTTAAATAATGGACTAAATAATACATCACTGATAGATTCTATTGCTGATAATAAATTGTTGTTGAAACATTTAAGCTTCAATTTTGTGTTTTCTTTTGATGTCGATATCCCAAATTGAATGCCATTATTGGTACAATAATTTAAAAATTGTTCGTAATCTTTTTTTGCATTACCATAAAGCATATTCGCTGCGGTTAACTGATTTATCCCCAATAAATCCGGCGTTTCATGCAACTGATTACTCTTTAATGCTAAAGACACTCCACAAATTGGTTTGCCCGGTACTTTTTTAAGAAATATTTCTAAACCATTGGGTAGTTTGGTCTGTAATATCTGATCTTTCGTATGATTTTTTATCTTTTTGGAATTGTATTTTTCTATCAGATTTAAAACTCGATCTTTTTCTAATGATTTTTTCCCTGAAGTAAAAATATACATTGAATTAAAATTTAAGAAATTCTTGATCGTGGACATGATTTGATTCTCTGTTAATGCATTTATTATCGGCTCATATTCAAAAAAATGATTGTAATCTCCCAGTATTTCTTCTGTTCCTAAACTTAATCCAAAAGATTCAACATATTCTAATGTATATTTTGACGAATACACTAATTCCCTTTTATGATTATCTATCTCATCTGTATGTAAACCAAAACGATATAATTCTCTATATTCATCAAGAACTGATTCGATGATCTTGTAAAGATCTGCATTTTTCCCTGGATTGATCAAGATTATCGTTAATCCATCATAGATTCCCGAAAGAGAATGAACCTTTAAAGCATCAATTAATTTTTCTTTGATATATAGCCGCTTATATAATCGGGAGTTTTTACCAACACAAAATGCTTTTCCTATCAATGATAAGACATAAGATTCTGGATTGTTGTCTGATAACTCTGGTATAACAAATCCTATGATGTCTCGTCCTACTTTTTTGGGGAGAAAATGATACTCTGATACTTGAGGAAAAGGCTCTCTTTCGTAGATTTGCTTACTAATTTCGTTTTTTTCCCATGTATCAAAAAATCCTTCTATCATATGATCTGTTTCTTCTTTATTAAAACTTCCTGTTATACATAAAAAACAATTATTTGGTCGGTAATATTCTGAATAAAATGCCCTGAGTTTTTCTGGTGTGGCTTCTTTCAAGGATTGTACTGTCCCTATTATCGGGTTTCTGTACGGATTACTCTTAAAATAGATCGTTGGAACATGCTCAACAAAAGAATCTTCCGGATCATTTTTATATTGCTTTAATTCCTCAAGTACAACTTTTCTCTCCGAAATAAAGTCCTTATCTGAAAAATTAGCATATCTTGCCAATTCACATAATAACTCTATCCCTTCTTCGATATGCTCCGAGGGGAGTGTTAAATAAAAACAGGTAGAATCAAACTCAGTGAATGCATTAATGGAGGCTCCTAAAAACGAAGCTTTTTCCATTATTGTGTTTAACGGAAATTTACGCGTTGATTTAAAAACCAAATGTTCTGTGAAGTGACTATAACCTGCCTGATCGTTTCGTTCCCAACATGATCCCATCCCTACGTATAACTGAATATTGACAATGGGATAGCTATTGTCTGTGGCATAGATGATTTTAAATCCATTGTTTAAGAATTTATGATTTACCGTCTCTTTTGAATACATGGTTGATGCTCCGAATAATTATTTTTCTTTTTGGACAAATGCATAAGCGTTGTGGTTATGTATAGATTCAAAGTTCTCAGATTCTACTGAAAACCAGGTTATTCGAGTATCGTTTATTAGCTTTGTTGTTATATCTCGAACCATATCTTCAACAAACATAGGCTTTTCGTATGCTTTTTCTGTTACATGCTTCTCATCTACTCTCTTTAATAATGGATAGATTTCGCAACTTGCTGAACTCTCGACATAAGAGATGATTTCTTCTAACCAGATAAATTCCTTATAACGACATTTTACGGTTACATGCGAGCGTTGATTATGAGCTCCGTATTGGCTGATTTCTTTAGAACATGGGCATAGGGTTGTGATTGGTATGGTTACCCCTATTATAAAATCAAATTTGTCTTGTAATGAGGCTTCAAATTCACAATTATAATCCAAAAATGATGTCAATTTTGATATAGGGGCTGTCTTTAATATAAAATATGGAAATTTTATCTTAACATAGGCTCGATCTGCCTGAAGTGATCTTTGGATATCTTTTAAAAATGGCTCAAGGTTATCTATTAGTGTTTCTTGATGATAACTATTAAGAATCTCTAAAAACCGGCTCATATGAGTCCCGCGATGATGATGGGGTAATTCAACAAAAATATCTATTGTCGCTACTGTATGTTGGATTTTATTCATTCGATCCTCTACAATTATCGGAAATCGAATTTCTTTTACTCCAACTTTATCTATGGTTATTTTTCTCGCATCAAATTCACTTTGTATATCTATATTTACCAATTATTTCTCCGATACCAGATACTTTTTCATACCCTCTGATTTCAAAGCAATAATTTCATTATTTTCATTAAAATAGTAAATAATGGCTTCTGAACCAGGATATTTCTTTAAAAGATCAATTCCTTTTTCTGGATTCATCAAAAAGAGAGTTGTTGATAAAACATCTGCTGTAACTGCGTCTTTTGCAATAACAGTGACTGAAATATTTTTTCTGTCTGGATATCCTGTTTTTGGATTGATGATGTGATGATAACGTATGCCATCTTGTTCAAAATATCGCTCATAGTCTCCTGAAGTTGCTATTGATTGATTGTTGATCTCTATTGTGGCTATAATGTCTCCTGGAATTCTTGGATGCCTGATCCCTATCCTTACAGGATCTTTCGATTGAGAAAATACTCGAATATTCCCGCCCGCATTGACATAACCTTCTATAACTTTATGTTTAATCAGGTATTCATAAACCCGATCTACTATATACCCTTTGCTGATACTCCCTAAATTTATCTTTACAGCCTCTGGTTTTGTTAAACTGTCTTTGCTAAATGTAATCTTGTCGAAACCAATATATTTCTGCGCTTCGATGATTGAATCATTTTTTGGTACAATGGCTTTATTAAAATCCCAAAGATCTGTTAATCGACCTATACTTATATCATAAAGAGAATCACTGTTTTCATAGAGATCTTTTGCTATTGAAAAGATTTCATAAAACTCTTTATCTATTTTTACTACCTTTTTGCTGTTATTTATTATTGATAAATCACTATTTACATCAAAATATGAAAACTTTTCTTCATACATTTTTATTGTCTGAAATACTCCATCCATTACTTTATTGACATTTCTGTCTTTTGAAGTGATTGAAATTTCAACCTGTGTATCCATGATGATCTGAGATCTGGTTAACTGGTATGTTTTCTGACGATATCGAAAATACCCAAAACCAAGTAATACTAAGATTATTAAAAGATGAATCCAATCTCTTTTTCTCATATCAATTCCTTATCTTTTTTTTACAAGGAAATCTTTATCAACCTTTTTGTCAATGAATTCAAGAGTTTTCGTGATAATATACTAATATTTCAATCAATTAAGTGTCTCTGATGATTATATTAATCATTTTGATCATAAAAATTTGTTTGACTTATTTTATATTGAATCTATTTAAAGCTACAGGAGGATTTATGAACACTATTATGACAGAAAATATTAGAGAAAAAGTATTACAAAGATTTCTTAACTATGTGAAAATAAATACACAATCAAACGATGCTATCGATAGTATCCCTTCTTCTGTAGGACAAATTGAATTAGCTAAAATTGTCAAAGAAGAGATGTTGGAATTAAAACTTCAACAAGTAGAATTAGATGATCATGGTTATCTTTATGCTGTTTTACCCGCAACCATTGGAGTTGATGCACCGGTTTTAACCTTCTGTGCTCATTTTGATACTTCACCAGATGCTCCAGGTGAAAATGTTATACCCATTATCAGAGAGTATGATGGTTCTCCTTTAACTTATCCTGATGACCCTGAATTAATTTTGGATGAAATTAGTTGTCCAAATCTCTCTAGTTTTAAAGGTGAAAAAATTATCACTTCCTCTGGAAAAACTTTATTAGGAGCAGATGATAAAGCTGGAATAGCTGAAATTATGACTGCTTTAGAAGTTTTAATTAATAATCCTGAAATTAATCATCCTGAAATTAGAGTAGTTTTCACTCCTGATGAAGAAACTGGTAGAGGGACATCCTATATTAAAAGAGAAAAATTGGGAGAAATTGCTTATACCCTCGATGGAGGTGTTATGGGTGAATTGGAAGATGAATGCTTTAATGCCTGGTCTGTTAAGATTAACTTCTCAGGGATTAATGTTCACCCTGGAGAAGCTAAGAATAAAATGGTAAATGCTATTGCTATTGCCTGCCGTTTTGTCTCTGCCATCCCTGAATGGCAAACCCCTGAACATACCGAAAAAAGAGAAGGCTTTTATCATGTCAATGAAGTGAAAGGCGATGAAACTAATGCTCAAATTTCCATGTTACTCAGAGACTTTGAAGAAGAAAACAATAAACAAAGAATTCTAGTTCTGGAATCCATAAGAGATTTGTTTTTGAAGAAATATCCCGGTTTAAAAATAGAGTTGATTGCAAAAGAAAGCTATCGTAATATGCTTGAGGTTTTATCCAAACATCATGATGTCGTTGAAAAAGCTGAAATAGCTATTAAAAAAACTGAGATCGCATTGATTAAAACTGCTATTCGAGGGGGAACTGATGGAGCACGGTTATCCTTTTTAGGTTTACCTTGCCCCAATATCTTCACAGGTGGTGTCCTGTTTCATTCAACTAAAGAATGGATCCCAGTTATTGCCTTGCAGAAAGCTACTGAAACTATACTTAATCTTTGCGAATTATGGATAAATAATTGAGATCTTGTCTAAATTGCACGAATGCCTTAATGTACACAAAGAGAGCCTTATTCTCCAAATTTGCGAGATTAACACCCTTAATACTTAATGGGAAAATACGTAATTGATTAAGCATTATCACCCACTAATCTATTGAATCTATCTAACTTTTGAATAAAAAATAAAGCCTGAATATTCAGGCTTTATTTTATTAATAATATTTATGCTAAAGTTGCCACCATGACAGCTTTAATTGTGTGCATACGGTTTTCAGCTTCATCAAATACAACAGAGGCTTTACTTTCAAAAACTTCTTCAGTTACTTCCATTTCAGGAATACCGAATTTGTCTTTAATGTCTTTACCAATTTTTGTCTGATCATTGTGGAATGCAGGTAAACAATGTAAGAAGATAGTTTCTTTTTTACCTGTTAAATCCATCATTCTTTGATTAACCTGGTAAGGAGTAAGCAATTTAATTCTTTCTTCCCATACATGAGCTGGCTCTCCCATTGAAACCCATACGTCAGTATAAAGTGCATCACAATCTTTTACACCTTCAGCAATATCATCAGTAATTAATATCTTGCCACCGGTTTCTTCAGCAACAGCCAAACATTTTTTTACTAGCTCAGCATCTGGGAAAAGTGATTTTGGTGTTACGATTCTAAAATCAATACCCATTTTTGCTGATCCAATCATTAAGGCATTAGCCATATTGTTTCTTCCATCTCCTGCATAAGCAAAGACTACTTCGTTCAATGGTTTGTTAATGTGTTCACGAAGTGTGAGGAAATCTGCTAAGATTTGAGTTGGATGATCTTCATCTGTTAATCCATTCCATACTGGAACGCCTGCATATTGTGCTAATTCTTCAACTGTTCTTTGAGAATATCCACGATATTGGATACCATCATACATTCTTCCTAATACTCTGGCAGAATCTTTTGCGGATTCTTTACTGCCAAACTGGCTTCCTGATGGCCCTAAATAAGTAACATGTGCCCCTTGATCAAGTGCGGCTACTTCAAAGGCACAACGAGTACGTGTTGAATCCTTTTCAAAGATTAATGCAATATTTTTCCCTTTTAATAGTTGTTGCTCGGTTCCTGAATATTTTGCTTTCTTAAGATCTGCTGATAAATCTAATAAGAACTGAATTTCTTTTGGTGAAAAATCCATTAATGTCAAGAAGTGACGATTTTTAAGGTTAAAACCCATGATTGACTCCTTTTTATGGTTTATTTATTTACCAAAAAAATTCAACTAAGATATTTAAGCAAGATTTTTTTAGAACTTCTTAAGGGTTCTTTAATAATTGATTGATTTTTTCTGATAGGGATTCTATGGTAAAAGGTTTGTGAATAAAATTACTGCTCTGCTTTATGATTCCATGATGACTTATGATTTCATCTGTATAGCCAGACATATATAAAACTTTTAAATCTGGGTTTTTTCGCTTGATTATGTCAAATAATTGCTTCCCATTCATCTCTGGCATAATAACATCAGTTAGCAAAAGATCAGGATGGATTCTCTCTACTAGAGAATAGATCTCTTTAAATTTATTTGGAGCAAACACCTGATAACCTAAAAATTCAAGTATATTTTTTGTACTGTTTCTAACTAACTCGTTATCTTCAACAATAATGATTTTACCCTGACCCTTCTTTATCATATTATCTGAAAGATATTTAATCTCTGAACTTTCTCCTTGCTCTATCGGGAAATAAATGTTAAACATTGTACCTAAATTTTCTTCCGATACCATAGTTATAAACCCTTTGTGTTGTTTAACTATCCCATAAACTGTTGAAAGTCCCAATCCTGTACCTTTCCCTTCTGACTTTGTCGTAAAAAAGGGATCATAAATATTTGCTTTTATACTATCGGGGATTCCACAGCCAGTATCTCCTACAGATACGAGTATATGATCTCCAGGTGTACAATCTGCAACAGAAAAACAAAAGTCTGGTTTTATATTTATCTTAGATACTTTGATTGTGATGACTCCATCATCTTTGATTGCATCTTGAGCATTGATGCAGAGATTCATTATCATCTGTTCGATTTGGGTTCTGTCTCCATTAATGATTTGATCAATATCCTCAATGTCAAAAATTACTTTTATATCTTCTCTGATTGTGCGACTGATTATCTTTGAAAAATCATTTATGGTTACTGATAAAGAGATTGGTTTTAACTCTAGTTTTTGGTTTCTGCTGAAAAGTAGTAATTGCTGAGTTAATCTTTTTGCAGAATCTGCTGCTTTACGGATTTCATTTATGTGATTTACGTATTTTAACTCAGTAAACTCTTTGTTATGCATTAAAATATCTGAATACCCTAATATGACTGTTAACAGATTATTAAAATCATGAGCAATTCCTCCAGCTAACCTTCCAACTGATTCCATCTTATGTGATTGACGCATTTGAATTTCCATTTTCCTCTTTTCTTCTTCATATTTAATGCGTTGACTGATATCTCTGAAAATTATCATACAATAACTAATTTGATTAAATGTGGAAAAAAAGAAATCCATTTCTATCGGGATGGATTGTTGTCCTTTTTTAGGAATGATACTGAGATGATGATTGAGCGAGGACTCTTCATAAAACTGACTGATTTCAATATTAGGCAAAATAGTATGAAGAGCTTGGTTTAATATATTTTCTATAGGTTCATTTAATATGATTGATGCCGTTGTGTTGGCATCAACTATCAAATTTGAAGAAACATCAACTACAATGATTGCTTCTGAAACTTGATTTATTAAGGTCTTAAAACGTTCTAATGAAGCGATATTGTTTTTTAATTCTGTATAATAACTTTTCCTAGTCGATTGCTCTCCTAAACCAATGATTTTTTGTCTTTCTACTGACCAATCGGGTTCATGATCTGTCATAAAGCCTCTATGTATATCTTTTTTAACTCAGTTTTATCTGGTTTTCGTGGGTTTGTAAACACACAGGGGTCTTTAATTGCATTTTCTGATAGTTGATCAAGATCTGTTATTGTAACTCCTGTATCTTTCAAACTATTATTTATCCCTACTGATTTCTTAAACTCTTTTATTTTATTAAAAAAATGCTCTGGTAAATTAACCTCATCTCTTTTTAAATCAAAAAAGGAAGCGATATTCTTATACTTCTCCTGAGCATGGTCATAATTATACCTCATAACATATTCCAATAATAAAGCATTACATTCACCATGGGGGAGATCAAGTAATCCTCCTAAACTATGAGCCATTGCATGAACACAACCCAAACTTGCATTGGAAAAGGCTAAACCTGCTTCAAGGCTGCCCAACATCATTTTTCCTCTATATTCAGAATTTAATGGATCCTTTATACATTTTGGCAGGTTTTCTGTGATCAATTTTATTGCTTCAAAAGCATGCATATCTGTAAAATAGGATGAAGCATTTGAAACATAGGCTTCGATTGCATGAACAAGCGCATCAATGCCTGTGCAAGCTGTTAAATAGTTACTCATACTTGTTAAAGGAATAGGATCAATTAAAGCTAAATCTGGTACAATCGCTTTGCTGATTATAGCAATTTTAACTTTGGTTGAAGTGTTTAATATAATGGAAAATTGAGATACATCTGCTGAAGTGCCTGAGGTTGTTGGAATACAAATTAATGGAGGGATTGGCATATTGATCTTATCCACACCCTCATAATCAATTATATGACCGCCATTAGAGACTATGATACCAATGGCTTTCGCACAATCCATGGCACTGCCTCCACCAATACAAACGATTAGATCACAATGAGAAGATAAGTATAAATCAACACCTTTATGTACCTCATAATCTCGAGGGTTAGGTGTGATTTTATCAAATATTACATATTCTAAACCTACACTCTCTAATGAATCTATTATATCACTAGCCCAACCAGCTTCCTCTACTCCTTGATCTGTTACCAAGAAAACCTTTGACCCTCCCATATTTAAAGCATATTTCCCTGCTAAAAATCGAGAATCTTGTCCAAATATATATTCTGGGCAAACAAATTTACGATGATCTAATGTAAAATTATACTTTTCCATATTCACCTCAAAAATTAATCTAACATATTGAATCTCATATGTCAATCTCTTTGTTTACGTCAGTTCAGAAATTATAGTATTGGATGTTTATTGTAACATGATTGAAAAAGCAATAATTTCTTCTATGAGTATGATTAAATAATTGAAGAAAGTTTTAAGGATCCTTATCAATGAAGATCCGAATTTATACATCGTTCAGCCAAGTATTTTATATTCATAAAAAACAGGCAATCCCTGATATTTTTTTCAGAAATTAAAGTTAAAAATTATTATTTTCTGCAAATGTAAACTTAAACTTAAACTTAGAATATAGTGATGATCTTCCTTATAATAATTGTTTCTTTATCAAAAGTAATAAAATAATTAAGATTCATATTGATATTGACACTGAAACAGAAGACATGATTGTTCCTAAAATGACAGAGGTAGTTACTTACCCTAATCCATTTCATAATAATATAAAATTCAGTGTTAAAGATGAAAAAGATAAAATAAGTTCATTGGAGATTTTCAATATAAAGGGGCAAAAAATTTATTCTGAACAAAAATTTAATAATGAAGTCACCTGGAATGGTAAAGATCTCAAAAAATAAATCAGTTACCAATGGAATATAATTAGAAAGAATTAAAACTGGGAAAAGTATCGTTAATAAAAAAATATTAAAAATTGGAGGAAAGAACGAATAAAAAAGTTACTTTTATTTATTATTATGTAAATTATGCATCGACAACTAACTTAAATAGAACACTATTTCTTTTCTTTAGATTAAATTGATTTAATTCTTTGTTCTAGAGAATTACTTATAGGAAACAATTGTATCTGCTAAATGAGAGCTGGTAGATATTGGATATTATTCTCATTGTTCTGGTAAATGTGTCATTCCCATTCTTTCTTCATTTAATTTTATACGTACTAGTTAACAAACTGGAGCCAAAGATGGGAGTTGAACCCACGACCTACTGATTACGAATCAGTTGCTCTACCACTGAGCTACTTTGGCTCTCAAACTCACTATTTTTTTTATATTACTTTTTGTCAAACAATTTACAATTACAGAATACAATCAGAAGTAAATTTTCTCAATTGATTGGCATAAAAAAACCGGTAAGAATTACTTACCGGTTTAAAGATTGTATCTCTTATTTTTTTATTAATTCTTTCAGGTAATCTATATCTGCAATGAAAGGTATGGTTATATGACCTTCACCTTCGTGCTTATGATTCCAGTCGATAACAGTTTTTATAGCGTTTTCATTTCTTGCCCAATTACGACGAGATACACCACCCATAACATCCCAGGATAAACCGGATTTGATCACTTGATCCATACGTGCTGAACCATCAAGAACAATGCCATTCCCTCCGTTAATAGAGCGTCCGATGCCAACACCTCCTCCATTGGAAAGCACAACTAGGGTCATCCCTCTGGCTACATTTCCCGCAAAACATTGTGTTGCCATTTCAGCCATGACATTAGAACCGTCATAGATATTAGCAGTCTCTCTAAAGGGTGAATCCGTGCCTGACACATCATGATGATCACGTCCAAGCATGATTGGCCCTATTTCACCTTTTCGAACCTTCTCATTAAATTTAAGCGCTATCTGAATGCGACCTTCTTCATCCGCATAAAGAATTCTGGCTTTTGTGCCAACCACTAATTTATTCTGCTCTGCTGTGGCAATCCAATGATAATTATCTCTATCTAAAGAACAGCGCTTTGGATCTATACAAGACATTGCAATTTTATCTGTTTTTTGTAAATCTTCATTTTTCCCACTGAGACATACCCATCTGAAAGGACCATAACCATTATCAAAACAAATAGGTCCCATGATATCTTCTACATAGGATGGCCATATAAACCCTTCTGTTGTATCAATACCATTCTTTGAAATACTTTTTTCACCAGCATCAAAGATAGAAGCCATAAAACTATTGCCATAATCCCAGAAATAAGAACCTTTTTGAGTTAATTTTTTTAAAACTTCAAAGTGACGGCAAAGAGATTCATCCACCAGTTTTTTGAATTTATCAGGTTCATTTTCTATAAGATTTCTTCCTTCTTCAAAGGAAATTCCTGCTGGTGTATATCCGCCTTCATAAACGGCATGACAAGAAGTTTGATCAGAAACCAGAGGAACAAAAATGTTTTGCTCATCGAGATATTCGAGTAACTCTACGACATTACCATGATAGGCAATAGAAACAGTTTCACCTTTTTCTTTATATTCTTTCATCCAGGTGACGATTTGAGCTAAATCAGAAGAAACGAGAGATACCCAGCCTTGTTTATGTCTTGTCTCAATACGGCTATAATCTACTTCAGCGATAATCCCAATTCCACCAGCTATTTCCACGGCTTTTGATTGAGCACCACTCATTCCACCTAAACCAGAAGAAACAAAATAAACACCTTTTAAATCTTTATCTTCTGCAATACCAAGATACTTTCTGCCAGCATTTAAAAGAGTAATATAGGTGCCATGCACAATGCCCTGTGGTCCAATATACATCCATCCACCCGCTGTCATTTGACCATAATTCGCTACACCTAAAGCTGTAAGTCTTTTAAACTCATCAGGCGTATCCCATTTACCAATAACCAGCCCATTTGTTGAAATAACACGCGGAGCTTCAGGGCGGGAAGGGAATAATCCTAGAGGATGTCCGGAATTTACTACAAGGGTTTGATCTTCTGTCATTTTTTCTAAGTAGAGTTTTATAAGCTGATATTGCATCCAATTTTGACATACTTGTCCGGTTTCACCGTAAGTAACTAATTCATATGGATAAAGAGCAATATCAAAATCAAGGTTATTATCGATCATCACCTGTAAAGCTTTTGCTTGTGAAATTCCTTTATATTCATTGATGGGTTTTCCATAAATTTTTCCTTCAGGTCTGTAACGATAACCATATATTCGTCCCATTGTTCTTAATTCCTCAAGAAATTCAGGCGCTAATACCTCATGAAATTCTTCTGGGACATAACGCAGAGCGTTTTGTAAAGCTATAACTGTCTCGCGATCATTAAGGAAAAAACCTCGACTTGGAGCCCGTCTGTAACCTTCATCAAATGCTTTTTTTGATGGTAGAACATTGGGTAGTTTGATAGTCATTGCCTGATCGATCTGAGCGTTTTTCATTATTCCTCCGAATTTATATCATTTTCAATTAGTTCTTCTACATAAGGATGACTGCATCCCTGATGAACAAAATCAAGATTGGATAACTTCTTATATCGTGTATTTTCCATGATGGAGTCTTGTAAACTAAGAACTACATCCAAAGACAACTCTTTGAGGGATTCTGTATTGATAATCTTTCTAAATATGTATAATATCGGTTTAATTGAATCAATTTTGTCCACTATATCTTCAGTCATTTCTTCACACATTACTGCAAAATAAGCGTTTGGATTGCTTGTTTTTATCTGATGCTGTAACGCATGAATATTATATAAATCGTACTTATTCATCATTTTTACAATATAAAATACCATAATAGGCATATTTACTTTGTCTTTGGAGAATACTTTTTTGGTTGATGGTCTGTAATTCAAATCTAGCTGTAAACAAAGAGAATAGACTTTTTCTGTGGTTTCATAACAAAAACTGGGTTTCTGTATTGATTCTAGGAAAGATTCAGAATTGTATCTTATATTAAAATTAAAACTTTGCTCTTTAAGTGAAAACATTGGATTATCCAAAATCCCCGTTGGTTTTAAGATGATTTCTATCAAATCATGCATAAAGTAAGGTTGAAAAATCTTATGATTCATGGGAAAACCAGTTTTGGATTTATGATCTGATAAAGAATATTTAGGATTGAGTAACATGCTTTGAAATATATTCAAGTGAGAAATATATCTAACTATCTGATTTTCCGTTTGATCATTATCAAGGATTGTCTGAACTTTTTTCCAGTTAAGAATCAATTCATTTAAATACATACGATTAACAGGGTTTGATTCCGCCCTGAGCGTTTCTTTTAAAATAGTTGTAACAACCATTGGATACCTCTGCTGATGGATTTTTTAGGATTGTTCAATTAAATCCAATTCAAAGCGTTTGTCAATGAGAATTTTTATTTAAAATTACTTTCTCTTATGGAGACTGTTCAAATCTTCTCCAATAGATGTCAATTTTTTAAAAGGACAATCTCAAAACAAGGTGTTTCATTTTTACCAAACAGGCGACAGCCTGATATGAGCTCCTATGAAACACCTTGTGTATTTGTCTATTTTAATTAATTAATCCATAAAATATATTAAATATCCAGGTATCAATGAGACAATGCCCATGAAAAAATGGCGTAAAGTCGTAGGGAAACTCGAAGGGGAACGAACAGCCATTCTGATTGAAGACAATGGTTTACCTCATAATTTAACTTACCCATTGGCAAGCTATGGCGGAGTCCCTGAGAGTGACTGGAGATAGCAAGTTTTTTCCTAGGGCTTGATTTTTTCTTTGCTTCGTTTATTTTGCATCAAGGCAAAAGAAATGAAGAATACCATTTCAAAGAATTAACCCTATCTTCTCAAACAGTTATCATTTTTGAAAAGGAAAATCTCATAACTACGTGTTTCATCTTTACCAAACAGGCAACAGCCTGATATGAGCTTTTATCTGCAAATCTCTGATTTGCCTTTATCTGCAACACACCAGTGTTGCCTACATCGGTTTCATGGAATTTTCTTGACATTTCTTTCTGTTTTTGTTTTTGATTATATCTCGTAGAGACGCAATGCATTGCGTCTCTAACAATTGCACACAACACCTGTTTAATTGAACGTAAATAAGACAATGGTTTGCCTCATAAATTAACTTACCCATTAGCTAGCTATGGTGGAGCCCCTGAGAGTGACTGGAGATTAAATGGCATACCATCAGAAAAATAAAGATATTTATATTTCAATGAAAAGAGATGAAAATCAAGATCCCCGATAGGGGTTTTCCGGGCTTGAACTTTCTTTGCTTCGTTTATTTTGTATCAAGACAAAAGAAATGAACAATACCATCTCAAAGAAATGAAAAGACTTTATTCAACATATGCCATCCTAAAGATATCCTCCAACGATGATGATTATCTCTTATCTTTTATCTGCAAATCTCCGATTTGCCATTATCTGTAGTGCGTCAGCACTACCATTATCTTCTCAAACAGTTATCATTTTTTAAAAGGACAATCTCAAAACAAGGTGTTTCATTTTTACCAAACAGGCAACAGCCTGATATGAGCTTTTATCTTATATCGGCAAATCTCTATTTGCCTTTATCTGCAGTGACTCAGTACTGCTTGTTTCCTTGGACATCACTCTATTTTATGTGATAGCATAACACAATAAAAAAAATGTCACATTTTCTGATTCTGGAGTTATATTAAATAGGGAATGTTGTTTTTTTACCAGAAAAAAAAGGAATGAAGATGCGAGTTTTTTTCAAACCAGGCTCTACACTCTATCCAAAAGGTGGAAAACGTGATGATGTGGTCTATTGTTATCATAATGATGGCATGTTCTGCTTTACCAGAAAATATTACATTGTCCCTGAAATGCCACAACATGTTAAGATTAAGTCCATGCAGAATATATCTTTACAAATATGGAACTCTCTTCCCTTAAGATTTAAAAACGATATAAAACAATACGCTGATCAATATAAAGGTGAATATCCTCATATAAGACGTAAATTTATCTCTAGTTACTCAATTTTTCTCAAAATAATCCATAAAATTGATTCTTTATATCATATCTCAGATAAAAAATCTTTTACTCCTGATGATTATTTAAAAAACTTTGGTTCTTTTTCCATCGCTGATTACATCAGAATGAATTTCCTTCCTAAAGTTAAAAATTTCAATTGCTTAAATGCTGTGATCTTATCAGTAATTATCGATTATTATGTTGAAATAATACTTCTCATTGATAGAAATTATTCATATTATCCCTTTCTGTCTGCTCCTTTTGGCTAGCTAATAAACAAATAATCAGAGTTTTTATTATTTAATCAAATATTCTTGCCCTTCTTGCTTTCTATCCAAAAATATATGATGAGTTTTAATGTTATAAAAGTTTATCTCTCATTATTCTTAGGAATATATTATTGTTGAGATTTAAACAAGATTGAATGGCTTTTAAGCAAAGCGTATTTGCGAAATATAATATAAAATCAAAACTAATCGTTTCTAAAATGAGTAACTAACTGTTCCAAAGGGTAATCTTTCAATAAGATCCTGACTCATGCAATATTAAAAATTACGCTAAAAAGACTCTTTATATTTTTTTAAAAATGGAATCACCCATTCTTTTATTTGATCACGAATATAACAAAACGAATCATATTTTTCGTCTGAAGTCACACCTAAATCAGTTGGATCAATAAAAGAATAGTGTATTATATCACAACTAGGAAAAAAAGGACAATTCTCCCGAGATTGATCACATAGATCAATTATTAAATCGAATTCTTCCTCATGAATTGATAGTATAGTTTTAGAGATTTGATGACTTATATCTATCCCTATATCTTTCATAACTGAAATTGCTAAAGACTTTATGATAGTTTTATCAACCCCAGCACTATAAGCTTGCCAATCATTTTTAAGAAAATGATTTACTAAACCTTCTGCCATCTGGGTTCTGGCAGTATTGGTCTGATTAATAAAGAGTACCTTTTTCATTTTGATTCCAGTAATCTGATTTGATTCAAACAAAATCTCTTTCCTGATTTATCTATAATTCTATTGTTTTCAATGCCTTCAGCTCTCATGAATACATATATATCAAGATTTATAAATTGTATATTTATCCTATTAATCATCTCTCACCTCTAAATACAATTATTGAATGATCGTTAATTAATTGTCAAGGCAAAATTCTTTAAATCTTATTAATTTTTTGAGACTGTCCAAAATAGATAAGCTCCCCTTAAGCCACTCTTTTGCTAATAACCGAGAAAAGTGTACCTGAATATTCTGCTCATTTAGAGCATAGTGTCTGATAAAATTGAGCCACTTGTCTGTTTTACTTGAGCCACCTCTCTGCTTATAAAACCACTTGCAGTATACAAGTATTATATCCATATTTTATATATGCACATTTTGTGTAAATACAAATATGGAGGTCAAGATGACCCGTTATCGAGAAATTCTGCGAATGTACAAGCAGAACATTAGTCAAAGAGCAATTTCTTCAACTTTAGAATGCTCCCGTAACACTGTTAGCAGAGTAATTCAAAAAGCTCAGGAAGATAATCTGCAATGGTCTGATATTGAGAATATGTCAGATCAGGAAATTGAAAAACAACTTTTTCCTGATTTAAAGTCAAGAGTAAGCTATTACGAACCAGATTTCGAGTATGTACACAAAGAACTCGCCAGAAGTGGTGTAACATTATCCTTACTTTGGCTGGAATATTCTGATATATGCAGAGATAATAACCTCCTCCCTTACAAATACGCTCATTTTTGTAAACTTTACAATGATTTTACATTAAAAACAAAAGCAACTATGCGGATTGTACATAAACCAGGAGAAAAAATGGAAGTGGATTGGGCTGGTAAAACTCTGGCGCTTAAAAATAATATTAATGGTTCCTGTATTAAAGTTTATATATTTGTAGCGACTCTTCCGTATAGTGGATACTCATATGTAGAAGGCTTTTTATCCATGAACTCAGAAAATTGGATACAGGCACATATTAATTCTTTTAATTATTTCCACGGAGTTTCAAAAATTATAATACCTGATAATTTAAAAACCGGAGTTGACAAGGTTAAATGGATTAATCCGGTTATTAACAGAGCTTATGCTGATATGGCTGTATATTACGATACAGCTATTATTCCGGCAAGAGTAAGAAAACCTAAAGATAAACCAAGTGTTGAAGGAACAGTAGGAGTTATTACTTCTTGGATAATTGCAGCATTAAGAGATATTACCTTCTTTTATCTTTATGATTTAAATGAAGCAATAAGACAGAAGTTACTGGAATTTAATAAGAAACCTTTTTAAAAAAATGGATGGCAGCCGTGAAAGTGTCTTTTTGAATGAAGAACAAGAAACGCTAATACCTTTACCATTTAAAGCCTATGAACCTGCAATATGGTTAAAAAGCATTGTCCCTTATAACTATCATGTATGTGTAGAAAAAAAACTATTATTCAATACCATACGAATACATTAAACATGAAATAGAAATAAGAATCACTTCAAAAATGATTGAGTTTTTCTATAATGGGAATAGAATAGCCTGTCATATTAGAAAGACAGGAGTTTCAGATCAATATCAAACGTTCCCTGAGCATATGCCTGATAAACACCAAAAATATCTTGAATGGAATACAGAAAACATATTGGCATGGTCAAGTAAAGTGGGTCATAATACCAGATTAGTCGTTGAAGGTATTATCTCTTCCTTCAAGGTCGAGCAACAATCTTACAGAACCTGTATGACTTTGTTAAAATATGCGGATAAATATACAACTGAACAACTGGAAAAAGCATGTGAAAGAGCTTTAAATTATGGAGAAAACCCTGGATTTAAAACCGTTCAGATGATTTTAAAAAATGGCAATAAGCAAAGCCTATCAGAGAATGAATCAATGGAGAATTCATAAAAAAAAGATTCTGAATATGGAATAGTAAGAGGGTCAGCATATTACAGGAGGAAACACAAATGATAGATCAGGAAACAATCAAAAAATTATATGAGATGAATTTAAGAACAATGGCTGAAAGCTTTAAAGAACAAAGCAATAGTATTGAATACAGAAACTTATCTTTTGAAGAAAGATTTTCTCATATTGTGGAGAAAGAATGGTTAAAAAGAAAAAATAATAAGCTAAAAAAATTGATTACACAGTCTTCTTTTAAATTCCCAAATGCTTGCCTGGAAGATATTGAATACCTTGAAGACCGAAATCTGAATAAACAGCTTATTCTCAAATTGTCCTTGAATGACTATATTACAACAAAGAAAAATATCATCATAACAGGAGCATCAGGAAGCGGTATGATTGTTATATGAACTACCAATTTGTATTTATTACTCTGCAAACAAGATTTTCGTAGAAGAATATTTATCTCTTTTTGGGCAGACACACAGGTCTGCCCCTACATTTACAAAAAACAATTACGGTTGATTATTAAATTATTGGATACCATTATAAATGTGATAAATGTATGGTTAATTATAAAACATGGGATACCATTGTAAATGTGATAAATGCACGGTTAATCATTAAATTATTGGATACCATTATAAATGTGATAAATGTATGGTTAATTATAAAACATGGGATACCATTATTAATGTGATAAATGCACGATTAATTTTTAAACATGGGATACCATTGATAAATGTTTAGTAGGGGCGAACCTGTGTGTTCGCCCTGTAAATTTGGAAAAGGTTCGATATTTTATATGGGTATGATTTGTGTGTTTAGGGTGTCGCTCTGCTGGAGCTATGATGTTGTTGTATAGCTGTCACTGGGCTTACACCCAGTGTTACAAAGATACCGCTCCTCTGGAGCTGATTAGCATCAGAGATGTAATATGTGTATAACCCAGATTGTAAGATCTGGGGCTGGAGATGCTCTCCAAATAAGCATCAGAGATGCGGTATGATTATTATATGAATTTCCAATTTGTATTTATTACTCTGCAAACAAGATGTGTGCAGAAAGAATTTGCTTACTCCATTTAGGGCAGACACACAGGTCTGCCCCTCGTGCGTTAGTGATGGATAAATATCAGATGGGTGCAAGTCCCATCCAGAACTCGCATCAAGGTTCTGTAACTGAAAGTAACTGCGTCATCGTGAGATGAGGTGGAGAGCAACTGGAGGTGAAAGGTCAGTCCGTAGCGATTGCGAACTCGATTCGGCGGGTAATTGTGTCGAGCCTCCTAGGGTAGGGCGAAGATTGATGATTAGGAAAGAAGCAGGAGTGGAATCTGAGCAATCGCCTAATACACCTGATGAGCTGTATGATGTTAAAGATGTAAGCTATGTCAGGACATTACATGTGGTTGGAGATGGAATGGTCAGAAGGTATTTATCAGTAAGCTAAGAGACCTGATAATAGGAAGAGATGTTATCAGGAGTCAGAGTTCTCATAGTAGTGATCGATGATTTGGACAACATAACCAAATCGTAACGAAGGGGAACAGGATAATGAAATTTTGAAAGGAAGTAAAGATGAAAGACAACTGTTCGATAGTGCCAGAAAAGGCTAAACAAGGGCAAGAAACCGAGACATCAGAGATTAGACAGAGATGGCAATGGGTGGAATCATCTATATGGACAGACAAGATGTTGACAGCTCTCGAAAGGGGAGTCAAAGGCGGTAAGTGGTTCAGTCTCTGTGACAAAATTTTTGACAGTGCTAACCTTTTTAGTGCATGGCTAAAAGTCAAAGCAAATAAAGGGGGTATGGGCATTGACAATATAAGCATAGAGAAATTCAGACGACATGCAGAATCAAACATACTCAAGCTAGCAGAGAAACTTCGGAGTGATAGCTATCGAGCGCAAGCAGTCAAAAGAGTCATGATTGATAAGCCTGGAAGTAAAGAAAAGAGACCACTGGGAATACCAACAGTTATTGATCGAATCGTTCAGACAGCAATTAGAAATGCTATTGAACCGATTTTTGAGAAAGACTTCGCAGACCACAGCTATGGATTTAGACCCGGTAGAGGTTGTAAAGATGCGCTTAGGGTATTGGACAAATACCTTAAAGAAGGATATCAATATGTAGTTGATGCCGATCTTAAAGGATATTTTGATACGATTCCCAAAGACAGACTTATGTCTTTAGTTCAAATGAAGATCGCAGACGGTAGAGTGCTCAAATGGATTGAAATGTATCTAAATCAGAGTATTTTCGATGGCGTCAAAACATGGACACCAGAGACAGGAACACCTCAAGGCGCTGTTTTAAGTCCACTTTTGGCAAATATTTATCTTGATCCGCTTGATAACCTGATGGCTAACAAAGGATATAACATGATCCGATATGCAGATGACTTTATTGTGATCTGCAAAACTCGAGAAGCATCCTTGAAAGCACTAGAAATAATCACAGAGTGGACGATTAAGAATGGATTAATATTACATCCGGAAAAGACTAAGATATTAGATGCTGAAGTTGATCCAATTGAATTTTTAGGCTATAGATTTTTCAAAGGAAAGAAATATCCTAAAGACAAAAGCATCAAGAAGTACAGAGACAGCATCAGGAAACACACGAGAAGAACAAACAGTATCAGTTTAGCGCAAATAATAAAGAAAATCACCCCAATTATGCGTGGGTGGTTTGAATATTATAAGCATAGCTACAAAACCACCTTTCCTAATATTGATGGCTGGACAAGACGCAGATTACGAAGTATTCTAAAGAGGTATGGAAAGCGAAGAGGTATCTCAACAATGAAAGATAATCTCAGGTATCCCAATAAGATCTTTGAAGATGCTGGGTTTTTCTCTTTAACCAAAGCCCATCATGAATTATGTCAATCTCTACATTAAGAGTAAAACATTATCTGGAGAGCCGTGTGCGGGAGAACCGCATGCACGGTTCGGAGGGAGGGGCGTCAGTAATGGTAGCGCCCCTACCCCTATCATTTACAAAAAATAATTACGGTTGATTATTAAATTATTGGATACCATTATAAATGTGATAAATGTATGGTTAATTATAAAACATGGGATACCATTGTAAATGTGATAAATGCACGGTTAATCATTAAATTATTGGATACCATTGATAAATGTTTAGTAGGGGCGAACCTGTGTGTTCGCCCTGTAAATTTGGAAAAGGTTCGATATTTTATATGGGTATGATTTGTGTGTTTAGGGTGTCGCTCTGCTGGAGCTATGATGTTGTTGTATAGCTGTCACTGGGCTTACACCCAGTGTTACAAAGATACCGCTCCTCTGGAGCTGATTAGCATCAGAGATGTAATATGTGTATAACCCAGATTGTAAGATCTGGGGCTGGAGATGCTCTCCAAATAAGCATCAGGAAGCAGTATGATTGTTATATGAACTACCAATTTGTATTTATTACTCTGCAAACAAGATGTGTGCAGAAAGAATTTGCTTACTCCATTTAGGGCAGACACACAGGTCTGCCCCTACATTTACAAAAAACAATTACGGTTGATTATTAAATTATTGGATACCATTATAAATGTGATAAATGTATGGTTAATTATAAAACATGGGATACCATTATAAATGTGATAAATGTATGGTTAATTATAAAACATGGGATACCATTATTAATGTGATAAATGCACGATTAATTTTTAAACATGGGATACCATTATTAATGTGATAAATGCACGATTAATTTTTAAACATGGGATACCATTGATAAATGTTTAGTAGGGGCGAACCTGTGTGTTCGCCCTGTAAATTTGGAAAAGGTTCGATATTTTATATGGGTATGATTTGTGTGTTTAGGGTGTCGCTCTGCTGGAGCTATGATGTTGTTGTATAGCTGTCACTGGGCTTTTACCCAGTGTTACACAGATGCCATCCTTGATAGTATTATTCACAATACATACGATATTTTTATTGAAGGAAAAATGTCAATGAGAGAAAGAAAAAGTATAAGAAGAAAATAAAGAATTAAAGTCCGGGTTGATGTTATAATCTGCCCGGATTTTTACAATTTTTTTACTGGCTCTGCGAACAGAGATATGGCTCATTTTTTTCAGACACATGGCTCTGATAAATCAGACACTATGCTCATTTTCATCATAATATTCAAAGCAGACATGCCTTACTCAAAATATCTGATGGATCATAATAAAGACTATACTATGATTAACGGCTTTGCCTATTACAGAATTACATCACTAATCCAAAGAATCTTCTTATCTATTCAAAGAAGAAAAACAAAACTATACATAAGAGGAAAAGGTGAAGATAATAGGCAAATTACGCTGGAGTCATACGGTGTTGAATTTTTGGGGGTATCCTAAAAAAAACAACAAATAATCTGCTTGACAGGTAATAAAATATCATATACTTTTGTAACATGATAGTGTGAAAATCAGTTTTGCGCAGACCTATTGAAAAAACTCAAAAAAAAGGGTAAATTTTGCTCCTTTTTTAGAGGTTCGTGAAAAGCACCCTTCAACTCCGCTCCCAGAGCGGGTAAAAAAGGGAGTCGGTAGAATTGACCTGTTAGCGCTGCAGGGGTTGCGACTAGTGTTGTCGTGATGAAATTCATCTAAACACTTTTTTTGAGTAGAATTGACCTGTTAGCGCTGCAGGGGTTGCGACACGCTAGGGCAGCTCGTTTCCCCAATAAAGACGTTTTGTAGAATTGACCTGTTAGGTTGCAGGGACTTAATTAATGGCTAAAGTAACTAAAGTTTTTAATCCTCTCTTGCTATCTCTTTTATGATTTAATACGATTGAAACAGAAGCAAATAAGACGACTTAATCTGTGCCCATATCTAGCTAAACCTCTTTTGTCCTGTGCATGGCAATTGGTTTTGTTTGAAATAGGCAAGATGTAACAATCTACAAACGATGAAGCTTATCTTTTATTTTTTATCTGCAAATCTCTGATTTGCCATTATCTGCAACACACCTGTGTTGCCTACATCGGTTTCATGGAATTTTCTTATCATTTCTTTCTGTTTTTGATAATATCTCGTAGAGACGCAATGCATTGCGTCACTACAATTGCGCACAACACCTGTTTAATTGAACGTAAATAAGACAATGCTTTGCGTCATAATTTAACTTACCCATTGGCAAGCTATGGCGGAGTCCCTGACAGTGACTGAAGATTAAATGGCAAACCATCTATAGGATAAGATATTAATTTATCAGAGAAAATTGATGAAAATCAAGATCCCCGATAGGGGTTTTCCAGACTTGATTTTTTCTTTGCTTCTGTTTATTTTGTATCAAGGCAATTGAAATGAAGAATACCATTTCAACGAAATAAACATATCTTATCAAATTTATGTCAATTTTAGAAATAGGTTTAATTATAAAGGCTTTGTTCTCTTTTTGTTGTTGATTTTCCTGATTATCCTCTATACATCGCTTTTTGAAGTGAACAGTCTTATTTCTTTATTTTAACAGAATGATTTTACTAGTTGCATTTTTCCCCTGATATGAATATCTGCACAAATACAAACCCGATGCTACTTTCAAACCATTATCATCTGTTCCGCTCCACTTAACAGCGTATTGTCCCTTCGCTTTTGATTCGTTAATCAACTGCTTTATTAATTGACCTTTAACATTATATATATTTAATGATATCAAAGTTGCTTTGGGTACATCAATGAAAATAGTAGTTTCAGGTACAAATGGATTAGGATAGACAGATAAACAAGATTTCATCTGATTTGGGTTTACTATATCTTCGTTTTTGATAATACTTATAACGATAGGTCCATATAATTCAAAACTATTATTAGAACGTACAATTTTTAACCAATAATAATAGGGAGTATCTTTTTGGACATCTGTATCTTCAAAAGTATAAATTTGTTGAATAAAGGTATTAAATGCATTAATAATGGAAGAGTTCAAAGTTTGAGCTGTATCAATATTGTCTGTAAGCGATTTTAAAATGTAAAATCCCTGCAAATTGTATTCATATTCAGTGATCCAGGACAATCTTATAGACTCAGAGCTATTAACATTTGCAGTAAAAGATGATATTTCAAGGTAAATTGGATTTTCTCTGGTATCTATGAGCACATTATCAGAGATTATACTACTCTTAACACAAAAAAGAGTCATGTTTAAAAAGAATAAAAAGAATAAAACAACTAATTTTTTCATTTTTCCTCACTTTTATAATACTAAATTGATGGATTATTTAAGTTTTAAATAATACAATCTTAAATCTTCAGAGAACTTTTCTATGGCATAACGAAGCATAGTTCTGGGCATAAATTTATAATTTTCATCCAAAAAGTCTGTCTCAGTTTTCAAATCTCTATTACCTACCTCTCTTAGCATCCAACCAACTGCTTTATGTATTAAATCATGCCTATTTTCCAAAAGTATTTTTGCAATCTTCAATGTTAAATCAAACTTATTCTTTCTTATAAAAGCAAAAGTTGAAATAATTGAAATTCTCTGATTCCATAAATTGTTACTTTTTGCCAGTTTTATTAGGATTAAAGTGTCTTTATCCAGTAGAAAATCACCAAGAATGTAATGAGCAGATAGATCAACAAGATCCCAATTATTTATCCTATCAGTATGATTTAGATAAAAATCTGCTATGATTTCTTTGTCATTAGGATCTTTACTTTTTTGATATTTTGAGACTAACATAATCAACGCACATAAACGATATTCATGAACAGATGTATGCAACAACTCACTTAATTCGTTGAGAGTAATATCTTTATAATATTGTTTTGCAATATGTCTCTGATCTTTATTCTTAATACATAAGAAATTATCCTCTCCGCCATAACCACCTGGGAAAGCTTTGAAAAATTTCTTCATAATTGGTTCATTTGTAGGATTAGAGACTTTTTCCAATGCTATTTTTACAGAATCAACAATATTCATGTTTTCCTCCAATGATATAAATGAATAATGAGATTTTTATTAAGATAAGTCAACAAAAAATTTCTTGATTACCTATAAATAAACTGTTCTTCTCCAATAGATGTCAATTTATTAAAAGAACAATCTTCAAAGCAAGGTGTTTCATCTTTACTAAACAGGCAACAGCCTGATATGAGCTCCTATGAAACATCTTGTGTATTTGTCTATTTTAATTAATTAATCAATCCACAAAATATATTAAATATCCAGGTATCAAGACAAAAGAAATGAACAATACTATCTCAAAGAAATGAAAAGACCTTATACAACATATGCCATCCTAAAGATATCCTCCAACGATGAAGCTTAACTTTTATCTCCTATGAAACACCTTGTGTATTTGTCTATTTTAATTAATTAATCCATAAAATATATTAAATATCCAGGTATCAAGACAAAAGAAATGAACAATACTATCTCAAAGAAATATCCATATCTTCTCCAATAGATGTCAATTTTTTAAAAGGACAATCTCAAAACAAGGTGTTTCATTTTTACCAAACAGGCGACAGCCTGATATGAGCTCCTATGAAACACCTTGTGTATTTGTCTATTTTAATTAATTAATCCATAAAATATATTAAATATCCAGGTATCAAGACAAAAGAAATGAACAATACTATCTCAAAGAAATATCCATATCTTCTCCAATAGATGTCAATTTTTTAAAAGGACAATCTCAAAACAAGGTGTTTCATTTTTACCAAACAGGCAACAGCCTGATATGAGCTTTTATCTATTATCTGCAAATCTTTGATTTGCTATTATCTGCAGTGCCTTAGCACTGCCCCTTAGCACTGCCTAATCCACAATGAGAATGTTCTTTATGGCTCTGCTGAGTGTTTCCACAGTAAACGGTTTTTGTAAAAACCCGTTTACTCCCAAATTTATTGCTTTAACAACTCTCTCATCTTGCCTAAAACCTGAAGCCATTAGTACTTTTAAATGCGGGTTGATCTCTTTTAGCTTTATATAAGTTTCTGTACCTGAAAGTTTTGGCATTGCCATATCAAGAACTATTAACTCGATTTCCTGAAAGTGATTTTTGTAAAATTCAATTCCGTTTAAACCATCAATAGCTAAATATACTTCATATCCGCATTCAGAAAGCATATCATGATACATATTTCTGATAATTAATTCATCATCTATAATCAATATTTTTCCAGTACCATGAGTTAATATATTCTCTGTAATATTATTTTGTATTGGAGTTTCTGATTTCAATATGGGTAAATATATATTAAAAGTAGTTCCATGATTTAATTCAGAATAAACATCAATAAAACCTTTATGAAGTTGTACTATATTATAGACCATAGATAAACCTAAACCAGTCCCTTTTCCTTTATCTTTTGTTGTAAAGAAAGGATCAAAGATCTTACTTAATGTGTTAGGCTCCATCCCAATTCCAGTATCAGAAACAGAAAGTATAAAATAATTTAGATTTTCTTTTGCTTCGGGGTGGTTTTTTATAAAATGCTTATCTGATTTAATTTTTTGTATATGCAAACTTAACAGTCCACCATGGACATCATTTTCTGCTTTCATTAAAGTCATCGCATGAGCTGAATTGATACAGATGTTTAATAAAACCTGTTCAATCTGATTGATATCCGCATTAATAACAGCTGGTTCAAAATATGGTTTAACTATGATTTCAATAGATTTTTCAAATGTATTTTTACAAATGGTTTCTATTTGTTGAAATACAAAGTTTAGATCAATGAGGCTGAAATTTGGCTCTTGTCTTCTGGATAGAGTTAACAAATGGGAGACAAGATTTACTGCTCTTTGTGAGGCGTCATCCATCAGATTCATGTAAGAATTATAGTGAGATCTGAGAGTATTTAAGTCTATAGTATTATTCGTGCGGAGTTTCATCATGGACAGGGTGCCTACTATCCCTCCAAGTATATTATTAAAATCATGCGCAATGCCTCCGGCAAGGGTACCAATAGTCTCCATCTTTTGTGATTGTCTTAAAATTTGCTCTGTTTTTTCTAATTGAGTAATATCATCCAAACGAATAGCCATACCTTTTATTCCGTTTTCTTCTAAAGGAAAGAAGGAGATATTCATGTATTTGTCTTCTCCGTTTGTTAAAAGCTCTCTTTTTAATTCTTGGATTGTTTTTGTTTCAATAACCTGTTGAAAGACTTGTTGATATCTTGAGAAATGTGGTAAAACTTCCCATAGTACTTTGCCCATAGTATCCACTGAAGAAAGTCCAAAATAGGTGACAGCCGCTTGATTCCATTCTTGAATGATACCATGATTATCTATTGATATTAGCATTGATGGCATTGAATCAATTATATTTTTTAAGTATAGTTTAATTTTTTCTATTTCATAATTTGTTTGATTGATTGTTTTCAAATTTAGTTCAATTTGATCCATTTTATCATGAAAGGTTTTATACAATTCAGAAATTTCTATGATTTTAAGAGATCCAAATTCAGTATCTTTATTTAATGGATTGTTTTTGAAATTTTTTATATAAGATAATAGAATTTCCAGAGGTTCGAATATAAGGTAAAATTGCAATATGATCTTGGTAAAATAAATTATAAGAATAATGAGAATAAATAAGGGATAAAACCTAAGAAGTGTATCAAAAATTAGATAAACATCTGAGATTGGTTTTAAAAGGGCAAAGTCATCTGATAAGAATTCACTTCTCTGCCTAGTATAAAGATATTTTTTATCAAGTTTAAGAATCGAAAGAGAGAGCTCTGGCAATATCTCGAAAGGGATTTTATTATTAGTTGTGGAAATAATATAACCATCCTTTGTCATAATAAGAATAATATTATTATTATAGATAGCTATGGGTTTCAAAATTGCATTTATTTTGTCAATTCCTATACGACCAATAAAAAGCTCTCCATTCATTCTTGTGCTTAAATAGATACTTAACTCTTCTTTTTCTGGTGATGGGATCAAAGGAGAGAATTGAGGGTGATCTGAATCTACCTGTAAAAGAAATTTATACAGCTTACTATTTGAAAGATTATAACCTGTGAAAATATGGCTATGTTTGTCTTTTTTATATATTTTATTGATTGTATAGGATTGATCTACAGAATAAATATCTGAAAAATTAGTGATAAAGTTACCTATATCAGGATTATTTTTATTATTAAGGAATAACTGAAATTCTTCTTTTTTATCATTTAACATATTATATATTATCATATCGATCTTTTTTAACTCTGAGATTTGGTTCTTTGCGTATTGATTTTTAATATTTTCTTTTATAAAGATCAGGATTACAAATAGGATTGAGAATATGATAATTAATGAAATAAAATCTATCCAGATAAATATCTTTTTAGCAGATTTCATTTATAAAATTCTTTCTTGATATCAGTAATAAAGTATAAAGGCATATCCACATCTCCATATTGATCAAATGAAATTTTTCCAAATCTGGTATTAAAGACTTTTTTATTAAGAATATATTTCTTTATTTGATCTGGGTTTATAGCACCATCATTGATAGCCATGTTCAATATCTCTAAAGCAGTATAAACATTCAGACTTATGAAAGTTGGAGCATCTCCATATTTCTCAATATAACGTTTAATATATTCATCTACTTGTGAATTTGCTCCATGAGCAGGGTAATGAGAAGGTAGTATACTCCCTTCAAGTGAAGATCCAGCTGTTTCATTTAAAAGAGGAGATTTCATCCAGGGAGTGTACATTATCGAACAAGAAGGATTTATTTGTCTGGCTAATTGTGAGATTGCACCTGCATGCACCTTATACCCACCGATTAATAAATACAGAGAATCAAATTTATTCTTTTTGATATCCTTTTTTAATGTTTCCAAATCCAATTTATCCATACTGATATCAATTTGATTGATGTTTTTTATGGTGCTGTATTTTTTAAAATAATTAAGTGCTGGTTCTGTATATGCATTGTTATCTGAATCTCGGATTATGAGAACATTAGAATATCGGCTATTCATATATTCTGCAATTTTTTGTTGTTCTTTTTCAACATCGATCACATTTCTAAAGATATAATCATCTTTTCCTGTAACTTTGTCAGTCGTAGCGCCTGCAACAAAATTGAGGATTTTATCACGATTAACTTGATCAGATATTGCGAGTAAGCAAGACGAGGTATGACTTGTTATCATAATATTGATATTTTGCTTTTTTATTTGTTCGTACTGAAGAAGTGTGTATTTAGGATCCCATTTATCGTCAAAGGGAATGATTTGAATATTATTGTTTTTGTTGTCTTCAAGAAAAATCTTTGAAGCATTGATCTCGCTGGATCCAACAGTAGAAGCGGAAACAAGTTTTGTCATTATGGCAATTTTAACAGGCTCTTTTTTGGAACAACTTAATAAAAAGAATAATGTTATAATCATTATGAGTAGCACTTTTACTGTTTTCATAATTCCCCCTACTTATTGTCTGATAATATCACAAAATGGGGAATTGTCAAGAGTGAAGTCATTTATTTTTTAATCTTAGAAAATTTCATCTGCAATGATTAACTAAACCCCTGTTAAGATGTGAATATTGGTAAGCTATGGTTTTAACTTTGGTAATATTTGATTATCCTTTGTTCATATAATTTTATGGAAAAAGGTCTCTCTTCTAAAAGAACTAATCAATCTATTTATACTGTTTTTCCAATTCTAAATCCTATAAATCCATATCTGAGTGAGGGGTTGTGATAATCTCTAAATACAACTTTTAATCTTTCTTTATCACTTCTCCAGCTTCCACCTCTTAACACACGATAAGATCCTTTTTCAGCACCTAAAGGGTTGATCTGAGATCCAGAAAGATAATCAGAATACCAATCCCAACACCATTCCCAAACATTACCGCTTAAGTCATATAACCCAAGTTCATTTTCTATTTTTGAAGCAACAGGGTGTGATTTATTTTCAGAATTTCTATTATACCATCCTGAAAGATTAACATCGTTATCTCCCGAATAGATGTTTTGTTGAGAAATAAGACCTCCACGAGCTGCAAATTCCCATTCACTTTCAGTCAGTAATCTATAGCCATTTGCTGTACTGTTAAAAGTGATTTCATCCCAATCTTTATTCTTCAAATCAGGGATTTTCCCCCATTTAGAAGGATCTGTTTTCCCAGATTTTGAATAACATGGATTTAACCCATCAATTAAACTAAATTTATTACAAAAAACAATAGCATCATACCAATTTACCATTTCAATAGGATTCTTTTCACATTTGAATTGTGCATGATTATAACCCATAACTGCTGTCCATAAATCCTGTGTGACTGGATATCTCCCAATATAAAAATCATTTAATGTCACTTGATGAACTGGTTGTTCGTCCTTGTAACTATTCTCTTCACCCATATCAAAAGTACCACCCTGAATGAGAACATACTCAAATTCTGCTAGTGTATAACCAGAACATTGCCTAATTACTTTTTTAAAGTTTTTAATAACAATATCAGATGGAGATTTTGTGATGGTTGTCCTTGTTTTTGTTTCTATGTGAGAGACTTCAGGTTTAAACCATTTTCTTGGTTGATCAACAACTTTTTCCTGATATTCTTCTACACTCTTGAAAATGATATCCATATTTTTCTCAGTATCAGGAACTATTTCATCAAAGATGAATTTCTTCATAAGATTTCGTTGTAGTTCATCAGCACAAATTTTAATTTCCAAATAAGGAACTGTTTCATCAATCTGGTTAAAAACAACATGGAGTTCTTTTAATTGGTCAGGAAGGATTTCAGCTCCAAGAGAATTATAGAAATTATTAAAAACGGAGAGATTTTTATTATAACTTAAAAGGATAATCTCTTTTGTTTGAAGAATATAACGAAATAACTCATCTAAATGATTATTGAAATCAGAATCAGATACTGCTTTTAAAAGAAAAAAGGATTCAAAATCAATTGCTTTTGATAATTGATTAAAACCATTTGAAAGATTATTTAAATTAAAGTAATATTTTGCTGAAAGATAATATAATTCACCTATCGAATCATTAAGCTCTAAAGCTTGATGAATTATATCTATTGCCTTTTCTGTCTTTTTTTGAATATAAGCTGAATAAGAAAGACACATCAAAGTAATCACCTGATCCATTGTTTCTGATTCAGGTAAGAAAGCGAGAGCTTTTTGTAAAGATTTACTAGCTTGCTCAGGATTAATAACACTAGAGTCTAATTTAACAAAACCTAATTGAATGATCCCTTTACAGAAATGAAGGGTCCAGATAGTTTTTGGATCAGTCATATCATCAATTGAAGATATGGCATTGTTGATTTCTTCCAGAGACATTTTGTATAGTTGTTGTCTTAAGGCATCTAAAGGGTAATTAAGAATTTTTGGAATTTGATTTGTTGAGGACTCGGATAATTTGAAACGGTCTGAATTAAAGATTTGATTAAAAAGATGATTTACATAATCCCAAGAGAAAAAACCTTTGTTGAGAGCATTTAAAAGACTGTTCTCTTCCAATTCATACTCATATGATATTATATTTTTATCTGTTACTGGTTTTGCCCCTAAATTGAGTAAAAGAAGATCATCAATATTATTCTCATCAACTGACACCTTTTCTTCATCAACTGAAGGTTTTTCTACTGGTAATACACTTTCAGATAGATGATAAAGATTAAGTGTTTTCTCTCCTGCAATCAAATTAAAAATTCTCTTAGGAATATCAAAAAATACTTTATCTTTATTTAAAGACATATTTCTTTGTTTTTTTTCCGTCAAATATTCAATATAACTCATTCCGGAATTATTTACATAACTCATATACTCTCCTCAAAACGAATAACATAAGTATAAATACCTGTCATTCAAACAATCCACAAAACTCAAGACTTTTAATATATTATGCAATACTCAAAATTGTCAAATATTTTTTTTCTAAAGATGATAAATTATTAAAAATTGAGTTTATTTGTTGAGAATTTTATTGTAAAATTAAATGTTTTGACAAAAAAAGGAAGAATAATCTAGTTTCTATCTCGGAGATGAAAATGAAATTATATAATTATTTATTAAAAACCAATGGTAATTTGGAATACTTTTTTAAACTCATTGAATACTCATCCGATATTAGTACGAGTCATATCGTTGTTGATACTTATTGTGCAACTGTAATTTATTCAGAATGTCAAATTAGTAAATTGTCTGTCACCTGTCAGATATTCTTCCAAATTGGGATTAGTAGTGAAGAACTTGAAATCGAATTTATTACTACAAAAAATTACTCAGAAGCTGAACAAAATATGATTGAAAAGTTTAGTATTTATTTGATCTTAAGGAGATTTGAACATAAATATTCTAATGTATTTATTAGAGAATGTTTAAAAAAATATAACCTCCTAAAAGATAATTTTCAAAAAAAACAAAATGAAATGAGATTACAAACATTAGACTTTCTAAAAGAAAAAGAAGAATCCAACATTTATAAATCGAATACAATAGCTAAAGCAAAAGAAAATCCCAAAAAGGATAAAACTCTAATTAAATTACTAAATGAATTATTTAAATCAAAGAATCAAAAAGATCCCTCAAAATATGTTGGCTTGAGTTTATCCCTAGTAGATGAAGCTAATAACGACATTAATAATTTTAATTTTGAAATCTTCCCTGTCATTATTCTGCAAGAAAAAGGTAAAAGAAAAATAAAATTATTTCTAAACTCCAAAGAAAGTGTCGATTTAAAAGGAGATTTAGAGTTAATTAGATACATAAACGTATTACAATCAATTGTTTACAATGGCAGTCAGGTTTGTCGTTTAAATAAAAAACTAATTCCATTAATATCTGATTCCATTTGGTCTTATTTCATTCATTCTAACCCAGAAGACAGGTTTATTAAAATTAAAAACACTTATTATCCATTTATTTATCAGGAATGTGATAATTTAAATATTACTTTTAAATGTTTGGATGAAAACGAAAACAAATGGGGCTATAAACTTCTATTTTTAAATGAAAACAATGAATATTCAAATTTAAACTATGATGAAATATTCTTAGCACAATCTTTGCAACATTTCTGTTTGTTAAAATTACAGAATAAACAGATTCAACTAATTGAACTTACAAATGAAAAAATTAAAAGCTTTATTTATAAACTATTTAACACAAATTATTACAGTCTTCAGGAAATTGAATACTTAATCAATTTGCCAGAAAATAAGATTCCTAATTTGGAATTTACTATTGTTGATGAAGAAATTATTTCTTTACAAGCAAAACCTGTCCCTTGTTTATTTGTGGAAAAACAAAAATATAATTACAGAGTTATTCCTTTTTTTGATTATAATCCTGAGAAAGTGAGAGATATTGACCAAAATTTAAAAATCAACTATCACATCATTAACAAGAAATTTGAAGATAATTGTCTTCAATATATTGATCAGAGCGATTTTCTGACAAGACATCCATATGGGGAGGAAAGTAAAATAAAAATGTATTTTACTGCACCATTTTATCATAAAACTCATTACAGTTATATTATTTTTGAAAGTGATTTTAACAGATGGATGCAAACTGAAGCTGTAGATTTTATTGAAAATGGTTTCGAGATATTTACTCAATTTGATCTAAAATTTTATAAAAGACAGGTTTATTCTTTGGATTTTAGAATAAAAATGACAAATAACTGGTTTGAATTTAAACCAGTTTTATATGATACATTAAATCAGGAAAGTTTTGATATTAGCTCAATTGATCCGGATTTATTGATTATTAAAGATAATAATGACAATGTTCACCAAATTACAAAAGAAATCATCAGTAAATTAAAAGAATTTGAACAATATGCTCAAAAAACAAAAGATGGGTATCGGATCCCATCTTCTAACCCACTCATCTTAAATGCCTTAGATGAGAAGATAAAAAGTCGTCCAGAGTTTTTATCTATAAAACGAGATTATGAGAAAATGAAATCATTTGATAAAATATCGGAATATTCCATGGCTCAGAATTTTAATGGGACTCTGAGAAACTATCAAAAATCAGGATATAATTGGTTAAGATTTTTAAATGAATTTAAGTTTAATGGATGTTTAGCAGATGATATGGGTTTAGGCAAAACCGTGCAAACATTGGCATTATTACAATGTTTAAAAGAGAATAATCAATTAAATACTTCCTTATTAGTTGTACCCTTATCATCTATCCCAAACTGGCAAGATGAGATGGAGAAATTTACCCCTGATCTTACCTATTTTTGTATTCACGGGAAAAATAATATTCAATCAGCAGAATTAAAAAAGTATGATATCATTATTGGGTCTTATGCCACGATAAGACAAAAAATAAACGATATCTCTGATTTACACTTTGATTATCTCATATTAGATGAATCTCAAAACATAAAAAACCATACAACAATGACTGCGCAAGTCATAAAAACTATTACATCAAATCATCGTTTAGCTTTGAGTGGAACCCCCATAGAAAATAATTTGGCTGAACTTTGGTCTTTATTTGATTTTCTGTCTCCAGGATATTTAGGGAAAATTGACTATTTTAAAGATAAATTTATCAATCCAATAACAAAGGATAAGAACGCTGAAATTGCAGAAACCCTGAAAAAGGCTATTTTCCCCTTTATTCTTAGAAGAAAAAAACAAGATGTTGAAATTGATTTACCCGAAAAAAATGAAATCATTGTTCATGTTGATATGGATTTAGAACTCGAAAAGTTATACAATCAGGTTGCAAAGAGCTTTCAAGATAGTATTTCACAACAATTAGAATCTGAAGGAATACATAAAACAGCTAATAAAATATTTGAAGGAATGCTTCGATTGAGACAATTATGCCTTTTCCCTGAATTAGTTAACCCAAATTATAACGTAATCGATTCTCCAAAATTTAGTTTTCTTAAAGATTTGCTAGAAGACTTGTTGCGCGAAGATCATAAAATCTTAATTTTCTCTCAATTTACAGGAGTTCTTGATATCATAGAAACATATATAACATTTAGCTCAATTAATTTTTGCAGAATTGATGGATCAACTACTCTAAAACAAAGAGAAAAATCTATAAAAGAGTTTCAAAACAATTCGGAAATACAGGTCTTTTTATTATCTCTAAAGTCCGGAGGGGTGGCTTTAAATCTGACAGCAGCAGATTATGTGGTTATCTTTGACCCTTGGTGGAACCCTGCTGTTGAAGCTCAAGCTATTGACAGAGCACATCGAATAGGTCAAACTAGGAAAGTATTTTCTTATCGCATTATTGTCAGAAACAGTATTGAAGATAAAATCATGAAGTTAAAAGAAGCTAAAAAAGAACTAATGGATTCTTTGATTACAGAAGATAGTTCTTTGTTTAAATCACTCTCTAAAGAAGAGTTGTTGAATTTGTTTACCTAGGATTTTTTCTTATTCATTTGAATATATTATTTGCATTAAGTGTGATTTATAGTAATTCTCTCACTTATCCTTTTAAAAAAGTAAGATATAAAATGAAAAGTAGAAGAGAATAACCAATTAATGGTTATTCTCCCTAATAGTTATTTTTTCCCAAGAATCTTATTAATCATATCAATTTTTACTTTATTCTCTTTATCATTTCTTAATGCGATTACTAATTCTTTTTTCATAATCACTTTTACTGTTTCGATATCTTTAATACCTTCTTGAGCTGCTAAATATTGCATTACATTAGGATCGGTAATACCAATGTCAACCCTATCTTTATCCAGTTTCTTTAATAGAGTAACTTCAGTAGGAGAAATATCGATATTATTAGGATATTTTTTCATGGCATTGGTTATTTCTTCAGGATAGGTATAATCTACTAAACCAATTTTATGATTTTTAAACAATTCATCGATAGTTGTAAACTTTATTGTTTTATTTGTTTTTTTCATGATTGCTATGATTGACCAATCAACAGGTTTTGAAGCAATAAATCCCTCTGTTACTTCTTCTGGCCATGCTGGAAAATATCCAATATAATCTGAAGTTTTTGCCAATTGTTGAGATCGTTTCCAAGGATAAAACTCGACTTTCAGTGTTATACCTTCTTTACTAAGTAATTTTTTTAAGAGTTGAACACTATTTCCCTGACTAGACATATCAGAACCTGAGTAGGGTTGCCAGTCTAAAGAAGTGATTTTCCATACTTCTTCTGCAAAATAGTTCGTGGAAAATACAATTGCAATAACAAATATTATTGCTGTGACTAAAAGTTTCTTTTTTAAGTTCATTTTGCCTCCCTTTTTTTAAATTAGCACTCTGTTTAATTCACCCCTGAATCCATCAATAATACCATTGAGTATAAACAAAATTGAGTTAAAGTCAATGTTTATTTTTTATCTTTACAGTCAACATTCTAGCTCCATTGGGGCGACACATTAAACAAAACTGGATCATCCGACTAAAAAAAGATAAGATGTTTTGCGAACTTCTTGGTTACAGAATATAAATTGCATATTGGAGGTTCACACTACAAACACCGCAAAACAATCTTGCTCCAATAAAATAAATTACATTTGAGTTTTTTATCCTGAATTTTTCTGAGTATGAAAATGATTACATTAAAAGTTCTTGGCAGCCTATAACTTTATTTCATATACTAACTTATATGGGTAAATTCTCTGATTATTGTAAGAAAAGTATATGTGTAAGATAGGCATTGGATCGCAGATGCCTTAATTGAAAAAGTTGTAATTGATTATTGGTAATCTCGTTAGCTTTACTTTTGTTGAAAACAAGAGAATTCTTAATATATGAAAATTAATAATAAATTATGGAGGTTTTTATGAAAAGAATTGTTTTTTTGCTTTTTTTATTAATATTCTCTATAGAACTATTAGCACAAACGGCTGTTTTGCCTGTAGGAAACGGCACAGAAGAAAATCCTTATCAAATTGTCTTTTGGCAGAATTTGTATTGGATATCTGTGCCTGGAACTATAAATGGACTTTCGCAAGCTCAAAGATGGTCAAAATACTACATTCAAACGGCAAATATTGATTTATCAAATGCAATTCCAGCAATAAACACATGGGATAACGGTGCAGGATGGACTCCGATAGGGCGAGATGATATTGTTTTTTCAGGCACATACAACGGAGACAACAAATCAATTACAGGATTATTTATAAATAGACACTCTACCAACAATCATGGTCTATTTGGATATACCTATAATGCTATGATAAAGAATATTGGTCTGATAAATACATGTATTACTGGATGTAATTTTACCGGTGGATTGGTGGGCTATTGTTATATTGCCTCTATTTCTAACTGCTATTGCATAGGAAGTGTAACTGGAAATAAAGACTTAGGATGGCTGGTAGGGTCGAATAATGATGGTACGATCACCCATTCTTTCTGGGATATTGAAACTTTAGGTCAATTAACTTCAGCTGGTGCCACAGGTAAAACAACAACAATGATGAAGAACATTTCAACCTTTACCGATAAGGGTTGGAGTTTCCCGGATGTTTGGAATATCGATTCTGAATTGAATAATGGCTATCCATATTTAAGCTGTTTTAATAGTGTGGCTAATGATGATCTTGTTATCTCACAGACTGTAGATTCAAAAGCTCTTATAAATAATGCTTACCCTAATCCTTTTAACCCCAGCACGACTTTATCTTTTGAATTATCTTCTCCTGAAATAGTCAAAATTGATATTTATAATGTGAAAGGTCAACTGGTCAAATCCCTAGTCAAAGGATTATACAATACTGGAAAACATTCTATTGTCTGGGATGGTAAAGATAACAACGAAAACCCTTCTTGTTCAGGAGTATATTTCTACAAAATGCAGGCAGGGAAAAGTAATCAAACCAAAAAAATGATGTTAATGAAATAGGATGATATGATTGATACGGGCGAATCTATTCGTTTTTCCAAAATGTTATGAACGAATTTTGTTAAACAATGGGCGAACACACAGGTTCGCCCCTATCTAAACATTTATCAATGGTATCCCTTATTTTATAATTTACCATGCATTAATCACATTTACAATGGTATCCCATATTTATATAATTTACCGTGCATTTATCACATTTACAATGGTATCCCATATTTAAATGATTACCGTAATTGTTTTTTTTATTTGTAGGGGCAGACCTGTGTGTCTGCCCTAACTCGTTCTGCAAACATCATGTTTGCAGTTTTTATATTGCAAAATAAAAGTTCATATAAGTAACATAGACTAACAATCATACTCCAATAAACAAATACCTTTAAGATTTTACTCTAGAAATATTCAAATTCTGAAAATATAACAATAAAAAGTTCTTGACAATTTATAATTTGATAACATATTTTTATTTTGTGATAAAATAAGATTTTTGTTATAAAAATGTATGTATGTATGAAAGAGGTGTGTATGACTCCAAATGCTTAATTGCAAAAGCTGAAGAAATACTATATCGTATCTTTAGTTTTATTTTTTAATAATAGAAAAGAATATCTTTAATAATTGTAATAAAAAATTATATTATAAGGAGGTCTGTATGAAAAAAATCATGTTCTTAGTTTATTTTTTTACAATGGTGATAGGATTATCGGCTCAAACAGCCATTATGCCTGCAGGTTGTGGCACTGAAGAAAATCCCTATCAGATTGCCACTTGGCAAAATTTGTATTGGATTTCTGTGCAGGGTACTATCGATGGGCTTACACAAGCTGACCGTTGGTCAAAAAACTACATTCAAACTACTGACATTACTTTTCCTATGGCTATAATCACTTGGAATAACCATACTGGGTGGTCTCCTATAGGGTTTTATAATAGTGAGAGTGATTATTTAGCTTTTACAGGGACCTACAACGGTGACAACAAAACCATTACTGGATTATGTATCAATAGATCATTAGTAAATTTTCAAGGATTTTTTGGAATTACCAATACTGAAGCTGAGATAAAAAATATTGGACTGATTAATATTAATGTAATTGGAAATACTGGTACAGGTGGATTAGTCGGATGGAATTATAGCCCAGTTACGAACTGCTATAGTACAGGAAGTGTAACTGGAAATAATGACTCTGGTGGTTTGGTGGGATATAATTATAGTGCAATTACTAACTGCTATAGTGCAGGAAGTATAACTGGAAATGAAGGTATCGGTGGTTTGGTAGGGGAAAACGATTCTGGTATAATTACTAACTGCTACAGCACAAGAAGTGTGACCGGGTATAATGACACCGGCGGCCTGGTAGGAAAAAAACGATTCGGGTACTATTACAAACTGCTACAGTATAGGAAGTGTGACAGGAAATAATGACATTGGCGGTCTGGTGGGATGGGTTCATTTTAGTACAATTAAAAACTGCTTCTGGGATATACAAACCTCAGGTATATCCACCTCCGCTGGTGGTATAGGTAAAACAACAGCTGAGATGCATAATCAAAGTACTTATGCTAATCCAGGTTGGAATTTTAGTTTTCCCTGGAAAATTGAAAGTAATAGTTATCCAATTTTAAAAACATTTGAAGAATTAAATATTATTGGTTTTGGCTCTGAAACGACACCCTATGAAATTGCTAATTCTACTCAATTAGTTTGGTTAAGCTGTGATCCTTCGGTATGGAAAAAACATTTTAAACAAACAGCAGATATTACACTTCCTGAGGAAATAAATACATGGGACAATTATACTGGATGGTTTCCTATTAAGAATTTTAGAGGTACTTACGACGGTGATAACAAAACCATTACTGGATTATTTATCAATAGACCCTATAAAAATTTTCAAGGTTTATTTGGACATACTTATAAAAATTCTGAGATAAAAAATATTGTGTTGATTAATACTTCTATTACTGGACATCAACACACAGGTGAGTTGGTGGGAATGAATGAGGGCATAATTACCAACTGTTACAGCTCTGGAAGTGTAACTGGAGAAGACTTTAACGGTGGTCTGGTAGGACGGAATTGTAGCATAATTACTAACTGTTACAACTCAGGAAATGTAACTGGAATAAATTACTCTGGTGGATTGGTGGGAATGAATGAGGGTACAATTACCTACTGCTATAGCACATGTAATGTTACTGGAGAGGAATACACTGGTGGGTTGGTAGGTTATAATAGTGTTGCCACAATTACCAACTGCTACAGCACATGTAATGTAACTGGAGAGGAATATACAGGTGGGTTGGTGGGATACAATTTAAGACAAATCACCAACTGCTACAGCAATGGTAGTGTAATTGGAGATTATTACACCGGAGGGTTAGTGGGTTACAATTTAGGACAAATTACCAGCTCTTTCTGGGATACAGAAATCTCTGGTCAGGCATTATCATCAGGTGGCACAGGCAAAACAACAGCAGAGATGAAAGACATTACTACCTATACTGAAGCTGGATGGAGTTTCCCCGAAATTTGGGATATCGATTCTGAATTGAATAATGGTTATCCCTATTTAAACTATCCTATCAATGTGGCTAATGATGATCTTGTTATCTCACAGACTGAAGATTCAAAAGCTCTTTTAAAGAATGCTTACCCTAATCCTTTTAACCCCAGTACAACCCTGTCTTTTGTATTAACTTCTCCTGAAATAGTCAGAATTGATATTTATAATGTAAAAGGTCAATTGGTCAAATCCCTAGTCAAGGGCTCATACAATACAGGCAACCATTCTATTGTATGGGATGGTAAAGATAACAAAGGATACTCTTCATGCTCAGGTGTCTATTTATACAAAATGCAGGCAGGAAAACATTCTCAAACTAAAAAAATGATGTTAATGAAATAGTGTCATATAATACAGCAATTATTATTGAAAAAGTAAGGGTGAACATATATGCTAGCCCAATTAGGACTCAGAAACCTTCTTTGCAGAAACTTTAGTGGCTGCATTGGACTGTCTTTAGTTTTTGTTTATTGATTAACAAAAGTCTTGTTAATAATTGATAAAAATATAAAAATAAAAGGAGATTCGTATGAAAAAAAACATGTTCTTATTTTCTTTATTGATATTAGCTATAGGATTAATGGCTCAAACAACCATTAAACCTGAGTTGGGTGATGGAAGCGAAGTAAATCCCTATCAGATTGCCACCTGGCAAAATCTTTATTGGATTACTGTACCAGGAACTGTCGATGGGCTAACTCAAGCAGATAGATGGTCAAAACATTACATTCAAACTTCAGATATTGATTTTGCAGATGCAACTCCTGCCATAAACACTTGGGATAATAGTGCAGGATGGACTCCTATTGGCCAAAATGATGATTTTAGTTTTACTGGTACCTATGACGGTAACTACAAAACCATTACAGGATTATATATAAATAGACCTTTAAGTAATAAACAAGGTCTGTTTAGTCAAGTGTTAGAAAATGGATCAATTGATACTGATATTAAGATAAAAAATTTGGGTCTAATTAATATAAGTATTACTGGAAACGATTACACCGGTGGTCTTGTGGGCAAAAATTGGGGTACAATTACCAATTGCTACAGCACAGGTAATGTGACAGGAAATAATTATACAGGTGGGTTGATTGGTTGGGAAAGATGTACTATTACCAACTGTTTCAGCACAGTAAATGTAACTGGAAACGATTATACAGGTGGGTTAGTGGGAGAAAATATTTTTAGCTCTATTTTTAACTGCTATAGCACAGGAAATGTAGCTGGAAATGATTATACAGGTGGGTTGGCAGGAAAGAATATTCTTTACACTATTTGCAACTGCTACAGCACAGGAAATGTAGCTGGAAATAATTACACTGGTGGGTTAGTGGGAGAGAACTCTGAAGGTAAAATCAACGACTGCTACAGCACAGGAAATGTAGCTGGAAATAGCAACAAAGGCGGGTTGGTTGGAGAGAATTCTGATGGTACTATTACTAAATGTTTCTGGGATATACAGACATCTGGTTTATCCTTCTCAGCTGGTGGCATTGGTAAAACTACAGATGAGATGCAAACTCAAAATATTTATTCTGACGCTGGTTGGAATTTTTATTTTCCATGGAAAATAGAAAGTAATTGTTACCCTGTTTTAAAACCTTTTAATGAATTAAATATTATTGGTCTTGGCTCTGAATCGTATCCTTATGAAATTGCTAACATTTATCAATTAGTTTGGTTAAGCTTTGATCCATCTGTTTGGAATAAACATTATAAACAGACAGCAGATATTACTTTTCCTACAGAAATAAACACATGGGATAGCAGTAAGGGGTGGTCTCCTATAGGGGGAGATAATAATTTGGTTTTTACAGGTTCCTACGACGGTGACAACAGAACAATCTCTGGATTATATATCCATAGACCATTAACAAATTACCAAGGCTTTTTTGGATACACACTTCATTTTGCTGAGATAAAAAATATTGGTCTAATTAATATAAATATTGAAGGAAATGTTTTTACCGGCGGGTTGGTGGGGAAAAATTCTGGTTCAATTACCAACTGTTACGACTCTGGAAGTGTAACTGGAAATGGCAGAATCGGTGGGTTGGTGGGGCAGAATGAATCTGGCACAATCACCGAATGCTACAATACTGGAAGTGTAATTGGATATGGAGGAACAGGTGGGTTGGTTGGATGGAATGAATCTGGCACAATCACCGAGTGCTACAATACTGGAAGTGTAACTGGAAATAGTGGAATTGGCGGGTTAGTCGGAGATAACTATTATGGCACAATCAAAATGTGCTACAACATAGGAAACTTAATAGGAGGTAATTATACAGGTGGGTTGGTTGGATGGAATGAATCTGGCACAATCACTGAGTGCAACAGCACTGGAAATGTATCTGGAAATAATGACACTGGTGGGTTGGTGGGGTATAATAATTTTGGCGCAATTACTTATTGTTACAACAATGGAAGTATTGCTGGACTTCGTAGTTCTGGTGGGATGGTGGGACAGAATGAATTTGGTACTATTACCAGCTGTTACAGCACAGGAAGTGTATATGGTAATGAATTCATTGGCGGATTCATTGGATTTCACAATGAAGGAACCATTACTAACTGTTATAGCACGGGAAATGTATCAGGAAATCTTGAAACTGGCGGACTGGTGGGACAGAGTAATTGTGCCACAATTAACTACTCTTTCTGGGATATTGAAACATCAGGTCAATCCACCTCAGCTGGAGGCACTGGTAAAGCAACAGTAGAATTGAAGAATATATCAACTTTTACAGAAGCTGGTTGGTTATTCCCTAATGTTTGGCTTATAAATACTGAGTTGAACAATGGCTATCCCTATTTAAACTATCCAAATAGTGTGGCTAATGATGATATTGTTATCATTCCATCTTTAAATTCTATAGCTCTTCTAAAGAATGCTTACCCTAATCCTTTTAACCCCAGCACAACCCTGTCTTTTGAATTATCTTCTCCTGAAATCGTCAAAATTGATATTTATAATGTAAAAGGTCAATTGGTCAAATCCCTAGTCAAGGGCTCATACAATACAGGTATCCATTCTATGGTTTGGGATGGCAAAGATAACAAAGGATACTCTTCATGCTCAGGTGTCTATTTCTACAAAATGCAGGCTGGTAAAAATTCTCAAACCAAAAAAATGATGTTAATGAAATAAAGTAGGGGCAGACCTGTCTGTCTGCCCAAAAAATCGAAAAACTCTGCAAACAAGATGTAGCAAAACAATTCTCATTTTCTCGTTTTGCGAACTTCTAGTTTGCACTTTATTTTGACTTGATAGGTTTTCTTAACAAAACATTTGAGGATAGTATAAAAAAATCTCTCTATTGTCACAAACGAGGTCATTCATGATATTAGAATAATCAACTACTTTAAACTCTGCAATTGTTTGTTCAGAGGGTTATCTGTGTTATTGTTGAGATCTTTCTTATATTATATTACAACAAAAGCACTTTTTTCAAAAATCAAATGTCCAAGGAACTCCCTTTTACCATCCCTTCTTAACCTTATCTTGACTCAGTTAATAGAATAGTAATGGTTCTTTATACTTGTTTGATCTTTTAGCTAATTTTCATTTCAAAAAAATGTAGAATAAAATAACTAGATATAAACTTTATTAATAAAAATACTGTAAATTCCTACTTAGAACTTACAGTATTATATTGAATTTATGAATAAAAAGAAAAGAATTATTCCTTTTATATGTAACTAGATTAAATCCCTTTTTCTAATAGTTTTTCCCAGGGTTTATTTAAAAAATAGGATAAAGTAATCTTTTTCTTATCTATAAAAATTTGAGGAACCAGTTTGTCATACTTATCTAATACTAAAAAGTGATTGAAGGGAAGATTAGTCTCTTCTGAGACTTCATTAACAATTTCGATACCTTCTTTTATTATGGATTCATCAGTAAATTCCATTAAATTTGTATTGGAGATTAATTCACTAACTTCTAATTTTGAAGTATATTCTAGCATCCATTTCATTTCTAAGATTTCTTTTTTATTTGATGTAAAAGGCCGCTTTGTATTAATAACCAACTGCATTTCATATCCACGATTTAGAATTGCATCATGAAAACGTCCTAAAGCTCTGCAACCAGCAGGATCTCCGCCAACATCGAGAATTACCGCATATTCTTTATTCTGAATAGCTCCCATAATTCTTGGAGAAATCATGGGAAGATCTGCATGTGAGAATTGTCCTTCTGGAGCAATTACAGTTATTCCCACTTTTTCAAACTCTTCTCGTACATCACGACTTCTAAAATACGGATTTACTACGTCTAAATCAACTAATACCACTTTATCATATTTATCTTTATATATTTTGGATAAATTTATAGCATATTCACTTTTCCCACTTCCAAACGCACCAATTACAATCGTTAAAGGATTCATTATTACACTCCTCTCATATCTTTTTAAATAATATAACATAACTAACCAAAAAACCATCTTTAATCTTGTCAAATTAATTATGAGCTTATTCTTATTCTTATTGCTCTTAATTCAATATTGACAAAACTTACATTAATGAAATAATGACAAAAAAAATATTATAAATTGGAGTAAAGAATGGATAAAATTATTTATCTTGATGGTAACTCTCTGACTATCGAACAAGTCTATGACGTTGCTATTAATCGGACAAAAGTTGCTTTAACTGAAGAATCAAAAAATAAAGTAATAAAGTGCCGTAACTTTGTCGAGAAATTAATTGATGATGGAAAAATTGTCTATGGTTTAACCACTGGATTTGGGAAATTTGCCAATATCACCATTGAAAAAAAAGATATTGAAGAACTTCAGACAAACCTTATTCTCAGCCATGCAACTGGTGTTGGTCAATATTTACCAATAGATGAAACCAGAGCTATTCATCTCTTAAGAATAAATGTTTTAGCTAAAGGGTTTTCTGGGATTCGTTTAGATACTTTACAAACCCTAATAGATATGTTAAATGCTCAAATTCACCCCTGTATTCCTGAAAAAGGATCTGTTGGTGCCAGTGGTGATCTTGCTCCACTCTCTCATCTCGCTTTAGTCCTTTTAGGGCATGGTAAAGCAGAATATCAGGGAGAAATAATAGATGGGGCTGAAGCAATGAAAAGATCAGGCTTAAACACTGTTCGATTAGCAGCAAAAGAAGGTTTAGCCTTAAATAATGGTACCCAGGTTATGACTGGAATCACTTGTTTATCTCTCATTCGTGCAGAAAATCTAGCAAGATCTGCAGATATTATTGCTGCGCTATCTGTTGATGCTTTAACTGGTACACCTACTGCTTATGACCCACTCATTCATAAAGTCAGACCTCATCAGGGACAAATGGATTCTGCTACTAATATGCGTAATGCAATAAAAGGAAGTCCACTTAGAGAATCTCATATATCTTGTCCCAATGTACAGGATGCTTATAGTTTAAGATGCACACCTCAAGTGAATGGCGCTGTTAGAAATGCTCTAAAGTTTATCAGACAAACTCTTGATGTAGAAATCAATTCTGCTACTGATAATCCTCTTATCTTCCCTGATGAACAAAAAGTCTTATCTGGTGGTAATTTCCACGGTGAACCTGTTGCTTTTGCTGCTGATATTCTTGGTTTTACTGTTTCTGAATTAGGTAATATCTCTGAAAGAAGAATGGAACAATTATTTAACCCTGCTCTAAACCGTGGGTTAAATGCCTTTTTAGCTCCACGCCCTGGTATTGATTCAGGATTTATGATTGCTCAACTCACCGCTGCTGCTCTTATCTCTGAAAACAAAGTCTTAGCACACCCTGCTTCTGTAGATTCCATTCCTACCTCTGCCAATCAAGAAGATCATGTCAGTATGGGAACCATCTCTGCTGTTAAAGCCAGAACTATTTTATCTAATACCACTTATGTTTTGGGTATTGAACTTATGGCAGCTTGCCAGGCTGTTCAAAATAGAAATTTCATTTCTTCACCTGTTTTGACTGAAGTTGTAAACGCTTATAGAAATGTAGTTGATTATTTAGTAAAAGACAGGATAATCAATGGTGATATTGAAAACTCAAAAAAATTCCTTGATGACAATATGGTTGTTAAAACCGCTGAAAATTTCTTTCAAATACTATAATTAAATATTAGAGGTTTTATGTTCAAAAAATCCATATTTCTCATAATAACAGTTTTGTTTTTGTCTTCCTGTGCATATTATAATACCTTTTATAATGCTCAAAAATTCTTTAATAGTGCCCAAAAAAAACCACTTAATCCTAAAGGAAAAGCGAATGCTTCTGCTATTGAAGAATACAATAAAGTTATTAAAAAATGTGGAATTATTTTAACTGACTATAAAGATAGTAAATGGGCTGACGATGCTCTTTTTCTTCTAGCTAAAGCTCTCTATTACAGAGGGAATAATGAACTCCAATCTAAAGAAAAATTTGAAGATTTAATTAAATTTTATCCCGATTCTCCATTCTTCGCTGAATCACATCTCTATATTGCACGGATTGAATATGACCTTAATAATAAAGATATTGCTATTTCTCTCATTCAGGAGTTTATCAAAAACAGCCAGTTTAAAAAGGATCATCCTCAAGCTTTAATACTCATTACCGATATGCTCATTAAAGAAAAAAACTATATTGATGCTCAATTTTATCTCAGAATTCTAATCGAAAAATACCCTGATTCAAAGGAGTTTGATAATGCTTATTTTCTTTTGGGTAAATCTTACTTTGATATCAATGATTATGATAATTCTTTAAAAGTATTTCAAAATTTAATCAAAACCCGTATTGAAAAGAGTATCAAACTAGATGCTTCTTATTATATTGTTTATAATTTCCTCATGAAAAAAAACATTACCAAAGCGCAATCTACGATAAAATCTCTTTTAAAACAAGAGTTTAGAGACGAGGCTATTCAAAAAGTTTTACTTCTTAATGCTCGTATCAAAGCTGAATCTGGAGCTTTGGATGAGGCTATCTCTATTATGACTAATATTATGGAAAATAATCAACGATCTTTACTCTCTGCTGAAACTGCTTATTACTTAGGGGAACTATATTTTACAAAATTAAACGACTATGAAAAAGCTATTCAAACTTTTAATAAAGTAAAATCTGAAAACAATCAATCACCATATGTGGAAAGTGCCATTACTCGAAGCTCTATTGCCAGTCAGATTATTCAATTAAAAAAACAAAATAGAAATATCCCTCTAGATGATCTTTTAGCTGAACAATTCAAACTAGCAGAATATTATCTTTATGAACTTGATTTACCTGATTCAGCTTTGATTATTTACAAAAAAATCCCTTCCCAGCTTGATAATGTTGTATTAAATGCTGCAGAGAATCTAAATAAAATAAATGAATTAGACTCTCTTATTGTTCGTATTAATGAAAAAACTTTTAATGATTCTTTGCTAATGATTTATAATGCTTCATTTCAGGATTCTATTAGTTTTTCGTCAGATATGACTGATTCTACTCGGTTGGCAAATCTTAAAATTAAGAAAGATAATGCAGAAAAACGATCTGTCCAATTAACCAAAGATACAGAATTATATCAGCATTATTATATTCCATATTCAATATTTGTTCGAATGATTATCTATGATTATATCATTAAAGACAGCACATTAACTGAGAATTTACATCAAAAACTAATTAATGAATATCCCGATAATCGTTTTACTATAGCTGCTGATGATTATTTTAACCACAAAACAGTGTCATTTTTAACAATAAAAGAAAAAAGACTGACTAATGAATATGATGAAGCTATTAGTTTACCAGCAGATTCTCTTAATCTGAAAATTACTCTTTTATCAGATATTGCTAATTCTGATTATGAAAAATTAGCTGAGCAGGCGAAATTCTCTTTAGGATATGTTTATTATTTTGAAATGAATGATAGCTTAAATGCCAAAAAATACTTCGACGAAGTTCTCTCCATCAATCCTCAATCCGATTACAGCGTGTTTATTAAACAATTTTATACTAATTCTAGCTTTAAAATTATTAATGTCTTACCTTCAATAGTTGAGTTGGAAGAAAAGATGAGAAAACAATTTATTGCTGATTCAATTAAAGCAAACAGCTTGGCTGATTCTCTGCTTAATGACTCTACTGCTACAGATTCTACAAACACTTCTGAGAAAAATGAAAAAAAAGAAACTTCACTTTATAATAATTATCAAAAATATGCGACTAATACCATTCCTTATTTCCAGTTGAATTTCTTTGCTATTTTGAATAAGAAATATTTCTTTGATTTGCCTTTATCTATATCACTCATATGATTGGTAATAATATTTTCTTAAAACAAAATGTAATTTTTAAGTTTTTAGTTGTTTTTATTGCTGTTTTCTTATCAATTTTACTAAAACAAAAAATAATCGAGTTATTAATTCTTCTAAATTTATTGCTTTTCTTAATCTATCCAAAATTAGTAGCGGTCTGGATAAGATCAATTTTTAAAATTTCTTCTTTCATTTTTTCCTATTTACTTTTCGCTTTAATATTAAATATTGATTTTCAAATACAAATAAACTTTCTGGTTAGATTACTTTTTCTACTGCAATTATCTATTTTTTTTACTGAAACTACTAAACTTAACGAAGCTGTAAATGATTGCAGACATTTATTGAAATATAAGTGGTTTTTTCATTTTTTTTACTTCCTGCTCGCTCTTATGTCTTCCATCCCCATTCTAAAACATTGTTGGCAAACTCAGTTTAATCTAGCAAAGTCAAATCAAACAAACTATTCTTTGAAGTCCTTAAAATCTTTGGATTATATAAATATTGTCTTGAAAACCATTGAACTTAGCTTTGACAAACTACCCTTTATTCAATGGAAAACTAATAAAATACTCAATAACCCTGTTAAGAACAATGCTTTTTTTACATTCCCAAATCTTGTGCTTATGTATCAATTCTCAATTTTAATCTTATCTGTTTCCTTTTAATCAATATGAAAAGATACGCAATTCAAATTGTCTATGATGGAAGTAAATTCTTCGGATGGCAAAAACAAGTTAGTCCTTTAACAGTCCAACAATCAGTTGAAAATGCTCTGGAATTAGTTGCAAAACAAAAAATTCTGTTAACAGGATCAGGAAGAACTGACTCAGGGGTTCATGCTACATGTCAAATGGCTCATTTTGATTTCCCTATTAATATGACCACCGAACAAATCAGACTTGCTGTTCGCTCCAAATGCCCTTTTTCAATAGATATTTTGCACGCTTGGGAAGTTGCTCCCGATTTTCATGCTCGCTTTGACGCAGTTAAAAGAACCTATAATTATATTTTAGCTAAAAACCCTAACCCTTTTTTCAGAGATTTTCGATCATATATCCCAAGACATGATATAAAAATGGAATTGATTAATCAGATCACTCCCTTACTCTTGGGTAGTCATGATTTTACTTCTTTTTCTAAACCCAATCCTGAAGTAAAAAATCATATTTGTAATATTGAATCTATTAGCTTTAAAGAATTTAATGATTTCTATTTGTTTGAAATTTCTGCTAATCGCTTTTTACATAATATGGTTCGTAGAATTATTGGCGCTCTTGTTTCCATTTCTCATAAAAAACTTCCCCCTGATATTATTCTTCAATGGATTGATGAAAAAAAACAAAACCAAAAAAACTTCTTTACTGCTCCTCCTTATGGTTTGTATTTAACTGATGTTGTCTATCCAATTGAGATTTTCCCCTTTAAAAAAATAAATATCCCAATTTATTAAAAATTTATATTTATTGTTTGACATATTCACTATAATAATCTAATCTTCAATTTATGAAATTTAAAAAAACTGTGATGAAAAATAAAACGGTTATTAAAACCGATAATTCAAATGATTCTGATTATCAGATTGATAATCAATTAGATCCTTCTCTTGAAAAGAGTCAAATTCTTAATCAAAGATACGAAATTATTGAAAAAATTGGACAGGGTTCTTTTTCAACTGTATATAGAGTTTTCGATAAAAATTTGGAAACTGAAAAAGCACTAAAAATTTTTGGTGATTATGAACAAGTACAACTTTTTTATGCCCATCTTAGAAATGAAGCAACCCTCCTAATTAAACTTAATCATCCCAATATTGTACGTATTTATGATTTTGTTGATGCTGAATTTGTCTTTCTCGACATGGAATATATCAACGGATCCTCGCTTGACACTCTCATTGCCTCTAAATCTATAAAAAAAAAACAAGCTGTTAAATATGCCACTCAAATGGCTTCTGCACTTAATCATGCCCATGAACAAAATATTGCTCATCTTGATGTAAAACCCGAAAATATTTTAATCGATATCGCTGGAAATCTTAAGTTAACAGATTTTGGTATTTCCAAAATGAAACATAAAAAAGATGATACTTGGGCTGGAACCATAGCTTATATGCCTCCTGAAAAGCTTAAGAATGAAGGAAAAGACAATCAATGTGATATCTTTGCTTTTGGTATCACATTATATGAAATGTTATATTCTAATTATCCTTTTTTTGTTGATCCAGAGGGTAATATTGATTACACTTTGCCTCAAAATCTTAAAAAAAGTACTAAAAAGATTGATCAAATAATTAAAAAATGCCTCTATTATTTTGAAGAAGATCGTTATCAAAACTTTCAGGATATCTTAAACGATATTCAACAAAATGATATTCTACCAACTTCTCCAATAAAAACTATGGTAAAGAAAATTTATAATCATCTCCCTATTCCAAAAATCTCTTCTGAAATTAGAAAAGAATTTGCTTATCTTATTGTGGCTCTTTCTGCTTTGATTCTTGCACTTCCATTTTTTATTATTACTCAAAACAATATTAATACTCCCCTGAAAGAAGTAATGATTGACAGCCCACCTTATTCTATCATGATTAATCTAAATGATGAAGGAGCGCCTCCTCTTAAAACTAAAATGAAAAAGGGCGATCATCTTCAGTTTAAAGATTCAAATGGGAACCCTGTATTTGACTATATTTATAATGGTGAAAAAAAAATAAAAGTGGTCTTTCAGAATGATAAAATTCTGGTAAATAAAAAGATCAAAGGACAGATCATTCACTCTAGACTCGATCTTCCTCTCTCTAATAATTTAAGCTATATAAGATCTGATATTTCTCTTTCAAAACTAGATTTAAAAAAACAGAAAAATAAAAGACTTTCTCTTCATCTGAATAACCCTGATGAAAATGATTTAGATAACCTGCCCTTAAATCTTCGGTTTTTAAATCTACATAAATCTAAAAAAATTAAAAGTCTAGCTCATCTTGCAAAATTTCCCATGCTATCTGGTCTTGATCTGTCTGAAATGGATAGTCTTAACTTTGACTCAATCCCAAAATTAAATAATCTGACTCTTTTAAATATAAAAAAAACTAAACTTAACAATCTATTTAAACTCTCTAATAACGCTACTCTTAAGTTTTTGAACTTAGATCAAAACCCAATTTCCAGTTTAGAACCTATAAAATCTTTGAATAAACTAGAAATTGTGTCTAATAATCAAGACTCTACTCTTTGTTCAGCTTCTCCGTTTTTAGATCTACCAAATCTTAGATCTGTTTCCACCAATCAACCTTTTTCTAATCCTACAGATTTAGAAACCCTTACCTCCATTCTTGAAAACAATAAAGAAAGTATGGTCAGAAGACAAAAAATTATTGAAAAAGAAAAAACGTGGTGGAATCCATTTATTTTCTATATGGTTACTCTTTTAATGTCAATTATTCTTTTCTTGTTAATCAGAATAATGTTAAAAAAACTTCCCAAAAATCAACAAGAATCTAGTGAAATTAAAAAAGAAGTCTATAACGAACCTCCTAAAAAACAGGAAAGAATTACTCAAGCTGAAATTCAAAAAATTGATAATGCCATTAAAGATAACAGACTATATCAACCGCATGAAGATAATGCTCTTTACCATTTGCAAAAACTACAGAAAAAAAATGTTGAAGATAAAGTGTTAGATCAGTTGAAAGAAGAAATTTGTAAGCTCATTGAACAAAAAATTACCACGCATTACGAAAGATATGAATTTGAACCTATTTACATTGCTTCTTCAAAAACTTGTGAAATACTACCTAACCCTTACTTTTTAAAACAATTAAAAATTAGTCAAAAAAAACTTATTTATAATTCTCCTCTTAAGTTTAAAACTATAAAAGGTGGTAAGTTTCAAATGGGTGATTTTACATCAAAAGATAGTATAAATAACTTTTTTCTGCATACTATTGAATTATCTTCCTTCCTTATTTCTCAAACGGTTGTTACAAATGATCAATTCTGTGAGTTCCTTAATATTATGGGAAATAAAAGTGAAGATGGAACTATCTGGTATAAAGAAAAATCTAACTATTCCAGAATTCAATTAGTTGAAGATAAATACAAAGTTATAAATCCTTATGGATCATTTCCGGTTTATGAAGTAAGCTGGTATGGTGCCCATCGCTTTTGTGAATGGAAAGGTGGAAGACTGCCTACTGAAGCTGAATGGGAATTTGTTGCAAGAAACAGAGGGCAAAACATTCTATATCCTACTGGTGAAGATATTACTAAAAAAGATGCTAATTATCTTGTTGATGCTTCTGATACCCTCTGGCACTCTGTCTTCCCTGTAAAAACATTTAAACCAAATAAACTAAAACTTTATGAATTGGGAGGAAATGTTCTGGAATGGTGTTATGATTGGTATGATAAAAATTATTATCACTACTCTGAACAAATTAACCCCAAAGGCCCCAATAACGGCGATCTGAGAGTAGTTCGCGGAGGAGGTTGGTGCTTCCCTAAGGAAAACATGAAAACCTTCTTTAGAGGCGGCATTAAGCCGGGCACTAAAACCAACTATCTCGGTTTTAGAATTGTCATTCCAAAATAAGGAGTTCCAATGAAATATATTATCAGTCTCATTTATGTCATGTTATTTTCTATTCTTTATGCAGATATTAAAATGGATTTGTTTACTCAAGCTACAAATGATTTCTATGAATACATTGATATTAATATTAATAATCCAGAAACTATCTTAATTAATCCAACAAAAGATAGCGACATGCTTCTATTTGAAAACCTATTTCTTAGTATTGCCACTCAAAAAAAGAAATTCAAGCTCATCCAAAAAGAAGACTTAAAAAAACTATTCGAGGAAAATATTGAATTAAATGAACACTCTTTTGATCAAACAAAAACTCCAAAACTAGGAAAACTTATACCTCCTAATTTTGTGCTGGACGGAGTTATTCAATATCAAGAAAAAAGAATACTGCTAAAACCTGTCTATGTCTTGTCTTTTAACCTAAAAATTAATAATATTGAAAATGGAACTACCGATTTAGTTTTCTTCAAAGAATATCAAAAAAAATGGAAACCTTCAATTTTTCTTGTATTAATGATAATTGCTGTATTTTATGTTGATTTAAAGATTTTTAATAAATTAACTAAAGCTTATCATGCTCAAAAAGCCTTTTATGTCTTTATCGGATCTCTTGTCTTAATCTTGGGATGGTTTTATTTTTAAAAATTATTAAATTTTTTTACTACAGTTCCAAAGCCTCTGGTCGATTGTTTTCCGATACCTAGATAGTCAGGAATCATAAAATTAGTTTTAAAACTTCCTTTAAAACAAAGAATATCATGGTTTTTTATCTTAACATTAATCGGCAAAAAATCACTTATTAAATCAATACAATTAAGATCTGGGATGGAATATTTAAAACTATCTGATAAAGATTTTATGTGATCTTTTAGAAGAGTATTTAGAAAATATGTCTTTTCATTCGTTTTTAGTTGATTGTAATGATTTAAATTCTCATCATTCAAGGCTAGCCAGGGAGAAACAAACTTATACTCATATATTTCATTCGTTTGACCAAAGGAGTATTTATTTAAAGAAATTGTTTTTTCTTTAAAAGATATATTATCTTCATTAATTACCAAGCTTTTAAGCATTTCAATACCATTATTGATACCTAATAAGGTTGGTTTTCTATTTACCAATCTAAATTGTATTTCAGAGTAGTTACATTCACAACTTTCTCCTATATGATTATGAAATTCTATATGATTCTGGAATTTGTTTGAAAAATAATCTCGAATTTTTGGAATATCAGAAATTGAAAATTCTGAATCATTAAATGCAACAAGCATTAAATCAATTAATAACATTAAAGCTCCAGAAGTTTTGGATTTATTTTTCCTAAAATATTATTAAGTAATTAGTTTGTCAAGAATCTTTTTAATATTTATAGGGCAATATCTCTAAAATGTATCCAGTCACAAAACACTGAAATTGTAACTAAATTCCTAAAATTATCAGCTTTTAATACTAAAACAAGTACATATCTCTTTCCTTTGAAATCGAAATGACTTCCTCTTTCTATGAAGTTACATGTTCTAGAAAACCCTTGGAGTCATGTAAATTGTATAAAAAAAAGGCAGACTCGAAGTCTGCCTAAATTATATTTGGATAAGTCTATTTCATCATTATGATTTTTTGAGTTGATTGATATTTTCCTGCACTCATACGATAGAAATATACTCCGCTTGTACATGGTTTTGAATTGTTATCTAAACCATTCCAAACAACTGATTGATTTCCTGCTTCTACTTGTCTGTTAACCAATGTTTTTACTAATTGACCTTTTAAATTGAATACTTCAATATTTACAAAAGAAGATTCAACAAGATCAAAAGAAATTGTTGTTGATGGGTTAAATGGATTTGGATAGGCTTTTTTCAAATTTGTTGTTAAACCAATTATTGGGGTATCTGGTGTTGTACTTCCTGTTTTTACTGTTACAGGTCCAAAGAATTCAGTAGTTCCATCAAGATCAGCAGATTGTAACCAATAATAATAAGTTGTATTTTTTTCAAGCTCAACATCTTTATGTGTATAATTTTGTGCAGTTGGTTGATTATGAGCTGATATCACTTCATTGTTAATTCTGATTGCAGAGCTTAAATCATCTGTTTCATTTCTGTGAATGTAGTAACCAAGCATATTTTCTTCTGATTGGGTCGTCCAATTAATACTGACAAAATTACTAACATTAAAAGATGCATTAAAAGATGAAAGCTCTACAGGAAGTGTAAATGGATCTCCAGCAAGGATTACATCGTCAATTCTCCATAAAGATGAAGTACCTGATCCTGTTCCCGAAGAAGTATATTTAAAAGCAAATCTGATATTGTTTCCATGAACTCCAGTAAGACTGATAATTCCTGAATTTGTTACTTCTGATAATATTGAAGTGGACTCAGGCCAAGTGGCTGTTAATGGAGTCCAAATCGTTGTTGCTGGGTTTCCTGTGTAATTATCAGTATATAAAAATTCTACTCTCGGATTTGTGATATCTGTATATTGAGTAACACTATTAAAAGAAATATTTTCATTTGAATAAGCATCTAGATTGTAAACCGGAGATATTAAATAATCCTCAGAGGCTACATCTCCACCATAAGCATTGATTGAGAAGTAATCTGAACCTAATGTCCAATTTTTATTACTTGAAACACTATATGTCATCCATCCATTATTATCTGTGCCTGTAAATAAATTCTCTGAAGGGATTGAGGTAACCAGTCCGTTACAGATAACAGCATTTGAAGGTGCTCCTGCAGATATTAAATCAATAGATTCGCTATTATAGGTTGCAGTTAATAAACCAGATTTCAAACGTACATATACTGGTGTCGATTCAACCGTTCCATCAAGTTGTGGAATATTTAATGAATTAGTAAAATCACTACCACTTGTTAATGATATTTCATAGGATTCTGGTGCGGTTATCGAAATATTCTCTGTGAGGTTCATCCCGCTAACCATAAATGATTGTTCTGATGATGGACCTGATCCCTCACCATAGGAGAAACTTGAAAGAGTATTTGGTAAAACAATTATCGAAGGTGAAGACGAAATCCCAGTTAATGAGATGGCTCCAATAGCGATATTCCCATTACTTTTTGCAGTATATAGCCATTTAATATATCTTGTAGATGGATTTAATGTTGTAAAAGTTTCTGTAATAACTGTACCATTTGGTAATGCTGTGCCTGTTGTTGAATTATATAATTGGACTGTGGTATAATCAATGCCATTACTTGATTCCAATAATTCAAAATTTCCAGGAAATCTTGGCTCTGATGTGTTTTTATTCCACTTAATATTAAACGTTAACACATCTGGAGTCCCTGTAAAAAATAATATTAAATTGTCTTCAGTTGTATCAAATTTCATTTTGGGTGAAGAAGAATAATCTGTACCTAAACCAGTATGAGTTAAACCTAAAGTAGCAGTTGGTTTGCCTGCATCATAAGCGAAGGGTAAAGAAGCCTGTCCCCAAATTGTTCCAATTAATAGCAATAAAATTGCTATAAAACCTAATCTTTTCATATTTCCTCCATTTTTAATTTATCAGTTGTTTGATGTCTCAAAAGAGATTAGAATATTAAAATCCATAGTTTTCTGAACAATGACCCACACTATATTAGTAAATTAATTATCTCTGTTTTTTTTAAGATAATTCCATCAGGTTTATAAACTCTCTATAAAACTGATAAGATTATCACAAAAAATTGGTGGAGGTGGCGGGATTTGAACCCGCGTCCAAAGATATGTCAAAAGCTGAATCTACGTGTGTAGTTGTCTTTAATTCTCGTCTTTCTCATGGAAGGCAATCAGACCATTAAGATCAACCAGCCCATAAGTTTCAACATTCAATCCGGGACCAGATATCAGTCTATCTGCAGTAGATAACACTCATTTTCAACGTAGCAGCCCCATTGAAGTGAGCGTAGCCGAGATTAAGCGGCTAAAGCGTAATTTTCGTTTGCATTTATTGCATCCGACCAGTTTTACGAGAAGGTCAGCTCCTCGACACGCATCAGAAATCCACTCTATCCCTGTCGAATCCAATCACCCCCGGATGACAGTGTTGTGATAATGCATTTGTTATCATTAATTTGTCAAGAAATATTGTCCTATTTTTTTTTCTTTCTTGAAATCTCTTTGAAATAATGACTCTATAATAAATTTTATTACCTTATGTAAAAAATATTTGCCTAAATTTATTATGAATTCTAAAAAAGAAAAAGTGCTCATTGGGAGTTATCATGGAATATTCATATCTATATTAATAAAAAAACTAAGTTAACTAATGAATTCTTACTGATCTGTCATTTACTTTTGAATTTTTAATCTCTTATACAATTTACTATTGACAAACATAATTTTCTGAGAATAATGAATAGAATCCTGAATAATTGAAGGGGATTTGAATGAAAAAAGCTAAAAATATCATAATTATCGTACCTGTTGCAGTTGGTAAAAGTGTTGTGACAGAACAACTATCCAAACTTATTGATAAACCTTTTGTCAAAATGGACGAACATAGGCTGGCATATTATAAAGAGATTGGATATGAAGATGATTTTAAAACAAAGATCCTGGAAAAAGAGGGTTGGAGTGGAGTAATGCATTACTGGAAGGTTTTCGATGCCTATGCTGTAGAGCGATTTGTACATGATTTCCCCGGTTATATTCTGGATATGGGAGGAGGTAGTTCTTATTGTGTATTTCCTGAAGATCTTATACGTTTAAAGAAAGCCTTTAAAGGAAGTCCTGTAATCCTTCTAATGCCTTATAAAGATATTGAAAAATCCCTGACTTTTCTAAACAGAAGGACTGGTTGGAAGCGAGTTGGACGTAATATTAACAGGGATATATTAGCTCACCCTTCTAACGAAAATTTAGCTACACATACTGTATTTATTGTTCATAAAACCCCTCTTCAGATTGCTAGTGAAATTGAATGTATTCTGAGTAATAATTATAGTTTATAATTAAATTAAAACTGATATAATTGAATAAAGATGGTTATAATCTTATCCTCAATTGGTTATTTTATACTCAAATAAACAATCAATTTAATAAGTTTAATGATCTGATAATTAAATTTTTAACTTTCATTGCTAATGGTATTGATCAAAGATAGAAATAATCAACTATTGGTTTGTTTTTTTTCTATTGTTTCTTCTCTTTTAATATTTTAGTACAAGTCTTGATTGATAAAATAAGTTTCTAGGTTTACTCTATTAGTTCTAATTCTAGTATATTTGTTAATAGTAAAGAACCCTAACCGAAGCTAGGGTTCTTTTGGATTGAATGAGAAAGTACTTATTTAACTAAAACCATCTTCTTGGTGATAGTGTCTTTACCATCAGAAAGTTTGTAGAAGTAAATGCCATTAGTAACTGTTTTGCCAGTATTGTCTGAACCATTCCAAGTTACTTTATGTTGTCCTTGATTACGCATTCCGTTAACTAAAGTTTTTACTAATTGACCTTTAACGTTGTAAATGTCAAGTTTTACATTTTCAGTTTTACTGAGTTCGAAACGAATTGCAGTAGAAGGATTAAAAGGATTTGGATAATTAGGGTGTAATTTTAAGTTATTTTTTGCAAGTACTATGTCATTTGTTGAAATTGGCTCAAGTTCTGATAACTTAAGGCTATTACCATTATAGATAAATTTTGATGATGGGTCTTGAATAAAAGCTACTATTTCTAAATTCTCAAAATTCCAAGCTGGAAGAATGTTCATTGTAAGAGGAATTGTTACTGATTCATTATCAACCAGATTTACCGATGTTCCATTTGCATCTGGAAGCATTTTTCTTTCCACGAAATCTAATTGAGTTTGTCCTTGCCAAGAAACCATAATGTTTGATTCTGTTAAAGCAAAATGAACGACTGCATCTGGATTCACGAATCTACCAAAACGATTTAAAACTACATTTACATTTAAAACATTGTTAACAACTTCACCATCAAAATCAATCGTAAAAGGAGTTTTTACAGCAATTTTTTCTTCATAGATTGGTAAATAGGATGTGATCATACTAACAGTATGGTTACCACCTGAAATTGATGATGTCCCATCAAATACAGCTGTAGGGAAACCAGGCATATTGTAATATTGCTCGATCCGAGCTGTTCCTGTTGGGGTTACATAAGGATCACCATTGTGATATTCAATAACGGCAACATCATGCCCTTCTTCTACTAAATCATCAGCTCCCATTGCAGCTCCTGGACAATATTGGCACCATGTACCCGTTCCAATCTCAAGGATAACTTTTTGTTTGGGAGTATTGTATGTATCAAACATAACTGATAGAGTATCATTAGAATTATCTAAGTCACCTATTAAGGCAGAATTAACAAGAATTGTATACATTTCATTTTCTAAGGCTGGAGTAAATGCTGGAAAAGATACTTCACTTGTTTGACCAATAGCTAATGTAGCTGGTACTGTTTGTGAATAAACTTCCTGATCAAACTGGAAAATCTTACAAACTACATCACCTGTTTCATCTGTTAAACCATTGTTTTTTACTTTTACTATTGGGGTCATAGGAGTCCCTGCAGCATATTGCATATCAGCTAAAATTTCTATAGGTTTGAAATCATGTGCTTCTGGAGAATACAATAATACATTATCAATATACCATTCATCAATATTATATGAGTTTCCACTGAAATAGAAACAAAGCTGAGTTGTTTCTGAATTTAAGTCAGTACTATCATCGATCGTTACATTTACTAAACCTGAAACATTGGCTGTCGGATTAATAGACCATATGGTGTTCCATTCTCCTGAATTTGAACGTGTCGCAACACCAACAGTCATTGGGCTTGCATACCAATCTACGAATTGTTTAAATTCGAGGGCTAAGGAGGTAATACCTGTTGTATTAATGTTTGGAGTGATTAATCTTGTGAAACCATTGAATTGTGGGCTATAATTAAAATGTGCTTCAGGAGCACTACCACCAGCTATGTTTGAGTTGCCTAAACTCCAGTTTGCACTGTTTGAATCAATTGTCCAGCCTGTTGGAGGGAAAGTAGGACCATTAAATTGCTCATTTAAGAAGGTTTGCCGATTTTGCATCGTTGAGGCTTGACTTTGATAAAGACTTGGTGATTCCAATTGTCTAATTTCCGCTGATAACATTAATGTTAAGCAAAGTAGTGAAAGAGTTAAAAGGATTGTTTTAAAATTTTTCATAATTCCTCCTGAAATTTTAGAATATATAATGCACATTCTGTGCCGAATGACTATAAAACATTTAAATTCCTCCTATTTCTTGGGTTTCTCTAAAAGTAGATTGCTCAATAGCTGCCACTTCAATCTTCTTTTATCAAATTGAATAGAATGTATATACTAAGCACTGAGTAAACTAAGTGAGTAAAGCACAATCTCCCTGATTTGCTATGTCAACGATATATTATTACACTATCTAATATTTTACTATACTCTTTTATTGCTCTGGCTTAATTTATGTTTTAACAAGTATTGCTCAATAATGGAAAAGGAATATGCTCAATTTTGTATCATTTTGGTTAGATATGGACATTGAATTTTTTCTGCAAAATGGATTAATAAAATAGATTGATTTTCTATAACCAAAATATGAGTAATCTCATTTCTTTTTTTTGGAAAGAATTTCTAAAATGCTCTCATAGGAGCGTCTTTAATGTGGCTTAAATTCTGTGTAATAAAAAAGAGTTGAGTCAAAAATAACTCATCTTTCATAACCTCTTATTCTCATTATTCTGCACCTAATTAAAAAATGTAAAACACAAATAGATAAAAACTTCAAAAACGCTATCTCTTCTCTTCTCCTTTCCTTCTTCTTGGCTATTGATAGCTTACGCCTTCCTTGGACATTACCTATATTTACTTGATATCTGCAAGTATATTTAATGCGCTTAAAAATAGTAATAAAAGTCATGTCATGTATATTAGTTATGATAATATAACTAGCAAAATACTATGAAACAATAAGATATGAAAAGTTCATCAATCAAACTAGCTTTTCTTTAAAATTATTAGAAAATCTCTTGACCTTCATTTAAAAATCATCTTGTTTTAAGAAATAATAGCGTTATAGGTGTGAAATCTAAAATTTAATCTCAAGAATCGAAAATGATAAGTATATTTATTTCTAAAATTGCAAATTTCCCTCTTTGGAAGGTGTTATGAAAAATTCTTATTCTCCTATTGCTGATAAAAAAGCTCAAGTTGTTATCAGGAACGTTCGTTTCACTATTTTGACTAGTCGCATCATTCGAATGGAATATGCTCCTTCTATGACTTTTGAAGATAATGCTTCTTTAGTGGTGATCAACCGAAAACTACCGATACCTTCTTTTTCATCAAAAATTATTAATAATATCCTGACCGTTGAAACAGACTTTTTTATTTTAAACTATTCTATTTCTGATGAACCATTTACAAATACTACGCTTAATATTAAATTGAAAAATAATAAGTTAGTAAAACATTATCATAAAGATTATTATAAATATCAATGCTGGAAACCAGGTTTGATTGATCCCTTTAATCTTAAAGGAACAACCAGAACACTAGATGAAACAAATGGGGAAGAGACGCTTACTTTGGATGATGGGCTCATTTCTCCGATGGGTTGGTATTTCTTAGATGATAGTAATACTCCTTTATTAGATAAAAATCTTTGGGTAATGGAAAGAATAGATATTGGTCAGCAGGATTGGTATTTTTTTGCATATGGAGACGATTATAAATCTATATTAAATGATTTTACTCTGATTTCTGGTAAAATATCTTTGCCTCCTCGTTTTGCTTTTGGTTATTGGTGGTCAAGGTATTGGACTTACTCTGATTATGAGATTAGAGAACTTGTTACAGACTTTAAGAATCACAACCTACCTCTTGATGTTTGTGTGATTGACATGGATTGGCATGAAACACATGGATTAACTGCTAAAAAAACTCAGTACGATCAGGTTGGAGAAAGAATAGGTTGGACTGGCTATACCTGGAATAAAAACCTCTTTCCTCAACCTGAAAATCTAACTAATTGGTTACATCATCAAGATATAAAAGTAGCACTAAATTTACACCCTGCTTCTGGAATCTCGCCTCTTGAAAAAGCTTATCAGGAATTTATTAAAGAATATGTACAGAATCCTAAACCAAATATAAAAGAAATCATACCTTTTTGTATTGAAGAAAAAAAATGGGTTGAAGCCTTTTTTAAAACTGTCATTGCCCCTCTTGAAAAACAGGGAATCGATTTTTGGTGGCTCGATTGGCAGTCTTGGTTAAAGAATAAGAAAATCGAACAGTTGGATAATACATGGTGGATTAATCATGTATTTTTTACCGAAAAACAAAAACAATCTCGCGGTTTGCTTTTTCATCGGTGGGGTGGTTTAGGGAATCAGCGTTATCAGATCGGTTTTTCTGGTGATACTCAAATTAGTTGGGAATCTTTGGCATTTCAACCTTATTTCACTGCAACTGCCGGGAATGTGGGATATGGATATTGGAGCCATGATATTGGTGGGCATATGGGAGAACCTCCTTCTGCTGAATTGTATCTCAGATGGTTACAATTCGGAGCTTATAGCCCAATCCTTAGGACTCATGCTTCTAAAAATAAGGCTATCGAAAGAAAAATCTGGATGTATCCCGAGGTCTATCCAATGTTAAGAAAAACCATGCTTCTTCGCAGAGAATTAATCCCCTATATCTATACTCAGGCTCGATTGGCGTATGATCAGGGTGTATCTATTTGTCGGCCTTTGTATTGGGAATATCCAAATTCAAAAGAAGCTTATCAAAAAGATCAGTATTTCTTTGGTAATGATATGATGATCCATCCCATCACAGAACCCCTAAATGAGTTTGGTTTTGTTAGAAAAACTACATGGATACCGCAAGGTGTTTGGTTTGATACTGTTACAGGAAATGATGTTGTCGGTCCAAAAAAACTGACACAGGATTATACTCTGGAAGAAATCCCTGTTTTTATAAAAAAAGGATCAATTGTTACTAAAATGCTGGTGTCAGATTCTTTGTACAAACCCTTATCAAAAGTCATTCTAGATGTATATCCTGGAGAATATGGGGTTTGTAATCTTTATGAAGATGATGGGGTTAGTGAAGAGTATCGACTAAACAATTATTCTTTCACAAAAATTGAACAAAGTCAATTGGGTAATAAAATCATTCTGACTATTCATCCATTACTCGGAAAATTCCCTCATTCTACCATAAAAAGATCATGGCAAATAAATCTGATTCGATGTATTTGCCCTGTTAAAATTCTAATAAATCATTCTGAAGTTATTCTTGATCAAAACAATTTATCTTATAATGGGATGAAACTGACTGTTACTTTTTTACCTGAATCAGTTCATACAAATGAAAAAACAATTATCTCCTTTTTGTTTGATAATAAGGTTTTTAATACTCATCAGGATTTTAATCAAATCATTCTATTTAATCACAGATTAAAATCTGTTCTTGAATCTATTAAAAATGAAATCAATCGTTTAGATGCTTTTGCAAACCCGCCTGAACTACTTTTAGCTTTTTCTACCTTGCCTACAAGAATTTCTTATTATCCTCTCACTTTGTTCAAAGAATTAAAATTTTTCAAAAAGAATTATCTTAACTTACTAATTACCCTGATTAATTATCCTGGAATATGTTTAAAAACCCTAAATCCCATATTTGCAAAACTAAACATCAATAATGCATTTTCTTTTGATACAGATATTGTTCTAAAACCTTATGGCTGTTATAAGTGCAAAGTATCTTTTTTACTTGATTCAAATTTAAAAGAATTGCGCTATACTCTTGATGGATCGATTCCTAATCATCATTCAAATATTTATGAAAAACCTTTTTATATTAAAAAAACTGCCCTGATTACAGCTTGTCATTTTGAAAAAAATAAGGTTAAGAGTTTTCCTGTTCAAAAGATATTTGTTTCTCAATGGGCTCAAAAAGTCAATTACCTTTACCCATGTTCTTTAAAGTATTCTGGAAAGGATAATCTCTCGCTAGTATCTGGAAATTTTGGGAATATCGATGATTATCATCAAAACTGGATAGGATTTGAAGAGGTTGATCCTGTGATAACAATTGAATTTATTAAAGAATTGACTGTTAAGGAGATCTCTGTCAGATTTCTACAGGATAATCACTTCTGGATTTTTGGTCCAAAATCTTTGGTTTTTAAATTATCTCAGGATGGTCTTAACTTTCAGGAAGTTTTTAAGAAAACCTATGCAATAAGTGAAAAACAAGATAAAAATGACCCTCGAATTATTTCTATTATAGCTGAGATAAAGCCATCTAAAAAAGCAAAATACCTCAGAATTCATGCTGAAAATATTAAAGTTTGCCCTTCTTGGCATAAAGCAAAGGGGAAAAAATCCTGGATCTTTATTGATCAAATCATGCTTAGCACTTAGAAATTATCATTTTTATTTTGTGGTTGTTCTAAAAAAACCTCGATTATAAAATTAAAAGTATAAACGAAAGAACTTAGTTTGTGATTCTAATATGTCATAGTGCCTAACCCGCTTTAAGCTTCTCCTTTTCATGCTTTTAGATCTTTTAGTGGTTCTTAACCTGGATATCACAGATTCAATTATATTGAAAAATATTCTTTTGCAGAATTACTGCTGGAAAATCAATCAATAAGCAATTCTGCTATTTTTTAACTTGACTGCTGGGTATAGTAATAATAAATTAACTTTAAATTATTCTAATAAATAGGAAGGAATATGAAACTAAAGGAAATACTTGACCTTCTTGAAGGTGAATTACTTACTAATTCTGTAGATACAGAAAAAGAAATAACCTGCGCCTTCGGTTCTGATTTAATTAGTGACATTTTAATGTGTACTAAAGAACCAACTCTTTTGTTGACCGGTTTAACAAACCCTCAAGTTATCAGACTTTCAGATATGATTGATCTCTTAGGTATCATTTTTGTTAGAGGAAAAAGACCACCTGATGATTTAATCGAAATGGCTAATGAACGTGATTTGCCTTTGATCACCACCAAATTTACCCTTTATAAATCTTCCGGACTTCTTTACAACACTGGTTTAAGGAGTTGTAAAATATAACATATGGCTGAATACTGGAACATAAAGGATGAAACAAAAGATAGATTTGACGCTTTAATCAGTGAAAAACCTGATTCTGAGATGACTATTAATTTTGAAGTTGTTACAAAGGATTTTGTCAATGCTGGAAAAGCTTCTTCTGAAATTAAAATGATGCTCAAAAGACTTGGGGTTAATCCTGAAATCCTCAGAAGAGTGGCTGTCGCTTCTTATGAAGCTGAAATTAATATCGCAGCTCATTCATGGGGTGGTAAAATCATCTGTAATATCTATCTTGATTGCGTACATGTGCAATTCTTAGATACCGGTCCGGGTATCAAAAGTATTGAAAAGGCTCTGGAACCTGGATTTTCCACTGCTGATCAACTCGTTCGCGAAATGGGCTTTGGTGCTGGTTTGGGATTACCTAATATAAAAAAGAACTCAGATGTTATGCATATTAATTCTGAAGATGGTGGTTCCACTCACATGGAGTTTTTCATATTTTTCTAATCAATAGAGTTTTGTTATGAATGATAAAAAATATTTTCATGCTATAACGATCAATAATGAACGTTGTAAAGGATGTATGAGTTGTGTAAGGGTTTGCCCTACTGAAGCTCTAAGAGTTAGAGATGGTCATGTTTACCTCGATGAAACAAGATGTGTGGATTGTGGTAAATGTATTTCTGCCTGCTCTTTTGATGCGATAAATTCTTATTCTGACCCTTTAAGCATCATCGATAAATTTCCCTATAAAGTTGCTATTGTCTCCGCTGCTTATGCTGGACAGTTCTCCGAAGATATTAGTTATGAAACAACTATTAAAGCCTTGTACCATCTTGGCTTTGACCTGGTTATTGAAGAATCTATGATCTCTGAGGTTATGACTAAAATTAAAAAACAATATATTACTACTCATCCCGATATCAGACCAGTTTTGTCTGTAAACTGCCCTGCTGTTGTTCGCTTAATTCAGGTTAGATTCCCTTCTTTACTTCCTAATTTATTCCATTTTGAAGCACCTATGAGTATTTTATCCATGCATTACAGAGATAAAATTCACGAAGAAAAGAAAATTCCTAAAGAAAATATCGGAATGTTTCTTATCGTATCTTGTATATCTCAGGTGACAGCTGTGCATCAACCTGAAGGAGCTTACAAAAGATTTCAGGATGGCGCTATCGCTATAAAAGATATTTATAATATCGTGCGGGATCGTATGCAGGCCATTCAACAAATGGATATTCCTGTTCATACACACCAGAGAGGACTTAGTAGCGCTTTGTCTGGCCATGAAGCTGATGAAGTTCGTAGTGAAAAAATCCGTACGATCTCTGTCAGTGGTATTAGTAATGTGATCGAAATTCTTACAAAAGTTGAAAACCACCTTTTAGACCAATATGACTATATTGTTCTTAGAAGTTGTACTAATGGTTGTGTCGGTGGAAACCTTACTGTCGAAAATCCCTTTATTGCTCGTAGCAAAATCAACACCTTGATTAGAGAAGGTAAAGATGATGATCATGAATTTGACTCCTTGTATGATCGTTATTTAGACGGTACTTTTGATATTCTTCCACTTGAACCTCGCTCTATTATGGAACTCGATAAAGATATTAAACAAGCTATTTTAAAAATGAAAAAAATACAGGAAATCGTCGCTCAATTACCTAATATTGATTGTTGCGCCTGTGGTTGCCCAAATTGCCATGCTCTTGCTGAAGATATTGTTCAGGGTAGAGCAGATATTAATAATTGTATTATTAGACTAAAAAAACGAATCGATCAAAATGAATAGAGGAATGTATGTCTGTATCTATTAAAAATTTTGCTGAATCAATTAATGGTAATATTATTACTGAAATTGAAAATTCTGACTCAATTATGATTGAAGGGGCTTATGTCTCTGATTTATTGAGCGATGTGATGGGAAATGCAAAAGAAAATCAGGTTTGGATTACCATTATGAAACATTTAAATGTTATCGCTGTTGCTGCTCTGGCTAATATGCCATGTGTTTGCTTTTCTAATTCTGTAACTCCTGATGAAACTGTTATTCAAAAAGCTCAAGCTGAAGGGATTTGCCTCCTTAACAGCCCCCTTACAACCTTTGAAATTGCTGGTTCATTATACAATCTCCTTCATTCTTAATCTTATGAAATGGTTTAAAGCTGATTTGCATATTCATTCTGTCTTGTCTCCCTGTGGTGATTTAGAGATGTCTCCCAAAAATGTGGTACATTCTCTAAAACAACAAGGGATTGAGATCTTTGCTATCACTGATCATAATCGAATGAAAAATTGCCTCGCTTTTTATAACCATGCTCTGAAAAATGGACTTACCTGCCTATTTGGTATTGAAGTCCAAACTCAGGAAGACGTTCATCTGGTTGCGCTCTTTGACAACCATCAAAACGCTTTTTATTTTGAAGATGAACTTTATAACTCTCTTATGCCTATTGATAATGATCCCGATTATTTCGGCGATCAGGTTATTATTGATGAAAATGAAAATATTCTTGGTATGGAACCTAGAGCTCTAATTAATTCCAGCCTATGGACTCTTGATGAAGTAGTCGATAAAATCCGCGAATATGGTGGATTTTGTTTTCCTGCACACGAAGATGCTCTTAATTACAGCATAACTGCTCAATTGGGATTTATCCCGGAAAACCTTAATTTTGTTGCTATCGGAATAACTGCTAAATGTAATTTAGAAAATTTATTTACAAAATTTCCATATTTTAATAAATATGCTTTCATAAGAAGTTCAGATGCTCATTATCTGAAAGATATTGGCTCGGGATTTACTGAATTTTATATCGAAAGCCCGACAGTTGCTGAAATTGCAATGGCTTTGTCGGGAGTCGATGGAAGAAAATATTGCATCTAATATAAAAATAAATCAGGAGGAAAAATGTGTAATTGTAACGAAAAAGACACTCAGGTCCTGTATGAGAGACTTAAAGTTGTCATTGATGAGAAAAAACAACTCACCAATCCACTCATCGAAATATTGCATCAAGCACAGGAAATATTCGGTTATCTCCCTGTCGAAGTTCAGCAATATATTGCTGATGAACTTGACATTCCGGTTAGTCAGGTTTACGGCGTTGTAACCTTTTACAATTTCTTTTCAATGAAACCACGAGGAAAACATATTATCAATGTGTGTACCGGTACTGCTTGTTTCGTAAAAGGCGCTCCAAGATTACTTCAAATGATATCAGAAGAACTTGGTATTCAAATCGGTGATACTACCGCTGATAATCAATTCTCTTTATCTGCTGTTCGTTGCGTTGGTGCTTGCTCTCTTGCACCTGTTTTTGTGATTGGTGAAGATACCTTTGGACGTATTGATACCAGAGACAAATTTAAAGTAATTATTGACAAGTATAAAGACTAAGAGTAAGATATGCAAGATTTGTCTCTTCATTTGCTGGATATTATTGAAAACTCAGCTCGTGCTAAAGCCAAGCTGATTCAGATCAATATCTCTGTAAATGAATCTGATAATCTGATCTGTTTTAAGATTATTGATGATGGCTGTGGTATGGATGCTGATACCCTTCAAAATGCTCAAAATCCCTTTTATACTTCCAAAGTTGAAAGACAAAAAAAAGTTGGGCTAGGTATTCCTTTGTTTATGCAAAATGCTGAATGGTGCAATGGATCCTTCTTGTTGCAATCTACCCTTAATGAGGGTACGATTCTCTCTGCTTGCTTTGAACTTGATCATATTGACAGAATGCCATTAGGAAATATTGCTGATACTTTGCTGGGATCTATACTCGGACATGCTGAGATTGATTACTTTATCGCTTTATCTAAAACTTATTTATCTGGTGAAATCTCAGAATTTATTCTGGATACTCGGGAAATTAAATCGGAGCTTGGGGATATACCGATTACATGGCCGGATGTAATCCAGTATTTGAATGAATTAATTATTCAGGGTGTAAAAAATACAATATTGGAGGAATTCTAATGAAGACTTTAGAAGATCTTAAAAAAATCCGTGAAAAAGCACAACAAGACATGAAATTAAGAAACAGTTCAACAAGAGTGAAAGTTATCGTTGGTATGGGGACTTCTGGGATAGCTATGGGCGCTCGTGAAGTAATGAAAACCTTTTTGGATGAAGTTGCCAGCAGAAATTTAACTGATGTTGTCGTAACTCAAACAGGGGAAAAAGGTTTCTCATCTATGGAACCAGTTGTCGATGTTGTCGAAGAAGGAAAACCTCGTATTACCTATGGAAATATGACCTCTGAAAAAGTAAAAAAAGTTGTCGTTGAACATTTGGTGAATGGGAATCCTGTAAAAGAATTCGTAATCTCTACTGAAGAATAGGAGGATCCGTAATGCCTGTTAAAAGAATCGATCTCCTGATCTGTTGTGGATCAGGTTGTGTTTCTGCCGGGGCTATGCGTATTAAGGATAAAATGATTGAAATCCTAAATGCTAACAGCTTGGCTGAAGAAGTAAATATTATTGAAACCGGTTGTATGGGACCTTGTGATTTTGGCCCTGTTATGATGGTTTATCCTGAAGGTATTTTCTATAAAAAAGTTACCGTTGAAGATGTAGAAGAAATCGTTAATGAACACTTTATTAAAGGAAGACCTGTAAAAAGATTAATGCAGATTGAAGAAGATGTCGCTATTGCTAATAAAAACGATATCCCTTTCTATCAAAAACAAGTAAAAGTTGCCCTTGAAAATTGTGGTTACTTAGATCCAGAAAAAATTGAAGAATATATTGCCCTTGGTGGGTATGAAGCTTTAGGTACTGCCTTAACAGAAATGAAACCTGAAGACGCTATCGATGTGGTAAAACGGTCTGGCCTTCGAGGTCGTGGCGGTGCTGGCTTCCCTACGGGCTTAAAATGGGAATTCGTTCGTAAAGCTCAGGGTTCTCTAAAATACGTTGTTTGTAACGCTGATGAAGGTGACCCAGGTGCTTTTATGGATCGCTCTCTCTTAGAAGGTGACCCTCATCGTGTGCTGGAAGGTATGATGCTCGCTGCTTATGCTACGGGCGCTTCTGAAGGTTATTTCTATATCCGTGCTGAATATCCCTTGGCTATTAAACGAATTAAAAGAGCTATCGCTCAAGCTAAAGAATTCGGTCTGATGGGCAAAAACATTTTAGGTTCTGATTTCTCCTTCGAAGCTGAAGTTCGTACTGGTGCAGGCGCTTTCGTCTGTGGCGAAGAAACAGCCCTCATCGCTTCCATTATGGGTCGTAGAGGTCAACCTATGCCAAAACCACCTTATCCTGCCAGCGAAGGTCTCTGGTCAAAACCTACTCTTGTTAATAATGTAGAAACTTTAGGTAATTTAGCAACTATCTTCCGTAAAGGGGCTGATTGGTTTGCTTCTATGGGCACTGAAACCAGTAAAGGTACTAAAGTCTTTGCCCTGACAGGTGACATTGCTAATACTGGCCTTGTTGAAGTTCCTATGGGAATTACTATTAAAGATCTTATTTTTGAAGTTGGTGGTGGGATTGTTGGGAATCATCAGTTTAAAGCTGTTCAATTAGGCGGTCCTTCTGGTGGATGCTTAACAAATGATCACTTAGATGTAAAAGTTGATTACGAAACTCTTAAAGAAAAAGGCGCGATGATGGGCTCTGGTGGAGTCATCGTCATGAATGAAACCAATTGTATGGTTAATGTTGCTAAATACTTCCTTGATTTCTCTGTTGATGAATCTTGTGGTAAATGCGCACCTTGCCGTATTGGTTTAAAACAAATGTATGAAATATTAGATAGAATTACCAAAGGAAAAGGAAAAGAAGGCGATATCGAAGAACTTGAAGTTCTGGGAAATAGTATTAAACAACTATCTCTATGTGGTCTTGGTCAAGCAGCTCCTAATCCAGTTCTTAGTACGATTCGCTATTTCAGAAATGAATACGAAGCTCATATTAAAGAACAAGCTTGCCCAACTAAAGTTTGTCTAGATCTTATGCACTTCAATATTAATAAAGATAAATGTATCGGCTGCTCTTTATGTGCTCGACGTTGCCCTACTTCTTGTATCTCTGGAAGCAAAACTGATAAATATCAGATTAAACAAGTTGACTGTGTTAAATGCGGAAACTGTTTAGAAGTATGCCCTGTTAAAGCAGTCACTAAAGAAAAAGGTATGCATCCTGACGTAGTTCAAAAAAATTATGATTTGGCTAAAGAAGCTGAAGATCATTCTTTATAACTCTTAACCTTATAAAGAGCTTGTCACTTGACAAGCTCTTTTTTTACTAAAAAGGATTAACCCATGAAAAATTTACTACTCTTCATTACTATAATTTGTGTTCTGTTTGGGTTTTCTACTTCCTCTGATAAGAGTACTCCAAAAGTCCCTACTCCAATCATTACTCCTGATGCAGGTTCTTATCTGGGTGAAAAACTATTTCAATTACCTGCAGCCTAGATGATGCAATTATTCATTACACTTTAGATAACAGTACCCCTACTAATTTATCTCCTTTGTACTCAACTCCTTTTACTCTCTCTATTAGTAAAAAAGTTAAAGCTATTGCTTTAAAAGAAGGTTACACAAATAGTGACGTTGCCTCAAATGCTTATATTATAAATAATGAAACGATTGCAAATCCTGTGATTAGTTCTCCTACAGGGACTTATTATCAACAACTTTTAATTTCTTTAACTTGTCCAACTGCAGGAGCTCTTATTAAATATACACTTGATGGTACCGATCCTGATGAAAATTCTACTCAATACTCAATTCCTTTTACTTTGGATCATTCTACTGTTTTAAAAGTAAAAGCTTTTAAAGAAAATTATTTACCCAGCAGTATTATTCAAACAGAATATGAAATCTTTCTTTCTTCAGTTCCTGGAATGTTATTTGTTCAAGGTGGTATGTTTAATAATGGCTCAGCCAATGTTAATCTCTCTGATTTTTATATGGGTATTTATGAAGTCACACAATCAGAATGGTTCTACATTATGGGTGATCATCCTTCTAGTGGTGTTGGTATAGGTGATAATTTTCCTGTTTATGGGATTTCTTGGTTCTCTGTCATTAAATACTGTAATCTGAAATCTATTCACGATGGGAAAACTCCTTGTTATATTTACGACACCTTTGGAACAAACCCCGCAGATTGGCCTGAAGGTTGGAATACTGTCTCAGAAAACCACTTAAAAATTACCTGTGATTGGCAGGCTGATGGCTATCGTTTACCAAGTGAAATGGAATGGTTATATGCTGCTTTAGGTGGAAATAGAACACATAATTATACTTATTCAGGAACTAATAATCTTTCGGAAGCTGGCTGGTATCAGGGAAATTCTGGTAATTATACTCATGTTATTGGCGGAAAAAAGAATAATGAGTTAGGTTTTAAAGATTTGACGGGTAATGTTCTGGAATGGTGTTGGGATATCTATGGAGATTACTCCACAACCGATGAGAATAATCCTCATGGAATCGAAACAGGTTCTTTAAGAGTTTACCGGGGAGGTTGTTGGTTTAGTGAAGATACTAACTGCCGTAATGACTTTAGATCAAGAAATTATGCAACCACTGTAAATAATGGGATTGGTTTTAGACTAGTTCGTAAAGCAGATTAGTTAATAGTTTCGACATAACTATTTGGGTACATTTATTTGTACCCTTTTTTTATAGTATAGATCTATCTTAAGAAATAATCCTCCAAATTCAAAATCAATTAAAAAGATAGTAACTAATCATTTATTTTTATTTAAATAAAATAAACAAAGATTGCAAACTTTAAACATTAACTAATCAGGTTTCTGAAGATCAGAATTGTTAAAGGATGGATCAAATTATAAAAAGCTTTTCGTGTATAGGCTAAATCTAAATATAATGATCTTAACATTGGGATTTATCTGATAAAAGTAATTATGAATTTTGAGTGTTAACCCTGCAATCATCTTAGCAATAATGTAATAATCATTTTAGAAGCATAGCCTTGCAATCTAAATGAAATTGAATAACATAGATGTCTGAACTACACCTCTTTGCGATTGGAAAAGTAATAACATAAAATAAACTGCTATTGCAAATGAGGATCAACATCCCCTTTAGGGGTTGAACATTTTTTGACCTAAACCTATTAAAATAATACAAAATTTATTACTTATCGACCATATGATACTTATCAATTTTAAAAAATGAATATTACTATTGACAAATAGAAAATCAAATATTATATTTGCTAAATAAATTTTAAAACAAAAAGTATATAATTATGGGAGCACATTTATGCATACTAATTTTAAAAAACAACTTATGTTATTAACCTTAATGTTGTTGGTTTTTGGATTATGGGCAAATAGCGAGACAAAAGTTTTCAAATCAATCGATGAAACTGCGAAAATGATTGCCCCGGAACAACACTTGATTAAAACCTTAAATTTCAAAGGGGAAATTATTAATTATGCCTATGCCAAAGATACTGGAAATTTAGTTGTAATTGAAGACCTGAACCACCAGTATCGGATGGTTTTTTATGATAAGGAGTTGAATCTATTATGGGAGAAAAAAATTAATCACACTAATGGATCTATAATAGTCTATATTTCTGATAATAGTTATACTCTTTTATTGATCAAATCGCTAGAGAATGATAATGAAGATTATGTCCATATTAGTACTTGGGATATTCATGGTAATCTTTTAGGAGAATTATTAGACGAACCTGCTCATTATGGCGTTTCACCTTCAGGCAGATATCTATTTAGATTATTGTTTGATTTTGATGGTCAGTTTCATTCAGGAGAATCTCTGCTTTTTAAAGATTTTCATAATATCTGTATTTATGACAAATATTTAAAACCAATTAATCTAACAGGATTTAATAAAGATACTGCCTTGGTTACCTGTAAAGTATTTTCTGATTCTTTAGTCGTTTGTTTAAAAGAGTATAGATCAGGAGAAGGAGACTCTTATCATGTTTCTAAAAAATTTGAATTTTATAGTTTCAAAAATAATACACTTTCATTGATAAAAACAACGAATCTTAAAAATGATCGTAATTATGATATTAATAATTTCTTCTTTCAGGAAAATAGTTTAATACAAGTAAATAACTACTTCATTGATAGAGTATCAAAAACTGTCTATGATCTTCGAGGTAACGAGATCTTGAAATACTCATCTCCATATTTGGCAGTTTCTGATAATAAATTACAGGAGTATTCAATTGAAAGTATGAAGAATTATAAAACCTTTGCTGATAATCAGAAAAAAAGTAAAGAAACTGTAAATTTGGTTGGAGAATCTCTTGTTTACAGTAAAAATAATAATTTGATTATTAATTATAGCAAATACTATCCCTATAGAGATCATTTAAATCAGCTATGTGATAATTCCGGAAAGTTATTCTTTACCAAATTTGATTGTTTTATTTCTGATAAATTTAAGAATATAATATTTATTGATAAAACAATGATCAAGTTATTTGGAGAATAAAATAAAAATTGATTTCGAATACTAATAATAACTGTCATATAGTCTAAATAACAATATAACTGAAAATACTTTTTGAACTAAACCTATAAAAATAATACAAAATTTATTACTTATCGACCATATGATACTTATCAATATTAAAAATGAATATTACTATTGACAAATAGAAAGTCAAATATTATATTTGCTAAATAAATATTTAAGACAAAAAAAGTAAATGAAAAGGAGTATATTTATGTCAACAAAAGTAAAAAAACAACTTATGTTATTAACCTTAATGTTGTTTGTTTTTGGATTATGGGCAAATACCGAAACTGAAGTTTTCAAATCAATCGATGAAACCGCGAAAATGATTGCCCCAGAACAACACTTGATTAAAACCTTAAATTTCAAAGGGGAAATTATTAATTATGCCTATGCCAAAGATACTGGCAATTTAGTTGTAATTGAAGAACTGAACCACCAGTATCGGATGGTTTTTTATGATAAGGAGTTGAAGCTATTATGGGAGAAAAAAATTAATCACACTAATGGATATATATTAGTTTATATTTCGGATAATTGTCATACTCTTGTATTGCACAAACTATCAGAAAATGATCAGGAAGTCTATGTTCATATCAGTACTTGGGATAATCAGGGTAATCTTTTAGCCGAAATTAAAGATGATCCAACTTACTACGGAGTCTCACCTTCTGGTAATTATTTATTTAAACAATATATTGATTTTGAAGGGGATTTTTATTCAGGAGAATATCTGCTTTTTAAAGATTTTCATAATATCTGTATTTATGACAAACATTTAAAACCCATTAATCTAACAGGATTTAACAAAGATGATGCCTTGGTAACCTGTAAAGTATTTTCTGATTCTTTAGTCGTTTGTTTAAAAGAATATAGATCAGGAGAAGGAGACTCTTATCATGTTTCTAAAAAATTTGAATTCTATAGTTTCAAAAATAATACACTTTCATTGATAAAAACAACTAATCTTAAAAATGATCGTAGTTATGATATTAATAATTTTTTCTTTCAGGAAAATAGTTTAATGAAAGCAAATAACTACTTCATTGATAGAGTATCAAAAACTGTCTATGATCTTATGGGTAACGAGATCATGAAATACTCATCTCCATATTTGGCAGTTTCTGATAATAAATTACAGGAATATTCAATTGAAAGTATGAAGAATTATAAAACCTTTGCTGATAATCAGAGAAAAAGTAAAGAAACTGTAAATTTGGTTGGAAAATCTCTTGTTTACAATAAAAATAATAATTTGATTATAAATTATAGTAAATACATTTCTCATAGAGATCATTTAAATCAGCTATATGATAATTCCGGAAAGTTACTCTATACCAAATTTGATAGTTTTATTTCTGATAAATTTAAGAGTGTTATATTTATTGATAAAAAAATGATCAAATTGTATGGAGAGTTTCATGAGAAATAGAATTCTGATGATTTTTGCCTTATTGTCAATGGTCTCTTCAATATATTCATATACTTGGCCCATTAGTGGTTATCCAGATGCAAATCCAGAACATCCTGTAACAACACAATCTTATGCTGAAAAATATTTAACATCATTTTATGGACTCAGAACAATGCATACACCCACTCTACCTAGAGATAATAATAACCACCAAGGTATTGATATCGGAGTTCGTAATGTAAATGTAAAAACTGTAACTACATCAAGGTTTGTTTTAGCAAAAGATGAGTATGATATTGGTAGAGGTAAATACCTTATTTATGAAGATGCCGTAAATAATAATATAACCTATCCCATCTTTCGGGAAAAATCATTGATTTTAGCACTTTATTGAACGTAAGTGATTGATATGTATGACTCGAGTATTTGAAAAAGTGCCAAAAAGAACCTAAAATACTAAATAAAATAGCTAAAATAATTATTGACATGTTTTCCAGTGTAAATATAATAGTCCTATGTTTATTATTAAAAAAGAGATTAAGAATAATAAGACTGGTAAGATTTACACTTACCTGCAATTGATGGAGACCGTGCAAACGGACAAAGGTCCAAAACCACGGATGCTTGTTCATATCGGAGATTTTGATTTAACGGTAGAAGAACAAAAAATACTTGTTGTCATAATTGAGAATAAAATCAAAGGAAATCAGATACTTAAATTTTCTGATAAACTAGAAAAAATTGCTGACATCGCTTATATAAAATACAATATCAAAATCACAGGTCAAGTACAACAAAAACCTGAAATACAAAAAGGCAAGAATGTGGAAGTTGACTTGGATACAACCGAAATGACACAGTCAAGATTTGCAGGTTCAGAGCTTGTTGGGATAGAATTCTGGAATCGCCTTAAGTTTGACGAGGTGTTACAATCATGTGGATTTTCTCAAAAAGAAACAGATTTGGCAAAAGTTGTTATCTTAGGTCGACTGATCTCCCCAGGTAGTGATCTTCATACTTACAGGTGGATCAATGAACAAAGCGTCCTTGTAGAATATTTAAAAACATGTTTTTCACGGATATCCAAAGATATGATCTATGAAATAGGCGATATGTTGTACTTACATAAAGATCAGATAGAACGCAAATTAAGAAGTAACGTCAAGAGTCTATATCCATATATCGACAAAGTCTATTTATATGATTTAACAAATACCTATTTTGAAGGAAATAAAGTAGGAAGTGAATTGTGTAAACGAGGCAAGAGTAAAGAAAACCGTACTGATTGCCCATTGGTTACCCTTGCTCTAGTTGTAGACCAGGAAGGCTTTCCTGTGTACAGCAAGATATACAAGGGCAATCAATCAGAGCCTGCGACATTAAAGGAAGTTCTTCAGGAGGTTTTCAGTCATAGGCAAAATTTACAAGAGATCTTTCAGAAACCATCAATAATTATGGATAGAGGGATAGCGACAAGTGAAAATTTGTCCTATTTAAAAAACGAAGGCTATTCGTATTTTGTAATAGAAAGAAAGAACCTTGTAAAAGATTATGCTTCAGAGTTCAGTGACTTAACCGGATTTGAGGAATATAAAGATAAAAGCAAACAAAGTATTTTTATTAAGAAAACAGAGGACTCCGATTCCGTAAAAGTATTGGTATTCAGCACTGGCAGAGAGAAGAAAGAAAAGGCAATAGTTAATCATCAAGAAACAAATTTTCTTGAAGACAGTAGTAATTTGATCAAATCCAATTTTAAGAATACGATCAAAGACATTGATAAAATCAATATTCGAATTGGTCGCTTGAAAGAGCGTTATGGAGCGATAGCTGGTAAATACAATTTTATTTTGATAACAGAAGAAAAAGATCAACAGAAGGTCAAAGAGATAAAAATAGAAAAAACAGATAAAAACCCATTGAAGGATGATTATGCTGGTTGTTATGTTATACAGACGAATCATAAAGATCTTACGGGAAAAGAGATATGGGATTTCTATATGACTCTGACTGAAGTTGAGTCATCATTTAGATCAATAAAAACAGAGCTTGGCACACGTCCGATTTATCATCAATTGGACAGCAGGATAGAATCACATTTATTCATTTCTGTTTTAGCTTATTCTATTTTGAAGAGTATTACATATAAATTGAATCAGAACAACTTCCGTAAAAGCTGGAAAGAAATCAGAGAAGATTTGTTAACACATATGAGATCAACGATTATTCAGCATGATAAAAAAGGTACCGCTTACTCAATAAGAATCACAGGTACGCCTGAAAAAAAAGCAAAAGAAATCTATGATTTACTGGAAATGAAAACGTCATCACATAGAATCATAAAAAGAATTAAAAATTCAGATTGTAGAACCTAAAAAAAAAGTCGATGCCCTATTGATCAGGGTTTTAGGCTCATTTGACGAAAGTTGGGCTATCACTATTTTCATTTGAGTCATAATCCTCAAGGGAATCCAAACGTTATAACTCCAAGTGGAGATAGTATTGGTGTTTCAGGAAATACTGGATCAGGGCATAAATATCATTTACATTTTGGAATAGCAGTTAATGATAAATTTTGTCATCCTCTCGGATTCCTTCCATATACTGCCTCAAACAATATAACAGTCAATGCTATTACTACAGAACCAAACAAACTTACTCTTAAATTTCTATCTACTGGACCGTTTATAGATTTGGACAAAGTAACTTTTACAATAAATTTAAACAATAACTCTCATATAAATGTAACCCTTCCATTTTCTCCTTACAATAAAAGTATTTTAAATCCCATTAATGCTTATCCATCAACAAATTTGATTCATACCATTGTCGGTACAGATTGGAAATATGCATTAAAAGGTGAAAAGATTGGGAATAATCATGTTTTGACTGTATGGTTAACGACTGATTCTGAAGACACAGAAAAACATGCTACAAGTGTTACGGGTCAAGCAATAAATACCTTGAATGTAGTCGAAAAAAGTTTTGATTTCTCATGCTTTGATGTAACAGATAATGTTTTACTTCTTGGAGATGCAACCGGTAGTATGTATGAAACACAACAAGATATAAGAAAGATCTCATTTTTAAAAGCATTTCATACTTCGTTAAATTCAAATAAAATGATTCAAAGTCTTTATACCTTCTACTGCGATGGAGAGGATCTCGCTCATCCGAATTTTGTGAATATCATTCCGGAAGGGCAATATTCTTATAATCCTGCAACACTTCCAGGTGCTTACATGAGTATTAATGCCTCTGCCTCTTCAAGTTGTAATCGAGCGACTCTCTTTAACACTGCAATTTCTTCAGCAAGAAATGCATTATTTTCAGCAAATCAAGATATGGATAAACACATAATATTAGTTTCTGATGGAAGAAAAGAAGATTATGAATCAGAAGCATTGATAAGAAATGCAGCCTTAAGTCTCCCAAACAATGTTAAATTGCATACAATCGGTCTATTGACTGGTCTAAATCAGCAATTAATGAAAAGAATTGCAACCTGGGGAAAAGGAAAATATTACTATTTAGGTCCATTGGATAGCCCATATGAAATAGCAACAGCTTTACAAAGTGAAATTTTAAGTACGAGTGTAAATAGCGTACAAAATGGTGTGATTCCCTACACTGGTGACATTACATCTTATCAAGAAGTCATAAATAAAATTATTTATGTAGATAATCCAGGATATCCCATAAAGTGTTCTTTTTCTTACTATAAAAGACATGAAAGTAGTGCAAATTATGAGACAGTTGTTCTTCCTGCTGGTTTTGAAACTATTAGTAAGAAAGTAAAAATATATACGCCAAGTAACTATTTGTTAAAAGAAGCTGATACTGCATTATTGGCTCAATATGGGATTGTAATTGTAAATAATAACAATTCTGCTTCTGTCACAGATTTATTAGTGGAAATAAATAACCCAACTCAAGGGAATTGGAGAGTAGTCATTGAAACTGCTAATACAAATAATAATACGACAGCTTTTAACATTTTTAAAACAGTTCATTATACTTTTTCTTCAATGATAGATTCAAAAATATTTGTTGATCTCGATAATACTACAATTGAAAATGCCAAAAAAAATGAAGCAATAATGATAAAAGCTAAAATTATTAATTTAGAAGATATTCCTTTAAGTCATGTAAGCTTTCTGGCAGAAGTTGGAATTCCCGGAACAGTTTCATGGTTATCAGAGAAAGTAATTGTTCAGATGTTCCAAGATCCTATTGATCCAACAATTTATAAAGGATTTTTAAATAATACGAATAAATCGGGATCTTATTCATTTAAAATCTTCTTTAATGCTGAATGTAATGGTTGCATAATTGAAAGAGTTAATTACTGCACTACATTTTTTGATTCTCCATCTGACTATGATTCTAAAACATATCATAATGGATGGAATTGGGTTAGTTACCCTAGACTTTATGCAGAAGACGAGAATAACATAGCTCAGGATTATGAATCATTATTCTACCCAATCTCCAAAAATTTAAATCAAGTATTAGGAATTGATGGGAAAATTAATAAAGATAATGACCTTTTATACACAGAAGATCTTCCCTTAATATTTTCAAATCAGGGATATAAACTTGAATTTACAGGATTACCAAATAATACTTTAACCTATGATCATTATGGAACACAGATTAATCCTGATGAATTTATTTATCTTAATCAAGATCAGTATGAATATTGGCTTGGGTATAATCGATTAAACAATCAAGATCCTTTGGGGTCATTCTCTTCTGCAGTAAGACCATATATCACTTCTATTAAAGGAGAAGATTGGTTTATGTTCAATGTAAATGGAAACTGGGCTACAACAGCTCATGCAGTTTTTGAATACGGAAAAGGATATGAAGTAACTTTTTCAAAAAATAGAAACTTCAATTCTTTTCAAATAATTGAAACTCAGGCAAAAGAAAAGATTATTATACCTGTACCCCAATATTTTTCTTTTAAAGAATTATCCGACTATCAGTGTGTTTTGGTAGATTCAATTACCGATGTTACAGATCTAAGAGAAATTGCAGTTTATCAAGATACTACCTGTGTGGGAGCTGCTGTCTTTGAAGGATATCCAATTCATATAAAAGCTTATGTAAAAACGGAAACAAAATCATCTGAACCAATAACTTTTAGATTAGTGACTAATTCAAAACAAACTTTAAACATTAAAAATGCTTTAGTTTACGATATGTCAACAAACACATATAAACCTGGAATCATTGAAGCAAATCCAAAGAAATTAGCTAAAGTTTTGTTAAATGCAAAAGATTGTGATGTGTCGCAAATAGTTGTTCCATTGTCTCTAAGTCAGAACTATCCGAATCCTTTTAATCCAAATACAAAGATTTGTTTTAGTATTCCCTCTGATGATAATATAAAAATCAATATTTATAATGTTAAAGGTCAGAGAGTAAAACAATTAATAGATAAATCTCTTAAAAAAGGATATCATTCGATTAATTGGGACAGTACAGACCAAAACAATAAGGCTGTTACGTCAGGAGTATATTTTTACCAATTAAAAACCAGTAAAAATGTATTAATAAAAAAAATGTTGTTAATCAAATAACACCTGTTTTTCAAGATAAAAAGAACACTAATTCAATTCAATGAGCTGGTGTTCTTTTTTGTATTTCTAATCTATTCCTCTTTTTCAAAGTAATAAACATTATTATATCTCATGATTTAAAATAAACAAGTGATCTTTTAATAATTTATCTTCTCCAACTTTTCTTTCTTTAATATTTTATTTGCTCTTGTCAATTCTTAAAATAGCATTAATAATGTAATCGGTAATAGTTACTAATCAGGTTTCTGAAGATCAGAATTGTTAAAGGATGGATCAAATTATAAAAAGCTTTTCGTGTATAGGCTAAATCTAAATATAATGATCTTAACATTGGGATTTATCTGATAAAAGTAATTATGAATTTTGAGTGTTAACCCTGCAATCATCTTAGCAATAATGTAATAATCATTTTAGAAGCATAGCCTTGCAATCTAAATGAAATTGAATAACATAGATGTCTGAACTACACCTCTTTGCGATTGGAAAAGTAATAACATAAAATAAACTGCTATTGCAAATGAGGATCAACATCCCCTTTAGGGGTTGAACATTTTTTGACCTAAACCTATTAAAATAATACAAAATTTATTACTTATCGACCATATGATACTTATCAATTTTAAAAAATGAATATTACTATTGACAAATAGAAAATCAAATATTATATTTGCTAAATAAATCTTTAAGATAAAAATAGTAAATAATTATGGAGCACATTTATGCAAACTAGCTTTAAAAAACCACTTATATTGTTAACCTTAATGTTGTTGGTTTTTGGATTATGGGCATATAGCGAGACAAAAGTTTTTAAATCAATCGATGAAACCGCTAAAATGATTGCTCCGGAACAACACTTGATTAAAACCTTAAATTTCAAAGGTGAAATTATTAATTATGCCTATGCCAAAGATACTGGCAATTTAGTTGTAATTGAAGAACTGAACCACCAGTATCGGATGGTTTTTTATGATAAGGAGTTGAAGCTATTATGGGAGAAAAAAATTAATCACACTAATGGATCTATAATAGTCTATATTTCTGATAATAGTTATACTCTTTTATTAATCAAATCGCCAGAGAATGATAATGAAGATTATGTCCATATTAATACTTGGGATATTCAGGGTAATCTTTTAGGAGAAATATTAGACGAACCTGCTCATTATGGCGTTTCACCTTCAGGCAGATATCTATTTAGATTATTGTTTGATTTTGATGGTCAGTTTCATTCAGGAGAATCTCTGCTTTTTAAAGATTTTCATAATATCTGTATTTATGACAAACATTTAAAACCCATTAATCTAACAGGATTTAACAAAGATGATGCCTTGGTAACCTGTAAAGTATTTTCTGATTCTTTAGTCGTTTGTTTAAAAGAGTATAGATCAGAAGAAGGAGACTCTTATCATGTTTCTAAAAAATTTGAATTCTATAGTTTCAAAAATAATACCCTCTCATTGATAAAAAACATTAATCTTAAAAATGATCGTAATTATGATATTAATAATTTCTTCTTTCAGGAATATGGTTTAATACAAGTAAATAACTACTTTATTGATAGAGTATCAAAAACTGTCTATGATCTTATGGGTAACGAGATCACGAAATACTCAGCTCCATATTTAGCAGTTTCAGATAAAAAATTACAGGAGTATTCAATTGAAAGTATGAAGAATTATAAAACCTTTGCAGAGAATCAGAAAAAAAGTAAAGAAACTGTAAACTTGGTTGGAGAATCTCTTGTATACAATAAAAATAATAATTTGATTATAAATTATAGCAAATATTATCCCTATAGAGATCATTTAAATCAGCTATATGATAATTCCGGAAAGTTATTCTATACCAAATTTGATTGTTTTGTTTCTGATAAATTTAAGAATATAATTTTTATTGATAAAACAATGATCAAATTATTTGGAGAATACTGATAAAAACTGCCATATAGTCTAAATACAATATAACTGAAAATACTTTTAGAACTAAAACTATTAAAATAATACTAATTTAATAACTTATCGACTATATGATACTTATCAATATTAAAAATGAATATTACTATTGACAAATAGAAAATCAAATATTATATTTGCTAAATAAAACTTTAAGACAAAAAAAGTAAATGAAAAGGAGTATGTTTATGTCAACAAAAGTAAAAAAACAACTTATGTTATTAACCTTAATGTTGTTGGTTTTTGGATTATGGGCATATAACGAGACAAAAGTTTTTAAATCAATCGATGAAACCGCGAAAATGATTGCCCCGGAACAACACTTGATTAAAACCTTAAATTTCAAAGGTGAAATTATTAATTATGCCTATGCCAAAGATACTGGCAATTTAGTCGTAATTGAAGAACTGAATCACCAGTATCGGATGGTTTTTTATGATAAGGAGTTGAAGCTATTATGGGAGAAAAAAATTAATCACACTAATGGATCTATAATAGTTTATATTTCGGATAATTGTCATACTCTTGTATTGCACAAACTATCAGAAAATGATCAGGAAGTCTATGTTCATATCAGTACTTGGGATAATCAGGGTAATCTTTTAGCCGAGATTAAAGATGATCCAACTTACTACGGAGTCTCACCTTCTGGTAATTATTTATTTAAACAATATATTGATTTTGAAGGGGATTTTTATTCAGGAGAATATCTGCTTTTTAAAGATTTTCATAATATCTGTATTTATGACAAACATTTAAAACCCATTAATCTAACAGGATTTAACAAAGATGATGCCTTGGTAACCTGTAAAGTATTTTCTGATTCTTTAGTCGTTTGTTTAAAAAAGTATAAATCAGGAGAAGGAGACTCTTATCATGTTTCTAAAAAATTTGAATTCTATAATTTTAAGAATAATACTCTTTCATTGATAAAAACAACTAATCTTAAAAATGATCGTAATTATGATATTAATAATTTTTTCTTTCAGGAAAATAGTTTAATACAAGTTAACAACTACTTCATTGATAGAGTATCAAAAACTGTCTATGATCTTCGAGGTAATGAGATCATGAAATACTCAGCTCCATATTTAGCAGTATTGGATAATAAATTTCAGGAATATTCAATTGAAAGTATGAAAAATTATAAAACCTTTGCAGAGAATCAGAAAAAAAGTAAAGAAACTGTAAACTTGGTTGGAGAATCTCTTGTATACAATAAAAATAATAATTTGATTATAAATTATAGCAAATATTATCCCTATAGAGATCATTTAAATCAGCTATATGATAATTCCGGAAAGTTATTCTATACCAAATTTGATTGTTTTGTTTCTGATAAATTTAAGAATATAATTTTTATTGATAAAACAATGATCAAATTATTTGGAGAATACTGATAAAAACTGCCATATAGTCTAAATACAATATAACTGAAAATACTTTTAGAACTAAAACTATTAAAATAATACTAATTTAATAACTTATCGACTATATGATACTTATCAATATTAAAAATGAATATTACTATTGACAAATAGAAAATCAAATATTATATTTGCTAAATAAAACTTTAAGACAAAAAAAGTAAATGAAAAGGAGTATGTTTATGTCAACAAAAGTAAAAAAACAACTTATGTTATTAACCTTAATGTTGTTGGTTTTTGGATTATGGGCATATAACGAGACAAAAGTTTTTAAATCAATCGATGAAACCGCGAAAATGATTGCCCCTGAACAACACTTGATTAAAACCTTAAATTTCAAAGGGGAAATTATTAATTATGCCTATGCCAAAGATACTGGCAATTTAGTCGTAATTGAAGAACTGAACCACCAGTATCGGATGGTTTTTTATGATAAGGAGTTGAATCTATTATGGGAGAAAAATCTAAAACACATATATTCTGCAGTAGAAATTTCAATTTCAGATAATGGAAATATTCTCGTTTTACATCGATTTACTGATAATTCAAATGATGAAAATGGAGAGTGGGAAGTATTTGTAGAAATCAGTACATGGGATAACAAAGGAAATATTTTAAATGAAATAAAGGTTAACCAAACCTATTTTGGATTATCACCTTCAGGAAATTATTTAACAATGGTTTTTCTCAATACAGAGGACTATAATTCTAAAGATTTTACATATAAAAACGATATAACAAACTTTGTTATATATGACAAATATTTAAAAAATATCAAAATTACAGGGTTTATAAATGATAACAACCTTGTATCAGGCAAAGTAATTTCAGACAGTCTAGTAATTTGTCTTAAAAAAAACAAAGATAAAGAGTTATATACATTTGAGTTTTACAACTTCAAAAACAATCATTTATCTTTGAAGAATATATTTACAATTCAAAATCCATCTTTTGATGTTGTTAACTATTTCTTTCAAGATAATAGCTTTTTGCAAGTAAATGATTATTTAATAGAAAGATCTTCCCAAACAATATTTGATTTAAATGGTGATATTGTAAAAAAGTATTCAAAACCATTCATAGGGATTTTTAATCATGATTTTCAAGATTATTCAATAGACAATTTAGAAGATTGTAAAAATATGAAAGAAAAAAGAAATAAAAATGTAGATTTTTCTACTTTCGTTGGAGATGGTAATGTAAACTTTAAAAATGGCAATCTCATTCAAACTACTCAAAAATATTATTGTCATGAAGATCATGAGAATTATATATATGATCTTTATGGTAATCGTTTTATTATTGATTTTGATATTTTACTATCAGATAGTTTTAAACGTACTTTTCTAATAAATAAAAAAACAATAAAAGTATTTGGAGAGTAATATGAAAGCCAATATTCTGTTCTTGATATTCGTTTGTAATGTTACTTATGTTTTCTCTGTATATGTTTGGCCTATCAGTGGTACTGAGACACCAAGTAGTAATGAAATAAATCTAACTTCATTTTATGGACAGCGATCAACATGTACAAATAGGAATCATCAAGGTATTGACATTGGTTGTACTACGGTACCAGTAAAAACAGTAACTAATTCAATATTCAAAGAAGCTGGAACTGATGGAGTATTAACAAAAGGAAGAGGAAGATATTTAATATATAAAAATAGTATAAATAATACAATATTATATCACTATTTTCATTTGAGTCGAAATCCTAGAGGTGATAATTTAGCGTACATACAAGCACTAAATCCAGGAATAACTATAAACTCGTTATCTCTAAATCCATGAATAAATATAGGTGTTTCAGGAAACACAGGAGAAGGTCAGAAATATCATTTGCATTTTGCTGTGTCGAAGACAGATTAAGGCTTCATTCATCCATTAAAATATTTACCATATACTGCAGTTAATAATACTACATTATCACCCATAAGTACTGAACCTAATAAAATTACTCTACAATACACAGTAATTCCACATGTTGATTTAGATCAAATAAATTATTCAATTAATTTGAGTAATGGATCACATATCAATCACAATATCTCTCTTTCACCATATGATATTAGATTCTTAAATCCAATCAATGCGGTTCGGGATACAAGATATGATTACTTTGGGAATCTGGTTAATCTAATAAAAGTTCATCCAATCTCTGGCACAGAATGGACTTATGCATTAAAAGGAGAGCGTCTTTCAAGTCCACTTAGATATGTGTTTACTTTATACTTAGTAACTGAATCTACAAATGAAGAATAACATTGCTGTCAGGGCTACATTTCTTTACGATTGGAAAAGTAATAACATAAAATAAACTGCCATTGACAAATGAGGATCAACAACCCCATTCGGGTTGAATATTGGTAGCCTATGGTTTTAACCATGGTTTTATTGCATAACATACCCTAAGCCCTGTAGGGGGTTAAACATTTTAAGAAATACGCCTATTAAAATAATACAAAATTCATTACTTATAGACCATATAATACTTATCAAATTTCAAAATTAAATATAACTATTGAGTCAAGACAACCACAAAAACATTTCAATAATATACCATAACTAACTCAAGATGGGATACTAAAGATGTGTTCCTTGTACCTTTTATTTTGAAAAAAGTAAAAAAGAATTGACAACAATAAAATAACAATTATTTATTTATTTAGGAAATTTCTAATAATTATTTCAACTTTTTGAATTTTATTAGTAATGTTAAATTTGTTTGTTCTCGGAGGATACATGAAAAAGTTTTTCTTGATAATGTTCTTAAGTATTTTGATTACTTCTTTGTTTGGTGCATGGTTAAATAATATACCCATGAAAATTCACCAATTAGATGGAACTGATATCTCTTGTTTCGCATCAGGAGATGAATTCCATAACTGGTTACATGATAAAGATGGCTATACTATAATCCAAAATTCTGTTACTGGATATTATGTTTGGGCTGATTATTCAGGTAAAAGTATTGTTGCCACTGATTATCGTATTGATCTAACAAATCCAAAAGATCTCGGTATTCCAAAATATGTTAATATATCAAATGAAGAGTATTTAACTAAAAAGGAAAATTTTTTTGGTTCTTCCAGAGATCTTCCTGTTAATGCGCCTACTCAGGGATCTTTAAATAATTTGGTTGTGTTTATCAGATTTTCAGGAGAAACTGAGTATTCTCAAAACATCTCTGTTTATGAATCAATGTTTAACAGTCAGGATTTAAATGCAAATTCTATGAAGAATTATTTTAAAGAAGCTTCTTATCAAAGTTTGACTATAAACTCAACATATTACCCAAATCCTATTTCTAATATGGTGGTCTCATTTCAGGATATTTATCCTCGTTCATATTATTCTCCATATTCTGTGACAAACACAAATGGATATACTGACGATACTCAAAGAACAACAAGGGAGCATACCTTGTTAAAACGAGCTGTATTAGCTATTGCTTCTTCTGTTCCTTCTTCTTTAAACCTTGATGGGGATAATGATGGATATGTCGATAATGTCTGTTTTGTTATTAAAGGTACTGCTGGAGAATGGGCTAATTTATTATGGCCTCATCAATGGTCTTTATATTCAGAAACAGTCAATATTAATGGAAAGCAGGTTTATGATTATAATTTTCAATTACAAGATTTTTTATCTTCAGAAGGTAATAGCGTGTTAGCTCATGAAATGTTTCATACATTGGGAGCTCCTGATTTATATCGATATGTGACAGCTGGAGAACCTATTGGTTCTTGGGATTTAATGTCAACTAATACAAATCCTCCTCAACATATGAGTGTGTACATGAAGTATCGATACGGCACTTGGATCTCTGATATTCCTGTGATTTCTACTTCTGGAACTTACACAATTAATTCAATAAAATCTGCTACTAATAATTGTTATAGAATTAATTCTCCCAATAGTACTACAGAATTTTTTGTTGTCGAATTTAGAAAGAATAATAACGGAACCTTTGATAGTCAATTAAGCGGCTCAGGACTTGTTGTGTACAGAGTAAATTCCTTAGCAGACGGGGAGGGAAATGCACAAGGTCCTCCAGATGAATTATATGTATATCGTCCTGGAGGAACTACAACTTCTGATGGTACAATTCAAAATGCTTTTTTTTCTCTTGAATCAGGTAGAACTCAAATTAATGATTCTACAAATCCAAGTAGCTTTTTATCAAATGGTTCTCCCAGTGGACTAGTTATTAATAATATTGGTAGTTCAAATAGTCTTAATATTTCTTTCAATGTTCAATTTACCGAAACTATTATTACTGAGTTTCCTTGGGTTGAAGGATTTGAAGATGCATTTCCTCCAACCGGATGGACACAGGTAGATCAGGATGGTGATACCTATCGTTGGTTTGAATTAAGTGGTACTGCGCAACCTCATTCTGGCTTAAAATGTGCCGCTTCTGCTTCTTATCTAAATGATGTTGGAGTTCTTACCCCTGATAATTGGTTAATTTCTCCAAAAATTCAATTGCCTGTATTTTCTGCTAATCAATCAGCTCAATTAAAATTTTGGGTGGCTGCTTATAATGCGTCTTGGCCTGCAGAACATTACTCTGTGTTGATTTCTAATAGCCAAAACCCAGCTTCTTTCATACCTTTATACTCTGAAACTCTGCAGAATACGACTTGGATTGAAAATACAATTTCTCTTGCTGAGTATTCCGGACAAGATGTCTATATCGCTTTTAGACATCATTCTGTTTCAGATATGTTTTATTTGAAATTAGATGATGTATCGGTTGAGTTGATGACTACACCAGTTTTTCTTCCTCCTGGTAATCTTACTGCTAATGTAAATAATCGTGATGTAACTCTTAATTGGTCATCTCCTGATATTCAAACTTTAAATGATTGGATAACCTATTCTGATTCTTATAATAGCGGTGTTGGATTAGATGCTGCGGCAGAATTTATGGTGGCACAACGATATACTAATTCTCAATTAGTTCAGATTGGTGCTATAAATGGACAGTTAACAAAAGTCAGGTTTATTGGTCATGAACCCACTGCAACTTATACAATAAAAATATGGACTGGTGGAAGTGAAAATCCCTACAATCCTGGAAATCTTGTTCTCTCTCAACTAGTCTCTGGAACAATCTCACCAGATGTATGGACTGAAGTAATCCTGAATACTCCTATTAATATTCCTGTCACAGGTGAACTGTGGATCGGATATAATGTCAACACTCCTTTAGGATTTCCAGCTGGAGCGGATGCCGGTCCTTCTTATGATGGTTATAGTAATCTGATATATCTTGATAATCAATGGTCAACTTTATTTTCTTTAGCACCTGCTATGAATTACAATTGGTGTATTGGAGGATATATTACAGGTATGACTAACAATATTATCAATCTACCAACTACCCAAATATCATCACGTGAATTAAAAAATAATAATATCAATAATAAGAATTTATTAAAATCCATTTCTTTTTCTTCTTTAAATACAAATCCTAATCCTGTTAGAAATCTACTGGGTTATAATGTTTTTCGTGGAAATACTTTACTTAATCAAACACCATTATCAACTAATGTGTTAACTTATCTGGATCAAAATCTAGATAATGGTGAATATACTTATTCTGTGACAGCTGTTTATTCCAATGGTGAATCAATTCCTGTCTCTGTTACAGCTACCGTTACAAGTGGAGGATTATATCAGGAAATTTATCTGTCTAATGGTTGGAATATCTTTTCTGTGAATAGACTCTCTGACGCTTCTGCTATATCTGATGTTTTATCATCATTGAGAAATAATAATCAATTAGTTAAAGTTATGAATGAATCTGGTCAATCTTATGAATATTTAAGTGAATTTTCTCAATGGATAGATAACATCGGGTCTATTAGCACATCAGAAGGTTATTATATTAAAGTAAATACAAATTTAACAATGAACGTTACAGGTACTTCTACAATTACGCCTTTAACTATTCCTTTAATTAATGGTTGGAACATTATTTCTTACCCTTATGATTACAGTCAACCAGCTTTACCCTTATTACAATCTTTGATTAATAATAATCAATTAGTTAAAGTTATGAATGAATCTGGACAGGCAATCGAATATCACCCTGTAATTGGTTGGATAAATAATATCAATAGCTTTCAACCTGGTGAAGGGTACTCAGTTAAAGTAAATCAAAATGTTGACTTTGTCTATCCAAATCAACGTTTCTTCCCAAATCTTTCTCAAAACCTTTCTATTATAAATCGAACTCCCAAACATTTTCTAAAAGTTTGGACTGGAAATGGTTTTAAACACTTTAATGTCTATATCATCAACAATGATTATCTAAAATCGATCTTGTCTTCAGGAGATGAGATCGCTCTGTATGACGGAGAATTTTGTGTTTCCTCACTTGTTATTAATGGAAATGAAGATTTCTTCTCATTAATTGCCAGCTTAAATACTAACGATCAAAGTAATAATAATGGGTATTCTATAAATCATCCATTTTCAATTCGAATATTTAATCAAAATAATGAATATAAAAATATTGACTATTCTATAATCAGTGGAACTAATCTATTTAATATTGGTGAATCAGCTGTTATAACAATTAATAATTTATTAGCAAATAATGATATTCTTATTCCCAAATTAACTGAGATCCAATCTATTTATCCAAATCCATTCAATCCTTCTACTACTATTCAGTATAGTATCAATAAAAATGACTTTGTTGAGATTGATATATATAATGTAAAAGGACAAAAAATAAAATCATTGATTTCTCAAAAACATACTCCCGGAATTTTCCATGTTGTATGGAATGGAAAAGACTTAAATGAAAAATCAGTATCTTCCGGAATCTATATGTGTAGAATTAAAACCTCTAATAAAATTATTTCTAAAAAAATGATTTTAGTTAAATAGGTAATAATTGCTTTTATTTTGAATAATAGCAGAGAAAAAATCGAGTACCTAATATAAATTAGTCCTCAAAATTACCAAAAAGCGGGTGATGAAGAATCTAATTGTGCCATAGCCCTAAGAATTAAAAGAGAGAGTATTGGGTTAGTAAAAAAAAAATAAAGTGTTAAGAATTAGTTAATAATCAGAGAGATAGAGTGTCGTTTTGTCTAAAAAAAAGACAAGGAGAAAAAAAAGTTCTTGACGAAAAAAGAGTAGTATGCGAATTTGAGTGAACTTGTTTGTAACGAACAGGTGATCTGAGAAAGAGAAATAGAAGTGAAGCAAGTGTCCAGTCGAGATAAAAATTTGAGAAAAGTGATTATGGAGAGTTTGATCCTGGCTCAGGACGAACGCTGGCGGCATGGATTAGGCATGCAAGTCGAACGATAGATGTCCTTTCGGGGATATTGACAGTGGCGAACGGGTGAGTAACGCGTGGGAATCTGCCTTTAAGTGGGGGACAACCAAGGGAAACTTTGGCTAATACCGCATGTGACCGCAAGGTTAAAGATGGCCTCTATTTATAAGCTGTCGCTTAAAGATGAGCCTGCGTCCTATTAGCTAGTTGGTGTAGTAACGGTGCACCAAGGCGATGATAGGTAGGCGGCCTTAACGGGTGGCCGCCCACACTGGGATTGAGATACGGCCCAGACTCCTACGGGAGGCAGCAGTCGAGAATAGTCTACAATGGACGAGAGTCTGATAGTGCAATGCCGCGTGGATGAAGAAGCATTTCGGTGTGTAAAATCCTTTTATATGCGAGCAAAGTCGGGAAGGTAAATAGCTTTTTCGATAAGATATTAGTATATGAATAAGCCTCGGCTAACTCCGTGCCAGCAGCCGCGGTAATACGGGGGAGGCAAGCGTTGTCCGGAATCACTAGGCGTAAAGGGCAAGTAGGCGGATCAATAAGTTACGGGTTAAAGCCAACGGCTCAACCGTTGAACAGCTTGTGATACTGTTGATCTAGAGTCAGACAGGGGAAGACGGAATTCCCGGTGTAGCGGTGGAATGCGCAGATATCGGGAAGAACACCAAAGGCGAAGGCAGTCTTCTGGGTCATGACTGACGCTCAATTGCGAAGGTGTGGGTATCAAACAGGATTAGATACCCTGGTAGTCCACACAGTAAACGATAAACACTAGGTGTTGGTGGAGAAGATCCATCAGTGCCGTAGCTAACGCGTTAAGTGTTTCGCCTGGGGAGTACGGTCGCAAGACTGAAACTCAAAGGAATTGACGGGGACCCGCACAAGCGGTGGAGCATGTGGTTTAATTCGATGCAACGCGAAGAACCTTACCTGGGCTTGACATGCTTAGGAATCTTTCAGAGATGAGAGAGTGCCTCGTAAGAGGAGCCTAAGCACAGGTGCTGCATGGCTGTCGTCAGCTCGTGTCGTGAGATGTTGGGTTAAGTCCCGCAACGAGCGCAACCCTTATCCTTAGTTGCCATCATTAAGTTGGGGACTCTAGGGAGACTGCCAGCGTAAAAAGCTGGAGGAAGGTGGGGACGACGTCAAGTCATCATGGTCCTTATGTCCAGGGCTACACACGTGCTACAATGGTCGGTACAGAGGGCAGCAAAACAGTAATGTAGAGCGAATCCCAGAAAGCCGATCTCAGTTCGGATTGAGGTCTGCAACTCGACCTCATGAAGCTGGAATCGCTAGTAATCGCGCGTCAGAACAGCGCGGTGAATACGTTCCCGGGTCTTGTACACACCGCCCGTCAAGTCAGCCGAGTTGAGTGCACCCGAAGAAGGTGAGCTAACCGTAAGGAAGCAGCTTTCGAAGGTGTGCTTAGTGAGGGGGACTAAGTCGTAACAAGGTAGCCGTACCGGAAGGTGCGGCTGGATCACCTCCTTTCTTTAAGGTGTTAAGACTGTACAAATGAGTTACAGCACAAAATTCTAACGACAATGGATTTGAATAATTCTTGTCACAATCAAAAAATAATCACTGCGACACTTGCTTCAATAATAAATTTAAAAAGATCTAAACAGACGAATAGAAGTGGACAGAGTATAATAGGCAAAGATATAAGAGAAAAGGGCATACGGTGGATGCCTTGGCACAGAATGGCGATGAAGGGCGTGGCTAACTGCGATAAGCCACGGGTAGCAGTAAGCATGCGTTGATCCGTGGATTTCCGAATGGGGCAACCCGGCAAGGTAAAGCCTTGTCATCTCGAAAGAGAAGCGAACGTGGTGAACTGAAACATCTAAGTAGCCACAGGAAAAGAAAGTAAAAACGATTCCCTGAGTAGCGGCGAGCGAACGGGGAAGAGCCTAAACCGGTAGTAATACCGGGGTTGTGGGACCTGCGACATCGTTTAATGATTATAGATGAACTTGGTTGGAAAGCCGGACCGAAGAGAGTGAAAGTCTTGTAATCGAAATGAGAGTTAAGCGTAGCGGGCATCCCGAGTAGGTCGGGGCACGAGAAACCTTGATTGAATCCTGGAGGACCATCTCCAAAGGCTAAATACGTTCTGTGACCGATAGTGAACAAGTACCGTGAGGGAAAGGTGAAAAGCACCCCGGGAGGGGAGTGAAATAGTACCTGAAACCGTATGTCTACAAGCAGTCAAAGCCGTATCATGGCGGCGATGGCGTGCCTTTTGCATAATGAGCCGGCGAGTTAATCTGTATAGCAAGGTTAAGTCGTACAGCGACGAAGCCGAAGCGAAAGCGAGTCCGAATAGGGCGTAGAGTTGTCCGGATTAGACCCGAAACCAGGTGATCTATCCATGTCCAGGCTGAAGGTGAGGTAACACTTACTGGAGGGCCGCACCAACCGATGTTGAAAAATCGGTGGATGAGGTGTGGATAGGGGTGAAAGGCCAATCAAACCTGGAGATAGCTGGTTCTCTCCGAAAACTATTTAGGTAGTGCCTCGTTATAGTTTAGTGGAGGTAGAGCACTGAATGGGCTAGGGGCCATACCAGGTTACTGAACCCAATCAAACTCCGAATGCCACTAAATGTTTAACGGGAGACAGCGCGTGTGGGATAAGCTTCACGCGCGAGAGGGGAACAACCCAGACCGACAGCTAAGGTCCCCAAGTGTATGCTAAGTGATAAAGGATGTTTCCTTGCAGAGACAGCCAGGACGTTGGCTTAGAAGCAGCCACCGTTAAAAGAGTGCGTAATAGCTCACTGGTCGAGTGATGATGCACCGAAGATGAACGGGACTCAAGCATACCACCGAAGCTTCGGATAGTAGTAATACTATGGTAGGAGAGCATTCTGTATGCGCAGAAGATGCGCTGTGAGGCGAGTTGGAGCGTACAGAAGAGACTATGTCGGCATGAGTAGCGATAATGCAAGTGAAAAACTTGCACACCGTAAGCCTGAGGATTCCTGAGTAAAGTTAATCTTCTCAGGGTTAGTCGACCCCTAAGGTGAGGCCAATGGCGTAGCTGATGGGAATCAGGTTAATATTCCTGAACCTCTTTGCAGAGTGATGGAGTGACACAACTATGAATCGAGGACCGGTGTTGGATTACCGGTTGAACCGATGTAGGAAGTTTTGTAGGCAAATCCGCAAGACACTATTCCGAGACCGGGGACGAGAGCGCAAGTTCATAAAGCTTGAGTATAAGGTTGTCGAGAAATAACTTCTAGCGTTAATCTGTAGAGAGATCGTACCGCAAACCGACACAGGTAGGCGAGGAGAGTATCCTAAGGTGTTCGAGAGAATTCTGGTTAAGGAACTCGGCAAAATAGCCCCGTAACTTCGGGAGAAGGGGTGCCCCATTATCGTGATGATGTACAGTCTGAGCGAGAAGGGGCCGCAGTGAAGAGGCCCAAGCGACTGTTTAACAAAAACACAGGTCTATGCAAAGTCGAAAGACACCGTATATAGACTGACACCTGCCCGGTGCCGGAAGGTTAAATGGAGAGGTTAGTCGCAAGGCGAAGCTTTGAAATGAAGCCCCGGTAAACGGCGGCCGTAACTATAACGGTCCTAAGGTAGCGAAATTCCTTGTCGGGTAAGTTCCGACCTGCACGAATGGTGTAACGACTTGGGCGCTGTCTCAACCAGAAACTCGGTGAAATTGTAGTAGTGGTGAAGATGCCACTTACCCGCGAACGGACGGAAAGACCCCATGAACCTTTACTGTATCCTGGTATTGTAAATTGGTAAGATATGTGTAGGATAGGTGGGAGGCTGTGAAGTCGGTACGCCAGTATCGGTGGAGCCAACCTTGAAATACCACCCTTATTTTATTGGTTTACTAACCCGTTCAGTTACCCTGACCGGGGACATTGCCAGGTGGGCAGTTTGACTGGGGCGGTCGCCTCCAAAAAAGTAACGGAGGCTTACAAAGGTTCCCTCAGGCTGGTTGGTAATCAGCCGTAGAGCATAAGGGTATAAGGGAGCTTGACTGTGAGACTGACAGGTCGATCAGATGCGAAAGCAGGTCCTAGTGATCCGGCGGTTCTGTATGGAAGGGCCGTCGCTCAAAGGATAAAAGGTACTCTGGGGATAACAGGCTGATACCGCCCAAGAGTTCATATCGACGGCGGTGTTTGGCACCTCGATGTCGGCTCAACTCATCCTGGGGCTGAAGAAGGTCCCAAGGGTTCGGCTGTTCGCCGATTAAAGAGTTACGCGAGCTGGGTTCAGAACGTCGTGAGACAGTTCGGTCCCTATCCTTCGTGGGCGTAGGAAATTTGAGAGGATCTACATTTAGTACGAGAGGACCGGTGTGGACGAACCTCTGGTGTACCGGTTGTGGCGCCAGCTGCATTGCCGGGTAGCTAAGTTCGGAATGGATAACCGCTGAAAGCATCTAAGCGGGAAGCCAACCTCAAGATTAGATTTCCCCATAGAGGCGTTGAAGACTACAACGTTGATAGGTCACAGGTGTAAGTGGAGTAATCCATTCAGCCGAGTGATACTAACCATCGATTGACTTTTATTTTTTCTTTATACTCTGTCCAATATATATTTATCCGCGGGGATAAATGATGGTGGTTATGACAGTGAGGTCACACCTGTTCCCATTCCGAACACAGAAGTTAAGCTCACTCGTGTCGATGGTACTGCGTGGGCAACTGCGTGGGAGAGTAGATCGCCGCCATCATTAATCCCCGCGGTTCTTTTTATCTATATCTTTGTTAGTTATTTTTATAAAAAAGGTTATTAATAATGGTGGTTATGACAGTGAGGTCACACCTGTTCCCATTCCGAACACAGAAGTTAAGCTCACTCGTGTCGATGGTACTGCGTGGGCAACTGCGTGGGAGAGTAGATCGCCGCCATTATTAATAACCTTTATTTATATATCTTCTTCCTCTTCACTATCATTATTAACCATCTCTTTTTTATTTTTAGATGAATTATTCATAAAATTATATTTTTTATAATGATTAGTTAATTCAGAAAGTGTTAGAACTAATATGATGAGAAATACTACGCCAGATATGATAAAATGTTTTCCCATACCAGTGAAGTCTAAAAAGTGTTTTTTCCTCCATTGTCTTTTAGTTAACTGGTATGAAACAGAAAGATACCATCCACTTAAGTATAATAGTAAAGATAAAATGCTTAAATAATCTGACATATACAATTATTCTTTATTTAATCTATTTCTTTTAATTACTTGTAGTTCTGGATATAATAAATCCATACATTCTGGACAAATTGAATGAGAAAAATCAACATCGGTATGATCATGAATGTAGGACTCTACTGAGACCCAGAAATTATCATCATCTCTTATTTTCTTACAATTAGCACATATTGGTATGATATCTCTTAACTGAACTAATTCACTAATATTTTCAATAATAAGAAGAGCATATAATATTTCATTATGTAAGAAAGGACTTGATGTAATTAACCCATGAAAAGATTTAGTTTCATCGAATTCATCCAAAACATGATTCTTTGATGAATTTTTTTTTAATATCATAGATACATTTTTTCTGTATGTTTTTCCTCCTGTAAAAGCCTGATTTACAGCATTTCTAATCACACAATATTTGCATTCTGTCGCATGTCCACAACCTTCTGAAGATTCAAAAGAATGAATACAACGCAAAATTTCACCACCTCTTTTTTGGTAAATTTCACTATCTGATTGAATCATATTTTTTGCTTCATGATTAAAAAAGAGTACTCTCACATCGTCATCTACAACAAAAATAGGTATGGGTATAACATTAAAAATAGATCCATAAATATTATCTAATTCCATTTTACTGGCTCCTTTTTAATCAATTATTAAATAATATTGGAAAAGTATTAATTTGTCAATAATATTTAAAAAAAATAACGAAATATTCAATAAAATTAATATCGTTTATTTTATTAAGTATTTTTTCATTTCTTTTGTTATTTCGTTTATTTGATAATATAGAAATTCTTTTCTATTGGTAAGATCATTCAAGTTCATTGCCTGATAATTTGATTGGTATCTTGTTAATCCAATACTGGAAAAATCACTAAATTGCTTATCTGGATAACTCCATGTTTTTACTAACTTATTACTTTTTGATTCGAAAAGATTAAATGTTACTTTTACTTCTGACTTATAGTATGTTGTAATTTTAATTGTTTTTAACAATTGAACATTACAAACTAAGAAAAAATCACTTTCATTTTTAGTCTTAATCTGAAAACCAAGTTTTTTAAAACGATTCAGTAAATCATGAGTAAGATCATTTATATGAGAATTACTTGTATCTAGGAAAATACAAATATTCTCATAATAGAAAGGTGATAAAACATTGAATTTCAGACTTGTATTCTCATGTGGAAGAGGAGAAAACTCATCTTTTTTTATAACATTTAAAGAATAATTTTGGCTTGTATTATTTCTTTGATCAAGATTAATTATAACTAATCCCTTTTTATCTGTTTTATACACTTCTTCGTTTTTTGCAGTAACATAAACAGGAATATTATCTAATGCTTCATTTTTTAAAGTAATAGACAATAATAAATGTTTTGGAAATTTATCTTCTTTATTAATGAGAGAAATTTTGATATTAAGAAGTTGATCTGTCAGTTCATTACTTAAAATGATTCTATTACTTTGATAATTGTTTAAAACTTCTACAGGTAACAGAGATCTAAAATGATAATATTCTTTCTCAAATTCAATAATTTCCTGATAAGTGTTCATTAAAAATAGAAAGTTTTGTGAAGTATTTGATAATTTTGAGTATTTTATATTATCTGTAAATTCTGAGTATTTATTAATAAGCTCATTTATAAATAAATCTCTATTAAAATATACGCTTACATATGCCATATAGCTTGTTTTTGAATTAGTTATTTGTTTTTCCCAATAGATTTTATCAGATTTAATTTTTAGAGAATAAATTCCATTAAGAGAAACATTTTTTTTTACATAAGAAGATTGAAAGTCTTGTTTATCATTTTCTATACTAATATTCTCGATTTGAATTTCTATCTGAACATTAACTCCTAAGTTCTGAATTATCATATTTTGAGCATGAGAAATTGCATTATCGATAGCCTCTTGTAAAGTTGATGAAGGTTGAGATACACCGATGTAGTAATTAGTTTTATTAATAAAACTTTTTAGGCTAGAATCTCCTGAATTTTCAACAATCTTAGATTCAATTGGAATAAAGAATAAAAATGACATTAATAAAAAAACAAAAACTCTATGATTACTAGTAACTAATAATAAATAGAGTTTTAGCAAAAATTTCATAAATCTAAATTAATTCACTTTTTAAGAAATTACAAAAATCATAAACATCTTGTTCAATCATGTTAAATGAAGTCATAAATCTAACTTCCCCCTTTTCTTCATCCCATGTATAGAAAAATCTTTTACTTTGCAGATCAGCAATTCTATCTTTTGGTAAAACAGCAAAAACAGCATTTACTTCTGGTTCTCTGGTAACTATAATCTGAGGAATAGATTTTAATTCTTGATATAACACTTTTGCTAAATGATTGGCATGTTGTGCATTTTTTAACCATAACTCGTTTTCAAAATATACTTTATATTGACAGGTTATGAATCTTATTTTTGATAAGAGTTGCATTGATTGTTTACGAATAAAGGGGAAAAATTTAGCATAAGTCTTATTAAAAAAAACAACAGCTTCACCAAACCCCATTCCGTTTTTTGTGCTTCCAAATGATAAAACATCGACACCTAAGTCTTTACTAATTTCTTTGAGACCAATATGTAAGGATGCACAGGCGTTTGATATTCGAGCTCCGTCCATATGCACCAACAATTCATGTTGATGTGCATAATTGATTAATTCTTTTAATTCAGTTATTGAATATAAGGTTCCTAATTCAGTTGATTGCGAGAAAGAAATAACTTTTGGTTGAGTGTGATGTTGATCCCCTTTAAAATGTAAAAATGAATCGATATGCTGAGGCTTTAACTTGCCATTTTCAGTAGGAACAGTAAAAAGCTTACAACCAATCAGATTTTCAACTGCTCCACATTCATCCACATTGATATGAGCGGTTTCAGGGCAAATGATCCCTTCAAAACTATTTGTAAGAGATTTTAAAGCAGTAGCATTAGCTCCAGTACCATTTAAAACAAAAAAAGCTTCGATATCATCACCAAATATATTTTTAAAATAGTTAATAGCTTCATTTGTATAAAAATCATCTCCATATGATATATAGTCACCTTGATTTGCCCGAATAATAGATTCGAGTATTTCTGGATGGATTCCTGCATTATTATCACTTGCAAAACTTTTATTCATTTCCTACTCCTTGTTTTTTTAATAATCTTAGTGGAACATAGTATTTTGAAAACCTATTTCCTTGAGAATCTTTAAAGAGACCTTTTTGATTTGGTACCAGAACAGTTGCTCTTCTGGTAATGCGATTAATTGTTCCATGAAATAGTTGTTTATTAAATTCAAAAAAAACTTTGTCCCCTACATTGATATCCATAATATCATTTATAGTTTCAGTATTTTTATAAATATGATGTTTTGTATCGGTATGACCAAATAACTTATAAGCAATTTGTTTAAAATCTTTTTTAGAGCAGCTTGAATGACCTTTTAAAATGAATTCAATTACATGAACCAATTCATGTTCCATTACTCTCATTAAAGCTTCATAAGGCTTTTTACATTGAATTCCGTTAATTAGATATCCGTCATGGTGGTTTTGGTAGGCATGTAGTAATAGAGGGATTGAAAAGGTTATTATGATGTCACCTGAAGCTTTTTTGTATGACGTAATGCCAGCACACCTGGTTAATCTTCTGGAAAGTTTCAAACTAATGTTTTTAAAATTAGTTATTTGTTTATCAAAGAAAATCTTATCATATAAAAAGAAAAGTTTTATAATTGATTTCTGAGATAGAATCCCAGCAGATTGATTTAAGTTATTATTTAAAAAAACTAAAAATTCATTCTCAATTTCTTCTCTTTTATCAGAATAATTATTTTTTTTTAAACAATCTATCAGTTGAATCATATCATTTATGAGATAACTTGATTGATACATTCTTTAAGAATTTTTTCAATTAAAGAAGGATCCGGTTTTTTGATAATATTTTCTTTCATTAATAAATCTATAAGTTTATGCGTTTCTTTAATGTCAGACAAGGTTTGTTGATAGACTTCATCCCAACACAAATTTATTCTGGCAACACCATCGTTAATAGCCTGAGTTGCGACATCAGCGGCTTCATAAGCATAAACTTCAAGATCATTCATTAACGGCAAGATATTGGTTGGAGAAAGATTTTTATTTTCTGCATATCTTGCAAGAGACTGAGCAGCAGATAAAGCCATATTATTTGTAATTTTTCTACTTCTTGTTAAAAGCGCTCCTTTTAAAATACCAGGAAACCCTAATGAGTTATTCACCTGGTTAGGAAAATCACCTCTTCCCGTGGCAACAATATAGGCTCCTGCTTCTTTAGCAGAATAAGGATAAATCTCGGGAACAGGATTTGCACAGGTAAAAACGATTGACTTTTCAGCCATTTGTTTTATCCATTGTGGTTTAACAGTGTCTGGACCGGGTTTGGACAAAGCAACCAGAATATCAGCACCAATTAATGCTTCTTGTACATCATTTATTTTTTTGGGATTAGTTTTTTGACAAAGATCCCATTGTAGATAATATTCTTTATTATCTCTGAAATCATATCTCTCAGAATGTAATCCACCCTGATGATCAATTAGTATCAATCTTTCAGGGTTTACTCCATTCAGTAAGAGAAGTTTTGCTACGGTTGTATTAGAAGCACCAGCACCCATTAGTACGATTGATACATCTGAAAACGTTTTGTTAGTAAGTTTTAGAGCGTTTATCAAACCAGCAATGATAACGCAGGCTGTTCCTTGAGCATCATCGTGCCAGACAGGAATATCACAGGATTCCTGACATTTATCTAGTATTTTATAACAATTAGGTTGAGAGATATCTTCTAAATTTACTGCCCCAAAACTTGGTTCTATCATTTTTACAAAATCTATAACTTTATCTGCTACTGGAATACCATTTTTATCTCGATTATTTATGCAAAGAGCCTGAGCATCTATACCTGCTAAATATTTCATTAAAAATGCTTTACCTTCCATAACCCCTAAACCACCAGCAATACCGCAATCCCCATCTCCTAAAACTCTGGTGGAATCACTAACAACAGCTACTGTATTACTTCTATTTGATAGTGAAAAGGATTTTTCAATATCATCTCTAATAGTCGTAGATATTGATGATACACCTGGAGTGTACCATACATTAAACCAATTAAACCCATAAACAGGAGCTTTAGGAATTGTTTGCATTTTTCCTTTATAAAAATCATGCATAACTAATGAAATTTGTTTATAAAAGAGAGTTTGAATTTTCGCTTTTTGTTCTTCATTAATGTTTTTTGGATAGTACTCATCCAAATTGTTTAGTTTAAGAAGATCTATTTCCATTTTAGCTCCAATTATTATTATTAAATACCACTTTTTCATATTAAAAAAGACAGACAGTCTCGTCAAGGATTTTCAAAATTATGCACTCAATAAATTGAGCATTAGATTTGTATTCTAGATTTTTTAAAAAGCTGTTGTTTGGAAAAAATAAGCCAAGCTCCAAGCAAGGAGTAACCTATCAGTAACCTATCAGTAATCTACAATTAATATCAGTATATTTTCATCATGGTTTTAAGGATATAAACAAAACAGGAAATATCTATTAAAACACAGACAAATATAAAAAAGTATTGACAAAACCAAACAAATATAAGATATGTCTATAAAAATATAAATTTGAGAATAATAATAATTATCATTTGATATTGGGAGGATAAAATGGAAAAAATAAATTATGAAAAAGTAATAAAAAATTATTTTAATCAGGATGGTAGTTTAAAACTATTACCCAAAAAAGAAAAAAAGAAATTAATAATTTTACATTACATTACTCAAAAATTCGAACTTAACAAGCAATACACAGAACAAGAAGTTAATCAGAAATTATTATCAATATTTGCTGATTTTTTTTTAATTAGACGATGTTTGGTTGACTATGGTTTTTTTAGAAGACAAGTTGATGGAAGTTCTTATTGGATTAATAATGAAAGAGAGGGCAACTTTAATGAATAAAGAAAATAGAAAAGAATTGGTAATGAAAGCCATGCAGGAAAAAAGGACACCAGGAATATTTAAAATTCAATGTAAGAATTCAGAAATACTATATCTGGGAGCATCTTTGACTTTAGAAAAAGCATTAAATCGTCATGTTGGAGAATTAAAATGTAATTCTCATAAAAATTTAAATATGCAGTCAGATTGGAACAAATTTGGAGAAGAGGCTTTTTCAATAGAAACAATAGCAAAAGTTCCCGAAGACCGAGATCCTGATTTCACTTTTTTAATGAAATTACTTACTGAACAAATACAAATCTATACAGATAAGGGTTTTAAAGTTGAGAAGTTATTAATGTGACGCCTTGTAACTATAAGGGTTTAGTTGGATTTAAAAAAAAGGATAGTGATATTAATGAGAAAATGGATTTATTACTCTCTTCGAAATATAGAACTATTGAGCTCATAAGTATGAAAAGAACAAATGCATAAATTGTGAAAATGAATTATAATGAATTCACCAGATTAATAGCAATAGTAGAATAATATTAAAATAAATAAAGCTCAGAAACGAATATCTGAGCTTTATTAAATTGAATGTTTTACTTTTTAGTTAAATAGTAAGATATAAATGCTACATCATCTACGAAAGGTTCAAATAAAACCTTATTATCTTTAAATGTTGCTTTTACCTCTACTAAACTTTTTGATTTAACAGAAATATATGTAAAAATTATTAAGTTGTTTTTCAAGAAAAAATGATCAATTTTTGATACATCGACAGTATCGCCTGTTCTAATTACTTCACCCATCACAGCATCACCCTGCATCCATAACTTTATTTCCCAACCAACATTGTCTTTATTATTTCTATCACAATACCATGATCCGACAAAAAATTGATTTTCAGGTTTTAAAGCATCTTCATGATGATAGGTTAATCTTTTCTTAAACTCACTGACAGTTGCACTTCCTTTTGGTAAAAAACCTTTTTCTGGAATAGGGAGTTGATCAATGAAATCCTTCATTAATCCATTTGAAAATGGAACAAATCTGTCAATAACATTTCCTCCAGATTTTGTATTAATATCAAGAATTTGACAATTAGTCTTATTAGAAAAATCAATATCATCTATTGAAAAGCTTTTTAACTCAGAGTTAATGGAAGTCTTAAAATAGACAATTCTTTTTTTTGCGTCAATTAAAACAGTCCAATCAGGTACATCGTACACTTTAATTACTTTAAGCATATTTATACAATATTCTGTAGGGTTTTCACCATTATAATCTTTAAGCATTTTTGCTGTTTTTGCAAATCTGGTTACCTGTGAATTAGTGTAATCTATTGAGTATTGACCACCAAAACCTTTATAATATTTCAACAATTCCATTTCTCGTGTATAAGGCATATTGAACAAAGCTTGTACAGGCATTGTAGCTCCCTTGTGCACAATTATTTTTCCATTGAGAAACTCCAGAGAAGCGCAATTTCCATCTTTATCAGAAATGAAATAGTGCCAAGTCCATCCATCAATTTGAAACTCCGAAGCACTCTGTATAACTTCTTCTGTTGTAGAATAATTATCTAAAACATACTGCATCCAGTTCATATGAACAATTTTAGGCAATTTCTTATTCTGTGGGTAATCAGCATCTTCATTCATTTCCCATATATACAAACCAACTTCATTTATACCACCATCAATAAAATCTTTACCGAAATTATTAAAAGTCACAGATCCATATTGAGAGATCCACAAGGCATTAGAAGCGTTTGTTTCATTTTTAGAGGTTAATTCACTAAAAGAACGACCATGTTTCAGTATTCCTCTTTTATTAATGAATACAAGTCCTGGCACTTCCATACCTGGTTCATTCAAATTGTGACCAAAAAATAACTCATTACCTTTTTGAAACTGAAACGTTGAACATGCAACTGCTTGACTTGGGAATAGAAAGCTTATAAACAAGCTTACAACTATCAAACTACTTACAACAACAGATCTTCTCATAATTTTCTCCTAAATTTCCTCTTTTTTATATACAATCTATCATAATGATATATTCATAATATCTCAGCTAGCCTTTCAACTGCTTAACCTATAAGTATTTGAAGAATTGTTATAAATCAAATTCTAACAATTATCTTCTTTGTTTATAAATAAGCAGTTTCAATACCACAAATATTTAAAACTTTTTTCATAGTATTTGAGTAGAATCAATACAAGCTTATAACAACTATTCACCAATCATATCAAAAAGAAGTTAAATCAATAATAATTATTCTTTAGTTGACAAAAAAAACCGTAGTAAATAGTTAGGAAGCTAATAATAAGAAAGCTAACTAAAGGGGAGTGCATGAAGATAGAAAAAGAATGTTTTACCAGCTTATCTTTCGTAAAAGCGGGAAAACAGATTAAAGACAAATTTAGAAAAAAAGTGGAAAAGGCAGGGTTAATGCATGGACATGCTATGGTATTGCATGTATTATCTAATCATGAGAATATGTCTCAAATTCAGATAGCTAAGGTATTAGAAATAAAACCTGCTTCAATAAGTCCGATACTTCAATGTATGCAGAAAGAAGGTTCAATAGAGAGAAAATCTGATCCAAATGATGACCGAACCATATTGGTCTCATTAACCGAAAAAGGGGTTGAACAAGCTCAGAGAGTAGTAAAGTTTTGGAAAGAGGTAGAGAAAGAAATATTTGCAAGTTTTAGTAAAGAAGAAATAGAACAACTTAGTAGAACTATTAAACGAATAATGGAAATATCAAAGGAATAATCAGAGGAATATATGGACTTAAAAAAAATACATTTATTGGAATCCATGCCAGTAAAAAGAGCTGTTCTGACTTTAATCGTTCCGACAATATTAAGTATGATAGTACAGATTTTTTACAATTTAACGGATACATTTTTTATTGGAAAATTAAATGATCCTTATCAGGTGGCAGCAGTAACGTTAACCTTGCCAATTTTTATGATGTTGATGTCAATATCAGGAATATTTGCACAAGGCGCATCTTCTTTTATATCCAGATTATTAGGAGAGAAAGAATATCTAAAAGCAAAAGAAGTCAGTTCTTTAGCCTTGTTTATTGTATTAATCACAGGTATCATAGTCAGTATTTTTGGTACTTTCTATATCGATAAAATTTTAAATTTAATGGGCACAAGTCAAAACACATTATTATTTACCAAAAAGTATTTACTAACAATCGTACTTGGATCAATCCCAATTATGTTGAATTTTTCTATTAGTCAGTTTATGAGATCAGAAGGTAGCGCAAAGACAGCTTTAGTGGGCATGTTAATTGGGACAGGATTAAATATTCTATTAGATCCTTTATTTATTTTTGGATTTCATCAGGGAGTAACCGGAGCAGCCATTGCAACTGTGATTGGCAATAGTTGTGCTTTACTGTATTATATTTCTTACTATTTAAAAGGGAAAAGCTTAGCAAGTCCTTCAATAAAGCATATCAAGTTTAAATTTTATTATGTAAAAGAGATCGTAAAAATTGGTTTTCCTTCATCATTAAGCCAGATCATGATGAGTATAGGTCAATCACTATCATTTAGTTTAGCATCGGGTTATGGAGATCATGCTCTAGCTGCCATGGGTGTAGCGCAGCGCGTGATTACTATTCCAATTTTTATATTTATTGGATTAGCAGCAGGGATACAGCCATTAGTGGGGTACAGCTATGGTGCTAAAAATATAAGAAGATTAAAAGACACTATCAAATTTTCATTAGTATTATCAGTAGCAATCTCAGGATTTTTCGTTTTACTTTTTATATTATTTTCCAAATATACGATAATATTGTTTATAAAAGACCCATTAGTAGTAAAATATGGAAGTGAGGTATTAAGGATATTTACCTTTGCAATTCCTTTTGCAGCTATACAAATGTTATTTATGATATGTTTACAAGCATTGGGAAAAGCATTACCATCATTGATCATATCACTTTGTAGGCAAGGAATTATTTTTATACCGTCAATAATAATATTAAATCATTTTTGGGCATTCAATGGGTTGATCGTTGCATTACCTTTAACGGATTTTATTTCATCAATCATTTCCCTAGCTTTTTTTTATAAGGTGTATAAGCGTTTACCTTATGAAAACGCATAATTTACCAGAAATATTTATTGACAATGCCAATGAACAAATATATTATTGTAATTGTAAGTAGAAAGGGGTCTTATGAGAGGTACAGTTAAGTGGTTTAATTCTAATAAAGGTTATGGATTTGTAATGACAGAAGATAATACAGAGTATTTTGTACATTGGAAATCAATAGTAACCAAGCATCCAAGTGAATTAAAAGTTTTAGAACCTAATGAACCAGTTGAGTTTGATTTAATGCAGACTGATAAGGGTGTTCAGGCTATCAATATAATTCGTTTAGCGAGTTATTAACAAGTAGTAATCAAATTTAGTCCCACATGATGGGACTTTTTTTGTTTTTATAATTATCTTATCTGGATTTCATATAAATATAAGGTGAGAAAATGAGTGATATAAGAAATAATCATGAGAATAAAACAGAACAAAATATCATTAAAAAGATATTTAAAATAATACTACCTTCAATAATACTTTTAGGTTTATATACACTCATAATTTTTTATATTTTTCTGCCATTACTGCGGCAGGTTTATATTCATGAAAAAAAGGAAATGATCAAGCGTTTAGTCGATGTAGTTGTGGGAGAAATTGAAGCTAAAGAGAAAGAAATAAATGAAAAGCATTTAGTTTTAGAAACAGAACAGAAAAAGATATTGGAAAGAATCCAAAGTTTAAGATTTGGAGAAGAAAAGAAAGATTATTTTTGGGTAGTAGGAGCAAAAGGACAGATTTTAATGCATCCTTATATAAAAGACATAGTTAATGTAGATCCCAAAACAATAAAAGGTCCTGATGGGAAAATCTTAGAAATTCTATTAAGTAAAATGACCTCGACTGTAAAAAAATCAAACTCAGGTTTTATAGAATATGAATGGCAATATAAAGATAATCCAACAATATTATCTAAGAAGTTATCTTACGTTTATGGAATAAAATCATGGAACTGGATTCTGGGCGTAGGAGTTTATTCTGAGGATATTGATAATGAAATAGTTCTTTGGCGAACAAGATTATTATTGATAGGGCTATTTTTAGCAATGATCACATTAACATTATATTTTATAATGTTTTATCAAAATGAAAAAACTCATACTAGAGAGCTCAATGCTTTGAAGAAGTTAAAAGAACAGGAAGATATTTTTAGGCAAATATTTGAAGAAACTACAGACCCCACATTGATACTGGATGATAAGAATACGTTTATAAATTGTAATGATTCAGCGATAAATATATTAGGTTTTCAAGAAAAATCAGATCTGATAGGGCTTACACCTTATGATATCTCGCCAAAATATCAATTTGAAATGTTAGATACAAAAACATATGGTGCACAAAAAATTGCAGAAGCAATTGAGAAAGGTCATGCAAGATTTGAATGGATTCATCATACATCAAGTGGAGCAATTTTGCCAGTTGATATTAACATGACAAAAATTGTTCTTCAAGATCGATTTATTCTTTATGTAGTATGGAGAGATATTACTCAACAAAAACATATACAGGAAGCCTTGAAAGAGAATGAACATAGATTTAGAACTACTTTGTTTGCGATTGGAGATGTTGTTATTTCAACAGATTTAAGAGGAAATATCCGTCAAATGAATCCTGCTGCAGAACAATTATTAAATTGTGAATTAAAAGAGGTATATAATAAAAACTTAAGCAAAGTCTTCAATATTTATGATGAAAATGAAAATTCTTTACTTAATGAAGATATGTCCTCAGCAGAGATATTAAATACAATAGATAAAGTAAGAGATGTAATTTTGATCAATAATCAAGAAAAAAAATATCAATTATCTTTATCCGCGAACATAATAAAATCTGATAATCTCCAAAATGAAGGTTTGGTATTAGTTGGCCGGGATGTTACTAAAGAGTTTGAATTAGTCCAAGAAATTGAGAAGAGAGAAAAGTTATTTAGAACAATTTTTGAGACAAGTCCTTTTGCAATAAGTATAAATAAATTGGCTAACGGAGCTTTTTTAACCTCAAATCCTGCTTTTTCTTTACTTACCGGATATTCTGAAGATGAACTATTAAACAGCAATATTGGCATCAATATTTTTTTTAAAAAGCAGAATAATATTATTCAACTTTTAAAAGAATTGAAAGAAACTGAAAGATTAAGAAATATTCAATCAACATTAGTAAAAAAAACAGGTGAAGAAATTGACATTTATTTTTCATCTGCAATTATTGAATATAATAACGAGCCTTGTATTCTCACTATATGTGTTGATTTAACAGAAGTAAAGAGATTGGAAGATCAGCTAAGACAAGCTCAAAAGATGGATGTAATTGGTCAATTAGCTGGAGGAATCGCTCATGATTTTAACAATATGCTTGGTGGAATTCTTGGTTTTGCAGAACTATTAGATATTTATTTATTAAAAGATCCAAAAGTGAAAGAATATACACAAGCAATTATTGAAGGTTCCAAGAGAGCTGCAGAATTAACTCAAAAATTACTTGTTTTTTCACGAAAAGCCAAGACAACTAAAGAGGCCTTTGATATTCATGATTCAATAAAATCTGCAATTGCATTATTAAAACGAACTATAGATCCACGAATTACTATAAAAACAAGTCTTCATGCAAATCCTTCCATTATATTGGGAGATATATCCTTGATTCAAAATGCTTTTTTAAATTTGTCAGTCAATGCAAGAGATGCCATGCCAAATGGTGGAGAACTATCTTTTACTAGTAGAAATGTCTATCTAGATGAAATATCTTGTCAATACCATTATAAGCAGTTAAAATCTGGCGAATATATTGAAGTTCAAATTAGTGATACTGGAGTAGGTATAAGTAAAGATTATATTGAGAAGATCTTCGAACCTTTCTTTACTACAAAACCTGTGGGTAAAGGAACAGGTTTAGGTTTATCGGCTGTTTTTGGTACTGTCCAACAACATCAGGGATTTATTAATGTTCATAGTGAACTTTCTTCAGGTACAATTTTTAAAATATTAATTCCACTTCATTCAGGGAATAACGAAAGTCTAAGAAATATCAAAGAAGAAAACTTAATTAAAGGCAAAGGTTGCATTTTAATTGTAGAAGATGAAGCTTTAATTCGAAACATGGCTAAAGAAGTACTTGAGAGTCTGGGATATGATGTTTTAACGGCTGAAGATGGGGAAGAGGGACTAGATGTATATACCCGAAATAAATCGCGTATAAATTTGATATTACTGGATATAATAATGCCAAAATTGAGTGGCAAGGATTTTGTCTTTGCTATAGATCACGAGAATCAAAATCTTAAAATAATTCTCACATCAGGCTTTAATCAGGAGATTGGCTTGGAGTCTTTGCTAAAAAAAAATAATATTAATTTTATTCAAAAACCATATAGGATTGCAGTTTTAAGTCAAATGATACATGATATGTTAGAAACAAACTAATCAGATTTTATTTTTCTTTTCTAATGTAAGTTGTAAAATGGAATTTTATACCATTTTTTGTTTCTTTGATTTCACTTTCATCAGTTAATAACCAATCATTATCCTTGTCGAAATTAATGATTTTTTTATCAAATAGAAAGGATTGATGAATTTTAGTTATGTATGCTTTTTGACAATAAGGCAAAAATAGTTTATAAATTTTTTCACCACCAATAATAAAAATAGAGTTAGTTTCAATTTCTTTTATTTTATCCATTATTTCATGAACAGTCTTGCAGACAATAACATCCTCTGGAAAATCTATGTTTTGTGTAGTAAGAACAAAATTTTTCCTATCTGGAAGGGGTTTTCTATTAGGAAGAGAATCAAAAGTAATTCTACCCATAATAACATTTTTCCCAGTGGTCATTTTTTTAAAAAACTTCATATCTTCTGAAATTCTTACTAAAAGATCGCCTTGGTAGCCAATTCCCCAGTTTTCATCAACAGCAACTATTAAATTCATTTTTCACCTTTATCAAATTGCAACAGGTATTTTTTTAATATTTTTACCTGTTTGGTAATTTTCAATTTTGAAATCTTCAATTTTAAAGTCATAAAAATTTTTAATATCATTATTCATATAAAAATCAGGTGCATTAAATTGTTTACGTGAGATGAGCTCTTTGACTATTGGAATATGTTTTTCATAGATGTGGGCATCTGCAATCACATGAACCAGCTCTCCTGCTTTCAGATTAGAAACATGAGCAAACATATGAAGTAAAACAGCGTATTGAATAACATTCCAATTATTAGCGACGAGAATATCCTGAGATCTTTGATTTAATATCATGTTTAATCTGTCTTCGGTTACATTTAAGGTTATTGACCATGCACAAGGTTGTAAACCCATTTCAGACAAGTGGTCATGATTAAAAATATTAGAAACCATTCTTCTGCTATAAGGATCAGTTTTTAATGTATAGAGTAACCAATCAACCTGATCCATATTTCCTTCTTTAAAAGCAATCTTCCTACCCAGTTGATAACCATAAGCTTTGCCAATACTCCCTGAATTATCAGCCCAAGAATCCCAAATATGGCTATTTAAGTCTTTTACAAGATTACTTTTTTTCTGCCAAATCCAGAATATTTCATCAATAGCAGAAGCATAATTAATAGGTCTAAGTGTAAGGATAGGGAATTCTTTTTGCAGATCATACCGATTAACCACACCAAATTTTTTGATAGTATGTGCTTCTGTCCCATCTTCCCAACGAGGCCTAATCTTTTGACCCTGTGATGAAAAACCTGTTTGAATTATGTCATTACACATATCTATAAATATATTATCAGCTAAACTCATAATTTACCTTCCTAATTTATCCTTATAATTTTTTTAATTGGCAATTTTGTCAAACAAAAGATAAATAATGGTCTGTTAATATACAAAAACAATACCACTATTTGGAAAAATCCACTCTTCCTTATCAGTAAATACTTCAATAGAATGATCTTGATTAATTATCTTTGGAAATTTATTTTTACCAGAGAATAACGGTATTGTCTCAACTGATTGTATATTTTCAGGAAAGGTGAAATTAACTTCCAATCCTTTAGTGATTTCAGTCAGATAAATCGTTAGTTGATGCAAGGCACGTGGATACCATGTGATTGTCTCTATTGTAAAAAGAACTTCTTTACCAATTAATTCTAATAATTTATCAGAATGACAATTGAATTCCAAACACTCGTTTCTGAGATTCATCTCAGTTTTTAGTTCATACTGATTAATCATCACTTTGCTGATATTAAAAGTATTTGTATCAACTCTCACATGATCATCCAATAACCATCTATATTCAGTATCTTTCCGAAGGAAGTATCGTTCTAAATTTTTCAAATTGTTTGCACAGGCAACAATAAAGTAATTTTGTTGAAGAATTTTATTGAAACATATGCTGGTTTTGACCCTATAATATTCTTCAAAATTTGGATGAATTTCATTGAGAAACTGAATGTTATGTTTAAAATTATTTCTATAAAAAATGTCTTTATCACTATCCATAAAAAAATATTTAAGAATATCATGATAAATTGCAGAAGCTAATTCTTTTTTTTGAATTCTTTCTTCAATAGCCTGATGAATAATAGTATTTAATTTTTTGTCTGAAAAATCCCGAGGAATAAATTCTCTTCTCAAAATTGGTGTTGATTCCTTTATTTGTTCAGATTCTATATAGTATCTTTTTGCTCTACGCCCAATTTGACATAGCAACTCATAGGAAGAACCATGATAAAGATTACTAATGAATTCAGCTGATGTTTTTGAATTTTTTCCACCTATTAATATTACATTTTGACCAATTTCCGCTTCAGGAAAAGAATCTAAATTTATCGTAATCATATCCATGCTAACTTTACCAATAACTTGAAATATCTCATTCTCAAGTTCAATTAAACCTTTATTTGATAATAAAAAATCATAACCATCAGCATAACCTACTGGAACAATGCCATATCGCGTATTTTGTTTTAAAAAGTGCGTTCTATTGTAGCCAATACTTTCTCCCTTTTCTGCAATTTTAATGTGAGAGAGACGAGATTTGAACGTCATAACAGGCAACAAACCTATAGTCTGTCTCAAAGATTCATCTGTATAAACTCCATAACTTAATAATCCCAAACGAACAAGATTCCCAACTTCAAAAGAATATTTAACAGCTGCACTGCTGTTAGAAATGTGAATATACTTGATTGTTTCAGATATATCTGCTAGGCAATTGCAAAAATTGTTGTATTGTTGTAATGTGAATTCTTCATCATTTTCACTAGCTGCAAAATGTGAAAAGACTCCCTCAATAATTAAGTTATTAAATTCTTTGATTTTATGATAAAAATCACTAAAAGCTTGATATCTAAAACCATTTCGGTTCATTCCAGTATCAATTTTTATATGAATAGGTATTTTCTTGTTTTTTGTTAAGCAAAAATCACTCAAATCCTTGCAAAAATTTATATCTGAAACAGCAGGAGTTAAATCATACTCAATAATTACAGGAATTTCTTCATGTAAAGACGGTGATAAAATAAGTATGGGATGAGTTATCCCCTGAAATCTTAATAATATCCCTTCTTCTGCATTAGCAACTCCAAGATATACTGCACCTTTTTCTATTGCTTTTTTTGATATTTGAACTGCACCATGACCATAGGCATCTGCTTTTACAATTTGAATAAAACCTTGGTCTGGGTTTAAACATTTTTTTATTTGATCAATATTATTACTAAAATTATTCAGATTAATTTCAGTCCAGCTTCTGTCTTGTATTAACATTTTATCTCAACTATTACAAAAAGTCGTTTGTTTTTAACATAAAATCACTTTTATAAATCTCTGTTATATATAAATCTGATTCTAAAAGTGACACAATCACAGGTTCAATGAGAATATTTTCATCTGAATCCATGATGGTTTTTACAATGGGTTTTAAAAGGTTTTCAGGAGTAAATGCCAATACAATGGCAATATAGTTGTTACTAAGTTTTACCACACTTCCAATTGGATAGATCCCAATGGTTTTAATAAAATGATTTACAATTCTCGGATCGAATTTTATCCCAGATTGTGTGTATATCATTTGAATAGCTTCAGGAGGAGCAATCTTTTTTTTATAAACTCTTATAGTAGTCAGTGCATCATAAAAGTCTGATATTGAAACCATTGCAGCAAAGCGATTTATATCATTACCTTTCTGACCATATGGATAACCTTTTCCATCAAAGCTTTCATGATGATGCAAAACAATTTCTCTTTCGATTTCATCATGCAGATTCTCTTTTTCATAGATTTCATCTCCATAAGAAGGGTGTTTTTGAATTATCAGAAACTCATTATCATTCAATTTTGAATCTTTATTGAGTATATCGTAAGGTACTTTAGCTTTCCCAATATCATGTAAAAAAGCACCTCTGCCTATAGATAATAATTTTTCTTCAGGGAAATGTAAATGATAAGCAAAAGCTACTGATATTATGGCTACATTGGCACTATGGGTAAAAGTATATTCATCAAAATTTTTCAAATCTAATAAAGACAATAATGCCAAATTATCTCTTTTTAAACTCTTAAATATATTTTCGGCTTGTTTTTTTATGGGAAGCATGTTTATTGCTTTACCGAAACGGGCATTTTCCATTACATCATTCAAGATTTCAACACTATTAAAATAAAATTCTTTGGAACGTTGAACTTCTTCTTTTAAATTTGATAAAATTTTAGAAGGATCTTTCATCAGGTTTTTTGCAATATCCAAAGTCTTTTTTTGTTCATCATCACTTCGATGATCTACAATGCTTAATCTGGAGTTTATGGTTATACTTTTTATTCCTTCATCCAGTAAATGTATGATTTGCTCACGAGAAGTAATATAATTACCTGATTGAATAAGGATGTGTCCTTTATGATCAAATACATCATTAAATATACACATCCCAATTTTTAAATCTTTAATAAAAATTTCTTGAAATTCCATAAACCTTATTTAGAAATATTTAGCTGCAATATCAGCTAATTTAGAACGTTCTCCTTTTTCGAGAGTTATATGTCCTACCAATGGCTCATCTTTTAGTTTTTCTGCTGCCATAGATAATCCGTTAGATTCAGAATCTAGATAGGGTATATCAATCTGATAAGGATCTCCTGTTAATATTACTTTTGTTCCTTCGCCAGCTCTGGTAATGATTGTTTTCATTTCATGAGGTGTTAGGTTTTGAGCTTCATCAATAATCATATATTGATTTGGAAGACTTCTACCTCGAATATATGTTAAAGGTTCTAGTTCTATAAACCCAAAATCAAGATAATCCTGAAGAGATGGTGTTTTTTTTCCAAATATTTTACCATTCTCGATATTTTGTTTTTGTTCATGTTGAGAAAGTAATATTTCCATATTATCATAGATAGGTTGCATCCAAGGGTTAAATTTATCTGCTTTTGAGCCAGGTAAAAACCCAATATCTTTTCCTAAAGGTGATATTGGACGAGAAATTACCAATCGGGTATATGTATTTGTTTCTACAACTTGTTTTAATCCTGCTGCAATTGCCAGAAGAGTTTTCCCTGTACCTGCTTTTCCAATTAAACTCACCAGTTTAATTGAATCATCCAATAAAAGATCTAAAGCAAACTCCTGTTCTTCATTACGGGCTTTAATACTAAATACTTCTTCAGCATCTTTATAGGTGGTCAAAGGATATATTGTTTTGTTATCAAAAGAAAAGCGTCCTTTTATATAAGGATTACTTTCATTTTCTTTATCATGAATTCTTATAAACTGATTAGGAAAAAAATCTTCACTGGTTGGCTCGTAAAATTTCGAATCTCTATATTGGCAATAATCTTTATGAGATAAATGAATATCTTTTACCCCGGTATATAACTCTTCAAAATTTATGGTTTCGTTCTCATAGTTTTCAGATTTTAACCCGACAGCATCAGATTTAATTCTTACATTAGCGTCTTTGGAAATGAGGATTACAGTATTTTTTGGATAGGATGTTTTATAATGATAGGCTGTTCCTATAATTAAATTATCGTTTACATCTTGAAAATGTAATTCTTCTTTTATTTCGTTGATTTTATGATTGATAGCTACTATTATGATACCATCTTTTTTGGTATAAACACCGTCTTTTAATGAGCCTCTGGATCTTAATTCATCCAAATATCTCCCAATTTGACGTGCATTACGTCCTTTTTCATCCAATCCCTTTTTAAAATTATCAATCTCTTCTATTACTACAATAGGGATTACTACAACATTTTCATGAAAATTAAACAAAGATTGCGGATTATGTATCAAAACATTTGTGTCTAATACAAAGATTTTCCTATTTCCAAAATCAGGATGGTTAACTGTTAATTTGATACTAAAATCACCAGAATCAGTTTCTTTAACTTTTATTTCTTTCATTAATAAGCCTCCCTTTTATTTGTAATCAATATATATTATTCTTAAACTAACGTCAATTAATAAATACGAGTAGTTTTAAAAAAGGGGTGTAAAACACCCCTAACCCTAACCCTAACCCTAATGTTGATTATTCAATCCCTGAAACTGTTCCAATGATATCTTTTAAATTTAATTGTTTCTCTAATAAAAATTTATCTAGCTCTTTAATTATTTCTACAGGACATAATGGATTACTAAATTGAGCTGTTCCTATAGCTACTGCTGATGCTCCTGCATAGAAAAATTCAAGACAATCCTTAAAATTATAGATTCCTCCCATAGCCAATACGGGTATTTTAACACTTTTACATACTTTATAGACCATTTGTAATGCTATCGGTTTTATCGCTTGTCCACTATAACCAGCTATTCCTTTTCTGATCATTGATTTTCCTGTTTGCCAATCAATGGCCATTCCTAACATTGTATTAATCAAAGCTATTGAATCAGCACCGCCTTCTTCTGCTGCTTTGGCTATTGTAACTATATCGGTTACATTGGGAGATAATTTGATTATTAACTCTTTTTCTGTGATTGATGACAACTCTTTACTTAAATTATAAACTACATGTGGATCAACTCCAAATGCAATACCTTCATTTTCAACATTTGGACAAGATATATTTACTTCATATCCTGAGATTTTATCACAATTTTCAAGTTTTTTTAACATTATGCAAAATTCATGAATACTGGATGCAGAAAAGCTAACAATCAAGGGAGTATTTAAAAAATGGTAATTATGGATGGATTGATCTAAAAATGCATCAATGCCTGAATTCTGAAGACCAATTGAATTTAACATGCCACATTCAGTTTCATACAATCTAGGAGTAGGGTTTCCTTTTTTTACTTCAGGGGTAATTGTTTTTGTAACGATAGCCCCTAAATCATCGAGATTATAAAGACTTGAATATTCTAAACCAAAAGTGCCTGATGCAACTGTTACTGGGTTTTTCATTTCAAGTTTTCCAAGTTTTGTAGATAATCTATTCATCCCAAATCACCTCTTCTCCTAAAAATATTGGCCCATCTTTGCAAACAGTTTTATATTGAAAATCCTGATCATTTTTTATCTTAACAACACAGCCATAACAAACACCCATACCGCAAGCCATATATTCTTCTAATGAGGCTTCAACTTTTATTTGATGTTTATATGCAATTTCACAAATCCTTTTCATCATGATTTTTGGTCCACAAGTATAGATCCTTTCAACCAGATGACTATCTAAATATTCTTCCAATCCCTCAGTAACATAGCCTTTTATTCCTTCTGAACCATCATCAGTATAGACTAAATCACAGTTAAAAACTTCTTCAGAATTTCTACCTCCATGCATCCATACACTGTTTGAAAGATTAAAGTGATTTTTAAAGAAGAATAACGGTGCATAACCTATTCCTCCAGATATTAGCAGAATTGATTGTTTGGTTTCAGGTATTGAAAACTCATTTCCCAAAGGTCCTAATATGTTAATCTTTACACCATTTTCCAGTTTACTCAAATAATCTGTGCCTTGACCAGCAATTTTGATCATGAAACTAATGGTATCCTTTTCGATTTTAAAGATACTAATCGGAATACGAAGCTTATTCGGAAAGTCAGGCATCTGAATTTCGTAAAATTGACCTGGTTTTCCTAGGTGAGAGTTTAATTTGTATTGAGTTTTTATATCCAAAATAAAATAATTATTATTGATTTTGCTTTTTGTAACTAATACGCCTGTCATTTCAAAAGGCATTGTTATCTCCTTAATAAAAAAAAGGGGTGTCACCACCCCATAATTATTTTTCAATCACTTGAGATGAATCCCAGGTGATTTTTCCTTCACATATAGTATGTAAGATTTTACCATGCAGTTTTTCTCCAATAAATGGAGTATTTTTTGATTTTGAAATAATGTTATCTATTGTCAATTCAATAATATCGTTTAAATCAACAATTATTAAGTCTGCGATTGATCCTTCTTTTATGATCCCTGATTCCAGTTTTAGCCATTCTGAAGGTTTCACTGACATTTTTTCAATTAATAATTCTAAACTTATTGTCTGATTTAAAACTAAATGAGTGTATAAAGACGCAAAAGCAGTTTCAAATCCGTTAATTCCAAATGGCGCATAGTCAAACTCTTTTTCTTTCTCAAAATCAGCATGAGGGGCATGATCTGTAGCTATAACATCAATTGTCCCATCAATCAACCCTTCTATTAATGCTAATCTGTCTTTTTCAGAACGAAGAGGTGGTTTTACTTTATAATTGGTATTAAAATCTAATAAAGCTTCCTCGTTAAAAATCAAATGATGAGGTGTGACTTCACAGGTTACATTAATACCATCTTTTTTAGCTTGTCTAATGAGTTCTACTGATTTAGCTGTTGAAAGATGCGCCACATGAAGTTTGCATTTCGTTGATTGAGCTAACATTAAATCTCTCATGATAATTATTTCTTCTGCTAATCCTGGAATCCCGCTTAATCCAAGTTTGGTCGCAATTCTTCCCCCACTGATTTGACCCTTTCCAGCTAGATTGTAATCTTCTGCATGAATAATCACAGGTACATCAAAGTTCATGGCATACTTCATAATATTTTGCTGAAGTTTTGCATTTTGTACACATTTCCCATCATCTGAGATTGCAATAATGCCACCCTCTTTCATAGTAGCAATTTCTGAAATCTCTTTTCCTTCAAGTTTTTTACTGGATGCTCCAATGACTTTTACTTTGCATAAACCTAAGTCTTTTGCCTTTCTTTGAACATATTCAACTGATCCAATATTATCTATTACAGGGTCAGTGTTTGGCATGGCACAAATTGTAGTAAATCCACCTTTAGCTGCTGCTGTAGTTCCTGTATGTATATCTTCTTTATAAGTTTGGCCAGGATCTCTTAAATGACAATGTAAATCTACAAAACCGGGGAAAAGATAGTTGTCTTTTGCCTCTATAACATTATCTGCTGGTTCTTCAATAGTTTCTGCTATTTTTACAATTCTATCTTTTTCAATTAGAACATCTGTTTTTTGAAATTTCTGATTTATATATGTTTGAGCATTTTTAATTAATATAGACATTTTTCCTCCAAAGATTATATTTTTCCGCCTAAGATTAAGAAAAGTAGAGCCATTCTTACGGCTACTCCATTAGACACCTGTTGCAAAATTATACTTTGATCGCTGTCAGCAATTTCAGGTAATATTTCTATCCCTCTGTTCATTGGTCCTGGATGCATGATTAATGCATCTTTTTTTGCCCATTGGATCGTTTTCTTTGATAATACATAATGTTTTGTGTATTCTTCTAAGCTGGGGAATAGCCCTTCTGCCTGTCTTTCTAATTGCATTCTTAATCCCATAACAACATCTGCATCTTTCAAAGCTGTCTTTAAATCATAGGTTACTTTGCATCCATATACCTCTTCCATAAAACCTGGTACTAAGGTAGTTGGTCCACAGATGGTAACTTCTGCACCTAATTTTTTCATGCCGATCAAATTAGAGCGTACAACTCGGCTATTTGTGATATCACCTACTATTGTTATTTTTAATCCTTGTAAACTACCCATTTTTTCCCAAATGGAATACATATCTAGTAATGCCTGAGTTGGATGAGCATGTCTCCCATCCCCACCATTAATTACTGGTTTTCCTGAATACTTATTTACCATTTGAGGTGAACCAGGTGAAGAATGACGAATTATGTATAAATCTATTCCCATTGCATTTAAGGTTGCTACTGTGTCTTGTAAACTTTCTCCTTTTTGTAAGGCTGAGGTGCTTTCCTGAAAACTTACCACATCAGCACTTAATCTACTAGCTGCTAATTCAAAAGACATTCTTGTCCTTGTTGAATTCTCAACAAATAATGTACATACAGTTTTTCCTCTTAATGTTGGTAATTTTTTATAATCTCGTTGATTTATTTCTTTCATTACGTTACTGACTTCTAGGATGTTTATGATTTCTTCTGCACTATAATCTTCTAAATCGAATAGGTTTCTACCTAATAAATTGAAATTTTTATTCATTTTTTCCTCCTAATTATGTATATGATTTATTGATATTTCTTCTGGAGGTTTATGGTGCGTGTACATTCATATTTCTATCCTTTCTGCCTCACCGGGCAAGATTAAAGAATTACTCTATCAAAAAATACATAAGAAAACTTTTTGTCAATATTTTTTTTATTCTATTCTATAATAAATTCTAAATTATACTTTGTGCCTGTTTTTGTGCTTATACTTAAGTTTGCATCAATTTGGATGGCTAAAAGGTTAATTAACTGCATACCAAATCCATTTGAGTCTTGAAATGAACTTTCTGATGACCCTCCAATTCCATTATCAGATATTTCAATAAATACTTTTTTATCTTCCTCTTTTACGAAAACACTTATCTCCCCTGATTCCAAACTTTCAAAAGCATGTTTCATTGAATTACTTAGTATTTCATATAGCATAATTCCTAAAGAAAATAAAATTTTTGCTTCTATTTTAAAATCCATTATCTCTTTGTTAACATTCACTTTTCCTCGATTGGGAAAACTATTCAGAATCTCATCGATCAATGGCGAAAAGTATTCTAACACAGATATCTCGTTAAATCCCTTTGATCGATATAACTTGTCATACAATAACATCATACTCTGTACTCTGTTTTTTGCATCCTCTAATGCATTTTTGGCATGGATATCCTTAATATTAAAAGATTGAAGAGATAATAAACTAATTATTGTATTCATATTGTTCTTTATCCGATGATGTACTTCCTTTAATAAAAGATCCTTCTCATTTAATAATGATTTTATTCTGTTTTCTGCTATCTTTCTTTCACTAATCTCTCTACCTACGGTTATAATAACTTTTTCCCCAAAATAGTTGCCTGCTGTTGCACTGATCTCTTTAGGAAAAACTTCTCCACTCTTTGTCATACCCCAAAATTCAAATGTTCCTGGTTGCCCATGATAAGCTTTCTCTAATATCTGATTAACCTCTAGATAATTATTCATATCTTTGGCTGATAAAAATTCTGTTTTCTCGTGATATAACTCTTCGTTTGTATAACCATATTTTTTTATGACTTTATCATTAACAAATAAATACCTTTTATCTTTATCCATAATGAAAATCATCTCTTCCACACTATTTATGACAGCTTCATAGCTCTGTTTTGAAATAATTATATCTTCTTCTGCTTTTATTCTTTCCTTTATTTCTTTTTCTAAACGTAAATTGATCATTTCTGTTTCTTTTTGAGACTCAACTGCATCTTGCATGAGATTCAATGCACTTAATCGAGCTATTTCTAAATTATCATTTGCATTTTGAAGCTCTTTTGTTCTTTCTTTAACAATATTTTCCATATTATTCATTAAAATTTTTAATTCGTTGGCTTGCATTTCAAACTTTTGATTGGATATAGAATTTTTCATGGCTAAAGCTATTGGTGAACTGATTATGCTAAATACCTCTTCAATTTCATGTACTCTGGTAAAATCATGAATATCAAAAACTAAAATGTTTCCTACAATCTCTCCGACTGCCCTTAAGGGAATACGAATTAAATTCTTAAATGACTCATTTTCCAAAAATATCCTTATTGGATGGTGTCTATTGTAATCTGATACTAAATAGGGTAGAGGTTTAGGATTTTTGACTGGACAAAAAATTGATAGATCAATATTCTCAAATAACTGTTTTTTTCTGTTTGGGCATACAGATAAAAGATTATGTTTTAATGACATTGATTCGTAAGTGATAAGAATTACAATCTTTGCTCCTGTGAGTTCTATAACCATTTCAGATATTTTTTCACTTAATTCTTTTGGATTACTAGACGATAATAAACTCGTTATCATCTCAATTGCCATTAATTGTGCTGCTAAGAATTGTTGATTTTTGTTTGTCTTAAAATTCATTTGATTTATCTTACTATTGTTAAAAAAGGTAATCTAATAATAAATTTTATATTAAAAGTTAATTTAAAGAACAACTCAATCTTTTTATTGTCTATTTTTTTCAATTCTGTTTTTGTGTAAAAACCTAAGCCAATATCAGTTAAATTTCCTGACATGATATCTTGATTTTTACTATATAAATTATGATTACTCTTTGTTGTATTGGTTAAGATCATACATTCCCTCTGATTGAAAAATCTTTACTAGCTCTGATCATTGCATGGATATTTTTGATTGGTGTATTGATGGGGATATCTGCTCCAGAATTTGATAAAACAAATCGCCCTCTGTTTTGATTTTTTTCTAATAAATCAATACTTTTTGTATAGATCTCTTCCTCTGACATTGATGGCATACTTAGGTTGTCAATATTACCAATTATCAGTTGATTGTTTTTTATCTTTTTTATTGAGTCTTGAATATCATCTTTTGAACTGATGGCTATTCCGATTACATTGGGTAAATCAGAAATCAAATCAAGGTTGTGTAATATCCTACCTCCGGTGTGATGAAAAATTATTGGTCCTTTTATCTTGTTAAAACTCTCTCTTAAATGTGAATACAGGATGCTTTTAAAAAGATCATGATTCATTATTTCTTCAGTTGCAATACCTTCTGTTATTACTAATGCCATACAACCTGATGATAATAACCTATTGCACCAGTTTACATAAAATCTATTCAAATGTTCCAATACTTCTTCTTTTAACTTCTCATTGAAAAGGACGATCTCTATCCAGTTCTCTAATCCTAATAATAAAGCAGGAACAGATAAAGGCCCTGGCACTATTGAAAAAACAGGTATTTGCTTGTTATATTTTTTTGATAAAGTCTTAGTGATCTGAAGTGCAAGACCCAATCTCCCCGTTTTTTCTATACCGGGTAATGGCGCTTTTAGTAGGTCAATTCCGTTTTTAAATCTGTATTTTTTTATGTTAGGTGCCTGATTGTCATACCATGCAACCTCACATCCGAAGGCTTCTGCAATTATACTATAATCAAATGGAGATATTAGACAATCTGGTTGAAATACTTCTTGTGTGATTTCCTGAGATTTACAATACAAATCATGGTTACTATATACACTTTGTATAGATTGTTGAATCATTGGGCAACCATAGATCCCTAATACTGCAATAACCGGTGTTCTATCCACAGGTAATCCCTGAAGCGTCATTGTTATTCTTTCATAAGAATTCATTTTAGCCTTCGATTCATTAAATCTATGAATAACTGATCTACCAAGGCTGCGTTTGATGCTGTACAATCTCCTCCAACTTCAGACACAAGTTCAGGTCTCCAATTGAAGACAGCTCCTCCAACTGATAAAAAGATTTTGTTTTTATATCCATTATCATCAATTAGTTTTCTTACTTTTTGAATATTCATCGCTGTTGTCTGCATCATAGCCGATATCCCAATTATGGATGAGTTTTCTTCTAGCGCTCTCGATAAAAATTCTTCTGCTGAAACTCCATTTCCCAAATCTATCACTTTCCATCCAGATACTTTTAAAAATGAACAAACGATCCTTTTGCCTAAACTATGATAGTCATCTTCAATATTTCCCATGATGACTATACCTTTTTTGTTATAGATTATACCATCACTTTGTGGCAAACATTTAATATAGATTTCTTCAGCTATTTTTGACCCAACAAAAGTCTGTGCTAAAGATACTGCCCCTTTTCCCCAAAGTATTCCGATTTTGATTAACACAGGATCTAATATGTTTTTTAATATTAAGTTAGCTTCTATTCCTTTATGAAGACAATCATCAATTAACTGAAGAGCTGCTTTGCGATCAGAGTCTAAAAAGGAATTTATTAATTTATCTCTTAAAATAGTAAAATCCAATTATTCCTCTGTTTGTTTTTTTAAATTACTATCTATTAATAAAAAGTCTAAATCGTAACGTTCTGTTTCTCCATATTTAATACATAAATTATTAATCTCTTTTTTAAGCTCGATCATTTTTATTTCTCGACCTGTTGCTAACCGATTAAATATTAATAAATCCTCATTATACCTTAATAGCTCATTTTTTTGTTTTAATAATAAATCCTCATTTTGCTTCCGTTCTGTTATGTTTACTCCCAAGCAGGCAATGCCATCAACTTTGCCATTTAAGGAATAAAGTATCAAATTATTCCATTCGATCAAAAGATTTTTCCCTTCTTTTGTTCTGATTGTATTGATATAATAAGTCGGAAACTGATTTTTTGAAAAAGATTTTTTAAATACTTCCTTATAAATAAAACTTCCTGTCCCTTCTTCAATAAAAAGATCAAACCAGTTTTCATTAATTATCTCTTCTCTTGTCCATCCGCTTTGTTTGAGTAAGTATTCATTACATAAAATGATGCGACCTTCTGTGTCAAGTATTAACCCAATCATCGAGACCATTTCAAAGATTGAACGAAATCTTTGCTCACTTAATCTGAAAGAATGAGAAGCTTTGACTGTTTCTGTTATATCTCGAAAAACACCTTGAATAATAAATTGGTTATCAATAAAGGATTTTGTTAATGTAAGCTCGATATGCTTAATATCTTTCAATGAATTAGTGATTTCTATTTCCTGTATAAATGGAAAACTCATGAAAGACTCATTAAAAAATTTATTGCTAAATAAAATATTCTCATCACTAGGATATAATGACGAAATGTGTTTTCCCATTATTGCTTCCTCAGTTTTTTCAAAAAGTTTTAGAATTGCTTGATTAAATCTTATTATATCTCCTGATTCCGCATCTATCCAAATTATTGCATCTGGGTTATTATCAAATACCAGTCTGAATTGTTTTTCTTGAGCTTTCAATTTTTCAGTTTGTTCAAAATAATTTCTTTGAAATAATAAAATTTTACCTATGATCAAACTTGTGATTGGATATATGATTAAAACTGGAAAAGCTATTTGCTTGATTACTAAGATCCCCTTTCCTTGTGGAAGAGTTAACATTGTGATTAGCATGATGATATGAACGACTAAACCAAAACTGTATAACGTTATTAAACTTATCTTTTTATTTTTTCTAATCAGTGAATAATAGTATATATTACCTGTTATCGCAGAAAAAAGGATTACCAAACTTCCAGTTATTGCACCTGATCCGCCTTGATTAAGCCTCAGTATGATAGCCATGATTACTGCTATAAGTGAGGGAAAGACTCCAAAAAACATTGCACATAAACTGATCATTATGGATCTTCCATCAAAAATGAGCCCTGGTTTGAAAATATATGGATATACCATGGCAATTAATGAAGCTACTCCAAATAGTAATCCTTGTAAATATAAATAAAACCAATTCTTATTCTTTTTTTGGGAAATGAAACCTGAAATAATACTTAGGGTGATTAACATCATCATATTAAACACAATATCTTTAAACATTATTTATTCTCAAATTCTTCAATTATTATGTTATATCATTTTGTATGTTTATACTGATAAATTCTGATAATTCTTCAAATGAAAATGGTTTTGATATACTTGCTGTAAAACCATAAGCTTTTGGGCTTGATATGATTGGGTCATTTGAATAACCACTTGAAGCAAATACTGGTATGTTTTGATCTAGTTTTCGTATCTCCTTGATGACTTCTTTTCCTCCAAGCCCACCAGGAATTGTTAAGTCCAATATCAATGCTTTTATCTCTTTTTCTCCAATCCAATCCTTTTTGAATTGTTCTATTGTCTCAACTCCTTCACTTGATATTAATACAGAATATCCTGATTTTGAAAGCATTTTTTCATATAAACTATGAAAAAATTCTTCATCATCTAAAATTAATATTTTTCCTTGAGATTGGTGTATTGATACACTTTGTTTCGTTTCCTCATTAGCTTGGTCAATAGCAGGTAGGTATATATCAAAGGTAGTTCCCACATTTTCTTCGCTAATGACTTCTATAATTCCGTGATGCTTGTTGATTATGGAATAACTTGTTGATAACCCTAGTCCATGCCCTTTGTCCTTCGTTGTGAAAAAAGGGTCGAAGATCTGATTGATTATTTGAATTGGGATACCCTTACCGTTGTCATTAAAAGAAATCTGAACATATTTTCCTTTTTCTAAATTTGGGTATTGACTCTCATTGACTAGGAAATTCTTTGCTGATATCTTTAAATGACCGCTCTCATTCATGGCTTGCATGGCATTTATTGTAATATTATCAATTACTTGACTGATCTGATTTTTGTCAATAAAACAAGCCCATAATTCTTCTTCTATATCAAATGATACAGAAGTGTTTGAACCACTTAATGCAAATTTTACTGTGTTAGTTATGATTGGTTTCATTATCTCTGGTTTTTTGATGGGATCTCCACCCTTGGAAAAAGTAAGCAATTGATGAGTAAGATTCTTAGCTCTGTCTATGGTGTTTTTTGCACTCGTAAGACATTCATAGGTATTATCTTCTTTAGTGTCCGTTAAAACTAAATCTATATACCCGTATATTCCTCCCAATAGATTGTTAAAATCATGAGCTATTCCGCTTGCTAACAAACCTATTGCTTCTAATTTTTGATTTCTTTGAGTGGCTTCTATTAAACGATGTTTTTCGGTGATATCTGAAAATGTTAATACTACTCCTATTAAATTTCCTTCATGATCATGGATGGGAGCGGCTGTATCTGAGATATAATACTCAATTTTGCTTTTGCTTATTAATATCGTATGATTTGCTAATTCAACAATTTTATCTTCTTTTAACACAGTACTTGTTGGATTTTGAATGGATTCACGACTGTTTTCATTTATTATTTGAAAGACTTCTGATATATGTTTGTCTTTTGCTTCTTCAAATATCCAACCACATAGATTTTCTGCAATAGGGTTCATCTTGGTGATATGCCCGTTTTTATCTGTAACGATAACACCATCTCCAATTGATTGAAGGGTTTGATTAAGATATTCTTCATTCAGCTTTGTTTGCATATAAGATTCAAATAGTGCAAAAGCTGACTCAATTGTGGATTTAAGTACGAATTCACCTGAATTTTTTATGATTAAACCATAACGTGAAATTTCTTTTACTTTTTCTACATATTCTTCTTCTGAATGAGATGTTAAAAAAACTATTGGGATATTCTTAAGTTTTAAAATTTGCCTTGAGGTTTCTTCTCCGTCTATTCCTATTCCCAAATCTATATCCATTAAAACCATGTTTATATTACAGTTTTGTTCAATTGATTTTATTGCTTTTTCTCCTGAATTAACCATGATCACATCATATCCAAAATTCTTTAATAATTGTGCTTCATATAATGCTATCAGAGATTCGTCTTCAACTATCAATATTGTTTTATTTTTAACATTTTCCATAACTCCAAATTCCTTTAAAGCTTAAATCTTAAAATCAAAACTTCAATTATCTTCTATGGGAAGGTAATTGCTGTCATCATTTATAAGATTTTCTACTATTTCCAATAACTCTATAGTCACATTGGCTTTATTTATACAATCACATGCCCCATGTATTAAAGCTCTCTTTATCAATGAATCCTCATTTGCTCCTGAACAAATCATGATTCTGGTTTTCACTTTTCTAAATGTTAATTGATCCATTAACTCAAAACCATTCATATTTGGCATATTAAAATCCATGATTACTAAATCTGGAGGTTTATTGATGATTGCTTCTAATCCTTCATTTACATTAATATACGATTTCACCTCATAATCACCTTCTTTTAAGATCATTTCTATTACTTTGATAGGGATGATTTCATCATCAATAATGTAAATTAATTTTTTATCCATAATAGCCTCCGATAATTTTATATTGTAGCTTAAAATAAAATTTTGTCAATAAAATATTTTCTTTTTTATCTCTTTAATGTGTAGAGACTATCAAAAAATATATAGGCTCCCATTAAGCTACTCTGGCGCTTATAGATGAGAAAAGTGAACCTATCTGTTCTTCCTCTAGTTATAGCATTATAAAGTAATTCATCCTTCAAAGCTATGAAATAATAAATTTTATAATCTATATCTTTACTATCTTTCCTGCTTGAAACTTTTCTGGAGAAAAAAATAGTCTTATTCGTCTCCTGGGTATAGGTAAGGTGTAGGTAAGGTGTTCCTTGGACATACTCCTTTTTTACTTGATAGTTGCAAGTATCTATAACTGAAATCATAGTTTGAACTTAAATGATGTACTGTATAATAAATATTACAAAACAACATCTAAATGAATATAAATAAATAATATATGATGTAGAGATAATTATTTACATAAATTTACTTCTATGAGATAATATTATTATTAATATTTTGGTTAGCTTAAATTCATGTTTTGATTTTTAAATTTATATCATAATTTTCTTTATTAGGTTCTCGATTTTAAGACATTATATTCAAAACTTACTTTTATTTCTTTTTTTACTTGACTTAGACAGATATAAAATTAAAAATATGAAAAATTATTAAAAAAAATAGAGGATATAATGACAACCAAAAAAGTAGAAAATAAAAAGAGATTAAAAAGAGAAGCTATCGTTATGTCTGCAATCAATAATTTTGCTCGTAACGGTTTTTACGAAACAAAAATTTCTGATATTGCCAAAGAAGCTAATATTGCTGATGGAACTGTCTATTTGTATTTTGAAAATAAAGATGATTTATTTATTAAAGTCTTTGAAGAGATGGTCGTATCACATCTTGACAAAATTAAAGAAGTCGTAAAAAATGAAACAAACGCCTTAAATAAACTTTATAAGCTCTTCGAAATGCATATAGAATTATTTACTTCAAATCCTTCTTTTGTTAAATTTTTTGTTCAGGAAATGAGGCAAAGCCCCCTTTTCTATTCCAAATATCCAGATTTTAAACCAATCATGCATTATCTTGAATATATTGAAGAATTAGTGATTGAATCTGTAAATCAAGGGCTTATTAGACCTGTTAATACAAAAACAGCTACTTCTGTTATGTTTGGTTCTATCGATTTTATCTTGACCGAGTGGGCTTTAAGCAATGGAAAAATACAAATTGAATCTATTCACAAAGAAGTAATTGATTTACTTCATAATGGTTTTAAAAGTTAGGAAATTTTATGAATAAAGCAATGTTAATTATTCTTGATGGATATGGATTAAGCCCTGATACACTTGGAAATGCTGTCAAATCGGCTAAAACTCCAAATCTGGACAACTATTTTCAGTCCTATCCAAATACCAGATTAAATACTTATGGTAAAGAAGTTGGACTTCCTGAAGGTATTATGGGAAATTCAGAAGTAGGACACTTAAATATTGGCTCTGGCAGAATTGTTTATCAATTAAATACTTTGATTGATTACAAGATTGAAACTAAAGAATTCTTTGAAAACCCTGCTTTATTAAGTGCCATTAATCATGCAAAAGAGAATAACAGCGATTTGCATTTGTTTGGTTTGATCTCTGATGGTGGTGTTCATAGCAGTTTAATCCATTTATGGGCTTTGCTTGATTTGTTTGAAAAAGAATCTTTCAATCGTGTCTTTTTGCATTGTTTTATGGACGGGAGAGATACTTTACCTCATTCAGGCATTGACTTCATAAAATTATTACAAAAAAAATTATATGAAAATAAATCCACTAAAATTGCTTCTATCATGGGAAGATATTATGCTATGGATAGAGATAACCGCTGGGAAAGAATTGAAAAAGCTTGGAAAGGCTTAGCACTGGCTGAAGGTGAATTTTTTACTGATCCAATCCTTGCTATGCAAAGTAGTTATGATCAAAATATTACAGATGAGTTTGTCCTTCCAAAAATAATGGTTGAAAATGGACATCCTGTTGGGCATATTAAAGATAATGACAGTATTTTATTCTTCAATTTCCGCTCTGACAGAGCAAGAGAAATTACCAGAACTTTTATTTACCCTGATTTTAAAGAATTCCCTATCAAACATTTTAACAATCTTAAATTTGTTACCATGACTGAATATGACATTCGTTTCAATGAGCTGGTTGAAGTTGGATTTACAAATCCAAAGCTCGTAAACATTCTCGGTAAAGTATTTGAAGATAATCAAGTGCACCAATTAAGATTGGCTGAAACTGAAAAATATGCTCATGTGACTTTCTTTTTTAATGGAGGGATTGAAGCACCTTTTCAATTCGAAGATCGTGAGCTTATCTCCTCTCCAAAAGTTGCTTCTTATGATATGCAACCTGAAATGAGTGCCTATTTAGTGAAAGATGTTTGTTTAAATGCTCTAAATTCTGATAAATATCAAGCCATTATTATGAATTTTGCTAACTGTGATATGGTTGGTCATACTGGTGTTTTTGAAGCAGCTGTAAAAGCTGTGGAAACAGTTGATTCCTGTTTAGGAGAAATTGTGCCACTTGCTCTTGCAAAAAAATTCAGTATTCTGATTACTGCTGATCACGGAAATGCTGAGCAAATGATAGATGATCAGGGTAATATTATGACTGCTCATAGTTTGAATCAGGTCCCTCTAATTATGATTACACCTGATAGAATAAAGACAAATATGCTCGAAGGTCGTTTGGCTGATATTGCTCCCACCATGTTAAAATTAATGAATATAAAAAAACCAATGGAAATGACCGGTAAAGAGCTGTTTTAGGAGGTTATATGAAACGCTTTCCGATTTTTGTTCTGTTTGTGTTTGCCTTAGTTTTTGTTATGAGTTGTGCAGAAGCGCCTTTAGGAACTAAGAAAAACCCAATTAAATTATTTTTTGTTCCCTCTATGGAAGCAAATAAAATAATTACTAGTGCTGATACTATTGCACAATATTTACATAAAGAAACCGGTTTTTATTATAAAGTCGCTGTCCCAACTAGTTATGCAGCAGTTATTGAAGCCATGGGTTCAAATGAATGTGATATTGCCTTTTTAGCAACATTTGCCTATATTATGGCTCATCAAAAATATAATGCTCAAGTTGCTCTTACAACTGTCAGAAATGATTTAACTCAGTATAGAGGTCAATTTATTGCCAGAGTAAACAGTGGTATTGATTCTCTTCAGAATATTGAAGGTAAAATTATCGCTTTTACTGATGCTGCCTCTACCTCTGGATATATTTATCCTTCGGCTATTTTAAAAAAGAAAAATATCAAACCTGGTAAAGAAATTATGGCTGGTGGGCATCCTCAGGCTATTTTAGCAGTATATGATGAAACTGCTGATGTTGCTTGCACTTATTGGTCTCCTGCTGATCAATCTGGAGTTCCTCAGGATGCCAGACTTTCTGTCCTTGAAACTTATCCTGATGTATTTCAAAAACTAAAAATTATTGGGTATTCTGATTGGATTCCAAATGATACTGTTACCTTTAGAAATGCTTTTTCAGAAGAAATGAAACAAAAAATTGTTCAGTCTCTTCTCAATTACTCAAAAACTGAAGAAGGTAAAAGACAGCTCAAATCTCTTTATCAGATCAATGGCTTTGTCGTTGCACAGGATAGTGATTATGACGTCGTTAGATCAACTTTACAAACCTTGGGAATGGATGCGGATGACTTGTTTAAATGATCAACTAGTTTTAAAAAAACTCAATAAAATATACCCCAATCATTTTCATGCTCTGAAAGATATTGATTTAACTATAAAAAAAGGTGAATTTGTTATCCTCTTAGGATTATCTGGCTCTGGTAAATCAACTTTATTAAGATGTATTAATAGAATTATTGATCCGACTTCTGGTGAAATTTGCTTTAATAATCAAAATGTTATGGCTTTAGAAAAAAAAGATCTAAGACAATTTCGCCGAAGTATCGGTATGATTTTTCAAGAATTTAACCTGATTCCCTCTTTAAGTGTTAAAACTAATGTCCTTACTGGACGCTTGGGTTATTTATCCACCTGGCAGTCTCTTCGTATAAAATATCGAAGTGATTTGTCTGAACAGGCTAAAAGTAATCTAAAAAGAGTTAGTCTTGAAAAATTTGAATCACAAAAAGTTAAAACTCTATCCGGTGGACAAAAACAAAGAGTCGCTATTGCCAGAGCTCTGATGCAGGAACCACTTATGTTGCTTGCTGATGAACCTGTTGCTAGTTTAGATCCTGCAACCGCTGACTCTGTTATGAAATACTTAGGAACCTTAAATCAGCAAGATGAGATTACAGTTATCTGCTCATTACATTTTCTCAGCTTAGCCCGAAAATATGGTTCCAGAGTCGTTGCATTAAAAGATGGTCGTATTGTCTTTGATGGGAAGCCTGAAGAGATTACTCCAGAAAGATTTAAAAAAATCTATGGGGAAGATGCTGAAGAAATTGATATTCATTAAGAGGATTCTGTGATAAATATTATAAATCATAACTTTAAAAATAAATTCATTCAAGTTGTCATGTTAATCTATATTTATATTTGTGTTATATATTTAAGTCACCAGTTTACAGAGAGTTCATTATTTTATGTACCTGAATTTATTGGTCTATTGACATCTTTGTGTCTAATTGTTAGAAAAAATAGTAATCGAATTTTTAATGTATTACTAATTATTACACTTGTTCTGACTTTTATTGTAGGTAGTTTTATTGTTGAGATTAAACCTATTAAGTTCTTTACTCAATTTCCTAAAGCGTTTAACATCTTAAAAAAATTAGTGACACCAAACTTTAAAATCTTACCAAGAATGTTTTCTTCTCTTGTTCAAACCATTTACTTAGCTTTAATGGCAACCATTTTAGCTATTCCTGCAGCCTTTATCCTCAGTTTTTTTGCAGCTAGAAATCTTATGCCCAAAACCTTTCTTGGAAATGCTGTGTATTATACTCTTAGAACAATTGCCACTCTTTTTAGATCTATCGAAGCGATTGTGTGGGCGATCATATTTACTGTATGGGTCGGGATTGGACCTTTTGCTGGGATGTTAGCTTTAATGATTCATTCGATTGCCTCTCTGATTAAGCTCTATAGTGAACAAATTGAAAACATTGATAATGGTCCTATCGAAGCGATGCAGGCGACAGGAGCTAATTTTATCCAAATTTGGTTATATGCTGTTATGCCTCAAATAGTCTCTCCCTTTTTAGCCTTTACTATCTATCGTTGGGATATTAATATCCGAATGGCTACTATTGTTGGTTTTGTCGGTGGGGGTGGTATTGGTCAGGCTTTACAACAAGAACAACAATTACTTAGATGGAAAAATGTAAGTGTCATTATGCTTATGATCGCTGTAACTGTCTGGATTATGGATATTATCAGTGGAAAAGTAAGAGAACAAATACTGAGGAAATAAATGATTAAAACTGTAATTTTTGATTTAGATGGCACCCTAATAGATTCTATGGGGATTTGGGCTGAAGTTGATCTTGAGTTTTTAAATAAAAGAAACATTCTCGTTCCAGATGATTTGTTTTCTGATATGACTGAAGGGAATAGTTTTACTGATTTGGCGATTTATTTTAAAAATAAATTTGATCTTTCTGAAAGCCTTGATGAGATTAAAGAAGAATGGACACAGATGGTTTTTGAGCATTATGCTCAAAAAATCCCACTAAAACCTTTTGTTCTTGATCTTATTTATTTTCTTAATGACAAAAATATCCCTCTGGCGATAGGTACAAGTAATTCTGATCTTTTAACTAAAGCTGTTTTAACCAAAAACAATATTCTGGATAACTTTAAAGTTTTAGTCGCTGGATGTCATAATATTAAAGGTAAACCAAACCCTGATATCTTCTTATCTGCTGCTGAAAAATTGAATCTACAGCCCAATGAGTGTCTGGTAATAGAAGATACTCTTGCTGGGGTTATGGCTGCTAAGAATGCAGATATGAAGGTCTTTGCTGTGTATGATAAACACGCTCAGATAGAGCACGAAGAAATAATAAATAACGCCGATAGATTCTTCTTTTCTATTGAAAATTTATTTGCCTATTTAAAGGATAATTATGAAAGCTTATTTTCAGAATAAAAAAGAAATTGAAATTAGAAAAATATTCTGTTTGGGGTTGAACTATCAAGAACATATCCTTGAAATGGCTCATCAGAAACCTTCACAACCTGTTATATTTATTAAACCTGATACTGCCATTTGTTATAATAATGCTCAAATTGATTTCCCAAAAATCTCTGATAATTTGCATTATGAAGCTGAATTGATCGTTATTCTTAATAAAAACGGAAAACATATTGATTCAAAAGATGCTCTTTCCTATGTTGGCGGTTATGCTATCGGGCTTGATTTAACTTTGAGGGATTTACAAAAAATAGCTAAAGAAAATGGACTTCCCTGGTTAGTATCAAAAGGTTTTGACCAATCTGCCCCTATCTCTGATTTTATTGAATATCATGCTGATATTGATTTTAATACTATGTATTTTGAACTCAAAGTTAATAATGAAACAAAACAAATTGGTCAAACAAAAAACATGATCTTCAAAATAGAAGAAATTATTTCATATCTCTCAGATATCTTTACCCTTGAAAAAGGCGATATAATTTTTACTGGAACGCCTTCAGGGGTTGGTCAAATCGTTAGTGGGGATCATGTGGAAGCTGTCTTAAATCATTCTTTAAGCGTTTGTATTGATATTAAATAAATTCTTTATTTTTATTTTTTTTAAATCTCATCTCTTAAATATCTTCATAATTTAACCTGTTAAATTTAGAAAAAACTTCTAGTATTCTTAATAAGAAAAAAATTCTTTCACTACTCTTTTTTTACCAGAATTACCTGAAATATTTTCCAAAAATTATCCAATTATTAGACTTTATTTATAAATTTCTATGGCATAGGTGATGCAACTATTCTCTGTTAGAATAAAAATCTGAAGATGATTTAGTTTTTTATTCAAGAAAGAGTAAAGTCTTTCGATAATAAATTGGAGGCTTATATGTCAGGTGAGATTAAGATAACCGGATTAGCTAGTGGTATTGACTTTGATAGTTTAGTAAAAAAACTGATCGAAGCAGAAGGATATCAAGCTAAAAAGTTAGAAACATGGAAAGGTACCTGGCAAACCAAAATTGACAAATTAAATGAGTTAAATACTAACGTTGATAGCATCAGAACAGCTAATGATAAATTAAGAACTGCCTCTTCTTTTGTGAGCAGAATTGCTAGTAATAGTGATGGAACTGTTGCAGATATTGCAGTTGATAGTAAATCTTCTCAAGGTGCTTATAAACTGGATGTAGCAACTACTGTAAAACATAAGCTTGGTTCCAAAGGGGTTTCTTCTGTAGATTCTATAATTGCTGATGCCGCTGGTACTTTTGATTTTAGTGACGGTGAAGGTAATAATATCAACGTTATTGTTACAGACTTTACAACTCTTAGCGAGCTAAAAACTACCATTGAAAACGAACTGACTTCTGTAGGTTCACATGCTAAAGTTGATATTATTAATGATGGCTCTGATATGGACGCTTATAGGATTCAGCTTACTTCTGGAGTAGCAGGTATAGATGGTAAAATAAATGTTACAAATGATGATACCAATCTGTCCTTTACTAAAGCTTCTTATGACTCTGATGTTGAACAGATTAAAGGAGAATCCTATAATCTTATTGATCCAACAGGAACTTATAACGGAAATATTAATAAACGCTTAAAATTTAAAGTGCTCAGTACTGGTACAGTTGGCTCGACGAATGTAAAAATTCAATGGACAGATCTAACTGAAAATAAAACTGGTACGATTACAGTAAATCAAGCTGGTGATTATGCCATTACTCAGGGTTTTAAAATTAGTGTTGGCGCTGGGACTTTAACAAAAAATGATGAATTTGCAATCGATCTCTTTCATCCTGATTTACAACAAGCTCAAAATACAGGACTTGCTCAATCTGGTAGTGTAACACATTCAGGTTTAATGGCTTCTAATGCTGTCGTCTCTACTACTGCTGGTGTCTTTTCTTACTCCTATGGGGGTAATGAGATTGCACCTCTCCAGATTCCTGCAAACACAACTTTAGATAAATTAGTAAAAATAATTAATGAAGATGCTAAAAACCCTGGGGTTGTAGCATCTATTATTAACGATGGTTTAGGTACGTCTCAGTCTTTTCATATGATATTAACTGGTAAAAATTCTGGGGCTGCTAATCAGATTGAAGTGACTCAATCTACTCTGTCTAATATGTCCACTAGTGATTTTGTTACAACCAGACAGGCAACCAACGCCATGGTGAAAATTGATGATTATCCGCCTGATCCTGATTCCTGGCTTCAAAAAGCATCTAATCTTATCACTGATATCATCCCAAATGCCTCTGTAACTCTCAAATCCTCTGGTTCAACCAATGTGACCATTAAGAATGATACTGAAGCTATGGCTGATAAAGTTGAAGACTTTGTGACTGCTTTTAACACTGCTTTAGATTATATTGATGAAATCACTAAAATTGTCTTGGATGAAAAAGATGAAGCTAGTACCGAAGACTCTGGTATTCTTGTTGGTAACTATGGTGTTAATATTGTAAAATCTAAACTTAGAAGCTATATTGGTGAAAGGGCAGTAGGTTTTGATTCTGATGAAGATACTTATAGTTTATTAACTCAGGTTGGCTTGACCTCTGGAGACGACAAACGTCTCGCTTTTGACCGAGAAGCTTTTATTGATGCTTTGAATGATAACCCTGATAAAGTCGTCGAATTATTCTCTGCTGATAAAATCGGTTCAACAGATAACTCAATCTTTACCTATACTGCCGGTTTGAGTACTACTAAAGCTGGAACATATGAAGTTGAAACTGTTTTTGAAAATGATGAAATCAAAACTGTCCGATATAGGAAAAAAGGTGATTCAACTTGGTATGACTCTACTAAAAATAAAGATGTAAAAATCTCTACTGATAAAACATATTTTACAATTTTTGGTGGTGATGCCAGAGGTGCTATGATTTCTACTGCAAATGGTGGAACTGGTACGCAAACTATGGAATTTAGAGTAAAAGAAGGCCGTGCTCAAACTTTTGAAAACCAAATGGATGAACTTTTTGATAATACTGAAGGAATTACTAAAGTTTTGACAAATAACTACGAAGGTATTATTAAGAATATAGATAAGCGAATAGATCGTGAAAACAGAAGATTGGTTCAGGTAACGAGCCGTCTTCAAGAAAAGTTTGCCAGATTAGAGACAAACATGCAGAATTTAAATGGACAAATGAGCCGTTTACAATCCCAGTTGTCTAGTTTGCCTACTAATAGTGGATAGGAGAATTATATGGATAATCGATATCAGGTTTACCGTGAAGTTGAGTTAAATACCACAAACAGAGGTAAAATTGTGGTTATGCTTTATTCCGGTGCAATCACTTTTCTCAGCAAAGCTAAAAATTACATGGTCAAAAAAGACTATGTTAATAAAGGGAAATTTATCGTTAAAGCTCAGAATATTATTGATGAACTCAATATTGCCCTGGATATGGAAAAAGGTAAAGAAATTGCTAAAAATTTAAGATCAATATATTTGTTCTTGAATAGATATTTGTCTCAAGCAAATATCCAATGTAAACCTGAAATGCTTGACAGAGCAATTCAAATATTATCCAGTTTAAAATCAGCTTTTGAAGAAATTGTCAATAATGCTCAATATTCTGAAGCTCAAGATATCAAAAAGAAAGAACAAGTTCAAAATTCTATCAGAAAAATTGTATAATGAACTTGACAAGTATGAGAAATAAAACTAAAGTAGCCTCAGGAGGATGATATGGCTGTAGATAAAATAAGCAACAGCATGAACTCTCATCAAATCCTGAATGATCGTTTAAAAGAGGCTGCTTCAGGGAAGAAGAGTTCCGTACTCGCAATGGATGCGTACCGTAATCAGAATGTTAATGATTCTGATGATAAAACGATTTTTTCAGATGATGCAAAGAAACTGCAGGAAACAGAAGTCATTCTGCGCTCCGCTCTGCAGAAACTTAATGAGATGGATGATGTCAGAACTGAAAAATTAGCCGATGTTAAGGATAAGATCGACCAAAATTTCTATTCTGATAATGATGAATTAGATCAGGAATTAGCTGGTTTAATCATCCCTGAAAGTGAATTGAGAGATATTATTCAAAAACGTATGAAAGCTGATGAATATGTCGATCAAATTCATGACTATGACAATACCAATCAAACTATTAATGAAGAAAATATTAAAAATATTAAAGAAAAAGTTGCTCAGGGATATTACAGTAACCCTGAGGTTCTTGAGAAAATTGCTAATGAATTAGTTGATTTTTTTGAATAGCAAATTAGATTATAATTATTTTTAAAACCGGGTTATTCCGGTTTTTTTTTGCTTTTTTACAAAAAAAACAGTATTCTTTATTCGCTAAAAGAAAAAACGAGAACACTATTAAATAAACTTTACAAAAAAACCATCATTATTAAATTTGATAGGATAAAGGATAAAAGTAAGAATGGCTATAAAACCAGTTAAGTTTAAAAATAAGAATAGAAATAAAAAAACAGGGTCTAAAAATCAGACCAGAAAGTTTTTTTTGTTATTTATTGCTTTTTGGCTACTTTTTTATGGCTTATGGGTATTGTCCTCTCAAAAGAAAAAAACAATCCCTGTTGATCAAATTCCAAAAGATACTGTCAATCAAGTGACTCCTGTTTTTTTCCCTGAAAGTGATACGTTGAGACAACATTTTTCTAAATCTTCAGAAGATCAATTAAAATACTTTTGTTTAAAACTGGGTGTTCTTGAAAAACTTATTAAGATTAAAGAAAAAAATAACGAAAAAAATGTATTTCTTCCTCTTAATGTGTCCAAAATGGAATTAAATTTCGCCAATTATTTCTTTACCAAAAATCTAACTGCTAATGGCTGGCGATTTATAAATGGGATTGAAAATACTTCTGGAAATACTCAGACTCTTTCTTTCTATTCTCCTGGAAATATTATGTATATCATTAATTTGTATTATGATAAATCAAAATCTTACCCTGTAGAAAAACCAAAAGTTTCTATCTTTATCACTGAATTAGGTGAAAATTATCAAAAAAGTTATAACGATATTTTCAAGATTGTTCATCCGATTAACTATGCTGTTTTACCTGATCGGAAATATACCAAAAAGTATATTGAACTTATAACAAAAGCTGGTTACGAATTGATTATTAATATTCCTATGGAACCTATTGATTACCCTATGACAAATCCAGGAAAAAATAGTATATTTGTCAAAATGAATCAGCATGAAATCAATAATATGATGGATTCATTTATTAAAGATTTTCCCAATGCTAAAGGTGCACTAAACTACTTGGGAAGTTTAGTGACAACTGATGAAGAGATAAGTAAAATATTTCTTAAAAAATTAAAAGAAAAGAATCTGTATTTTGTTGATAATTTGACACCTACAAGTTCTTTAGCTTATAATTGTGCTCAAAAAATGGTATTATCCTCTTATAAACGTTCTATGTATTTAAAACTAAAAGACTCTAAATCTGTTGATTTAATGGTTTCAGATGTAAAAAACAGTTATTCACAAATTGTCATTTTGGTTACTCCTTTGTCTGAAATTAAAGATATTAAACTTTTAAAATCTTTTTGTGATAAATTAACAAAAGAAGGGTTTCAAATAGTTTTTGGATCAGAACTTGAGGAAGAAATTTAAACTGGAGATATTATGTTAATTAAATCGATAATTCTTGGCATTGTTCAGGGTTTAACTGAATTTTTACCTGTTAGTAGTTCAGGTCATCTGGTTTTAGTAGAACACTTTTTAAAAACAACTGCAGATAACAATCTGACTTTTGAAGTGTTTTTACATTTAGGTTCACTATTAGCTGTCTTGATATTCTTTAGAAAAGATATACTAGAATTGCTGAAAAGTCTTGTTTATTATAAAGATCCTGGTTATAAAGATAATCGTAAAATTGTTTTGTGGTTGATGATTGGAACAATCATCACAGGAATTATTGGTGTTAAATTTAATGATCTTTTTGAATCTTTATTTTCTAATCCATTATTAGTAGCATGTATGTTATCCATTACAGGTTTAATTCTCTTTTTCTCTGATAAAATTAAGAAAAAAGGAGTCAACTTGCCTGAAATGGGTTGGAAAAGAGCTGCTATTATCGGGTTAGGACAATCCATTGCTATTACACCTGGAATCTCTCGATCAGGAACCACTATTGCCTTTTCATTGTTTACAGGACTTCAAAGATCACAAGCAGCTAGATTCTCATTTTTATTATCAATTCCTGCTATTCTTGGTGCAAACTTAAAAGAGTTTTCTAATTTTAAAGCATTGGATTCAGGTTTATTCTTAGATTACATATTAGGTTTTCTGGCAGCTTTTATCTCGGGTTATTTAGTGATAGGATTTCTTTTAAAAATAATCAATGCAGCAAAATTAAAGATATTTTCTTATTATTGTTGGTCTATTTCTGTCATTACCATAATATTATTACTTCTTGGTTTTTAAATGAACACTAAAAAAAATACTCGTTTGAGTTTTGATCAGTTTGTTATTGAAAATGATCATTATAAAAAACAGAATGTTTTTTTTGTTTATGGACCCGAAGCCTTTCAACGAAATGAAACTGTAAAATTAATTTTAAAATTACACAAAATTACTGAATTTGATTCTTTTGATTCATTTATATACTATGGTGATGATTTTAGTAATAAAGCCAATAGTATAAAACCAGTTATTGAGCAACTTCAAATGTATCCTTTTGCTCAACCATTAAAAACTGTTGTAATTCGCAATTTTGATGAAATTAATTCAGAAGGGAAAGACTTATTGGTTAAATATGCTTTAAATCCTAATGAACATTCTTTATTAGTCTTAGCTGCTGAAAAGGCAGATCTAAAAACAACCCGAATGAAAAAACTGATTGATTGTTGTATATCCGTGGAATGTAAAGAATTAAGGATTCCTTCCATATTAACCAAATGGGTGATTGATGAATTAAAAAAAAGACAATTGAGTATGGATGATAAAGCCAGAATGAAATTTCTTAATACAGTTGATCTTGACTTTTATACTGCATTTAATGAGCTAAGTAAACTGGAATTATTTATTGGTTCCAGAAAAATTATTCATGAAGAGGATGTACAGAAATGTACAGTTTTAAGTAAAACTTTCACTGTTTTTGAATTACTAGATGAATTAGGATATTTAAGAAAAGCAAAAGCTTTAACGATTCTAGATAATTTAATAGCAAATGAAGAAAGTGCCATAATGATTCTTAGTGTGATCAGTAACTTCTTTATGACTTTATGGAAACTTTCAGCTTTAAGAAGCAAGAAAATCTCGGACACTGAGATAAAAACAAAGCATATGAATGAAGTACATCCGTATTATCGAGATAAATACTTTATATTTTTAAAGAATTATCCAAAACAAAAAATTGAAAAAGCACTCGATTATCTATTGCAATCAGACAGAAAAGCAAAATTATCCATGTGCAGTGATCATGTATTATTAACCATTTTAATATATAATCTTACAACTAATAACTAAGGAAGATTTATGACAGATTATTCAAAGTTTAAAGCAGGCTACATATCTATAGTCGGAAAACCTAATGTAGGGAAATCTACCTTAATGAATAGACTTTTAGGAGAAAAATTATCAATTGTCTCTCCCAAACCTCAAACTACCAGAGTCAGTATCAAAGGCATTTTAAATCAGGAAGATTTACAGATTGTTTTTTTAGATACTCCTGGATTTGTTGAACCAAGATATGAGCTTCATCATCGAATGGTTTCTTACATCAAAGAATCTCTTAAAGATTCTGATTTAATATTATTTATTACTGATATTTGTGATTTTCCCACAGAATACGACTTAACAATGATCAATTATATTAAAGAAATCAGAAAACCTGCCATCGCTTTACTTAATAAAGTTGATTTGGTTGATGGCACTATCATAGAAGCAAAAACCGAAAAGATAAAGAATAGTTTTGATAAAGTTTTAGCAATTTCTGCTTTAACAATGCATGATATTACTGGTTTTATCAAAGAGTTACAACATTTTATGCCTTACAATCCTCCTTATTATTCCACTGAAGATATGTCAGATTTGCCTTTAAAATTCTTTGCTCAGGAAATTATCAGAGAGAAGATTTTTTTAAATTATGAGCAAGAGATTCCTTATTCTTCAGCAGTTGTCGTTGACAAATATAATGAAAGAGAAGATTTTGATTTTATACAAGCAACTATTTATTTAGAACGAGATACTCAAAAACCCATATTGTTAGGTAAAAACGGCTCTAAGATAAAAGTAGTCAGAGAACAAGCAGAAGCTGAAATTGCAACACTTACAGGAAAATCAGCAAAGCTTAATTTATGGATTAAAATCAAACCAGGCTGGCGTAAGAGTAATAGTTTACTTAATCAACTTGGTTATAAATTGAATACTTAAGCAAATCAATTGATTGAATTTTTGTTTTCTAAACGTTTTGGTCAGAATTAGTTATCTGTTACAATAGTAACATTACGAATATTCTAACTGTCAACAAGTGACAATATCATTTGACAAGATCACTATTATAAAAATTGATACTTTTTTATAATAAATATAAATATATCAAGGGGAGGGTGAAATGAGTGAAAAAAAATATGGAAATCCGGCAGTCGTAGGTCTTGCCGGATTCTCATTGACAACATTAGTCTTACAGTTTCATAATGTAGGATGGTGTGGGATTGGTCCAGTATTGGCATTAGGCTTAATTTTTGGTGGTCTTGCACAAATGATTGCAGGATTTCAGGAACAAAAGATGGGCAATAATTTTGGTTATAGTGCATTTGTTTCTTATGGTAGTTTTTGGATTGGATTAGGCATTATTTGGTTATGCAATCATTTTAATATCTATCAGTCAGATGGTAAAGATGTAGGTTTCTATTTATTAGCTTGGATGATTTATACAGGAATTATGTGGATAGCTTCCTGGAGAGTACATTCAGCTATGGCTATCACTTTCTTTCTTTTATTACTTGGTTTTTTCCTGTTGGTAATCGGACATTTTGTTAATCCTGTTTGGAATATCGTGGCAGGATACGAATTAATGCTTTGTGCTTTTTCAGCAATGTATATGATGGGTGGAATTATCATCAATGATTTAGCAGGTAAAACAGTTGTACCTTTTGGGAAACCCTGGGTTAAAAATTAATTATCAATTATATCATATTTAAGCGGGGTTAATCCCCGCTTTTTTTAGATAAAATTATAATAACAATAAGTCATGGTGAGATCTTACCATTAATAATCTTAATGAAATGATCACCTATTTTTTGGGCAAAATTCAATTCATGGGTTACTAAAATCAAATCAATATTTTCTTTTTTTAGATTAATTATTGTGTTCTGAACTTCCTCAATAAGATCATGATCTAAAGCAGATGTTGGCTCATCTAAAAATAGTATTTGAGGCTTTACAACTAGTGCTCTGACAATAGCAATTCTTTGTTTCTGCCCACCTGATAATTGAGCTGGTTTTTTATCTTTATGTTCAAGAAGAGAGAATTTTTCAAGGTAATCGTTAGTAAGCTGAAGTGCTTTATGATGTGGTATTTTATGAACTTTTTCCAGAGGAAGCATAATATTTTCATTAGCTGTTAAGTGGGGGAATAGATTAAAAGACTGAAAGACGATAGCAACTTGTTTTCTCCATTCAGATAAAAACTTATTATTAAATTCCAAAATTTGCTGGTTTATTTGAATTGTACCACCATCAGGTTTTTCTAGACCAGCAAGTATTCTTAATAGAGTTGTTTTTCCTCCTCCAGAAGGTCCTAGAATGACCAGAGAATGATGATTTTTTGTTTCAAAGGATAAGTCTCTAAGTACAGCTTGAGAATCGAAATTCTTGCATAAATTAGAAATCTTAAGATGCATAAGATGTTTTTCCTTCTAAATAGCGACTAAACATAGAAATTGGAAAAGTAATGATAAAATATCCAATAGCTAAAGGAAAATAGCTCTCTAGAGTGCTATAAGTAAAAGCATTGACTTGTTGAGCATTCAAAGTGAATTCGTGGATAGCAATAATGGAAAGTAGGGAAGAGTCTTTTATTAAAGAAACAAATTGCCCTGCTAAAGCAGGTAGGATTCTTTTAATAACTTGAGGAATGACTATAAATCTCATTGTTTGAAATGAACTTAGTCCGATTGATCGTGCTGATTCTAATTGAGATTCACTTATACTTTCTAATCCACCTCGAATAATTTCAGACACATAGGCTCCTGAAAAGAAAGAAAGAGTTAACACACCTATTAAATAACGATTATTTAATGAGATGGAAGCAGCAATTACATAAAAGAAAATAAGGATTTGTACTAGAAGCGGTGTGCTTCTGATTAATTCAATATAGTATCTGAAAAGATAATAGATGGGGATAATTCTTGACTTTTGACATAAGGCACTTATAAAACCAATAATTAGACTTAATCCTAGAGCAGAAATAGATATAAGAACAGTATTTAACCACCCTTGAAAGAAAAGATATTTATAATGGATAATACTATTCCAGTTGAATTGATAATCTAAGTTTTTTAAAGAAATCAATAAAATAAATAACAGTAATACAAAGATAATAATCAGGTTAAATGCTATTATCCAAAACCCTGGTTTTTTATTATCTTGAAAAAGAAAAAGGTTACGAATATTTATGGGCATCTTAGAAATAGAAAGGATATCCTAATTCTTGAAACGCTTGTTTTTGTTCATTTAAGTATTTGACCCCTAAAGAATCAAAATAACCTTCCTGTTTTAAATCTTTCAATACCTGATTAATTTGCAACCTAAGCTCATTATCATTAAGTCTTAAACCAATAGCCCAAAATTCTTTTTGGAAAGGTCTTAATATAGCTTTTGTTTTACTCTCATTTTCTTTCCAATTTTTATAAATAGACATTTGATCATAAATGAAAGCATCCGCTTTACCTTGAAGTACTTCAAGCACGGCAGAAGATTCTTTGTCAACAATAAGAATATTAGCCAGATTTAAGTGTTTCTCAGCGTAGAGATGGCCAGTCGTTGCTTTTTTTACGACCACAGTTTTATCTTTTGCGTTTAAGTAAGAAATATCTGTAATAGATGAGTTATTTTTTAATAATAAACATAATCCAGTTTCAAGGTAAGGATCAGAAAAGGAGATAGACTTAGCTCTTTCTTCAGTAGCTGTCATAGAAGAAAGAATGATATCAATTTTCTTTGTTTTTAGAGAAGGAATTAAACCATCGAAAGCAATATTTTCAATTTTAACAGGTCTTTTTAATCGTTCACCAATTTTATAGGCAAGTTCAACACTAATACCATCAGGTTCTCCTTTTTCATTAGTCATTTCGAAAGGAGGGTAGGATAATTCCATACCTACAACAAGAGCTTTTTTTTTAAGACTGAGATTATTACAGGCTATCAAAAATGTTAAAACCACAAGTATAGCCATAAACTTGACTATTTTATTCATAATTCCTCCCAAAATAAAAGAGGTCATAGTTTCCTATGACCTCTTGAAAAAAAAAAATTATTCTTCAGGCTTTTCTTCCTCGTTACAGCAACAATCATCATTTGAACAACAGCATTCATCTTCATCATCATCATCTACGGGTTCTTCACTTTTTACATAGGTATTTACTTCTATAGATAAGCAAGAAAGAGATGGATAAAAATCTTCAACATATTCTTTGATATGTGTAACTAAATCGACTTCTTTATCAAAAGCAACTTGTGTGATTCCCACACTAATTTTTAAGGATTTTAAAGCCATACTGATAGAAATTTTTGGTTTTTCATCGAGCATATTTTCCAAATAATCAGGAAGAGATTTACTTAATTTAACAATAGAAGTAACTTTTTTATATCCTTTTACTCCAACATAAGCAGCTCCACTAATTGCTGCAACCGTGAGTAATTTTTTCCAAAAACCTTTCATGTATCCTCCTAAACTTTAAACTTTATATTAACGATATAATGATTTTATTTTACCCCATGAAGCAGAATGCGAGTTAACGCTGGAAATATTGAAATCTTCTGAACTTCTAGGATTGATGGAAAACTGGTTATTCGTAAAGCAAACAATACCGATGATGGAAGAATAAGCAGTTCCAAGGTTAAAACTGATTTTTTTGGTGGTGTTGATGTAATTAATAGAATTTCCTAAAAGAGATTGATTGTTAAAGTCTTTTATTTCATACTGAAAACCAACTTTTTGAGATTTTATCAAAGTCACATCATTAACTTTTACAAGTGCAGATTCAAAAGATTCTTCAGAGTTTAATTCCAAAAGAGTAATTGCTAAAGGAGTTGGTAATTGGCAATTGGTAGAAATGAGTCTTGAAGATTCACTTTTAATGCAAGTCATTCCATGGTTTTCAATGATTTTTCCAGTAATGAGAACTTTATCTGCAATTTTAAAACGATTGAAAGGGTCTAATACACAGATATCACTCCAAGCAGAGTTATTATTATCAGTAATGAAGTATCTGGATTGATTCTTGTCAATAGCAAAGATAATTCCCTCGATTTGAACAGTTTGAGCAGAATATTGAGAAGGATAAGTACCATCAAACCCGGGGTCATTGGTAAACTGGACATCATAAATTGATAAACATGTCAGTAAAACAATATTTACCAATAATATGAGCAACACTACCCCTTTTTTCATAAAACCTCCGCAAATTAGGTAAAGTATTATCTTTTAATATATGAATGTCAAGAACTTTTTTTATAAATTTAATTTTTAGCTGATCGGAGTTCGGAAGGGTCGTTTGCCAACACTTCCACTCTTAATTTTTTAATCCCTTTTTTTAAAATATCGAGATCTCTGGCAGCATACCAAGAAATATCTAAATCACGACCTTTTTTGAAAGGTCCTCTGTCATTGATACGTACAATAACAGATTTTCCATTATCTTCATTGGTAAGTCTCAGTATTGTATTGAAGGGTAAACGCCTGTGAGCTGCGGTATAATTATCATTAATATGAGCTTCGCCATTAGCAGTTCTTTTGGAATTAAACTTTTTGGAATAAAAAGAAGTGGTAGCATAAAACATATCTTTAACCAATTTTTCAGGTTTAATATAAAAGAAGTTTTCAAGAGTATCAGAAAGAGTAATTTCAGGGGATATTTGTAGGGCAACATTGGTTTTTTGATCGGTTGTTTCAGAGTATAGACTTAGTAAAAAGGAGGTGAATATACCAAGCAATATCCAATATTTTTTCCGCATATATTTCTCCTAATTATATTTAATAATTTACCAATGTCATTAATATGATCATGTTGTCAATAGAAAAATTATCAGGTGAAAGAATGAGGTTTATTTTTTGTAAATTTGGATAGCTAACAAACAATCTTAATCAGGGTAACGTTCTTTGATTGAAAGAATAATTTCACTGATATCACAGAGAATATTAACTAATTCTGGATCGAATTGCTTTCCTGATTGAGATAATATTTCTTCCCAAACAAGTTCTAAACTCCATGCATCTTTATAACATCTTTTAGTGGATAAAGCATCAAATACATCAGCTATTGAGACAATTCTTGCCAATAAAGGTATTTCTGTTCCTTTAAGGTTGCCAGGGTAACCAGTCCCATCCCATCTTTCATGATGTCTTAATGCAATCATAGCAGATAGAATATCCAATTCAGATTGTTCATTAGAAAATAAGTCAGCTCCAATTTGTGGGTGTTTTTTCATTTCATTAAATTCTACAAAAGTTAATTTGTCAGGTTTTTTCAGAATAATGTCGGTAATACCAATTTTTCCGACATCATGTAACATCGCAGATATTCGTAAGAGATCTTTTTGATGACTAATTTTCTTTTCTGGCACTTGATGTTGTTTAGCCCAATACTCATATATTTCTGTTGAATATGCAGCTACTCTGTTAACATGTGAACCTGTTTCTTTTGGATCTCTTAATTCTGCCATTTTTATCATTCTCATGATAATGGATCTGGTTATTTCAGCTTTTTCTAAAGCTATGGAAGCGATATTCGCAAAGTGTTTTAGAAAAGGAATATCTTGATCATTAAAGGTTATGATATCATTATTTTGATCTTTTGCATTAATTAATTGAAGAACGCCTGTTACTTTGCTCAATGAGTTTTTTAAAGGAATTGAAAGCATAGATTTTGTTTTATAACCTGATTTTTTATCTATGTCAGGATTGAAATGAAAAGGGGAAGGTTGATCAATATGATAAACATCTTCAATATTAAGGATTTGACCATTGATTGCTACATATCCTGAAATAGATTCTAAATCAACAGGAATGGTGAAAGTGCTATAAATCAGTTTTTTGTGTGGAAGAAGTGATTTTTGAAATGTTTCATTTTGGCTATAACTAAAATGGAGAAAATTTCCATCACATAAATAGAAAGATCCTGCATCAGCATTAACGAGTTTACGGGCTTCAGTTAATATTCTTTCCATAAGAATATCAATATTTTTAATGCTAGTCATCATATTGCCGATTTCGATCAATTTTTCTAACATGGCTTTTTCATCACGCATAATCACATATCCTTTCATGAGTATGATAGGATATCAATACTATTTAATCAAGTTTTTTTTATTGGAAAAAATAGATAATAATTTAATAAGCAATCGTAGAAAATTAGCTCTTGACTTCATTAAAAAATGATTATAAATTGAGTTTCGGAGGAACAAATATGAAAAGATGTGATTGGTGCGGAACAGATCAATTATATAATCAGTATCATGATAATGAATGGGGAAGACCTTCTCATGATGACAGACACTTATTTGAAATGCTTTGTTTGGAATGTGCTCAAGCAGGTTTATCTTGGTTAACCATACTAAAAAAGAGAGATAATTTTAAAAAGGCTTTTGATAACTTTGATGCAAAAATAATTGCATTGTATGAGCAGGAAAAGATTGATGAACTAATGCAGGATTGTGGAATTATTCGAAATCAATTAAAGATTAAATCAATAATCAATAATGCCAAATGTTATCTGGAAGTTAAATCAGAATTCGGTAGTTTTGATGCTTATATCTGGCGGTTTGTGAATCATCAACCGATACTCAATCAAACCAAAACCATGCAGGATATCCCTGTCAGAACAGAAATTAGTGACAAGATGAGTAAGGATTTGAAGAAAAGGGGATTTAAATTTGTTGGATCAACAATTTGCTATGCTTATATGCAATCAGTTGGAATGGTGAATGATCATATACTTGATTGTGATTTTTATAAAGTAGCTGAGAAGTAAAAAGGGTAACTTTTTTATATTAATTGACGTTATGGTTTTAAAAGTCAGATAACTTTCCAAAGAAAGAAAGGATATTAGCAAAGGTATCAACATCTGATATGATTCAAACGATACATAGTTGTAGAAACAACCATTACTTCTTTTGTCCTCGAAAATGTAGTAGTACTGTTTCAATTAATACTGATAAAGTAGAATCTTCCCTTTTAAAATAATTCAAAAATATAATATTATTTTGAATCTGTTTAGCCTAAATTTTAGTATTAATTTGTTAGTGTAAACTAGAGTTAGTATAATGTAATTGACAAATTTTTAAAAATAAATAAATAGCACTTATAAAAAAAAGGAGAGAATAGTATGAAGAAAATCATAATAACAATTTCTACAATTATGTTCTGTTTTCTGTTAACAAATCTTTTTGCTGCTCAAGTTACAATTACAGGAGCAAATACAAGCAGTAATGTCACAAAAACAACTTTAAAAGCAGCTTTTGATGCTATTAATGCCTACAGCCAATCTGGAAAAAACATCGTAATTAAAATTTCTGGAAATACTACAGAAACAGCTACAGCAGTTTTAAATGCAGGATCTTGGACATCATTGAAGATTTATCCATCTGCAAGTGGAAAAATAATAAGTGGTTCAATAACCGGTGCACTTATTGATATTAATGGTGCTGATAAAGTTACAATTGATGGTCGTGTCAATCAAGCTGGTAGTAAATCACTTACTATAGTCAACACTTTGGCATCAAGTATCTCAGGAATTTCAACTATACGCTATAGAAATGATTCCTCAAATAATACTCTCAAGTATTGTACTATAAAAGGTGCTGCAAAAATAGTTAACCAAGGTATTATTGAGATACATACACCAGCAACGCTAGGAAATAATAATATAACAATTTCTGATAATGACATAACAGGTCTTTCGGATACTGATCGTCCATCCAATGCAATTTATTGTTATGGAACTTCTACAGTAAACACTTCAAATATAACAATTCAGAACAATAATATTTTTAATAATTTCTGTTTAACCACAACATCGTGTGGTATTAAACTTGGGAATTATACAAGTGATTGTTCAATTATTGGAAACAATTTTTATGATTCAGTAAACTTAACTCCAAATCCATCAAATGCTTATTATTTTGTTCAAATTTCTTCCGCAGGTAACAATTTCCAAGTCAAAGATAATTATATGGGAGGCAGCAGTCCAAATTGTGGTGGTTTACCTTTAACAAAAATAGCTAATACAAATAATTCCTTTTATCCAATATCAATATCAACTGGAGATGTAGGGATAAGTTTAATTGATAATAATACTCTAAAAAACATTAGTTGGGGTATTTCAGCATATTCATCTCAACTTGCAATCATAAATGTAAATACAGGAAATGTAGAAGTCAGTAATAATGTAATTGGATCAAATGACGGGGTTTCGACTTTATTATTTGAAAATGCATCAACAACCTCAACAAATTATGATATAAAAGGAATTCAATCTTTATCTTCAAATGATGTAAATATTCACGATAATATAATTGGAGGCATAGGAATAAAAAATACAGGAACAGATCTTAGTCCCATATTGTTTAGCGGGGTTTTCACCAGTAGTAATGCTACAAACACTATGAACATTAACAATAATTTAATTACCAATATAACCATTGAGAATTTGACAGGTAACAGCAATAATTATATTTATGGGATCCAAAGTAACGTAAAAGGTCCCATTAGCGGAAATAATATTGATAGCTTGTCTTTTATAGGAGATCCTACGAATAATCAAACTCGGATATATGGGATTTATGCAACAAAAGATAACCACATCATATCTAATAATATTATCCATAATATAACAAGCAACAGTTTTCCAAGCTCAATCGGGTCAGCTTCTATTACAGGTATTTATTATACTAATAGTGTATCCAACACAAATGACATAATTTCAGGAAATCATGTTTACGATTTAACAAATACAACTACATCAACTTGTTCCGTTGTAGGAATTTCAGCTAGTGCTCAAAACTTCAATTTAACATTTGATAGTAATTATGTTGGAGCTTTCACTCTTAACAATTCAACATCAAGCGCTTATGGTATTGTTCCTGTACGTGGATTAATCACAGTGAAAAATTGTATTGTTTCTTTGGGATCAGGAAGTGAAGGCAACATCTATGGTATTTATAGTTATGATACCTCAGGCGCTTCATCAACTTCAGTTCTAAATCTATTGCATAATACCGTTGTTATCAACGGAACACCATCAAATCCTCTAGGATCAAGAAGTGCAAATTTTTATGGTTATGGATTTGGTGTAAAAAATTTAAAGAATAACCTTTTTCAAAATACGAGGAATACGACAGGCGGAACAGGGAAAAATGTAATATTAAATATTGAAAGTAATTTTACTGCTTTAGATTACAACGATTATTATCTTGGTGCAGGAGAAGAGAATTATATTGCCCAAAGAGGATCTGGCTCAATTACTCTGTTAAAATCTCTTACTAATTGGAAATCTAATTCGCATCAAGATGCTCATACAATAGCAGTGAATCCTGGGTATCTTTTTGATATGTCTAATGAGCCTTCTGATTACATTCCCTCAGCAATTCTTTTAGGAACAAATCTGAGTGAAGTGACAGCAGATTATAACAATGCACCTCGTTCTGAAACTTTTCCTTCTATAGGAGCCTTCCAATATATTACTTCAATAACAAATATTAGTTTTACCGATGGTCAATCTTGCTTAATCAACACGGTTCCAGGTGCTACAAATCAGTTATTAGGCAAATTTTCTCTTACTCCAGATAATTCAGGAAGTTCATTAACAGCTCTTAGTATTACCTTAAATCATGAACGTACAGGGGTTAGTAATTTTAAACTATGGGAAAGTAATGATGATATTTTTGATATCAATACTAATCCAAATATTGGAGCGACAATTACCGTTGATCCTGGAGTAGGTAACTCAATAACCTTCTATGATGTTAACTCTTTAATGGGTTCATCAACAAAATATTTCTTTTTAACAGCTGATTATTCAAGTGATGCAACTGGTTATATCATACCTACAATAGCCGATAATAGTGCCATTATTTTAAATGGAGGTGCTTTGACTTCAGAGGTAATAAATAGTGTTTTATCCGTTTATAATACACAAACACTCCCTGTAACCTTGTCTTCCTTTACAGCTGGGATTACAGCTTCAAACACCGTCAATATATCATGGTCAACAGAAAGTGAAACAAATATGGTTGGTTACAATATCTATAGAAGTATTGACAATAACTCAGAAAATTCTACAAAAATCAATCAATCAATCATTCAGTCCATCAACAACACAACTTCCAATAACTATTGCTTTACTGATATTGAAACCACACCCAACACAGAATATTATTATTGGTTAAATGCAATAGAACTGAATTCAACATCAAGTAATTATGGACCTATTAAAGTAATAACTAAAGATGGAAATCCAGAAACACCTGTTATTGCTGAAGTAACACAATTGAATGGTGCCTACCCAAATCCATTTAATCCATCTACCACGATTAGCTTTAGTGTTGCTGTAGATTCAAAAGTAAAAATAACAGTTTATAATTCTAAAGGTCAGCTTGTTAAACAACTTGTCGATACCAATTATAACAAAGGTCATCATAGCGTTGTTTGGAACGGTCAAGATAGAAACAATAGAAGTGTAGGTTCAGGCGTATATTTCTATAAAATGGAAACAGGTAAATATAGTCTAACCAAAAAATTCATGCTTATGAAATAACACAATTTTATTTAAATAACCCCGAAATACTCTATTTCGGGGTTATTTCTTTAAGCATCTATTTACCTATTTTTAAAGAATTTGATCAACAATTTGCAATGCTTATATACAATCAGCAGGAATGGTGAATGATCATAAACATAAGTATTAATTTTGTTAATTAGTAAGAAAAAAGGGTTACATTAAGCAACCCTTAGAATGAGAGATTATTCGTTTATTAATCCAGTTACTTCAAAAAACTTAAATAACAAGCTGATTATGATAGAGACAACAGTTGCGAGAGCCATTCCGCTTAACTGAACAGTTCCAAGCTGAAAATGAGTGCCACTTAAACCTATGACCAGAACAATAGCAGTTAATATCAAGTTTTTCGGTTTACTATAATCAACTTTTCTTTCTACAAGCATTCGGATACCAGATGCAGCGATAACACCAAACAACAATAAAGAGACTCCACCCATAACAGGAGTAGGAATACTTTGAATAACTCCTGAGAATTTACCAAAGAAAGATAGGATGATAGATAAGATAGCTGCTCCTGCTATAACCCAAACGGAATAAACCTTAGTAATAGCTAATACACCGATATTTTCTCCATAGGTCGTTGTAGGAACAGAACCGACTAAACCTGATAATGTGGTCGAAATGCCATCACCCATTAAAGAACGATGTAGTCCAGGATTTTTTAATAGGTTTCTATCTACAATATTACCTGTAACAATTAAATGTCCAATATGTTCAGCAATAACAACCAATGCAGCTGGAATGATAGCAATAATTGCATTAATTTCAAAAACTGGCATCATAAAGGGTGGAATACTAAAAACAGAGGCTTCAGCGATATGAGTAAAATTAACTACACCAAGAATCATGGATAGAATATAACCAAAGACAACACCAATTAGGATAGGAATTACCCCTAAAAACCCTCGAAACAGAACAGAACCTAGTATAACCACAGTTAATGTAGCAGATGAAATTATAATAGAATTCAAGTCATAAGGAGCGCTGTTATCTGTGACAAAACCAGCCATTTTAGCGGCAACCGGAGCTAATTCCAAACCGATAATTGCCACAATAGCACCCATAGCAGCAGGAGGAAAAACCACATGAATCCATTTTGATCCAGCAAATTTAAAAATTAAAGCAACAGTAATAAAAATAAGACCCGAAGCGACAAATCCACCTAAGGCAGCAGAATAACTATAATTTTTTAAGACAAAGAAAACAGGAGAGAGAAAGGCGAAACTAGAACCAAGAAAAGCAGGAATTTTACCTTTTGTAATCCAGAAGTAAAGTAGAGTTCCCACACCATTCATCAACAGCACTGTTGCTGGGTCAATATTAAAGAGAATAGGAACCAGAATGGAAGCTCCAAACATAGCAAACAGATGTTGAATGCTTAAAGGAAGACTTTGTAGTAAGGGAAGTTTTTCTTCGACCTGAATGACTTTTTTAGCCATTTTTACTCCTTTTATTAGTTTATTATAATCACAAAAACTAAGCATATTTCATGATTGTAATAATTTTTATAAATAAAAGAGTGATTTGTCAAGGAAGTTTTGCAGAAAAAACAGAAAAAGAATAAAGAAGGTATTTATAATTTTTAAAAGTTTTATAATAGTTTTTCCGTTTTTATAGAAACAACAATCTCCAAGGAAGGAGTAAGCTATCAGTAGGATATGAGTAGTCTAGAGTAAGAGAAATCAAGAGTGCTAAAAGATAAATTTCTAATAAAAAATGAGATTAAAAAAAATAATAAGTAAATACTTAGAGGTTTTGACTTGATTTTTTAAAACTATTGATCAGCAGATTGAGATAGTCAAAGAAAAACTTTTTTGGATTACAATCTTCCGATATTAAAACAGTAGTATTTTTACTATCCATAATACATCTGAAAGCAATAACTCTTAAAGTAAAACATAGATAAGTAAGTAACTGATCGGCACATAAGTCATTTCTGATGGATCCTTCTTCAATTCCTTGTAAAAGAATATTTCTAATAAAATTTAAAGTTTCCTCATTAATCTCCAAGTATTCTTTTACCAGATTATCACTATAATTTCGATCTTTCATATCATAAAAGTCCATGAGTAGTTGATAATTAATAAACCAGGGGTAACGATTGTAAAATTCATAATAGTTATGCCCCCATTTATTTAATTTATTAAAAACACCAATTTCTTCATCTAATCCTTTTAAGGTTATCTCCAGTTTAATTCTTTGGTATTTATTAAAAACGCTTAAATAGAGATCTTCTTTTTTATTGAAATACAAGTATAGGGTTCTTCTACCAAATTCAGCTTTTTTTGCAATATCATCCATTGTTACATTTTCATAACCAAATTCTGAAAAGAGTTGTTCAGCAGCTTCTATCATTTCGTTTTTTCTTATTGCAACTTCTCTTTCTTTTCTTGATAGCATAAATACTCCTATTTTTTTTTTACTAATATTAAATTAATAATATAATAAGATTACAAATATTGTCAAGAATTTAGGTATAAGAGTTAAAAACTTCACAAATAATTATCTCTTTGAAGATAAAAAAACATCAAAATCATACTAATTTACAAAAATATCCACTTAAAATTTAAACAATGCAATTATTACATTTTCAGCATTGATTTTATATTGACAATTTCATGAGGTTTTCACATTTTTAAATTGATAGAGGTTATTTATGAAAGATAATTATAAACCTGAATGGGTTCCGGAGAATGCGGGAGCAGAGTTCACAACAACTGTTGTGAAAGGGGTAGAGGTTTCTCATGAAGTGACACATCAGCTTCATTCGATAAAACGACCCATTCAATTGTCTGTTGAAGAGTATGTTGAAGGCGTATTAAAAGGGGATCGGACAATATTTGCCAGAGCGATAACCTTAGTAGAGAGTAATTCTACAAAACATATTGAGAAAGCTCAAGAAGTTCTAAAACAGATCTTGCCTTACACAGGGAAATCAATACGAATAGGGATCACTGGAGTACCAGGAGCAGGGAAGAGCACCTTTATTGAGTCTTTTGGGTTGTATCTAATTGATAAGGGATATAAACCAGCCATATTAGCAATTGATCCTTCAAGCACTGTTTCTAGAGGAAGCATATTGGGAGACAAAACTCGAATGGAAGAGCTTTGTAGAAAGCATGAAGCTTTTATCAGACCTTCACCTTCTGGAGGAACCTTAGGTGGAGTTACCCGAAAAACAAGAGAAACGATTTTACTTTGTGAAGCAGCAGGTTTTGATGTGATTTTAGTAGAAACTGTAGGAGTTGGTCAGAATGAAGTCACTGTTCGTTCTATGGTAGATTTTTTCTTATTAATTTTAATTTCGGGAGCAGGTGATGAACTTCAAGGAATAAAAAAGGGAGTCATTGAGCTTGCAGATTCCATATTAGTTAATAAAGCTGATGGTGATAATATTATTCGTGCCAATGCAGCTGCAAGTGAATATAACATGGCTTTACATTATTTATCTCCTTCTAGTGAAGGATGGAAAACGAAAGCCTATACCTGCTCAGCAAAGAGTAAGACAGGTATTGATGAAATTTGGTCTGTTATTAAACAATTTGAGAATGTTACAAAAGATAATAATTCTTTCGAAGAACGGCGTCAGAGACAGATGATTGAATGGTTGCATTCTATGTTGGAAGAACATATCTTACATGATTTCTTTAATCATCCAATCATAAAAAATAAATTTCCTCAAGTAACAAAAGAAATTCTAAATGGTCACTTAACACCAACAGCAGGAGTTCAGGATTTACTTTCTCTCTATAGGCAATTTTTAAATAAATAAGTCGTTAAAAGAGATTTCCATGATCGTTGATGAAATAATTTAGTTAAGAGGATGATCAATAAAAAGTTATTGTCTGAGTCATCTGTACTATTCACTAAACATAAGTACGGTCAAGAAGGGATAGTAAAGGGGACTTCCTTAGACACTTGATTTTTATATAACAAAGGCACGAATTGTTCGTGCCTTTGTTTAATTACAACGTTAATATTATTAACTAATACTTTACAGCATTGGATAACTGATTGCTATTTTAATAGTAGCATTTTCTTGATTTTGCTTTCTTTACCTGCTATTACTTTGAAGAAATAAATTCCTGAACTGACTCTTCTATTATGATTGTTGATACCTGTCCAAGCAATGCTATGATGACCTTTTTCAAGAGTTTCATCTAAGAGTTTTTTTACAAGCTGTCCTTTAATATTATAAATATTAATTTCAACTCGGTTATTTTCTTTCAAATCAAAGCGAATGTTTGTTGTAGGATTAAAAGGATTTGGGTAATTTTGATAAACTTTTAGATTGAGGGGTATAGTTGCAGTGTTTGCGTTAGATACAGGAATATCATCATATTTTTTTTCTTCATACCCTAATTGGGCACTAACAATTCCCTGTGTATTTTTAAATTGTAAGTAATAATAAGCATTGGGATTGACTACAATATTATCATTTTGTGAGCGCCATTCATCCCATTCAACCACATCAATATTATCAAACCAAGCTTCAGCAGTATTTGTGCCATCGCCTCTTAAATTTAAAGAAATAATATAGCAAGTAGCATTAGTTGGGAATGTAATAGGTTCTGTAAATTGAACCCATTGATCATCAGTAGTTAAGGGAAGATTGATTGTTTGAGTGGAAATTGGAGAATTGGCAGTAAAGGAAGAATAGTAACTAACTTTTATGCTAGCAGTATTGGCATTAGATATTTTAACAAAACCAGTAACAGAGTAATCTCCAGTACTCATTTTGCGAAATTTATATTTATAGGGTACTGAACAGTTTTCAGCAGGCGGATTATCGGTGATTTTCATGGAATAAGTTCCTTTATAGTATTGAGTGGAGTCAAATACACCATCAGAAGTGATATTCCATTGGTTAAAATCAGGGTTTTCAAAATCGCCGAACCATACACAGCTACGACCTGCACGATAACTCCAATCTGCAGGAGGCGATAATTCGTTGATTCTATATAAATAACCGATATGAGTCATTGGGATTACCTGGCTGAGATTTTCAGTTTCAGAAGTAGATAGATCAAAGCTTGTATTAAAAGGTAAATGTTCATGAGGGATATTAGTGGTGTCTGTGACTACTTTCCCAATACAATCATCTCTGTCTGCTATGACAAAGGTGTTCATATCTTTTGATCTCCAAGAGATGTAATCAAGGAGTTTATTACCGACACCACCTCTAAGGATTTTTGGATAATATTTGTCAATAAATGCAGGGATGATTTCATAATCATAGAATCCATCTTCTTTTAATTTAGTTCTTAATATCATAGTAGGTTTACAATCAGTACGACTAATATCAAAGACAAAGTTTCCAAGAGAATGTGCTATAAGTTTATTATTGTAAAGTTCAACTCCTTGAATGATATGGGGATGATGAACAATAACAAGATCAGCGCCTTGATCGACAGCGTAATGTCTGAGAGCATAATCCCACATTTGAGGATAATCAATCTTAGGTGCAGAGTCTTCATCTTCTGACTCTTCGATCAGATCTATGCCTTGAGATTTATCATAATTACTGCCTGGTATTATTGAGTATTCACTCCCTGCGTGCATTTCAACAATTTTAAAATCAGCAATATTATTAACTGATTGGAGTTGTTCGCTTAAATAATAGGGAGAAAGTAAAGCAAAACCTGGTTTATTAAAACCCGCTTGTAAAAAAGGTTGATAATTATTATAAGAGCCTGTTCTGTCACAAGAAGCTAAAAAGGCAAGACTTACACCTTTCTTATTTACAATAAGGGGAAGATTGGCTTCATAAGAATTTTCTCCAGCACCTGAATATAGAATGTTATACTGATTCAAGGCATTTTGTGTATCACTTAAGCCTGAATATAGGTAGTCATAGATGTGATTGTTTGCAAGAGTCACAATATCAATCCCCCCTAAGTTTAGAGCTTGAGCGTTCGAAGGAGAGCCTTTAAAGACAATGGATTTAGTAGGGTGTTGTATTGATGCAGTTGTTAAAGAAGATTCAAAGTTTCCAACAGTAAGGTCAGCGTCTCCTAATTCAGGGTTAACATCCTGAAAAACTGCATTATAACCAGTAGAAGAGATTTCTTGATCCACATATCGAGCTAACATTATATCCCCAACAAAATTAACGGATAAAGGAAATGATGAATCACCAAATTCAACATCAACATCGATTGAAGCGTAAGTTTGGCAGTTATTCGAATCGGTTACTTTTAATACCACCGAATACGGATGGGCATCAGTCACGATATATTGGTGTGTAGGGTTACTTTCATTTGATACTAGAGAATCTCCAAATTGCCATTCATAAGAATAAGTCAGAGAATCATTGAAATTAGTGATTACAGAACTAAAAGAAAAAGTCATGCTTCTATAATTATCATAGGTTCTAGAACCAATTAATTGAGAGCTGACTAAAACGGTTGGAGCTTGGGGCAAGTCATTGGTAATGTCACAGATTTCATCAAAATAAACGTTACCGTTTCCTCTATTAATAAAGAATATTCTGTCGATAGTAGGGATATAATCATATCTCGCCAACCAATCATCTGCTAAAGGAATTTGATAGTTGTACCAAGTGTTATACCCAATGGCTCCTTCATAAACATTGACCCAATTTACTGAATCATAAGGAGCACCCCCAAAAATGGTATAAAATAATGTATGAAGGCTATCACCAACACCAAAAGCTGTCATAGTACCAGTTTGAGTTTTTTTAGCAGCAAATTCCCATACATCTGAATTTGAAAGTGAAATTGGTGTAATCATTTCTAGTTTACTATTATTTCCATTTAAGTAAAGAGATACAGCTGAACTGTTATAAGTGTCCGAATAATTCAAATCCCAGTTTGTAGGATTAGTATCCCCAATATAGGGGTCAAATGTAACCAGACTATCTTCAAAATCTTCAATGACTAAATGCCGATCAATTGACATTAATAAAGACAGGGTAAGTAACAAAGTTAAGAATAATACTACCTTTTTCATTTTCTCCTCCAGTTATTTTTTAACAAATAAATTTGTTAGAATTATAATCCAGTATGGAAGACATCTTTTTATTGTCATTGAATAAAAAGATATTTCACTTTATTTATAACTTTATATTTATATACAAGATAAGCAATATTCTTTCCAATTGCTTTATTTAAAAAGAAATACAAAAAATAGCAAAAGTCAAGTAAAAGTTCAAAAAAAAAGGACAGTCAAATACAATGACTGTCCATAAATATAATTTAGGTAATTATTATTTAGATGAAGTCTTTAATTAAAGATTCATAATTACTTTCAAGGGTAACTAAGACATGCATCCCATTATCTAAATGTTCAACAGTCTTTACATTTCCCAGAGTATATAATTTAGCAAGTAACTTTTGTTCAGAATAGGGTAGGGTTAAATGATAATCAACTTTTAGAACGAATTGTTTTTCAATTTCTTTAATCAGAGTATCTGTGTTTAAACCAGTTTTTGCCGAGATGAATACCGCTTCTTTATTCTCTTGTTGTAATAAAAATAAAGTTTCTTTTTCTAGTTGATCTATTTTGTTACAGACAAGTAGGATAGGGATATCATCAGCTTCAATTTCCTTGAGAACTTTATTAACTTCTATGATATGGTTTCTGTAATTAATATCTGAGACATCAACTAAATGTAACAGCAATTTAGCTTCTTTTGCTTCTTTAAGAGTTGCTCTGAAAGAAGCGACCAGATCATGAGGTAATTTTGCGATAAAGCCAACCGTATCAGTAAGGACATAATCAAGCTCTTTTAAGTCTTCAATGGGTCTACAGGTAGAGTCAAGGGTAGCAAAGAGTTTATCTTCAACAAGCACATCAGAACCGGTTAATTTGTTAAAAATTGTAGATTTTCCAGCATTAGTATAACCTACGAGACAAATCTTTCTGCTTTCTTCTCTACTTTTAGCCTGAGTGTTTTTTTGTTGCATGATCCGATGAAGTTTTCTTCTAATGCTTGCCATTTCTTGTCTGATTTTAAAGCGATCCAGGTCAATTTGTTTTTCACCCACCCCGCGAGATGCTCCTGATCCAGCAGAATGAGAGGAACCAGTAATTCTGTCATATCCGCTAAACAGTTGTTTAAGTCTAGGTAGCTGATAGATTAGTTCAGCCAGTCTAATTTGTAATCTGGATTCCATAGATTTAGCATGCATATAGAAAATTTTTAGGATAAGTTCAGTACGGTCAATGACAGTTAAATCGAAGTCTTTGTCTAAATGAGAATTTTGAGCAGGAGTTAATTCATCATCAAAGATTAATAGACCAATTTCTTCATTAATAAATCTTTCTTTGAGGCTTTCAATAAACCCTTTCCCTAAAAAATAAGCATTATCAATTTTGTTTTTATTTTGAAAAACAATATCAATTGTTTCATAACCAGCAGTATCAGCTAATCGTTTTAATTCATTCAAAGAATTAATGGTATTTTGTCTATCTCTTTCTGAATGACAAATACCAACGAGTATGACTTTATTATTTTCTTCCACAGTTGTGGGTGTAGCTAACATATAATCCTCCATAAAAAATAATCTCGGGAAAATCCCGAGAATTTTTACTTAAGTCAGGGATTTTCCAATAAAACGGATCTATCCCTGTAAGATATGAATTATGATAAAAATAAATTCAAATACAATAAATCAGAGATAGTATTAATATAAACGTAATCTTGTATTTTTCATCACATCACACCTCCATAATTTTATAACATAATATTTTAGTTTCAATATTTGTCAAGAAATATCTTTTTATTGACAGAACAAGGTTATTAAATATAGATTGATAAAAATTTAATAAGGTGAGATATGGATAAAATTTGGAAAATATATCGATTTGTTGTGAAGTATCCTTATGATATAGTAATGGGGTTAATTACTTTAGCTTTTTTTTCTGTTTTTAGTGGTTTAAGCATTACATTTGTAATTCCGGTATTTGATCAGATATTTACTTCTCCGAAGGATAAAATAATTGTATTTAAAGACTATGTTAGTTTTAAACAAGCAGTAATCACAGAGTTTACCCAAATTTTTCATACAACGAATTTTAAATTATCTGTTAATTATTTTAATCCATATTGGGCATCAATCAAGCAAATCATGTCTAAAAGTGATCCTTACATGTTATTAGGTGTAATATGTGTTCTATTAGTAGCTTTGTTTTTCTTGAAAAACGTTTTTTATGTATTAAATCGTTACTATTTTATTAATTTGAGAGGAAAGTCAATAACAGCTATTCGAAATTATTGTTACAGAAAGTATTTATCTCAATCCTATGCTTTTTTTAATCAGAATCGGGTGGGAGACTCAATAGTTCGCATGGTGAATGATATTGATATCGTTAATACCTTGTTTATAGATAATTTTTTAAAATTTATAAAGGAATTTTCAACGATCTTAGTTTTTGCTTATATTGCTATGCGATTAAACACAAGGTTATTCTTATTTAGTATACTTTTTTTACCAGTATTTTCATTTACAATAAATCTTGTGTCAAAGAAGATAAAAAAATATGCCAAGAAAATTCAGAATGAATTATCAACAATGTTTTCGAACATAGAAGAAGTATTAAATAGTATGCGAATCGTGAAAGCATTTTGCAAAGAAGATTATGAATATGATCGATTAGAAAAGATAAATTATAAGTATTTCAAGTTTTGGCGACGAGCTCAAAATTATTGGTCACTTGGTATGCCTATAGGAGAAATTAGTACAATGGTCACAGGTGTAGTGATCTTGCTAGTGGGTAGTAAGAGTATCTTGTCAAATAATAGTACTTTTACTTTTGGTGATTTTACAGCCTTCATATTTGCAGTTTTTTCAATGCTTCATCCCTTAAAAACTCTGACGAATTCCATAACAGATATCAGAAAAGCCATGGTTTCTGTAGAGCGAGTTGTAGAAATTATGGACTTTTCATCAGAGATAGTTCAAGCAGAATATCCAGTCAAGAAGAACGATTTTTCAGATAAAATTGAGTTTGAAAAAGTTTGTTTTAGATATAATGAACAACAGGATATATTAAAAGATATCTCAATTGAGATAAAAAAGGGAGAGACAGTAGCAATAATAGGTGCATCAGGATCAGGGAAAACAACCATAGCGAACCTGATCAATAGAATGTATGATACAGTTACAGGAGATATTAAAATAGATGGGATTTCTATAAAATCATTAGATATTACTTCATTCAGGAAATTATTTGGTATTGTTACCCAAGAATCTATACTATTCACTGATACAATTTTGAATAATATACGATACGGTTCATTAGAACCAGTAAGTGATGAAGAAATCATTAATGCATGCAAATTTGCTTATGCAGATGAGTTTATTGAAGATTTACCAGATAAGTACAATACCTTAATACTTCCTCATGCTTATAATTTATCAGGTGGGCAGAGACAAAGATTATGTATTGCCAGAGCTATTGTTAGTAATCCACCAATTCTAATATTTGATGAAGCGACCAGTGCTTTGGATACAGATTCAGAAAAGAAAGTGCAAAATGCTATTGATCATGCAGCAGGAAATCGCACAGTTATATTAATAGCTCACAGATTATCGACAATATTGAGTGCTGATAAAATAATAGTTTTAGATAAAGGGATGATTGTGGGTGTTGGGACTCATGCTGAATTAATCTTAAGTAATGAGAAGTATCAGCATTTTTATAATTTGCAGTTTACTAGTAAACCAGAATATAATTAGGAGAGTGAACTTATGAAATTTAAAAAAGTAGTTTTAGTCGTATTATTATTTACTTTTGTTTTATTAAACTCTTGTGCGACAATTTTAAGATCAAATACAAAAATTGTTCCAATAAACTCATCACCAAAAAATGCTAAAGTAACAATCAAAAATCAAGCAGGTGTTACAATTATGAGTGGCAATACACCTATGATTACTCAATTAAAAAAAGGGCAAAGGTATGTAATTACAGTCGAATTAGAAGGATATCAGCCCGCTACGATAGATTTATCCAGACAAATAGACCCTGTAACCTGCACAAATCTATTCTTTTGTTATTATTCAGTATTTGGATTTTTGGTAGATTTTTTTAGTGGATCATTTTTTACTATATCACCTTCGTCTGTATCAGTTTTATTAATAGAGAATGATCAACTACATGGTAGAAATCAGCAACAAGATACATATATAAAGATGACTATGAATGACTCTAATCATGATAGTAAAACAATTCAGATAGATATAAAAAAATAATAGTTTTTTGAATTTTATTTATTGACAATTAGATTGAAGTTTTGATATATTGGCTAAATATTTTTTTAAGAGGAGAAATTATGAAAAGAAAAGTAGTTTTACTTGTATTATTGATTGCATTATTGATTGGGTTAACATCCTGCGCAACAATTTTCAAAGGATCATCAAAGCAGATCCCCATCAATTCAACACCCAGCAATGCATCGATTGTTATAAAAAACTCTAATGGGTTACAAGTCTTTAATGGAATAACACCTTCAACTGTTACTCTTAAAAAAGGTCAGTCATATAATGTAGTTATTAGTATGTCAGGTTATAGAACAGAAACTTTACTTATAAATCAACAATTTGAACCATTATTTTTAGGCAATTTAATTTGTGGTGGAATTATTGGAATTATAATTGATTTATTAACAGGAGCATATATGGATTTAACCCCAGCTTCTTTATATGTTAATTTAGAATCAGTTGGTGAGAAGAAAACAGAGTTAGATGATGGGATTAAATATGCAGTGGTAAGATTAGTAGATTTAAAAGGCAAAAATCATAAAGTTATAGTACCATTAGTTAAGGCATGATTTTAAAAAAGTTAATAGTATTTCTTTTATTAAATCTAATTTTATCAATAAATGCAATAGAATGGGATCCTGAGGACAAATCAGTCGAAATTGATTCTCAACCAGAATCCCTTTCTATTTTACAAAAATCAATAACCTCTAGTATAAAAAAATATAGAAAAAATAGTAAGGATAACTCGATTTCTAGGTGTCCATTTAATACTTCCTGTTCTACTCTTTTTAGCAAGACTCTCAAATCAAAAGGCATAATTTTTGCCTTAATTGTTTTTATTGACAGGAATCATTATAGAGAACATCCATATTCATATAGATATTATCCTGCGAAGATAACACGTTTTCCTTATGGGTACAAATTGTTGGATCAGATTGAAGAATTGTGAAAAAACTTAGACTAATTTTAATACTTTATTTATTTTCAGGGTTAATTTTTGCTATCAACGACTCTTATGTAAAATCATTGATAGAAGAAGAAGATTATTATAGAGCAATCTCAGAATTGAAAGAAAACCTATTTTATGCAGATGAAAATTATAAAAATAACTATTTAATTAAACTTTCAGCTGTTTCACTTTTGTCAAAGAAGCCTGAAATAACAGATTATTACCTAAAACAATTAGAAATAAAATTATCCAATACTGATTCATTATATTCAAGATATCTTTTTCATTCAGTATTGTTTGATATTGAAAATAGACATTTTATCTTTGCCTCAGAAAAAATTCAGTCAATAAAAACTCAAGAGTTTATAGGTTTAAAAAAACTTCTCAATTTTAAAATTTCAGTTGAGCTAGAAGAAACTAATCCTTCAGATATTAATGCATTAGTAGATTCTCTTCCAATTATTGCAGAAAATGAGAAAATTGAAATCACTAGCTTGTTAAAACAACCTGTTCAGGTAAAAAGTAGAACAAAATCTATGTTATTTTCTGCTTTAATCCCAGGATCAGGGCAGATTTACTGTAAACATTATTATGATGGACTTCAAAGTTTTTTTTATATTGGGACACTTACTTTATGCTCTGTTATTAGCTTAAAGTATGATTCAGATCATAAAGATCAATTCCCTCTTTCTTCAATTATCATTCCAGTAAATTCTCTTTTTTATTTAGCTAATATTTATGGAGCGAGGCAAACTGCTGATTTTATCAATAAAAGCAAAATGATTCACAGACAAAAAAGAATTAACTCTATTATCGACAAATACACAAAAAAAGCCATTATCGATTTTTTTTAATACTTCTTATTTTACAAAAACACGAATCTTAACACAATCTTAACAATTCTTTTAATTTTAATTAAGAAAGGAAAGCTATATATAATTAAAAGTGAAAAAAAGGAGTGTTAAATGTTAAAAAGAGTCATGTTTATCAGTCTCATGTTAATAACCGGGATCAGTTTATTGTCAGCATTAGAATTATTGGGAGCTGGAGCTACTTTCCCTTATCCATTATACTCAAAAATGTTTGATGTATATAGCAAAACAGGTGATAAAGTTAATTATCAAGCTATAGGTTCTGGTGGTGGAATTAAACAGTTAATCGCAAAAACTACTGATTTTGGTGGAACAGATGCTATTATGTCTGCTGAAGAAGATAATGAAGCAGGTTCTCCCGTAATTCATATACCTACTTGTTTAGGTGCTGTAGTTGTTTCTTATAATTTACCCTTATCACAAACATTAAAATTTACTCCTGAAGTTATTGCCGATATATTTTTAGGGAAAATTACCGTATGGAATGATTCAAGAATTTCTGCTATCAATCCTGGAGTAAAATTACCTAAGCTTCCAATTACAGTGGTTTATCGTTCTGATGGTTCAGGTACCACTTATATCTTCACAGAATATTTAGATAAAGTAAATCAAGATTGGTCAAAAACTGTTGGTCACGGAAAATCTGTAAAATGGCCAATAGGAATAGGGTCAAAAGGAAATCCTGGAGTTTCAGGAACTGTCAATCAAACACCTGGAGCTATTGGTTATGTCGAATTAATCTACGCATTAAGCAACAAAATGCCATATGCTTCGATAAAAAATAAATCTGGAAAATTTATAACTCCAAATTTAAAATCAGTAAGTTTAGCTGGTGCAAAAGGAATTCCTGCTGATACAAAAGTTTCTTTAACCAATACTGAAGCAAAGGATGGATATCCAATCAGCAGTTTTTCCTGGATTATTTTATACAAGGAACAAAACTATAACAATCGTACAGCAGAACAAGCAAAAAAGACAGTTGAGCTCATCAAATGGATGGTAACAGAAGGTCAAAAATATAATTCTACTCTTGATTATGCGCCAATTCCAAAAGATTCACAAACAAAAGCATTAGCACTTTTAAAATCAATTACCTACAAAGGAAAACCTGTCTTAAAATAAATAGTCAAAAACCGTAAGGCAGGTGGTACCACTTGCCTTATTTTTAAATAATAAGGAGCCAGATGAAAACAGATAGATTTTTTAATAACTATTTGAGTGCAACCTCACTAATAGTAATTTTGCTATTTATAGGATTATTTTTTACTCTAGTTTATTCATCCATTCCATCTATTAAAACTTTTGGATTTAAGTTTTATACCGGAACTAATTGGGATCCAACTACTTTGGAATATGGATCATTACCTTTTTTTGTAGGAACTCTGATCACTTCGTTTTTAGCATTGTTAATAAGTTTCCCATTTTCTATCATGATTGCTTTATATCTTGGAGAGTATTTTAAAAATGGATTCTTGTCTGAATTTCTTAAAAGCATGGTGGAATTATTAGCAGGTATTCCTTCAGTAGTTTATGGGTTATGGGGCTTGTTTGTACTTGTTCCAATAATCAGAGGTCTTGAGATGAAGTTAGTGTTAGCAGGGATATTGAACGTTCCACCTTATGGTTTAGGTATGTTTACTGCCTCCATAATATTGGCAATTATGATTATACCTTATACAGCTTCGATAGCAAGAGAAGTTATAACCCTTGTTCCAAATGATTTAAAAGAAGCAGCCTATTCTATGGGTGCAACACGATATGAAGTGATTAAAAAAGTGATATTACCATATTGCAGTTCAGGGATTTGGGCAGGTGTGCTGTTATCATTAGGAAGAGCTTTAGGTGAAACTATGGCAGTAACAATGGTAATAGGAAATCGTAATTATATGCCAAAAACTATCTTTGATCCAGCAAATACTTTAGCTTCATTAATAGCAGGGGAATTTGCAGAATCTGTTAATAAAATACATTTATCATCTTTAATTCACTTGGCTTTGGTTTTGTTTATAACTACTGCCATGACGAATATGCTTGGGAAATTAATCATTCAAAAAACAAGTGTTCGATGAGAGGGTCTAATGAATAACAAAAATATTACATGGCGGTTATTAAAAGATAAATTATTTCTATCTTTAGTTGTTGTCATGTCATTTATCGTAACCATACCACTGTTTGTAATAATATTTTATGTTATTAAAATGGGACTTAGTTCTATTAGTTGGGATTTTATCACAAAATTACCGAAACCAATGGGAGAAAGTGGTGGGGGTATTCTTAATGGAATAGTTGGTTCTGTTTTGATAATATTTTTAGCTTCAGTAATAGCCATTCCCATTGCAGTAAGTGTTGGAATATACTTGTCCGAATTTAAGCATAAAAGATTATCAAAATATATTCGTTTTTGCACTGAAGTGTTACAAGGCTCTCCTTCAATAGTCTTGGGAATTGTAGCATACATATGGATAGTTAAGCCATTAAAACAATTTTCAGCATTATCTGGTTCAATAGCATTAGCAATTATGATGTTACCAGTAATCATTCGTTCTACTGAAGAAACATTAAAAATGATACCTGAATCTTTAAAAGAGGCATCTCTTTCTTTAGGAGTTCCTTATTCTAAAACAATCTTTAAAGTGATCTTACCATGTGGATTAAATGGTATATTAACAGGAGTCTTATTAAGTGTTGCTCGTATAGCAGGTGAAACAGCTCCTTTGCTTTTCACTGCCTTGGGAAGTCCCTTTTTAAACATGAATATATTAAGACCTATGAATTCTATGCCTTTGATGATATATACTTATGCTTCCAGCCCTTATCCTCAAGATAATTCATTTGCTTGGGGAATATCACTTGTTTTATGTGTTTTTGTCTTACTTTTAAATCTAATTGCAAAAGGAGTTTCTAAAAAATGGAAAGTTCAGTTTTAAAGATAGAGAATTTTTATGCTTCCTATGGAGATGGAGATATTGTCAAAAACATTAATGTCTCATTTGAAAGAAATAAAGTTCATGCGATTATGGGACCTTCTGGTTGTGGAAAGACTACACTGATGAGATGTATTAACAGAATGCATGAGCTTTTACCAAATACAGGAGTAAAGGGCAGTATTTTATTGAATAATGAAGATATCTTTAAAATGAATCCCATAATGCTACGAAGAAAAATCGGGATGGTTTTTCAAAGACCTAATCCTTTTCCAACTATGAGTATCTATGACAATGTCATTTCAGGATATAAATTAAATGATATCCGTTTAACTCGTCATGAAAGAGATCAAATTGTTGAAGAAACTTTAAAAAAATCAGCTTTATGGGATGAAGTAAAAGATAAACTTCATAGAAAAGGTACCTTTTTATCAGGTGGACAACAGCAGAGATTATGTATTGCCAGAGGATTAGCAATGCATCCTGATATTCTTTTATTAGATGAACCAACCTCTGCACTTGATCCAAAAGCAACTGGAAAGATAGAACAGCTTATTGTTGAGTTGAGAGATACGGTAACTATCATTTTAGTTACACATAATATTGCACAAGCTGCCAGAGTGTCGAATTATACCATGTTTATTTATTTGGGTGAATTAATTGAGTATGGATTAACTGAAAAATTATTTACAGTTCCTACAGATAAAAGAACAGAAGAATATTTAACTGGAAAATTTGGTTGAAATTAATTTAGGAGGATTATTATGTTGAAAAGCAGGCTTATAGAATTAAGAGAAAAGATTTTACACGAATCATCTTTAGTAGAAAAAATGATTGAAATATCCATTCAGGGATTATTAGAAAAGAATAAAAATAAACTTGAAGAAGCATTAGAATTTGAAGAAATTATCAATAGTCTGGAAGTTGAAATCGAGGAAAAATGTATCAGTATGATAGCTCTTTATCAACCTGAAGCAAGAGATTTGCGTACAATATTAATGATATTTAAAATGAATAGTGATTTGGAAAGAATGGGGGATATGGCAGTCAACATTATCACCAGCTCCCAATTTTTAATTAATCGCCCGTCTTTAAAGCAGTTAATTGATTTACCAAATATGGCAAGAGAAACTATAAAAATGCTTAAAAATGCTTTAAACAGTTTCACAGAAGAAGATGTAGATCTTGCCAGAGAAGTTTGTCGATTTGATGATGTGATTGATGGTTATAAAGATCAAATTGTCAGAGAATTAATAACCTATATGATAGCAGACCCAGTCAATATAGAGCGTTCTATTCATTTAATTCGAATCACACAGAATTTGGAAAGAATTGCTGATTTATGTACTAATATTGCTGAAGATACAGTATTTATTGTACAGGGAAAAGTAATTAAACATAATATTGAAAATCAGGAAATAAAATAAAAAAAGAGACCGGGGAAACCCGGTCTTTATTATTTTAGTTATCAAGTTTTTGATAAAGAATATCATATTGTTTTACGCATACTTTCCATGACCAATCAGCGGACATAGCATTTTTAACATATACATCAAAAAGTAATTTGTCTTTATGAACGTCTAGTGTTTCTTTAATGATAGAAATCAGGCTATTTTCATCATAACTTGAGAAAAAGAATCCATTAACTTTGGATGAATCTCCACAGGATTGATCGAAGACAGCATCAACAAAACCACCAGTTTTATATGCTACAGGAATTAAGCCATAACGAAGTGCGTATAAAAAAGATATTCCATCAGGTTCTATTTTGGAAGGTAATAAGATAAAATCTGAACCTGCTAAAATTAAATGAACAAAATCTTCATCATATTCTTGAATGAATCTGATATTATTGTATTTATGGATTTCATTTTCTAAGGTCACAATAAGTTCATCCTCACCTAGTCCATAGATTAACAACTGGAGAGGCATTTTTGCTAAAATTGGCAAGATCGATACAATTAAGTCCAACCCCTTTTCTTCAGATAATCTTGTGCCAAAAAAGAATATAGGAAATTCTTCTCTGTCTTCTAATCCCGTTTTTTCCTGTAAAATAACTTTATTGTAAAATTTGCCTTGTAGATTTTCCAGAGAGTATTTACATGGTAAATAAGAATCAAGGGCTGGATTCCAAATCCCGTAGCGAACTCCATTCATGATGCCATAGATTTCATTAACCCTTTTTTGAAAAAAGCGTTCAAGACCATTTCCAAACTCTTCTGACTGAATTTCATTGGCATATTGTTTACTAGTCGTATTGATAAGATCTGCAAAAAGTAACCCAATCTTTAAACTTGAATCTGCTCCATAGGTCATAATTTCATTTTTGTGAAATTCAGATAACCCATATTTAGCAAACGATTCTTCATAAATTGGAATGTCATTATTAATTCTATGCAAAGTGAAAAGAGTTTTTATATGTTTTGTGGAAGGAATACTTTTTAAAAGCAGGGGAATCAATCCACAGGCTATTCCATGAAGGTGTAAGATAAAAGGTTCATCAAAGGTTTGCAGAAATTCAACAACTGTATAAGAAAATTGAAATAAGCAGTGTTGATCATCTTCAGAAAAATTAGGAAAGTAACCTTTTAAGGGTTTGATAAGAAAAACCTCAGAATCAGAGCCGGGTAATAGTGTTTTAAAAACAGTATGATTTTTGAAATGCATATGATGAACTTGATTATTATTTTGAAATTTTAAGTCTTCATACCAAGGCATAATGGTAAAAGCATGCCTATGGTTTAAATTCATGATAAATTGTTCTAGCAAAACTCCTATACGGGATTTTCCTGTAAAGGGACTTAGTTCAGAAACTATTTGGATAACTTTCATTTTATCCTCCTTAATCTCTCCATCTTCGGTGTACCCAAAACCATTGTTCTGGATGCTCTTTGATGAATACTTCGATAGTATACATGATTTTTTTTGTAATGTCAAGTACATTTGCATCATCATTTATGAGATTTTCGGTTTTTATAGGCTCACAGATAATCATTCTATGATTTACTAGTCCTTCTCTAATATCAAAGCAAGGTAAAATTATAGCTCCAGTTTTTAAAGCCATTTTGGCAACAGAGGTAAAAACATTAGTTTCATATCCTAAAAAGGGGATTCTTATTCCTTGACTATTGGCATGTTGATCCACTAAAAAGGCAACAACATAATTATTGTTTAATGCTGTAAAAATATGTTTTAACGCACTGGTCATTGGAATAGTGTATATGTTTGATTTTAATCTTTTGTTGTTGATATAATGATCAAAATACTGATTCCTTTGCTTTTTTACCACTGTATAAAAACGATTGCTATTTATTGCAACATATTTAGCTCCTAATTCCCAGTTTCCATAATGCGCAGAAACAAAAATTATTTTTTGCTTTTCTTTCAATGCATTCTTAATATAATCAAAACCTTCATATTTAGCCCTTTTAAACAAATAATTATCATCAGCAAAAAAAACCTCAGCGGCAGTTATACCTAGATGATAATAAACATTATCAGCGATTTGAACGATTTTTTTATCTGTCCAATCAGGAAAAACCATTTTTAGTTGTTTGGTTACTAAAGATCTGCGGATTCTGAGTATTTTGCCTGCAAAAACGAATAACATAGCCATACTATAAGCAATAAATTTATAAGGTAGCAATCCAAAGGTAGCTAAAAAAGTTCTTAATAATATGTATTCAATTAAACTTTGAAATTTTTTATTAGCCATTAAATATCTCATCTTTTTTGCAAAGAACTTCTGCGATAGTATATAAAGATCCTGTAATAATTAAGATTTCATCATCTTTAGTCTTTTTTAATGCTTCTAATGTGGCTGTAACAACATCATTTGATGAAAAACTTGGGATGAGAAATTTTTTAGCTACAAGCATTTGTTCTTCTAAATCTGCAGCCCGTTCAGAGTGATTTTTAGATATATAAATTTCTTGGGCATTTTGACAGATTTCTGCAATCATATTATCAAGCTTTTTATCTCTTAATATGGCAACGACAAAGCGCTTGAAAGTGTTTGGAAACATTTTGTTCAGATTACTAATTAAAGCATGGACTCCTTCTTCATTGTGAGCTCCATCAATTATTACTAAAGGTTTATGCTTTAAAATTTGCATTCTGCCAAACCAATTTACTTTCATCAAACTCTTTCGAATAGAATTTTCATTAATTTTATGTTCAAATATTTCACAATATAAAATAAAATCAGTGATCGCAATTGAAGCATTGATTGCTTGATGATCTCCAATTAGATTTACACACAATTGTTTGAATTCTATCCCTTTATTTGGAAAAGAGAAATCAAATATGGTTCCATCCTTGGTAACAGAAATATTTTCTACAAAAAAATCTTTTTTATATTCAAAAACAGGAGATTTCTTTTGTTCAGCTACTTTAAGAATTACATTTTTGGCTTCTTCAACGATATTTCCTAAAACAACTGGAACTCCTGTTTTAATAATTCCAGCTTTTTCGAAAGCTATTTTTTCAATAGAATCGCCTAAACTTTTAGGATGATCAAGAGAGATGGTTGTGATAACAGACACTGTAGCATTAAAAGGCTCTGTTCCGTCTAATCTGCCACCCAACCCAACTTCCATGACTGTAACATCTAAATTCTTTTTGTGAAAAAGAGCAAAAGCAATTGCAGTTGTTATCTCAAAAAAAGAAGCATCATATTTGTCAAAAATTTCAGAATATTCCAAATAGACTTCCAAAATCTCTGTATAAAATACATTTTTTCCATTAATTCTAAATCTTTCACAGTAATCCATTAAATGTGGAGAGGTATTCATCCCCACAGAAAGTCCGTGATGTATGAATAAACTTTCATTAATAGCAGAGGTTGATCCTTTTCCGTTTGTCCCAGCTACATGAATACCATTTATTTTTTTTTCAGGATTATCCATCTCTTTTAAAATGAAATAGATTCTTTCTAGTCCAAGTTTTACATTTCCAGAATAACGTTCAAAAATATGAGATAAAAATTCTTTATAGTTCATAGAATCTCCCTTTTATCATAAGAAAAAAACCTCCAGGTAGTACCTGAAGGTTATAAAAATATTAAGAATTATTTTGTAGATAATACATGATCTTTAAATAGTCCTTCATTTGGACATTTTACAGTCACTTCTCTTGTATCTTTATTAATAGAAATTATATATTTGTCTCCAACACTACCTTCAGGACATTCTTCAAAAGAAGTTTTTAGATACTTAAATCGAACTAAATCGCCAGTATTACCAGTAAAAACTTCATTTCTGTCACTCATATAGGTTTCGCAAGCAGATTTAATCTCTTTCATATTTCTTATACAGTCTTCAGCTTTTTGTTTTTTATTAAGATCAAACATTTTTGGAAGTGACAAAACAGCAATTAAAGCTAACAAAAATATAATACTTACTATACGATAGACACTAACACCGTTTTGGTTTGTCTTCATAATAGAACTCCTAAAATTTTATTATTGAGTTTTAAAGACAATAAATTAACTTTATAGTCAAGCTTTTTTTAATGTTTTCAGATTTTATCAATTCTTAATTCAAATTAAGAGCATAATTTTTTAATTCACTTGTCTTTTTTCTCTAAAAACCTAAATAATTAATCTTTTCAATATAGGCAGGTTCTCTATTGACATGAGTACTTGAAGATTTGGTTTCTCTAAAGACAACTGTCTATAACCCTATTGAAACAACACCAAATTATTAATTTTGTATGAATCAAGAAGTTTTTTTATTATTCTTAATCTATTACTATACTTCTCTTATACCAAGAAGGGATGGTAAAGGGGAGTTCCTTGGACATATGATTTTTTAAAATTAGTCATAATATGACAAAATTTTAATGATTTGATTTATAGTAATTGATATTCTCTGATTAAATGTATCAATGAGATATTAAAAAGAAAAACTATTTTCTTGACTTTTTTAAAAGTAATTTTTATAGTAAGTCATCCTATAAAAAATGAGGTTATAATGGATATTGGAACCTTAATGGGAATTATTGCTGGTTTAGCATTAATTCTTGTTTCGATAATGATGGGTGGAAGTTTAAAGGTCTTTATTGATTACCCATCCATGATGATTGTAGGTGGTGGTACAATTGCTGCAATGTTTATTGCATATCCCATGAAAACAGTTTTTTTGATATTAAAAGTAACCCGAAAAGCAATCTTTCATAAACCTATGGAAATTCACACAATAATTTCAGATGCTTCAAAATTTGCAACCATTGTTAAAACTCAGGGGATTGTTGCAGTGGAAAAGGAGTTAGGGGCTGTAAAGGATGAATTCTTTAAAAAAGGCTTACAAATGATAGCTGATGGTACTTCCTTAAGTGTGATCATGGATATTATGGGTGGAGAAATCGGACTCATGAAGGAGCGTCATGCTATTGGCCGTAATATTTGGAATGACATAGCGAAGTTTGGACCTGCTTTTGGTATGATTGGTACTTTAATCGGTTTGGTTCAAATGTTGGCTAATCTTTCTGATCCAAGCAAGATTGGTCCTAGTATGGCAGTAGCTTTAATCACAACTTTTTATGGATCTTTAATAGCAAATTTGATTGCTACACCTTTAGCAACAAAGCTCAAAGGACGATCAGAAGATGAGTCTTTGGCTATGCGATTGACTTTAGAAGCTATTAAATCAATTTCTAAGGGTGAGTCTAGAAATATTATTGAAGATAAATTAGCAATTTTCTTATCAGGCGAAATGCGTAAGAAAATGAATGCTGCACAAAAATAGAGGTTAAAATGGTTCCTTCAGACGAAGATGATAGCAATAAGAACTTAGAATCTCCTGAAGAAACACCCGAAGGTGCTCCTGAATGGATGGTTACCTATGGAGATATGGTAACTTTATTATTATGTTTTTTTGTTCTTCTTTTTTCCATGTCTTCAGTTGAGAAAGATAAATTTGAAGCTATTGCTCAATCTTTAAAATCTGCCATTGGTAACGAAAATGTGCCTATGGCAGGAACTACTGTCGGATTAAAGATGGATGAATCCAAAGAAAAACCTAAACAAAATGCAGTAGATGAATTGGGTGGAATGGTACAGAAAGAAGCACAAAAGATCGATTCTGAAGTTAAAGAATTCATTTTTGCCAATAAATTAGGAGGACAGGTTAAAACTAAAGTCGATGAAAAAGGATATGTTATCACAATATCAGACATCATTTTATTTAATCCTGGCAAAGCAGTTATTGAAGATTCTGCAACTGATTTATTAAAGAAGATAAATGATTTATTGCAGAAATTTCCATATAATGTTCGGGTCGAAGGTCATACAGATAATACTCCAATAAAAAATGCAATATATCCATCAAACTGGGAATTATCTACAGGACGAGCCTGTGAAGTCGTCCGTTTTTTTATAGAACATGGAATTCCCCCTCAAAGATTATCTGCAGAAGGGTTTGCCGAATATCGTCCTGTAACGAATAACGATTCTCCTGAATCAAGAGCCTCTAACAGAAGAGTTGAAATCATCTTTGTTCGAGAAGCAATGGAAAAGGAAATGCAAAAAATTTTAAACGACCAACATAAAACAGAAACTATTAAACCAGAGAGTGTAACAAATGAGTAGTAATAACAGGGTTCTTATTGCAGATGATAACAAAGAATCACGGTTCATTTTAAAAAGAATTTTGGAAGATTACAATTTTATTATTGATGAAGCAATTGATGGTAAAGAAGCAATAGAAAAGTATGATCAAAATGAATATGACTTAATTCTGTTAGATGTCCTCATGCCATACAAAAATGGAGATGAAATATGCAAATATATAAAATCAAACCAAAAAAAATATACTCCTGTTATCCTAGTAACTGCATTAGATGAAGACTCACCAGAGTTTTCAGAGATTTATTCTTCTCAAGCTGATGATGTTTTTCGAAAACCTTTTAATGAAAATATCTTGATGATGCGAGTACAATCATATATAAAATTAAAAAAATATCATTCTGAACTTGCCAGACAAAAGTCAAAAGCTGAAATTGAATTAGAGAATTTTAAAAACTTTTCTTTTGAAATACTGCGAACAATTGATTTAGGTGTCCAATTATTTGATAAAAATGGGATTATTGTATTTGAAAGTGATTCTGCTTTGGCAATCGTGGGATCAGCTTTAGGTCTTAATATAAATGATTTTTATAAAAGTTCTAAGTTTGTAACTGGGAAATCTGCAAATTTTAATTTTATTGATTCAACAGGAGATAGTACTTTGTTTTTAACAACTAAAGAAGGTAAATATATTGAAGTGTTGAAACTCTCTCTTAGAAAAAATACGACTAATCAGTATGGTGTACTTTCTATTAAAGAATTTCAACAGGATCCTCAAATGCAAAAAGCAAATCACAATACCTTAAAATCCTTCTTAAAGAGATTTTAATATGAGTTTTTTAATTAGCGATAAAGCCCGAATCTGGATGAGAGAAGAATCTCAGAAGCATTTTTATTATGGTTCAATCTCAAATTTATTAGCACTTTTAAAAGAAAAAAAGAAAATTTTTACAGTTTCTTTGAGTCATAAAGAAACTCAGATTATTAGTTGCGAGTTTTCTGATCAAACAGACTTATATGAGTTAAAGAGTTTTTCTGGTTCTAAAATTATAATTGGAAAAGATGTTCTTTTTCATATTGATTCTGTATGGGTACCATTACATGATATTAAGCATCATGAAAAAATAACAGAATTTAATATTTTAAATAACCATTTTAAAGAAAGTTATGCTATAAAAGTATCTAAAATTGAAAATTGCAAATCATATAAAATCAGTACTCAGGACCATACAATTGTTATTAATAATTTTTTAATAAAACTCTCAAACGAATAAAATATTTTTGTTTTTTTTTGTCTTTTATCTAATATATAATTAGAGAAAGGGAAAAAAATGATAGAAATATTGATTATTAAAAATGCTCCTCTTGATGATTTGATAATGCTATATAAGGATGCTAACTGGTGGGTTGAAGAAAATGACGGTGCAGATCCTCAGTTTATAAATAAAATTATTGCAGGATCATACTGTTTTGTGATTGCAAAAAAAGAAAATCGTATCATTGGAATGGGGCGGGCCATTAGTGATGGTGTGAGTGATGCGTACATTCAAGATGTTGCTGTATTAAAAGAATTCAGAGGACAGGGAATTGGTAAAGCTATAATAAAAGCAATTATTAAAAACTTAGAAGAGAATAAAATCTCTTGGATAGGACTGATCAGTGAACCTGATGCTATTCCTTTTTATAAATCTTTAAGCTTTGAAATAATGGAAAACCATATTCCTTTTATCTTCAAAGGAAAATTATGATAGAATTAAAAAACTTAACTTTTGAGCATTTTGATAGTTTAAAATCCATGTTATCAAAATATCCACGATGGACATGTGATTATAATATCAGCAATCTTTATACTTGGGGTGAACACTATGATATAAAGATTTGTTTTTACAAAGAACGTATTATTATCTATAACCCAGTTTATTATTATATTTTTTTTCCAATTGGCGAATTGTTTACTCCAGAAGAATTAAAACAGTTGGTTTTGGAATTTAAAAAGGAGATCCATCCCGAAGCAGAAATAATATTAATTCCTGAATGCTACGCTAATGAATATCCTTCTGTTACAGATCTTTTTAAATTAACTCCATCTGATAATTGGTCAGATTATATATATCTTTCATCAAAACTTGTTGCATTATCTGGGAAAAAATTAGCAAAAAAAAAGAATTTAATATCTCAATTTAAACGACTTAACCCAGAATATGAAGTAAAAAGAATTGAAAAAGAAGATCGAGATATTATTACACATTTATCGAACAATTGGAAAAATCAAAGAGAATTGGATAGCGACTATCTAAAAATTGAATTTAGTGCTATCGAAAACACTTTTAGATATTGGGAAGAAATTGAATCAAAAGGGTTAATGATTCTTATTGATAGTAAACCCATTGCTTTTTCTATCTTTAGTCCTCAAACTGAAGATACAGTTACTGTACATTTTGAGAAATTTGATCCATCCTTAAAAGGATCTGCTCAGATTATAAATCATGAAGTCGCAAAATTTGTTGAAAATAAGTATAAATATATAAACAGAGAACAAGATATGGGTATCGAGGGATTGAAACAAGCAAAAAAGACCTATGAGCCTGAATGTTTAGTAAAATTTATATACACTAATTTATTGTAAATTGTAATAATTGTGAGAAACTACCTCTCAAAAATAAAAAATCTGTTTACAAAAATCATCTCACATTTTTCATTGAAACAAAGATTATTATAGGGAGAAAAAAATGTTCAGAACTCTGTTGCTTAGTAAAATACATCGTGCTACGATCACTCAGACAGATTTAAATTATCATGGAAGTATAACTATAGATCGTGATTTAATTGATGCTGTTGGAATCAAGTTATTCGAAAAAGTAGAGATATTTGATATTCAAAACGGCAATCGCTTTGAAACTTATGTGATTGAAGGAGAAAGAGGCAGTGGTATTATAGGTATCAACGGTGCTGCCGCTCGTTTAGTTCAATTAGGGGATCAGGTAATCATTGTTAATTATGGTCTTTTATCAGAAGAAGAAATTAAAGAGCATAAACCTAATGTTGTGATTGTTGATGAAAATAATGAAATCATGGAAACAGTAAAAATATGAATAAACCGTTAATAATCAGAACCATTGCAGAAATGAACGAATATAGAAAATCTATCATCTCAAAAACTATTGGTTTTGTGCCTACCATGGGATATCTCCATTCAGGACACTTGTCTTTGGTAAAACAATCAAATCTTCAATCTGACATTACAATTGTCAGTATTTATGTTAATCCTTCTCAGTTTGGAGTCAATGAAGATTTGGATAAGTATCCAAAGGATTTTGAAAGAGATCTCCTTCTGCTGTCAGAATTGTCTGTAGACGTTATATTTTCTCCTAATACCAGCGAAATGTATCCACAGGGATATAAGACATGGATTGAGGTTGAAAGCATCTCTACGTTGTATTGTGGAGCTTCAAGACCAGGGCATTTTAAGGGTGTAACGACAATTGTAGCAAAATTTATGAATATCATTCTACCCGATTTAATGTTCATGGGAGAAAAAGACTTTCAACAAGTTACAATTCTCAATAAAATGATTAAAGATTTGAATTTTAATACTAAAATTATTCCATGCCCAATTGTGAGAGAATCTGATGGTTTGGCAATGAGTTCAAGAAATTCTTATTTAAATAATGAACAAAGAATACAAGCTTTATGTTTAAATCGTTCACTTTTATATGCCAGAAAACAATTTAAGGAAGGCAATAAAAATGCTCAGGAAATTCTGGAACAAATGCGAAACATTATTCTGAAGGAAAATGGTAAGATTGATTATATTGAATTCATTAATCCTAATACTTTAGAAAAAACTGATTTTTTAACAAAAGATACTCGCATACTCATCGCTGTTTATATTGGTCAGACCAGACTAATTGATAATATGAGTTTCGGAGATTAATCTTGGGAATTATTGTAAAGAAATTTGGCGGATCTTCTGTCGGAAGTATTGAAAGAATTAAAGCTATTGCCGATCATTTGGTTGAAGAAAAAAGAAAAGGAAAAACTCTGGTTGTAGTCGTTTCAGCAATGGCAAAAACCACCGATTTATTGATTTCTTTAGCTCATGAGATATCTGAACATCCAAATCCAAGAGAATTGGACATGTTATTAACAGCTGGAGAAAGAATATCTATGTCTTTGTTAGCTTTAGCTTTACATGAACGAAACGAGAAGTCAATTTCATTTACAGGATCTCAAAGTGGCATTATTACTGATTGTGTGCATGGCAATGCTAAAATTCAAACAGTTAATGCTTTCCGGATTAAAGAAGAATTAGAAAAAAATAAAATTGTGATTGTAGCGGGATTTCAAGGAGTTAGTTCTGATAAAGAAATAACTACATTGGGTCGTGGTGGGTCAGATACAAGTGCTGTTGCTTTATCTTGTTATTTACAGGCTGAACTTTGTGAAATTTTCACTGATGTAGACGGTGTCTATACCTCAGATCCTCGCTATATCTCAAGTGTAAAAAAGATAAATCGAATTTCTTATGAACAAATGCTTTTTCTAACATATGGAGGATCAAAAGTACTTCATCCTCGTTCTGTAGAATTTGCTATGAAATATAATATTCCAATCGAAGTAAAATCTTCTTTTACTTTTCAAGAGGGTACTATGGTATTACAAAATATGGAGCAATCAACTGTAAAGGCTTTAGCGCATAAAGATAGATTAAAGTTATTGCAAATCAAATCAGAAAAGGCTTTATGGGAAATTATTAACATAATTCAAACAGATGTGTTTGATCTCTATGTTCAATCGGATGAAATAAATGTTCTGTTTGAAGATCAATATACCTTAAGATTAACTGATGAGTTAAAAAGTCAATTGATAGATTATAAAATCAATGATGATATATACACTTCTTTTACCTTAACAGGTATTAGAATTGCAAATGATAAAGATTTTTTAGAAGATTTTACTTATTATCTTTCAAATAATAATCAGGAAATTTATCAAATTCAAACATCTGGATTAGGGTTAAAATGTTTGGTAAAATCAAACAATCTTGAAGAATTATTAAAACTCATACATGATAAATATGTGATTGGATAAGTTATGAAAAAAAAAGTAATGCTGGTGGAAGATGATGAGACTTTATGCGAATTAAGCCAGGAAATGTTTAGATTGATAAATGTTCCATTATACGTTGCTCAAACCTATGAGGACGCCATAAAAATTTTTGAAGAAAATCATCATGAAATCCAAATTGTGATCTTTGATATGAATCTGGATAATTATACAGGGGTTGATACTTATAAGTATCTATTTTCCATTGATACTGATTTTACTGCAATACTTGCTTCTGGAATGTTTTTAGATGATGATATTGATGTTTATAAAGAGATGGGTTTTCATGAAGTCATCTCAAAACCTTATAATTTAAGAGATATTAGAAAACTAATTACAAATTATCTGAAAGATTAGGAGACTATGTGGATAAATATATAGTAACAAGTGCTTTACCCTATGCAAATGGTAAATTACATATTGGGCATATTGCTGGTGCTTATTTACCTGCTGACATATATGTGCGATTCTTAAAAATGAATAAAGAAGATGTCATTTATATATGCGGGACAGATGAACATGGGGCTCCAATTTCCATTAGAGCTGAAGCAGAGGGAAAAACACCCAGAGAAATTGTTGATTTTTACCATCAAAGTATTAAAACTAGTTTTGATGGTATGATGATTAAGTTTGATAATTTTTCTGGTACAGCCAGAGAAAAACATCATGCTTTATCTAAAAAATTCTTTTTAGAATTGTTACACAATGGTTTTATAAATACTCATTCAACACAACAAATGTTTTGCGAACATGATTCTCGTTTTTTACCCGATCGTTATGTTGAAGGAAAATGTCCTCATTGTGGTGCTGATGGTGCCAGAGGAGATCAATGTGATGCTTGCGGAAAGTTAATTGATGCAACTAAACTTGTTCTACCCACCTGTAAAATCTGTTCAAATCCTCCTGTAGTCCGAGAAACTAAGCATTGGTTTCTTGATCTTACAAAATTTTCTGAGCCATTAAAAGAATGGTTACAAACCAAAACTAATTGGAAAGATAATGTTTTAAAATTTATATTAAACTGGATTGAAGAAGGATTGATTGAAAGATCTATTACCCGGGATATTAATTGGGGAGTGGAAGTTCCTATAGACGGAACAGAAGGTAAAGTATTATATGTATGGTTTGATGCGCCTATTGGTTATATTTCATCAACTATTGAATGGGCTGAAAAATTGGGTCAACCAGATAAGTGGAAAGAGTATTGGCTTGATCAAAATACAAAATTAATCCATTTTATTGGTAAAGATAATATTCCCTTTCATGCAATTATTTGGCCTTCTATATTAATGGGACAAAATGAAAAATATGTATTACCTACAGATATCCCTGCAAACGAATACTTAACTATTGAGGGTGATAAAGTCTCTACTTCAAGAGATTGGGCAATATGGGTTGAAGACTATTTAAAGTATTTTGATGGAGAATTACTCAGATATACTTTGGCAGTGAATGCTCCTGAAAGTAAAGACGCTGATTTTACATGGAAAGATTTTCAAAATAAGGTTAATAACGAATTAGCAAATATATTGGGAAATCTGGTCAATAGAGTTTTAAGTTTTTCAAAAAAGAATTTTAACGATACCATCCCTTATTGTGAAAATCTGTCTGAGAATTCAAAATCAGTTATAAAAGATTATCAAGCATTAGTTAATGAAATTCATCAATCATATAAAGAATTTAAAGTAAGAAAAGTTACAAAACTAGCTATGGATATAGCACGTTTAGGGAATAAATACTTCGATGAGAGTAAGCCTTGGGCTACCATAAAAGAAAATAGAGCTCTTGCAAAAGAAACAATTTATGTATGTGCCAATATTCTTAAATCCCTTAGTTATGTCTTTTATCCCATTTTACCAAAATCAATGGAATCCCTTCAAAAAATGATGGGTTTACCTATTAATTCTGATTGGGAGAATATTACTATGTTAATCAATAAGGATATTGCAATAGCTGATATTTACCCTCTCTTTAAAAAAATTGAAGATGATCAAATCTCTGACCAAATAAATTTACTAAAAACCAAAGCTAAAGCTAAGGAAGAGGTCAAAAAAGCTGAATTTGAACCCTTTAGTCCTGAAATAGATTTTGAAGATTTTACAAAATTGGATATTCGTGTTGTAAAAGTACTGGAAGCTGAAAAAGTTAAAAAGTCTGATAAGCTCCTTAAACTTCTGGTGCAAATTGGTACTGAAAAACGTCAGGTTGTAGCAGGAATTTCTCAATATTATAATCCTGATGATTTGATTGGAAAACAAATTGTCATGTTAATCAATTTAAAGCCAAGAAAACTAATGAATGAAGTATCAGAAGGAATGATTCTTGCCGCTAAATTTGACGGTAAGCTTTCAGTTTTAACAACAGAAAAAGAAATGCCTTCAGGATCTAAAATTTCGTAGAATGAAAATTATCTTAATAAAACAGGAGCTGACTTTTTGTTTGCTCCTTTTCTTTTATTTGAATTATTCCTCTTTAATGGCTGCAAAGTTTATTGATAATAGATTATACTTCGATATCTTTCTTTTTGATGATGATAAAGTATCCTTGAAATCAAACTCTAATTTCTTTGTTGGCCAAGATACAACTGTTTGTGAATTAGATCATACAAATTTCCTTTCACTTGAATATGTTCGTTCAAAAGAACAGTTTTTTATCATAAGTAGAGAAATTGTTAATGATTTGGAATTTAGAGCTGATTCGATTTTTATTAATGATTGGTCTGATGGTAAATTCATTATAAAAAAGGTTCCTGTGAGTGTTTCAAGGAGTTCTTACTCAACCAAACAAAGAGCTGAAGTGAAAGCAAATGCATATCATTTAAAAAGTTATAAAATAATACAAGAACCAGGAAAGATTAGAGTTATTTCTATTAATCGAAATTTACCAGTCAAAGAGATGAATCTACCCATTACTGTAATCTCTGCCAATCCTATTATTGTAAATCAAATCAGCTATAATGGAATGATTACTTTCAAAGATTCATATAATGGTTCTCTAAGAGTAATAAATACAATAGAGATGGAAGAGTATGTTGCTGGCGTTATCCCGTGCGAAATCGGCACAGATGCGCCTTATGAAGCTTTAAAAGCACAAGCTGTGGCAGCAAGATCCCAGACTTTGTTCAAAATTCTAAGTAATCGACATGTTGATGATGGGTATGATCTCTGTAATACTGTTCATTGTCAGGTATATAAAGGCTTAGATAAACAGACAGAATCTACCTACAGAGCATCTATTGAAACCTCTGGTCAGGTTTTACTTTTTAATAATGAAGTGATTGATGCTGTTTTTCACAGTTCTTGTGGTGGGAGAACAGAAAATTCAAAGGATGTTTGGTCAAAAGATATTCCCTATTTACGCTCTTTATCTGATTCCAGAGTTCATAATATTGATCTTAGAAGTGAGAGAAGTATTGAAGATTATCTTCAATCTGATAATAGATCATACTGCTCAGAAATGAAATCTAAAAATGCATGGTATAAAAATTCTTATGAATGGGAAAAAACATATTCTTTAAAAGAATTAAGTAATAAACTCAAAATTGGTGCCATTAAAGATTTAATAATTATTAAACGGGGAGAATCTGGTAGAATTATAAAACTAAAAATAATTGGAACTCAAGGTTCTGAGATATTAAATAAAGAGCTAAATATTAGATCTTTCTTTAATCATTGTAACAGTTCTTTTTTTACTTTCGAGATTAAACAGGATAAGATTACTCTTTATGGTAAAGGAATGGGACATGGGGTTGGAATGTGTCAGTTAGGGGCTATTGCACAGGCATACGAAGGTTATTTGTACAATGATATATTGACATTTTATTTTCAGAATTGTGTTTTGTCTCAAGAATGGATATTAGATAAAGGATATATTTTAGGAGAATAAATGAAATTTATAATTGAAACATATGGTTGTCAAATGAATATCGCTGATAGTGAAATGATATCATCAATATTAATAAAATCAGGACATGAATTAACTTCAGATATATCTGAAGCTGAGATTATTATTTTTAACACTTGTTCTGTTCGCCAACATGCTGAAGACAGAGTTATAGGGAGAATTTCAAATGAGATTTCTAGAAAGTATGAAAATCCAAATATATTGATTGGAGTGGTTGGATGTATGGCTCAGCGACTGGGAAAAGAATTAAAGACTATTAATAAAAAACTTGATTTTGTCGTAGGAGTTGATAATTATTTTAAATTACCCTCAATTATTGAAAATCTTCAGGATAAAAAGCATTTTGTTAATGAAACCCTTATGGATCATTTAGAGATTTATTCTGAAATATATCCTGTGAGAATAGATGAAAATAATGCTTTTATTACGATTATGAGGGGTTGTAATAACTATTGTACTTATTGTATTGTACCTTATGTACGGGGAAGAGAACGTAGCAGACCTGCAGAAGATATTTTAAACGAAGTTAAAAAAGCTGGTGAATCAGGATTTTTTGAAATCACTTTATTAGGTCAAAATGTCAATTCTTATCGTTGGAATGATATGAGTTTTCCTGATTTACTCAGAAAGATTAATGAAATTGATACAATAAAAAGAATTAGATTTATCACTTCTCATCCAAAGGATTTGTCTGATGATTTGATCAAAGCTATGGTTGATTGTGATAAATTATGCGAACATATCCATTTACCTGTTCAAAGTGGTAATAATGATGTTTTAAAAGCTATGAACAGAGGTTATACCAAAGAACACTATATAAACCTAATAAAAAAACTCAGACTGGCTATTCCAAATATTGCTATCACTACTGATGTAATTGCTGGTTTTCCAGGAGAATCAGATGAACAATTTGAAGAAACCTTTAATCTGATGAAAGAAATTCGCTATGATTTTGCCTTTATGTTTAAATACTCTACTCGTACTGGTACTAAATCTGAACATTTTGACAATCAGGTTCCAGAAGATATTCGTTTGCTTAGATTACAAAGATTGATTGATCTCCAAACTGAGATTACTCATGAAAAATATAAAGAACAAATCGGTAAAATTGTTGAAGTTTATATCGAAGGAATTAGTAAAAAAGATACAAATGAATTATGTGGAAAGACCAGGGATTTTAAAATTACTGTTTTTAAAGGCACAGAAGATCTCATACATACTTTTGTAACCTTAAAAATTATTGATGCAGTCGGATGGACTTTAAAAGGTGAAAGAGTTTAGAAAATCTATCTTGGAGACACTCTAGTTTATTTGTGTCTCCATAATTCATAACTTTTATATTTTACTATTATTTTAAGATTCTAGAATTCTCAATTTCTTTAAAAGTATCATGTAAGAAATTTAGATAGATTTCTTCTTTTTTACGTTCTTCTGGATAAAATGGATAAAAAACTATAAGAACAGGTTGAACCCATTTGGTTATGGATGCATCTCTTAGAATAGTATAAATTAGTTGTTTATCTTTGTTATAAACTTTAACTTCCAGATGATAATATGTTTTGTATGGAACAGGAATCAAAGTTGCAGAACTTGTTGCTACAAGTGTGGCAAAAAATTGATGTGAAAAAACCTTGCTTTTCTCTATCCTAATATGTATTGAATAATCATTATTCATCATTAAACTGTCTCTTATTTTCCTTCTTTTGGGGTCATTAACATCATCAGGATCATCAGTAAACATGTCATATTGACTAATGTTGTTTATCTCTCGCAATGCATCTGAGAATATGTCATTAAATCCTCTGATAAGATTATACTTCTTATCTATCTTTGGCACTGTATCAAAACCCTTTGTTTGAGAAACATGTGTAAAAAGAAAAAGTACTTTGACAGGTTTTTCTGTATTTTTCCCAATCTCTTTTCCTTCATACTTTCCTTTGATTTCTGATCGAATTGTAGCACAACTGGTAAGTATGATAGTCATTAATATCAATAACAGCCTGATAAGATTTCTCATATTTCCTCCATTTTGAAAATTATAATGGATATTTTTAAAAACTTCAAGTGTTTTTAAATATTTCTTTATAAACTTTTTGAGTAACTACTCAGGTACCCTTCGTTAAGTTTTAAAAACACCATTTTTGTTATTTTTAATAAACATTTTTTGTTATAATCATGCCTTATTATTTACCTTTCCAATAATATATATTAAAACTTAGAATATACACAATATATTATAAAAAACTATCAATATTAATAAGAAATACATTGACATATATAGTTAATTAATTCATTATGTACTTATGGATTATAAAAGTAAATATTATGAAGCTAAAGCTGAAAATGACAGGCTTAAACTGGAAATTTGCCGGTTAAAAATCAGCATTGCAGAAGAAAGAGCTGAACTCAAAGAAGAAATCAGGCTTTTAAGTGAAAAGGTTGATTTCTTAATGAAAATTCTCGAAAAGAAAAATAACCCTAAGAACAGTAACAATTCATCAATACCTCCTTCGATGGACTTATCAAGAAAGAATAAAAGTACAAGAGAAAAAAGCAATAAGAAAAGCGGAGGACAGTCCGGTCATAATGGAAAAACCCTTTTACAAGTAAAAAATCCAGATCAGATTGTTGAATTAAAGGTAAATCAATGTCATTGTGGACATCATTTTAATGATGATGAATTTAGATTAAATTCCAAACGACAGGTGATTGATATCCCTTCTATACAAGCATTCATCAAAGAATTTCAGCAATATTCATGCATTTGCCCTGATTGTAATAATAAATATCTGGCTGAATATCCTGAAAATGTTACGGCCCCGGTTCAGTACGGTGAAAACATTCAGACCATCGTTTCGTATTTGAATGTTTACCAATGTATTCCATTTAAAAGAACAGCTCAGCTTTTGTCTGATGTTGTTAATATAAGAATTTCCCAGGGATCATTGAAAAACATATTAAGGAAATTTGCTGATAAATCTAAGGTTATCTATGAGAGAATTAAAAAGAATCTGAGCTCCTCGAAAGTTGTTGGTTCTGATGAAACAAGCGTAAAGGTCAATGGTAAAAAAGGATGGATTTGGGCTTGGAGAGACATTAAGAATGTGTTTCTTGAATATTCTCATACCAGAGGATACGAGACAATTCAAAAAATATGGGAAAACGGTTTGCCTGAATCTGTGTTAGTTACGGACAGATTTTCCGCTCAGTTAAAAACGAAGGCTTTAAATCATCAGATTTGTCTGGCTCATATTCTTAGAGATCTAACTTATATTGAGGAAAGAGAAAAGCATCCTTTTTCTACTGATTTCAAAAGCCTGGTAAAAGAAATTTTTCAATTCAAGCGAATCCAAACAATAGATTATGACAGATCTTCTCCAGAAATGAAACACTTTGAAGATAAAATCAATATTCTACTGGCGATGACTATTTGCAAAAAAGAGTTTAAAGAAACCTCTACTCTTCAGAAATCTTTGATAAAAATCAGAGGATATATTTTGCCTTGTGTTTATGAAACAGTCATTCCTCCGGATAACAATGATTCAGAAAGAGCTCTTAGAAATGTTAAAGTTAAACTTAAAGTGTCTGGGCAGTTTAAAAATGGGGCTCAGGACTACTGTATCATTAGATCCGTTATTGATACTGCTAAAAAAAGAGGATTAAATATCTTTGATATTCTGTCTAAAATCCCTGAACTTTCTCCCAGATAATATTAATACCTGAGTAGTTACCTTTTTGATTAACACCCTATTTTTTTAACCATTATTGGAGAAACCTTGTTTATACATCAAAGGGATATTAGTAAGGTGTTCCTTGGAGCTCAAAAATAAAATATCATTTAATATTTATAAGTTCTCATGAATTCGGACAGTTTTTCCGATATTTTTAAGACAATACAAAAAATGAATTTATTGGAATGGGGGAGAAGTAATTTGTAATTAAACTGATGAAAGCTATTCTAGCTTTGTTTTTGTATTAATAATATTAATAGTGTCAGTAGATCCTTCTGTTGAATTCCTCTTTTTTTTCAAATCATTATTTCCTTTTCTTCAAAACTAAATGGTATATTTGTTTTTTTTTGGTATTTTGTCTCAATTAGTTATACACTCAAAATATTAGTCATTTATAATTGAATTAGATTGCATCTTTATTTTAGCTTTTTATATAGGGTTTTTAAATGAGAATTTTTAAATAACATTTTCTTTTGTGCAAATTCTTTAACAAAATTTTATTGTGTTTGAGAATAGAAACAATTTGAATAATGGTAGTAGTAGCGTAAAAGATTTAGTATTAATAGTTTAGAATAAGTTTCTCATAGTTTTTCACTCAATAAGAAATATTAATATTATTATTAACATCAAATTAAATAATAGTTTATACTATTAATAAACAAAATGACTATTTTAATTACAAATAATATAAAAATCATTAAGTATAAAAAATTATAAATAAAATATAAATACAAAAAACTAATGAAATAGTCCCTTATAAAGAGGTTTATTCTATATTTAAAAATAAAATAATTTTTTATATTGACAAGTTTAATAAATTATTATATTTTTTTTAACAATAAAACTTGGAGGTTTATATGAAAGTCAGAATGTTAATGTTACTTGTACTTATTTTACTACTAAGTACAACACTGTCAGCACTAAGAATTTATTTTCCAGACACACCTTACAACACCCAATTATATTGGGGAAGAGTATTACCATCGACATCTCACACTAAAGCATTTAGAATAGAAAACAATTCTTACAATAATACTGTAACCATTACTAGATTACAAATTTATGAGGGGTATAATAATCCTGCAAATTTCAGTTTTACAGATACAGGTAATACAACCTACACTTTCAGTCCAGCTTTGGTCTTAGCTCCAGGAGAAACGTATGATATTAATGGAATTAGTTGTTTTCCAAATCCTGGGAATAGTTTAATCAATTCAAACGTAACTGCTTATAATGGAAACTCTCAAGTTGGCGGTTCTCAAATGACGTTGATAGTGGGATCTCTTATCGCAGCATATTCTGTTGAAATGGGTACAGTTAAACCAGGCAATCCTGTAGAAAAACTTTTATATGTTCAAAACCAATCTAATTATACTGTTGATAATGTTGTTGTTTCTGTCCCATCTGGTGCTGGAGAATATTACTCCATAAAACATGGTTATGGTAATTATACGAATAGCATTAGTTTAGGATCTTTAACATCATATCAGACAATAGGCATACTTATAAAATGTGAGTATTTTGTTGATCCTGGCACTCAATATCTCACCACACCTTACACTAGATCATTAACTACCACTTACAATTCTGGGACTATCACAACACCAATTCATGCAACTTTAGATTTAGGTATTTATCCTAATTATTCTTACCAAAATACACATTATCCCACTCCTGGTGTCGAACCCGATTTGTTTGAAGATACTTCTATTACTTTCACATCTAACTATCTATTCCAATCATCATCTCATCCTTATACTGTTGAATGGGATTTTAGTTATAATGGCACTTTTATAACTGAAGCTACTGGTGGAGAAGTCACTCATACTTTTACGACTCCAGGTACTTATACGGTTGCTCTAAAAGTAGCTGATCAATATGGTTTCAGAATTGTTACCAGAAATTTAATCATAAATGCAATTCCTACCCCTTCTGCTGTCTTTACTGGAACTCCTGTCTCAGGAACATGCCCATTAACTGTTAACTTCTCTGCCCCTCAATCTGGTCTGGTTCATCCCTCAACAAGATATGCTTGGGATTATGATAATGATGGAGTTACGGACGAAACTACAAGTGAATCTACCATATCTCATACTTATACAAGAACTGGTGTTTATAGTGTCAAATGTAGTGTAAAGAATGTTGCTTTTGATACTTCATATAGAAGAAGTAACTATATTAATGTATATCAATTACTTTCACAACAATCAACTACTACAACTTTAAACAACTATCCTAATCCTTTCAATCCTAGCACAACCATTTCTTTTGATTTAGCTACAGAACAAAGAGTTAACCTTTTTGTATATAACACTCGTGGTCAAAGAGTTGCTACATTGCTTGATAATTCAACTCAAAATGGTCATGTTGTTGCTAATTGGACTGGTAAAGATGACAATGGTAAAAGTGTATCTTCTGGCATTTATTACTGTGTACTAAAAGGTAAAAACATTGATTTGAAAAAGAAAATGATCTTAATCAAATAGTATCATATGGCTAGAGAAACTCCAAAGATAAAATATTGGAGTTCTTATAATTAACTGATGATATATTGAGGCGCGATTGATTAAATCGCGCCTTTATTAAAAAACTATTAGTTTTATTTCTTTCTTTGTATTACTAATCAAACAATTATTTGTCTGTTGAACTCAATAATTTTTATCAACAATTCTCTGCTTGATTTTAATATATTATCATTAAATTCATATTCAGGATTGTGTAAGGGTTTACTTGAAGTCCCGTTACCAATCCCAAAAAAAGTTCCGGGTGTTACTGACAAATAGTGTCCAAAATCTTCTGACCAACGAAAAGGTTTCTCTGTAATTTTATAGTTAATTTCATTTTCTTCACATAATCTTACTAAAGCTTCTGATACATTTGGATTATTTACAGTGGAAGGGAAAGGTTCAAGAATATCATAAGAAAAATTCAAATGATACCATTCAGCAATTTTTTGACAATTTGAAATGGTTTTCTCTAATATATAGTTCAAATCAGATTGACGATATGCTCTTAAAGTCACACCAATTTCTCCAATACCCGGATTAATTCCAAAATGATTATCTCCCATTCTAATCTTAACTATTGTTGATAATGTAAATCCCAATCCTTCAATTGATTGTGGAAGTTTATTGATCATCATGATTGCTGAGGCAATCGCTTGAGATGGATTGATTCCATTCTCTGGTTCTGAAGCATGTGAAGTGAGACCTTCGAATTTTAATAACAACCCGCTTGAAGCTGAAGCAAATATTCCCTTGGAAATAATTATTTGGTTGGTTGGATAATCGGAAAGATTATGAAATCCAAATATCATATCTATTCCCAAACTTTTATAAATATCTGTTGCTGTAATATTTATAGCTCCTTCACCTGTTTCTTCTGCTGATTGAAAAAGAAGAACAATCTTTCCAGAATATTGATCCCTTTTTGATAAATACTCAGCTAAACCTAGGAGGATGGTTGAATGACCATCATGTCCGCATAAATGCCTGACTTGATTTGCTTTTGAAGTATCAGGTAAACCATCTATTTCTGATCTAAAAGCTATTGTCTTTCCTGGTTTTTTTGAATCAAAAATTGCTATAATACTGTAAGAATTAGCAACACTATAAATTGAATCTGGGTTGTAATCTTTTAGGGTATCTTGTATATACTGTGATGTTTTAATTTCCTGATTTGATAGCTCAGCTATTTGATTTAAATCATTTTTTATTTTCTTCAGTGTTTTCATTTCTTTTAATTCTTTCTTTGGACCTTGGGTGAGTTTGAGAATAGACACTCTTTATATCCTCCATGGTAACATGAGTATAAACCTCCGTTGTTCCAATATCTTCATGCCCCAACATTTCTTGTATAGCTCTAATATCAGCACCATGTGATAACAAATGAGTAGCAAAACTGTGTCTGAGAGTGTGTGGTGAGAACCCTTTTTCACTAATTATTTGATTTATATAGGATTTTACAATTTTGTAAATAATATAAGTAGAGATTCTTAATCCTTTTGTTGTTAAAAATACACTTTTTTCTTGTAATTTTGGTGCAAATGTAAACCGTATTTTAAAATAATCTGATAAAGCACTAACTGCTAACTCAGTCATTGGGACAAGCCTTTCTTTTGAGCCTTTCCCAAATACTTTAACCACTTCATTCTTCAAATCTACATCATCAATATTTATTCCAGCCATTTCAGAAATTCTCAATCCACTAGAATAAAACAATTCCAAAATTGCTCTGTCTCTAATCCCTGTATTTTCGCTTAAGACAGGTAATTCTAAAAGTCTGACCATCTCATCTTCTGTAAAAAAATGAGGAAGTTTTCTTTTATACTTTGGTGTTTTAATTCTCCTTAAGGGATTATGCTCAAGATAATCTTGACGTATTAGAAATCTGAATAACTCTTTTATGGGTATGATTTTTCTTTCAATACTTCTGTTTAATAAATTCTTTTCGACTAAGGAAAACATATAATCTCTTAACATTTGAGCTGTTATGTCTCTAATTTCTATCTTATAATCTTCAAAATACTTCATTAAATATTCCTGAAAATCTAGAAGATCTCTATGATAGGCAATAATAGTATTTTGAGAACAATTACGACTTTTTAGATAACTAAGATATTCTTGGATATATTCAAAAAATACCATTACCAATATTTACCTTGTTTAAAAGTGTTAGGATTCCCTTTTTTTCTTTTAAGATCTTCTTTTTCTTTTTCTTCAATATTTTTTAGAATATTTAACGCGTCTTGCTTTTTTTGATCTAGTTGTTCCTGCTTTTGATTATCTTTGTTTTTTTCAGAATCTTTTTGATCTTTATTCTTATTTTGATCATTATTCTGGCTTTTATTCTTTTGCTCCTGTATTTTCTTTAAGGTAAGCTCAAAATTCTTTCTGGAATCCTTGTTTTCAGGATTTAAAACCATTGATTTTCGAAAACTATCCAAAGCTTGCTTATATTCTTGATTTTGAAAACAAATATTACCAATATTATGGTAAATTTTGTCTTTTTCTTTAAATTTTGGATCATTGAGAGATAATTGAAATTCTTTTAATGCTTCTGAGTATTTTGATGATTTATATAATGCATTCCCTAGATTAAAATGAAAAATACCTTCTGTTGGGTTATTAACAGAATTATCTTGGAAAATTTTCGTAGCTTTCTCTATGTTTCCTCTGTGATAAGCAGATTTTCCAACCGAATTTTTAAATGATTTAAAATAGTTTAATTGTAGTGAAAAAAGATTATTACATAAAATTACTAGAAATAAAAATATACAATTCTTTTTCATTTCAAACCTTCTTGTTTCTTTCTTTATTCTCGCCGTAAATTATTAAGATGTCAATAATCAGACAAATTAAAGCCAAAATTACAAAAAAATGATATTGTTCTTTATATTTGGAATACTTCTTAGTTGCAATAAGATGTTTTTCATTTCCTGTTATTTGTTGAAGAATATCCTGAATTTCGGTTTGCTGAGGAGTAATGGGATAAAACTTACCATTTGCAGCTTCTGACATTTTGGATAGTTTTTCCACATCCATCTTGGAAATAATAATATTACCCATATCATCTTTCGCATATTCACTTTCCCCATAAGCATTTAATACCTGAATTGGACTTCCATCAATTGAACCAATACCAATTGTAAATAAATTAACATTTTTTTTACCAATTTTTTTTGCTATTGAGATGCCTGTATCTTCTAAATCTTCTCCATCACTTATTAAAATGATTGTTTTATTTTTCGTTTCATTTGGAAATAGCTTCTGTGCTCTTTCTAAAGCTGATCCAATATTAGTTCCATATGCTGCAATTGTTTCTGTTGATATGGTGGAAATAAACATCTTAACGGCTGTATAATCGTCCGTCAAAGGACATAAAACCATACTCTTGCCAGCGAAAGCCACGATCCCTACCCTGTCTCCCTTTAACTCGTCAATAAACATTGAAATGTGGCTTTTTGCCCTTTCCAGTCGAGATGGTTTTAAATCTATTGCGTCCATACTTTTTGAAACATCAATACAGATAACAATGTCTATTCCTTCTTTTCGAATAATCTGAGTTTCTTTATCCCACTGCGGTCTTGCAATCGCAATAACCAAAAAAAAATAGGTAAAAATTAACATGATTATTTTCATGTTCCAATGAAATAATGAAAATTTACTATTAAAAAATTTATATAAAGTTGGAGAGGCAAAACGAGAAAATTTCTTTATTCGTTGTTTTGACGCTATTATTATAAAACTGACAAATAATGGAATTAATAATAATGCATATAAAAAAAACGGTTGACCCCAATTCATTGATTACCTCTTTTACGGAAGTTCTTTCCTCAAAATCGTCCTGAATAAAATATCCAGTATGAGCATTATAATTGATAATAATAATAAATATTGAAATAATTCAATATATTCATAATACTTGTTTTGTTTAATATCAGATTTTTCTAATTTGTCGATATCCCTGATAATTTTTTGTAATTCTATGGAATTTGTTGCGATATAAGCTTGATGGGTTCCAGTGATCTGAGCAATCTTATTTAATGACTCGATATCCATATCGATGAGGACTTTTTGAAAACGAGTTCCAAATATTGGATCTTCAACAGGATAATCAACCGGTCCCTTACTACCTACAGCTACACAATATATTTTAATCCCTAAAGTTTTAGCGATTTCTGCAGATGTAAAGGGATCAATCTCTCCTGTATTATTCTTACCATCTGTTATCAATATAATTATTTTTGATTTAGCTTCTGAATTTTTCAATCTGGCTACACTGGTTGCAATTCCATTACCAATGGCAGTACCCATTTGCTCTCTGTCAACATCAATGTTTTCTATTATTTCTTTTAAAAATGAATAATTATTGGTTAAGGGAGCTTGTGTATAGGCATATTCTGAAAAAGTTACTATTCCAATTCGATCAGATTCTCTGTTTTTTATAAAATTCAAAGCTACTTTTTTGGCAGCTTCCATCCTGTTAACTGGTTGAAAATCAACAGCTAACATGCTTCCACTGATGTCTAATCCAAATACTATGTCTATTCCTTTTAAGGATTGATTTCTCTTCTCAATCACATGTCTTGGTCTAGCTAATGCTAAAACCAACAACAAAATTAACAGAGATTTCGTAATAACTGGGATCCAATACTGCCAGTGATGATGTTTATAGAATTTTTTAAAACGGTGTACTAAGGGAAAAGAAAGACGAGGACGTCTAAATCTCAATTTTTTCCATTCATAATACCAATATAAAGGTATTATCAATAATGCAATTAACCAGATGGGATATAAAAACTTAATCATGTTTATCTCCTTCTGATTCTGATGTTTCTAATGAAATTGGTTTGAATTCTAAAATATATGTTTCTAACCATTTTTCATAAAATTGAGAACGTGTTAAAGGGGGTATATACTTAGCAAATTTGATCATATCACAAAAGGATAATAACTCTAATAATTCCTTTCTTTTTTGAAAAAATGGATCTATTGAATCTCTTATCTCTGCTGTTGTCATCTCTACTGCTTTTACTCCAAATTGCTTTTCCAAAAACAATCTAATAACTAAAGATAGTTGATAATGATATTCTATCCAATCATTCTTTTCCAGTAATTTCTGTTTTTGCAACAAAACTAACATTTCCATTGCTATTTGCCACGCAGGTCTGTTATCGACAGGTTCGTTATAAATTTTGGAAAGTTTTCTTTTCTGGATCAAACCTGTTATCACCATATATAAGATATTTAAAATTATGATTAAAAATATGGGGAATAAATAATCTTTTAGTTTTAAATAATAGGGAAGAGGTGGTTTGATATCCTTTAATGTTGAATCTTCCAATGTCAATGAATTTAATACAAAGACAGAAAATGATTGAGTTTTTAATGAATCAATTTTGGATTTATTAGTGCTAGATCCTTCCTTTTCTGATGTTTGATAAAAATAAATTGATGGTACATCAACTTTCCCTGTGTCAAATACAGCTAATGTAAGTAAATACTTATATACATTTTTTTCCAGCTTAAATTCTGATTTTATAAGATCTACTTTTTCTGAATCCACTCGTTTGGGGGATTGAATTACAAAATTCTCTTCCTTGGGAATCTTAACTTCCAATTTAAAACGTGTTCCAATAAATAATGAGTCTGGCTTTATTAATTTTATTGGTAACGAATTAGATAATAAAAAACTCATGATACTTTGAAAAATTAGTGTAATTATAATCTCTTTTCTCATAACCTTTTTCTCTTTTTAATTCTACTTTTAAAAAATTGTATTAATTTCTTTATATAAGCATCATCTGTGCTTAATGTTAATAAATCAATTTTCATTTTTTTAAATTGCTCATTGATTTCTGCATTGATTCCATTTATAATTGAAGTATAATGCTCTTGAAATTTTTTGGATTTTGTATTAACAGTTAATCTTTCCATTGTTTCAGGATCTTCTAAATGTAAAATGCCAATGTCAGGTATCTGTTGTTCAGCTGGATCTACTATTTTAAATGCAATTACATCATGTTTTTTCGATAAAATCCTTAAACTATGATAATAATTCTCATCATAAAAATCAGAAATAATAAAAATAATACTCTTCTTTTTAGTGATTTTCCATATAAATTCTATTGCTTTTGAAATGTTGGTTTTTTTACTGATAGGTTGATAATATAAAATATCTCTTAGAATTTTTAAAGCATTCTTTTTACCTTTTCTTGGTGGAGAGTATTTTTCTACCTGATCTGTAAACAATACCAATCCAACCTTGTCGTTATTTGATAATGCAGAAAAGGACAATAAAGCAGTTAATTCTGCGATTAATTCTGATTTCAAGTAATTAACTGTTCCAAACTGAGAAGACGCACTGCAATCAACTAAAAATATAACACTTAATTCACGTGTTTCATTAAATTTCTTGATATAGGGATGACCAAATCTAGCTGTTACATTCCAGTCAATCTCCTTAAAACTATCTCCTGCTTGATATTCCCTAACCTCTGAGAATTCCAAACCATGACCTTTAAACATAGAATGATATTCACCTGAAAACACTTCATTAACGACAGCACGGGTAGATATTTCAATTTTCCTGATTTTTTTCAGTATTTCTGAAGTATCCATTATTTAAGGTACCTCAATCTCATCAAAAAGAATATTAATGATATCATCTGTTGTTTTTTGTTCTGCTTCTGCTTCATATGTTAAAATAATGCGATGACGAAGAACATCTCGTCCTATAGCTTTTATATCATCAGGAGTGACATATCCACGATGTTCTAAAAAAGCATGGGCTTTAGCTGCTCGAGCTAAATATAAAGTAGCTCTTGGAGAAGCTCCACATTCTATAAGTGATTTTATTGCAGATAAGTTTTTATAATTCTCTGGTTCTCTTGTTGCAAAAACCAGATCTAATATATAATCTTTAATTTTTTCTTCCATAAAGATATCTTTTATAACCTCTCTCATTTTTAAGATATCCTGAGGATTTATTATTTTCTCTAATAGTATTGGTTCATCATTAACCATTTTGTTTAAGATTTCTTTTTCTTCTTGTCTGGTAGGATATTTAATTAATAACTTTAACATAAAACGATCAACCTGTGCTTCAGGTAGTGGATATGTTCCTTCTTGTTCTATTGGATTTTGAGTCGCCATGACGATAAATGGTTGAGGAAGAATCCATGTTTTATCTCCAATGGTCATTTGTTTTTCTTGCATAGCTTCTAGTAAAGCTGATTGAACTTTTGCTGGAGCTCTGTTTACTTCATCTGCTAAAATAAAATTGCCATAAATTGGCCCGATTCTTGGTTCAAATTCTCCTGACTTCTGATTGTACATAAGAGTTCCTAATAAATCTGCAGGTAATAAATCAGGTGTAAATTGAATTCTCCGAAAGGTTGCATCCAGAGTTGATGCCAAAGAACTGACTGCCAGTGTTTTTGCTAGACCTGGTACTCCTTCTAAGAGAATATGACCATTGGCCAATAAACCAATTACCATCCTTTTTAACATATAATCTTGACCAACTATAGTTTTTCTCAGCTCTAACATGAGTCTGTCAATTTGTTGACTGTATTCTAATACTTTTCGATGTATTTCTTCAATGTTAGCCATATGTTTTTCCTCCTAACAATTGTTACATTCTTTCTTACGTTGTTCTATCCATAATGAATTATCTTCTTTATTAAATAAATTCTTTATCTTTTTTACATAAATCAAGACTTCTTTTGGATCATTTTCTGAAAGATCATTAATCTCGTTATAAAGATCTCCATAAAAATCCAGTATTTCTGAATTATTTTCCTTTGCTTTTACAAGTTCAAATATTGTTTTTTGTTGAAAATCCTTTTCTGATATCTTATATAATCTTTGTAGAAATTTATAAAATAATACCATTACATTTTTGGAAGTTGCCGGTGAACTGCCTATTTCAATATCTATTAATTTTGAATAAAACCATAAATGTGCTGGTATAAATGTATCAGTTTTATAAATAACACGGCGACTATGGCTTCTAATTTTTTTGATAAAAACAATCAACAAAATGCATAACAATAAGATAACAAAGATCAACATAAACTGGGATGATCTCGTTTTTTCTGTAACTGGTAAAGAATAGAGTGCATTTACCATAATAAAATTGAAAATTAAATTTAATATCTTTTTCTTAAATTTCATTAATTCCAATTAGCTCTGTTTTCATTATTGAATTATTGATATCGATCAATTTAACTAAAATTCGCTCTCTTTCAACTTCCATGATCATATAAGAGGCTGTATGTGATCTGTCAACTAATGTTTTTAAATGACCTGGATTGAGAATAGTTTGATCTCCCTGGTGAATGATATTCGATATATGAGTGTGCCCATGCATAAATATCTCAACATTCTTATTTGTTAATATAAGATCTTTTGGTGAATGAGATATCTGAAATATATGATTTTCTAATGAAAATTCAATACAACGTCTTTTTGGATAATTTATATAATCCTGATGATAAAGTCCTGGAACCGTGATGATATTGATCTTGTCTGTTAACTCAGAAAAATGATCAACATCATCATGCTCATCACCCAAATGGATAAGGACTTGTATATCCTTTTCACGCTTAAGTACTGTTCCCATCAATCCGTAATTATGATGGCTGTCTGACATTACTAAAACACGAATCATTTTTTCTTTGACATTTTATCAGGTGCTGTTACTCCCAGTAAGCTTAATCCAATTTTTAGTATATTCTTTATGGCTAAAATTAAGTAAATCCTGGCTAAGGTTGTGTCTTTTGTTCGTTTATTTATAATAGAGCAATCATGGTAATATTTATGCAACATACCTGATAATTCTTTAATATAATCACATAGCCGATGGGGTTCTCTTTGCGTAGCTGAAGTAATTAATATTTCTTGAAAATCCTGGAGTTTCTTAATTAACTCTAATTCATCTTCCCGATTTAATTTTTTTAATTTTCCGTAATCAATCTCTTCGGTGGCGAATCCTAACTTTTCTGCTTTCTCCAAAATACTGCAAATCCTTGCATGAGCATATTGACAATAATAAACAGGGTTTTCTGCAGATTGTTTTTTTGCTAATTCCAAATCAAAGTTCAAGTGTGAATTTGGTTTTCGATCTACAAAGAAAAATCGAGCTGCGTCTCGTCCGACTTCTTCAATCAATTCGTCCATTGTAACAATTTTACCTGCTCTTTTAGACATTTTTATTTTTTCGCCTTCATTAAACAAATTTACTTGCTGAAGAAATATAAATTCCAATAAATTTTCATCATATTTAAGTGCGCGAACTGCTGCTATCATCCGAGGAATATATCCATGATGATCAGGTCCTAATACATCGACTATCTCTTCATATCCTCTTTGATATTTTGTTAAGTGATAGGCAATATCAGGTACAAAATAAGTGGGTAATCCATCAGCTTTTAATAAAACTCTGTCTTTTTCATCTCCAAATTTTGAAGCCATAAACCAGATGGCATCATCCTTTTCATAAGTTACTTTTGATTCATATAAATAACTTAATACCTCTTCAATGATACCCATGGACCGAATTGCTTTTTCAGAAATCCAACTGTCAAATTCTACATCAAATTTCTCTAAACTTTCCACTTGCATTTCATGAATCTCTTCAAGTGCAAATTTCTTTATTTTCTGGATTCTTTCTATCTCTGACATATGAAGTATGCGCGAACCTTCCAAAGTATTTAGCTTGGAAGCTAGATCTTTTACGTATTCCCCATGGTAAGCTTCCATGGGCATGTCTCCAATTCTTTCTCCTAATAACTCTCTAAAACGTAATTCTATAGATTCTGCTAGGATTTCGACTTGATTGCCTGCATCATTTATATAGAATTCTCGAGTTGGTAAATATCCGATTAATTTCATGATACGATGAAGTGTATCTCCGAAAGCAGCTGCTCGAGCACTGACAATATTCAAAGGCCCTGTGGGATTTGCACTGACAAATTCTAATAGTATTTTTCTGTTTTGTCCAAAATCCGATTTGCCGTATTCTTCTCCACTCTCCAATATATTTTTTAAAACATCTACGTATAAATTCTTTGAAATCACAAAATTTATAAATCCTGGCTTAGCTATCGTCACAGATTCAAAATTCTTGTTCTTTTCCAACTTTTCCCGAAGTAATTCTGCTAACTCCAATGGTGCTATTTTATTCAATTTGTTACTGATAAGGGCTACATTGCTTGAAAAATCACCGTGTTCCTTAATTTTTGGAATCTCAATATTATATATCGGGTTAAACTGGTACTTTAAGGTTTTGAATGCTTTGTCGATATCTTTTCTGATAATATCTTTAATTTTCATAATCTTCAGTTTCTCTCTTAATCAATTCTGAGGTATAAAGACTTTCTAATTTGTAATAATCACGCATACTGTCATTAAATATATGTATTATTACATCTCCTAAATCTATTAATACCCAACGACCAGAATCTAATCCTTCTTTACTGAGTATTCTAAATTTATGCTCATAACAACAATCCATTACATGATCTGCAATTGCTCGATTATGAATATCTGCTGATCCGTTGCATATTATTATTGCATCTGTAAAATTTGTTTTTCCAAGTACATCAATGTAACTGATATTTTCTGCTTTTTTTTCTGCTAACCATTCAATGATAAGTTTCACTTTGTTCTCAAGCGTGATTTCCATAAGACTCCCAATTCTTTATTTCTGAAAATAGGTTAAATAATCTTTTCCAGCTATGATATAAAATGGTACACTGGAACTCTCATTTAAAGCATATATGACTTTTTGTATTCCAGTCATAGCTTTTAAACGTTCCAACTCATTTTTATCATTCTTCTTAACGACAATTATTGTTTCTTTATATATAAACTTTCTTGTATTTGTCATGACATCTACGTCAATATTTTTACTTCCAAGACTTTCCATTATGTAATTTGCTACACCTTGGTATCCACAACCATTGAGCAGTATTACTTTTATTGCAGGAAATTGATCCTCTCCATTAAGTCCTGTTTTACCAGAATGCTTATAATAATGCGTATAATAAAAATAACCACTAACTATGAATAAAGATAAAACCAGTAAAATAATCACTGTTTTTATCCTTGAAAATGCCAAATTATTCTTCAATAGGCTCATTGTCAAATACTTCTTTCAGTTTGTTATAGGCTGATTCAAATGCTTCTGGAATTGTACGTGTTCCACCTACAACTGTCATAAAATTACAGTCTCCCATCCATCTTGGAACTAAATGTACATGCAGATGATCTTCTATTCCTGCTCCAGCTGCTTTTCCAAGATTAATTCCGATATTCAATCCTTCATAATTATATGTTTTTTTTAAAACTTTCTCTGTTAATTGAACGGTCATGAATAAATCATCTATCTCTTCCTTTGATAATTCAATCAAGGTACTTACATGTCTATAAGGGACTACCATTAAATGACCGTTATTATATGGATATAGATTCATTATTACAAAAGACAGTTTAGATCTATATAAAATAAGATTTTCTCTGTCAGTTGCTTTATTTGGTTTTATGCAAAAAATGCAATGTTTATCTTTCTCTCCTATTATATATTCTAACCGCCATGGAGAATAAAGTATATTATCCATTTATTTTGCTCTCCTGCCAATTCAATTCTTTATCTTTGTCTATTTTTTGATTAATTAAAATATTGTAACCTTTAAAATGACAATTCTCTTCTATTTCACAATTCTCAATATAACTATGAGAACCAACTATTGTATTTTTTCTAATTATATTCTTCCCTTTTAATGAAGTATGACTTTTGATTGTGATATCATTTTCCAAATATGTGTCTTCAGAGATTAAAACACTTGCTGGATTCTCGATACTAACACCCTTGTTCATCCAATCTTTATTGATTCTTTGATATAGTTCAGTCTCTAATTCTGCTAATTGTTCTTGTGAATTTATTCCCGCTGCCTCAGAAACGTCTTCCAATTCGATTGATTGAATTATTTTTCCTTGTTTATAAAATATTCCTAATACATCTGTTAAATAATACTCGTTTTGATCATTTTTATTATCTATCTGATCTAATGCTTCAAAAAGAGATTCTGAATCAAAACAATATATTCCCGTATTAATTTCTTTTATATTTCGTACTTCTTCAGATGCATCTCTATATTCTGTGATTTGTTGAACATGACCATTTATATCTCTGACTATTCGTCCATAACGACCTGGATCTTTTAAAATCATGGTTAAAACGGTACATACTGCTTTCTCTGACTGATGAAGTTGTAACATTTTTTCTAATGTTTCTGCTTTCAATAGTGGAACATCACCGCAAAGAATAAAAACATCTCCTTTAAATAATTGAAAATCATCTTTTGCCATCATCACAGCATGACCTGTTCCCAATTGTTCTTTTTGCTCTACAAAGGTCAATGCTTTGTTCACTGGGATGCAATCTATGACACTCTCTTTTTTATACCCTACAACAACACAAATCTTTGTACAATTTATCTTTAATGATGTATCAACCACCCTGTGAACTAAACTTTTATCTGCTAAAGGAAACGTTACTTTTGCCTTTTCAGATTTCATGCGAGTGCCTTTACCCGCTGCTAAAATTATTGATCCTATCTCTCTCATAATAACCTCGTTAATGAATTTTATTATATAATTCTCTGATACTTTTTTTTATAACTGGATGAATTCGATCTGGACACAGCTCTACTAGACAATCCAAAACAAAAGCTCTCTCTTGCATATATGGATGAGGTATTGATAAATTATCACTTTTAATAATCTGATCATCAATTAATAATATATCAATATCTATCACTCGAGGTCCCCATTTTTCTGTTTTAAATCTTCCAAGCTTTTGCTCAATTTCTTGAAATTTTTTAATTAATTCTTCGCCTTCAATTATACTATCCAATTCTATTGCACAGTTTAAAAAATCTTCCTGATCTGTTTTTCCCCAAGCTTTTGTCAAGATAATCGAAGAAATCTGATTGACTTTAACATTTCTCAACTTTTTTATTTCTTCTATGGCTCGCCTGATGTTTTCTACTTTATCTTTCAAATTCGAGCCTAAACTCAAATAATACATCATTTTTTTTTATACATCTCTATGGATACTGAAGATAAATTCCCATTTATTGGTACTCCAGGTTTTTCTATTTTCACATTGATCTCTTTTACTAAATCAAATTTATCCATTAAATCCTCAATGATTTGATTTCCACAGTTCTCTAATAATACAAATTGTTGATTTTCCATGATCTGCTTTACTTCTGAAAATACTTTTGTATAATCAATGGTATCCTCTAAATGCTTTATCTGATCATCAATGCCAGCATCAGTAATTAATGTTAATGTAACTATAAATCTTTGACCAAGCTTTCTCTCTTCAGGATATACGCCATGATATCCATAAAAAATCATATCATTCAGATGTATCTTCATGACTATCCCTCATATTTCTACTAATTTCTGTCTCATCTATTTTGGTTAAAGTGATTCTATTACCTTTAGATACATATTTATCTATAAACCAGATAATGATTGCTGATATCAATAAACCCAAAAAACCCAAAATTATTGCTTTCTTTTCTGGTAATCCAATATATAATCCAAATAACAAAAATATAAATAACATGATGATTGGAAATATGAAAACTAAAAAAGATGTAAATATTCTAAAATTTGGATTCATCTTGATCTCTACAATATCTCCAACCTTTAGACCTTGATTATCTTTAAACTTTAATTTTGGATTTTCTTTAGCTCCGCATAATCCATGCATAGAACAACTCTTACAACCGCTTAAGTGAAGCCTTTCAATAAAGACATATGATCCTTCTGTCATGACAACTTTACCTAATTCATTCTCACTTGATGTTGATTCATTCTCACATTGATTCATTTTGGACAACCTTCCGAATTATGCTTGTAGTCGATTTTCCTTCTTTAAATGATAAACTCTTTACTGATCCGCCATTAGATAGAACAATATCAGATCCTACGATTTGATCTATCGTCCAATCTCCTCCTTTGACTAACACGTTTGGTTTTATCTTTTCAATTAAAGAGAACGGTGTATCTTCTTCAAATATCACTATATAATCTATTGAAGATATTGCTGATAAGACTATAGCTCGATCTTCCTGATTATTTACTGGGCGACTTTCACCTTTTAATCTTTTCACTGATTGATCACTGTTTAATCCTAAAACTAAAAGATCTCCTTGTTGAGAGGCTTCTTCCAAATACAAGACATGACCAGAATGAAGAATATCAAAACAACCATTTGTAAAAACCACTTTGTGATTTAATGCTTTTTCTGCTTCAATTATGGTTATTAGTTCATCAAGCTTTTTTATTTTATCAATACAACTGCTCATTCTAATTTTCCTTTGATGGATCAAAATACTCTATAGATAAGATTATGTCTTTTTGTGTAGCTGGTGCTATACCCATTTTACCACAAACAGCTCCAGCTGCATGATTTGCAATAATGGCTGATGTCTGAATATCACAACCAACTGACATACAAAGAGTCAAAACACTTATTACAGTATCTCCTGCTCCAGAAACATCAAATACTTCTCGTGCAAAAGTAGGAATTTTATATTCATTTCCTTCACGATCATAAATGACCATTCCCCTTTCTCCACGTGTTATTAATAAATACTTGGGATCTATTCGATTAAATAATTCCTGAGCAACACTTTTTAGCTCTTCTTCAGAAGTGATTTCTATTCCCATATTTTTTTGTAATTCTATAAAATTCGGCTTGAAAACAGTTGTTTTCTTATAACTAAAAAAGTTTTTGAATTTTGGATCAACAGTTATAGGTTTATGATATTCATTAGCAAGGTCGATCACAGATTCTATTACTTCTGCTGTTAAAAAACCTTTATTATAATCTTCAATGATTATTGCATCCAAATCGGTGATAACAGTTTTAAAATTCATTAAAAATTTATCTGTAATTTCCTTGCTGATATCTTCTCTTTTTTCAAAATCTAGTCGGGCAATCTGCTGTTGTCCTGCCACAATCCTACTTTTCACAGTTGTTGATCGGTTAGGATCTGTAATTATAAAACTGGTAGTAACGTTTAGATCTTCAAGTAGCTTAATCATGATTTTTCTATAATGATCTTCTCCACATATACCAAATACATAGGGTTTAGCTTTTAATGAGATCAGATTATTAACTACATTTGCTGCTCCACCTAAACGAAACTCTTCTTTTTTAACATCTATGATAGGAACAGGAGCTTCAGGAGATATCCTCTCTACATTTCCCCATAAATAATGATCTAACATAAGATCCCCGATAACGGCTATCTTCTTGTTCTCGAATTTCTTTAATACTTCTTTAACATTACTGATTTCCATCTATTCTCCAAATTATATCGGATAATTACCTGAAAAACAAGCATCACAGTATTGATCCGGTTTTGATACTGTTTTGTTTAAATCCTTTATCTCAATGTGTTTTAAAGTTTTGATTCCTAAATATTCACAAATTTCTTCTTTACTCTTTCGATTGGCTATTAATTCATCTTTGGTAGGTGTATCAATACCATAAAAACATGAATTAATTACTTGCGGTGAACCTATTCTTAAATGAACTTCTTTTGCTCCTGCACTTAATATCATTCCAATTATCTTTTTTATTGTCGTTCCTCGAACGATTGAATCATCAATTAATACAACTATTTTATCCATAAATAAATGTGGTAAAACATTAAATTTCTGTCGTACTGATTCATCACGTATTCTTTGCTCCGGTTTTATAAAGGTTCTACCAACATAATGATTACGAATCAATCCATAAGTAACGGGGATTTTCTTATAATTTGCATATCCATGTGCAATAAAATTTGATGAATCTGGTACTGGAACGATCAAATCAGGAGTAAAACCTTCGTCTGACTTTGCCAATTCAGCACCAATTTTTTCTCGGACTTTATAGACATCTTCTTCGAATTCATAACTATCAGGTCTGGAAAAATATATATGCTCAAATATGCAATGTTTAGGTTTTTCAGTATTTCTAAATTTTAAAGCATCTAGTTCAATATGCTTAATGCCCTTTTCACTGACAACTATTATCTCTGCAGGTTTTACCTCTTGTACATATGTAGCATTTAAGATATCCAAGGCACAGCTTTCTGATGCCACAGCTACGGCATTATCTTCTAGTTTTCCCCAAGACATGGGTCTGAATCCATAAGGATCTCGAAACATATACATCTCTTCACGTGTTATCAATACTGTTGAAAAAGCGCCTTTGACTTCTTTCATAAAACTTTCTATGGCTTTTACGATTTCAAATCCTTCTTTTTCTACTTTATATATTATATATTTTAAAATTAATTCTCCGTCATTACTGCTTTTGAACCAAACACCCTTTTGTTCTAATTGGCGTTTTATATCAAAATAATTGACAATGTCACCATTACTGGCTAATGCATAGGTCGGTCCTGATAGTAAATCAACGACATGAGGTTGAGAATTGTCTGCTGTAGATGATCCTCTGGTCGGATATCGTACATGTCCTACAGCAATATTTCCAGGTAATTGTTCTACCTGTTCAGGCGTAAAGACATCTTTGACCAACCCCATTTTTTTTACCATTCTGATTGTTTTTCCATCACTGACTGCCATTCCACAGCTTTCTTGTCCTCTGTGTTGCTCTGCAAATAATCCTTTGGCAGCTAACACCGCTGCATTCATATGGTCAAATACTCCAAATATTCCGCACATTATTTTTTCCTTATTCTATTTTTTCTTAAAACTTAATTTGTTCTCAGTTCCTTTTATCAAACGCTTTAGATTAGGAATATGCTTATAAATGATAAAGCCTGCTAAAAAATAAGTAAAAGCTATGTAATATAAATAATTGAATCTATATTCTGATTGAGAAACCAAATATTGGACTGTGATTGAAATTGCCAACATGATTGATGCTGATATGGACCCTAAAGAAACATATCTTGTTACACTTACTACAAGAATGAATATAAATAATGCTGATACAAAAGGTAAAGGCATTAACGCCATGGATACTCCACATGCTGTAGCAACACCTTTGCCACCTTTAAAACCTAAAAAAACTGTAAAAATATGACCGATTATCCCTGCAAATCCATTGATTAAAAGAAACCAATCATCCATGGTGTATTGAAAATTTAAGGCTATCTTTACGACTAAAACCCCTTTTAAAATGTCGAGTAACATGACTAGTAAGCCCAGTTTTGTCCCTAATACCCTTAAAACATTCGTGGCTCCGATATTTCCCGAACCATGTTCCCTGATATCAATCTTCTTAAACCATTTGCCAATTAAAAAACCAAATGGAATACTTCCTATCAAATAGGATAATATTAGGATTAAACTAATACTCAATATTTGTGTTATCATCTGTCTTACCTCTGAATATTAACTTTATAGTTGCACCTTCAAACTTAAATTCCTCTCGTATCTGATTTTTGAGAAATCTTTTATAATGAATGGGTATCAATGATGGATCGTTAGTAAAAAATATGAATGTTGGTGGGTTTACTGCTTGTTGAGTTACATAATAAATTTTTATATGTTTTCCAGATTTGTGGGTTGGTGGTGTTTTTGCTATGATCTTTTCAAAAAACTCGTTTAATTTTCCTGTTGGTATTCTTCTGCGACTTTCTTCAAATACACTGATGATTAATTCTGGTAAACGATTGACTCTCTGACCAGTTAAGGCAGACATTGTCAAAACTGGGGCATATTCAAGAAATGGAAATTCACTTTTCACTTCTTTTAAAAAATTGTTATAAGTATGATTGTCTTTATCTTCTATTAAATCCCATTTGTTTAAAACCAATATTATATTCTTAAAGCCTCTTTGAGCATATGATGCAATTCTTTGATCCTGATCTGAAAAAGTAGTGGATGCATCCATCACCATGACGACCACATTAGCTCGATCCATACTTTCTATTGTTCGCATGGAACTAAAGTATTCTACTCCATACTTAATTCGATTCTTTTTTCTTAAACCTGCTGTATCAATAAAATTTAAATGATAACCATTAAAATCTTTATGAATATCAACAGAATCTCTGGTTGTTCCAGGCTCATCATTGACAATAACTGTATTTTCTCCAAATAACTTATTGATTAATGATGATTTCCCTACATTGGGTTTTCCTACTATGGCGATTTTGATTAATTTGTCCATATCAAATGGAGAAATATCTTCATCTTCAACTGGCGGGGGAAGCAATTTTACTAACTCATCTAAAAAATTCCCACTATTTCTGCCACTGGCTGCTGCAATGGGTATTGGTTCCCCCAAACCTAAATTGTAAAATTCGAATAAATCAAGTTCATCTTTTTCATTATCAACTTTATTCACCACTAATAATACTTTTTTACGATGGGGGGATAACTCTTGAGAAATTTTCTGATCCCAATCTGTTATTCCTGTTTTTACATCATTTAAAAAAACTATTAAATCACACTGCTCAATAGCTACTTGAGCTTGAAATTGGATTGCTTTATCCATTTGATCTGATGAGTCAGGAATAATTCCTCCTGTATCTACTACAATGAAGCTTCGATCATTCCATTCTACTGTTTCATACTTTCTGTCTCGAGTAATTCCTTCTTTGGGATCTACTATCGCGCTACGTGAACGGCAGAGTCTGTTAAATAATGTTGACTTGCCTACATTAGGTCTGCCAACTATAGCGACTATCGGTTTTCTGCTATCTATCATTTTCTCTCACTTTTTCTTTATTTTATTTATGTACAAGCTTATTTTTCATAGTCTTTTAGTCAAACTAAATCATGACTTAACAATAAAAACGTTAATTATTTAAAAAAAAACTTGCTAAAATATTTAAATATTTCAAACTTACAAAAAATCAAAATAAGTATATAGGAGCAGAGTATGGAAAAATTACTCTTATTGGGCGACGAAGCTTTCGCTCAAGGTGCATTAGATGCTGGAATGTCCGGAGCCTATGGCTATCCTGGTACACCTTCTACTGAAATCATCGAATACATCCAAGTTAATAAGGATGCTATCGAAAAAAACATTCACAAAAATTGGTCTGCAAATGAAAAAACTGCTATGGAATCTGCTATTGGTATGTCTTATGCCGGTAAAAGAACAATTGTTACCATGAAACATGTGGGTCTTAATGTAGCCGCTGATCCGTATATGAATTCAGCCTTTACAGGAGCGAATGGTGGGTTAATTGTTGCTGTAGCTGATGACCCTTCTATGCATTCTTCTCAAAATGAACAAGATTCTCGTTTCTTTGCAAAATTCGCTTTATTGCCTGCTTTAGAACCTTCAAGTCAACAGGAAGCTTATGATATGGCTCATTATGGTTTTGACTTCTCTGAAAAATATGAATTACCTATTATGCTGAGATTAGTTACTAGATTGTCCCATTCTCGGGCTGGGGTGGCTAGAAAAGAAGTTAAAGAACAAAATGCTTTAAAGTTACCAAAAGACACTAAAAAGTTTATTCTACTCCCTGCTGTTTCCAGAGTTCGTTATAAACACCTTCTCGATTTACAACCTACTTTAATAAATGAATCTGAAAATAGTCCCTTTAATCAGTATTTTGACGGAAATGATAAATCTGTGGGAATTATTGCCTGCGGGTTAGCTTATAATTATTTAATGGAAAACTTCCAGGATAATCCTTGTCCTTATCCCATCTTAAAAATTTGCCAATACCCTCTTCCCAAAAAATTAATTCATCAATTAACTTCTGAATGTGAAAGCATTATGATCTTTGAAGAAGGTGCTCCTTTAGTTGAGGAAATGCTCAAAGGGTATTTAAATAACAGTTTAAACATCAAAGGTCGTTTAGACGGTTCTGTTCCAAGAGATGGTGAATTAAATCCAAATATTATTGCTAAAACCCTTTCTTTTGATGAAGGCGAATTTAATATTATTCCTAAAATTGTCGCCCCTCGTCCTCCTGCTCTTTGTGTAGGTTGCCCTCATATTGATACGTATAATGCCCTAAAAGAAGTTTTGCTACCTTATGGAGATGGTCATGTTTTCTCTGATATTGGTTGCTATACTTTAGGCGCTTTGCCTCCTTATCAGGCTATTAATAGCTGTGTTGACATGGGCGCTTCCATCACTATGGCAAAAGGTGCCGCTGATGCTGGTCTTTTCCCTGCTATTGCTGTTATTGGTGATTCAACTTTTACCCACTCTGGAATGACTGGATTGTTAGATTGTGCTAATGAAAATTCTAATGTTGTCGTTATTATTGTTGATAATGAAACTACTGGGATGACTGGTGGACAAGAGTCTGCTGGTCTCGGAAAATTGGAAGCTATCTGTGAATCATTAGGGGTTCATAAAGATCACATTCGTGTTTGTTTACCTTTAAAAAGAAATCATCAAGAGATGATCGATATTTTTAATGAAGAAATCTCTTATAATGGTGTTTCTGTGATCATTCCTCGTCGTGAATGTATCCAAACTTTAGTTAAAAAAAATCGTAAATAGGAGGATAAAATGAAATTAGATATTATTCTTGCAGGTGTTGGTGGGCAGGGTATCCTTTCTATTGCGACAATTATTGGTGTTGCTGCTCTTAAATCTGGCTATTACCTAAAACAAGCTGAAGTGCATGGGATGAGTCAACGTGGAGGTGATGTGCAATCTCACCTAAGAATCTCTGATAAACCCATTTTTTCTGACTTAATCCCTATGGGAAAAGCTGATATGATCTTATCTGTGGAACCTATGGAATCCTTGAGATATTTGCCCTACTTGGCAAAAACCGGTTGGTTGGTTACTAATACAAAATCTTTTATTAATATTAGTAATTACCCTGATTTTCAAGATATTATTAATGAAATAAACAAGCTTCCTCATCATATCGCTATTGAAGCTGATAAACTCGCCTCTGATCTTGGCGCTGCTCGTTCTATGAATATTGTTATGCTCGGTGCTGCTTCTGAATTCATGGATATTAAAAATGAAGATATTGAAGAAGCTATCAAAACTGTCTTTTCTAGAAAAGGCGAGGCTATTGTTGATATTAACCTAAAAGCTTTTGAAACTGGAAGATCCTTTTCTAAACAACATAGATAAAATGTTCGTTCTTAAACAGCCCTTTCTTTGGACGGGGCTGTTTTTATATTAAAAACAAATTGTTTTTTTATTACCCCTGCACTATTTTATCTAAAATTAATCATTAGGAGGGTTTGTGAATATTCATAATGTGTATAATATTTTAGGTAATTTATTCAATGAACACCACGCTCCCATTATTGATCTTATAAAAGCTCAGACTAACGATCCTTTTAAAATTCTCGTTGGAACCATTCTTTCTGCTCGTACAAAAGATGATACTACTTCAAAGGTTGTTGAAAAACTCTTTGATAAAGTTAATACTTACAAGGATCTCTATAAATTCACACTTGAAGAAATTGAAAATTTAATTTACCCTGTTGGATTTTATCATCAAAAAGCTAAACATTTAAAACAATTGCCCTATGATCTTGAAACACGTTTTAATGGTCAAATTCCACACGAAATTGATGATTTGATTACTTTGCCTGGTGTTGGTAGAAAAACAGCTAATTTGGTCAAAATAATGGCTTATGATGAACCTGCTATGTGTGTCGATGTTCATGTTCACAGAATTAGCAATAGGCTTGGCTATATTAAGACTAAAACTCCCTTTGAATCTGAAATGACACTTAGAGATATCTTGCCAGTAGAATATTGGCTAAATTATAATTCCTATTTGGTTTCTTTTGGACAAAACCATTGTAAACCTATCAATCCATTATGCAACACCTGTCCAATTTATGATGAATGCCATAAAGTTAATGTTGTAACAAAGTATAAAAAGGAGTAAAATGTGAAGATTATATCATGGAATGTTAATGGGTTAAGAGCAATTATAAAAAAAGATTTTTTAAAAATTATAAATGATTTAAATCCTGATATTATTGGTTTGCAAGAAACCAAAATTCAGGAACATCAAATCCCTGAGGAAATTAAAACCTTAAATCTATATAATCAATATTGGGATTTCGCTGAAAAAAAAGGATATTCTGGTACAGCTTTATTGACTAAAGTGATTCCTCTTGAACTAAAAAATACCATAGGTAATGATTTCTTCGAACATGAAGGACGAATAAATTATGCTGATTATGGTCTATTTGTCCTTCTCAATATTTATTTCCCTAATGGACAAATGAATGAAAATCGGTTAAAATTTAAACTTGATTTTTATGACCAAATACTAATCTTTTTAGAATCTCTCAGAAAAAAAGGAAAAAATATCATTATCGCTGGCGATTTTAATACTGCCCATAAAGAAATTGATTTGGCTAACCCAAAAGAAAATGAAAAATACTCTGGGTTTTTACCTATTGAACGTGCCTGGCTCGATAAATTGATAAATCAGGGTTATGTTGATACTTTTAGACATTTTGATCAATCACCAAATCAATATTCTTGGTGGTCTTACCGCGTAAAAGCCAGAGAAAGGAATGTTGGCTGGAGAATTGATTACTTCTTTGTTAATCAAGAATTCTTACCATATGTAAAAAATGCTTTTATTCTACAAAATATTCAAGGATCTGACCATTGTCCTGTTGGCATTGATATTGATGTTTAGTTGTATTGCTAAAAAATAAAAAACTATCTTTCTAGTTTTATCGTCCTAATAATGACATTAGAATACCATTCTAAAAGCTTAAATATAAAATATTTCTCTTGACTTTATTTTAAAACATATATATGGTTTCTTTAATAATTGGAGGTTTTTATGAAATTCAATGATCTGTCTATGAGGAAAAAATTATTATTCTCTATTCTCCCTTTAGTATTAGCTTCTATTTTGATTTTGATAACTGTAGCTACTGTTTTAAGCTCCTCTGCTATTAAAAAGGGTGCCTATAGGGAAGCGGATGAAATGGCTGGAAAATATGCTGCTCAAGTTGATGCCGAACTAGAAGGTGCTATGGATGCTGCTCGTACTATTGCTCAATATTTTAATAGTTATAAATTAACACCTGTTGCTGAAAGAAGAAGTGACTTTACACATACCATTATATCTATTTTAGAGGATAATCCAAACTTTGTCGGTATTTGTACTGCTTGGGAACCAAATGCTCTTGATGGAATGGATGATAAATATATCAATGCTCCAAATCATGACGCAACAGGTCGATTTATTCCTTATGCAACACGCGATGCTTCTGGCAAACCTGTTATCGAACCCTTGGTTGATTATGATAAAGAAGATATCTCACCCTGGTATTTTTTGCCAAAAAAATTAAAACAGGAAATTATTACAGAACCTTATTTTTATAAAATTAACGGTGTAGATGTCTTTATGGTCACTGTTTCTGTACCAATTATTAATGACTCTAATGATTTTGTAGGAATTGTTACTGTAGATATTGCTCTGGATACTATTCAAAAATTGGTTAGCGATATCAAGCCTTATGGTACAGGTTATGCCTATATTCTCTCCAATAACAGTGTACTGATTGCTCATCCAAATCCTGAATATGTCGGGAAAAAGCTAATTGACATTGATCAGCATAAAGGTATTGAAGACAGAATTAAATCTGTTGCTGAAGGAAAACCTTATTCTGTTATTAAAAAATCGTTATCAACTGGTAAGGCTTCATATTGTACTCAAATTCCTATTGTTGTTGGCAATTCTGTTCAATATTGGTCTTTTGGAGTTATATTTCCTATTGATAAAATTAATGCGGTGGCTACAAAAATTATCATCTTACTTGTTATTTTTGGGTTAATTTTTTCAGCTATTATCACTGCTATGATCCTTTACATTTCTTCCAAAATTAGTAAACCTATTAATGAAATGGTCGATAAAATTAAAGATTTAGCTCAAGGGGAAGGTGACTTAACTGTTAAAGTAAATGTAGATTCTAAAGATGAACTTGGTACGATGGCTTTATATTTTAACCAATTTACTGAAAAATTAAGAATTTTGATTAAAAATGTCATTGAATATAATCACCAATTGGTTGATTCCTCTCATATGCTTAATAATTCTTCAACAAAAATGAAATATGGTATGGAAAATATGACTTTACAATTACATACTGCTTCGGCTGCTTCTGAAGAAATTAGCTCAAATGTCAATGGAATTGCGACTTCATCTGAACAAGCTACTCAAAACATTCAAGCTGTTGCTGCTGCCGCTGAACAAATGTCTGCCAATGTAAATACCGTTGCTTCTGCTGCTGAACAAGCCTCCGCAAATGTAAATGAATTGATTGTCTCTATGAAAAAAATTGTAGAAAACTTCAAAAAGGTTGCAAATAATATGGATGAAGTTGTTAACAATGTCGATAATTCTGCCGCTGGTATTGAAGAAATGAGCGTTTCTTTACGTGAAGTCTCCGAAAATACTCATAAGGCTAATAAAATATCTTTCCAAGCAAATGATAAAGCTAAAGAAACTAAAGATTTGATGGATAATCTGAGAATTAATGCTACTGAAATAGGTAAAATTGTTAAAGTAATTAATGATATTGCTGATCAAACAAATATGCTCGCTCTTAATGCGACCATTGAAGCTGCTAGTGCAGGTGAAGCTGGAAAAGGTTTTGCTGTAGTTGCAAATGAAGTTAAAGAACTTGCAAAACAAACCGGTGAAGCCACTGGGAAAATCTCTAGTCAGATTGAAACCATGCAAAATGCTACAGTTAATGCGGCTGGATCTATTGATCAAATTGCTCTAATTATTGATGAACTAAATCAAATCAGTACCATTCTGACTAATAGCATTAATGAACAATCAAATACTACAAATGAAATTGCCACTTCTATGAGTAAAGCGGCTCAAGCAACTCGTTCGACTGGCGAACTGACTCAAAGAATTGAATCTGATATCATTGTCGTCAATAAAAACGCTGAAGAAGCTGGTTTAGGGGTTAATAGTATTGCTTCTGCTAGTGCTGAAGCTGCCTCTGCTTCTAATGAAGTCGCTCAAAATAGCAATTATGCTGAAAAAGGCTCTCAGGATATCTCTCGTAATACAAACCAAATTGCTAATGCTATTAATGAAATCAGCAGCACCATTCAAACCATCTCTTTCTCCTCTGAAGAAAACAATGCCGAAGCTGAAAATGTTAGTAAACAATCTGATAATCTTAAAGATATTACCGATCAATTGAATTCCATCTTATCAAAATTTAAAGTTTAATTTCCAAATCTCTTCTAATTGTATATCGAGACGCAAATTCTGCGTCTCTTTTTTATTTTTACTATTAGCTCTTACCTTTTCTTTTTATTTTCTAACAGTTCCTTACTGATACCTTACTCCTTGCTTGGAGATACTCCATTTTTACTTGATACTTGCAACTATATCTAATTGTCTGAAAAATAAGTCATAACTAATGCTCATATACAAATCTTATTATAAATCTAATGATAACTTGATTAAAAATAAAAGAATAGATATGTTGTTGTCTCTTCCATTTATCTCAAGTTTAAGAATTTTCTTAGAATAGTGAAATCAGTAATTATTTTCTTTGATGTGTTGCCTAAAAATACCTATATAAATATCAAAGTTAAAAAAGTAATTTCTGGTAGATGAAACTCAATGTTTTAAACGGTTATACTTTACAGGTTCATTAGTTATAATTAATTTAAAAAAAAATAACCTCGAGCTATCGAGGTTATCAATTAGTAAGAAAACAATAAATTATAAAAAGCTAATGATTTCTTTATCTTTTATGTTTAAAATAAATTTAGTAATAAGACTAACAGTATTTTCAACATCATTAAATGAAATAATTTCATTTGGGCTGTGCATATATCTACAAGGAATGCTTATTAATAGTCCAGCTGATCCTTTATCATTGTGATGAATTTGGTCAAGGTCAGTGCCTGTATTTGAAGGCCAGATCTCCAATTGATAGGGAATGTTATTGTCTGTAGCTATTTTTTTAACTAGGTTAAGCAGTTTTGTATTTATTCTTGAGCCAATGGTGAGAGCAGGTCCAGCACCAAGTTTAATTTCTGCGGATTCTTTAATACTTGTATCAGGATGATCTGTAGCAAAAGTTACATCAATCACAATAGAGATATCGGGCTCTACATAATTGGATGCGGTTTTTGCACCTCTGCCTCCAACTTCTTCTTGAACTGAAGAAACACCATAAACATTTGCAAATATTGGATGATTTTTTAAAGATTCCATAACTCTGGCAACAGTATAAACGCCCACACGATCATCAAAAGCTTTAGAAGCATACAGATCGTTATTAAGGTGTAAAAAAGAACCATGCCAGCTAATAATGTCTCCTAGTTCAACTTTACTTAATGTTTCTTCTTTTCCAGAGCTACCAATATCAATCCATAAATCATCAATCTTAATCTGATTATGCTCACCAGAAATTAGATGTTTTGGTTTTCTACCAATAATTCCATAGATTATATAATCATTATGATGAATATTGACTCTCATTCCTGGAAGAATGGTTGCATCAAATCCACCCATAGCTTTAAAATAGATAAATCCTTGATCATCTACATAATTAACAATCAGAGTAATTTCATCAGCATGTCCACACAACATGATTTTAAGATCAGAATTCCCTTTTTTCTCAGCAATTACCGAACCAAGATTCGTTATAGTGATTTGATCAGAAAAAGGAGTAACATAATTTATAAATGATTTTTGAACTAATTCTTCTCTTCCTGAAGGTCCGAGAATCTCAGTAAGAGATTTTAAAAAATCTATATGATTGTCTGACATATTTGTTTTTCCTTAATTTATTTTGTAAATTGTTAAAAGTTTTAACATTCTAACAATTATTAGCAGTTCCAGAAGCAAAAGGATTAACTGTTTTTTTTACTTTTGGTTTTTCATGAGGAATTATACATAAAAATCTCATAATTCCTTCACCAGTATTTTTAAATTGATGTTCAATATTTGGGTCAACATAAATTACATCCCATGCTTTAAAAGGTTTTTCTCCTTCTGAACAAACAAAGATTCCCTGTCCTTCAAGAATAAAGACTTCATGTTCAAAATCATGAGAGTGTAAGGGAGTATGACCTTCTTTTTCCACTTCAAACATTCTTAATGCGAAATTTGGCGCATTATCTTTTTGACCGATTAACCATCTGATTTTTGTATTAAGAGCTCCTTCAATATTTACATTTTCTAGAGCGATATCATCAAATTGTACCACTTTCATAGTTTCTCCTTTATTTACATAGGGTCATACCCAAGCTCAGTAATTTTCTTTTTAATAATATCTATGTCAATTTGATCAGCATCGTAATTTACTTCAACAAGACTATCTGGTAGATTTACACTCACCCGTTCTACTCCATCGACTTTTTCCAACCCATGGATAATGGTCGATCGGCATTTTTCACAAGTCATGCCATAGACTGTGATGAATTTCTTGATCATCCTTTACTCCTCATTTTATAAATTCTTTACATATTTTAACAATACGCTTTTTTTTGGCAACTTTTTTTTACTTAATTTTTAATATTATTCAAATGATACAAATTATTATTGACATTAGAGATAATATATTAATTTATTACATAGAGGTGAATATGAAAAAAAATATAATAATAATTCTCTTAACTCTTCTCTTGTCGTCGTTTCTGATATCATGTTCTTCAAAAAAGAAAAATACGGTTGAAAAATATACAAATATTGAAATTGATACTCTGCAAGCGATTATTTTGAATAATTATGCTCCTGATTGTGATGAAGGTTATAAGAATTTTTGTATTTATGATAAACTAGGAGAAGAACAAGATAGTTTTTATAAAAGATATTTTTTAGAAGCTTTTATTCAAAGTTTTGATAAAAATCTCAAATTTGGAATAGGAAAAACAATCCCCGTTCTAATAGTCATTGATTTATCTACTGGTAAAATAATAAGAAATTTTGCCCCTAAGGGGAATGATACAGAATATGAAACCCTTGATCAATTCCCATTAAGAATAAGGGAAATGTTATCTAAAAGAAATGAGCAGGAAAATGAATACAAAAGCAATAAAATGCATGATAATTTATTAGAAACTGCAAAAAAATACTATAATATCAAGGAAGATAATTCAATAGAAACAGATGAATAATCAAGAATCAGAATTACAATATTTATCATTTTCTGAAACTGGAACAATAAAAGCAGTTAATACTGACTATTTATTAAGTTTCGAGGGATCTTTTGGAAAACTCTTTATTGTTGCTGAAGGAGTTGGATTAAATGGGGGAGGAGATGTTGCTTCACAATTAGCTGTTGTTACCATAAAAGAACACTTCCAAAACCTGTCTTCAGTATATTCTGTTATTGAAAATTTAAAAACTGCTTTATTTAAAGCAAATAATGCTATCATAGAATTTGCAATTTCTCATCATTGTATGACAGGGATTGGTTGTTCCTGTGCCATAATTCTTGTTCGTAATCAGAGTTACTGGAACATTGTTTTGGGTGATAGTAAAATATTCAGGATTTATAATAATGAGATTACAATAATAAAAGAGAATATGAAAAATGAAAATGAATATAAAAAAAAGAATGAAGAAACTTTAAATATTATTGGAGTACCTAATTTAAAATTAACAGTGAATGGTCCTTATGATTTATTTGAAAATGAATTTTTTGCTTTAGTGTCAAATTCGTTTTCTCATCATATCACTCGATACGAGTTAAAACAAGCTTTTGAGTTCTTAGCTTTTGATAAATTAAAAAAATATTTAATTGAATTAGCGTTAAAAAGAAGTTTAAAAGATAATTTCTCTTTTATTGGAATAAAGGTTTTAACTGGGAAGAAGTATCTGATTTCTGATATTGAACTAAAACATGAAAACAACAAATTATACTTTTCTCTGCTATTCTTTCTTTTATCTTCAATACTATTTTTAAATACCTTTTTACCATTGATAGAAAATTCCTTTCAAATCTTTAAAAAAGAACAGAGAATGCCTGCTTTTCAGGAAATGTTTAATCATGAGAATCAAAGTCCATGAGTAAAAATAAAATTGCAAATTATCTGATATCTTTATCTGTTTTTTTTGTTATAATATCAGTTAGTGCAAAAGTATTATTTCTTTATTATGGTACTTTACCAACTTTTAATCAAATACGAACGGTTAGAATTCTTCGTTTTGAAAGAAATACAGCCTTTATTAGTTTAATTATTGATGTTGAAAATAAAAATATTATTCCCTTTGTAATAAAAAACGCAAATCTTTATGCTTATGATTTTAAACAAAAGATTGGAGATGTTTTTATTGATAACGAAGTTATAGTCTCTGGTAATACCTCAACCATGTTACGTCTTCAACTCTCTATACCAAAAGAAAGAATTGAATCATTAGTTTTAAATGAAGCTGACAGTTTAAATCTTGAATTACAAGGTCAATGCATTATGAAAATGCTTGGGATTAATAAAAAGATCTTAATAAATGAAAAAATTTCTATTCCTGTAAGAACCATGATGAATGAATATGTCTTTCGATCTTTTCAGTATGCAATTTTTAGTGAAATTGGAACTATTAATCCAAATACAAAACCAATGCAATTAGTTATTCCTTTAAAATTTCGTAATGAATCTGGAATTGATGTTTATATTGCTGATTTAAAGTCTCAGGTATATATTAATCAAACTTTAGCTGGGACAGGGAATATTGAATCATCATTTCAACTAGCTGATAAATATAAGAATATACCTTCTAGTTTAGTGTTTTCTTTATCTGATTGGCAATCTTTGGGATACTCTGCATCAAATTTTGTTAAAGACAGGCTAAATTATCGAATTGAAGGAAAACTTGACCTGACTGTCTGGAATAAACCTTATAAAATAATTATTGATATGCAGGGTGAAGCTAAGATTAAAGAATAGATAAAACTATTAAAATTTCAATTTCTTGTACTTTTTTATTCATAATTATACCTCTTTTAATCATAATTTCTAATTTAATTTGGATTTACTTAATAATACTTTATAATATTAATAATTATTCTAATTAATTAAGAGGGGGAGTAAATGAGTATAAAAGTTGTTATAATTGGGGGAGTAGCTGGTGGAGCAACAACTGCAGCCCGATTAAGACGTTTAGATGAAAAAGCAAAAATTGTTTTGTTTGAACGTGGAGAGTATATTTCTTATGCAAATTGCGGATTACCATATTATATTGGTGGTATTATTAATGATAGAGATAATCTGTTTGTACAAACACCCGAAAATTTTAAAGATAAATTTAATATTGATGTAAGAATTTTATCAGAAGTAATTCGAATAAATCGTAAAACTAAAACTGTTACTGTAAGAAATCTCATTAATAAACAAGAATATGAAGAATCATTTGATAAATTGGTTTTATCTCCTGGCGCAGAACCTTTGAGACCTCCAATTCCTGGGATAAATGATTCGAGTATCTTCACCATGAGAAATGTTCCTGATACTGATAAAATAAAAAAGTACATAGAAGAAAATAAACCAAAGAGAGCAGTGATCATTGGTGCTGGTTTTATTGGAATGGAAATGGCAGAAAATCTTCATCATCAAGGTATTTTTGTTACAATTATTGAAATGGCTAATCAAGTGATGAATATGATGGATTATGAAATGGCTTCCGAGATTCATCAACACTTAAAAACTAAAAATGTAGAGTTTTTCTTAAAAGACTCTGTTGTTTCTTTTAGTCGTCATTCTAATAATCTATATGTAAATCTTAAAAGTGGAAAACAATTACGAACTGATTTAGTACTTCTATCCATCGGAGTAAGTCCTGAGAGTAATCTTGCTAAAGAAGCAGATCTCGAATTAGGAGACCGTAAAGGTATTATTGTCGATGAATATTTAAGGACATCTGATCATAACATTTATGCTTTGGGTGATGCTATACTTTTTAAACATCCAATTACAAACAAACCTGTTATCACCTATCTGGCTGGTCCTGCAAATAAACAGGGTAGAATCGTTGCTGATAATATTATTACAAATAATACTAAAACATATAAAGGTGCTTTAGGAAGTGCTATTGCTAAACTATTCGATATTACTGTTGCATCTACTGGTTTGTCTGAAAAAATGTTAAAAATTGAAAAGATTCCTTATATTGCTTCAATTATTCATGGATCATCACATGCAGGTTATTATCCTGATGCACTACCCTTAACTCTAAAAATACTTTTTGCTCCTGATAATGGAAAATTATATGGTGCTCAAATTGTTGGATATGATGGTATTGATAAAAGAATTGATATTATTGCTACGGTTTTGAATATGGGCGGATCTATTTATGATTTACAAGAAATTGAACATGCTTACGCTCCTCCTTTTTCTTCTGCTAAAGACCCTGTTAATATTGCAGGTTATGTCGCTGAAAATATTCTAACAGAAAAATTAAAAATCGTTGATTGGACAGAAATTCAAAATTGTCAATTAAACCATGAGATATTGATAGATGTACGAACTAAAGATGAATTTAAGCTTGGAAGTATAGAAAAATCAATAAATATTCCAATAGATGACCTCCGTTTGAGATTGAATGAGTTAGATAAGAATAAAAGAATTATTGTTTTTTGTGGTGTTGGATTAAGAGGTTATTTAGCTGTTCGAATTCTCATGCAGAATGGATTTAATAATGTCTTTAACCTGTCAGGTGGTTATAAAACCTATAAACATGCAACTCAAAAACAGAGTAATGAAGATATCTTTGAAAATGATTTTATTGCAAAAGATAATATGATTTATCAAGTAAATCCAAATATATTAGGAGTCAATTAAACTCAAAGGTTTACAAAATTGACTCTAGGAGATTACATTGTTCGATCAATAATGTGTTAAAAAAGAAATTGAAAAATTATTACTTTGTGATAAATTGAATTTCTTTTCAACAGATCAATGATTCAGATAAGATTGTGGCACCTTTGGACCAATAGCTGCTTATCGTAATGAAGCTGAAAAAACATATCTAAATCTATTTCTTTAAATTGAAATTGTTTCAATAAATGGTAATCCTCCTAAATATCTAAAAAAATTTCTTGATTAAAATTTGATTTTATGATAGTAATATATTGATCTAATAAGGAGGATTTATGTTTAGAAAAATTAGTATGATGTTCATGTTATTGTTATTGTTGCATTTAACTCTGTTTGCTGTGGACCCCATAAAATTTCATTTTAATGATCTAGAATATGGACCTGCATTTGGCCCTTTGATGTTTCAAGATGTTCATGCCTATACTGATCTTAATTATACCGCTTCTACAAGCTCTGTTTGCTTATCCGAAAATTTGGATTTCCTTAATGGTGTTAACGGGGTAACTGTTTTTATTGATAATGGTTATTTGGATTCTTTTTTTAATATCAATACTGTTAACCCGAATGGTAACCCATTTGCATTGGGTCAAAGCGGGGATAGACGTATTTATGCAGAAGCTGTTGGTGATATTAAAGTTAATGGAGTTCCAGTCTTAAAAGCTAATAATATTTTTATCATTATGGATGTTTGTTATCCTCAGCCTTTTGGAACTGGAGACGAAGAATTTGGGGAAGGTTGGGGTACTATCATTCCCGACGAAAGCGATCCAGATTGGGTTAATTATTTTGATCAAAATGGCACAGGACAGATTCATTTTAAGTTTTCTTCTTTTAGCTCAGTAGTTCAAGGTTATTATGGTATTTATGATTGTGATGTTGTAGTTGAACCTTCTCAGTTTAGAAGAGAATTAGCAGCAGAACATATAATTTATTTGAATCAAGATTATACTTTTAATAATACAGGGATCACAATGAATTTCATAAATCTTGAAGATTTTCATCATGAGTTATATTCTTCAGACAGATTTACTGTTCAAAAGATCGAGGCTTTACCTTTGGGTGTTTTACCTGATGGCATAAATAGAATTACCCATAATTATTGGGAAATTGGTACTTCTGCTAATACTTACCAAGCTACAGTTTCTTTTGACTTAACTACAATCGACGGTATTTCTACTCCTGAGAATTTAAGAGTTTTGTATCGATCAAATCCTTTAGCTGATTGGCAAATTATTGCTTCAGTTTTGAATGGGAATAATCTGACTTTGATCAATCATACTAGTGAAGGGCAATATACCATAGGTACTATTGCGGATGATACACTTCCTGTAACTCTTAGCAGTTTTAATGCTGTCATGGATGCAACAAATTCTGTCAATGTCAAATGGAAAACTGAATCTGAAAGTGATATGTTAGGATATCATATTCTTAGAGCAAATCAAGAAAATATAACTAATGCTGTTAATTTAACAATTAACCCAATTTTAGCAGTTAATACTTCAGATGGAAAACTATATAGTTTTACTGACTCAGAAATTATAAATCAAACAGATTATTATTATTGGCTAAATTCAATTTCCATGAATGGTGAAGTTACTTATTATGGGCCTGTTCATATTCTAACAAAATTTTCTAATGATGATAATCCGCCAGTAATTAGTAAGGAAGGATTTAGAAGTATATATCCAAATCCAGTAGGTAATAATGATGTTTGTTATGCAGAATACAAACTGAATGAATCAGATCAAGCAAAATTCACTATTTATAACATCAAAGGACAGCATGTAGCTTCAACAGAAGTAATAAATATAAATCTAAATTCTGTACGTTTACCAATATCAAAACTGACTGCAGGAATTTATTTTGTCTCTTTAGAAACTTCCAAAGGAAAAGATATCAAAAAATTATTAATTCTAAAATAGTATTAAATAATCAGAGTATAATGATCCTTAATCATTTATTGGTCTTTTAATACTCAAAAAAAGGGCACAAATTCTTGTGCCCTTTTTATTACTGTTTTTAATATATTCTTTTTATAAATTAATACACTCATTAAGCTTTTGACATAGTTTATGAAAGCAAACAATGCAAAGAAATTTGATTATTTTTAAATAGTAAATTCAAAATAGATTACTGAAAAATAATTAAATATTTAAATTTGATTTTATGATATTAAAAGCATCTATCATACTTTTTTTCTTATTCTCAACGAAGAATTTTCTAGAATATTGTGCTGAAAGAAAATTAGGTAAATCTTTCCTTTTAATACAATTAAATAAAGTATTATCAGTATTCCCGTCTAAGAAGATCAAAATCGAGAAAGGATATGAAAGTTTTAAGAGAGTAAGGAATAAAAGATTGTTCTTCACCGAGAAGATTTGTTGATCAAATATTATAATGGTAGTAGGAACCAAATATTTAAGTATTGTTTCCTGAGATGTGACCTGTACATAATTTTCAGGTTTATCTTGAGGCAAGTATTCAATATTCCAACATAAAATCTGAGACATTATTTCACAATCGTAAATTTAATAGTTGTACCTTGACTAAGTATAGATTCAATCCATACTTCTCCACCATAATTCTCTATTATTTTTTTAACAATAGACAAGCCAATACCTGTACTTTCATAAGTATCTTTTGCCTGAAGTGTTTGAAATATTTGAAAGACTTTATCATAATATTTTGGATCAATTCCTGGACCATTATCTTTAACAAAAAATTCATAATGAGTATTCAGATCAGTATAACCAATCTCAATGATCCCTTCTTCTTTATCCATAAATTTAACTGAATTACTTATAAGATTCTGAAAAACCTGTTCCATGTATATTCTTGGAGTTTTAACTATTGGTAATTGAGGGTCAATGATAATATCGATAGATTCAGGAATTACTAAAATATTTACAACAGATTGAACTAACTCATAGAAAAAGACATTCTCTAAAGGAACATCCATTCTACCTACTCTTGAATATTTTAAGATTCCATCAATTAAGTCATGCATCCTCTTTGTTCTATTAGTAAGAAGATTGAGCATGTTTTTACCCTCGTCATCAAACGCATCTTTGTAATCATTAGTTAGCCATTCAACTAAGGTATTAATCGCTCTAAGAGGTGCTTTTAAGTCGTGAGAGACTATATAAGCAAATGATTTAAGCTCTTGGTTTACTTTCTCAAGATCTAAGGAATAACGTTTCAACTCTTCTTCTTGTAATTTTTTCTCAGTAATATCAATATTTGCACCTAATAACCCTGATACTTTGTTGTCATCATATATTGGTGCTACGATTTGTATAAAGGTTTTTTCTTGTTCTTGATGTTGATAACAGACATCGTGAATAATTACTTCTCCCATTTTTGCTTTATTACATTCAGATATCCATTGTTGTTTTATTTCATTCGGGATTTCAATGTCAGATATTGGTTGATTGATTAGTTTACCCCAAAGATCTATTGAAAATTTAGATTGCATATTAAAAACTAAATGATTATCTGTCATCCAGAAATCCATTGGAAGGTTTTCAAAGGCAGCTGTTAATCTGGCTTCTCTGTCTTTTAATGCTATTTCCATTTTTTTGCGATCTCTTATATCCCTAATGTATAATAATACCATTCTTTGGTCTTTTAATGAGAAAAATTGTGCTTGAGTCTCAGCTGAAAAGATAGTATCATGATTTTTTTTGCAATTAACTTCTACAAATCCATCAACTACATCCAAACCAAATAAACGGGTGATTAATTCTTCAATCTCAGTTATGATGGATTGATCTTCAGTCTTGTTATGATCAACTTCAAATAATTGATGAATCCACATTTCTTTGATCTCATCTTCCTTATAATCAAACATATTATTGCAAGCTTGATTGCAGTCAATTATTCTTCCTGAGAGATCTACCAGAAGAATCGCATCTGAAGATGAATTAAATAGTGCTTTGTATTTTTGTTCATTATATCTCATTTCCAATTCTAATGATTTTTTAAAAGTAGTATCTTCCATATGAATCATTACAGAATCTGGTGGTACAAATGCATAACTTGTTATATAGAATTTTTTCTCTTTCGATTCTTCAACATAAAATTCTATTTCTTTTCGTATTGGCTTTCTGGTTATATAGCAAAAATCCATATCTCTTAAGACTTGGTAATTATCCTTTAACAAATCCGAAGCTTTTATCCCTAAAATCTGTTTAACTTTTCCATCAGTCATCTGATAAACGATATCATTATAATCAGTTAAAACGTATTCTTCTCCAGATCTTTTCCATGTGTATGTCGGAACTGGAATACTTTTGAACTGTTTTCTAGCTTTCTCTTCACTATGTTGGAGTTTCTCTAAGAAAAGATTCTCATTTGTAATATCACGACCTGCAGCATAAATTGACATTGTTTCTTCATCAAAATAGCAATACCATGAAATCCAGCGATTTTCGTTATTCTTTGATATCATTTTAATTTCAAATGTAACAGTTTTTTGTGTTTTAAGATTGTTCTTCATTAATACAAATTTTTCTTTTTCTTCTGGATCAATCAATTCAATAAAATTCTTATTAAGTAAAAATTCTCTTTCACAATCTAATATTTTTTCAAAAGCTGCATTAAATTGAGTTAAAGTCCAATTCGCTGACCAAATACTTAAAACATCCTTAGAAACCCGAATCAGGTTTTCTTGTACTTGCATATTTTCTTGAAGATTATTTACGAGTTTGCTTTTATGATAGCATAAAAAAATGATAATTCCAATAAAAAATACACCTGCTCCGATATAATAATAATGGGTATGGGGTGGCTCGATTTCTTCTGCAACAACAGAATATCCAATTTTGATGGTTGATAATATAAAAATTGAAAGTGTAATAAATCTAAAATTTAACCCTTTTATTCTTTTTAAAAAATTATTCATATCTACCTATAACCTAAAAATCATTTCTTTCTATCCAAATCGGATTAGTTATTACTATTCCAATATTCTTAGTTTTTAACTCCATTCTCAGATACCCTTTGCATGGTAACAAATAATTTGAAAACTGTAAAGGATTTTTTATTATTTTTTCTTCTTTTTTTATCAAATCACCAATTATTAATAAAATGTTTGATATTTCTCCAAACTCTTTTGATGTTTTGCTTTCAAAATTGATACTAGCCTTATCTTCATAAATTGTTTGACCAATAGAATATGAATGAAGTTGGCTTGTTGCAATAAAGTCCAGAAAAGGACCATTTGATATACTTAGATGCTTATGTTTAAATCCTTGAATTGGATCATTTTCTGAATATTTAAAAATAGTAAAAAACCTGCCAAATATTTGTTTCTTTGTTGAAAATAATTCTAAAAAAGGGATTTTTATTTGTTTCATAAATTGGAAATTGCCATGTGCATCATTACCAGCAATCAGATAATATTTAAAACCCATTAATAGAAGATTGACCCATTTTTTTTTATTCCTTTCAATTTCTAATAATGATGCATTATTGATTGCTTGAATAAATTCAATAGATCCAGCATCAAAGTCTTCTTTAGACCAAGACCCTCTGTTAAGAGTTAATTTTTGGAGATAAGGTATATCATCAAAAGGATGGGCTGCAATAAATAATCGATTCTCTGATTGTTGTCTTTTTACTTCTTTAATAGAAAAGCATGGTTTATTCATTCCCCATTTCTCAGCACTATCTCCATTACCTTTAATAAATTCTTCAGAATTAATACAGAGCAAATGAATGTTTTCGTTTTTTAAATTTCCTATAGAAGCTTCTTCAGCTCTTAAAATGCAACAATCTTTATTTGAGAAGTAAGATATTTCATCTGATAGTCTTTTCCATTTTTTATGCTCGGGATCATATTCTAAATAATTGTTCTCCATATCATCTAAATCATAGGAATGATCTGTTACAAAAAACCAGTCTAATCCCATCGTATAGGCAAATCTTTGAGCAATCTCTATAGGAGCACCAAACTCAACTTGATCATCTGTATAATTACTATGATAATGAGGCTCACCACAAAAGTAATCTGTTGGTATTGGTCTTGATTCTGAGGAAACAAAACAGGTAAAAGGTTCTTTTTTGAGTTTATAATAATTATCAATACAAACAGATTTTTTTGTTTTATCTATTAAATACTCTAATTTTGGGGTTATTGTTATAAACTGATTTAACATAGTAACAGGTATGGGAATATTAAAAATTTTATAATAAAACCTTGATAAAACATGAATTGATTCTTCAAAACTGAAATGTATCGTTTCTTTTTTTGATTTTATTGAAATGCTGACTTTTATTAAGCTAATGGGAAATAATTGTGCGTCTTTGATAATTAAAGCTATTGGAATGTTCTTTTCTCTTTCATATAGACATCTAATAGGGCAATCAAAAAGTATTTCAGGTTCTTTTTTAAAATATTTAGGTTTTAAAAAAGGAAATTTATAATGAATTTCTGCATAGGAAAAAACTGGGAAAAGAAACATAAAAACTCCTGAAAAGAAAAAAAGCCCCGTATAACGGGACTTTTTTGTAGTAAAAATTTCCTATGGTAGCCAATCAGGCATGATTACATCTTTAGAATCTTTTGGAACTCTGAATCTTTTATCTCTTAAATCAAAGTAATAACTTTTTGTATCAATCCCTAATTTTGTTGTTGAAACAACAATTGCAGTATCAGTTAAAACATATTGGAAAATATCTTCGGGTTTGTTTAACTCTTTAAGATTCAATTGAGAAATGTCAAAAGCGTAATCGCCATCAACAGCTTTGAATTCTTCATTAGCATTTATAATTGTCTGTATAACTGGAAGACTTGCTTTTACGTGTTGTTCATGAATTCTGGATTGTCTTAAGGGAATTATAAAGGTTAAAATAACCCCAACAATCATGATTAACATTAAAAGGTCTATTAAAGTAAATTTCTTTGATCCATGTGGATTTAATTCATCTTCATTAAAATGAGTGACCGCATTATTCTCAGTCATCTTGCCTCCCTGATACAATCTTCTATTATTTTATGCTATATTTTATTTTTTTACTTTATTTGTCAATTTTTTTTCATTGAAAAGCCTATTTAATCATAGTTACCTTTTGTATGAATGATTTCGATTTACCAGAAATTTTGATAAAATAAATAGAAGAAGGTAATTCTTTACCATGATTATCTTTTCCATCCCAATTGAATTGATGAAATCCTGCTTGTAATTGTCCTTGGTGAATAGTATTAATTTTCTGGCCTTTAATATTATAAACAGTAATTAAAAATTTATCTTGTTGAGATGTTTCAAATTTTATATTGGTAGTTGGATTAAATGGGTTGGGATATACTGATAAGTTTGTAATTTCAGGACTAATAATATCATTATTTAGCAGGGTAGGATTTAATTCTATGTAAGTTTCAGTGTTGAAATTTCCAATACTTGCAAAAGCATGAAAGTTAGCAGTATAGTTTAACTCATATAATTGACTATTATGTTTAATCTTAAAACTAATAGGCTGATTTTCTTCATCTGAGAATACTTGAATTAGACAAAATCTCTCATTATTATAATATTTTAGATTACTAATACCTCTAATTTCATTTTCTACATATGCAATTATTTGATCATCTTCACCCAATTCAATATTATTGATTTTGAAAGTAATGAGCATACTATTTGGTTTTAAGACAAAGCTCTCAGTTTTTGGAGTAGTAGAAATAGATTTTCTGGTAATAACTGGGAATTCAAGATTACATGAGTTTGACATTTTAACCCAATATCCTTTTGCAGGTGATATGTCAGATAAATTACTTAATGGATTGTTAGGTATAAATATTCCTTCTGTACCTCTAACTTCTAGAAGCGAGTTAAAAATCGATGAAAAGAAAACCTCTAAGGGTAAAGATTGTTCAATGGGAGATCCAACAAGGTTCCAACCGGAATGGAGATTGTACGAAATCGGTGAGGTTAACGATTCTCCAAAAAGTGTGTGAGAAAAAGGATTTAGAACTTTTATCCAGTAAGCCTTACCCAATTCAAAATTTAACAAAGTATTTTGAGGGTAGTATGGGTAATAAAGATTGTTTTCACTTTTGATAACTTCAATGTCATTCAGATGATCTGAGAAAATATCACTAACAAGATTATTATTCAGTTCTTGAGTTAATGAGAAAATGTTCCATCCTGCATTAAATATGAGCAACTGATTTGCTTGTAAATCAAAATCTAGGTTAAAAAGGTTATTGGGAAACGATCCAACATTTTCATTATAGTTGCCATTTAAAGATACAGAAGATTGATAAATTGCATTATTTGTATGATCCCAGAGTTTAAAGATTAGGTTGGAATTGTTATGCTCAAGAAAAATTAAAACAGAAGCTGTTGATAAACTATCGTTATAATTAATGGAAGATAACCCTCTGATAATTTCTTGATTATCAGCTATTTCTATAACAGCCAAATAATCTCCACTATTTACAGGTAGATTATTTAGTGTGATTTTTGTAAGGAGAGACATACTATTAGGTAATATTTCAGGAGTTTGCCAAGGGATTCCAGAACCTTCAAAAGAAATTAGATTTTCAAAAACTTTAGATTGTGTTTCATTATTGTAACTTGCATATAATTTTACATCATAACAACCAGTGTTTTGATACAAATGTAATGGATTTGAGTCATAAGAATCAATAACTCCGTCATTTTCAAAATCCCACATATAAGTAATATCTTCATCTGCATCAATGATATTAAATTGTATTGTTAAGGGAGAAATATCTTGAGGGTTTGAGAAGGAAAATTCAGGTATCCAATTGTATTTAAAAAAAGATATTCCATTATAATAAGTAGCAATTACCAATTTTCCATTATACTCTGAAATGCCTTCATTTGTGATATAGTTATCTGTAATAGAGGAATTACTTGTATTGTAAATAGTCCAATTATTTTGATTGTCGATTTTAACTAGTCCAGAACCAAAGGTGCCGATCCAAATATTATTCTGTGTATCTTGATAAAGTGCTCTAACATTATCTGAAGGTAATAAGGAATTTTGAGTATTAAAGTTTACCCATTCTTGATTGTTTTGAAACACATGGAAACCAGATTCACTTGTAACCCATAATTGATTGTTAATTATGTGAAGGTCTTTAACGGTATTTGCTGAAATTTCTGAATTTTCTTGATTATAGATAATCCATGAATTGGGGTTGGAAAGATCTGGAATTCTAACAACTCCACCTTGATAATTAGAAAGCCAAATTTCATTATTGAAAACAACAATATCAGCAATATAATTTGATAGAAGGATTGAATTAGAAGGATTATAATTTATAAAGGAATTGTCATCATATACATAAAATCCAGTAGCATTAGTGCCAATTAAAAGTTTATGATCAGGGCTGTACTCTAAGGAGAATGGAGTTGAGTATTGTTGTAAAAAAGATTGCCAGTTTTGTTCAAAGTCAAAACTATTTAAACCGAAAGCATTACCAATCCAAATTAGATTGCTATTATCTTCTTGAATAAATGATCGGACATAATTATGGCTTATTCCTGAGTTATTAATATTAAATGAACTGAAAGAACTATCAGTAAAAAAAATTGCACCAAAATCAGAACCAAACCATAAATTATTGTTGTTGTCTTTGTATAACGAAGACAGACTATTAGTGGGAATATTGCTTGAGCTACAAGTTTTATTTTCCCAAACAGAACCATAAAGAATGCAAGTTAATAAGAATACACTGATTACGCATAAAACATATTTTTTCATAATTCCTCCAAGCTTTTTCAAGATTACAAAAGAATTTATTTTTGTCAAGAATTATTTATTTCAACATTAAATACTTTTAACCATTTTGAAAAAGCTAAAAAACGGAAAATAGTTGAATCAAATTTTTTTTGATCATTCATTATTTGTCTAAAGTATTCAGGTAGTTGGAAATTTACAAATCCATTTGAATTTTTAACTAAATCAATTAATTCATTTAAAATTTCTTCTTGATTTTCTTTGATCCAAATTTCTTCAGGAGTTACAAAAGCCATTTTATCCTGCCGATTGGTTATTTCTTCTGGTAAACTGGTTTTCATCATTTCTCGAAGTATATATTTTGTTTGACCTTTATTGATCTTATAATTTGGAGATAATGATAAAGCTAACTCTACAAATCGGTAATCTAAAAAGGGGACTCTGGATTCAATAGAAAAAGCCATAGAATTTCGATCTTCATTATGAAGTAGAACTGGTAGTTTAGTTCTGATTATTTGTTCTAGAGACTCATTTTCAATGCAGTTATTTGTTGTTTTCCAAGCTGGATATAGAGTGATATCTTGTTTTGAGCCTAACCAATGATCACCTAATTTTCCTCCAAATTGAAGCCCAAACTTGTATAAAATACCGGTTAAAGTTGAAGATAAAGAAAATCTTAACAAATCCAAATCAGATAAATTATGTAATGATTTGATTTCTTGTCTATTTTTTAATAATGTTGTCCAATTTAAATGAATAAAATCATTTACTAAATAATTTCCAAAAAATTGGAAATAACCTGCTAAACATTCATCAGATCCCTGTCCATCGAGCATGACGGTTATGTTATTTTTATTAGCTTCTTCAAAAACGCACCATTGCGCAAAGATACTGGCAGAGCCAAAAGGTTCATCCTGGTGCCATACTATCTTTTCAAAATCTGACCAAAGCTTCTCATATTGAGGGAAAACTTTATGATTTATGCATCCTGTATGGTTTACAACAAGGTTAATATAATCTGATTCATCAAACTTTTTATGTTCTGAACATGCAGATACAGTTTCTTGAAGTCCTGTCAATCCAGATTCATTTAGTATTTTGTTTACTTCTACAACAATTGAACTGCTATCTAAACCACCAGATAAACAAGAACCAACTTTTACATCAGAAATCATTCTGTATCGAACAGAAGAATGTAGAATCTCGTATAATTTTTCTTTTGCTCTATTAAAGGGCAATTGGAGTCTTTTTTGTGGATTTAACTTATAATATTGTTGAATTGAAATTTGATGATCAGATAAGTTATAAAGTAAATAATGACCACCTTTTAATTGGTAAACTTCTTGGAAAAAAGTCTGTTCTGTATGATCACTAAACGAATAGGATAAGAATTCATAAGCAATTTGTTTGTTTAATTTTGCTTCCCAATCAGGCAAAACTGTAAATTGCTTTATTTCAGAAGCAAAAGCAAAATAGTTTTGTTTATTATAGTAATAAAAAGGTTTAATTCCAAATCGGTCTCTAGAACAGAATAATAAATTCTTAGTATGATCGTAAAGAGCAAAAGACCACATGCCATTGAATTTTTGAAGGCATTCATACCCCCAGAAATCATAGGCAGTTAAAAGAACTTCGGTATCACTTTTAGTTTGAAAAGTATAGTTTTGCTGTTTTAATTCTTCTCTTATTTCTTGATAATTATAGATTTCTCCATTATATACTATTGTATATTTGTTTTGGTAATGCATCGGTTGACTTCCATCTTCGCTTAAGTCGATAATTGAAAGTCTTCTATGTCCTAGCCCGAGTTTTTTATGAAAATAATAATCTTCTTTATCAGGTCCTCTATGGGCTATTATTTTTGTCATTTCTTTAGTTAAAAGTTCAGTTTGAATATTTGACTTATTGATTAAACCACTAATACCACACATTTTTATACCTCATTCTTAAACAAACTATTAACAGAATTCAGAAAAATATTTTTGCTAGAATCTGCATTTAAAACTTCTGCAGCAATATTTGAATTTTGTTTAAATTGATCTATTTTTCCTTTACTAAGTAAAGATAATTCTTTTACAATGTTATCAACATTGAAATCTGAAGTTACATAACCACATTGATAATCTTCAACGACTTTCTTCATTTCAGGTGAAGGACCAATGATTACTGCCAAACGAGCTTGAATAAAATCAAACAGTTTATTAGGGAGGCAGTATATATCATTAAATGATTTTGACTGTAAGAAGTAAAATCCAGCATCATATAGATTAAGTTCAGTAATTAGTTCTTTTACATTTAAAGGTGGATGAATATTGATCCTTGGGCAATCCTGTATTAAATCAAGGAGTTTCTGGATATATTTTTTATTTGTTACAACGAGATAGAAATCTAAGTTAAATGAAGAATCTAATTTTTTAACAATATCTATCATTAACTCCAAGTTACGCCCAGGAAAAGCTGCTCCATGATGTACCAAACGGATTGAATTGCTTTTTATAGGTGATTGCTTTAAATTGTTTTTTACAGGTAAATTCATTAAAACAATCGGATTAAGGTTATATCTTTTTTTATATTCATGAGCAATGAAATTGCCAATTGTAAACATCAAATCAGCTTTAGGAGCATACACTTTATGTAAAAAATTCATGTATCCATGAAAGAAAAACATCCACAGTTTATTTGAATTATGCTCTAGAGGATAAAATTCATGAGCATCATAGATAAGTTTAGCGTTTTTTTTAATCCTAAGAGCTAAAGGTAAAGTATAAATATCATTTGAAATAATAAGTTCAAATGATTCATTTTGTTGCTTAATTTTAAAATAAGCATCTTTATTTACAGGTAATAACCAATAATAAATCATATATAGTTTAAAAGTTAATAAGAATGCACCAATAAATTTATGAAATAAAGTAAATTTATTATTAATAGGAATATAGCAGACATTGTTGTTGCTATAATCTTCAAAGCCAATAACAGTGATATCGTGTCCTTTAAGCCATTCTAATTGTTTTAAGACTCTTACGTCTCTTTGTAATACCGAATAAACTAAAATCAAAATTTTCATAAAATCCTCAAGACCTTTAATAAAATAAAAAAAAAAAATGTCAACATGAATAAAAAAATATTGACATTATTGGTGATTTCTTTAAAAAAACTATGGAGGGCTTATGTCTTGCAGTTTTTATCTTATTAAAAAAAAAAGAAAGAGTAAAAATAATGTCTAAGCTTCTTATCATTTCAGATAGGAATATCTATGTGAATAGAATAATGAATGTTCTTGCTGAGGAGCATCAGATCATGATTCTCTGTCGCAACAGGAATGGTATGAGTGAAAAAATGTTTCATACCTCGATACACTTCAGGTATTTTAGCAGTGATAGATTGTTAACAAAGACATGGGAGTTTTTTAAGTGTCTATTATTCTTTAAACCTCAAATAGTTCAAGTTAATTATCTAGTTAAGGACGCAGTAATTCCAACATTTTTTAGAAAAATATTTAAATATAGATATTTGATAACAATATGGGGAAGTGATCTCAATATTTTTTCACAAAATAAAGTAAACAGATTATTACAGGAAAAGGGATTACAAGGATCTGATCAGATTCTTTTACTCTCAGATTTCTTTATTCCCAAAATAAAATCTCTCTTTCCTAGAATTTTTGATAATAAAATGAAAATATTAAGTTGGGGAATCGAATATTCTTTTTTCAACTTCTATAATAAACCAGAACTTGAATACTTAAGAAAATCATGGGGAATCCCAAATGATTATAAAGTCATATTATCTTTCAGAAATCTCAAGCCCTTATACAACCAAAAAACATTAATATCAGCTATACCAGAAATCCTAAAGAAGCATCCCCAAACAATCTTTATTATCATATGTGGTAATTTTGATTCTGATTATCTTCTTGAAATCAAAGATCTTATTCGAGAGAATAATATTGAAAGCCATGTCTTATTACAAGAAGGTTGGGTTGACAGAAAAACCATTGCAGAATTGCTCAACATATCAAATATATCTGTCAGTATTCCAGAGATTGATGGATTACCTGCCAGTTTACTTGAAACAATGTGTACCCGAAGTATCCCTTTAATTAGCAATCTTGATAACTATCATTCTTTTATTAAAGATAATGAAAACGCCTTTTTATTGAGAGATCTGAAAAATCCTCATGAATTATCAGTATTAATCCTAAAAATTCTCAATTTACCAATATCTGAAAGAAAAAATATACTTCGTAATAATCGGGATTATATTTTAAAATATCAGAACTGGGATAAGCAACTCATTGAAATTAAAAAACTTTACAAGCAGGTTCTATAATGAAAAAAATGACATTTTATTTTTCTCGGTATAATGTTGCTCTGATTATGTTACTATCGATTACTTTGATATTAATCACATTATCGCTAAATGAAGTATATAGATTTTATCTTCATAATCCGATAATTATAACATTTTTTATCATAATATACCTTTATATTTTTGGATTCAGTCTATATTCTTTTCGATACATATGGTTTTATGATGAAAAAGGTTTTAGAAAACAAGTCACATTGCCTTTTATAAAACAACAAGAATTGATTTTTTGGGAAGACGTTCACAAAATTAAAAAGATAGATATAATGGGCACACCATATCTTATCTTCTATTATTTAAAATCTGGAAAGGAAAAGAAAATCTATTTTCCACCTTTTTTAAATAATCCTGATGATTTTTTGAATCTTCTTTTCAAGAAGGTTAATCATATAATAATTAATAAGGATGCAATTAAATATCTTCAATTTAGGAAGTAAACGTATAAAGAATCTGATCACAAAACCAGCAGAAGCAGAATCAGATATTGGTTGTTCTTATCGCTGAGAATTTGGAAGTTATAAAGTGAAGAACAGAGTATTAATCTCAATAATAATCAATTAATTTTAATAATCATCATCAGAAACTTCGTCAAACTCTGTTTTATTCTGATTTAAATCGACGATCTCAGTATCTTCAGTATATCGTTTTGTTTTATATTCAGTTATATTGCGAATTTTATTAGTAATGTTTACAATTCTTTTAACATTATCAATGATCGTATTGATGCTCTTTTGTAATGGTGGATCTTTTTCACCTTTTTCATATAGCAATTCGCTATGCCCTAGAATAATTTGCAAGGGTTGGTTCATTTCATGAGAAACAGCTCCTGCCATTTCTAAGATACTTTTTAGTTTTTCATTATAAAGAATCATTGATTCTGCTTTTTTCTTGTCAGTAATATCTTCTCCAACTTTAACAAAATGAGTTATCTCCCCTTTTTTGTTAAACATAGGAGCTATTGAAGAAAATTCCCAATAAAAATTATTACTTTTTGTTCGGTTATAAAACTCTCCTGTCCATTTGTTTCCATTTTTAAGAGTTTCTTTTATATTTCCATAAAATTTTTGATCATGAAAATCGCTTGAAAATATGCTTGGTTTTTGTCCGATTAGCTCATCTTGATTATAACCTGTTATTTCAATAAGCTTAGGATTTATATATTCAATGACGCTATCTTTATTTGTAATCATGATTAAACTTGGACTTTGATCAACTGCGAGCGCTAATTTACCTAATAGAACTTCTTGTTCACGTCTTTTTATTGCTGATTCACAGGCAACTGGTATCATTTTTAGATAACTTCTTTCCTGATCTTTTAGTAAGAAATCATAAGCTCCTGCTTTCATACATTTAACAGCTAATTCCACGTCACTGCCGCCAGTTACAATGATAATTGGTATATCTTTACAGTTCTCAATGATCTCAATAGCTTCCCCATCGCCTAGATGATAATCAGATACAATGACATCAGGATTGATAGTTTTTGATAATTCGAGAGCTTCTTTTACGGAACCTGCGACAGTATAGGTATATTGATCTTCTAAATTTTTAAAAAATCTTTGAATGGATAAACGATCAAGTAATTCATCTTCTATTATTAATATATTTTTTTTCATATTTACCCCTTTACCCACCAAAAAATCAAAATTTTTTATGTAATTATTCTAATAACTACAAATTAACCTTATATTATAATAATTATTTTTTGCTTTTTGTCAAGAGATTATCGACAAATTTTAAAGAAATTGTATAATAATCGTAAAAATAGTTTTAATTATTAAAATTATAATTTAAAAAAGGTCAAAGTAAAAACTTTGACCTTTAATTATATTAGATTGTTTATGATAAACTTTTTAATCTATTTTCAATTAGATTTTGGATTTCAGTTAATCTTTCTTGAGTTTCAGCTTCAAATCGAAGAACTAAAACAGGTTGAGTATTCGAAGCTCTTATCAAACCCCATCCATCAGCAAAAGTTACTCTCATACCATCAATAGCATTTACGTCATATCCTTCAGCGATAAAGCTATCTCTTACTTTATCTACTACTTCAAATTTTGTTTCTTCAGAGGTGTCATATCTTAATTCAGGTGTTGAATAAGTTTTTGGTTGATCCGCTAGAATCTCAGAACATTTCTTTTCTGTTTTTGATAGAATTTCAGCAAAACGGCAACAAGCATACATGGCATCATCATAACCAAAATAACGATCACCAATAAAAATGTGTCCTGACATTTCTCCACCAAATTTGATGTGGTCTTCTCTCATCTTATTTTTAATATTGGCATGTCCAGTTTTATACATAATGGGCTTTCCACCATGTTTTTTTATATCATCAAAGAGATTTTTTGAGCATTTGACATCAGCCAGAACAATTTCTCCAGGGTTATTTTCTAAGAAATCACGTGCTAAAATATTTAAAATTTGATCTCCATACAACATTTGTCCCTTTTCGTCAATAACTCCAATTCTGTCCGCATCTCCGTCTAAACCAAAACCAACTTCATATTCACCTTTTTTCATTACATTGATTTGATCAATCATGTATTTTTCAACTGTAGGGTCAGGATGATGGTTTGGGAAGGTGCCATCAACTTCACAGTACATCTCTTTCACTTCACAGCCTAAACGTTTTAATATGACAGGTAATATGTTGCCACCAGCACCATTGCCAGCATCTACACAACACTTTATTGGCCGATTTAGATGAATGTTCTTACAAATATAATCCATATATTCATCAAGCATTCCCTCATAATCTTTTTTACAACCTTCACCTGATTCAAATTCATTCTTCTGAATAATATGTAAAACTTCCTGTATTTGTTCACCAAATACAGAACTTAAACCTACATTTAGTTTAATTCCGTTATATTCAGGGGGATTATGACTAGCCGTAATCATAGCTCCAGCTTCAACATTAAGTTTCCAGATGGCAAAATATAAAACAGGAGTCGCTAAATAACCAATATCAATCACATCACAACCGGTTTCAACTAATCCTTTGGTAAATTGGTCTTTAAAACGAGGTGTAGAAAGACGTGCATCTCCACCGATAACAACAGATTTTAAGCCTTGTTTACGTACATAACTTCCAAAACCTTTACCTATTAAATATAATGACTCATTTGTTAAATCTTCATCAACAATTCCACGAATATCATATTGTCTGAATATAGTAGGATTCACACTCATATATACCTCCATTACTTCGATAATACAAAAGTATCAAAATTAATTGTAATTGTCAAGCATAAGTCAAAAAATCATAGAATATAATCATTCTGTTAAATTTTAGAAGCATAAATCTGGGATTCTCAGTTGTTCTGTGATATAATTCGTGAACTTAATATTAATTTTTGCAATAATCAAAACCAAATATATGTTTTAATGAAACTGATTATAGGAAGGAATCTGTGTATTCACCTTGTTTAATCTGATAATGTTTGCTAATCAGACTCAAAGGTCTTTGCTTTAAAATCATTTAAAGTCTAGAAGAAATAGTAAAGAGGATTTCGTCTGACTTAATCAAAATATTGTTTGTATTTTTTATGAATAGCTTTTAAAATTCAGCTTTTATTTCTACTTTCATCTGATGAAAAGCACGTTGTAAGGGATAATCGTACCCTGAATATTCGCCAGTTAAAGAAGTGTATTGATTCATTTTATAATAAACAGAACAGCTCCATTTATAGGTTTCACCTTTTCTTTTTTCTGCTGAAATAAACGAGTTTTCACTACCAACACGACTATTCTGAGAAAACTCAAATCGGCTATTAAATCTATATTTAGAGCCAATAAAAATTAAGATATCTTCAATAAATGATAATTTTGTTAAATCAGATGTTGATTGATAGGATACATAGTAGGTGTTTTCTTTATCGAGACCTATGGTCGAGTTAAGTATCATTGTATTGGAAAGATTATAGTTAGACATTAGCTTATAAGATTTTTTCTTACTTTCTGTCTCATATCTTGAATCACTTTCTTCACCAAAAGAATATTCTCCTTCCCAATCATTTTTTAACCATTTAAACAATCTAGCACTAAAATCATGAGAATAGGTAGAATTTTTGCTAATACTTTGATAGCGGTTATCTAATGTTTTATCGTTTAAGTAAGTATATTTTAACAAGAATTTTGATGGATACATATTATACCACAAGGTTTGTTTTAAAATTTGTTTGGCATATATAGAGGTAGAATCATCCATCAAATGATTAAAGTCTAACCAATAAATCTTATACTTATCCTCATATCTTGAGTTTTCATTAATCATGATCCAGGTTTCTATTTGAAGTTTTTTTAAAAAATTATTATTAACAAGTGTGCCTGGATTAACAAAGAAATTCATATCATTTTTTACTTCTGTAGTTTGTTCAGGTGCTCCTGATTGAATATAAACATAATCATATTCTCCATCTTCAGAAATAACCCCTGTGCTGTCATAAATCCCTGTCTGACTTCCAACATATTGCAATTCTCTAATTTTAGTAAAGAATTCCAGATTGTTTATAGAATAACTAAGATTTAATTGTAAAAAATCTTTATAAAACTGTTGATTGCTTTTTATTTCAATCAGGTCGAATTTCTGGTTGTTTTGAGATAAATTAAACCAGTTAATATTTCTATGAGAGATAGAAAGATTGGTAGTTTGTCTTTCGGTATTGTACAAACTAAGGAGAGAATAAGTCTTTATGGTATTAATTTTATTCCAACTAGAACTCAGATTTAAATTATCTTCATTTTTATAGGACAGAGAAGAATTTAGATTTTGCCATTCTTGGAGAGATAAAACAGATTGTTGAGTATTCATTTTTTGCCCATATTTGACAGAATCCACATCATCAATATATTCCTGAGTTTTTAAAAATTGTTTAAAATCTACTTTTTTATAAGTATAACCTATAGAAAAATCATGGATAGTTTTTTCTTTTTCTTCTTTACTGACAAAATCCTGAAATCCATAGCTATATTGATACGAGCTATAAGGAAGATAAAGCATTTGCTTGTTATTTTGTATGAAGGATATCCTTTGTTGGTTAGAATGACCATAGGATAGGATTTTCCTATAATAGAATTCATGATTAAATTCTTTATTAATTGAAGTATTAATCCGACCCAGATAACTGTTTGAATTGAGACTATCAGGTAGATTTAATTCATAAAATTGATAATCTTCAGTTTCATCAATTGTCGAAAAGGTGATTAGATTCTTTTCTTTTTGTCTATACTCGAAAAACAGAATTGGATTAATTCTATCCCAATCAGGTGTAATGGTAGTTTGCAGATTTTGAATATAAGAAATATCATCATAACTATCTTTTGTAGAGAAAGTATTTTTATCGTGATCAGAGAGTAATCCTTCATATTCAACTGAGATAAATTCAGAGGTGTACCCAGTTATAACATCCCAATTTGCTTTAAATACAGGGGTGACAAGTCTTTTAATAGGATTCCAGTCCCCAATATTTTCTCCGACATATTCGTATCTTGTCGTCCCTGTTTGTCTATAAGTTCCTTTACCTTGCCCCATATAGGTAAAATAGACATTATAAACAGCCAGAGAATCAGTAGAATATTCATAATAAATTAAAGAACCTGATTCTATTTTTTGGTAAGAACCCAGTCCTGGTCCGACATAAACAGCTCCATCTGTATAAATTGGTTGATCTCCACCTTCTTTTAAAAGTAATTTTTCATTATTAGTAAAACTCATTTCTAAGGGATTATTTTTATCATCAGTTTGCATGATTGAATGAGTATAAAAGTAGAATCTATCACTAAAAAATGTTTTTGACTCAGTTAGATATAAGTTTTTTCGATAGAAATCATCAGAATATTGAAAGGTAGCCCGAATCCTGTTATTTGAGGAGATAAAGTATTTTGTAGTAAAGGTGATCGTTCCTTCAGAATAATCAATTAAATAGTCTTCTCCTCTGTTTAATAATTGTCCATCTAAAGAGATTTCTTCAGTCCCACTTAATATCTTGACATTATAGGCTGAACCATCGGGTTTTAGGTAATAGGGTCCTTGTTTACCATCAGAGCCAAAAAATTCAATATCACTATTCTTACTTTTTGATAAGGCAATGGCCCCTTGCACACTATTGATATTGTGATAGCTTAATTTCATTCCTTCGAATTTATTTAAATAATTTATAAATTTTGTGTTATCATATTTTAATTCTAAATCTCCAAAAGCGATTTCATAATGTGGACTAAATACTTTGAAATAAACTTGATCTAAACTACTTAACTCTTTGGTGTCACCTTCTGAGGAAAGGGGAGATTGAGAGTCATTCAACTGAGCTTCAATTCTTACATTTTCTGAAATTTCTCCGTCAAGTTTTAAATATAAGCTTTGATTGATATTCACATCATCCTGATTACTTACAGAGATTGAAAAGGTTTTATTCCCACTAATATTCAGTTTTGATTTTTGATTAAAATTACTAAACAAGTCTTTTGAGGATCTTTTGCTAATCAGAGAATCAGAATAGACTTCTATACTGTATTGTTTAGTTTTAATTTTGAAATCTTCGGGATAAATTGCATAGGTAATTAAAATAAAATCATTATTGATCTCTTTTTTCAGAGTGATGATTGAAGAAGTATAATCAATATTGTAATCAATATCTCGGAGTAAAATTGAAGTATCAGCCTGAACCTTCTCAGATAAGGGAAGGATTGCCTCATGATAAAAATTATAGGTTTTCAGATCATTTTCTAATTGAATCGTTGTGGTTTTATATGTTTCAGAAAAAAAGGTTTCTGCTGACAATTCAAAAAAATAATTAATAACAAGAGTGAATAAAATAAATAATATAAATCGAATAAAATTATGATTTATCATCTGTTAGTAATTTTCTTCCTTTATCTGTGATTATTCTAAGATCACCTTCTCTTTTTATAATACCTTCAATATCGAATTGAGCTAAAAGAATGATGATTAATCTTCTGTTCGCATTTAATAAATCCCTATAATCACCAACTGAGATCCCTTCAGGGTGGGTTGAGAGATAATCCAAAAGTTTTATACGACATTGGTCAACGATGGAATAGTGAAGATAAGTTTCATCAATATAATAGGCTTTTTTTCTTCGAACTAAACAAGTAAGTAATTGTTGAAGAAGTTTTTCACTAATATTCTCATATTTTGCGCTTCTTGACATTTCTGACCATAAAGGTGCATGCATCTTGGAATGTCTTAAATACGTATCAGTCCATTGGAGAGCCTTATTTGTTTTAGGATCAAAAGTCACTTTATGAGATCTTAAGGCGTAGGTGAGCCCTTTTTTTTCAATAAGCTTTTGTTCAAAAAGGTTTTGTATTATCCATTGAACCGTTAATGTCTTTGATCCTGTTTTATATTCAGATATTAATCCGCTTAATTCTTCCAGTGTCTTTCCATATTCATCATAAGGGTTGTTCTTATGCCAGGTAGTAAGATTTTTTATAATTCTTGTTGTGTATCTCTGCATTTGTGGTCTTAACCAAAAATAACATTCTTTTTTATTCCACAAGATAATGATATCTTGATCAGGAAGTGCTTTTGATGTCAAATCTTCAATATTAATCACGATGTTTAATCTAAACAAAATAGTTTTTAGAGAAATAGGAGCAATACTTTTTTTTGTTTCATGACAGATCAATTCATCTATTTGTCCACCAGAAATTCTTTTTAATTGTTCAACAACTTTTTTTGTTCTTCTTCTGTGGTGTAGGGGATAGGCATCAATAACAGAACCGCCACCAATCGTAATCTCGGAATTGCTGTTTCGAATAATAAAACGATCATTGAGGCATAAAGCAGACACTTTTTCCAAATGGATTTGTACTAAGCCTGTTTCACCTGGTTTTAATTGATCTCTGTCCAGTAGATGAATTTTTGCTTGAGTTTCATAAGTCCCTGAGATAAAAATGCACTGAGACCAAACAGATAACTTATCATAATCTGAAAATAAATCCAACTTTGCATCTATCATTTTAGTTGGTTCATAAGAAATATTGGAAAGTAAAGACCCTTTTTTTATTTCATTACTATTAATCCCAGCAAGATTAACTGAAGCTCGATCACCAGCTTGAATAGAATCTGTTTCTTTGTTGAATCGTTCAAGTCTTTTAATCTTTAACTCTTCACCAGAAGGCAAGAGAAACAAATTGTCATTTTTTTGCAGTAATCCACTGATAACAGACCCAGTAATAATTGTTCCAAAACCTTTAACCTGAAAAGAGCGATCAATATATTGTCGATAAAAACCTGATATCGGTCTATCTTGGAGAGTTTCACAGAGTTGAGTAATTTCAAATATTAGTTGTTCAATATTTAATCCTGTTTTTGCAGAGACAGAGACAATAGGTGCAGTTTCTAAGAAGCTCCCTTTAAAAAAATCTCTAATTTCCTGGATAAGAATTTCAAGTATGTCTTCGGTAACAAGATCAATTTTATTTAAGACAATAACTCCTTTTTGAATCTTTAGAAGTTTTAATATTTGTAAGTGTTCAACTGTTTGAGGCATTATTCCAGAGTCCGCAGAAATAACAAACAAGACAAAATCTATACTATTTGCACCAGAAATCATAGTATTCACAAAGTTTTTATGGCCAGGGACATCAATGACCCCAATTTCAAATTCATTATTGGGTTTGAAATGAGTAAATCCAAGATGTATGGTTATTCCTCTTTGTTTTTCTTCTAGATGAGTATCGCAGTCAAATCCCGTTAACGCTTTAATCAGAGCAGTTTTTCCATGATCAATATGACCGGCAGTTCCCATAATTAAATGTTTCATTATAGCTCAATATTATGTTATTTAGGATTCATTAATTGTTGAACTAATAGTTTGTGTGATTAGATCAAAATCTGAATTTTCAAGGGTTAAAACATCAAATAGCAACATACCTTCTTTAAGAATACCAACAATGGGTTTATCAGTAATTAATAATCTTTGATAGATCATTTCAGCTAATCTATCTTTTTTGGACAAAGACAAACAAACGGCATAGGAAGGAATTTCTAAATCAGGCAGAGTTCCACCGCCACTACGTCCAAAACTCTTAACAATGGTGTTGTGAATGTTTAATTCAGTTAATTTAAGTGATAGTTGTTTACTCATAGAGAAGAGAGTGTCTTCAGAACGAGATAAATACTTAAAGATCAGATTTTGTTCGAGTAGTTTTTTGTCAGAAAGATATAGTTTAAAGCATTCTTCGAGAAGGGATATAGTTATTTTATCAACTCGTAAAACTCTCATGAGAGGGTTTTTTGCTAATGATTTTATTAAAGAACTTTTTCCAATAATTATCCCAGCTTGATTTCCCCCCAACAATTTATCTCCACTAAAAGTAACTAAATCAGCTCCCTCTTGAATGGCATCCTGAACGGATGGCTCATTGATCAAAGCAGTTTTTTTAATAAGCCCGGAACCAATATCATAAATAAAAGGGATATTATGTTTTTTTGCAATTTTTGCTAAATCAGTTACATCTACTTGGGTTGTATGCCCTTTAATGGAATAATTTGATTGATGAGCTTTAAATATTAGCCCAGTGTTTTCATTAATAGCTTTTTGATAGTCAGCAGGATAGGTGCAATTTGTTGTTCCAATTTCTTTTAAAACAGCTCCAGAAGCTGACATGATATCTGGGATTCTAAAAGAGCCACCAATCTCAATCAATTCACTTCTTGAGACGATTACTTCTTTATTTTTAGCAAAATGTTCTAAGATTAACCAAACAGCAGCTGCGTTATTATTTACAATTAAGACATCTTCAGCATGAGTAATGAATTTTATAATCTTTTGCAAATGCTTGTGTCGATCACCTCTACTACCATTATTAAGATCAAATTCTAAATTACAATAGCCTAAAGTATTATCTTTCGCATTATTATAAACAGTCTCATTAATAGGAGCTCTTCCCAAATTTGTATGTAAGATGATGCCTGTGGCATTTATCACAGGTTTTAAAGAACTTATAAGCATATTTTGGATGGCATGTTTTACTTTTTTAATGATATCTTCTAAAGAGAAGGAATGCTCAGCAAGTCGAATTTTATTTAAAACATCTCGAATAATGATCACAAGGTAACTGTGTTGAATATGATTTTGGAATTTATAAATTTCAGGATGTTTCAAGATGGTAACAACAGATGGTATCTTTTTTATATTTTCTGATTGCATAGATCCTCCGCTCTTGAATTTTTTATTTCAACAAATAATCAAGAGTATCTAACCTCTTGATACTGTGAATCAACTTGATAATTCTCATTATTTCATTTTATAATCTTCGTCAAGAGTAATATTTTAAATATATCAAGAAAGCAGAAATTTTCTATATATTATACTATCAAATAATAAATGACAATCTCCAAGGAAGGAGTAAGGTAACAATAAGGTAACAATAAGGTAGGAGTAAGCTATCAGTAAATTTTGATTGGAAGATAAGAACTCAACTAGTAAAAAAAAATGGATTGAAGTTTGAGTTTTTAAAAAAAAACAGATAAAATATAATTACTTATTGACACGTTATAAAATAGGGAATTATTTGTAGTTATGCAAAATTATAAAAATTATTATAAAGAGTTTTTAGGGATTGATGAAAAAGAACTAAAAGTGAATAAAGTCAATATTTTCAAATCTGAATATCGAGTACTACCGATATGTCAGAATCATTATTTTCCGATTATTATTACTCAATGGAATAATATCCCGATAATATCTTGTCTTGAGGAATATTTTCAATTATTTCAACAGAAAGAAATTAAATCTATTGAAGATTTTAAGAAAGAGATTTCATTAGATATTCCTGATATTCAATGGATCAATTACAAACGTTATGCCTTTGAACAGAAAACCTTATCTTTACAAACCAATTCAGTACCTTTAGATTTAGATTTGTATTTAAAAATATCTAAGAACAAAGATATTTCTTTATTACCACAAGCTCATAGAATTCTTATAGAAGAAAGGAAATTATTTGTTATAATTCAAGAAAATAGAATACTATCACAGGCTTATGAAAGTGATGTTTTTTCAAAAAGTGGTAATATATCAGTCAATACATTTGAACAATTTCGTAACAAGGGATATGGAAAAGAAGTCGTTAAAGGTGCAGTTAATTACTCATTAAATCATGACCATTTACCCATTTATATGGTAAAAGAAGCTAATATCGCATCAATAAGAGTAGCAGAATCAGTTGGATTTAGTTTTAAGTCTAATGAGTGTTGTGGTTATTTGAAAAAATAAGTGCTGAAATTCTGAATAAAGATCAAAATGACAGCACTAAATGAAATGGCAGTTTAGATATTCAAATACTTAAAAATAAAAGACCATTTATCTGCAGAAATTTGGAGAAATTTATTGAAGTTGCTGGATCCATGACTAGAATTTGATTGAACATATAAAAGATATGGATTTTCAGATGAACCCTTTTCTTGTAATTGAGCTGCAAATTTAAAAGAATGGCCAGGAATGACTCTATCATCATGATCAGCCGTTACAACCATTGTAATTGGATATTTAACACCCTCTTTGATATTATGAACAGGAGAGTATTTTAATAAGTTTTTAAAATGAATTTCTTCTTCAGGATTACCATATTCAGCCATCCATCCCCAACCACAAGTGAATTTATGAAAACGGAGCATATCTAAAACTCCCATCATTGGCAAGGCAATTTTAAATAATTCAGGTCTTTGAGTCATACAAGCTCCAACTAATAAACCTCCATTGGATCCACCAGCAATCACAGTTTTATCGGGATTGGTATAACCTTCATTAATCATATATTCAGTAGCTGAAATAAAGTCATCAAAGACATTTTGTTTATTTAATAACATACCTGCTTCATGCCATTTTTCACCATATTCACCTCCACCTCTGAGGTTAACAATAACAAAAATACCGCCTTTATCCATCAAAATAGTACGTTCTATATTAAATATGGGCATTTTAACGTCATTAAAACCGCCATAACCTGTTAAATACACAGGACGATTCCCATCCTTTTTCATATCTTTTTTGTAATTAAGTGTCATAGGGATCATCGTTCCATCTTTAGATTTAAAGAAAACTTGTTCTGAGCAGTATTGGTTAAAATCAAGATCTATGGGATAAGTATAAAAGAATTTCATTTCATGAGTTAACATATCATAATGGAAAATTTGGCTAGGGCTTACATAGCTATCAAAAGCAAAAAATCCTTCAGTATCTTCTTTTTTAGACCTTATAAAACTTGCAGATCCAAGAAAAGGCATTTTAATTTCTTTAATTAACTGACCATTTAGTTCAAGAATTTCGATTTTAGAAAAGACATCTTTGGTAAATATAGCAATGATTTTATTATTTATTATTGTAGCAGAATCGAGTAAATAATCTCTTTCAGGAATTATCAATTTCCAGTTTTCTTCTTGAGGTGAGCTTAAATCAATCTGATAAAGACAATAATTAGAAGCATTTTTATTGGTAAAAAGATAAAAAATACCATCATCATATCCATTAACTAACCAACCATTAAAATCAAACCCCTGAAAAAGGCATTTGAATTCATCATTAGGATCATCTAAAGATTTATATAGAATTTGAGCTCCATTGGTTCCTTTGAAAGAATAGATAAACAAGTATTTTTCATCATCGCTAACATTAGCTCTGTTATATCTTAAAGGATTTTCTTCATCTTGGAAAATTAGAGTATCTTGAATCTCTGACTCACCTAATTTATGGTAATAAACTTTTTGATTCTTATATTGTGCTTTTTGTTCAGGTTTAGAGTCGTTTCTGCTATAAAAGAAACCATTTTTATACCAACTAGCTCCAGAATGAGAAAGATTAGTAATTTTATCATTTAAAAATTCTTTTTTATCTGTATCCATTACCCAAATTTCAGAAGCATCAGCACCTGCTTTAGAAATTTTAAAAGCTATATATTTATCATCATTAGAGCGACTAATAATAAAGGCAGTGGTCGTTCCATCATCAGATAAAGTATTTGGATCAAAGAAAAGTTCAGGTTCACTTTCTAAACTTTTTTGACGATAATAAATATATTGGTTTTGTAAACCAGAGTTTTTGGAAAAGTAATACCAGTTTCCTCTTTTTAATGGGACACCTTTTCTTTCATAATTATTGAGTTTTTTTAGATGATTTAAGATATTACTTCTATCAGGATATTGATTTAAGAAACTTTCTGTAAAATCTTGTTGTTCTTTAAGCCAAATTTTAGTTTCTTCAGACTGATCCTCTTCAAGCCAACGATAAGGATCTTCAATCATCAAACCAAAATTATTTTCAATTAACTCAGTTTTTTTAGTTTTTGGATAAATCATTACAATCTCCTGTATGTTATATTCTAATACTCTTTATAGTTCCCTGATTTAATTTTAAAGCAGGTTCTCCATGAATCATCATAATAATCCCCAATACTTTATTACACTGAGGGCATTCCGGTTTTGAAAAGGTTTCAATTCCTTTAAGACCAACAAAATCTTCAGTAATTCTATTAATCAAGCATTTAATAATTTTGCCTTTTCCAGCTTTAAAATAGCGAAATAGGATAAAACCGCATTTACATTCAATATTGAGAACTTTACCAATTTTCATACAGGAAGAAATAACAATTAATTTTTTTTTGTCAAGATTAATCTTTTACAAGATTATTTTATTATAAAAATAGAGAATTTCATAATAATTATTATCTAGGGATACATTAAGGAAAAAAAACTTGATTTATTATAAAGAATAATTATTATAGTAATGATATTATAAATAAGAGTAAGGAGGAATGATGATCAACGCTCAACTACAAATGGAATTAGCAAAATCATTGTTTAATAAAACATGGGAATATTTAGATAAAAAGGAATTAACAGAAGAAGAGAAAGCAGAAATGGTAAATATTGCTCATGCATCTTTATATCATTGGAAGCAGGTAGGAACCCCAGAAAACAGGCTTATTGGAGAATGGTTGTTGGCAAGAGTGTATAGTGTCTTAAAGATTGGTGACCTTGCTTTATATCATTCAAAACGGTCATTAAATCTATGTCAAAGAGAAGGAATCAGCGGATTTAATTTAGCTTATGCATATGAAGCTATGTCCATGTCTTATTTTCTTTTAAATAATAAAACAGAAGCTTGTTCTTTTTATAATTTAGCTGAGAAAGAAATCGAGAATGTCAATGATAAAGCTGAAAGAGATTTGATAGATTCTGATTTAATCAAATTGAAACAATTACTTAAAATATTTTAACATTAATTATAGTGTTTATGAGATAATTGAATGATCAATGTAGTTTATAACAGATTATTTAAAGCATTTGGTTATCAGTATTGGTGGCCAGCTGAAACGCAGGAAGAAATGATAATCGGAGCAATTTTAACACAGAATACAAATTGGACAAATGTTGAGATTGCAATTGATCTGTTAAAAAGGAATGGTATTTGTAGCTTTAAAAAGATAAAAGAATCTGATAGTGATTTGGTGAAGGATTGTATCAAATCATCAGGTTATTTTAATTTAAAGTACAAGAAATTAATCCATGTCATAGAGGCTTTAGAATCTAAAGATTTGTACAGTTTGTCTTTAGAGCAAGCACGAGAATATTTACTATCAATATGGGGGATTGGGCCAGAAACAGCCGATTCAATTTTGTTATATGGATTTGAATTTCCAATATTTGTAATAGACACCTATACTCTCCGACTTTTTAGCAGACTTGATAAAGATTTTGAAGAAACAAAATATTATATACTTCAGAAATATATCATGCAAAACAGCCAAAATAGTGTTTCTGTTTTTCAAGAATTTCATGCTTTAATTGTAAAAAATGCGAAAATAGCTTGTAAGAAAAAACCAATTTGTTTAAATTGTACTTTAAAAGATATTTGTGCTTATTATAAGGAGCTAAAATGCGAGTGTTAATACAACGAGTTCAATTTGCTAAAGTGGAAGTTGATAACGAACTTGTTGCTCAAATTGATAAAGGTTTTTTAGTTTTTTTGGGAATTCATCAAGAAGACAGCTCAGAGAAGATCCCTTGGTTAGCAAAAAAAACTGCTGAGTTAAGGATATTTGAGGATGAGAATGAAAAAATGAATCTTTCTCTTTCAGATGTTAAAGGACAGATACTTTTAGTGTCTCAATTTACATTGTATGCAAATTGCGAGCATGGCAGAAGGCCTGATTTTATACAAGCCTGTAAACCTGAAGTTGCAGAATTACTATATCTTGAATTTGCAGAAGCATTAAAGAATCATAAGATAGAGGTAAAAACTGGCATATTTGGTGCAGATATGAATATCAATTTAATAAATGATGGTCCAGTAACCATACTTCTTGAAAGGTAAATTTATGATAAAAAGAAAAAGCTTAAGTTTAATCCTGATAATTTGTTTTATAAGTATATTGTCAGCATTTGACTGGAAATTATTAGATAAAGAAACCGAAGAAATTGGTCAATCCCCAGAATCATTTAAAAGAATAAAATTAAAAAATAAGCCCGCTTTTATAAAGCTCAATTTATCTAATACCAATGTTCATATTCAGGGGATTAATACAGAACCTTATTATTTTGAAATCAATTATAATGAAAGCGAAGATAATGATGCTCTTTTTTCATTAGTTGATGGTGAATTTATAGTTGAATCTAGAGCAGGAAAAACTGTTCGTGTAAAAGAATTGAAAATATTTTTACCCAATGAAACAAATCTTAATATCTTTACAGAAAATGGAGATATTGATATAGATAATTTTTATGAATGTATTTTAAATCTGAATAGTAATAATGGCTCAGTAAAACTAGAAAACCTATCTAATAATGCAATAATAAATGTTAAAACAAGTAATGGGAATATATCTCTTAATCATTTTGATCAAGTCTCAGAAGTATCATTGGAAAGTTCTGGCGGTAGTATAGAATTACTTGACATAGATTCAGAGAAACCAGTCACATTAAAAACAATCAGTGGAGATATTTTCATATCCAATAGTAAGTTTGACTCATTTAAAGCAAAAACAATCTCAGGTGGGACAATTTTAGAGAATAGTTTTTTTAACGTATTACAGATAAATACCATCAATAGTGATGTCATTCAAAGGAATTCTAATATTCAGGAAAAGAAATTTTCATCCTCTTCAGGGAAATGGTATATTCAAGAATAATTATTTAATCTTTTTTCGAAATCCTTTTGTCTCAGAAATCGTTCTTCCAATAGAAGTTATTTTACCAGTTATACAATTTCTACAATGAGATGGTGTGTCTCCAATACAAATCTTTCCAGGATAAATCGCATATAGCATTCTATAATCCCCTTCAGTCACATTGGGCATAACAACATTTGCTCCACATTGTAGGGCAATAATTCTTCCATTTTTATTTAAAGTTTCCATAGCAGTAGTTGCAGGGATATTAATATCAGGCATGAGAATTCTAATGAGAGCCATAACTTTTAGAGAAAGAGTAAAATCACCGCCTTGAGCATCTTTTAACGGGGTATCATCATTAGGAATGAATGGACCAATGCCAATCATATCTGCATCAATTTCTTTAAAAAAGAGAATATCTTGAGCGATAGATTCAAATGTTTGATTTGGTAAACCGATTAATGAACCGCTACCAGTCTCAAATCCTAATGACTTTAAGTTTTTAATGCATTGGATTCTATTTTGTAAAGACATACCCGGATCCATTTGGTTATATAATAATTCATCAGTAGTTTCTACACGAATGAGATATCTATCAGCACCTGCTTTTAAAATTTCCAGATATTCGTCATAGGTTTTTTCACCAATGCTTAAGGTGATGGCGACATCAAACTCTTTTATGTGTTTTATAATATTTGTTAAGCGATCAACATTGAAATAATCATCTTCTCCGCCTTGTAAGACAATAGTTTTGTATCCGTATTCAACAGCTTTTTTGGCAAAATCAACAATTTCATCTTCAGATAAGCGGTATCTTTGAATATTTTTATTATCTCTTCTTAAACCGCAATAGAGGCAATTTTGTTTGCAAATGTTTGTAAACTCAATTAAGCCCCTAAGGTGAACCTCATCACCTAAGAATTCTTTTCTTGTTTGATCAGCAGCTTTAAATAAATCATCATTTATATTTTCATCTTTCAACAATTCAACAATTTCAGACTGAGACAAAGATCTATTTTCTATAGCTTTTTTTATTAATGAATTCATATTTTCTCCATACAATAATACTTTCATATTATTAATTTAAAGAGAGAGTAGAATAAAAGCAAAAATAATTTGACATTTTTAAGGCTTGAATTATAATTATACATATTAAAGATAATAAGGAGGTAAAATGAAAAAATGCTTATTACTAATAATAGTTATTATGACGAGTCTTTCAATTTTTGCTCAGATTAATTTGAATTCACCTACCGGTTATTTTAATCCCAATTTTCAAATGAACTCACTTTTAAATCCCAATAAAGTGAAAATCAATCATTCAATGTCATTTGGTACATCTATGTCATCAAACGGGTATGGTCTTTATGAATCAGCTTATACAAATCATATAAAATATGAGTTAAATCCAAAATTGAATCTTAAATTAGATTTAAGCTTTGTAAATCAAGGTACTTTACAACATTCAAGTTATAAAATATCAGGGAACAATGATAATAAGAATTACATAATTCCGTCATTTTCTATGGAATACAAACCATCAGATAATACCAGAATCATTTTCCAATACAGACAGGTTCAGGGCAATCCTTGGATGCAGGGTCATCAGGATGATTACATGGATTGGAGAAACTAAGCGATTTGGAGTTATATAATCAGATAATTAATAATTTGCCATATATAAGCGTAGAATACTATCTGAGCAGAATACTATTTAGTTTATTTTTGTTTTTTATAGGATCTTGTTTTGGCTCATTTTTTAATGTGATAATTTATCGTTTACCTATAGAGAAATCAATAATAAAACCATCGTCATATTGTTTTAAATGTTTAAAACCGATAAAATTCTATGATAATATCCCTTTATTAAGTTATTTAGTATTGGGAGGAAAATGTCGTCATTGCCAAACATCCTTTTCAAGTCGATATTTTTGGGTAGAGTTATTAACGGGATTCCTATATGTTATTTGTTTTGTAATGAATCACTATGAGATCAATATCTTCTTGTTAAAGAACATCCTGTTTATTTCTTACGGAGTCATAATCTTTTTTATAGATATTGACCATAAGCTGATTCTTGACAAAATCAGTATTCCATTAATATTCCTTGGGATTTTATTTGCTTTATTAGGAACAATTACAATAAAAAGTTCACTTCTTGGAGCTATCAGTGGATTTATGTTATTTTATTTAATAAGATGGGTCTATTTGAAGAGTAAAGGAATTGAAGGACTTGGTGGTGGTGATGTAAAATATATTGCCGCAGTAGGTGCTTTTTTAGGGATATCAGGAATGTTATTTGTGATTTTCTTTTCTTCTTTTTTTGCCATAATACTTTCAATAATCTTTCGTAGAAGAACAATCAATCAAGAATTTCCTTTCGGTCCCTATCTAGTTTTTGCTTCTTTCACTTATTTATTATTTGGTGAAGCATTAGTTAGATGGTATTTGAATCTTTTTTTTAGTTTTGTATGAAGCCGTTCACCATATTTACTCCAGTTCAACTAGGTCTTGAAGAGATAACAGAGAGTCATCTTAAAGAATTAGATATAAAAATAACAGAAAAGATAAAAGGTGGATTTTACTTTTCTGGTCATTGGAATACAATATTTAAATTAAATTGTTTTGTTAAAACATTATCCAGAGTATATATACGGTTTGCAGAGTTCGAAGTCTATTATTTTAATGAACTTAGAAGAATCCTTTCTGAGTTCGACTTTTCAGAAGTATTAACAGTTCCGAATATTTGTATAAAAGTATATTCTTTTCGTTCAAAATTATATCATGAAACAGCGATAAGAGATATATTTTTTGATGAATTTGTTAAACAATCGGGTAATTCAGGTTTAAAATTAGTAGGAACAGTTGAAGATAATGATGTACAACTCATATTGGTAACATTGGAAGAAAATGTATTGAGGATAAGTTTTGATACATCAGGGGTTCATTTACATAAAAGAGGGTATTTAACATACAGGGGAGAGGCTCCAATCAGGGAAACCATAGTTTCAGCGATGTATTATGTTCTTAAAACAGAAAACTTTGATCTTCTTTGTGATCCTTGTTGTGGATCAGGAACCATACCTATAGAGTTTCTAGCAAATTCAGGGAATTATTCTTTAAGTAATCATCGGCAATTTTCATTTATGAATTGGAAAAGTTATGATCAGGAATATTGGGCGAAATTTAATAATGACAATATATTAAAAACAACAATTCCAAAATTTAAAGCACTAGGATTTGATCTGAATGAGAAGAATATTGAAATTAGTGGATTAAATAGTCAAAATTCAAAGCTTGATCAATATTGTCAATTTGAACAAAAAAACATTTTTGATCTAGAAATTGATACATTGTCAGAAAAACAATCCATGATAATTGTTACTAATCCACCTTGGGGTAAAAGATTTCATCCAATAGATATTAGAAAAATCTTTAGACAATTAGAGAAATTTTCTCATTTTAATATTCCAGTTTATTGTATTATACCCGAAGAACATCAGCGATATTTCTCCAACAGGACAACCCTATTATTCTCAGTCAAAGTAGCAAATCAGAAACTAGTTTTTATTAAACTATAATAAATTAAATAAATTCATTGACAAAAAAACTTATAAATCCTATATTTAAAACATTAAAAGGGGGAAATTATGAAAAGAATAGTATTCATTATCCTATTATTGATAAATATTTGCATTTTATCTGCTTATGATTTAGGTATAATTGTACATGATGGACCAACATTTTATAATTCATTCAAGGCTTCAGCGCTTGATACATCTAATCCATCATCTCAACCGTTATTGTTTACAATATCAATAAATAAGCTTAATCCGTCAGTAAATGTATCCAATATATATCTCCATTTCTCACTTACTTGGAATGGTATTGACATCGTTACACCAGATCACCGTTCCAAATTAAAGGTAAATTCTGAATCTATATTGAATAGTACAAATCATCTCTCATTTAATAGTCGAGAAGTTTTAAGAGATGTTGGTGGACAGTATTTAGGAAGTTCAACTCCAAGTTTATCTATGTCTGATATTCTTAATGACCCAAACTTTAAGTCAAGTATTATGAGCACTGGATTGTTCCCTGATGGAACATATGTTTTTGGATTTGAGCTTAAAAATGAGCTTGGAGAAAATTTAGCCAGTACACCTATGCCTTTTGTCATGGTGATAAAAAATGCAAATTCAATCAATCTTATAGCACCAGGTGTACCAGTTGGCACTACGATCCCCAAAATATCTAATAACCCTGTCATGTTTGTTTGGAATAGTAATATTGTTAACGGTCAGAACTTTTTTCAGTTAGAAATCAGAGAGTTCAATCAGATTAATAGTATTAATGAATCTAATATAGAAAATTCAGGGCAAGCATTTCAACACATTAACAATTTAACTACACCAATCTATAATCAGTCTATCCCCTTTGTAGAAAATAACTATTATGCTTGGCGGATAAAATCAGAGATTATTAATGAACAAACATCAATGGGAGTAACTTCAACTTTAAGCAGTCCTTGGTTTATATTTCAATATGCTCAAACCCAAAACTCACAACCAAATATGTACCAAGATATCTATAATGCTTTAAGCAATATACCAGTGCCATTGCTCACTCAATTTTTATCTCAGGGTTATTATCCAACAGGACAAATAAAGCAAAATGGTCAAGTTGTTAGTCCAGCTCAAGCGCAACAAATAATAAATCAGATACTTAATTCTTCAAATTATACAATTGAAATTCTAGATAGGTGAGGTTCTAATGAATACTTCAAAAAGAAATATAGTTTTAGCTTTTATAATCATTTTTTTTGTTCAATTATCAGCTCAAAGTATTGCAGTTGTAGCTGGATTGAAAGGACAAATTTCTGTTGTTCGAAATAAGAAAACATTAGTAGCTAAACAAGGAGAAATTCTTCAGAACAATGATGAAATTAGAACAAGTGAAGAATCCTTTGCAGCTATTAGATTTATTGACAATGGAGCAACCACAAAGTTATTTCCCAATTCAATTTTAATAATTACTGCTGTAGAAACAGGAAATCAATTACAAAAGAAAAACAGGATAAATAAGGGAACCGTTCAATCGAAAGTTACTCCTCAGACAGGGAGTTATATCATAGAAACTCCGAATACTGTGGCGTCAGTAAAAGGAACTGATTTTTTTGTTAGCTATAAATTAGGAAAAACGACTGTCGGAGTAGCAGAAGGAGAAGTTGAAGTACAAGCGAAAGGTACAGGTAAAAGGTCTCTTGCAAAAAAGAATCAGGTAGTTGAAGTAGATAATCAAGGGAATGTAGATCAACAAGAAAATACTAATTACTTAGAAAACAGTGAAGATGAAGGGCAACAATTGAATAGTCCACAAACTCAAGGCAATTATCTTGATATAGAAATAAAGAATGCAAATGGTACAAAGAAGAAAGTGAGAATTCATTATGAATAAATTTGTATTTATTCTAATAATATTACTTTTCCCATTATCTGCCTTTGCAACATTGTCTATGTCACACTATCCTTTAAAAAGAATAGATCAGAACACGACAAATATAAAGTTAACCATTCTTGAAAGTGACACAGATATCTCAAATGTACAGATTTTTTATAAAACAAATCTTGAGGATGTGTTTAAGTCATATGAACTTGATGATCACATCACAAGCAATAATGAGATAAGTATCCCAATTTTACCTTTAATTACGGACATTGATTTTGAAAATGGAACCATGTTGCAGTATTATATTGTTGTGTCAACAACAGACGGTAATTCATATACGCTACCAGAAATTAATCCTGAGTTTAATCCATATTCTGTTAGTATAGTTAAAAATGATTATCAAGATGCATTTATAGTCATTTCTCCAGATGACATTTCTGAAGCTAAGGTTGGAGATAAATTAATAATATCCTATTATTCAATAAAAGACCTTATTGATTCTCAACAAATAAAAGTGACAATAAATTCCAAAGATGTAACTAAATTAGCAACAGTTGAAGGTAATTTAATCGTAATAACCGTAAATGAATCTATGAAAAATGGAACATTATTGATTGAATCTGTTTTAAATAATGGTGACAAAATTGAATCAAAACCTTATGTGTTTAGCAGAGTTAATATAAAATCTGAATATTCTGTTTATGGAAATGGAACATTTATTTCCAATTATAATAACATAAAAACAGATTATGACTCATTATCGATGGAATCAGGACATGATGAAATTGGTATTTTCAATATAACAGCAAATTACAAAAGATTATTTTGGAAGAATTATTTTTACATTTCATCTTTGGAAACAAAGAATAATCAATCAGTTAACAGATATTATACAGGGTTTATCAGCCCTTATTTTGATTTTCATTTAGGGGACTATAATCCAAATTTTTCAGAATTAACCCTATATAATAAAAATGTTCAAGGAATCTCAGCAAAAATTAAAGCAAGCTCATTCTCCATAACAGGAGTATATGGTCAGTCAGCACGAAAAATTAGTTCCAGAACAACAGAAACAGGGTTTATTGCCGGTACTTACAAAAGAGAAACAATGGGTGCAAGAATTGCTATGGGGACATCAAGTCGTGTAAAATTTTCTATCAATATAGTAAAAAATAAAGATGATTTAAACAGTCTCAATGAAAGTGATTATATAAAAAGAATTGTATATACAGATTCACTAACAAATTTAACAATAACTGATACAGTATCTTATCGTTATGCAAAAGATAATATTGTTTGTGGAGCAGATTTTGATATAGAGGTAGTTCCTCGTTATTTTAGTCTATTTGGTGAAGCAGCTATGAGTATGTATAATAGCAATATTAATCCAGGAGTCATGACAAGAGATGAACTTGAAGATTACATTGATAGAAAGATTCCTTTTGATCCTGAAACAGTTGAATCAATTATCACTATAAATAAAAATATTGAACCTTTTGAAGTAGGGATATCCAATACAGCTTTTAAAGCAGGGATGAGATTAAATTTCTGGAGAAATTCCTTAATGACTACCTTTTATCAAATAGGACCTTCTTATTATTCTCTTTCATCAACAGGAGTCAATCAGGATTATCGATCCATAAAGTTAATAGATAATTTAATAATAACACCGAGCTTTTATATTTCAGGTGGATTTGAAAGAAATAATGATAACATCGTAAATCAAAAAGATGCCACAACAACTAATACTACCTTCTTTACATCAGCAAACTATCAGCCAATTCTATGGCCATATTTATCAGTTAATTTCATGAATACAGATAATACCGATGATCGAGATACCCTCTCGATGGCGCAGAATTTTCAATCCTTACAATTCAATACGGGATATACATATAGCAAATTAGATTTTGCACAGCTCACTTTTGACATTCAATATGGAATTGGAACAGATAAAGAGAAGAATCAGAATCTTTTTGATAATAAACGAAATGACCTTGGATTTAGTACTTTTTTTAGATTTAAGCAAATACCTCTTCTCACAAGAACGGGGATAGTTCTAAATATGAATAAAAATGATGGAAACAGTGTAGATGTTGAGAATGTTGATTTCACTACATTTTATTTAAATAATGAATATTCAATTTTAAATAATAAAGTAATTCCATTTATGAATTTAAATATGCAAGTTAAGAATGGAGATATTGACGAGTATTCAACAACTCAGATAAATATTGGTTCAAAATATGCTCCTTTTAAGAAAACATGGATAGTATTAGATATGGGTGTAAAAACCTTTAATCATACTAAATCATATTCTGGAAGTACTGTAAGGGATGATTATTCGAATTATTTTAGTAAATTTACCATAAATACCTCTTTCTAGCAAAATGACAGGTATTTTTAAAAAAGATATAAAAACAACTGTATTTCTTTTATGTTTACCGTTGTTTTTTTTATTAATATCTTACTTTTTTTTTGAAATAGGATATGGAAAACATCTGGAATATAACGTTTATGATATTCTAATAAAAAAAAATAATCAACAACCCAAACCCAATGATGTCGTTATTATTGCTATTGATGATGAATCTTTTCAAACATTAGATATACAATGGCCTTTTCCAAGAGCATATTATACTAAATTAATTGAAAATTTAACATTAGCTGGAGCTAAACAAATCATCTTTGATATTGAGTTTTCTGAAAGTACAGATTCTTTAATTGATGAGCGTATTGGTATAGCAGCCAAAAAACATGGGAATGTTATTTTTGCAGGTAAGATTTATCAGACAAATGAAAACAATTATAGTCGCACAACGATATTACCACCAGTAAAAAGCATTACAAAGAATTGTAATGTTTGGGGTATTGTGAATATGACGAGTGATGAAGATGGCTTTGTGCGAAGATATCCACTTTTTCACAAAATTCAAGATAAAAATTTCTATTCACTTGGAGTAACATCTCTTATCCATTTGTTAAAACCTAATCAAAATATTGATATTAACAATTCAAAAAATACATTTACACTTGGCAAGATGATCATACCTTTTTTAGGTAACAGAGAGACCTATCTTAATTATTTTGGAAAACCGAAAACATTTAAACATATCTCATTTTCAAGTGCTATTGATGATTCTTCAATCGTCTTACCAATGGAAGAATTCTTTCCAATAAATGATTTTTATTTTTTAAAAGAAAGTAAGGTTTTTAAAGATAAAATAGTATTAATAGGTGCCACAGTTGATGAATTAAAAGATAATTTTCATACACCATTGAATACAAAATCAGCATTAATGTCTGGAGTCGAGATACATGCAAATTTTATACAAATGGCAATTAACCAGAGTTTTATATATTTATTTCCTAGATTACTATTTTATGCATTATTTTCTATAATCTTGATATTTTTCTTTTATCTTTTCTTTCATTTAAAGCCACATATAAGTATAATATTAGTAATAACGTTAATTGCTATACATTTTGTCAGTTCATATTTTTTATTAACTCATTTACATTATGTAATCCCCTATTTAATCTTTCCAAGTAATTTATTATTGCTTTATATAGTTTCTTTAATAAATCAATATTTGAAGGAGAATAAAGAAAAAAAGTATATTAGAAAAACTTTTCAACATTATATGGCACCGACTTTAGTAAAAGAACTATTGAAATCCCCTAACAATCTAAAATACGGTGGAAGTTTACAAGAATTAACTGTATTGTTTTCAGATATTCGTTCTTTTACTACTTATACAGAATCTCATGATGTTCAAGATACAGTTGGTATGTTGAGAGATTACTTAACAGAAATGGTTAATGTCATTATAGATAATCAGGGTACTTTGGACAAATTTGTAGGTGATGAGATAATGTCATTATTTAATACACCCGTTCATACAAAATACCATGCTTTAAATGCGTGTAAATGTGCCATAGAAATGATGGACAAGCTCTGGTTATTACATGAGAAATGGAGAAGCATGGGCAGAGAAATTATTGATATAGGCATTGGAGTCAATACTGGTTTTGCTGTTGTAGGTAACTTAGGTTCAGAACAGATTTTTGACTATACTGCCATAGGTGATACAATAAATTTAGGGGCTAGATTAGAAGCTTTGAATAAGAATTATACTACAAAGAGACATACCATTATCAGTGAGTTTACTCTTGAACATGTAAAAGATTATGTAGTTGTGAATTATTTAGATGATGTTATAGTAAAAGGAAAAACAAAACCAATAAAGATATATGAATTGATAGAGATAACTCATCTCCCGGAAGATTTTTAAGAAAATTAATAATAGAGGGAAATATGAAAAAGAAAGTAATAGTTTTAAGCGGAGGGTTTTCAGATGAAAAGGAAGTGTCTCAAAAGACTTCTTCAGCAATAGCTTCTGCATTAATAGAAAATAACTATTCAGTAGAAATAGCTGATCCAGCAGATTTTGATGATTATTCATCATTGATAGGATATTTAAAGAAACAAAAACCATTTATTGTATTTATAGGATTACATGGTGCAGAAGGTGAAGATGGACGACTTCAAGCAATGTTATCTTTAGAAAAAATACCATTTACAGGTTCAAGGCACACAGGTAGCGCTATTGCAATGGATAAATTTGTTTCTTCAATGTTAGCTCATTCTTATAGGATACCTGTGCCTAAACAAGTTTTATTAACAGAAATAAGACACTTAACAGAAGAAGAAATTACCTTTCTGGAATTACCCTTAATAGTAAAACCTAACTCATCCGGGTCATCAGTTGGGGTGTATGTTGTTGAAGATATAAATGACCTTGAAAATGCCATAAATCAAGCGTTTAAATATGATCATCAAGTGTTATGTCAAGAATTTATTGAGGGATTAGAATTAACCGTCAGTATTTTAGATAATGAAATATTACCAATTGTGGAAATCAGACCAATAGATGGATTCTATGATTATACAAATAAATATACAAAAGGGAAAACAGAATATATATGTCCTGCTCCATTAAACGATGAGCAAACTCAGAAAATTCAAGATATGGCAAAAAGAGTATTTTTTGGATGTCAATGTTCTGTTTATGGAAGAGTAGATTTTAGATATGATGGAAAGTATTTTTATTTTCTAGAAATCAACACTCTACCAGGAATGACAGGATTAAGTTTAACACCAATGGCGGCTAAACAAGCTGGATATAGTTTTAATGAGCTTATTAAAAAGATAATTAATGTTTCTTTAAAGAGCTAAGTAATATGATTAAGATTAATAAAGAGAGATAGATTATTGCAAATACTTTAGGACAATAAGTTAGAATTTAACAATGAGTGCATAAATAATGTTAGAATAATGACTCTATTTATCTCTGAATTTATTATTTTATAAGTATTAATGTCCATATTGAACAAATAGTTGTAGATAAGGGTATTAATCCTTTAAAATCATTGGTACAAAACCTTGATTAATATTTTCAATCCATAAATGAATATTGGTTGCCAATGAAAAATATTATTGGGCTATATCCAAACAACACAATAGCTCCTTCGGATCGAGGTAATAATTCCATATATTAGTCATAGGAGAGATATTATATGTTCTGCGAACATCTTGTTTGCAGAATATAACTAAAAAAATTTGAATTTCACAACACACACAAAAAAAATCAATCTCAATATACAAATTACTTTTGAGTAATTCTTTCTGGAATTTTTCAGAATAAGCAATTGATTACATTGAAAAAAATCTTGACATACTATAACTTTATCTTATATACTGGCTTATGTAGTGTAAATTTTAGTTTTTGATAGTATAATGTATGTGTGTAATAGAAGTATAGGAAAAAGATGCAGTTTTGATGAAATTTGCATTAGGTGTTAGTGATTAACACAGATGTTAAAAGAGTTTCTTTGACCTAACTTTAAAGTTAAATTATATTGATGAAAATAATATCTTAAATGATTGAGAATAAATTATAAAAAAAATGGAGGATCTAATGAAAAAAAATGTTATTTTAGTTTCTTTTTTTATTTTGGTGATGGGATTAATGGCACAAACAGCCATAATACCTGTAGGTAATGGCACAGAAGAAAATCCCTATCAGATTGCCACTTGGCAGAATTTATATTGGATTACTGCACCTGGAACTGTTGATGGGCTTAGGCAAGCTGAAAGATGGACGAAACATTACATTCAAACAGGAGACATAGATTTTGCAAATGCAACTCCAACAATAAGCACTTGGAACCATGGTACAGGATGGTCTCCTATAGGACTAAATACATCTTATTTGTTTAGAGGGTCATACGATGGAAACAACAAGACCATTACAGGATTATATATCAATCGACCAATGAGCTCATATCAAGGCTTATTTGGTTTTACAATAGAAGCTGAAATAAAAAATGTTAGTCTTATAAATACTTGTATTACAGGAAATGATAATAGTGGGGGGTTAGTAGGATATAATTATTTTTATAGTACAATTTCCAACTGTTACTTATCTGGAAGTGTCACAGGAACAGAAGGTTTAATTGGTGGCTTAGTTGGATTTAATTTAATTTCAAACCCTAACTACTGCAATACAGGTAATATTATTAAGGATATTAACAAGGGTAGGCTCGTTGAAAATATTAAGGTAAATCAAATTAACAACTGCTTTTGGGATATTGAAACTTCCTGTCAATCTTCTTCAGACGGTTGCACAGGCAAAACAACAGTAGAAATGAAAAATATTTCTACTTTTACTGATGCAGGATGGAGTTTTCCTGATGTTTGGAAGATAAACCCTGGTTTGAATAATGGCTATCCCTATTTAGGTTGTTATAACAGTGTGACTAATGAAGATATTATTAATATACCTCCTACTGATTCCAAAGCACTTTTAATGAATGCTTACCCCAATCCTTTTAACCCTAGTACAACTCTTTCTTTTGAATTATCTTCTCCTGAAATAGTCAAAATTGATATTTATAATGTGAAAGGTCAACTGGTTAAATCCCTAGTCAAAGGATTATACAATACTGGGAAACATTCTATTATCTGGGATGGTAGAGATAATAAGGGAAAATCTGCTTGTTCAGGTGTCTATTTCTTCAGAATGCAAGCAGGGAAACATTCTCAAACCAAAAAAATGATGTTAATGAAATAGGATCAAATGAATAATTGGGGTGAATCTATACGTTCTTACATAATGTAATGAACGAATTTTGTTAAACAATGGGCGAACACACAGGTTCGCCCCTACAAACCATTTATCAATGGTATCCCATGTTTTAAAATTTACCGTAATTTTTTTTGTAATTGTAGGGGCAGACCTGTGTCTACCCTAATTGTTGAATTTCATTAATTAATCGAATCCTGCACAGTTTAAATAAGAACATTACTTAACTTTTCTGGGCGAACACACAGGTTCGCCCCTACAAACCATTTATCAATGGTATCCCATGTTTTATTATTAACCGTAATTTTTTTTTTTGTAATTGTAGGGGCAGACCTGTGTGTCTGCCCTAATTGTTGAATTTCATTAATTAATCGAATCCTGCACAGTTTAAATAAGAACATTACTTAACTTTTCTGGGCGAACACACAGGTTCGCCCCTACAAACCATTTATCAATGGTATCCCATGTTTTATTATTAACCGTAATTTTTTTTTGTAATTGTAGGGGCAGACCTGTGTCTACCCTAATTGTTGAATTTCATTAATTAATCGAATCCTGCACAGTTTAAATAAGAACATTACTTAACTTTTCTGGGCGAACACACAGGTTCGCCCCTACAAACCATTTATCAATGGTATCCCATGTTTTATTATTAACCGTAATTTTTTTTTTTGTAATTGTAGGGGCAGACCTGTGTGTCTGCCCTAATTGTTGAATTTCATTAATTAATCGAATCCTGCACAGTTTAAATATGAACATTACTTAACTTTTCTGGGCGAACACACAGGTTCGCCCCTCGTGCGTTAGTGATGGATAAATATCAGATGGGTGCAAGTCCCATCCAGAACTCGCATCAAGGTTCTGTAACTGAAAGTAACTGCGTCATCGTGAGATGAGGTGGAGAGCAACTGGAGGTGAAAGGTCAGTCCGTAGCGATTGCGAACTCGATTCGGCGGGTAATTGTGTCGAGCCTCCTAGGGTAGGGCGAAGATTGATGATTAGGAAAGAAGCAGGAGTGGAATCTGAGCAATCGCCTAATACACCTGATGAGCTGTATGATGTTAAAGATGTAAGCTATGTCAGGACATTACATGTGGTTGGAGATGGAATGGTCAGAAGGTATTTATCAGTAAGCTAAGAGACCTGATAATAGGAAGAGATGTTATCAGGAGTCAGAGTTCTCATAGTAGTGATCGATGATTTGGACAACATAACCAAATCGTAACGAAGGGGAACAGGATAATGAAATTTTGAAAGGAAGTAAAGATGAAAGACAACTGTTCGATAGTGCCAGAAAAGGCTAAACAAGGGCAAGAAACCGAGACATCAGAGATTAGACAGAGATGGCAATGGGTGGAATCATCTATATGGACAGACAAGATGTTGACAGCTCTCGAAAGGGGAGTCAAAGGCGGTAAGTGGTTCAGTCTCTGTGACAAAATTTTTGACAGTGCTAACCTTTTTAGTGCATGGCTAAAAGTCAAAGCAAATAAAGGGGGTATGGGCATTGACAATATAAGCATAGAGAAATTCAGACGACATGCAGAATCAAACATACTCAAGCTAGCAGAGAAACTTCGGAGTGATAGCTATCGAGCGCAAGCAGTCAAAAGAGTCATGATTGATAAGCCTGGAAGTAAAGAAAAGAGACCACTGGGAATACCAACAGTTATTGATCGAATCGTTCAGACAGCAATTAGAAATGCTATTGAACCGATTTTTGAGAAAGACTTCGCAGACCACAGCTATGGATTTAGACCCGGTAGAGGTTGTAAAGATGCGCTTAGGGTATTGGACAAATACCTTAAAGAAGGATATCAATATGTAGTTGATGCCGATCTTAAAGGATATTTTGATACGATTCCCAAAGACAGACTTATGTCTTTAGTTCAAATGAAGATCGCAGACGGTAGAGTGCTCAAATGGATTGAAATGTATCTAAATCAGAGTATTTTCGATGGCGTCAAAACATGGACACCAGAGACAGGAACACCTCAAGGCGCTGTTTTAAGTCCACTTTTGGCAAATATTTATCTTGATCCGCTTGATAACCTGATGGCTAACAAAGGATATAACATGATCCGATATGCAGATGACTTTATTGTGATCTGCAAAACTCGAGAAGCATCCTTGAAAGCACTAGAAATAATCACAGAGTGGACGATTAAGAATGGATTAATATTACATCCGGAAAAGACTAAGATATTAGATGCTGAAGTTGATCCAATTGAATTTTTAGGCTATAGATTTTTCAAAGGAAAGAAATATCCTAAAGACAAAAGCATCAAGAAGTACAGAGACAGCATCAGGAAACACACGAGAAGAACAAACAGTATCAGTTTAGCGCAAATAATAAAGAAAATCACCCCAATTATGCGTGGGTGGTTTGAATATTATAAGCATAGCTACAAAACCACCTTTCCTAATATTGATGGCTGGACAAGACGCAGATTACGAAGTATTCTAAAGAGGTATGGAAAGCGAAGAGGTATCTCAACAATGAAAGATAATCTCAGGTATCCCAATAAGATCTTTGAAGATGCTGGGTTTTTCTCTTTAACCAAAGCCCATCATGAATTATGTCAATCTCTACATTAAGAGTAAAACATTATCTGGAGAGCCGTGTGCGGGAGAACCGCATGCACGGTTCGGAGGGAGGGGCGTCAGTAATGGTAGCGCCCCTACCCCTATCAAACCATTTATCAATGGTATCCCATGTTTTAATAATTAACCGTATTTGTTTTTTGTAATTGTAGGGGCAGACCTGTGTGTCTGTCCAAAAAGAGATAAATATTCTTCTACGAAAATCTTGTTTGCAGAGTAATAAATACAAATTGGTAGTTCATATAGCAATCATACCGCATCTCTGATGCTAATCAGCTCCAGAGGAGCGGTATCTTTGTAACACTGGGTGTAAGCTCAGTGACAGCTATACAACAACATCATAGCTCCAGCAGAGCGACATATTTAATAATTATTTCCAAATACACAAAAAACTGTACACTACCCAAAAGGTGCAGTAAATTGCTGATTTTGGGGATAATCCTTTGTTAAAATGGCTTTATATTCAGAGAAATATGTAAAATATTCAATCAAACACAGAGCGTTGAGTTTATAGAAATTGATGACTTTAGGAAGAAATTTAACCCGGATATAATCTGCTAAGGAAAAAGAAACAAAGTATTTAAAGAAATCTTCAAAAGTGAGTGATTTTTTTTGTGTACTCTGCATTAATTGATCAAGTTTATGAGTGATTTTTAGGAAAATGGAGTAATTACATAGAAATTTACGTCTGATATGCGGGAATTCTTTTTTATATTGTTTAGCATAGAGAGATAAATCGGTTTTAAAACGGAGCGGGAGTACTTCCCATATTTGTAAAGTTACTGATTGCAACTCTTTAATCTTACGATTTTGAGGCATTTCCGGAACAGGATAGTAATTTCTGGTGAAGCAAATTGCTCCTTCATTATGGTAACAATAGACTACATCGTCTCGTTTTCCGCCTTTTGGGTAAAGTGTTGAACCTAGTTTAAAGAAAACTCGCATAATAATTCCTTATATTTACGCAAATTAAAACTAAAACATCATCTTAATATAACTTTAAGACTCAATAATTTGTCAATCTTTTTTTTTAACTTATTTTTTATTTATAGTATAAAATAAAATATACCAAGCTCCAAGGAAGAAAGCACCTTCATCCCATTTATACCTAGCCTTAGTCTTATAAATTAGTGAGGAGCTTGTTGAAAAAAACATTTTAGCTACTTTTCTTAGAAATGAATAAAGAAAAGTAATTTATTCTCTTTTAAAAGAAGAAAGAGTTATTCAATTTTGGGCAAATAGAATATTTATTTTAAAGAATAACAAGTATCTATAAGATCAAGATAATATATAAAGCAAATTGGATGTTCATACATAAAAATAGGGGATTAAACATGTAACAAAAAATGCAGATTATTTTTGAGATATGATAAAGAAAATTTTTGAGTATTCTTATTAATTAGTAAAGTGAAGAGTAAATCTTATTGACAAAAATTCCAAATGAATATGATTGAGAAAAAGAAAATGGAGAAAATATGTCAGATAAGAGAAACAGAGTTTTAGCCTTATTTTCAGGCGGACTAGACAGCATAATTACAGTAAAATATATGGAAAAAATAGGATATGAAGTCATCCCTGTTTTCTTTTCAACCCCATATTTTCTACCCACAAAAGCTCAAAATATGGCTCAGGTAAACAACATTCAATTAGAGATAATAGATATCACCGAAGTTCATAATAAAATGTTAATGAATCCTGTGTATGGATTTGGAAAGCATTTAAATCCATGTATTGATTGTCATGGATTGATGTTTAATATTCTTTATAGTTATATGGAGAAATATGATGCAGATTTTATGGTTTCAGGTGAAGTTTTAAATCAAAGACCAATGTCACAACGCAGAGATGCCTTAAATGCAGTAAAAAAAATAAGTGGAGCAGGGGATTATATAATACGACCTTTAAGTCAAAAATTATTGCCAGACACTCTTCCAATACGTGAGAACTGGGTGGCTAAAGATAAATTACTGGATATTTGTGGAAGAAGCAGATCACGTCAAATAGCTTTAGCTGAAGAATTAGGGGTTGTCGAATATCCAAATTCAGGTGGAGGATGCTTATTAACAGACAAAGGTTATACCAAACGTCTTCAGGATATTTTGGAAAATCATTCATTATTACCAAAGTATATACAATTACTAGAACATGGGAGACATTTTAGATTGAATCCATCATGTAAAGCGATCATAACCAGAACAAAAGGAGAAAGTGATATTATTACTCCTCTTTTAACAGATGAGCTAGTCATTAAATGTAAAGATATTCCAGGACCATTAGGAATCATTCAATCAAATGATGTCATTACAACAGAAGAAATAAAGTTGGCTGGATCAATCCTTTTAAGATATAATGGGAAATCAAGTGCTGAAGAAATTGTACAATATGGAAAAGTATTTGAACTAAATGATGAAGTAACTGTCACAAAAATTTCAGATGAAGCAATAATTCAATATAAAATTAATTAGGAGATCATATGATAAAATTTAAACTCTTCAATCTTTTAGAATCTTTTGAAACCAATACATATTTAGTTTATGATGAAGAATCAAAAGAAGCTATATTGATAGACCCTGCAGCTCCGAGTGAACAATTAAAATTGTTTATAGAAGACATGCAATTAAATCTAGTGCATATATTTAATACCCATGGACATGGAGATCATATCGGAGGTAATGAATATTTTCACAAAATTTTTAATGCGCCTATAGGAATCCATGATTTTGATTCTCAAATGCTAATAGATTCAGCCTTGAATATGAGTGATTTTATGTACACTCCGATCATTTCACCCACAGCAAGTTTATTGATGAGAGAAAGATACAATTTTACTTTAGGAGACAATGCAGTGGAAATCATCCACACTCCAGGTCATACAAGAGGAGGAATGGTCATTTATTGTAAACCTTATCTATTTTCAGGAGATACTTTATTTAATCAATCAGTAGGTCGAACGGATTTACCAGGAGGAGATAGTCGTCAATTAATAGAATCCATAAAAAAGAAGATTTATGTATTACCAGATGAAACGATCGTTTTTCCAGGTCATGGACCTTCAACAACAATAGGAGCAGAAAAGAAAGATAATCCCTTTGTTTTATAAAAACAAATTATTTAATTGACAAGTAATAAAAATTTTGTTAATTTTAAAAAATTAAATAAAGGGAGATAAAAATGCTAAAAGATCTAGTAGAGAAAAATCGTAGTGTAAGACGATATGATTCCTCCTATCAAGTAAGTAAAGAGCAATTAACAGATCTTGTTGATTTAGCGCGTATAGCTCCATCAGCAGCAAATAGACAACCAATAAAATATATACTCTGTTATGAACCATTAGTTAATGAAAAAGTATTTGCATGTATGGGTTGGGCAGGTTATTTACAAGATTGGAAAGGTCCGAGCGTCAATGAAAGACCAACAGGTTATATAATCATGATAACAGAAGTACAGATTGCGCCTCATGTCAATATTGATCCTGGTATTTTTGCTCAAACAATTCTATTAGGAGCAACAGAAATGGGATTAAATGGATGTATGATAGCATCTGTAAACAAGAATAAAATAAGAAAAGCATTAAACATACCCACAACTTATGAGATTTTATTAGCAATATCAATTGGAAAATCTGGAGAAACAGTCGTAATTGATTCTCTTGAAAAAGAAGGAGATATCCGTTATTGGCGAGATGAAAACAGTGTTCATCATGTACCAAAAAGAAAACTCGAAGACATTATAATATCATTTTAAAAGGAAAACTTCATGAAAAACATGATTTTAAAACAAACAGTCATGAATAAGGTTCTTTTTGCTTTATTCCCAATCATATTATTTTCAATATTTTTATTTGGATGGAGAGTATTAACCATATTACTTTTTAGTAATTTAACTTCATTTTTAACAGAATATCTAATGGTCAGAAAAAAGCCAAATGGAAAAGTAACAACCGCATGTTTTGTGACTGCGACATTGCTTGCATTGACTTTACCTGTTTCAATTCCTTTATGGATGGCAGGTGTAGCTTCTGTAATCGCTATACTTTTTGGAAAGATGGTTTTTGGTGGTTTTGGTACAAACGTATTTAACCCAGCAATAGTAGGAAGGACATTTGTATATATTTCTTTTCCAAAAGAAATGACAGTGAACTGGACAGCTCCATTTACAAAATTTCCTGGTGGCTATCTTCACTATCAAACAGCCGATGCATTAGAGAAAATAACCACAGCGACTCCAATCGCTCACTTAAAAAACGGGATAGATATTCCACCGATTTCTAATATGTTTTTTGGGTTAACATCAGGCAGTATAGGAGAAACTTCTGCATTATTAATTCTACTTTCAGGTCTTTATTTAGTTATTACAAAAACAGCAAAGTGGCAACCTATCGTAGCCTGTATATTTTCTTTTTCATTATTTACACAGGTCTTTTATCACGGAAGTATTTTGCAAAATATCCTAAGTGGAGGTTTGCTATTTGGAACAATATTTATGATAACCGATCCGATATCAATGGCAAAAACAAAATATGGAATATGGATTTATGGTATTCTTGTTGGATTTTTTACAGTTTTTATCAGGAAGTTTTCACTTTTTGCAGAAGGATTTATGTTTGCCTTGTTATTAGGAAATACATTTATGCCAATCATTGATTTTACAATTCAGAAATTAACGACTAAACAAGTGAAACAGGGGGTTTAAAGTGAGTGAAGAAAAAACAAGCTTTAAAGAATCCAGGCTTTACCCAATAGTTTTTATGGCCATAATCACCTCTTTTTTTGTTGGAATATTAGCTGTTTTTTATCATTCAACTAAACAAAAAGTTACAAATTATCAAATCAATGTATTTCATACAGCTATATTAAACTCGTTTAATCTTCCAACAGATCATGTTATAAAAGATTATGAAACATATATAACTGAAAAAACTCTCAATAAGACAAAGCAGACTTATTACATAGCAAAAAAAGATAGTCTAGTTCTAGGTTTTGCATATATAATTCATGGAAAAGGGCTTTGGGGGAGTATTGAAGCGTTAGTATCTCTTAAACCTGATTTGAACACTATAATCAATGCTCAAGTAATAAATCAAAGTGAAACACCTGGTTTAGGGGCACGTATTTCAGAAGACTGGTTTTTGTCTCAATTTATAAATAAGAACATAAAAATAAATGAGCAGACAAATCCTTTTACCATAGTCTCAGAAAATGAAAAAGGAATAACCAACACAGAAATCAGGGGTGTCACCGGGGCGACATTGTCAACAACCTCCTTTATTAATATGATAAAGAATGAAATACCAATTATTAATGATCAATTAAGGGATAATCATGAGTAAATTATCAATTTTTTATCAAGCTGCATTTACAGAAAACTCAGTTTGGCGACAGGTTTTAGGTATTTGTTCAGCATTAGCCGTTACAAACTTAATGAAGAATAGTTTAGTGATGGGATTAGGCGTAATGTTTTCTTTAGCACTTTCGGGTTTCACCATATCACTCATTCGAGATTATACTCCCAGAAATATACGAATGATGGTGCAAACTTTGGTGATAGCAGCTTGGGTGATTATTGTAGATCTTTATTTGAAAGCCTACAATCCTGTTGTCAGTAAACAATTGGGACCTTATGTGGGATTAATCATAACTAATTGCATATTAATGGGAAGAGCAGAAGCTTTTGCAGCTAAGAATAGTCCGATAGATAGTATGATAGATGGTATAGGTGCAGGATTTGGTTATACAATAGTCTTGATGGTCATATCAGTAATCAGAGAATTGTTTGGTTTTGGATCATTATTTGGAATCAATGTGATGGGTTCATGGTGGACAAAATGGTCTATTATGGTAATGGCACCCAGTGCCTTTTTTATGTTAGCTTTATTATTCTGGTTCATACAGGATAAATATTATATTAAAAAAGTCGTGAAATAGAGGTGCTCAATGGTTGATATAAATTCATTTGTTTTGTTTATTGCGGCAATATTCACAAGCAATATTCTTTTAACCAATTTTTTAGGGATGTGTTCATTTCTATCAGTATCTAGGGAGATAGAATCATCTTTAGGATTAGGGATGGCAGTGTTTTTTGTAACAGTTTTAACAGCTTCCATCAATTATGTTGTATATCACTATGTGTTGGTTCCTTTGGATATTGTCTATCTTCAATATATAATTTTTATTGTAGTCATTGCAGCTACCGTACAAATGACAGAAATGATAATAGAAAGATTTTCCCCCGCTCTTTATTATACATTAGGAATATTTCTGCCTTTAATCACAGTAAATTGTGCGATATTTGGTGTTAGTTTGTTTTTAGTTATTAGGCATTATACTTTTTTACAAACCCTAGGATACTCAGCAGGTAGTGGTATAGGATGGATGCTGGCGATATTAACACTTTCTGGAATCAGACAAAGAATAAAAGAAAAAATGGTTCCTGCAGGTCTTCAAGGAGCCGGAATAACACTAATTGTTACAGGAATTATGGCTTTAGCATTTATTGGCTTTTCAGGCACTGTAATAATCCAATAAGGTGGTCACATGATAATTTTATATAATATATTAATTGCTTCTTTGATAAGTGCAGTTTTAGCAGCTTTAATCGTAATTGCAGAGTATTTTTTTGCAAATTATGGAGAATGTGATATCACAGTAAATAATAAGAAAGTATTCAAAGTTAAAGGTGGAGGGAATTTACTTCAGGCTTTATCACAGCATAAATTATTTATTCCATCAGCTTGTGGAGGCAGAGGAAGCTGTGGTTTTTGTAAAGTAAAAGTCATTGAAGGCGCAGGTCCTTTATTGCCAACTGAAAAACCTTATCTGAATGCAAATGAAATAAAGGACAATATCAGATTATCCTGTCAAATAAAAGTACGTCAGAATTTATCTATTATAGTTCCCGATGAATTATTTAATATTAAAAAGTTTTCAGCCCGTATTTCAGAAATAATTGATTATACATATGATATAAAAGGTGTAAGTTTTGAGTTAATAGATCCTGTATCAATTGATTTTAAAGCTGGACAGTATATGCAATTAGAGTCACCAAAATATCCAAAAAGTAAACAAACAGTTTCAAGAGCCTATTCAATTTCGAGTTCACCTGAAAACATTAATAAATTACAATTGATTATCCGAAGAGTACCAGACGGTATTTGTACGACATGGGTTCATGATTATATGAAAATAGGTGATATAGTAAATTTGACAGGGCCATTTGGAGATTTCTATATCCGAGAGACAGATGCAGATATCATATTTGTAGCAGGTGGATCAGGGAAAGCACCTATAAAATCAATGGTTGAAAACATGTGTTCCAAGGGAAATAAGCGAAAAATGACATATTTTTTTGGAGCAAGATCAATTAAGGATCTTTATCTTACAGAATTATTTAAAGGCTATGAAAAAGGTATGCTTGATTTCACATATGTTCCAGTCTTATCTCATTCAGATGCAAGTGATAATTGGACAGGGAAAACAGGTTATATTCCACCTTATTTTAAAGAATATATAAGAGATCCCCAAAAAACTGAAGCCTATTTATGTGGAAGTCCTGGTATGATCTCAGCCGTAGAAAAAGAATTATTAGCTTTAGGTGTTTCTGCAAAAAATATTTTCTATGATAGTTTTGGTTGATGAGGAGAGACTTATGAAATTAACTCCGGAAGAAAAGATTTTGATGGATAAAATGCAAAAGGGTATTTTAAATACAGATGGTTTTTTGGGATCTGACGATAGACATATTCACGAAATTATTGAAGAAGATATGCATACAATTGAATCATTAGGTTATGAAAAAGAAACGATTGCTGAACGCATGTTATATTTTACCAATCTATCTAGAGAAGCGTATGATGGTTTTGAGTTATTTGATGACCACTATGAAATACAACAAGATATTTGGAGAGGGAGAGTAATTTGTCCTTTTAATCATCGTGGGACTTTTTCTAAAGCAACCATTACTATAAAAAATAAACTTAATGGAATAGTGATTAAATGGACACCGCTTAATATTCATATGATATCTGAACATGGTTTTTTTGAAGGTAAAGGCTCAAAGTATCGAATTGAACCAGAAGAATTAATAAAAGCAATATTTTGAAAAATAGTCTAATAGTATTCTAAATTCAGTAATAAAGAAATTATTGAAAGTGGATATTCCAATTAGTTTTATCTGATAGTCTTTATTTCAATTATTTTATCTTGACTAAATAACAAATAAATCATTTGAAGGAGTTAATATCTGGAGGTGGTTTGTCAGAAATAGTAATGAGAATAAAAAAGATTTATAAATATTGGAAAGAAAGAAATTCAAATGTTTGGTTATATAAAAGATTTAAAGTAAGTAAGTTAGACAAATATAGAATACATACAATAAATTAAAATAGGATTAATATGATAGAATATATAAAAAATAATAAATACTTTGCACAAGTAGCAGGTACAGTTGAAAAATATGCAGTAAAAGAACTTGAAGCATTTGGTGCTGATGTTATTCAAGAAGTACCAAGAGGAGTACGATTTTCTTGTGATCAAGAAACTCTTTACAAAATCTTGTATTGCTCAAGATTAATACAGAGAGTTCTTGCACCAATAATCAGTTATAATTGTCATAGTGAAAAATACTTATATTCTCAAGCATTTAAGAATGTTCAGTGGACAGAATTGTTTGATGTAGATGACACTTTTTCAATTATAAGTAATGTAAGTAATAGTAAGATAAAACATTCATTATATGCTAGTCAGGTTTTAAAAGACGCTATATGTGATCAATTTCGTATGAAATATGATATAAGGCCAAACTTCTCTCAAAAAGAAGCTGATATAGTTTTTAGTTTACATATACAGGAAAATTGGGCAACAATTTCTTTAGATATTATTGGTAAAAGTTTACATAAAAGAGGATATAGAAATGGATTTCATACAGCCCCTATGCAAGAAACATTAGCTGCAGCAATAATTAATATTACTGAGTGGAATGGTCAAAGACCATTATATGATGTAATGTGTGGTTCAGGAACAATTTTAGCAGAAGCTTTAATGGTGGCTTGTCACATTCCAGCAGGATATTTAAGAGATAACTCAGCCGTTGCTTATCTTCCTGATTATAATGAAGAGTTATGGAATAAGGTAAAAAGTGAAGCAGATAGTCAAATTATTCCTTTAAAAAAAGATTTAATATTTGGCTCTGATAAAGATGCTGAGAGTATAGAATTTGCCAAAGATAACCTGAAGGTCTTACCCTATGGAGAAAATGTTAAGTTTTCTATTAAAAGATTTCAGGATTATAAAAAACTAAATCCATGTACAATAATTACCAATCCTCCCTATGGGATTCGATTGGGAGATCAAAACTCTACCATAAAGCTTTATCAGGATTTAGGAGATTTCTTAAAACAAAAATGTCCTGATTCTACTGCGTACATTCTTTGTGGTAGTGTAGAATTAGTTTCAGCACTAAGACTGAGAGCCACATGGAAAAAGACTCTAAAAAATGCAGATATTGAAACAAAGTTAGCGAAAATTGTAATGAAATGATAGATTATGCTTTTAAAATTTAAATACGTTTTTAGAGCAATTAAAGTAAGAGTGAATATATGAAGAAAATGTTAATAATACATACATGGGGAATAGGGGATATGATTATGTTCTCTCCCTTTCTAAGTGAAATAAAAAAACAATACTCTGACTACTTAATAGATTTTTTTATTACTCAAAAAGGTTCAATTATTCCTATTGAAAAGAGCTCTTTGGTTAATGATATTTTTGTTTCAGATTATCAAATCAAAAATTTATTAAGTACAATCAGATTATTAAAGAAGAACAATTATGAAATTTGTTTTCATACTTCAGGAATTTCACCATTAAAGATATTCATATTTTCGTTATTTTTAAAGAAAAATAGAATGTATGGAGAATATTGGAAATATAAAAACCCATTTTATACAAAACAAGTTAAGTTAGATTTATCTATTCATCGATTTGAGAGTAATAAGAAATTACTAAGTCTCTTTATGGATACAAATGAAATAAAACCTTCTCCAAAATTTTATTTGGATGATAATGACAAACAATTTGCAGAAGAGTATGTACAAAATTCAATAAAGAATAATAAAATATTATTTGGAATTCACCCAGGTTGTAATAAAAATAGTTTACTTAGAAGATGGCCTAAAGAACACTTTGTGGAAGTTATTCTGTATTTAAACAAAAAATACCAAAATATAGATGTTATTGTTTTTGTTGGCCCTGATGAAGAAGAAGACGGTAAGTATATTCAGGAAAAAACTAATGTAATGATTGCAAAAAATTTTAGTTTATCAAAAGTTGCAGCAATCATATCAAAATGTACTTATTTTTTAAACACTGATTCAGGATTAGGTCATATAGCTTCCTGCTTTTATTGTCTAATTTTCACGATATTCGGGCCTGCTAATCCTGTTCTTACTAAACCTCTTTCAAATAAATCTGTCATTATAAAGTCAAATTTACAATGTCAACCATGTGAAGTTTTAAACCCAACACATTGTCAGGTTTCATGTTTAAATGATTTAAAACCTTTAAAAGTTATTCAAGTGATAGATAAATATATCAAATAAAAGGATTCTACAATGCTAATTACTTTTAATATTCTTGTTTTTTTAATTTTTTTCATATTATAGCTTATCCCATTATCACATATATTCTTGCCAAAAATAAGAAGGATAAAATTAAGATAAGTAATTTAATAGACTACCCTCATATAACAGTGATTTGTGCTGCATTAATGAAGAAAAACACATTAAAGAAAAAATCCTTTCATTTTTGAATTTGAATTACCCAAAAGATAAAATTAATCTGATAGTTATCTCTGATGATTCCACAGAAAAAACTAATTCAATTGTTAAATCATTTAGACAAGAAAATGTTGAACTCATTATCCAAAAACCAAGAAGAGGTAAACAATCTGCTCATAATATGATAATTCCCCTGCTTACTGCAAAATACATTTTATCAACAGATGCAAACTCCATTTTCAACCCGATTCTGTTTTACAATTAGTTAAAGTTTTTGAATCAAATGAAAAGATTGGAATGGTATCTGGAGAATGTAAACTAGTAAAACGATCAGAACATGATTCTAGTGAAGGTATTTATTGGAAATATGAATGTGGATTAAAAAATAATGAATCTATTTTAATATCCACTATTGTAGGTTCAGGATCAATTTTTTTGATTCGAAGAGAATTATTTACTTTGATTGATGAATCTTCACCTGATGATTTTGAAAGAGCTCTCATTGTTTTGAAGAATGGATATCTTGTTAAGTATAATCCATTATCAATAATCACAGAAGATGTTTCAGAAAAATCAATTGAAGAATTATCCTGAAAAGTCAGAATTGTTACTCAAGAATGGCAAGCAGTATCAAGACAAAAAGAATTGTTAAATCCTTTTAAATATAAATCCATTTCATTGATTTTGTTTAGCCATAAAATCCTAAGATGGTTAATTGGCCCTATATATTTGCTCTCTTTATTACTTTTCATATTTTTGGAATCAGGTATTCTGACTTATTTATATCTCCTTCCAAAAATAGTAATAATTATTCTTGGTAGTTTGGGGTTATATTTTGAAAAATATGGCAATCAGAGAAAATCATTAAAATTGTTTACTTATTAGGTTACAATGATTATGGTCTCAATAAAAGCATTAAACAAAGCTTTAATAGGCAAGAAATATACTATATGGACTCAGTTAAGAGACTAAATTATTTAAAATCAACTTTTTCTCTCTGAATAGGCATAGTCATACATCTGGCTCCACCACCACCTCTTGAAAGTTCTGCACCTGATATTGCAATGGCATATCGGTCATATTCATTAATATTAACTTTTCCATTTAAAATATCTACTGCCTCTATTCGAGGCATGTTGGCTACTCTGTCAAGTTCTTCAAAAGTTTTAGTGTTTCTTCCATACCCTATTGCTTTTCCAGGTGCTAAAGTAAAGAAATTTGCACCACACATCCATTGTTCTCTTTCTTGTCGTATCCTGTTGTGTCCTCCGCATACAACAGGTTCTAATTCGATATTTACTCGATTAAGTCCTTCTATAATATCGGAAACATATTCAATTTTATTCTTCTTTTCAGAAATATCCATATGAACGACACCAAGATTTTTATCTTTTTTAATAACTGGCTCATGAATAACGCAATAATGTTTATCAATCATTGTAAAAATCATATCTAAATGAATCATTGCTCTTTCTTTTGGAAGAATGATAATAAATATATGTTTTATTTGTCCTTTAGCTTTAAATTTGGAAACTAATTGATCAATGGCTTCAGAAGTTGTTCTTTCAGATAATCCAATAGCTAAGACATCTTCTCTTAATACTAGAATATCCCCACCTTCAAATTTTGAATCTTGGTGAAAAGGTTCATCCTGAGCAAAATAGAAACCATCAAATAAAAAATCTTTATGATGCGCAAAAATATAATCCATGATAGTTGCTTCTGAACAGCGAATCTGATTTGCCATAGAACCTGTTAATACAAATTCATTAATAATGATAGCACTATCTCTGGTATAAACAAAATTGGGTAATGGAGGTAATGAATAACGTTTAGGAGATAAAAATCGTGTCAGAGTATCTTTACTTTTTTCTACACCCATGATCAGTTTGTCTGCGAGATCAGCTGAGGTCAAATTCATTAAACCATCCAAAATATACTTTGAAGCTTTCATTTCACGGATTAAATCGTTTAATAATTCTTCTCTCTGTCTTTGGTTTTCTAATACATCTCTTAATAAATGATTAACTTCATATACTTCAGAATGTAATTTCAAAATTCCTGATAGTTCCTTATGCTCCTGAATTGCTGTATGTAGGTTTAAAATATCATCGTAGAGGAGGTCTTCAGATGTTTGTGGCGTCATTATCTCGATTTCATGTCCTGGTTGATGTATGATGACTTTTTGAAGCTTTCCGATTTCTGATTTTATTGATAGTTTCCCCATTTACCCTCTCCCATTTAATATTAATTCAATTATTTTTATATTTCTTTTTTTGTCAAGAGATGCTCCTTTCTTCAATTTATTCAAATTAATCGTTTAAGCATAAATTTAACTTGAAAAAAAAATGATAATCTTTATTATTGTTTCAGGAGATTAATATGAAAATATATTGTATTATTATTGTTTGTTTTGTTTTACTTTTTTTAGTATCCTGTTCTGTTGAATATTCTAATAAAAATCTGATTGTTGTTCCTGTTAAGGCAGTAAAATTGATTGTTGATGATTTTACAAAAGGATCTTTCAAATGTGAATATTTGTTTGAAAATGAAAATCAACTATACTCTGAAACTCTTACAAAAAAACAAATAAAGTTGATTAAAAATGCAAAAATCGTTTTCTTATTTAATATGCCAAAAAATAAACAAACTCAAACTCAATTACTACCTTACAATAACAAAATAAAGATTTTAACAGATTATATTAATCAGATTACCATTATTCCGAATGACTATTATTACTGGTTAGATTTTGAACATTATACTGATTTTGCCAGAGGAATTGCTATGGATTTAATCAAGATTAACCCTAATTATCAAAACACATATGAAAAAATAATTTCTAATATAGTAGATAATTATGATGTTTTAAAAAATAATATTAAAGCTGAAAAAGGTGAAAACGTTTTTTCTTTTTCTCAAAAGGATGCATATTTTATGAATTATCTTAATAATTATATTCAAAACGGTATGGCCGTAAAATCTGAGAAAAGCTCTATTTCTCTTGATCCATGGTGTCATGAAAAATACAATTCTATGTTAGATTATATGGACAAACAATTAGCTCATCTAAAGAGAGGAAATAATGGATAGTAACATAAAAGGAAAAATTGAAATAAAAATTAATGGGCAAGCTTCTTCTGTATCTATCATTAAACTATTCCCTTTTAAAGAAGATGAAACTCAAACAACCCTTTCAGATATTGAAACAGTTTTAAATCAGAACAAGATTAGTTTTGGGATAAATAAAGAGGTTATAAACTGGTATTTAAACAAAGCAGTTCAGGGAAATATAGTCATATCTGATATTATTATAGCCACAAGTAAGCAATCTCGTAAAATAAACTCTTCTTATCCTTATTTCTTAAATTCAGTTTATCCATATGACAATCAGGTTATCTGGCAGTTTTTTGAACGTTTTTTTAGAGACTTTTCACTAGATCATCTTCTTTTTCATTTACCAGCTATCTATGTTAAAAAAGACGAGATAATTGCTCAAGTAAAAATCAATACAGAAACAACCAATGGAATTAATGTTTATGGTGAAGAAGTACCAGCAGGTCGTTCCTCAACTATAGAATTTTATGCTGGAGAGAACGTTCATTTTGATGAAAATAAAAAAGCTTTTATTGCAGGATGTCCAGGTTATGTCTATGTAAAAGATAATGCAATCATTGTTCAACCACCTTTTATGATCTCTTCTGATAAGATGAAATTACATTTTCTTAATTTAAAAAAGAACATTTCTGATTGTCCATCTATTGAAGATCTTAAACAATACTTTCAAAAGACTCAGATTAATTTGAAGTATGTTAAGATTTCAGATTTATCTAAAATCCCTGCTGAATCTTCTGCCGTTATAGCATCTGGACATTATCCCGGAGAAAGTGTTGATGCTTATAATATTATTCATTTTGAGGATGATTCTCAGAATAAAATGGTAGATTCTAATGATATGATTGATTACAGAGAAATAAAATCTTTTCCTTCTGTAAATGAAAATCAACTACTTGCTACAAAGAAATTAGCTATTAAAGGGGGAACTGGTGAAGATTTATTTGGTAATCAAATCGCTTCAAAAACTCCTAAAGACGTTTTATTAAAAAATGGTATTAATACTTTTAAAGAAGAAACTCATACTGAATTAAAAATATTTGCAAAATCTGATGGCATTGTTGAAAACAAAAATGGCGTCATTTCTGTTTTTCCTCAGCTCAATATTACTTCTGATATTGATTATAGTTCAGGTAATATCCATTCAAAAGTAAATGTGAATATTAGCGGTACAGTTAGAACTGGTTTTAAAGTCGAATCGGAAAAGAATGTGTTTATTAATGGTTCAATTGAAGATAATTGCACTATTATTGCTGGTGGAGATATTTATATTCAGGGTGGTTCAAGTGGTATGAATACTGTTATTTCAGCAGGAGGTAATCTCACAATTAAGTTTATTGAAGGAAATAAAGTGAGTGTTAAAGGGAATATTACTGTCCAAAGGTTTATTCTTTCTGCAAAGATTGAATGTGGAGATCAACTCACTGTCATGGGTGCAGGGATTAACCTTAATGAGAAAGGTGCTATTATTGATTCTGAAATAAAAATTAGAAAAACCCTTTATGTACCTACTATTGGTAATGATAGTGGCATAAAATCAACAATTTCTTTTGCTTTTGATAATCTTTTAAATAACAAAATTGAAAACTTACATAAGTCAGTTGAAAAATTAAACGAACAAATTCAGACAATTAATGATCAATTTGAAGTGGATATAACATCTCCAAACATTCATACAATCATTAAAGGTTTTGCAAAATCAGTTAAAGATGACATAATTAATGCAATCCAGGAAAAAAATAAAATTGAAAGTAAATTAAAAATGATGCAGTCTATGTTTGAAAAAGAATTAGAAATTAAAAAAGGTATTATTGAATCTTCTTCTTTACATATTACAAAGAAAATATTCCCACCTTTAATCGTAGAATGTGATGGTAATATAAAAACATTTGATTCTCTTCAAGGACCTTCAAAAATTTATTATGACACTCAGTCGCGTTCTATTGAAAGATCAATATTTGGTGCGGTATAAAAAGCGGTGAAAACCGCTTTTAAATTTTATTTAGATAACAAAATTCCTCAAATCGTTTTCTTTCTGGTCTGTGTGTCTCTAATTCTTTCATTTCTTCATTTAAAGATGCTAATATTTCATCGGATTGTTTTCCACACATTAACAGTGTTATTAAGATATTTTCTTCTGGGATTCCTAACACAGATTTTGCTATTTTCGCATCAAATCCAGCTATAGGGTGTACAGATAATCCCATTTCTACTGCTTTTAAAATGATAAAACCTGTACTCATTCCTGTATCAAATAAATAATACTCACGATCTTTTACCACACAATCGTCAGATATCTTTGAATAGACTGCAATTATCAACGAAGCATTATATCCCCACTCATTTCCTGGTGCAAGGCTTTCATATAGACCTTTTAATTGTTCTTCAGCAGTTACAAAAACATAATGCCATGGTTGTTTGTTATAACAAGATGGAGCTAGAGACGCTGTTTTAGCAAGTGTTTGTATTTGAAATTCATCTACTACTGTTTTTTCTAAAGACCTGATTGATCTTCTTTTTTCAATTATTTTATCTAGTGTCATTTTGTACTCCAATTAAAAAATATTTTCCTCAAACACTTTGATCTCAGAGCTTTCTCTTAATTGCCTCAAAAGTCTGAGAACTTTTAATTCTACTTCTATTTCTATAATCTTGTTCTTCAATGAAGATTTTACTTCTTCAAAACAAGGGGCTTTTCGTACTTTTTTATCGGTTACCAATACTAAATGATAACCATATTTTGTCTTTATGGGTTGACTGATTTCATAAACGTCTAGGTTAAAAACGATCTCATCTAACTCGGGTAACAACTGCCCTTTGGTAAAATAACCCAAATCTCCTGATTGACAACAGGTCGGACATTCAGAACAGGTATGGACTGCTTTAAAAAAATCTTCTACTGTCTTTATACATTCTTTCATATGATTGATTTTTTTTAATGAATCTTCTGTGTTTCCTTCTATTAATATATGAGAAACTCTAATTGTCTGTTTTTCTACAAAACAATCTTTATTTTCTACATAGACTTCATGTAGTTTATCTTCTGTAACTACAAAATCTTTAATTATAGTTTCTTTGATAAATTTTTTTATAATCATTTGATTTTTTACTCTACTCATTAAAGTATTTTGCTCGATATTATGATTGATTAAAAATTCTGAAAAATCATATTCCTGATTTAATTCTAACAATACATTTAAAAAACTCTCTTCTACTTCTATATTTTCTACATTAAAATTATTACTGATAGCATGTTGAAGGATTAACTGATCGTCAATCAATTGTATAATGATATCTTGTTTGAATTGTTCATCAATCTTTTCAAAATCAATTTGGTGACTTCTTATGGATAGCTCCAATAAATAGTCAGATTCTGTTATATCTATCCCATTAATAAGTGCTAGTATCATAAAATCCCCATAAATTAGCTTCTTTGTGTATCTCCTCAAAAATATTCATAACGCATAACCTCTTCTAGCCATATTTTTAATAAACTCTTTACTTCAGATATATTAATCAAGCTTTGATTTAATGCAACATTAAAATTACAATTTCTATACCAGGTTATCTGTCTCTTGGCGTAATTTCGTGAATGTTGCTTTGCTAATCCCATACAATTTTCATATGTCTCCTGATTTTCTAAAAAGGGAATAAACTCTTTGTAACCCACTGTGTTTAATCCAAAGGATTCTTTTGTATATCCCATATTAAATAAACTTTTGATCTCTTCCAACAATCCTTGATTTACCATGATATCTAAACGTGAATTTATTCGCTCATATAAAACTGAACGATCACATTCAATTATTAAATCAAATGATTGAAATTGATTTTCTTTGTGTTGCATCTCCCAGTGTTCTGACATTCTTTGCCCTGTGGCTTCCCATACTTCCAATGCCCTTAGTATTCGTTGTTTATCCTGTGGTTTAATTCTTTCTGCTGATCTCGGATCAATATTTTGAAGACGATGGTATAAACTCTCTAAATCTTTTTCCAGTAATTCTGTATTTAATTTAATTCTAATGGATTCAGGGATATCTGGGATAGAAAAAATCCCTTCTTTTAAACTCTTTATGTATAAACCTGTTCCCCCACAAAGAATTGGAATTTTCCCCTGTTTATGAATATCTTCTATAACAAGATGCGCTTCTTTTATAAAAAGACCAGCATTATAACGTTCATTTGGATTTATTATATCAATTAAATGATGTTTAATCAGATTTTGTTCTTCTTTTGAAGGTTTAGCCGTTCCAATATCCATATATCGATAGACTTGTCTTGAATCTACTGATATTATTTCAGTGTTTAACCATTCTGCAAGCTCTATAGCTAATCTGCTCTTCCCTGATGCTGTTGCTCCTTGTATGGTAATAATTGGTATCATATTCTCTTGAATCTTTTCTCTAATTCATTAAAATCCATTTTTATTATTAAGGGTCTTCCATGAGGACAAAAATAAGGATTTTCACATTTAAATAGATCTTGTAACAAAACGATCATCTCTCTTCTATTTAAACGTTTTCCTGATTTTATTGCTGCCTTACAAGCCATTGATTTAGCTATGGCATCTCTAAAGTCTTCTGTTTTAACATATTCATCTTGCAACTGTTTGATCATCTCAATCATGATTGTTCCACCATCCCAGTCTGATAACTCGGCTGGTATTTCATCTATTACTACTGAATTCCCACTAAATGTTTTTATATTAAATCCAATTTTTTCAAATAAGTGAATGTTCTCATCTATCATTTGCATTATCTCTGATGAAATATAATTGGGAATATCGATAACTAATGGAAATAATAGTTTTTGTTTGATTGATTTTTCATCATTCATCCGTTTTATCATTTTTTCATAAATGATTCTTTCGTGTGCAGCATGTTGGTCAATAATAAATATCCCATCTTCCACCTGCATAAATAAATAAAGATTACGAACCTGCCATATGGATGTCATATCATTCAATGTCTCAAATAATGGTTTATACAACTCATATTCAAATCGTTCATTTTTCTGAATTAACTGTTCAGGAATTGATTTTCTCTCAAATGGTGGCAAAACAGGACTTTCTTTCTTTTCTGTCGTAGGAAAGTCTCTTGTGCTTAGTTCAGTTTCTTTGGGAATAATGATACTTTCTTGTCTATTTTCAGGTAATTTCCTATCAATTGTTTTTGGATAACTGGTTAAAGATTGAAAAGCATCACTTTTGATTATTTTTTTTTCAATATTATCTAAAACTGGGAAAGAAGAGGTTTGACTTACTTTCAGACGAGCACTTTCAAATTTCTGATTCTCATAATCTGTTAGTAATTCACTTAAAACAGTTCGTACAAAACTAAAGACTGTTGAACTATCTCTAAATCGTATCTCCATTTTAGCTGGATGAACATTTACATCTATCATTTCTGGATCTATTTCTATAAAGAATATATAAAATGGAAGCTTCCCACTCTGAAATTGTCTGAATTTTCTCATAAATGGTTCAATTGATGTTTTTATTGCTGAAAAAATTATCTTATCATAAATATAACGACCATTTATAAAAAGATAATGAACATCATCAATCAGATTTTCAGTACAATCAAATGTCTCTAAATAACCATAAAACCGTAACCCTGCCTGCTTTCGATCAAACTTTAGTAATTTCATACTGTCTAAACCACTTCCAAAAATGTCTAATAATCGTTGGTAAGGTTCATTAACTGCAGGATAATTTAATTTATCTTTCTGATTATGAAATAGTTTAAATGATACTTGCGGGTATAAGACTGTTTGATAATGGAAATAATTTAAAATATGCTTAAATTCTACTTGTTCAGTTTTTAAAAACTTTCTTCGAGCTGGAATGGATGAAAATAAATTCTTAACAGTTATTGTTGTACCTTTATTACCACTTGATTTTTGTATCATTTGAAGTTTACCCGAATTGTAGATAATTTCTGTAGCAATCTCATCATGTTCTTGTCTAGTGAGTAATGAAAAAAAACTTACAGAAGCTATACTTGGCAAGGCTTCTCCTCTAAATCCCAATGAATTGATATGAATGATGTCGTCAACAGATCGAATTTTACTTGTTGCATGCCTTTCAAATGCTAATTGCGCATCCTCTTCTGACATACCTGATCCATTATCTGTTACTTGTATTAAATCTCTTCCTCCATTTATTATATGAACGATGATACTTGTTGAACCTGCATCTAATGAGTTCTCTACTAATTCTTTGACAACTGAAAAGGGTCGCTCAATAACTTCTCCCGCTGCAATTCGATTTGACACTTCTTCAGATAGTATCTTAATTTTACCCATATTTCTCTTCTTGGCTTTTTTTTATATAATATATTTTCCTTTTGCAAAATAACAACTATTTTTTTAATAAGTCTAAATCAAGTCCTATTATTTTGATACTTTCCAAAATGATTACTTGATTTACAGTAATATTACTTTACATGATACTTTTTCTTATAAGATCACACTAATACCAAGAAAGGGTACTAAAGAGGTGTTCCTTAGACATTAATTTTAAAAATTTAATGATTTTTTTTGTTAAGAATGATTCTTGAATATTTAAAAATTCTATTCTTATTGATTTGTTAATAATTATCTCTTTTTTTTGAAAAATTTTAATTATGATATAATTCTTGACTTAAACTGTAGAAAATTTCATAAGTAATTCATTAAATCGCTTGGAGGAAATATGCATGAATCAAAAAATCTAGCTATACAAATATTTGAAATAGAACAACCTACCCCTTGTAAATGTGGGGGAGATCATGAAATCTGCTTGAGATGTAAACCTTGTCGCCTTAATTCAGAAGATACAGTCATTATAAACCCTCAATCTATTAATATAGCTCATGTGATTGATCACACTGTTTTAAAACCTGAGACTACCAGAAATGATATTAAAAAATTATGTAATGAAGCAGATGAATATCACTTCAAATCTGTTTGTGTAAATCCATTTTTCGTTAAATTGGCAAAATTTAACACTATTCATACTTCTGTTTGCTCTGTCGTTGGTTTTCCTTTTGGTGCCAATACCCTTGAAACTAAAGCTTTTGAAACGAGAAAGGCTATTGAACATGGAGCCACTGAAATTGATATGGTGATTAATCTTGGTCTTCTTAAGGCAAAAGATTATTTAGCAGTTATGGATGAAATCTATGAGCTCGCTCAAATTTGTAAAAAAAGCAACGCAATTTTAAAAGTTATCATTGAAACCTGTCTTCTAGATAAAACAGAAAAGATAACAGCATGTCTTTTAGCAAAAAAAGCAGGGGCTGACTTTGTAAAAACTTCCACTGGTTTCTCAAAATACGGTGCTACTATTGAGGATGTTAGAATTATGCGTCAAGTTGTTGGAACAAAATTAGGTGTTAAAGCTTCTGGAGGGATTAGAACTTATGAAGATGCTGTTAATATGATTAATGCTGGAGCTAATAGAATTGGTACCAGTAATGGTGTGAGTATCTATTCTGAACAACATAATTCTGTAAAGTAGTCATTTCCTTAAATTTATACAATTATTTATTATTAGATTTTCTTTCTTATTTGGTTTAAACCAACATATTGAAAGAAAATCTTTTTTTTTCTATTATTATTCTACTCGTTCTCTACTGAAAGGTTACTCGTTCCTTGGAGATAGTTAACCCATCTTTACCACTCAAACAAAGATTTTAAACTTTTTTTCATTAATCCTTCAAAACAAGTTAATTGATAGCAGTTAACTAATGCGTAAAACGCCTCACTAAGCAACGATCTCTGCCTTAGACGACTTTATGTTCAAAATAAAGAAAGAAATATAATAGAAAAAGTCAAATGTAGTGCCCCAAATACAAATATAATGCTTGACAAATAATCAGCAAAAATATAATTTGATTACATTATGTATATAAGAGATTTAAAAAAAGGTGATAAGATTATTTTTAGACTCGTAGAGTCATACAGAGGACCAAATGGTCCAAGACAGAGGACTGTTTTAACTTTTAATGAGTTAAATTTACCTAAAGAACAATGGAAAGAATTAGCTAATATTGTTGAAATGCTACTTTCAGGTCAAACTTTCATCAATAACAATACAGATATTATAGATAAAGCCGAGAATATCGTTAAACTTATCAAAAGAAAAACAATTTTAAAAGTAGAAAATCAATATGATAAGGTAGAAATAGTTGAGAAAGATATTCAAAATGTGGATTTAAACAGTCTAAAACATACAGAAGTCCGTTCAATTGGAGCAGAACACGTGGCTCTGTCTGTATATAAGGAGTTAGAAATAGATAAGGTACTTAAAGAAAATGGATTTTCAGAGCACCAAAGAGAAGTTGCAGCTTTATCAATAATCGGAAGACTTGTTTATCCTGAAAGTGAGAAGTCAACAAGAGAATGGGCAATTAACAAATCAGGACTGGACTCCTTATTAAATACTTCATTTTCAAAATTATCAAATAACTCACTTTACCGAATAACAGATAAACTCTATTCATTAAAAGAAACTCTAGAAAGTCATTTGATTGAAAAAGAGCGTAGTCTATTAAATTTAAAAGAGAAATTAGTTTTATTTGATTTAACCAATACGTATTTTGAAGGTAATTGTTCATCAATACCAGGCGCAAAATTTGGTTTATCAAAAGAGAAAAGAAAAGATTGTCGATTATTGACATTAGGCTTTATCATAGATGAGAATGGTTTTCCAAAAACATGCAAAGTAATGGAAGGAAACCAAAGTGAGCCATCTTCTTTAGTTGATATGATTAAGCAACTGGAAGAAGCAAGTAATGAAAAAGACCGTTTGTTTAAAGATAAAATAGTCGTAATTGATGCAGGAATATCTTCAGAATCTAATTTAAAATACTTGTCTGATCAAGGCTATCATTACATCTGTGTTGCGAAAAATAAACCTTTCAGTTGTGAAGAAATTAACCAGTTAGAAGCTTCAGATATTTTTTCAACCCAAGACAAAGAGATTAAGGCAACCATTCTAAAAAAAGAGGATGAGACATATTTATACTGTGTGAGTCCAATGAAAAAAGTAAAAGAGCAATCAATGCTTGAAAGTTTTACAAAAAAATATATTCGTGATTTAGAATTATTGAAAGAATCTCTAGCAAAGAAAAAAACGGTTAAATCGTATGATAAAATATTAGAAAAATTGGGCAGATTAAAAGAAAAACACAAATCGATCTCGAGATTTATTGTAGTGGATATTGAACAAGAAGATAATCTTGTTCAAAGTATATCATGGGAAAACACATATTCTGATCAAAAGGACTTTTCTTATAACGGTTCCTATTTTCTAAGAACCAATCTGAATAATTTTAATGAACAGGAATTATGGAATATCTACTCAACACTAACAAACATAGAATATTCATTCAGATGCCTTAAAAGTGAGTTAGCATTTAGACCTGTTTATCACAAAATACAGGTAAGGGCGGAGAGTCATTTATTTATAGCAGTATTAGCCTATCATATTTTGAATGTTATCAGAACCAAATTAAAGGCTCATGACATAAATTTTTCATGGAATAAAACCAGAGAACTGTTATCAACACATAACCTTATTACAACAGAGATGAAAACAGAAGATTCAAAAATAATAACTATTGTTCAGCCTTCAGATGCAAATGAGATACAAAAAAGAATATATAAGGCTTTAAACATCAAAATCAACCCAATAAATAGAAAGATAATTAAGTTGCCGTAGTGCCCCGCACTTTTAATTATGTATATTTTACAATGACTTACGATAAATTATGGTAAAGATGGGTTAAAATATACTTGATAGCATAAAGTATCGATAACTTATTGATATGTATATATAAAGATAAATAATTATATAATAAGTATTACAATATATTACTAAAATATAAGTTATTAAATAATATATGTAATCATCCTAAATACTTAATTTTTTAAATATTATCATTCTTCAGAATCAATTTCTTTAAAATTCTTTCTTTGATGCATAATCTCCTTTCAGAGAAAGTGCTTGACTAAAGATTGTTTAAAAAAATAATTGAGAAAAAAATAATTTTGGAGGAAGCATGAAAAGATTCACATCAATATTTATACTGATAACAATGATGATGCTCGTCTTCACAGTTTCTTTATCTGCAAAAAGTCAAAAAATTAGAGGAAAATCAAAAGTAGATTTAAGATCAGCAAATCTTTATTTACAAAGTCAGAAATTTGAAAAAGCATTAGGTTTATATTTAAAAGTAATTGAAGAAACTCCAGATAATGTTGAGTCTCTTAAAAATATTGCTGATATTCACTTTAAATTTGGAATGGAACCCGAAGAAGGCATGATTCCTCTTAATGAATTTAAAGAATCAGCTGTTTATTATCAAAAAGTTAAAGCTGTTTTTGATTCGATACCTGATTGGAGAGAGTATAATGGATTTGAAGATATATATAAAGATACTAACCTTAAATTAAGAAGTATTTGGGCAAAAATATTCATTATTGGTCAAAATGAGTTAAGTGAAGATAGAATAAATGAATCTGAAGCTATTTTTGAGGATTTATTGCTTTTTGCACCTGATAGTATAAAAACTTATATGATGTTAGCTATGATTGAAGAAAAAAAGGGTGATAAAGAAAAACAAATGAAATATTTTAGTAGAATTCTTGAGAAAAACCCTAACAATGAACAAGTTATTGAAATAATGGCTAATAATTTTTATGAAAAAGCTGAGTATGATAAAGCTGCTGAATACTATATTAGATTAACTGTTTTAAACCCAACAAAAGTTGATAATTTTTCTTATGCTGCTTTTTCTTATTACAACCTGAAAGATTATACAAAATCTTTAGAATATTTTGAAAAAGTCTATGAAATTGATCCAAATAATGTTGAAGCAATCGCAAACGCTGCTTCTATTGCTCAAACTCTTAAAAATGATGAAAAATCAAAAAAATACCTTATTTTAGCTTTTGAAAAAGAACCTTCGAAAGAAAATGCTGCTGCAATTGTTATTTATCTTTCTGGAAAAAATTTGTGGGATGATGCGATTAAGTATGCAGAAAAATGGTATGAACTTGATAAATCTAATAAAGATGCTGTTCAAATGCTTCTTTATTTTGCTGATAAAGCTAATAATAAGACCATCAAAGCTAAATATCAAAAGATTTTCAATGATTTGAATAAATAAGTTTAGTTAACTTTTTGACGCAAACCATTGGTTTGCGTCATTTTTTATTAATAATTAATATGGTTGAATTGAAAATTATTTTGAGTTGAAAGGATCTTTTATGAATCTTGAATACATTACTAAAAATGAATTTAGTATGTTAAAAAAAATCACTCAAAAGAAGTTTCGTCATCTTTACCAAAAAACAATTCTTGAAGGTGAAAACCTAATCTTTCAATTGATAGAAAGCAAAGTATTACCTACTGAAATATATATAACTGAAGATTATTTAAATTTAAAATCATTAAGTGCACTTTCAAACCAGATTCTATTTAAATTCATCAAATACTCTCAGATTATAAGTCTTACTGATACTATATCTCCTCAAAAAATTATTGCTGTCTTTAATACCTCACTTAAACCTATCATTCTTGATGATAATCTCCTTTTTTTAGATGATATACAAGATCCTGGAAATTTAGGCACAATTATTCGTACTGCTTATGGTTTTGGCATTGATGGGCTTATTTTAACTCAAGGATGTTGTGACCCTTTTAATTGTAAAACTGTAAGATCTTCGCTTGGAACAGTTTTTTTATTACCTATTAAAATTGTTGAAGATGATTGGATTTACTCACAAAATGCTCTTAAAATTATTGCTGATACTGAATATTCAGTTAGTCTTTATGATTTTAAAGAACTAAAAAAACCATATATCCTCATGATTGGCTCTGAAGGAAAGGGTTTAAAAACCTCTTTTAAAGAAATTGCTGATATTAAACTACATATTCCCATGGCAAATAATCTTGAATCATTCAATGCTGCTATCACAACAGCTATTTTTTTGTACCATTTAAAAGGATTATAAGTGTCTAAGTTTACTTTAACTGAAAAAATAAATAATATTTCTAATAAAAAATTGTGGCTTGCTCCTCTTGCAGGATATACTGATCGTTTTTTTAGAAAAATTGCTAAAAATAACGGGGCTGATGTATTAGTCAGTGAAATGGTAAGTGCTGATGGATTAATCTATAATTTTAAAAAAACAAAAAAATATATTATCTACGATTTAATCGAAAAACCCTATGGAATTCAACTTTTTGGCGATAACCCTGATATTATGAAAAAAGCAGCTGAACTTGTTATGCAATTTGATCCTGATTTTATTGATATTAATATGGGTTGTCCTGTTAAAAAAGTAGTAAATAGAAATTCTGGTTCTGCCCTGATGAGAAATATTGTACTTGCTCAAAATATCGTTTATAAAGTTAAAGAAGTTACAACTCGTTATAATATACCGCTCTCAGTAAAATTTCGATCAGGGTGGGATAATGACAGCCTTAACGCCCTTGAATTTTCACTTGCAATTCAAGAGGCTGGTGCAGATATTCTGATTGTTCATCCAAGAACAAAATCACAAATGTTTAGTGGTTTGAGTGATTGGGATGTTATTAAACAAGTAAAAAATTATGCAAAAATTCCTGTTATTGGTAATGGAGATATTATCTCAAAAGAAAAAGCTCAACTGATATATGATCAAACTGGTTGTGATTCCATTATGATAGGAAGAGGAGCTTTAGGTAAACCTTGGTTATTTAATGAAATTATTGCTTCTCAAAAGAATTCTGAATTTAAAATTTCTTCTCAAGATAAGTTAAGAATAATTCTTGATCATATTGATTTAATAAGCCAATCAGAAAATGTTAATAAGCAAATTACTGAAATGAGAGCACATTTAGCATATTATACAAAAGGTTTTAAGAATGGATCACATGCTAGAGAAATTATTTTTAATTCTTTTGATATTGATTTGATAAAAAATACACTGCACAGGTTGTTTAATGACATCACTTTCTAATATGATATGGCAGGCTAAATGCATGCTAAAAAAAAACTGGTTAATGGCTGTTAATATTTTGGAAGAGGCTATTTCTATCTATCCTGAAGAAAAGGAACCGCTGTACGAATTGGCAGAAATTTACTCTAAATATGATAAAAGTAGAGAAGCTATAAATATTTATGAGAAAATTCTTAAATTGGATAGAAATGATGACTATACCCGTTTTAAAATTGCTAATAATTATTTAGCGTTAAATGAACCTAAATTAGCTATTGTATATTTTAACGAAATAAAAGAACCCTTTCCTGAATCTGAATATAATAAAGCAATAGCCTATCAAAGATTGGGACAAGACAAAGAAACTATCTCTATCCTTAAAGAAATTGTAAATAAAAAATATGATAATGACTTACCCTATATTTTTCTAGCTGAACAATATATCAAAATTCATGAATTTGAAAAAGCAATTGAAGTGTTAAATCTGATAATCTCAATCTCTGCAGAAACAGGAGCTATTCTATTTTATAAAGGCTTATGCTACAGTTATCTGAATAATAATATTAAAGCTTATGTCAGTTTTCAAAAAGCTGAAAAACTGAATTATCAAAGTTCTAACTTTTATCATGCTTTTGGTATCAGTTGCGAAAAAATTGGTAAAACGGATGAAGCAATAGAATACATTGAAAAAGCAATATCTTTATTTCCTGATAGTTCAATAGCTTATTTAGACCTGATTAAAATTTTGATTAAAAATGGTCAATTTAATAAAGCTCAAGAAGTTATAGAAAAACTAAAAGTTGTTAGCCATGCTTCTGCCGTTTTGGCTGAAAATATGATAAAAAGTTTTCATAATGAAGAGTAAAATTTTATCAATTCTACTAATTCAATTACCCGTCCCTCAACATAATTATCAAAAACAAACTGGAAATATCCCTTTAGCTGCTGGTTATTTAAAACAATCTTTAGCTGGATTTACAAATGTTCAGATTATGATTCTACCTGAAAAAATTACTGCTTATTATTCTGATTTAGCTTTGATTAATCACATAGAACAGTTAAAACCTGATCTAATTGGCTTTACTGTATATTGTTGGAACTTATTTAGAACAAAGCATATACATGATGTGTTAAAACAAAGATTCTCATTTATTTCTGTTGTTGGCGGTCCTGAAATCAATAAAGATAATCCCTTATTGAATGAGACTTCTTTCGATTATCAAATATATGGTGAAGGCGAAATCTCTTTTTGTCAGTTAGTTGAAAAATTATCCCAACAGACGGTCTCCTGTATAAAAATTGAAGATCTTATTTCTCCATATTTGCTAGGTGATATTGATTGTAGTATTGAAAACACAATGTTTTTGGAAACTCAAAGAGGCTGTCCTTATCATTGTAATTTTTGTTTTTACAATAAAGATAGAAAGAAAATCTTACAGTTTGACAGAACAAAGGTTCTTAAAGCTATCGATTATGCTTATCATCATCCTGAGATAGATCAAGTCTATCTGATGGATCCTGCTTTAAATAGCAGACAGGATCTTCATGATTTGCTTTGTGATATTAAAAAAATAAATAAGAATAACAAATTAAAATTCTATAGTGAAATACGTGCTGAAAGTATTAATGAACAAAATATTGATTTGTTTTCTGAATCAGGATTTATTGAATTTGAAGTAGGTTTACAAACAATTAATCCCATAGCATTAAAACTGATGAATAGAAATCATGATTTGATCCAGTTTACAAAGAGCTGCAAATTGATGTTAAAAAACAATATTACTCCTAAAATTGATCTGATCATCGGACTCCCTGGTGATAATCTGAATGGATTTATTGATTCTTGTGATTATTTGTATGAACATGAATTAGATGAATCATTACAAATTTTCGCATTATCTCTGCTCCCTGGTACACAATTTAGAAAAGATTATAATAAATTCCAAATTGAATTTCAAACAAAACCTCCTTATAATATCCTCTCTAATATGGGATTTAATCATTCAGATATTAAAAAAGCTTTCCAAATAGCTGAAAAGAAATTTAATTTAAAACTGTTCCCAAAACCTTATCCTGATATGGCTTATCTCTCTTCCCACAAAATAACTGCTGGTTATGAATTATATTCCAAAATTATCCTTTATGACTCCTTATCCGATCAAGAAATAAGTACACTTAGTTCTCAACTGACCAACCCCTATCAGGTATTTATTATCAATCCTTTAATCTCTTGTGATGATATTAAAAAAACTATAAATTGTTTTACTTCAAATAATCCTCATACTTCTTTAGAATTAATTTTTTTTCATTTTAAAGACATTAAGGCTATCGAACAAATTATATTATCGAGTAATCTATCAGAAAATTCTTATTTAGAAAATGATTTACTCTACTCTCAAGATGGTGTTATGTGTAGATCTATCTGGATTTCTTTAATAAATAAAACTAAGATTTCTTTTAAATCTGAATATCAAATTAGAAATTTTTATTTATGGGATTCTGAAACATTACCTACGATAAAAGATTTATTAAAATATGATGAATTTGATGGAATAATCATTGACAATCTACTTGAGACTAATAAACTTTACGAATGGCAGGATAATTTTTTAATGTCAATAGAGTGTGAAGAAAATCAGGATCTTTTACATTTTGTAAATGGCTTACCAGAAACTTTAATTTCCTTTGCTGACTTTGATGCACAACAGAGATGGAAAGAATTAAATTTCAAAGATGATTTTTGTTTTACTATACAGAATAATTTTTACTTAAAAAGAGGATGATTATGGACTTAATAATTTCTACAAATAATATATTTAAAACATATGATATGGGGAAAATTCAGGTTGAAGCACTTAAAAATGCTTCAATTCAGATAAAAAAAGGTGAATTTGTCTCCATCATGGGACCTTCTGGTTCAGGTAAATCGACCTTAATGCATATCTTGGGATGTTTGGATTCACCTTCCTCTGGGCAATACTTTTTGGATGGGGAAGAAGTGAGTGCCATGAAAAAAAGCAAATTAGCTTGGATTAGAAATAGAAAAATTGGTTTTGTCTTTCAGACTTTCAATTTATTACCTCATCTTAATGTTTTGAAAAATGTCGAACTTCCTCTCATGTATGCTGGTATTAATTCAAAAAAAAGATCTGATATTGCCAAAGATCTATTAAATAGACTTGGTTTAGGAGACAGACTTAATCACAAACCCTCAGAGTTATCAGGTGGACAACGACAAAGAGTTGCTATTGCCAGAGCTGTAGTTACAAATCCTGCAATTATTCTCGCTGATGAGCCAACAGGTAATCTGGATTCCCAGTCAGGGAGTGATATTCTTTCTATTTTTAAAGAATTGCATAAAGAAAATAATACGATTATTATGGTTACTCATGATGCTCATATTGCAGAAATTGGAGATAGAATCATTCATATTAAGGATGGAGAGGTTATTAATGGCAATCTCTCTTAAAGAAAGTATTATCGTCGGTTTTCAGGATTTTTGGTCTCGAAAATTAAGAAGCTTGGTTACAATTCTTGGAATTGTTCTCGGAACTATGTCAATCATCGTGATTCTATCTCTAGTCAGGGGTATGAATCAGATGACTCTTCAATGGATGCAGGAAAGAGGCGGTTTACAAAAAATTACTGTGATGAGGAATTATGAATATGAAAATTCTCTCAATTTGCCTGCTTATTTTACTCTTAATGAGTTTCAATTTATCCGTTCTCTCATTCCAGAAGTTGAATATTTTAATGCTACTCTCTATGATCAATCTATGATAAAAAAAGGAGAAAAATCCTTTTCTGCTCGTTTGATCGGCACTTTTCCTGATTATGAAATTGTCGAAGAATGGACTGCTGATCAGGGAAGATTTTTTAAATCTTTTGATATTCAGGAAAATAATAATGTAATTGTTATCGGTTCTACAATTAAAGATGAATTGTTTGGAAATAAAAATCCTATCGGTCAATTACTTGATTTAGATGGTACAAAATTAACTGTCATTGGAGTAATGAAACACCGATACATGCAGTCTCAGGGAAAAATGTTTGGCGATAATCCTCTTGAATGGATGAATAGAACAGCTATTGTCCCTATTAGCACTATGATTCATAAAATGTCTGTTAAAGATCAAATAGATGAGATAACTGTAAAAGCTCCTACAATGGATGCTTCTACTGTTCTTACTGATAAACTAAATAATATTCTTCTCAATCTGAGAAGAGGACATCCTGTTTTCAGAGTTGAATCTGCAAAAGAAGAAGCTGAAAAAATGAAAGAAAATTCTTTTATCTTTCAGATAATTTTCTTTTTTATTAGTTCTATATCTCTTATTGTCGGAGGTATTGTGATTATGAATATTATGCTCGCTTCAATTCAGGAAAGAACAAGAGAAATTGGGATTAGACTGGCTATGGGTGCCAGAAGGATTGATATTTTTATTCAATTTCTTGTCCAAACTGTTTTAATTACATTTTTGGGTGGATTATTAGGTGTATTATTAGGTCTCTCTATTGTTAGATTTGTCGGTAATTTTTTAACTGTTAAAACAGCTGTGGACTTTTCTATGATTATTATTGCTCTGGTCGTCTCTGTTGGAGTTGGTTTCTTTTTTGGCATTTTCCCTGCCATTAAAGCCTCTAATCTAAATCCTGTTGAAGCTTTAAGATATGAATAAGATAATAAAGTTTTTTGTCAATATATTATCCCTTCTCGCTCAGAATAGAATTATTGCTTTCCTGATCAAATTTAAAAAAAGATTCTATGAAGAAAATATTCTTAAAGAAGCTTCTAATTTAACCTTTGTTACTGTTCTTGGTTTTGTTCCTTTTCTCTTGTTTTTGCTGTTTTTAATTCCTGATCTACCCTCTTTAAATATTAAAAATGAACTTAAAGAATTTATCATTTCTACATTTTTGCCTGAATCTGCTAATATGGTTGTCAAGTATATCAATAATCTCTTTGATAATAACATCCCTATGAATATTATGAATATTATTATGCTTATCATTACTTCTTATTCATTATTTGCTTCTATTACTGGAGCTTTTGATCAGATTTTAAAAATTAATGTAATAAAAAAAACTTCTGTTATCAATCTTCTTTTAAAATTTTTCGGTACCCTTCTTCTGGGATTTCTTATTTTTATTCTTCTTTTCTCTATAACTTCTATGCCTTACATTTCTCTTTTATTCGATAATGATTTTTACCATGCTGTTTCATCGATTCTATTACCTGTTATTATGTGGTTTATTTTAATATTTCTTTCTTATTTCTTTGTACCTTCAACTCGTATGAAATCTTATAGTATCATCTGTTCATCTGTTATCTCTTCTGTTTTATGGTTCATTATGAAAAATGGATTTGATTGGTATATCACAAATATGACTAGAATGAAAATGCTTTATGGTGTTATTTCTTCCTTCCCTATTTTTCTTTTCTGGATATTTGCTAACTGGGTCATTGTTCTGGGAGGAGTTATTATTCTTTCTATTATGAATAGCTCCGATGATCCTCAAACAAAAAAAGTAATCTTATCAACAACATCCCATGTTACTATTGAAGATGAAAAAGAGAATAAATTAAATAAAAATATTGAACTTTCTGATTTTGATGGTAAAGAAATTAAAAAAATTATACTCAATAAAATAAAGTAAGGTGAATTATGAAAAGAGCTATTATTAGTTTGTCAGATAAGAATAATCTGATTAATTTTGCAAATCGATTAGTAGAACAGGATTATGTTATTTATTCTACCGGCGGAACTTTGAATACGCTGTTAAACAATCAAATACCTGCAAAATCTGTTTCAGAAATAACTAATTTCCCAGAAATTATGAACGGTCGTGTTAAAACACTTCATCCTAAAATTCACGGGGGGATTCTCGGTATCCCTGACAATGAATTACATTTGAGTCAAGCTAAAGAACATGGGATAGAATTCTTTGACCTGGTTGTTGTTAACTTATATCCATTTGAAGAGACTATAAACAATTCTAATGCTTCATGGGAAGATATTATTGAAAATATCGATATTGGAGGACCTTCCATGATTAGATCCTCTGCTAAAAATTATAAATATGTAACAATCTTAACCGATCCTGAGGATTATGAGTTAGTCTTAAATGAAATAAAAACTAATGGTCAAACCAGTTTAAATACTCGTTTATACCTGGCTCAGAAAGCTTTTGCTCTCACTGCTTATTATGATAGCTTAATCGCTAATACCTTTAATAAATCATTGAATACTCCAAATATATCCTATTTAAATTTTGGCTATCCTTTAAAAGAAGAATTAAGATATGGAGAAAATCCTCATCAAAATGCTTGCTTTTATGAAAGAACAAATGAAAGTCTTATTAAGGTCATTCACGGAAAACAATTATCTTACAATAACTACCTCGATATTGATGCTGCTATAAAATTAGTTGGAAAATTTGATGAAACTTGTGTCGCCATCCTAAAACATACTAACCCTTGTGGTGTTGCTTTAGGTAAAAATGTCATTGATGCTTACAATAAAGCTTTTGCAACTGATAAAGTTTCTCCATATGGTGGTATTGTTATTACAAATCAAGAAGTTGATCTCAATGCAGCTGAAAAAATTAATGAAATATTTACTGAAATAATTTTAGCTCCTTCTTTTACTGATGAAGCATTAATTAAACTTAAAAAGAAAAAAGACAGACGACTAGTAATTGTTGATTTTTCTAAGTTTTATACTCTTAAAAATTTTAATGTTGTTTCTAGTTGCTTAAATGGTTACTTAGTTCAACAACCTGATATTGATACTTTGAATATTGATCAATGGGCTATTGTTACTAAAACAAAACCTACTGAAAATCAATTTAAAAGTATGGAATTTGCTTGGAAGGTCGTATCAATGTTAAAATCTAATGCAGTTTGTTTTGCTAAAGATAATCAAACCATTGGTATTGGAACAGGACAAACAAATCGAATTGATTCAGTAAAAATTGCCTTAAATCGTGCTAATGAAATGAATTTAAGTATTAATGATACGATCTGCGCCTCCGATGGATATTTCCCTTTCAGAGATTCTATTGATTATTTGGCTAAAATGGGGATAAATGCTGTTATACAACCGGGTGGATCAAAATCTGATGAAGATGTTATTAACGCTTGTAATGAATTAGGAATCACCATGATTTTTACCAATAGAAGACATTTTAGACATTAGGAGTTGTTTTGAAAGACTATTTAATCAGAGGAATCACTACTGATAAACATATCAGATTTTTTGCCATAAAAGCAACTGAATTGGTTAATGAAGCTATTCAATTACACAATCTGTCTGTTACAAATGCTGTTTTACTGGGTAGAACTCTTATTGCTGCTTTATTGATGGGGGATGACCTTAAAAATGATAATGATCTTCTTACCATTAGGATTGAAGGTAATGGACCTTCTGGGGTTATTCTCGTAACTGCAACCGGTAAAAATACTGTTAAAGGGTATGTCAGTAATCCTCAATCTGAATTTATTCCAGATAAAACTGATAAAAGTAAAATCTCTCAAGCTATTGGTGAAGGGATTATCAGTGTTATTAAATCTATTAATGACCAAGCTCCTTATATTGGTCAAACTGAAATTGTTAGTGGTGAAATTGCTGAAGATATTGCTTATTATTTTATGCAGTCTGAACAAATTCCTACTGCTATTCAATTAGGGGTTATGTTAAACCCTGATTGTACTGTCAAACATGCTGGTGGATTTTTAATTCAATTATTACCGAATACCCCTGAACTTGTTATAGACAAGCTTGAAAAAAGTATAAATAGCTTTCCTAACTTTACTGATTTGATGGATATGAATTATTCCATTGAACAGCTTATGGAAAAAGTATTATTAAAATCTTTTGAAATTGATATTAAAGAAAATCATTTGGTCAGCTATGCTTGTAATTGCTCACGAGAAAGGTTTTATAATGGAATAAAACTATTGGGTATTGATGAAATTAATGCACTAGCCATTGATAAAGAATCCATTTCGGCAGTTTGCCATTTTTGTAATAAAAAGTATGAGTTTTTTATCGATGATTTAAATAATATGATAAATGAAATTCTAGTAGAAAAAAAGTCATAAATCAGGAGGAAAACATGAGAAAAGTAGTCATAGTTTCTGCAAAAAGAACTGCTGTTGGAAGTTTTGGAGGGGTATTTAAAGATGTATCTGCTGTCCAGCTGGGTGTTCAGGTTATTAAAACAATTATTAATGAATGCAATTTAAATCCGGAGCTTATAGATGAAGTAATATTGGGTAATGTCTTAGGTGCGGGTCTTGGACAAAATGTAGCAAGACAAGTTTCCATTCACTCTGGGATTCCTGTAACTGTCCCTGCTTATACTGTAAATAAAGTTTGTGGTTCAGGAATGAAAGCAATTAGCTTAGCCGCTGCTATGATTGCCATGGATGAAGCTGATGTCATTTTAGCTGGTGGAATTGAAAATATGTCTCAGTCTCCATATTTGCTGCCTGACGCACGTTGGGGTGCAAGAATGGGTGATAAACTAATTGTTGATAGTATGATCAAAGACGGCTTGTCTGATATATTTAATAATTATCACATGGGTATCACTGCTGAAAATCTTGCTGTTGAATATAACCTATCAAAAGAAATTCAAGACACATTTGCTGCTAAAAGTCAAAATAAAACTGAAAAAGCAATGTGTGAAGGTAAATTTAAAAATGAAATTGTTCCTATTATAATTCCTCAAAGAAAAGGAGAACCTGTTATCATTGAAAATGACGAATTTCCTAGAAAAGGTGTCACTCCTGAAAGTCTATATAAACTAAGACCTGCTTTTAAATCTGACGGAACCGTTACAGCTGCAAATTCATCTGGAATTAATGATGGTGCTGCAGTTCTTTTGCTTATGAGTGAAGAGAAAGCTGATAAATTAGGATTAAAACCTTTAGCTTATTTCGTTCATTCAGCTTCAGCTGGTGTAGATCCATCTATAATGGGTTTTGGCCCTGTTCCTGCTATAAAAAAGGTGCTTCAAAAAGCGAATTGGGAACTAAAAGAAATCGAATTGGCTGAGTTAAATGAAGCTTTTGCTGCTCAATCTTTATCTGTCGTAGAAGGATTAAAAGAAATCGGTGGGATTAACCCTGATATCGTTAATGTAAATGGAGGAGCTATAAGTATTGGTCATCCAATTGGAGCTAGTGGGGCAAGAATTATTGTCTCTTTGCTTCATGAAATGATTAAACAAGATAAGAAAAAAGGACTTGCTGCTCTCTGTATTGGTGGTGGCATGGGTATTGCCACTCTCTTTGAAAGATAATTATCTATCAACTCTATAAACAAAAAGCTCCATTTTGGAGCTTTTTGTTTAATCATAAAATTAAAGTATATTTTGTTTTTACTAAATTGTATTACCAAATTGGGTAAATAATAAATCTAAAAACTTTCTTTCCATATTTTTTAGTATAATTGAGTGTTTAATTCAATTTAATCCTTATAAAAGTATTTTAGCTTAATTAATGTTATTAGATTAAAAAGCATTATAAAAATTAGGGTTGAAAATATATTAAAATATATTGTCTTGTAAGTTCTTGAAAATATGGTTTTATAACTCGATAAAAAGACATTTCGTTTTTGGTTGAGGAATTTTCCATCCATTATACTTACAGATAAATTTACAAATAAATTTGTATATTTTGATTTTGAATACTTCTTTGTGGTCTCGGATAGTTCCTTATAAATCTTATTCATCTCTGTTGCATAATTTATATCTTTATTATTCATAAGATTTTTTCTTTTTGTATCTAATTTGTCTATAGCTTTATCATAGGGATTCAGCTTTGCCTGTGAAGTATATAATCCTTCAAATAACCATCTTGATGGAATGATCTGAACAATTTCTGGAATAGGATTAGCATTTATTATCTTAACATTTCTATTCATTTTTTCATATTCTACAATAGCTCCACCAAATATGATTTGAGGTATTAGTATTAATGGTAAAATATTGATGATAGCTTTTTGATCATTTAAAAAAGATGAAATTGCCAAACCTAGAGAATATCCTATCATCGAGGATAAAGAAAGATATATAAAATAAGGTAAAAACATCCCTCTTATATCAAGAATAAATGAAGAAACTATGTAATAAAGAATCACTTGAAGAATTGAGAATAAACAAAGGACTGAAAATTTGGAAATTAGTATATATGAAACTCTAAAGTTGAGTAATTTCTCTCGAATAATATTTTTTCTCTCTCCTAAAATTTCTTCAATGCTATTTGATAAACCTAAAAAGATAAATACTATGATAGATATAAAAATAAAAATCCCTATGTTAATATTTTCGTTAAAAGAATATGATGAATTTTCAGGAGATAATCTTAATATATATGAAATTATTAAGGCTAGTAACGGTGCTTCTGCAAATGTAATTAATAGATTTGCTTTTGTTCTTAATTTTATTAATAGATTTCTTTTAAAAAGAGTAATTAACTGTTTTAATGAAGTATTGAAATCTAATTTTTTCCTTTTTCTAAAGGTTGTTTTATTCGTTTTTGATCGTATAGAATCATATTGAATTAAATCAAATAACATTTTTCTTTTATACTTATCCCGCCAGTACTCTGGAGGAAATTTTCTTTTTATGGCAATGTTCTGATCTACTTGTTCATAAGTGATTTCCCCATTTTCTTTATACTCTGGATACTCAATTATTAAATTTATATATTCAGGTAGTTTATTTCTTTTTTTATAATATAGATTTTCAGAAAGTATAGTTATTTGTGATAATTCATTATCAAAATAATCCCAGGATTCGTCAGGCGTTCCAAAAAAAACTTGCTTTCCTGATTTATCCATTAACAAAACTCTATCAAATTGCTGATAAACGGGAGAGGTTGGCTGATGAATTGTAATTAAAACAATCTTTCCCTGATCAGCTAAATTCCTTAATAATGCAATGATTTGTTCTGCATCAGAAAATGAAAGACCTGAAGTTGGTTCATCACAAATGAGAACAGACGGTTCAAATAACATTTCTAAAGCAATGTTTAATCTTTTTCGTTCTCCTCCGCTTAAAAATTTATTCTTTAAATCCCCTACTTGTGAATTGATTCTGTGAATTAAATTGGTTTTCATTAAAATATTTCTTATTTTCTGATCAAGATTATCATCAGATATCTTTGGCATTCTGAGTAAACCACGATAATACAGATTTTCATAAACAGTTAAATGTGAAAACAATAAATCTTCCTGAGGAACATAACCAATGTGTTGAGTAAAGTAATTTATGTTCTGATAAAACTCCTTGCTATCATAAAGTATTGTTCCATATGTAGGGATAATTTCTCCTGAAATTGATTTTAGTAAGGTCGATTTACCACAACCACTCTGACCTAAAATTCCAATCAATTGATTTTTCTGTGCTTCAAAAGAGATGCTGTCAATTGCTAAATTTCCATCTTTATGATAATGTTTAATATCTAGAAAATTAATATGATCAATTTCAAAAGGAATTTCTATTAAATCATAGAAAGTATTAATTCTAAAATTTTTCTTATTTATCGAAATGACATCTATATTAAGATAAAATTGTTGAGTCTCTTCCACTTTATTATTATTTAAATAAAATTCCCATCCTCTTTTAGGCGGGTGTAAGTAAAATAAATTATCTTTTACAGTTATATAAGCTATCGTCTTGGTAGATTCACTTTTTGAAATTGAAAAATAATCATCTTCAAAATTTATAAATAGTTCTTTGGGGATTAAGTTTTCTACTCCAATTTGACTTCGTTCTCTGATAATGTCTAAAAGATTAAAGATTGCATAACCTTTTATCTGTAGTTCATCATCAAAATATAAATCGATACTCCTGCCTTTTTGAATTGATTTTCCATTTTTATAAAAAGTCCCATTGTTTAAAATAATACTATAATGATTATGATTATTGGTGATTTTAAAATCGTATTCCGTTTTTTTAAAATCTATTAGATCATAAATATCTTGATTGTGATATAGTTTTAATAAGATTTCATAATCAAAATCACGGGTATGAATATTAACAAAAGCATTTTTTGGCAATATATATAACTCATTAGGATTTATTTGTTTGTCTGAAATTTTGGAGGCTATCCGATTGTTTGAACCGATGAAAACATACTGATCGATCATAAAAAGCAAAAATTCATTTGTAAAAACCTTTTTGTCTGAAAATACTATATTTGCACTATCGCCTCTACCAAATATTAAATAATCACTAAATATCGATTCATCGACATGATTAAAATATCTAAAACCTTTTATTGATACCGGCTCTGTTGACTTATATTCTATCGCTGTAATCATATCCATGAATCCGTCTGTTTCTAAATCAAGCTTTCTGGCTAAATCAAGTATTTGAGTAATTTCGGATATACTAAAATCATTATCTGAATATGACATAACAATTAAACTTAATAGTATTCTGATTTTATCCAATCCTATCAGTTTCTCGTTGAGATAGGAAATTACTTCTTCTATATTTATTTCATCTTCAATAATCTGACGAATATACATTTCCCAAGATATGCTTTCTCTTCGAAATATATTTATCAATAAACTGTATAAAATATCTATTTCATATGAGGTTAGATCATTATCTGCTTTTAAAATTGATACATATAATCTAGTAACATTGTCAATTATTTTTTTTCTTTCCGAAGTGGTTTGTTTTACTTTTTTATTGATTTCAAATGGACTCATACTTCTTTTATCTCAATAACTTCGCTTTTCCATTCCACAAAAGATTTTTGGCATTGTTCGCATAAATGATGAGAACAATATTGCGTATAGATTTGAAGTAATCCTTGTTGAAGAATAGATTTTTTGTTAATGTCTGTATATAAATCTTCTGTTAAATATTTCCTCATTGATTTTGTAATTGTATTTTCTGTTACTCCCGGGAATTCCTCAATTATTTGATAACAAATAATTTCTAATTCTTGATATTCCATCTTATTGGCATAAAGCAATATGATGGGTAATATTACATTGATTAAAACCAAATCAATTCTTGAAGCTCCCATTTTAGTTTTTATATCATTAAAAGCTATTGCTGATAATATTGTCTGTGCTCTGTGACGGAAATTGCTAATTGTAATTTTTTCTTTTTCAAATGAAAATAACTTTAAAACATAGTTAGTTAGGTTGTTTTGAGCACCTATATAAATAAATTCCAATATTTGAATCATTCTGAAAACAGGATGGTTAATGGGTCGAATTCTGAATAAATTCCATTCAATGCTAAATTCTGGTATCTGATAATTATTATTAATAAAACTATCACTAAGATCTCTCACAAATGATTGATCTATTTGTGTAGGGATATGGTTGATAAGTCCCGATACATGCAGCCAAAGTGAAAGAACATCTAGCTTGGATGCTCCCTGATCTATCATTTTTTTAATTCTTAGATAGGGAATTTGTTGTGCGAGTTGATAAAATGGGTATTTATTGTTTGAATATCCCAGAGATTCCAACAAACCTTGATATAATAACTGATCAAAAGAACAAAATGAGAGTTCAGCTGTAAAACGTTTCAGTTTTCTTTGTAACCTGTTTTTCCCTGCTTTTAAAACTAGTTGTGGAATCCATTCTTGTTGCATAGAAAATACAGGACAGTACTTTTCTTTTTCTGAAAAGGTGTCATTTGCTATTTCTTCAAATAGTTTTACTATATCTTCTGATAATTGGTTTTTCAATTCTAAAATTTCAATCAAAGTTCCATCTTCACGAATGGTTTGCGTATATTGCGATTTGTTTTCATAAATCACATGCAAAATTACAGTATTAAAATTACAGTCTTCATTATGGTTATGTGCAACCCAATCGTAACTGCATACATGTATTTCAACATCCCCTGTCATTATTTGATTATCTAAAAGTATAATTGCATTTTTAAAATCTGGACCTTTCCCTCTATTCCAGTGACCCTGAAAATTGATCTTAACACTTTTACCAGTTAATGTTAATAACTCAGATGTTATATGTTGTTGATCCCATATGTGATAAAGAAATTTTTCTTGGATATTATTCATGCGTGCTCCAGTCTATATCAATATGATAATTAATCGGATCTATTATCTTTGCTTCTTTAAAAGCCTTAATTCGCAATTGACAACTATCACATTTGCCACAAGCTTTATCTTCGGACTGATAACAGCTCCAGCTTAACTCAAAAGGAAGATTAAGTTGAGTACCCAATAGTACTATTTCTTTTTTTGATAAATGAATTATTGGAGTTACTATTTCTATTTTTGTTTCATCTTTTGTCCCTAATTCTATAGCCTGATTCATAGAATTATAAAAAGATTGCCTACAATCTGGATAACCTGAACTATCCTGTTCAACTGCTCCAATATAAATTCTTTGAGCACCAAGGACTTCTGCCCATGAAGTTGCAATACATATTAAATTTGCATTTCTAAAAGGTACATAGGTATTTGGAATTTCTTGAATATTCTGGTTTTCATGGATTTTTATATTTCTATCTGTAAGTGAATTGCCACCAATCTTTTTAAGATAATCAATATTAACATTCAACGTATCGACAGGTTTAAAATATGTAGTTAGTTTTTTAAAACTATCCAATTCTTTTGTTTCTGTTCTTTGACCATAATTTGCATGTAAAAAATAGATGTTATCATTATCTCTTTTTGCTATTCCTGCACAAACTAAGCTATCCATTCCACCACTTAATAATACAACTGCTTTTGTTACTTCTCTCATTATACACCTGATTTTTTTATACTTTTTGGTAAGCTCTGAAAAATTGGTGGTATCTTAAAGATGGTCGGGATGACAGGATTTGAACCTGCGACCTTTCGGTCCCGAACCGAACGCGCTACCGGGCTGCGCTACATCCCGAATTGAATTATTTAATTATTTAAAATAATTAAACCTTGGTTTCTTTCTTTAACATCTCACTTTTATATCTTCTCATAGCTTTTTGTTTGAATTGGCGAGCTTTTTCACGACTAATTCCAAACTCTCCAGCTATATCATTCAGAGACTTTTTCTCTTCAAATGAACGTTTTAAGATCAACTCTTCTAATTTTGGTAAATCAAAACTGAAATTTATATTTTCGCCGTGGTTTTCTTTCTCTGTTATAGATAAATTAGTATCTATTAATTCAATGGCATCATTGAATTCCAGATGATGATTCTCTTTTATCTCTTTATCTAATATACTCAAAATTCTTTTCTTTATCCAAAAAGAAGCATAAGTTTGAAATTGTGCCCCTTTATCTTCATCAAAATGAGCTTTAGCTTCAAGTAAACCAATAGATCCTTCTTGAACTAAATCTTCAAATTGCCTCGAATATTTCTGATAGTGATTTGCTATAATCTTGACTAAATAATAATACTTATCAAACAGCTCTTCATTTGATAAATCAGATATTTTACTCATATTAATTGAAAGACATTGTAGCGGAAACTTTATTACCTTTTAAAGATGGCTCTTCTAGCGATATCGTATCACCTGCTTTAAGACCTTCAATGACTTCAACTTTTTGGAGATCATTAATACCTGTTTTTATGATCTGAGATTTGCCGATAGAGTCTCTAACAGCATAATACACTATGTCATTTCCATCATTATCACTAAAAATTGCTCTAATTGGTATAGTTAAAATATTCTCTTTTTTCTCACCTATAATAGTTATATTTGCCGTTAATCCTGGTTTTAATCTAGTATCTTTTTGATCTATTGATATTTCTAAGGAAAATACCTTAACATTATTCTCACTTGTTGCTTTAGCAGAAATCTTGGTAATTTTACCAGAAAATTTATCATAAGGAAAAGCATCAATTTTAATTTCTGCAAGCTGGTTTAAATGGATTTTGGCAATATCTACTTCATTTATTGTAGATTTAACTAACATTTGTGTTAAATCAGCTACTTTTATTAGAACGGTACCTTCACTGTATGAGCTTGTACTCGAAGTTACCATCTCGCCTTCTTCGATCTTCCTCTCAATCACAGTCCCTGAAGCCGTTGAATATATCTTTGATACATTTTCTGAAGAATCTAGTTCTTTTATGAGATCATACTGCTCTTTACTAATTTTAAAATCAAGAGTTGCTTTCTCTAGTTCGTCTTTTGCGTCATCAAATGCTTGCTGAGAAACGAAATTCTTCTTGTAAAGAGATTGGGTGTCATTAAAGTTTTTTTCTGCATTCCTAAGCCTGATTTCGGAGATTTTAAGCTCATTCTTTATGTTGGCTATCGTTCTGGCTTGATTATAGTCAGGTTCAATATCTGCAATCAGCTGCCCCTCTTTAACATAATCATTTTCTTTTACATACAGTTTAATTACTTTTCCGCTAATTTTTGATTTTATATCCACTTCATTGATTGGTTGTATTTCTCCTGTTTCCTCAATTTTAATGCTTATCATACCTTTTTCTACTTTGATCGTGGAGATAGGTTTGGATATTTTTCCAACTTTCCCTTTTTGATGTTTAATAAATAATACGCCCGAAACAATAACCACAATGATTATAACAATTATTAAGAACCATTTTTTTTTCTTTTTCATTCTATCCTCAATTCTACCATTTACCTAATATATTGCCTGAAACCAGAGTATTAATCTCTTCTTGTTTCTTCATTAAAGCAAATTTTTTATTTAAAAAATTCAACTGTGATTCTAAATATTGAACTCTTGTTTTATCTAATTCCAAAGAACTTATAAGACCTAGTTGAAATCTGTTTTCTGCTATATTCATATTTGATTTGGATAATTCATATTTCATTTGATAAATCTCATAAGTTGTATAGTCATTCTTATATTCTTGTACAGCCTGATTGTATAATAGTAGATTTTTATCTTCTGCGTTTTGAACGTCTAATATGAGTTTTTTATGATTTCGTTTTTGCATTCTGTAATGAGTACCATCCTCGAGAAAACTAAATAAGGGATAGGTTAAGGATAGCATAATTGTATAAGAATCTTCAAATTGTTCTTGTTTTAACAAGTCTTGGTAATCTAATTGAGTATTGCTTATACTATAATTATAGGAAAGAGATATATTCGGTAATAAGCTGAGAAAGCTTTCAGTATTTGTGACATTACTTTGTTTTATCTCAAGATCATTTATTGACGATGAAAAATTACGATTAAATTCAGATACTTTATCTACTATAGGTATTGAAGGTTCAATCAAATCAAAATTATTGTCATCAACACCAATAAGAAAGAAAAAATTATCTCTTTGAGCTTTATAATCCTTTTTCAGATTCAAAAGATCTACATAACTGCTTAAAGTATCAATTTGACTACTTTGCATATCATAAATCGTTTTTTTATTATTTCGAAATTCAATAGCAATTTGTTCATAAATTCTTTTTTGAATATCAAGGTTTTCTTGAAATATCTTTATATTTTCTTGAAGTTGGATAAGACTTAGATAATTATCAAGTATTGAATAGATATATTCCTTTTTTGTATTCTCAAAAGTAAGATAGCTGATTTGTTTGTTTTGTTTTGCTTTGATATAATTAAATAGGGTCGGATCATTCAAATAAATTGATTTTCCTACAGAGAGACCAATAGTGTAATTATGATCTAGTCGCGTTTTTGTATAAGAATTGTTTATGGAAGCTTCGGGTAGAAATCCGTAGAGAGCACTATTATAAGAAGATTTAGAATTTTTATAGACTATTTCATTGCTGAGTATTTTATATCCATTATTTAATCCTAAATTAATACATTCTTCAAGGTTGAGTTGAGTGGCTAAAACTATCGTAGTTATGATTACAAAAACTGACAATAGGAGGATTTTCCTAAACATATTTAACTCCAGTATATTATTCTAATTATTAAATAAGCAAGATTGATTCCATTTTAGTTAATGAAATTCCATTTTATGCTTGCTCCAATATAATAAGGGTTTAGTTCATCATTAAAGTATTTTTTTGTATTAAGCATATTTTTAAAATCAAGTTTGAATTCAAACAATTTTGTTATCTGAACTCCCAAAAATGTATCTAATACAACTGCTGAACTTAGTATTTGAGGCGGAGCAATGACTGAAGATTGGTAATAAAAATCTAATCCTGCACAAATTGCATTATCATAAAGAAGATTTTTCGTTATCTTTATCTGGCTTTTCCCTACATATTTTGCTTTATAATTTAAAACTTCTGAATTATTGAATTCATTCATAAAGTAAATATTAAAAACATAATCCTGATAAGAATATGAAGTTTCTGTTTGTATATTTACTACAATGAGTTTTTCGTATTTGTGTAACTGATTGTTGTTCAAGTCAAAGGTTTGTATATCATTTTCAACACCTGCCGTAAATTCACTTTTTAAAATTGAATAGTTAGTTATAAAACCTGCTTTAAAAGATGAACTGGAATAGATATCATTTTTTATACCAAAGATTAATGGCTCTTTCTTTTGTCTCTGATATTCTGATATCAGAGAGATTCTTTCATTAATTGCAAAAGATAACTTATTATTAGTGTATAAATCGCTTAGATTCTTATATATGATGTTATTCTTTAGAGTTAAATTACATATATTGAAAGAATGATCCAGTAAATGATAAGTATTGTTTAATTCTTTTTTCAAACTATCAATCTTAATATTGGACTGATGAAACTGGATAGAATAATCGAGATCATTATTATAAAACTTTAATCTTGTACCTGTAAGATATTTATTCTCATTATTTTCATAATGATTATCGGACATACTTGAAAAACTATGTAAGCTGTTGGATAATCCAATTTTGATAAATCGAGAGGATGCTAATAAACTAACTTGATTTTGGTGCTCACTAATGACATCGTTTTGACTTGAGGGGAAACTAACTAAATTAATTCTTTCTGAAGAAAATTGCTGATTTAACCCTAAAAAATCTAAATTAATAGCATAATCTTTATTTTGCCAATTGACATTAAGGCAGCTATTCGATGATTTTTCCTGAATAGATAATGAATAACCATCCTGCGCAAAAAAGCCTGCATGAAAATTTAAACTGTCAATTTCTAGTAACCTGTCTTTATCAAATTTAATATTGGCATATTTTATTTCTTGAGAACCAATCCCCATATCAGTGTAAGTTAACAAAGGTCTTTCTCTATAAAGTGGTGTATTTAAATAAAATAAATCATTGTCTTTTTCTATATGATATAAAGGTATGTAATTTTGATATAAAAGTGAATTGTTCATTGGTTCATTAATTGTTAAAAAGCCATTTTTTATAATAATGGGCGTACGGTTTATTTCGCCTTTTAGATGATTAATAATTGTATAATTGGGTGCAATAAAAAAACTATTTTTTCTAGCTATATTCTGATCTTCAACATATTGCAGAATGTTCTTTTTGAGAAGAATGGGATCAAAAGTTATTGTTTTTTTCTTTTTATAGTTTTCTGAAGGAAAATGAATATAAACATCAAGAAAAGATTCAACAGGGATACCCTTAACATAAGCAGGTTGAAATTTTGAATTTCTTAAGGCTTTTCTAGCATAAGATTCAAAATCATCATTCTTTTCAATTACTTCAGCAATCTCAAAAGTACTATCAGGGAAGATTTTTACTTTAAATCCTACAGAACCTTCTAATTTTTGAATAGCATATAATGCAGGGTATTCTGCCTCTTCAAGATAGAGTATTTGGGCTTTCAATGAATCATTTATCGTGTTTTCATCTGGGACAATTTCTTCAGTTATAAGATTTTCTTGTGAAAAGAGAAACACAATAGATAAAACTAAAAATAAAAATATTAGCGTTCTTTTTTTTATAGCCATTTATTCTTTTTGTACCATTGATAAGTTCTAGTTAGATTACTAAGTAAATTGGACTTAGGATTAAAATCTAGCAATTCAACAGCTTTAATATTTCTAATCAACCAGTTATATTGTCTTAATTCTTGAGCTTTTTGTTTATTCAAAATAGGGATTTTATTCTGAAATTTTCCTATCATTTCCATCACAGCTCCAGTCATGAATACCATCGAATCTGGAATGGATATTGGGAAAACAAACTTATCCATTGCAAGTCCTAAAGTATCACAGAAGGTCGAAATAGTATAAGTGTGCCCGTCAGAAGCAAAGAAGGTTTCATTCTTTGCTTTTGGATTTAGTATAGTTTTTAGTATCAAATCAATAAGTTGATCTACATAGATAAGGCTGATATATTTATTATTAAAACCAGGATGTATTGCTATATGCTTTTCAATAAATTGGAAATAAAAGAGAAAATCTTTGTCTCCTGGTCCATAAACCGAAGCAGGTCTGATAATAGTCCAATCTTTATTTAATGTATTTTTTAATATTAATTCTGCTTGCAATTTAGATTGTCCATACCAACTTATTGGATGTGGCTCATCAATTTCTGTGAGTGAAGTATTTCCTTTTCCCGGACCAGCAGCTGCCTGACTACTAAGAAAAATGAATTGCTTAAGGTTTTTCGATTGGTTTGACGATTGAATAATTTTTTCTGTTAATTCTACATTTGTATCAGTCAGATCTTTATAAGAAATACCTTTTGTTTTTGCAGCTGAATGTATCAAAATATCATGATTATCTAAGAGTTCATTTAATAATGAGTTATCATTATAATTCATAAAGATCTTATTAATTTTATTTGATAATAGAGAACAATCAGCTTTTTCTCTTACGAGAGCTGTGACTTGATAGCCGTTGTTGACAAGAGCCAAGCAAAGACGGCTTCCAATAAATCCATTTGCACCAGTAACAATAATTTTTTTCATGCCGTCCATCATTGATAAACGACTATTTAAGTCAATTATTTTTTTTATTTGTAATAACTATTGCTTGCCCATCAGTATAAGTAATAATGTTTCCCTGATTAAAGTGGAAATTATCTGTATTAAAACTATAAGACGGTACTTCTGTACCATAGATATAAAAGTTTCTAAATCTGGACAAATCACGAGGATGTTGATATGGATTATTTGTCCCAAATGTTAGGATCCCAATCTTATTATATTGATTCAAGACATTTTGTAAAAAAGACATTGAACTTGTTCCCTCAGAGCTTGCTCCATGATGTGCTATTTTTAATAGATCACTACTTAATGACCATGGATTTGACATCATATAATCCTGCACTGCACCTTCTGCATCTCCTGTAAATAAATACTCTGTTTCTCCATAAACCATTTTTATCACAAGACTGGTATTATTTAATGAATTACCTGTATATTCCGGAGGGTAGCCAAGATTCATAACTTGAAAGGTTGCTTGACTTTGATTATCAATAAAAGACCCTATAGGATAATACGAATTGCTGCTGATTGAGTTATGAATGGTTATTGATCCATCATTTTGAATATCTCTTAATCCTCCATAATGATCTTTATGATGATGGGTTTCTACTATATAGTTCAAATCTGTAATGTTATTATTTTTTAAATAATTCAAAGCTAATGGAACTCCACCACCAAAGTAAGGTTCACTTGAATTGGACATCGTCCCATAACCACCATCTATCTGAATATTCTTTCCTTCTGGTGTTTGAATCAATATTGCATCTCCTTGTGCAACATCAATAAATGTAACTTTTAAAAAGTTTATGTTTTCTGTCCCTGATTGAAAATAGAATGTAGTATCCTGATATCCGGTTTCTCCAAATGCAGTTAATTTAATCTTATAATTAGAATTAAAAAATTGAGTGGGGATAGAACATAAATTATTGTATTTTTGGGTATTTGTTGTTGAAAACCCATAGTAACGATCTACATTGTTTAGAGTATTATAATATTCAAAACGATAATAAGCCTTCTGAGTCGTTGTTAAGTCAATCTGGTTGTTTGAAATATGTATATGTGAAATTAGCCCGTTGATTCTTATTTTTGTGATATCAGGTGCTAATGCGAGATGAGTAGATTTTCCACAAGAAAAAACAAAAATCGCCATTGTCAGCATCATAATTATTAATAATTTATACATCTACACTCCTATTTTTTTCATAATTAAAATATAAGCTATTTTGTAAAGAAAAAAAGGAGTTATTTTAATTATTTAAAGAATCATTTCTTTTGTTTTATACTACTCAAAAAGGCATTAATTCTTATGAAAAAAAGATATTAATAATCCTGCTTCTACTGGTAAAAGCATGGTTGTATAAAAAGGATTTGTCTGTACATAATCCTGATAGTTCTGTGTCGTTTCTGGATGAGAAGTTACATTGTCAGCAATAATTAATGCTTCCGATTCTAATAGTGGTTCTATCAATTTTAAATAGTTAATGTAGGCTGGTTTATTGGCATCTATAAAAACAAAATCATAGGAATTCTCTAATTTAGGAAGGATATCTTCTGCTTTACCCAAGAATTGTCGAATATTAGGTCTAGAGCTCAAATTTGTTTGAGCTAAATTGTATCGCTTATCATCTACCTCTATTGTATCTATAATCAAATTTTCATTAACAATACTCATCATAAATGCCGAATACCCGTTTGAAGTTCCGATTTCCAAGATTCTTTTTGGCTTTTTTGCTCTTACAAACATATAGATCAGCTCAAGACTTATTGGATCAAGATTCCAAAGTCTATGAATTTCATTTTTTTGTTGTATAAATGAATGAAATTGATGCTCATATTCTTTTCTTATTTTTTCCATTGATACTTCCCAAATGTTCCTTTTAAACCAAAAAACAGATAATATGGAATATAGATTATTTCTGCTAAAAAGAAAACCTTCATTAATTGACTTTGATTTATCTTTTTTAAAAAGTTACTTAAAAAGATTCCTTCAATTACTATTTTTAATACTAAACTCAAAATTATTAAAAATTTAACCTCTGTTTTAAAAATGAAAAAAAGATTAAATATCAGGAGCAAATAATAAACAAATATAAATAATGTAATGATTTTAATATAGGGTGGATATAATGGAAATTTTGAAGCTCTTCTTGTTTCCTGATCAATTTGCCCAGAAAGGCTTTTATCTTCTTTTGCTGGTACAATACTATCCTGTGAAAACATAAATTTGAACTTTCTAATGAGTTTTCTCATTTTTAAAAGCATTAAATCATCATCTCCCGATGGTATAAGACTAATACTCTGATAACCATTCACCTGAAGCCATAAATCCTTTCTGTAGATCATATTCCTGGCTGTACATGTCAATGCAAGGTGGTTTCCAAAACTACCAGCTGTCACTGCAAACATAGATGATCTTTCTAGATTTTTAATATCGGTATAAATATTTTGCTGTTCAAATATCAAAGGTGAATAACCTGAAATAAAATCTGTTTCAGAATCACAATATTTATTGATTTCTTCCAACCAGTTAATTGAAGGATGACAATCTGCGTCAGTAAAAACAAGAAACTCATACTTAGCTTGCTCAATCCCAATATTTAATGCCCTTTTTTTCCCAATGATCTGAACATCTGGATATTGATCCTCAAAATCCTGAACTCTTAAATATTTCAAATTAATAATACCTGAATAAGCTTTCATGATGAGATCAGTTGCGTCATTGGATAGATCATTAATGATGATTATTTCATATAATTCTTGGGGATAATTCTGATTGATGAGTTGATTTAATAATTCTGGTAAATGATGGGCTTCGTTTTTTGCAGCAATAATGATTGAAAATTTTTCAAATGATAATTTTTCCTTGTTCTTTCTATGTTTTGATAAACCATTATTTAACCAAAGTAAAAATGAACAATACATAACGGTTAAAAAGATAAGGATCATGACTGAATTATAGAATCTGTTAATTCAATAAATTTGGCTAAATTGGGAGATTCTTTTTGAATGTCCTGAAAGGTTGGATTCTTGATGGTTTCGGGTTTCTCTATCTCAATCAAAACAAAATCTATTAATATTCTCAAAGAGAAGTGTTTTGAAAATAATTCTTCTAAATTGTGTTTGTGACTGATAAGTTTTTTATGTCCAATACTGGAGTTTGTATTAAAATAGATATGATTATCATGAATTGTTTTAATCGTACAGTTTTGTAAAAATGAAGCTGTAATGGCATATTCCTGAGTTACTTTATGCATGAGTCCTTCCCAATGCTGTTTCAGTATTTCTTCATTTATATTAGTAAAAGCAGGCTTGTTTGTCGTAGCAATATTCATGAATTTTTCTTGAACTGTCTTTGTTTGTTCATGGATTATTTGACTCTGAATTGGATTTGATACCTGAGGTATATTTGAAACTGAAACTATACCCTCAGAAAGTTTCTCCAAAATATCATTTAAAGATTTCATTTCTGAAAGCTTTGTTAGCTTTACAAAGATCATCTCGATAATGATGGAAGCGTTGTGACTCATTTTGATTTGATTTTTTGAATCAATGAGATAACTCATCATATAGATTAACTCATCTTGATTCACATTCACTAGCATTTCTTTTATTATATCTATTTGAGATGAATTTAAATCATTGGGTAACAAGCCTATCTTAATAAGAAGGCAATTTCTTAAATAATCTAGGAAGCTATTAATAAATTCGTGGATATCTGTCCCTTTATCAAGAATTTCATTGAGCATATTGATCATGATAGCTGGATTATGACTGGTTATTGCACTCATGATTTTATGATAAACATCCGCATGTATAATTCCAAATACTGAACGAACTTGATTTGCTGAGATTTTGTCATTACCATATGAAATCACCTGATCTAGTAATGAGAGAGCATCTCGCATTCCTCCATCTGCTTTTTTAGCGATGATATAAAGAGCTTCTTCTTCAACATATATTTTTTCTTTTGAACAAAGGTCTTTTAAATTTGCAACAATAGCTTCAATAGGTATTCTTTTAAAATCAAATCGTTGACATCTGGATATGATCGTAGCAATGATTTTATGAGGCTCTGTCGTTGCAAAGATAAATATCACATTTTTAGGAGGTTCCTCAAGAGTTTTTAGCAAAGCATTAAAAGCATTTTTTGAAAGCATATGTACTTCATCTATGATATAAATCTTATACTTTGATCGTGAAGTTGAATACATTAGTTCTTTTTGTAAATCGCGAATATCATCGACACTGGTATTGGAAGCTCCGTCAATCTCGATCACATCAGGGCTAATTCCAGATGTGATTTCTGTACAATTTGTACAAACATTACAAGGGTTATCAGAAGGACCTCTTTCGCAGTTTAAGCTTTTAGCAAATATCCTTGCTAAAGAAGTTTTTCCCACGCCTCTAGAACCTGTGAAAAGATATGCTTGCCCTATTCTTTCATATTCTATCGCGTTTTTTAATATTTGTACGATATGATCTTGTGCATAGACTTCTGAGAATTTCTGTGGACGATATTTTCTTGCTAAAACGATATATGACATTCATTCCCCTATACATTTAATAAATATTTTCTGATTTTCTTTGTAGAAACAGCAATTAACAACGTAAAACCTATCATTAAGGTTGAAAGTGCATTAATAGTTGTTATCGTACCTCGACGAATGGCACTCTCAACATAGATGGGAAGTGTATTAAATCCTCTACCTGATGTAAAGAATGTTATGATAAAGTCGTCTATTGATAAAGTGAAGGAAAGTAAAGCCGCTGCTATAATCCCTGGTATCATCAGAGGAAATTTTATCTTATAAAAGATTTGCCATTTATTTGCTCCAAGATCCATAGCTGCTTCTTCTAATTGATAATCAAATCCCTCTAATCTTGATTGAATCACGATGATTGTGTAAGAAACACAAAAAGTAATATGAGAGATCAGTACAGTAACCATTCCCATGCGAATTTTTAAAAAACTATACAGTAAAGCTAAAGAAACACCCATTAAGATATCAGGCATTATGAGAGGTACAAAGACTAATGAACTAAATAACTTTCTTCCAGAAAATCGTTTATTTTCTAATGCAAGAGCAGATAAAACGCCTAAACCTGTGGATAATATTGTCGATAATAACCCAATCAACATAGTGTTTTTAAAAGCATTCAAAATATCTCGATTGCGAAAAAGTACAAAGTAATACTTAAAAGTAAACCCCTTCCAATTAGATATGATCTTTGAATCATTAAAACTATAAACAATTAAAAGCAAAATTGGTATGTAAAGAAATACTATAACAAAAGTGAATGAAGAAAGTGAGAATAATTTATGAATATCAAAATTCTTTTTCATTGATTTCCCTTTCTTTTTGCTTTAACTTCAGATTTATATAATAAAAAATGATTAAAAATCCTGATATCACTAATAATAATATTAGTGATAGGGCAGAGGCTAGCGGCCAATTTCTAGGAATATTCTTTATTTTGTAAGTAATGATCTGACCAATATAAAGCGATGATTGGCTACCCACTAATTGAGGGATTATATAGGCTCCTAAAGCTGGTATAAAAACAAGTATTGAACCTGCCAATATGCCCTGTTTAGATAAAGGTAATGTTATCTTAAAAAATGCTTTGAATCTATTTGCTCCTAAATCCATTGCAGCATCTAAAAGAGTAAAATCCAGTTTCTCTATAACACTGTAAAGCGGTAAAATCATGTAGGGTAAATAAACATAAACCATGACTAATATGACTGCAAAATTAGTCCTTAATAATCTTAATGGCGTCTCTATGGCTGAAAAGTGAATTAAAATATTATTCAATACACCTTCTGGAGACAGAAAGATTCTCCATGAAAATATTCTGATTATAAAATTTGTCCAAAAAGGTATTATTATCAAAACCAGAAGGATATTCTTTAATCTTTCTGTGCTCCTGGCAATATAATAAGCAACAGGATATCCGATAACTAAACAAAGTATTGTGGTGATAACTGCCAATCTAAATGAAATATAAAATGATTTTAAGTAATCCAATGAAAATACTTCTTTATATGAATCTAGTGTAAATACCGGTATGATATCATATATGTCTGCTTTAAAAAAACTATAAAGTAAAATGATCAAATAAGGAATTAGAAAAAAGAAAATTAACCAACATAAGGCAGGAAGTGATAATAACCAGCTTTGAAGGTTAAGCTTTTTTTCTATAATTTTTTCACTATTCACCGTTAACAAATCCCCCAAAATAGGACGTATTTTGTTCTCGGATCACATACGTATCAGTATCATGCCAGAATAAATACACTTCTTCTTCCCAATCTAATGCAGTATCATCAAAATAAACTCGCTTATGCTGTGAAAATACTCTAAAACGGAAGTTACCTACTTTAACAATATATTGGGTATGCGTCCCTAAATAAAGAATATCTTCTATTTTACCTTTTATTATATTAAAATCAGACTGAGTTTTTGGCATTTGTCTGGATATCGCTATCTTTTCTGGTCTTAGAGACAAGGTTACTTTTTCATTCAGATCCACTTTATGAGAGCATGCGCTATCAACGTTAATATTCTCTTCATTTAAAACAAATTCTGTTTTTACTTCAATAAAGTCATCTTCAATACCAACAACTGAACCTGGTATGAGGTTGGTGTCTCCGATAAAGTAGGCAGAAAATATGGAATTTGGTCTTTCATAGATGTTGTCTGGTTGACCGGTTTGTACAATTTCACCTTTGTTAATTATGGCCATTCTATCTGATACACTCATCGCTTCCCCTTGATCATGAGTTACATAAATAAATGTAATTCCAACAAGATCATGAATATTCATCAATTCGATGATCATATGTTGCCTTAGTTTAAGATCAAGAGCTGCAACTGGTTCATCTAAGAGTAAAACTTTTGGTTGATTGATTAGCGCTCTGGCTATCGCAATTCTTTGTTTTTGACCACCTGAGATTTGGGCAGGATATTTCTCTTTATGTTCTGACATTTGCACTAGTTTTAGCATATCATGTACTTTTTCATTCACTTCTTTATCAGGGATTTTCTTGATTCTTAATCCAAATGCTACATTCTCAAAGATACTCATATGAGGAAAAAGAGAGTAATTTTGAAAGATCGTATTGACTTGTCGCTTGTACGGAGGAAGTTCTGTGATATCTTGATTTTCTATAAATATTCTTCCTGAAGTCGGGGTTTCAAACCCGGCAATCATTCGTAAAATGGTTGTTTTACCACATCCACTAGGTCCAAGAAATGAAAATAATTCTCCATCTTTTATTGTTAATGATACATTATTTACTGCGGTAAAATCTCCAAATCTCTTGGAAAGGTTCTCTAAACGAATTTCTCCCAAATCTAACCTGCCTTCTCTTTAATTGAAATATCCTTATAATTCAAATCAACAGATTTGTCAATCATTTTAAAGACTTGGAGTTATTTGGTAAATGATCGTCTAATCGCTTTTAATTCTCCTAATAATGAAATCTGATTCAAATCATCCATTAATATTGAAATTGTACGAAATTCAGGATTTAATGGGATTAACTCTACTTTTTGCTCTGAATCATTTAAATTAAGCTTTTTGAGTGTTAGCTCTCCACCGATTACAATTGCAACAATTCGCTTATTTAGCTCATACCAGTTTTCGTTCTTACGGATAAAAACTATGTCCTGATGCTCGATTTCTGGCTTCATACTTAATCCGTTAACTCTAAATATGAGAAAATCATCCATATTTGAATTTGCTCGGTAAAAAGGAAAAGGTACAAAATCCAAAGGTTCTTCATTACGTATTTCAAGAGGCTCTCCAGCTGAGATTTCACCAATAACTGGCATTAAATCAACGACTTCTTCGAGGGGATCATGGGTAAATACCGGTACGCCAAATGATGTATAAAACATTTCAGGAAAGGATGATACTTTTTCTTTTTTTGAAACCTCTAAGAATTTCTGTGTCAGATTTTCTACCACTTCAATCTTCTCAAAATCTTGCTCTGTTAAAAACATGTTGCCAATATCTGCAACTAACCAATTTAAGTTGACTTGATATTTTTGGGTAAGCATTTCTAGAAAAGCCACGCTGGGTTTGGTTATATCACGTTCATATCTTGAAATGTTTGATTTGACCATTTCAAGCTCATTCGACATTTCTTCAATCGTTTTATCTAGTTTAAATCTGAAACGAGTCAGTCTTTCTCCAAATGATTTTTCCATAATACCTCCAACTTTGGGCAATTATACTAGGTAACAAATTATTGTCAAGATGTTTTTGCAGATATGCAACTGATTTATTGATTTTAATGCTTTGGAATATTCCTATAAACATAAAGTGATTGTCAGGAGTCTATGTTATTTATTTATTTCTTCCCAATGCTTTAGAACTTATTAATATCTCTATTGATTTTAACTGAAATCCTAATGATTCTGCTAAAAGTATTGAATTGGTGTTTACTTGATCAACTAAATATATTGGTATTATCTTGTTGTCAAAACACCATTTTACTGCTTGTGATACGATTGCTTGACCGTATCCTTTTTTACGATATTGATTTTGAGTCGAAACACCAATATTTCCACCATTATCAATAATTGTTGTTATACTGCCTTCAGCGATTAAATCATTTTCTCTTCTACAAATAAAGGCTCTTTTCTGATTTAACATAGGCAATATACTTTTCCAGATTGATTCTTGAATCTCTTGATCTAAGAAATTTACTCTGGTTAAATAAATATCTTTGTGTTGTTCAGTCATTACCATAGCTTCATTAATTAGAGGAGAATTGATAAATTCATTTTTATTAACAGAATAACGAAACATTTTTCTTATATTAAATTCTGGATTGTTAATACCAAATTTTTTATTCAAAAAATCTATAGTTTCTTCTTCATTTAATTTGAGTAATCTTTCTAATTCAGACTTGCAAAACTTTTCCTCAAAGTCTGGATGAATTGTGATAACTCTTTCTGTTTGAAATTCAGTTATTATCATGTAATAATAACTATAACCGGGTTGTTGATTATATTTTAATATCTTGTTATAAATTCGTTTCCCTTTTTTAAATTCATCTAAATCTATTCCTAAATAATTCTGATAATGATTTTCGAAATCACTCATATAAATTCTCCTGTACTATTAAAAAAATTAAAGCTATTGTAAGATGCTCTCTCGTATTCTGATTTTAAAAAAAGATCAAAATTGATTCCTTTAATAAACATTATATTACTTAAATTCTGCATACTGATATCCCTAATATTTTTTTCTTATATATATAGCAAATAAACAAATTGTCAATTCTTTTTGTTATGATTGAGAATCAATCTTTGTAGAGACTGTACAAATTATATAAGCTCACATTAAGTCTTACAAATAGTAGGAGATAAACTTACCCATTTTTCTTTGGAATCAATAACGATTCCTGCAGAGTGATGATTGATTACTGAAATTTTATTAGATGTTGGTTCAATTTTTCCTATGTTTTTTTCACTCATTTTAATTCCTCCTTTTTGATCATAAATATTTCATCTTTACCAAACAGGCAACAGCCTGATACGAGCTCCTATGAAACACCTTGTGTATTTGTCTATTTTAATTAATTAATCCATAAAATATATTAAATATCCAGGTATCAAGACAAAAGAAATGAACAATACCCTCTCAAAGAAATGAAAAGACTTTATTCAACATATGCCATCCTAAAGATATCCTCCAACGATGATGATTATCTCTTATCTCCTATGAAACATCTTGTGTATTTGTCTATTTTAATTAATTAATCCATAAAATATATTAAATATCCAAGTATCAAGACAAAAGAAATGAACACTACTGAATATTACGTTCTCAGAGAGCCACCATGTCGGAGAAATAGAGCCAGCTTCACGGAAAAACAGAGCCATGTTAACGGACAGAGAGCCACCTAAATGATGGCTCTCTTCATAAAATGATTATTTTACAGTCATTTCTTGATTTTTTTCTTTATTCCATATCGTTCTCTCATAGACATATTCCCTTCGATCATTATTTCGTAAGAGTTATGTTTTATTCTATCGATTATTGCATCAGACAAAGTTTCGGCTTCATTTGTACCAATCCTTTCCTGCCAGCCTTGAGTATCATATTGAGTACAAAAGATAATTGAACCATTTTTTGTTCTTACTTCAATGATTTCAAGAAGATCCATAGCTTGTTCATTTGAAAGAGGTTTTAAAAGCCACTCATCTAAAATTAACAAATCATATTTTTGACATGATTTTATGAATCTTTTAAAATTTCCTTCTCCTCGAGCAACTAATAAATCATTTATCAGTTCAGGGAGCCTTGTATATTTAACACTTAATGATTGTCTGCATGCAGAGATCGCTAATGCGCATGCAATATATGTTTTACCATTTCCCGAAGCTCCCTTAAGGATAATATTGTGATTGTCTCTAATATACTGACAAGAAGATAATTTTAGTATTTGTGATTTATCAAGTTTACGATCGGGGAGGTATTCTATATCTTCCACGCAAGCATTAAGATATCTTAAATGAGCTTCTTTAATACATTTTGATATCTTATTGGACTGTCTTCTTGACCATTCAAAATCAACAAGCAATCCGATACGTTCTTCAAATGATAAATTGCTATATTCATAATTTTCCATTTGTATCCTTAACGCTTCAACAAAGCCATTTAGATTCATTTGATTTAGCTTTTCATATGTAGATTGATTAACCATTTTATATATCTCCTTTATTGTTTTTTCTGCGAGTAAACCCGTATTGTTCACCTTTTTGTTCATTAACTGCTTTTTCTTGCATTTTAATACTATCTTGTCCTGTCTTTAGGATTGTTTGAACCATTTTTACGCTTGGGGCAGGAGTGTAATAAAGAGCTTTTTCACAAGCATATTCAATACGTTCAAATGAAAATCTGTCTGCAAGTTTCATTAAAACACCACAGGACTTATATGATTGTTCTTCAATTTTATTGGATTTCAACAATGATTCCATTATACATAATGTATTTTTGCCTGCAGATTTTGCCCATTCAAGAAAAGTTTCTCTATTCCAGCTAAGAAATCGTTTATGATTTTCTGGCATATGCTCGGGTAAAACTATTGGAGAAGTTGTATTATATCTTCTCAAATGAGAAGCAATTCGAATGTTTTTATAGAAAACCTCAATTGTTTTATACGTATACCTAATATCAACTGAATGCCCAATATATTCATATGGAACTGAGTATTGACATTTATCTACATTTATAAGATAGTCCATCTGAATTGTTGCTGTTACCCACGATGACAATTCATAATGGCTTGCAGGTAAGGGTATTAAGAAGGATTTTTCTTCTTCTTCAAAGGCACTTAACCTGCAGCCAATCTTCTTTTGGAAAGGCTTTTGATTAAAATCTGTTAACTTGCTTTTAATTGCATTATTGAGTTCAGAAAAAGAAAAAAAGCGCTCATTACGCAAAGCGGCAATAATCCAGGTTGATATAATCCCAACAGTTCCTTCTGCATTAGGTTTATCTTTTGGAGAATAAGGCCTAGCCGGAATGACTGCCGTTCCGTAATATTCTGCCATTTCCTGATATGCTTTATTGAGTATGACTTCGGATTTACTGTGTTTCACTACTCCTGTCTTTAAATTATCAGGGACTAATATGCGGGTGACACCATTAAAGAACTGATAAGCATGTATATGAGCATTAATCCATTTTTCAGTTTTCATTGAAGGAAATGCTTCAGCATAGGAATATTGACTGCATGAAAGAGCTGCAACAAAGACATAAGCCGGTATAAGTTCGCCTGTGATATGATCTGTTATAAATAACGTAGATCCAGCCCAATCCACTTCAAGTAATTCGCCTGGCTTTCTTTTAATACGCATTGTTGCCTTTGATTTTTTAATATAATACCTGTAATAGTCGCAGAACTGAGTATATTGATAAGGTATCAGCCCTTCAGTATGAGATCGTTCATAATATTCACTCCAAAGCAATGTCAGAGTTACGCCGGGTCTAGCTAACTCTTTGTGGATTAAATTGTAATCAGGAATCTTTCTTAAACTTGGGTTTTCTTTTTCAGGATAAAGAAGTCGAATAATCTCTTGATTTGAAAATTTTGAGTGAGTATCCCATGACACCCCTTTTGCATCTGAAAGCTCATAAATTTCCGAAACAGTATTTCGGGAGCAATGTAAACATAGGGCTATTTGGCGCTGGGTATAGCCAAAACTACGTAACCTCAGAATCTCATGATAATTAATCATAATTATCACCTCCATGATTTATTTGTACTTGAGTACATTGTTAAATCATAGAATAATTGAAATTTAAGGCAATCGAATAATGACGTGGCTCTCTTTCCGTGAAGGTGGCTCTAAATTAGCGTGATAGTGGCTCTGTTTTTCCGTGAAAGTGGTTCACTTACACCGAAATATCCACACTACTATCTCAAAGAAATATCCATATCTTCTCCAATAGATGTCAATTTTTTAAAAGGACAATCTCAAAACTAGGTGTTTCATTTTTACCAAACAGGCAACAGCCTGATATGAGCTCCTATGAAACACCTTGTGTATTTGTCTATTTTAATTAATTAATCCATAAAATATATTAAATATCCAGGTATCAAGACAAAAGAAATGAACAATACTATCTCAAAGAAATATCCATATCTTCTCCAATAGATGTCAATTTTTTAAAAGGACAATCTCAAAACAAGGTGTTTCATTTTTACCAAACAGGCGACAGCCTGATATGAGCTCCTATGAAACATCTTGTGTATTTGTCTATTTTAATTAATTAATCCATAAAATATATTAAATATCCAAGTATCAAGACAAAAGTAATGAACAATACTATCTCAAAGAAATATCCATATCTTCTCCAATAGATGTCAATTTTTTAAAAGGACAATCTCAAAACAAGGTGTTTCATTTTTACCAAACAGGCAACAGCCTGATATGAGCTTTTATCTATTATCTGCAACACTTCAGTGTTGCCTTGCCTACTCCTTCCTTGGAGCTTACTCATTTTTGTTTTATACTATAAACAATAAAAATAAATAAAAAAAAGATTGACAAATTGTTGAGTTTATTATTAATATTAAAACGATGTTTTAATTTAATCTGCATAAATAAAAGGAAAAATTATGCGAGTTTTCTTTAAACTAGGTTCAACTCTTTATCCAAAAGGCGGAAAACGAGACGATGTCGTCTATTGTTACCATAATGAGGGAACAATATGCTTCACCAGAAACTACTATCCTGTTCCAGAAATGCCTCAAAATCGTAAGATTAAAGAGTTGCAATCAGTAACTTTACAAATCTGGAAACTTCTCCCTCTCCGTTTTAAAACTGAATTATCTATCTATGCCAAGCAATATAAAAATGAATATCCTCATATCAGACGTAAGTTTCTTAGTAATTATTCAATTTTCTTAAAAATCACCCATAAGCTTGATCAATTGATGCAAAGCTCCCAAAATAAATCTCTCACAGTTGAAGATTTCTTTAAATTCTTTGTTTCCTTTTCTTTAGCAGATTATATCCGAGTTATTTTTCTTCCTAAAGTAAAAAATTTCTATAAACTTAATGCAAAACTATTAATTGAGTATATCTCTTATTTCTTTGAATATAAAACTCTCTTAACAAAGGATTATTGCCTGAAACAACAGCTAACTGCACCTTTTGGATAGATTATGAGAACCTGATGAATATCAGATCCAGAGGATCGGTATATGTGTAACACTGGGTGTAAGCCCAGTGATGGTGGCACAACAACCATAGAAGCTCCAGAGGAGTGACACATTAACTACGCAGATTCGCCCTACCAAAAAAGCATCATTTGTTCTGCAAACATCTTGTTTCAGCGTTTAGAGCATACTGCAAGTTCATATAACAATCATATCGCTTCTCTGATGAATATCAGATCCAGAGTATCGGTATGTGTGTAACACTGGGTGTAAGCCCAGTGACAGTGGTACAACAACCATAGAAGCTCCAGAGGAGTGACACATTAACTACACAGATTCGCCCTACCAGTAAAGCATCATTTGTTCTGCAAACATCTTGTTTCAGCGTTTAGAGCATACTGCAAGTTCATATAACAATCATATCGCTTCTCTGATGAATATCAGATCCAGAGGATCGGTATGTGTGTAACACTGGGTGTAAGCCCAGTGATGGTGGCACAACAACCATAGAAGCTCCAGAGGAGTGACACATTAACTACGCAGATTCGCCCTACCAGTAAAGCATCATTTGCTCTGCAAACATCTTGTTTCAGCGTTTAGAGCATACTGCAAGTTCATATAACAATCATATCGCTTCTCTGATGAATATCAGATCCAGAGGATCGGTATGTGTGTAACACTGGGTGTAAGCCCAGTGATGGTGGCACAACAACCATAGAAGCTCCAGAGGAGTGACACATTAACTACACAGATTCGCCCTACCAAAAAAACATTATTCCTTCTAAGAACATCTTGTTTCAGAGTTTAGAGCATACTGCAAGTTCATATAACAATCATATCGCTTCTCTGATGAATATCAGATCCAGAGGATCGGTATGTGTGTAACACTGGGTGTAAGCCCAGTGACAGTGGTACAACAACCATAGAAGCTCCAGAGGAGTGACACATTAACTACGCAGATTCGCCCTACCAGTAAAGCATCATTTGTTCTGCAAACACCTTGTTTACAGTATATAAAGTGCTAGCTAGAACCCATACAACAATCCTGCCCCCAATAAACAAATTACTTTTGAGTTTTTCTTTCTATAATTTTCAGAGGTATACAAATAATTACTTAAAAATTCTTCTTGACTGCTTGTAATTTAATACTATATATTAGAAATATAGTGTAAAATTTAGATTCTTGTTCTTCAAATTGGTTCAATGTGAGAGATAAGATGCTTTTGCTATATCCAATGACAAGAATCTCTTATAAAAATGGGGGTTTTATGAAAAGATTTATTCTTTTAGTTTCTTTTTTTATAATAATGATAGGATTAATGGCGCAAACCCCGTTGATGCCTGAGTTGGGTGATGGGAGTGAAGGAAACCCCTATCAGATTGCCTCTTGGCAAAATCTCTATTGGATTACTGCACCAGGAATTTTAAATGAACTTACTCTGATCGACAGATTTTCAAAATGTTATATCCAAACCACTGATATCGATTTTTCCGATGCTACTCCCCCTATTAACAAATGGGATAACGGTGCTGGATGGAATCCTATTGGGCGAGATAATGAATTGGCATTTTCTGGTACTTACGATGGTAACAACAAAACTATTAGTGGATTGTTTATCTACAGACCCTCAACTGACTATCAAGGCTTGTTTGGATATACATATTCTTCTAAAATAAAAAATATTGGTCTGATTTATTCATCTGTTACTGGAAATTATTCTACTGGCGGACTAGTAGGATGGAACAATAGCTCAATTACAAACTGCTATAACAATGGTATTGTTATTGGTAATTATTACTCTGGGGGGTTAATTGGTGAAAATTATTACGCAACTATCTCCGAGTGCAACAGTATTGGAAGTGTGACTGGAAATAATGCTATTGGTGGTTTAGTTGGATTGAATTATGGTACCATCACCAAGTGCTATAGCACTGGAAATTTAACAGGAAACGATCACACTGGGGGGTTAGTAGGATTTAATATTTTTGGGAGTACTATTATTAATTGCTTCAGTAATGGAAATGTTTCAGGAGATGTAAATATCGCTGGGCTCGTAGGAAAAAATGATGGAAAAATTATCAACTGCTATAGTGTAGCAAATGTAATAGGAGAGGATTCCACTGGCGGGCTGGTGGGATCTAATTCTGGCGGTACAATTACAAACTCCTTCTGGGATACAGAAACTTCAGGTCAGACAAGCTCAGCTGGTGGAATTGGTAAAACAACCGTTGAGATGCAAACTCAAAGTACTTATTCTAATGCTGGATGGAATTTTTACTTTCCCTGGAAAATTGAAAATAATCGTTACCCTGAATTAAAAACATTTGAAGGATTAAATATTAATGGTTTTGGTTCTGAGTCGGCTCCCTATGAAATTGCTAATCTTTCTCAATTAGTTTGGTTAAGTGATGATCTGTCTGTTTGGAATAAACATTTTAAACAAACTGCCGATATTACTTTTCCTTTAGAAATTAACACTTGGGATAACGGTGCTGGGTGGACGCCTATTGGGTTTTTTAATGCTAATGATAATAATCATTTTGGTTTCACTGGTTCATACGACGGTGATAACAAAACAATTTCAGGATTATTTGTCAATAGACCATTAGGGTATTGTCAAGGCTTATTTGGTTATACCAATAATGCTGAAATAAAAAATATTTGTCTAGTTAACACTTCTATTACGGGAAATACTCTTACTAGCGGGTTGGTGGGATTGAATAGTGGCACTATCACCAATTGCTACAGCATTGGAAATGTGACTGGAAAAAATTACACCGGTGGGTTGGTGGGAGAAAATGAGGGCTTCATTATCAACTGTTACAATAATGGAAATGTAACTGGTGATGAAAGTTCAGGAAATCTTGTTGGAAAAAATAATTTTGGTAGTATTACTAAATGCTTCAGCAACGGAAGTGTGACTGGTTATAGTAATACTGGTGGGCTGGTGGGATCTAATTCTGGCTCAATTTCAAACTGCTACAACAACGGAAATGTGACTGGAATTTATTCTACTGGTGATCTGGTAGGAATGAATTATTATGGGATAATTTCTTACTGTTATTGCACAGGAAATACTACTGGGTATAGTGATACTGGTGGGCTGACGGGATTGAATTATGGAGATATTAACAATTGCTATAGCTCAGGAAATGTGACTGGATATGGTAATTCTGGTGGACTGGTGGGATCAAATAATAACATTATTAACAAATGCTATAGCATTGGAAATGTTACTGGTTATAAAAATAATGGTGGACTGGTGGGATTTGATAATAACAATAATGTCACTGACTCTTTCTGGGATATTGAAACCTCAGGTCAAACTTCCTCTCAAGGAGGATCAGGCAAAAAAACATCAGAAATGAAAAATATATCAACATTTACAGAAGCTGGCTGGAATTTCCCCGATGTTTGGAATATCAATCCTGATTTGAATAATGGTTATCCCTTTTTAAACTCTCCTGACAGTGTGGCTAATAATGATATTGTTATCATATCGCCTAAAGATTCCAAAGCCCTTTTAAAGAATGCTTATCCCAATCCTTTTAACCCCAGTACAACACTTTCTTTTGAATTGTCTTCTCCTGAAAGTGTCAAAATAGATATCTACAATGTGAAAGGTCAATTGGTCAAATCTTTGGTCAAAGGTGCTTACACAGCTGGTAAGCATTCTATTGTCTGGGATGGCAAAGATAATAAGAGAAAATCTGCTTGTTCCGGTATTTATTTCTACAAAATTCAGGCTGGTAAACAGTCTCAAACTAAAAAAATGATGTTAATGAAATAGTATCATATGAAACACCAAATTGATAATACAGCAGTATTTTTTATTTGTGTATCACTTTGGGCGAACACACAGGTTCGCCCATACAAAACATTTATTAATGTTATCCCATATTTAAATGATTAACCGTGCATTTATCACATTTACAATGGTATCCCATATTTAAATGATTAACCGTGCATTTATCACATTTACAATGGTATCCCATATTTAAATGATTAACCGTGCATTTATCACATTTACAATGGTATCCCATATTTAAATGATTAACCGTGCATTTATCACATTTATCAATGGTATCCCATATTTAAATGATTAACCGTGCATTTATCACATTTACAATGGTATCCCATGTTTTAATAATTAACCGTGCATTTATCACATTTACAATGGTATCCCATGTTTTAATAATTATCCGTGCATTTATCACATTTACAATGGTATCCCATGTTTTAATAATTATCCGTGCATTTATCACATTTACAATGGTATCCCATGTTTTAATAATTATCCGTGCATTTATTACATTTACAATGTTATCCCATGTTTTAAGAATTAACCGTGCATTTATCACATTTACAATGGTATCCCATGTTTTAATAATTAATCGTGCATTTATCACATTTACAATGGTATCCCATGTTTTAATAATTAATCGTGCATTTATCACATTTACAATGGTATCCCATGTTTTAATAATTAACCTTGCATTTATCACATTTACAATGGTATCCCATATTTAAATGATTAACCGTGTATTTATCACATTTACAATGGTATCCCATGTTTTAATAATTATCCGTGCATTTATCACATTTACAATGGTATCCCATGTTTTAATAATTAACCGTAATTGTTTTATGTAAATGTAGGGGCAGCCCTGTATGTTCTCCCAAATTGTTTGTCTAAATAAAGAAACGCTTATATCTGGAACATCATTTTACAAAACAATCGACAATGACATTAGACGATTTTCAAACCTATCTTTTCAGTCTGAGCATCAATCATAATGACTTCGGTTAAGATGATCATACCTGGAAAATATTCATCAGGATTGAAGTTGGTAAAGGTTGATCTATAGATAAGACCATCTTTTCCTGTTCCAATGTCTGCGAAGATACCAAAATCTGTTACATTTCTGATAATAGCCTGTGTTTGGTATCCTATATGTAATTTCTGAATATCTTTAATCTTATCTTTTAAGATTGGTTGTGGAAAATCCTCTCTTGGATCTCTTCTGCGCATGGTTAAAGCTTCCATGATATCTTTTATGATAATATCTGATTCATTGAGGATTTGAGAAAGATTATTAACATTAACCTCTCTTAATTTTACTTCAATGCTCTCTTTATTTTTAACGATATCTTCCAGAGAAATATTTAAATATTTAAATACTTTCTCAGCAATGGGGTAAACCTCTGGATGTATAGTGGTATGATCTAAATAATTCTTTGATTCTGTGACTCTACAAAATCCAGCAGCCTGTTCAAAGACTTTTTCTCCAATCCCTTTAACTTCCAATAGTTCTTTCCTGCTTTTAAAACCCTGATGTTTAGTTCGGTATTCAACGATTGATTTAGCAACCTTTTTATTAAAACCGGAAATATATTGTAATAACCAGGATGATGCCTGATTTAGATCTATACCTACATAATTAACCACGGATTCAACTTCCAGAGACAATCTTTCTTTTAATATATTTGTTGAAATATCATGTTGATACATCCCAACACCTATCGATTCTGGGGGGATTTTAACTAATTCGTTCATCATGTCTTGGACTCTACGGGCAATAGAGATTGCTCCTCTTACGCTCACATCAATTGATGGAAATTCTTCTCTTGCTGTGTCTGAAGCTGAATAAACCGAAGCTCCTGCTTCAGAAACAATGATATATTTAATCTCTATGTTGGCTGTTTGTTCTATCCACTCAGCAATAAATTTTTCTGTTTCATAAGAGGCTGTTCCATTACCAATAGCGATCAAATTGAATTCATGCTTATTAAATAATTGATTTAGTTTTTTTATAGATTCCTCAGTTTTGTTATGAGGGGGATTGCAAAATATGGTATCATAGGCAATAAAATCACCATTTTCATCAATGATGGCAACCTTACACCCGGTACGAAAACCGGGATCAATACCTGCAATACTGCATTTCTTTAAAGGAGGAGTCAGCATTAAATGCCTAAGATTTTTCTGAAATATTTCAACAGATCTGTTCTCAGCTTTTTCAGTTAAAGTTGTTCTGCATTCTCTTTCAATAGAAGGGAAAAGTAAGCGTTTATATGAGTCAAGCATACAAGTTTTTAATTCTTCAAAATAGGGATGATGATTTCTGATAAAAGCATTTTGTAAGGATAAAATGATAAATCCAGCAAGTTCGGTTTCACCTGTTGACCTGAATAAGTAATTATTGAAGTTTTCCCATTCAAAAGAAATTTTTACTTTGATGATTTTTTCGCTTTCTGCCCTATTTATAGCTAAAATTCGCCAGGAGGGAATACTTCTCAAATTCCACTCAGCTTCATAGTAGTTTTTATAGGTTTGTTTTTCATCAGCGACTTTTTCATTCTTTTTGCAAATGATTTTACCATGACGATATAAATTATCTATTAATAAGTGACGGATTTCAAGGTTATAGCTTAAATTTTCTGCAATAATCTCTAATGCGCCACCTAAAGCATCTTCGTTTGTTAAAACCCCTTTTTCTGTGTTTATGTATTTACTGATAATGGAGTCGTTTCTGCATTTTGTTTTTAATATAAAATCAGCTAAAGGTTCCAGACCCTTCTCTTTGGCAATATCAGCTTTAGTTTTCTGTTTTTTTTTATAGGGTAAATAGATTTCTTCTAATTCTTTCAATTGATGGACATTCTCTATCAATGACTTTAAGTGATCTGTTAATTGATTGTTGTTATTCAAACTATTTAAGATTTCATCTTTTCTTTCATTTAGTTTTAAATCTGTTTTATACGCATCGTAAATGTTTCTTATTTGTAATTCATCTAGACAACCCGTAGTTTCTTTTCTATATCTAGCGATAAATGGAATACTTTTGTCTTCTTTGATTAGACTTAAAGTATTTTCAATTTGTTTTGTTTGAATCTTTAATTGTTCAGAAAGTGAAGAAATCCAATTAATCATTTTATCTCCCTACCAAAGCCCTTTTTTGAAATTAAACTTACTAACCTTGTTAAGAGACATGGACTCTTCGAAAGCAATAAATAGTTTATTAATTAAAGAAACATCAGGACTGATGTATGATAAATCAGCTAGGAAACGACTAAAACCCTTATTCTTTAATTTTTCGGAATACTGAAATAATGAAACAGGTGTTTTTCCGGAGATTATCGTCATCCCATCTCTAATGAATTTTTTATATTCGTTTTTAGTATCAGAAAATTCTTCATCCTGACGAACATTCAAAGGCATACGTGAATAAAAAAGTTTTGGGTAATAATAGAGAGGAATGATACCCAAGCGATCTATACCAGTCAGTAAATTATCAATATCATTCTCATAAGGATATATGTAATTCTTTATCTGATTATTCTTTACCATTTGAACAGCAAAGTCATTCATTAAATAAACTGATTCTGTCGAGCACAAATTCACTTCATTTATGCGATCAAAAAGATGTTTTTGTGAAAGCTGACTTAAGGCAAAATTTTTAAAGCCCAGTTGACGTAATGCTTTAATCAAATCACTATAGAATAACAGGTTATCTTCAGAAATAAAAATGGGTAATTCAATGATAGCTTTTTCTTTAATTTTTGAAATTGTGTCTATAAAATCGTCTTTATCAATCCAATATTTTTTTGTAAAAGCCAGAAAAATACCTTTAACCTGTTCAAGATTAATAAAAGAAAGCCAATCGGGATGATCTATTCTGAAATAGATCTCCTGAGGTCTTTTAACAGCATTTGAATTAATTTTGATCAGATTACGTTTATTGATTGGAACAATTTCAAAATTAAATTTCTTAATTTTAAGTTTTGGTAGTTTTATCTCAAAGCGATCTGAAACAAGGTAGATTTCATCACCGATTTCAAGTTTATCTGTGCTTATTGGTAGGGACACTTTCATGCCAGATATCGCTTTACTAATGTGAAGATTTTCTTCACCATCCGCACTGATCTCATTAATTTCAATAATATCAGCATCTTGATCATGTTGACCAATAATTCTGATTTTTGAATGTTTATGAAATTCATTATTAGTTTCAAAAACAATTCTATCTTTACTTATTTTTTCAATTTTACCAATAAATTGTCCAACAGAAGGTGATTCTGTGAATACATCCTGTAAATGTTCACCCATAAAGTAATTAGTTTTTTCTCTGCTCAAATCTTCTTCAAGAAGTTTCTTTGCTTCAGAAATACGGTTTATATCATTCAACACCATTTTGTATGCTTTTGCTGTTTTATAAACATAATCAACGGATTTCATCCGACCTTCAATTTTTAATGAACTAATTCCTAACTTTAATATTTCTGGAATCATATCGATTAACTGAAGATCTTTTAAACTAAATAAATAATGCTGTTCTCTTCCAATATTAAATAAACGACGGCAGGGTTGCTTGCACAGCCCTCTGTTTGCACTCATTCCTCCCAAGTAACTGCTGAATAAGCAATAACCAGAAAATGAATAACATAAAGACCCGTGAACGAATATTTCTAATTCAATATTTGATAAAGAGCTGATTGTCTTTAATTCAGAGAAAGTTAATTCTCTGGCTAAGATTATTCTTTTAAACCCTTTATCTAAACCGTCAATGGCACCCAATGAATTATGAAGTCCCATTTGAGTGCTGGCATGGATGTTGATTTGGGGAAACAAATGCTTCATAATATAATAAATTCCCCAATCTTGAATAATGATACCAGAGGGTTTCATTTGTGTTAATTTTGCTAAAGTATCAATTAAATCGTAAGTTTCTTTGTTTTTTACTAAGGTATTAAGAGTTAAATAGACTTTTTTTTGGTGTAGATTGGCATAATCAATTAAAGTGTACATCTCATTATAACTAAAATTTTTAGCTCTTTTTCGAGCATTAAAATCACCTATCCCGGCATACACCGCATCAGCTCCGCCTTCAAAAGCAGCTAGAGCCATATCAAGATTTCCTGCTGGTAATAGTAATTCAGGTTTTTGATTCTTTTTCATAGAATACCCTTTTGTTTCACTAATTTTTCTAACGCTTCCAACACACCTTCGGTGTAAGATTTTGAGCAAAGATATATCCCAGATTGACATACAATATTTTGATCTAATTTTTTATATTGAATTGATTTTAATAAAGAATCTGAAGCATTTGAAGGTAGAAAAGATAAATCAGAGAAACGAGCTAGATCTAAATCATTCATAGAATCTAATAAACTTATGATTATCTTATCTTCAGAAATATGCTTAATTCCAGTAAATTTTGAATAATTCTTTGGAATAATATCTATGGCAACATTTGAATAGGTGATATAAACTTCTGAATAATAGGGCGTACTTTTGACAAAATCTTCAATTTTATTAACAAATAGAGCCGGGTTTAAACCACCTGTTTCAGTTGTTGTAAATAAACTGATGGTCGATAACCTATGGGCTATCGTTTGAATAAACTCAAATTTTCTGTTTCTAATAATGGATTCAAGCTGTTTTATCAAATCAATGGTTGTCTGATCAGTTAGAATTTGTTCTTTATAACCATTTGAAAATACACAACCAGTTTCTAAAATATAACCATTAAAGGTATTTCTAACAATTTCGGGCACATACTGATTAATAAACTGAAGATCATTTCCTGTGCAAAGATAAAAGTCTGCTTGATTAGAAAGATAGTCAAATTTTTCAAGATAATCATCAATAAATTCATCAGAAAAAATCCAATGTTCATTCAAAAGTGTTCCGTGCAAATCGATTGCAATAATATAATTTTTCATGTTTTCAAAAAAAAGAATTTACCTTAGCTTGTCAATTAAAAAGCTTGCTTTCTAAAGAGTGTGACTGATGGGTAAGAAAATCGAGAAAATACTACCTTTATTTAGTTCTGATTCTACGGCAATTTTACCATGATGAAGCTCTACCAGACGCTTAACGATTGATAATCCTAAGCCTGTTGTCGATTCACCGGCTGTACCTTTTCGTCTCGCCGAAGTAAATTTATTAAAAATGACAGGTATATTGTGTTCGGAAATCCCTATTCCAAAATCCTGAATAGATAATTTGGCATATTCAATCTCATCAATAGAATCTTTTTTTAAGAGGATATAGATCTGACTGTCGTTAGGTGAAAACTTAATTGCATTATTGATTAAATTGTCTATGATCTGGCCAAATTTATCAGGATTTATTAAGACTTTTAGAGATTCTGTATGTTCAATATCATACTTAATGGTTATGTTTTTCTTATTGCCGATTGAAACATAACTGGACAATAAATATTTTAAAAACTCTCTTAAATCTTGAGGAATTAATTCAATTTTAAAATCAGTCATCTCTATTTGATTAGATTCTAAAAGCATCTGAACTAGTCTGATTCCTTTTTCACAAGACAATTCCATATGATAAATATATTTTTCAACCCGATCGTTAACTTGTTCAATTTTTAACAAATCAATGATAGAATATAATCCACCTAATATATTTTTTAAATCATGAGAAACTACTCGTAAAATACTATCTTTTGATTGATTTAAGTTTTCAAGCTCGCGACTTTGTTTTCCAATTAATTCGTTTGATTTTACTAATTCGACATTTTTCAAACGATATAATTCATTTTCTTGCTGTTTTTGTTCAAACTCAAACCGCGATTGGAGATGAGCGACTTCTCTGGTCATTTTATCAGTATATATTTTCTGGGTTAAACTTATTATTTTTCTTAAATACTCGTTGGATCGTTCATGTTGGTTTATTGAACTATAAAAATCTGCCAAATCTGAAAATAAACTTAAATTGACATCGTTATCTTCATAATTTTGAGCTAATTCTTCAACTTCAATAAAACATCTTCTAGCTTCTTCAATTTCATGGATTTCTTTGAACATTTTTCCTAATTCTTTTAAGGATAAAATTGTAGAATTTTTATCATGATTTTCTCGACTAAACTTCAGACTTTTTTTATAATAAAGAATAGCGTTAAAAAAATCTTTTTTCGAATGATATAACTCAGCCATATTAAAATATAGCATAGATAATTTTGTGTTATTAGGGTTATTTTCTAAGATTTTCTTCGATTTTTTATAATACCCCATAGCTAATTGAAAATCTTTCATGAGTTTATACAGATTACCAATATTAATACAGGAATAGGCAATATCGATATCTAGATTTTCTTTCATTCTAATCTTTAGAGAGGCTCTTGCATAATATAAAGACTGAGGATAATTACCAATTCTACGATAAACAATGCCAATATTTCCATATAAAGTTGCCAGTCTTACTATATTATTTTGTTTTTTTAATAAATCTAATGCTTCTAATAAATATTTTAATGATTCAGTAAAGTTTGATAATAATCCTTCTACAGTCCCAATATTTATTAATATTGCAGAAATAAGACTTTCATCATCTGTCATTCGCACTAATTCTAAAGCCTTTATTAAATTCTCTCTTGCAAGAATATTATTCCCTTCGGTTGATAAAGTTATAGCTAAACAACTAAATGCGGATCCAAGAACTTTCTTATCTTCAGCTCCGTAAGCATAATCAATTGCTAAATTTGCATATTTTATACTAGGTTTGATTTGATTTGAAAAACGGTAATTTTCTGATAAATCAATACATAATAATGCTTTTCGGGTAATTTCTTTCTCTTCTGTTAATTCAGACAATAAAGTCTCAATATCTTTTAACATAATTTTCAGAACCCCTAACATTTATTATAAACCAATAATATTTTTCTTTATAAAAATGAAAAGCTTTTTATTCTTTTTTTATTAATTATTTTAATTTTTCTTTTTTATTGGTAAGGTCATTCACTTTCTCAAATATTAATTTCATTTAAGGAGACACATTTCAATTATTCTATGTTAAAAAAAAAGTATTGATTTATTTTGAGCTTATGATAAAATGTATTTAATAAATTTTATCGGAGGAATTATGGAAGAAGACAAAAAAGACAATATTGATGTATTAAATCCTCAGGACGAGAAATCTGAAGTATCAAATTTTATTCGTTTTTTTATTGATCAAGACCTTGCCTCTGGCAAACATAAAAACATTGTTACCCGCTTTCCTCCTGAACCAAACGGCTATTTACATATTGGTCATGCTAAATCCATTTGTTTAAATTTTGGTTTAGCTAGAGACTACAAGGGAAAATGTCATCTCCGTTTTGATGATACAAATCCCACTGCAGAAGATGTTGAATATGTCGATTCCATTATGGATGATGTTCGCTGGTTAGGTTTTTCTTGGGAAGACAATCTATTTTATGCATCAGATTATTATGATCAATTGTATAATTATGCAGAATTTTTAATTAAAGAAGGCAAAGCATTTGTTTGTGATCTCAATCAAGACGAAATGAGAAAATTAAGAGGAACTCTGACCGAGCCAGGTATAGAAAGTCCTTATCGTAACAGAACAGTAGAGGAAAATCTTGATTTGTTCAGACGAATGAAAGAGGGTGAATTTGAAGAAGGAACAAAATCATTAAGAGCTAAAATTGATATGAAATCACCAAATATCAATATGAGAGACCCTGTCATCTATCGCATAAAAAAAGCACATCATCACAGAACGGGAGATAAATGGTGTATCTATCCAATGTATGATTACACCCATTGCATTTCTGATGCAATAGAAGGGATCACTCATTCTATCTGTACTCTAGAGTTTGAAGATCATCGTCCGCTTTATGACTGGTGCTTAGATCAATTACCCGTTCCCTGTCATCCAAGACAAATTGAATTTGCTCGCTTAAATCTCACTTATACAGTAATGAGTAAACGCTTACTAAGAGCCTTGGTGGAAGAAAATTTAGTCAATGGATGGGATGATCCTCGTATGCCTACCATTGCAGGTATGAGACGCAGAGGTTATACACCGGAAGCTATTCGAAATTTCGCAGATAAAATAGGTGTTGCAAAAGCTAATTCAATTGTTGATTTTAATCTATTACAATTTTGTTTGAGAGATGATTTAAATATAAAAGCTAAAAGAGTGATGGTTGTATTGGATCCTCTTGAAATAGAAATTGAAAACTATCCTGACGGACAAGTAGAATTTCTAGATGCAGAGAATAATCCTGAAGATATAACTGCTGGAAGCCATAAGATAGCTTTCACTAAACATCTTTTTATTGAAAAAGATGATTTTAAAGAAGATGCCCCAAAAAAATGGTTTAGATTAGCACCTGGAGCTGAAATGCGATTAAAACATGCCTATTACATTACTTGTAATCATGTTATCAAGAATGAACAGGGAGAAGTAATAAAGCTCATCTGCACCTATGATCCTGAGTCTAAAGGCGGTTGGTCGAAGGATGGTCGTAAAGTTAAGGGAACAGCACATTGGGTATCTAAAGATCATGTTCTTAATATTGAAGTGAGAATGTATGATCAACTCTTTAAGGTACCAAATCCTATGGATATCCCAGAAGGAATGGATTATAAAATTAATCTCAATCAAGATTCTCTACGAGTCATAAAAAATTGTTATGCTGAAGAATCCTTAAAAGATGCTCAATCAGGCGAAAAGTTTCAGTTCTTAAGACAAGGTTATTTTACTGTGGATTATGACTCAACCCCAGAAAATCCGGTATTCAATCGTATAGTTGGATTAAAAGATTCTTGGTCAAAGATAGAAAATAAATGATTAAATAAATCTACAAATAAAACAAATAGGCAGACCATGATCTGCCTATTTGTTTACTATTTTATTCATCTAAATGAAATAATCGAATCCTGGTCAAATATGTTTTCAACCCAAAAGGGGGTTAGGTTGTTTGTTACAATAATATCAATGGTTAAAACCATGGGCTACCAATATTCAACCCCTAGAGGATTATATTAATTAGTTCCTGAGGAATGGGATGATGTAATCTATTGGAAAAATTAGTGTTTGTATTGATGATGTCGTTATCTCTAATTTGGAATGTACAGTTATAACAATTACATTGAAATTTACAGGAACAACGGTGATAGTATTGAAGATTTTTTAGTTTCAAAGGAACGAATGTTGGCATCCCTTTTCCCATATCTTACAATCCGGGTTATACACATGCAGCATCTCTGATGTATAACAGTTCCTGAGAACGATATCTACATAATACTGGGTGTAAGCCTAAATTGTTTGTTATAATGATATAAAGGAATATTGCCAGAATGTGATATATACAAACAATACCAAATTTTCTTAAAACAAATCCAACAAGAATATAATAACATCCATTGATTAAATTTTCATGGCGAACACACAGGTTCGCCGGTACATTAACATAAAAAACAACTCTATTCTACCCAAAAGGTGCGGTAAGTTGCTGATTTTGGGGATAATTCTTTGTTAAAATGGATTTATATTCAAAGAAATATGTGATATACTCAATTAATAGCTGAGCATTGAGTTTATAGAAATTGATAATCTTAGGAAGAAATTTAACACGGATATAATCTGCTAAGGAAAAGGAAACAAAGTATTTAAAAAAATCTTCAGGAGTGAGTGATTTATTTTGAGTACTCTGCATTAATTGATCAAGCTTATGGGATATTTTTAAGAAAATCGAGTAATTACTAAGAAATTTACGTCTGATATGCGGGTATTCTTTTTTATATTGCTTAGCATAGCGAGATAATTCGGTTTTAAAACGGAGGGGGAGAACTTCCCATATTTGTAAAGTTACAGATTGCAACTCTTTAATCTTACGGTTTTGAGGCATTTCGGGCACTGAATAGTAATTTCGAGTGAAGCATATCGATCCTTCATTATGGTAACAATAGACGACATCGTCTCGTTTTCCGCCTTTTGGATAAAGTGTTGAGCCTGGTTTAAAGAAAACACGCATAATTTTTCCTTTTTTTATGCAGATTAAAATTTAAACATCACTATAATATAACACTAATACTCAAAAATTTGTCAATCTTTTTTTTATTTATTTTTATTATTTATAGTATAAAGCAAAAAAGAGTAAGCTCCAAGGAACTAAGCAGTGCTGCGGCACTGCAGATAATGGCAAATCAAAGATTTGCAGATAAAAGATAAAAGATAAAATCGGCATTGATACCTTACAGATAATAGCAAATCAAAGATTTGCAGATAAAAGATAATATTAGTATTGATACATTGCAGAAAAAGATAAAAGATAAAACCGGCATTGAAATATAAATATCCTTATTTTTCTGATGGTATGCCATTTAATCCCAGTCACTCTCAGGGACTCCCCCATAAACTCGCTCCAGTAGAAGAGACAAGAAGGATTCTTGTCTTAGGGAAAAAAAAGAAGCAAGTCGGTGGTGGATGGATGGAATTTAACTAAAAGATGATGAGTATTTTCGAGTCCGAGCCGAACTCGCTCCATAACACGCGATTTTTTCAAGGGCATTGTACTATTTATACATTATTTTCAGGGAGAAATATAGTTGTTATTCAGAAATTGGAGAAGATCTGATGCGATTTTTTCATTATTAGTATAGATTTATTGCTGAATATGTCAAGATTGCATCGATATGAAGCATATAGGTTTACTTTTCTCGCCTATAAGTACAAGAGTTGCTTAATGGGAGCTTCTATAAGTTGGACAGTCAAGGAATATTGTTGATAATACAGAATTATTATATTGACAGATTAAACAAAAGTATTAGACTATTATTATTAGAAATTAAAAGTATGGATGGGAAAAGGGGATATGATTAAATTGTTTTACATTCGTCATCATAGGAGGATGAGTGTTATCATTTCTATTTGCTAAAAACAATCCTTTAAAGCTCTATGAAACATTCATTGAAACAGAAGATTCAGAAATTCAGGATAAGATTATACAACGTTTAATTGAACTTGACTCAGAAGGGTATCTCTTTGATATTCAAAAAAGGTATTCAAATAATGAACTATATAACTACTTTTATACAAAATATGCTGATGATGCTGATAAATTGTACCAGATGTTCCCCTATCAAAACAGTGAGAATAAGCTTAATATTATCCGCAAGCTTATTGAATTAAGAAATGATTCTCTTTTAAAGAACTTTTTGAATACAGAATATGAAAATGAAATATTTCCCTTTTTACTAAATAAATATCAGAACTATCCAGAAAAATTGTTTAATCTACTAGGAAGAATAAAACAGGATAATCAGGAAAAAATAATACAAACTTTAATTTTTAGCAAATCTTTAGTTGAATTAAAAAAAATATATCTGTCTGAGTTCAGACCAATCCTCATAAATTTTTTATTAAACAATTATGAGATATTAAATGCAGATAAAGAGGATTTTTTTCTAAATCTTCACCCTGATTTAAAAAATGAAATCATACAAAAAATGATAGTGATAAAGAGCCAGAAAGACTCTTTGTCTTATAGTATAGATTTTATGCATATTGCTGTACTAAAAACACAGGATTGTGATTTAAAAGAATTTATATATTATTGGGAACCTTATGTATATTTTCTAACAAAATCTCAAACTTTACAGATTTTCTTTTTTAATCTTCTGAATGATAAACAAAAATTGTTTTTATTACTTTGGCATTATGGAATAGATAAATATTACTCTGTCCCTCCAGTGGAGCAACCTTTTGATGCAGTGGAGATCTATTATCACAATTTAAATGATTGTCTTTATTATGGATTAGAATATTTAATTAATCTATTTGATGAAGTATTTTCTGATATTGTAGCTTCAATTGATTATCGTTCTGGTATATTAGCGTTTTTGATAGATCATGAAAAGTTTTACAGATGTTTAGATGATGCAGAAGTATTTATCGAAGAGATGTTTTGTGAAAAAAAGGAATTACTGGAAAGTAATGCACTGATAAATGAGAATAAAAGTAATGATTCGGGAAAAATAAGTCAAATAAATGATGAAATCTCATATCTAGTTTTTTTAAGAAACTTTCATATCTTAAAGACACTGACATCTTTTCCTGTTGATATGCCTGAAAGTTATCTCTTTTCATTTATGAATTTTCCACTTGGTGAATTTTTTGGTAAGAAACTTAGTCTAAAAACATTAAATTTCGAAAGTAAGATAGTAGAAAATAAAATGTTAGAAAAACTTAAAATAGAACAACACCGAGATCGATTAATAATAACTCTTAATGATGCGAGATCCATAAAAAACCTAAAAGAAATCGCAGAGACTAAGTGTAATAATCTTATTGAAAAAAATGATTTTATCTATACCTTAAAAAAGGTATCCACAAAAGAATTATATCAGGACAGAAATCAGACAATTTTAGGAATTATATTTTCAAAATCTACTGATACAGATGTTCAAAGAGCCATATTAAAATCGATCAATCCAGAGCTAAAAGATGAATGGTTAAAATTTATACATCAAAGCTCAATTGATCTTAATGATCCTGTAATCGTTTCTCTTTTTAATAGAATTATAAAAAATAATACTCACCCCAAAAACTTTCCTCTTTTATGTCAAACTCTACATAATGAACCAACACTGTTAAAAATTACTCAGATTTCTCATGTTCACCCAGTGAGAGATATAAATTTCAGCAAAAATAGACAATACTTCTTATCTGCTAGTGGTGATAAATCGATAGTAATATATAATTTAGTGGATGGTAGTTTAGTAAGATTTTTCCATTCTTCTGATATCACGAAAGCTATGTTTGATGGAAAAGCTCATCGGGTTTTTAGTGCAGGAACTGATAAATCAATAAAAGTATTTGATGTTCTCACTCAAGAATTGGTCGAGACTGTATCTCCGCGATATGATTTAGATGTTTTAACAATTAGTAGCGATGGTCAATTTATTGTTGGACGAAGAGAAAACAGTCTAAAAATCTTTAGTTTAGTGAATAAAAAAGTCACAGCTATCTTAAAGTATAATCAATTTAAACAAAATGCAATGATCACCGATAATATGAAATACTTACTATCATGGTCGAATTTTGAAATTCATATTACGGATTTTCTTAACTTTTCCAATGTAAAATTAATAAAAGTTGATCGATCGATAAATTCATTTGATCTTTCATTTGATAATCAATACATCTTACTTGGTTGTGGTGACAGATGGAAAGGAGAAATTAGAATCTACAATGTTGAGACTCTTAATTTGGTCTATTCAGAATTGTTTGATAATAATGTCACCTGTGCCAGATTTTCAACTAAAGCAGATGTCTTTGCGGTTTCTACTTCTGGAAAAGAAAATGGTGAAGTCTTGATATATTCATCAGAATTATTTAAGCTAAATTATAAATTTACTGTTCATAAAGCCTTCAAAACAATTCATTTTTGGAAAAATTACCCTTATATAGCTTGTTATTCAGATAGGAAATTAGAGATTTATGACACAAAAAAAAGGAACACTTTTAAAACCTTATATTTTGAAAATCCTATACAAAAAGTAGTAATATCAGATGATGGATATTGGCTACTAGTTGCTGAAGGTACGGAATCTCATTTATACCATCTACTTGATGTATTAAATCAATCTTTATTTAATATACTAGAACATCTACTACAACTAAGAATAGAACAAAACTCAGAAACATTTGAGTTTCTTTATAAACAGAAAGAATTATTTAAAAACCATCCTTCAAACCTTGTGAGACAAAGCTTTGCCAGAATACTTCAGTTTATTGAATTATAATCTTCATATCTAAATAAAAAATAATCCCGATCATGTTCAAAACTTTTAAATCTTAACATCTTAAAAAATTTCATATAGGGATGATCGTTTGGGATCGAAACATCAAAGTATTTAATGCCAATTTGATAACTTTTATAAATCACAGTCTTAATTAAAGCTTCTAAATCATTATTGTTTGAGGCGAATATAAAATTAATATGAGTTTCTTTTCTATCCTCATCGATTTCAAATAAGATTAATGCTTTGATTTTTCCTTCATTCAAATAGGCAAGACATTGAGATTGGTTGGTAAAAAATTTTTTGATAGTGAATTCACTCATAGGATAAGCTTTCCAACCAGAACAAATTCTGGACTCTTGAAGAAAATCACTATTTTTTAACAATTTGATAATTGATTTTACATCCTGACAAATAACAGGTGTTTCAATGTTTGTTAAATCTGGTTTTTTTTTAATTTCTAAAAATTTGTAACTGTAACTTGCTACCTTCTTAAAACCGAATTTTTCAGCGGAGTGAATTGATGGGTAATTGGCGTAATAAGTAATAAATTCTATTGATTTAATATTTTTGCAATCTTTTAAGTAATTTAAAAAATAAGTATTAAAACCTCTAGCAATCCCACGTACAGGACTATTTGGATCGGCTCTCAATCCTTCCAACCAGGCATACCCTTTATTATAAAATGAAAGCTTTGAGATTCCAACTAATCGATTGTCGAAATAAGCGCCAATAAATAAACCTTTTTTATCTTCTACCCATTTATCAAAAACTAAAGGAATATAATCATCTCCGTCCCAAATAGTTTTTACCATCTCAATTATTGAGTATTTTTGTTTTTTTGTAATGGGTTTAAAACATAGCTCAGTTTCAACCCTTTTTGAGAAAGAATTGCCAAGCTCCTTAACATGATCTTCAGCATCAGATAATAATATTTTAAAGATTCTGTTAAGTTCTTCCTGATTGGTATGAAAGAGATTAAGTAAAGACTTGATATTGTTTTCTCTTTGCTGTGCTATGCAAGTGTCACTTAAGAGAATCATAAGTGAGTAGTTGTCAGATTGAAACCAAAAGGGAAATAACCTGCAATAATGAGGTCGAATTGAAACTGGAAGTAAACATCCTTTATTTCCTAAAAACACACACATTCCATCTTTAACTTTCAATTTAAAACGTATTTGATCATGAAACATTTTTCTAAAAACAGGATGAACCAGCTGACTTAGATCCTCAACTATCTTATGATCAACTTTGTCTTGCTCAATAAAATCATTAAAGGATAACCCAGTAGAAAAAACAATCTTGTTGATCTCATTAAAAGTTAATCCTATTTGTGTGCCTTCGTTATTCTCAGGGTATAAACAACAGCCTGATTTGATCTCATGGCATACTTTGCAGATAGTGCTCATAACTGCCTATTTAATAAAAAGTAACTTTTTTGAAATATGATTACCTGATCCACTCATCCGAATGAAATAAACTCCTGAAGAAATGCTATTTTTTTCACTATCGAGAGAAAAAGTGAGCGTTTTTGTTTGATTGGAAGAACTATATACTTTTTTTGTAGATATTTTTTGTCCTTTGATATTAAACAAATCAAAAGTAATTATTCCGGATGTATTACTAAAATATTCAATTTTAAAATCATTATTTTGTTGAAGTGATAAGGGATTTGGATAAACTGATTTCAAAGTGATTTTATTGTTAATAACAGGTATTTCAGTATTATCTGAAGAAATTTGCATAACTATCCAATTGTTAATAGGATAGTAAGAAATATTTTCAGGAGAACTATTATCAGTAGCTTTTATACGATAGTAAAGGTAGTTTTGTTCATTAAAAGATGGATTAAAATCGATAGTCCAAACATCAGAATTAGCAATATGTTGCATTACTAATGATGTGACCTGAGTTGAATCAGTAGTATAGTATTCCAAAAATACATTTGAAACAAGAACATTATCTGTGACTTCAGCAGTTAGGGTTAAAGGAAAATCATTTAAATGAACACTGTTTATGGGTGAATGAACTATTAGAGGAGCATTTTGATCAATTGATAAAACAAAATAATGCGGATCAGGATAGCCAATTAAAGGATGATTAGCTTTTTTGTTATTAGAATCAACACAATGAATATAATAAAAAACAGTGTCTCCCATAGCAGGAGAAGGAATCAATGCTTGATAATGAGTTCCACTAATATTAGTTAAAGGAACGCTTGAATAGTTAGACCCATTTACTCTAAAATATACTAGGGTTGAGTCACTAACTATTTGACCTTGGCTATGAGAAATGATATCAGCATCTATCAGATAACTTTCTTGTAATGGCTGATTTTCCTCAAGAGGGATATGATTGACATACAACATTCTTCTGTCAGGGATTTCGTGAGTTCTACAGTGTAAGGCGTCAGTTGATTCCCAAGGAGCTGCAGATAACCCTAAGACTCCTACTACTGTATAACCAGGCATTGCTTGACGATACGCAGCTAAAGCATCGGCATCATAAGAAGAATTCATGATCGGAACATACACAAAGTTGTTGAGAATCAAAGAATTAGTATAAGGTTGATTTTGAGGAGTAAAGACACGATAAACTTTAAAAGGATGTCCATATGATGATTGAGTATTAGCGAAAAATTGAGCAGTTTGTTCAATAGCATTATATTGTGCATGACTGGTTGGAACCGATCTGATTAAAACTTTATCAGGTGCTAGAAACTTTCCCCAACAATCAATATGGTCAATATAGGTGTTATTTGGATCTTCTAAAACGAGATAATCTGATATACCTAAATAACTATTCATCATATTATTAACATTAGCACTGTTATTATTATTCTCAGTATAAGCTATCATTGTGGAGGCACCTATACCAGTGCCAGTAGTCATATAGTTACCACCAGTTTGATTGATATTCATCAAATAGCTAGTTAAAGTATCATAAATTGCATATTGAGAAGGAATAACATCATCAGCTGGTCTAGGTCTATTATAAGTAAAATCAATAACGCATAATTGATTATTACCATCAAAGGCAAACCAAGGGCCATAATCTCTAGTCCAGTAAGAATCAGTATTTGCGATCATAAAACTGCAATTTTCCATATTAACATTAGCGCCATTAAAGGAAGAGATCGCACTGTTTTGAGTGCTTAGATTTGCAACAATGGTGATTACTTTGCAATTTTCTGCTAATGTTTTAACAAAAGATACAGGAAATCCTAAAGGATAGCGAATTAAAACCGAGCTCATTGATTCAAACTCTGCTACAGCTCTTACAGGAGATGATGGTGGTTGAGTTGGGATAATCTTTTTCCCCCAATCATCCATTAAGAGCTTTTCTTGATTGGTTAAAAAATGCGGTAATTGATTAAATATATCTTCATAGGTGTCATCTTGAGCACACAAAAATAGTGTAGTTGATAAAAAAACTATAAAAAATAGTATCCATTTCTTCATCTTAGCCTCCATTTATTGACAAATTAATAGAAAGAATTTAGGAGTCAAATAAAATTAATTCACAAATGAAATAATTGATTTTTAAGTAAGATTATATTGAATTATTCTTATTTAAAAACTCTTCCCTTAATTCTATTAGATGATCATTAATTTGAGGGTCCAGATTCATGAAATTTTCAATTTCTTTACAAACAAAATCATTGCATTCTGCACAGTGATTGATTTTATGTTCATTTACACATTTTCTGATATTGCACTCTGAGCAGTGTGGAAATTTCAATCCTTCTTTCATACACCCTACACAATTGATGTCATTTTCATTTATTAGATGATTGTAGATTCTTGACCATTTTTCAGAAACTTTTTTTCTTAATTCTTGATTATTTGTTTTATAAGCTATATAAGCCCCACATTCTAAACAAACTAACCCACAAGCTCCCAGATTTTCTTTGCTCATTGATCTTCCTTAATTTTAATATTTCAGTTTTATTTTTAAATAGAACTGATTTAATACTCAAACCCATTATGTTTATCTTTTTTTAAAAAAGTCAAGAAAAATCCCTGAAATCTATTTAATTGTTGACAGAATATAAAAAAGACATAATATTTGAAAAACTCATAACAGGGATGTGAGAGGCTCATTTTAAAACAATATCTCAAAAATTCCTAATTATGAATTCATAGGGCGAAGCTGTATATAGATTTCTCAAATTTGTTTTAATTAATTTTACAATTAAAATGAAATATTGTATAATTTTAGAATTATTTAGTTGACTTTTAATAAAATATTTCTATAATTTATAGAATTTTATTTGTTGTTTAACACTAAGGCAAATGAGGAGAAAAGGGAGATTTTATGAAAAGAGTAACATTGATCATATTTATGATCATGATCAGTTGGTCAATATGCGCACAAGTTGCTGTCCCTCCATCTGTTGGAGATGGTTCAGTTAACAATCCTTATCAAATTGCTACATTAGAAAATTTATACTGGATTTCTTCTAATACGGCAAATTGGGCTAATCACTATTTACAAATTGCTGACATTGAAGCCAGTTCTACAGTATCTTGGTTTCAACATATAGGCTGGTCTCCTATTGGATATTATGGGGATGGAGGCGATCCCTTAAATTTTCCTTTCACGGGCTCATATAATGGGCAGGGGCACTTTATAAATGGACTGGGTGTTAGTTTCCCTTATTTGCACGGCGGTGGGCTATTTGGCTATATATCGGGAGCCACGATAAGTAATTTAGGTGTTACCAATATTCAGATAATGTCAGGAAATCTTGATTCTTACAACATTGGAGGATTAGCTGGTTTTGTAGAAAACAATTCTATAATAAATAATTGTTTTAGTTCTGGTGCAGTATATGGACATGAACAAGTGGGCGGATTAGTTGGTTACTCAATCAATTCAACCATTGTGAATAGCCATAGTTCTTGTACAACTGTTGGTGAGACCCATGTTGGCGGATTGATTGGTGGAGCTGGAAGCAACTCTGTATTAAAAAACTGTTACAGTACTGGTGAGGTCACAGCATCTTTATATTTTGCTGGGGGATTTGTAGGAGTAACTGGTTATTTTGTTAATATTTCCAATTCTTACAGTACAGGAAATGTTGTTGGCTGTGATCAGGTTGGTGGTTTTGCTGGGACACAAATGTTATCAACAATTCTTAATTGTTACTCTAGGGGAAATGTGACCAATAGTTCAAGTGGCGGTGAAGAATTTGGTGGTTTTATAGGTCATAATCAGGGTGATTTTATGAATTTCTATCCACCAGCCCCAAGTCATATAAAAAATTGTTATAGTACAGGCAGTGTATTTTATCAAGTAGGTGAAACGCCAACAAATAAAGGTTTTACTGGATTTGATTATTATTCTGAAAATTCTTCAAACTTTTTTGATAGTGATATTTCTAATCAGGATACAGATGAAACTGGAATTGGTTCTCCACAAACAACTATGGTTATGACAATTCAAGCTCTAAATCTAAATAATATTTATGTTAATAATGGTTGGGATTTTAAGGGAGAACCAAGTAATGGAACAGAAGAAATATGGAATATTGGTAACGGTAGAAATGATGGATACCCTTATTTAAGTTGGCAATATCCAGATGATAATGCTACATTGCCAGTAACTCTTTCTTCTTTTACAGCAACTTGTTCTGCTTCAAATGTTGTTAGTCTTGCCTGGACAACTCAATCTGAAAGTAATTTGCTTGGCTATTATATTTATCGAAATAATATTAATCTATTAGAGTCAGCTAATCGAGTAACTAATAAAATATTGAATGCCACAAATCAAACAAATGAACAACACTATTCTTTCAGCGATGCTGAAGTAGAGATTAATAACACATATTATTATTGGTTACAATCCATTGAAGCAAACGGATCGATTCAATATTATGGTCCTGTTACCGTTCAAACAACTCAAGGCATAGTTACTCCACCCATTATTAACTCTACCTTAATTGAAAATGTCTATCCAAATCCAATAAAACAAGAGCATCTTGCTAATTTTAGAATTAAAGTAAAAGACTCTGAAACAGCTGATTTAAAAATCTACAATATCAAAGGACAAATAGTAAAACAATATTCAATTCTAAATTCAGGGAATCATACAATACAATGGGATGGAAAAGATACAAATAATAAACAAAGTGTTAGTGGTATTTATTTCTATCAATTATCAAGCCCAAGTTATAATATTACCAAGAAACTCTTAATCATAAAATAGTTAATAAATTAACCGTCTATGTTTTAGAACCTAGACGGTCTTGTTTAATTTTTAATATTATTTCAATTTCTAGAATTCATAAGCAATAACACCTAAATGAATACAAATAGATTTTAATTTTATTACTTTTCTTTAAAATAAATCTTTAATGGATTCACAAGTTCAAATCTTCATATTAATTTACATTTTTTAAAGGAGTCTCTATGAAATACGAATATTTGTTATTTGATTTAGACGGAACACTAACTGATCCCAAAATCGGGATAATTAAATCTTTTTTATACACTTTAAACAAGCTTAAAATTCAATTTTATGATTCTGATATTCTTTTAACATTTATAGGTCCGCCACTGGTGGAAACCTTTAAAAACTATTTCAAGTTAGACGATAAAAAAACAAAACAAGCCATAGAATTTTTTAGAGAATATTTTCATGAAAAGGGATTTTCTGAAAACCAATTGTATCCTGATATTGTCAATCTGTTAATAAATCTAAAGAGAAATGATTTTAATATATTTATGGCTACATCAAAACTCACAAAATATGCTGAAAAGATAGCAGATCATTTTGGTATTAAACCATATTTTGAAGAAATTGTAGGTTGTAATGAAGATAATAGTCGAGTTGAAAAAAAAGAAATTATTCAGTATATCATTAAAGAATTTGATTTGAGGGATTTGAGCAAAGTTTTAATGATTGGTGACCGTAAACATGATATTATTGGTGCTCAATTATGTGGAATAGATTCTGTTGCTGTTACATGGGGTTATGGATCGGAAAGCGAAATTAATCAGGTTAATCCGACCTATATTGTTAACTCTGTATATGAATTAGAAAAAATTACACAAATGTAACTGCTAACATGTTTTTAATTATAAAAAAAAACTTGCCATTTTTGTAGATATAGCGTAAGAATTAATTAGAAAGAGAAATGGAGTTGTTATGAAAATATTAATGTTAGGTTTATTTAATCCCATTCAAAACACTGGGAAAAAAGTCCATTTTTTTGAAGTAGCCTATTCTTTACATAAAAAAGGTCATCATGTATCCTGTGTAATACCTGCGGGAAAAATAGATAAACGGTTTTTTAACAATTTAGATATTATTTCTTTACCATTAGAATATAAAGAAAATATTTTTTGGATCATTATGTTGAATATCATCCAATTCTATATGGCAATAAAAGCACTTACAGATTCATACGATATAATATATCATCGGTATATTTTTTTACCATCCTCATTACTTAGGTACTTAGGGCGTAAACTGCAATTATTTCCTCTTTTAATTTCAGAACACAATAATTGGTATGAAAGAAAATTTAAGATCATTGGATCTAATAGTTTATTAAAAAATATTGTTAGAAAATATCAGATTAAGGATGCATTATCAGCTGATTTTATAATAACAACAAATGATGGTTCCAAAGATATGCTTACATTTAATACTATACCCAAAGCAAAGGTTTTAACAATTCAGAATGGGTGTAATCTAGAACAGTTTTTTCCATTATCTAGAGAAAAAAGGCTTCATTTAAAAAACAATATCCTTCATCTTAGAGATGATGATATTGTCCTTGGTTATATAGGAGATATATCAAATCTTCAAACAATAAATGATCTGATAGATTGCTATCTTCTTCTTTTTAATCATTATCCTGTGGTTTTATTAATCATTGGTAGTGGGAAAAATCTTCAAAAACTGGAAGAAAAGGTTTTGGGAACAAATACTCAAAATAGGATAATAATCAGAGAAAATGTCCCTTACGAAGAATTAAATATGTGGATTAATTGTATAGACATTGCATTTATTCCCTTAGCTAAAGAAATGGACAATTTTGCATCACCAATTAAACTGAGAGAATTCGCAGCAGTAGGATTGCCAGTGATTACTTCCAAAGCAAAAGGTTTAAGAGAATTTGAAAAAACAGGCTGGTTACATTCTTACAATTTTAATGATATTGAAGAATTAAAACAACTAATAATCGGATATTTAAAGAATAGAGAACAAATGAAAATAGATGGTAATTTAGCTCATGATTATGCCCTAGAAAATTTTAGTTGGGATAAGGTATCAGATATGATCATTTCTGTGATCAATGAACTGAAAAAGAATCAGTCAAATAAAGCAGAGTAGAAAATTCATTAACTAACGGTTAATAGGTAGCTCATGATTGTAATCGAGGGTTTAGAAATAAACAATAATCACGAAGGTATGTCACTCCGAAAGAGCTCAAGCCGTTTTGATCGACATATAAGACAATTTAAGTATTAAAATAAAAAACGATGTAGGAGGCAACTTATGCAATTAGAGAATAAGAGAGTATTAGTCATTGGTGGTGCGGGTTTTATAGGCTCGCACTTAGTTACACAATTACTTAAGGAACCACTTAAAGAAGTGATCATTTATGACAATTTTGCCAGAGGTAAAAGGGAATATCTTGAAGAATCACTCAAGGATCCACGTTGTTTTATCTTTCCTTTAGGTGGGGATATTCGTGACACAGATATATTAAACAAGGCAATGGAAGGTATTGATTATGTTTTCCATTTAGCAGCTATGTGGTTATTACATTGTAAAGACTTTCCGCGAACAGCTTTTCATGTTAATATCGAAGGTACGTATAATGTACTTGAAGCTTGTGTGCAAAATAAGATTAAAAAACTCATCTATTCAAGCTCAGCCTCTGTTTATGGAGATGCTGTAGAAGTGCCAATGACAGAAGCTCATCCCTTTAATAACAAAAATTTCTATGGTGCTACTAAGATTTCAGGAGAAGCTATGTGTACCGCTTTCAATGATCGCTATGGACTTCCTGTGATAGGGTTAAGGTACATGAATGTTTATGGACCACATCAAGATCAACAAGCTGCCTATAGTGGTGTTGTTCCTATCATGCTGAATAAAATTGATTTAGGTGAGCAACCTGTTATTAATGGGGATGGTTCTCAAGCTTATGATTTTGTTTATGTCGAAGATGTTGCTCAATCAAATATTGAAGCTCTCAAATCAGATACTGAATTTGGTTATTATAATGTTGGAACAGAAGTTCAAACAACAGTAAAGCAGTTATGTGATTTGATTTTACAACTTAAAAATTCAGATCTAAAAGTAATTTATAAACCCTATTCTGCAGATGATGCTCGTCAATTGGTTAAAAACCGGATAGGTTCACGTCTGAAAGCAGAAAAAGAAATTGGATACAAATACACTTATAGTCTTGAAGCTGGATTACTAAAGCTTATTGAATGGAGAAATAAAGAAATTTAGAAGTGAAAGTAATGTTTATAGGTACATCCTATGTCAGATACATAGCTTTATGATTGAAAAAATGCTATCTAATAAGCACTTCTGCTATGACAATGATCAATCATCAAAAACATAACCTTCTTAAATCATTGACATAGAATGTTACAACTTCCGTTCAACCTAACAAAATGCATTGGTAATTTGTAGGCAATATACTTGATAACATATAGAGTAATAAGGGAAAAATTTTCCGATTATTGATATAGAAAACAGATAAATGGGTAATTCTAATCGGCATAAGCAATGCTTTATGTAATATTATGATCCTATCCAGACTTGTCTGTGAGGGAAGTTTTCAGTGAAGAAAAGAGGAAAGCATGAGAATACCATTAATTAAACCATTTATGAACGACAAGATCAAGCAAAGGGTTCTTGATGTTCTTGATTCTGGTATATTTACTGAAGGAAGTGTAACCAGCGAATTTGAAGGCAGGCTGAGAGAAATTATCGGTTGTCAATATACTATAGCTGTGAGCTCTTGTACAACTGGACTTGAATTAGCACTAAGGTGTCTGAATATAGGTACTGACGACGAAATTATCATACCTGATTATACTTATCCTGCCACAGCTGATGTAATCTCAATCGTAGGTGCGCGAACGATCATTGTAGATGTTGATCCAGATACAATGCTTATTGATTATGAAAAAATCAAGAAAGCGATCACACCTAACACAAAAGCCATCATGCCTGTCTCTATCTTTGGAAATCCTCTCAATTACGAAAAGCTCAATGCGATAAAAAAAGAATTTGGACTCTATATTATTGAAGATTCAGCTTGTTCTCTTGGTTCTTCATATCAGGGAGTAAAGACAGGTAATTTAGCAGATATTAGCGTTTTTAGTCATCATCCTAGAAAATTTATCACCACAGGTGAAGGTGGTTTAGTGACTACCAATAATAAAGCTTGGTATGAATGGATGCATGCTTACAAGCATTTTGGAATTACTCAGAGTCAAGATCGAAAAGAAACTGCTTTTACAATGATCGGTACAAACTATAAAATGCCGAATGTTTTAGCAGCAGTTGGGGTGGGACAATTAGAATATTACGATGAGTTACTAAAAAGAAGACAAGAGATCGCTCAAAATTATATTACAATCATTAAGGCAGCTGGATTGAATGTACAAATACCTAAAACAACAGAAAAGGGTATTCATTCATACCAATCCTTTTGTGTATTTACAGACAAAAGAGATGAATTGATTGGAAAAATGAGAGAAAAAGAGATTGAGGTACAAATTGGAACCTATTCTCTCAGTTTACAACCAGCATTTCAAAATAACTCAACGATTCAGATCAATAGTTGCAGTAACAGTCAAAAGATTTTTGAACGAGTTTTAACTCTACCTCTTTATCATGAACTTCAGATCGATACTCAAAAATATATTATCGACACTTTGAAGGGCTTTTTAAAATGAAATCCACTGTTCTCCAAAAAGGAATTGACTTATGTGCGGTATAACCGGAATTTTTAATACGAATGGTGAACCCATTTCTATCAATATTCTGAGAGAAATGAATAATAATATGACACATCGAGGTCCAGATAGTGAAGGTTATTGGTCTCATTCTTATATAGGCTTTGGACATAAAAGACTATCGATATTAGATTTATCACCCTTAGGTCATCAACCAATGGAATCAGAAGATGGACAATATGTCATTTGTTTTAATGGAGAAATCTATAATTATCAGGTTATTAAGAATGAATTGAAAACGTTGGGGTACAAGTTCAAATCTAGCACAGATACAGAAGTTTTGCTTTATGCATATGTTGAATGGAAAGAAGAGTGTTTAACTCGTTTAAATGGTATGTTCGCTTTCTCAATTTATAATAAACAAAATTCAGAACTCTTTATAGCTCGGGATCGTTATGGGATAAAACCTCTTTATTATTTCCATACAGGAAAAACCTTTTTATTCAGTTCCGAAATCAAGGCTTTCTTAAAGCATCCATTATTTAACGTTACTGTATGTCATGAAGCTTTGAATGAATATTTCTCATTTCAGAATATATTCTCCAATAAAACGCTTTTCAAAAATGTTTTCTTGCTTGAAGCCGGACATTTTATGAAAATTCAATTGGCGCAAAACAAAATTGAAAAAAAACAATACTGGGATTTTCATTATCAAGATGATTTAAGCTTAACAAATCAGAATGAAATCATTGAGAATATCCAAGTTTTTTTTAAAAAAGCAGTGACTCTTCAACTCAATAGTGATGTCGAAGTCGGTTCTTATTTAAGCGGGGGGATGGATTCAGGTTCTGTTTCTGCAATAGCATCCCAAGCTATTCCGAATTTAAAATCCTTTACTTGTGGATTTGATCTTAACTCAGCTTCAGGATTAGAACTTGGATATGATGAAAGAGAAAATGCTGAATATTTATCTTACATATTAAAAACCGAACATTATGAAGTTGTTTTGAAAGCAGGCGACATGGAACGTGTTATGCCAAAACTGATTTGGCATCTCGAAGATTTACGTGTTGGACAATGCTATCCAAACTATTATATATCTAGATTAGCGAGTAAATTTGTTAAGGTGGCACTCTCAGGTGCAGGCGGAGATGAATTATTTGCAGGTTATCCATGGCGATACTACAGTGCTATGAAAAGCGAGTCTTTTGATAATTATGTTGATAATTACTATAATTATTGGATGCGATTAATACCTGATAGTTTAAAACCACATTTCTTCCAAGCACATGTTTATAAGGACGTCCATCATTATCCAACTAAAGAAGTCTTTCGCAGTGTTTATAATAAAAAGAATCATACCAAACTCAATACTCCAGAAGAGTATATTAATCATTCCTTGTATTTTGAAAGTAAGACTTTTTTACATGGATTATTAGTCGTTGAAGATAAATTGAGTATGGCTCATTCTTTAGAAACAAGACTTCCATTTTTAGATAATGATCTGGTGGATTATTCAGCAAGAATACCAATTCAATACAAACTCAAGAATTTAGTGAATATTACTAGGCTCAATGAGAATGAATCAGGTGCTAAAACACTCAATTATTACAATAAAACAAATGATGGGAAACTCATTCTAAGGAAAGCATTAACAGAATATTTACCCTATTCATATAAAAATGCTACAAAACAAGGCTTTTCCGCTCCAGATGCTTCTTGGTTTAAAGGAGAGAGTATTGAGTATATCAGAGATTTACTTTACAATCGAACAGCTTTCATATATGATTATTTAAGACCAGATACAATTCATTCATTACTAGATGAGCATTTTACTGGTAAACAAAATCGCAGACTTCTCATTTGGTCATTACTCAGTTTTGAGTGGTGGTTAAAAATCTTCAAGGGGTAATAATGAAGGAACTCAAACAAATTTTTTTTCATAAGATAGAAATCCAACAAAATCATATTATTTCTAAAATAGATCAACTCGACAAGAACCAGAATCAAACGAAAGATATCTTTTCTGAAAAATGGAAAGAAGTCGAGGTTATGGAAAATGTCAAAATCGGTATTCAAAAGCAGTTTGAATGGTTTAAAGCACTTTATGGATTTGAAACTGAAAATGCGTTAAAGGTGTTTCTTTCGCATAAGAAAATCATACTTGATGCAGGGTGTGGCATGGGTTATAAATCCGCTTGGTTAGCTCAATTAGCGCCTGAATCGAACGTTATTGGTATGGATATTTCAAATGTTATTGAATCCAATGTGAATTATTACAAACACATACCAAATCTCTTTTTCATTCAAGGCGACATCGCCCATACTGGTATTAAAAATCAAACGATTGATTTTGTTCTTTGTGATCAAGTGATTCATCATACTGAGAATCCTGAAAAGACTTTTAAACATTTATCAGAACTTCTCACAGAAAAAGGTGAATTTGCCTGTTATGTGTATGCTAAAAAGGCTCTTCCCAGAGAATTACTCGATGAGTTTTTTCGAACACAAACCCATCAAATATCTTCTGAAGATATGTGGGCTTTTTCTTCTCAACTCACTGAACTCGGTAAAAGACTGTCTGAACTGAATATTCAATTTGATTGTCCTGATATACCATTATTAGGTATTAAGGGAGGACAATATGATATTCAACGTTTTATCTATTGGAATTTTCTTAAATGTTTTTGGGATGCAGATAGAGGATTTGAACTTTCTAAGTCCGTCAATTTTGATTGGTATGCACCCAGTAATGCTCAACGGTATTCTAAAGAAGAATTCGAAAGTATGATTTTTCAAAACAGATTAAAAATAGAATATTTCCATAGTGAAGAAGCCTGTTATTCTGGGCGTTTTTCAAAACAAGGTCAAGCATGAAACAACCGGTTATTAATCATATCAGAGTCCTTAAACAGATAAACGAGGCCGTTAAGGCTTTTGTTATTGATGTAAAAGGTTTGAATGTTTTAACTGAAATGGGTTCAAATGCCTATTTATATACACCTCTTATTCCTTTTTTGGCTGGTGCAAAAAGTATTACAGTTTGGAGTCAAGACTCAATTTATGGGAAAGCTGTGGATTTTAAAGAGCAATTTCTAGAAATCCTTAAGCAGTTTAACATACCAGAAGCTTCTTTTACCTTCAGTTTAAATAAACGAGATTTTGACCAGTTAAAGGATATTGATATTGTCTGTAATCATGGTGCCTTGAGGCCTATTGATCATGAGTTTATTCTTCATTTAAAAAAGAATAAAGCCGTGATTTCTCTCATGTATGATCAATGGGAGTTACGTGAGGAAGATATTGATCTGACTATTTGTCGGGAAAATAATATAAAGGTCGGTGGTACTTGGGAGAAAGACCCAACATTTAACGTTTTTTGTTCAGTCGGAAATCTTGCTTTAAAGATGGCTTTTGAAGCAGGTTTTGAAATCTATAAAAACAGAATTGTAGTTTGGTCAGATGATGAATTTGGGGATATTATTCAAAATGCTTTTCTTCAAAATGGGGCACAAGAAGTCGTTATGACAGTTAATCAAGAGCTTTTATTAAAGGAACTCAAGACTTTTGATTTTATTTTTTTCTGTGACTATTCAGAAGAACGTCAAATACTAGGTGAAAAGGGTTTTCTTGATGTAGAATTATTAAAAGAAGCACACCCTTATATGTCCATAATTCATCTTTATGGCAACCTCGATGATCAGTTTATTACAAATCAAGGAATCAGTTTGTTTCCTTTCAGAAAAGGAAAAGTAAAAACGATGAGCCATACTTTATCTTATTTAGGTATTACACCAACCATATGGCTCAATACTGCAGGATTAAAAGTTGCAGAATGTCTTATTAAAAAAAATGAAAATCCTCTTTGTCAGAGAATAATCTAAGGAGATATCGTGATTATTAATAAAGAACTATTTAAAGAAGAGTTGGTAAAGGATGAAAGTGTTCAAGGTTATCAATGGGTTAATAACTGTTTAATTAATAATTCTTTTTTGGACTCAGACAGTAATGATATTATCTGGCATGGAAGCCAATTTTCAGCTCGATCACTGACACCTTATACGACGACATGGACAGAGCAAATCATTACAGAAGAGAAACTTGATCACTATTTTAAAACTAATGAGATTGATCAAAATGCAGTAGTTATTGATTTAGGCTCAGGTGATGGCCGAATCACAAATTATCTCATCCAAAGAGGATTTAAAAATGTAATCGCTGTCGACTATGAAAAAGAAAGTGTCTTTAGAATTAAAAGTAATAATCCTGAGGCTTCTTTACTTGCTTTAGCTGATGATGTCAAACATCTTCCTTTTAAAGAGGGTATTGCAGATGTTATCCTAGCTTGGGCTTTGTTTACCTCTACACCTAATTTTATAGAAACAATGGATGCTGCTTTAAAGCTTTTAAAGCCAGGTGGATTATTGATTAATGCTGAACCTACGCTCGAACATGCTCTTACTTATGCTCTCATTCGCCAAGATATAGAGGAGTTTACCACGATTGGTTCGACATCAACCAGAGCAAGAATGTGGGATCAGAAAGAACTACGTTATTCGATTCACCCAATAAAAGAATTGAATAGAATGATGAAGCATGCTTCTCTTAAAAGTTTGCATTGCGATGGTATCAGTATATTTCCAAGCTTAATTTTCGGTGGAGTCACTCAAGATAAGCCAATCTCTGAGTCAGAAAAAGAAAAGCTATGGGTTTTGTTAAAGCAACTATCTGATAACGATATACAAGATTATCGTCAATTGATTTATGTAAGCAAAAAGATATGAAAAATTTGAATATATTATGTACTTCTGTCGGTAATGATGGGTTTATAGCGATTTATAAAGCCCTAAAAATGTCATCAAGGACTATTAAGATCTTTGGTGCTGATTGTGATTCTTTAGCTTATGGCTTAGTTATTTCAGATCAATCATTTGTCATATCTAAAAGATCAGAACCCAAAGTTTTATTAGAAGAGCTTAAAACAATCATTGTTCAAAATAACATAAATATTCTATATCCCTTATCGACTGAAGATCAGAGCTTTTATTCGTATCATATAGATTTTTTCATTCATCTCAATTGTCAAGTCATTGTGTCAGATCACAATGCCGTTGAAATATGTAATAATAAACATGAATTATATCGCTATCTTTCAGCTTGTGATGTTCCAATACCTGCTTTTAGGATTGTCAAGGATAAAGAATCCTTAGTCGAAGCTTTAAGAGATTTTGATGCTAAGCATAAACCAGTTGTTTTAAAGAAAAAATTTAGTACAGGTGCTCAGGGAGTAAAAATTGTTTTTCCAACGATTGATGCAACTTCACGTTTCTTTTCTCGAGATTATAATCCCATTCCTTTAGAAGATTTGTATAGATGGATAGATATTATTGATTCTATTCCTGATTTAATGTTGAGTGAATATCTGCCTGGACTCCATATTAGTGCTGATGTCTTTTTACAAGATAAGCTTTCTCAGATATGTGTGTTAAGAACGGAAGAGAAACATCTCTATGGAATGGCGACCTATGGTAAAACGATCAAGTTACCTGAATTGATGATAACAGCAAGGAAAATTGCTGAACTGGTCGGCTTAAACTATACGGTTAATGTAGAGTTTAAGTTTAATCTCGTTGGTCAGCCCATGCTGATGGAAATCAATCCACGTTTACCAGCAAGTATTGATCATACTGTTAAAGCTGGTTGTAATATGCCATTATGGAATGTTCTAAGTGTATTAAATGAAAAAATTGAGTTTAATAATCCCCTTGAAAATCTACAATATTGGCGTTGTTGGGATTCAGTTGTCAAATAATTTCTTTAAAAGATAAAGGAGAAGAAAATGAAAGTCGTACTAATCAGACCTCCTCGACCTAATATGCATTATGTCAGTTTTGGAGAACAAACATTTCCAATCGGTATGGGTTTTTTAATCGCCTCTTTACGAGAGAATGGCCATGATGTTACCTTTTTTGATAATTATTTGGAACCAAACAATCCATTTAATGTCGACTATCTCATTGAGCATAAAATAGATTTTGTTGGAATGTATATTTGTTCTATTACGCTTCCTCAAGCCATTCGGATTCTTGAAAAAGTTCAAATTTTGAGAGAACAAAAGAGATGGAGCGGAAAAATAATGGTTGGTGGTCCTCATCCATCAATAGCTCCAGATTCATTACCCTCCTTTATTGATTTTGTTGTTAGAGGTGAGGGAGAAAAGGCTATTGTCGATATCGTTGAAGGAAAATGTAGCGATAGAATCATTCAATATCCTCGATTAAAAGACCTAGATGATTTACCTTTCCCAGCTTATGATGTTTTATTGAACATGCCTTACAATACCCGCTTTGCTATGATGGATCAATATAAAATGGCAAATATGAATACGAGTAGAGGTTGTCCATACGGTTGTACTTTCTGTTCTGTTGATCAATTTTGGGGAAAGCAATATACTTATTTTTCTGCTGAACGCGTTATTTCTGATATAGAAAGGCTTATGAAAGAGTTTAATCGAGATGCCATATATTTTCGAGAAGATAATTTTCTGGTTAATAAAAAAAGAACGCTTGATATCTGCGATTTATTAAATAAGAAAAATATAAAAATTGCTTGGGGGTGTGAAGCTCGTGTGGATGCACTTCAAGATGAAGACTTTGTTAAAACCATCAGCTTATCAGGATGTAAACATGTTTTTTTAGGTGTGGAAAGTTTAACACAACGTGTGCTTGATTTAATGAATAAAAAAATCACCATTGCTCAAATCGAACGGGCAGTGGAATTGTGTAATAAGTATGATATCATTCCGTTTGCAAGTTTTATTATCGGTTTACCTGGTGAAACTGAAGAGGAGATGCTTTATACCTTAAGCAGAGCAAAAGAAATGTTCCCAGAAAGAATGTATGCGATCAATCCATTTGTTGGCTATCCATACAGTGAGATGTATTATACGGCAGTTAAGGAAGATTTAGTTGGTTTTAGAGATAAAAATGACTTTCTTTATCTCAAAAAGCATGATGAATTAACGTCAATTGCCTTTAATATTAAACTTCCAGATTACAGATTAAATCCATCCAGCTTTGTTGACAGAGTCGATAACCTAAACAATATTGATTTAAGTGCTATCTTAGAAGATAAAAAAGAAGGAAAGACGCTTGAAATAAGACAAAAAGTTCAATCAGGAGAAAAGACTGAGTGGACTATTGGTTATTCTGGACTGCTTGACTTGAGTCAGCAATTATCAAAAGGTCAAAAATATGACACAATTTTACTCAATAATATGTTGCATTTGGTTCATCAGGATGATTTAAATGAGTTATTTCAATTGTTAAGTCTATCATTAAATCAAAATGGAAAGATTCACGGAATCACTTTAGATAGAGAGGAACAGGAGCTCAACAATGCTCTTATGCATCACTATTTTTCAGAATACCTCTATAATCAAAGTGACTTATCAATAATTAATAACAACATAAAAATGATTTCAATAAAATTCAAAAATCATTCATATTTATTATTCTCAGTTTTATAGGAAATCAACATGAAGATTTTTCTTGGAATGATCAATATTTCTTCTCAAATCAATGATTATGTTGAAGGTTTTCATAAACTTGGAGTCGAGACAATGACTGCCATTATTTATCAATCTTCGCCCATCATTGATTGTAGTAATATCGATTACAATATTGATCTAATGATCAAAGAGTACGGCGATACAGTTGACTATAATCAGAAACAATCAGAAATTCTTGAGTATTTGCTTGCCAAAGCAATTAGAGAATGTGATATCTTTATTTTCTTTTGGAGGACTTTCCGACCTGATAATAGTGATTTAGCTCTCTTAAAAAGTAAAGGTAAAAAGATCGTTGTGATTATGTGTGGTGATGAAGTAAGATGGAAACCAGCTTGTGATCAAGAATTTGAAAAGTTCAATTTTCCTTTAATGGAATATTCAAATTATTTTAGACCAGGTAATACAATTACCACAAAGTTAAGATATTTGCGAAATGTAGAGTTCTATGCTGACCAGATATACAGTCAACCTACCATGTCACATTTGTCATTAAGAGCATATAATAAATTGAATGTTTCAATTCATACGGATCTATTTATCGAAAATAATTCTCAACGTCGAATTCCTCACATTATTCATGCACCTTCAAATAAAGCCATTAAGGGCACCAAATATGTGATGGAAGCGGTTGATAGACTTAAAAAAGAGAATGTGGAGTTTGAATTTAATCTTTTGGTTAATGTCCCAAACAAAGAGGCTTTACTTATTTATTCGGACACAGATATTCTGGTTGGTCAGTTGTTTGGTGTCATTGGAGGTAAGCAAGAACGGGAAGCCTTAGCTTGTGGGTGTGTAGTCTTATCAGGTTGCAAAAAAGATTATTATAACATGTTAGCTGAAGAATATCCTGTTATCAATGTCACCCCTGAAACTATTTATGTAGAATTGAAGAAAATGATACTCAATTATGAATTGAGATGTCAAATTGCGACATTAGGAAGACCTTACATTTCCAAGTATCATGATAGTTTGGTTATTTGTCAAAAGGTAATTGATAATACACCTCCTGAAATGTTTCCTACTTTCTTTAGAGAGGAATATATCCCAGAATCTTACTTTATAGCATCAGAATGCAATCAATATACACAGATTGTCAAATCTTGCTCATGGTACAAACAAACGATTGCACCCGGCTTTAGAGATGGCTTTGAATTCTAAAAAGGATAAAAAATGCAAATGAAAGAAATTGATATTCTTTTTTGTATGACGATGGAAATGGATAGGGTAAGGATAGAGGAGCTTTTTTATCATTCTGAATTTCCTCAAAAGGAATTATCCTATATCATTTCAGAGTCCGAAAATGAAGATATACTGAAAAGTAGTCGATTTAGGATTTTTTTGAAAAATGAAGGTAGTTTTACCTCCTTTTTGAAGTGTTTTCAACAAGGGGTTATTCCGTTTTTAGAATATGATAAATTTTGGGAAGAGTATTTTAACTTTGGCAGAACGATTGAGTTTTTTAATAATCCAACAGAGTTGTTTCAAAAAATGGTATTTTATAAAAGTAATCCAAGGATTGCAAACTTATTTTTAACAGTAGGTTTGGATCATTTTAAAGAAATTGATGAAAAGATAGCCACAGAAACAAAAACTGCTGAAGGGCTTATTCAATCAGGTCAGTATAAGAAAGCAGCACAACTCTGTAATAAACTCCTTAAGCTTGATGATCAAAATGCTTCTGCTTATAATCTTTTGGGTGTACTGTTATGTCTTAATCAGGATTACAAAACAGCCTTGACTTATATTGAAAAAGCTTTTAGTCTCAATCAAGAAGATCAGAATATTAGAAAAAACATGATAGAATTATATCAGTATTTTGGGAAAAACACCGACAAACTTCAAAGTCTTACCCTGAAAGCTGAACAAAAACAAAACAATGAAAATATCTTGAAAGCAATTGGCTCTTTCATTCAAGAGATAACGACAGCAGAGCAGACTCTATTCGTCATGGGTGCTTTACCGCAGATTTATGATTATGCAAAAAGAAAGGGCGTTTATCCACAAAGTGTATTTGATTATACTATCGATCAACCCACTTTTTTAAAACAATTATCTTTCATTTTGAAAGAAATTATTCCCTTAAATCCTCCAGAAATCATAGTGATGGTTTCGATCAATACAAAACAATTAACTAAGACTTTTGATTTAACACAATTTACACGAGTTAATTACAGCTTTGTAAAAGATTTTAGTTTTGAAGAAAACAAAAATAAACTATGTGGTATTAACGATAAAAGAAATTGTGAATATGCAGTTTATAGACTGGATAAAAACTTGTATTATCGAAATCTATGCGAATATACTCGGATTTCTCAAAGTAATTTGTATCATACTAAGCTTATTAAATTTAAAAATCGTTATCAAACCTCTTCTTTTAAGGATTGTGATAAACTGATGGAAGAGATTGAGGGCTTAAAAAATACTTTACAAACTGGTCAAACCGATGCCTTTCTTCAACACCTTCACAGTCATGATACTTGGTCTGAGGACTGGGAAATTAATATGGTGACAGGTGAATTTTACTTTCATCTTCAGGATATCGTTAAAGCCTTAGAAATGTTTAAGGAAGCCTATACAAAAAATCCATTATCAGCAGAGTTAAATAACAATCTTGGGGTTGTTTACTATATTTTAAATGATTTTGAACTTGCTGGTAAATATTTAAGTGAAGCAATTTCTCTTTGCCCTGAGTATAATGAGGCAAAAAATAATAGCAAACTTTTGACAAAGGTAGGTCAATAATGTGTGGAATAACAGGATTAATTCAGTACAAAAGCCCAATTAATAAAGAAAACTTTGAATTGTTTACCAATCAATTAGCCCATAGAGGACCTGATGGTCTGGGTACTTTTTATACTAATAATATCGCTCTGGGGCATCGGAGACTCTCTATTCTTGATTTGAGTGAAGCTGCTAATTGCCCTTTACTTTATGAGCACAATACTAGAAAAATTATCCTTACCTTTAATGGTGAAATTTTTAATTTCATTGAATTAAGAAAAGAGCTTGAAGCTAAAGGATATCGCTTTAAGACATCATCGGACACAGAGATTATTCCAGCTGCCTATATAGAATGGGGAACAGATTGCTTTTTAAGATTCAATGGCATGTGGGCACTTGCTCTTTATGATTTTCAAACAGAAAACTTATTCTTATGTCGAGATCGTTTCTCAGAAAAACCTTTGTATTATATATCTAACGAAAAATTCTTTGCTTTCAGTTCAGAAATAAAAGCTTTCTTATCCTTAGAGGGATTTAAAAGTGCTCTTGAAATGTCGATTTTAACGAATAATTATAAAGATTGCAACAGTCTAGAAGGTGCAATCGAGACAACGCTTTTAAAGGGTGTTTTAAGGCTTCCTGGCGGGTGTTTCTTGTGTCACAAACCTTATCAATCCAATAAGCTAACACAATGGTGGAATACTTCAGATCATATACCGACGATTCCAACAAAAGATTCTATAATGATCTCTGAATTTCGTGATCGTTTATATAAAGCAGTTAAGATTAGAATGCGCAGTGATGTTCCTATTAGTACCTGTCTCAGTGGTGGACTAGATTCAAGTTCAGTGGTAGCTGTGATGCAAGATTTAAAGAAAAAAGGTCATGTCGATCGTTGTCCTGAAAACTGGCAACATGCCTTTATAGCAACTTTTAAAGATACTGAAAATGATGAGAGAGAATATGCTGATATCATGACCTCAAAGTTTGAAATTGATGCTCATTATCTCGAATTTAATCAAGATATTTGTTCAAAAGATATTGTTGATTCAATATGGGCAAATGAGTATATCTATCATGGTATTATTACACCTCCAATGAAACTATATTCTTCTTTAAAAAAAGCAGGTATCCGAGTTTCTATCGACGGACATGGTGGGGATGAGTTGTTGGGTGGATATAGTCGCTATTTAAATGAGACTTATGAAAATTTAAATGCTAGACTTTATCAAGATTTTCATTATGATGTTTTACCTTCGATTTTAAGAAATTTCGATCGCGTTTCATCCTTTAATGGTGTAGAGATTCGATCACCGTTTCTCGATTGGGAGTTAGTAACCTATTCTTTTGGTTTAAAAGCAGAATTAAAAATAGGTAATGGGTTTAGTAAATATATATTAAGAGAAGCTTTAAAGGAAATTTTACCTATGGAAATCTATGAAAGAAGAGCTAAAAAAGGGTTCAGTACACCTTTGGTTTACTGGTTTAATAACTTTTTAGAACCTTTAATTATCAAGTGTTTAAATCATCCCTTATGGTCAGAAGATCCCTTAAATCTTTGGAGATTAAAAACACCCATAATTTTAAAAAAAACAAAAGAGAAAAAATGGCAACAAGCTGATTTTAGAGAGCTCGTTTCGATATGGTCTTATTTAAATACGATCATTTTTTATATATTATTTATCGATATCAATCCGAATTATTTATCAGGAGAATAGATATGATCAATATCACTCAAGAAAAAAACGATTTCATTTTTATTGATTCTATAAAAATGACTGATACAAACATTATTGAATTTTTAAAGAAAGTTGGATTATTTTTTCAAAATGATTCTCACTCTTATAATCTAAGAGTGATTCATAACAAAGAAATCATGGGAAAACTGCCAATTGCCATTTCAATGTACGATGGTAATAACCTTCTACAGCTAAATAGAGCTCAGATAAAATCCTCCTATATACTGACATTTCAAGCAGAAACTGCTGAGTTATATGCAAGCATGATTACTAAAACACAGGTGATTTTACTTTCAGATTCATATAAACCCGTTCATGAGGGGATCATAGTCATTCCAGTAAATCAGTTTTTTGACTTTTTAAAGAAAAATGAATTACAAGAAAAAGCACAAACTATAGATACAGATTTCATTTGGATAAATCCTAATGCGATCAATCTAGCAATGCAAGAAGAGTATTCAATACATAAATATAAGAATGAAACAATTGATGGTGATTGGCATGTAAATCAACCATCATTTGAGGATAGAATAGATTTTTATCAATCGTTAACCGATCATATTGAAAAGAATTTAGCTTGGCAAGATACAACCTATTACCAAAGAGTCATGAAGGAAATCAACAGTGGTCAAACAAAATGGCATTGTTCGAATGAGTATGAATTCAAACAGAGATGCCTCGATTTAGATAATCAATACATAAATATGAAAAATATTGGATATTGTCAGGATCCAAACAAGGATTTTGTGGAAATCAATATTGGAGAAAATGGGGAGATAATCTTTAATAATGGACGTCATCGTTTATGCATTTCCAAAATCCTTAATATACCTTTAATTCCTGTTAAAGTTACAGTTCGTCATCAAAAATGGGTCGATTTTAAAAAAGAGATTGAAGGTTACGCCAATAAAAATAATGGTTTTGTCTATGCACCTCTTGATCATCCAGATCTTTCTGAATTTCGCTATTATCATACTGGAAGAATTGATGAAATCGTCAAACACATAAACTCTGAAAGTAAAACAGTTCTTGATATTGGTACTCATTGGGGATATATGTGCAGTCGATTAGAAGAAATTGGAAAGGAATGTACGGCTGTTGAAATCAATAAAGAACCTTTTTATTTTCTGAATAAACTAAAAATTGCCAATAATAAACGCTATCATACTATTAATCAAGATATATTTTCTTACACAGATAGTCATCATGACTTTGATACAGTTTTAGCACTTAATATTTTCCATCATTTTATAAAAACACCAGAATTGCATCAATTGTTGGTTAAAATGCTAAAATCCTTAAATATGAAAGAAATGTTTTTTCAAGCCCATCGAACAGATGAAAACCAGATGCAAAATGTCTATAAAAACTACGAACCTGAAGAATTTGTTCAGTTTATTATTGATCATTCATGCTTAACTGATTATTATTTTATAGAGTCTTACAATGGTCGAAAAATGTTTAAGATTTTTAAGCAAGAGAAAGAGATACATACTGAACCTGAAAGAAACAAAGATTTCAGCGACTTAAAAGTCTTATTCTTATCTTTTTTAAGTACAACTCATCCTCAGATCATGTTAAAAATTGATGAACAATATCAGGCTATGAAACTGGTCAATCCTTTAACAGAGTGTTTGGTTATCGGTAATTCAGAAAAGGATTACCAGAATACATTCAGTTTTGGTTTTGTTGATCTTGATGTTAATCGCTTATCTCGATTTGAAGCTGCTGATTTGGCAATACAGGAAATGAACCCTGATGTAGTTTACTTGAGATATCCCATTGCCAATAAAGATTTACTAAAACTTTGTACAAAATACTCAAATATTGTTTTTGAGCATCAATCCATGGAACTTCCAGAATTAGAAAAAGGTAATCAAGTTCTATATAAAAATGAGTTTGAATGTGGAAATGCTTGCATTGAAAAATCATTAGCTTTAGTTGGAGTAACTGACCAAATTGTAAATTATGAATTATCTCGTATACACATCAAAAAGCCTCATTTAGCTAACCCAAATGGTATTTATAGCTCGCGTTATGTAATACAGCCAAGAAAGGCGTTTAATGGTGTTATACATGCCTTATGTATTGCTGATTTTCGCTATTGGCATGGTTTAGATAGGCTTATTGCCGGATTAAAGAAATATGGTGCATCGAGAGATATGGTAATCCATTTGGTTGGTTTTGGTCCTGAATTAGAAACTTACAAGAAAATGATAGAAGAGAGTCATCTATCTCAATATTTTGTTTTTGAAGGAAAACTAAATTCTGAAGAAATTCTAGAATTATCAAGGTTATGTCATATTGGGATTGGTGTTTTAGCTGCTAAGAGAAAAGGGTTAACCGAAACTTGTGCTTTGAAACATAGAGAATACTTCGCTCTTGGACTACCTTTTGTTTTTGCAGGGAAAGATACAGATTTTGAAAAAGCTCAGGATTATATTTTACAGATTCATGATGATGAATCCCCTCTTGATATTTCTGACATAGAGTTTTTAGCTTTACGTTTTATTAAAGATCCAACAATGACAGACAAGATCAGACAATATGCAAAGGAAAATCTTGATTGGGAGATCAAAGCAAAAATTCTGATGGAATTTCTTTCTCAATTTAATAAAAAAAAAACTAAAAGTTCTACAATATCTTCAGAAAAACATGATAGTAAAGATAACCTACTAGCTTGTTCTTTATTTACACAGGCAACTACTTTACTTTATGAGCATAAGTTTAAAGAAGCAACTTACACAATGAAAGAATACAGAGCTATAGTCGATTATAATACTTTTAAAAAAAAAGATAATAGACCTATCAGAAACCCAAAAGTATCAATTGTTGTCGTATGTTATAATACCAATCAACTTTTATTAGAATGTTTGGCTTCTCTAGAAAAACAAAATTTTGATAATTTTGAAGTTATTGTTGTGAATAATGGTTTGAATGATGCCGTCGTAGATGAATTAAATGCCTTACCTCTTTTGCATATTCAATGTCCAATGAATTTTATTCTATCCGAAGGAAGGAATATTGGAGTCCATTTTTCAAAATCTGAGATTATTGCCTTTTTAGATGATGATGCATTAGTTCCAGAAAATTATGTTCAAAGCATTATTCAAGCTTTTTCTACTTTAGATATTAAGGCTTTACGGGGTAAAGTTTTACAAAAAACAGAGAATCAATATGGAAATTATGCAAAACATTATGATTTTGGAAATCATCCTTTTCCATACTATATCAATACAGAAGGAAACTCTGCTTTTTTAAAATCTTCATATTGTGAGTTTAATGGGATGAATCCTTTACTCTTTGGTGGTGAAGGTGCAGAATTATCCTATAGACTTGCAAAAAAATATAGTAATAATTGTTGTATTTATTGGCCTTACACAATCATATATCATGATTATGCAAAGAATGACACGACTCTACATACAAAACTCGATAGACATGAATTAATGAGTCAATATTACCATTACTTACATACAGATTTTGATAATTATCTGGATTTTTTAAAAAAGAAACTTAAAGATTACTCTCAAACTCAAAAGGGTGTGAAAGCCTGTTCTTTTAAAAATGAAGCAATGAAAGAATTATTTATAAACTCCATTTCTCATGGTTGGGTCGACAGATTAAAGTTATATATTCCAGTAATAACCGCAGTTCAAACAATCAGGTTTATCTCAAACCCTACCATTTCCACTATAATCATAACAACAAATCCCTCTAAAGATGTTGAAGACTGTCTTTTAGCATTAATAAAAGAAAATCAGCAAAATGAAATCCTTTTAATTAACAATGGGGCAGATCACTCAAAATTTACAACCTTAACTCCTCTTTGTCACAGTTTTATTGATTTGAATAAAAATACCGGAGCCTACCTTTCACGTAATATTGGGGCTTTAATGGCTCATGCTCCTGTTCTTCTGTTTTTAGATGATGATGCTTTGCCTTCAGAAGGTTTATTAGAAGCTCATGTAGAATTACATAAGACTCATGATATTTATGTCGCTAGAGGAAGAATACTAACCAAAACTGCTGGAACAGAAAAACCAGCACATTATGATCTAGGAAATAAAATTATTCCTATGTTTTCTGATATTGAAGGAAATACCTCATATAAATCTGGTACATTTTTTAAAGTTGGGGGATGGGATGATGCTATCATTATGGGCGGTGGTGGTGTCGATCTTTCTATCCGATTATTCCAAATTGATTCAGATTACAATAAACAAATCTATTCGCCAAATCCTTTGATTTATCATGATTTTAAGAAGGACCCAGTCAAACAAGAAAGAAAAATAAAACTACAAGAAGAATCTAGAAAAAGATTGAAATTAAAACATCCCAATTGGGATGCCTATATCCAATCCTGGTCAAAATTAGATAATCCCTTTATTAATCAAGATAATCAAGATAACGTAAAGCCATTCATTTCCATCTGTATCCCTACTTATAACCGTTCTAGATTTTTAAAAGAGGCTATTAACAGTGCGTTAAATCAAGTTTATGATAATTATGAGATTGTCATTGTGGATGATGGTTCAACCGACGACACTGAACCCGTTGTTTCAAGTTTCAATTCTGAAAAGATCCGATATTTTAAAAAGAATAATGAAGGTCGTCCGAAAACTCGTAATTTCTTGATTAAGCAAGCAAAAGGAGATTATCTTCTTTGGTTGGATGACGATGATTTGTTATCTAATCTAATATTATTTAAATATACTCAAGTTTTAAAAAATGATCCACAAATTGATATCATGTATACAGATATTGAGGTGTTTGATCAAGAGACGAAACAAATAGTCAATCATTACAAAGCTGTTGACTATACTCATGACACTTCATTAATATTAGAAAATTTAATCATAAAATCTGGTATTACTTTCCCAGGATCACTCATAAAAAAAAAACTTATAGTCGAAGCGGGTTGTTTTGATGAACAGTTTTTGAGAGCACAAGACAATGAATTATGGACAAGATTGGTAATAAATACGAGGTATTACAAATTTGAAGAAGATCTTTATCAAATTAGAATCCATAAAGATAATGTTTCTTCTGGTGAAAACCTTTCAATAGATACATCTTATGAAGCTTTGGTTATTAAAAACATTGTTAAAAATTACCCTCTAGCTACTGTATTTCCAAACATAAAATTTGATTCCAAAGATTCAAAAGAACAAGCTTGTTTTAATATTGCAAAGGGATTATTTAGGTTTTCAGATTGTTATAATACCTTGAAGATCTTAGATACTTGTCATTTCCATGATTTTGAACCTCTTTTGAAATTATATGCAAAAGCATTGGTAGGTACACGTCAATATAGTCAAGCAATTGACTGTTATGAAAAACTGAATCATGCCTTGAATAATACCCAATATATTAAGAATATATCTAACGTAAAAATTATGAGTATGATAGATGATAAAATATCAAAAGATATAGACCTAAATCCCGAAGAAAATACCTTTATTGAGCAAATTATACAAAACATAGGATTTTATCCAGCGATCTATTATGTCTATCTTGCAGAAAAAACTAAGGATTCAATAACATCGCTTCAGTATCTAATAAAAGCTATGGTTACAAATCCCCAAGACCAAGAAATTTATGACAAAGCATTAAGAGTTGCTAATATACTTGGAAAACGCTCTTTAGTTGAAAGTGCTCTACAACGCATACTTGTGCCTGTTATTTTCAATCAGAAGAAAGCTACCTCACCACTTGTCTCTGTCATTTTACCAACCTATAATCGTCCGGATAGATTACTTCATGCTTTGCAAAGCATTAATAATCAGAGTTATGATAACATTGAAGTGCTTGTTGTTAATGATGGAGGTATCTCTTTAGCTGATTTGATCAATAAAACACAAAAAGAGTTTAAGATTAAAATTAACCTCATTGAACTTGAAAAGAATTCTGATCGTTGTGTGGCTAGAAATACAGGAATAATTAAGGCGCAAGGACAGTATATTAGCTATCTTGATGACGATGATTGTTATTATCCTGACCATATAGATACTTTAGTGAAACAATTAGAGTCAAGTGAATATAAAGTTGCTTATACAGATGCTTTTAAAGCATATAAAGTTAAAGATTTAAATGGTGTTTACCAAACACAAAAGAAAGAATGTGCTTTTTCAGTTGATTTTGATAAAGAAAGACTTTTTATTGAGAATTATATACCCATATTGTGTTTAATGCATAGAAAAGAATGTTTAATTAAAATAGGACTATTTGATTTAGAAGTAAAAAGAACAGAAGATTGGGATTTATGGATGCGACTGGCTTTGAATTATCCTTTTAAACACATTAAAAAGACGACTTGTGAGTTTTCTTGGGTTGATGATGGTTCTAATTCTATGAGTTCAGCAAAAGAACCATTTATTTGGTCTGGATTTAATATGTTTTATAAATACATTGATTTTGCTAAAAACATACTAAACGTTAAAGCAAAGCATGATAAAAATATTGCCTATTACATCAGAAAAATCTCAGATAACTTAAATAAAGCAAAACAAGAGAATCGTAAAGATTTTTGGCTTGATTATAAAACTGATAGTGTCACACACTTTATTCAACGATTAACCTTTCTTTCAGAACAGTATGTTCAAGACAAAAACAAAATAATCGAATTAATTGAACTTGCAAAATCTATTAATTCAACACCTAAAAAATCAGATCTTAATGTTGTTGCAGTCAGTTCACATACAGTGGAAAAAAACTTAAATAAATGGTCTAAATACAATTGGGATAATCAAGGTGATGAATGGTCAACTGTTTGGGGAAGTACAGAGAATTTATGGAATAATACAATTCTTCCAAGAATAAAAAATGCAATCCCAGTTAACAGTATCTTAGAAATTGCTCCAGGCTTTGGCCGTTGTACACAGTTTCTTTTAGAGAATTGTGATCAATATGTTGGTATAGATTTAACTCCTAAGTGTGTAGAAGCTTGTAAAGAAAGATTTAAACACTATAATTATGCTAGATTTTATACAAATGATGGACAATCTCTTGAAATAGTAGAATCTAACAGTATAGATTTTGTGTTTAGTTGGGATTCTTTTGTCCATATACAAGCAGAAGTTGTTAGATGTTATTTGCAACAAATCTCTGCGAAATTAAAAAAAGGTGGCTGTGGTTTTATCCATCATTCAAATATCGGATTCTATATGGATTCAAATGGTCTATTAACTGTTGAAAACAAGCATTGGCGTGCTCCTAATATGTCGGCAGAGTTGTTTCGTGGGTTCTGTCTTGAGTTTGGTTTGAAATGTGTTTCACAAGAAATCATTGCTTGGGGTGGAAAAATACTCAATGATTGTTTCTCTTATTTTTATAAACCACTGAGTTTTGATCTTGATGAAACTATAATCTTCGAGAATGTCAATTTTATGAAACAAATCTCACAACCTCCAATTTTTGATATTGATACGATTTATCCAAACAGAAAGAAAATCAGTAGTGTTATTACAAAAGCTACAAATCAAGAAAAGCCCTTTTATTCTCATCGGGGATATTGTCCTTGTTGTGAACAAGAAGTCGTTTTCGAAGCAAAAGATAGTTGGTTTCGTGATAGTCTAAAATGTAGTCATTGTCATTCTCTTCCTCGAGAAAGAGCATTGCTCGTCACTATTCAGAAGTATTTTCCCAATTGGAAAGAACTCATGATTCATGAATCGTCTCCTTGTGCAAAAAGAGGGGCAAGTTTAAAGTTAAAAAGTGCTAAACATTATTTAGCTTCTCAATATTTTCCTGACAAACCTCTCGGTGAGGTTCACCTTGACTTTAGGAATGAAGATTTGGAAAAACAAACAATTCCAGATGCTTCTTTTGATCTTGTCATCACACAAGATGTTATGGAACATCTTTTTAATCCTCAGAAAGCTTTTTCAGAAATTGCCAGAACTTTAAAAAATGGTGGTGCTCATATTTTTACCGTACCATTAATCAATAAGAAGGAAGAGACAGAAGTTTGGGCAACTTTAGGTGAAAATAATGAACCTGTCTTTAAAAAAACACCTGAGTGGCATAGTAATCCAATCAATTCTAAGGGATCACCTGTTACGATGCATTGGGGTTTTGACATCGTTGATTATATAAAAAAATATAGCGGTCTTGATACAATTATTGAAACAATCGATAATATTGATATGGGTATCAGAGCTGAATATATAGATGTTTTGGTGAGTAAAAAAACTCAGATGATGATGACTCCTTCACTTGAGAATGAAACCAAGAGTTTTAAGGAAAATACTGAACAAAATAAATCAGCCTCAGATATTAAATATCTAGCTTTTTATCTTCCACAGTTTCATCCAATTCCAGAGAATGATCTGTGGTGGGGGAAAGGTTTTACTGAATGGACCAATGTTACAAAAGCAAAACCTCTTTTTGAAGGTCATTATCAACCCCATAAGCCAGATGTACTTGGTTATTATGATCTGAGAGATTCTATTGCTCGTGAAAAGCAAGCAAAACTGGCTAAACAATATGGTATTGATGGATTTATTTATTATCATTATTGGTTTAATGGTAAAAGGCTTCTTGGGACACCTATCGATGAAGTATTAAAAAGTGGAAAACCCGATTTACCTTTTTGTTTTTGTTGGGCAAATGAAGACTGGACAAGAGCTTGGGATGGGAAAACGGGTGAAATTCTCATTGGACAAAATTACTGTGATGAGGATGATCGTGAACATATCCGGTTTTTGATAAAAAGCTTCAATGATCCTCGATATATCAGGATTGATGATAAACCTCTCTTTCTCGTTTATCGTGCTAATAAAATGCCAAATTCAATAAGAACAACGAATATTTGGCGCGAGGAAGCAAAACTTGCTGGATTAAAAGGATTGTTTCTCTGTCGCGTAGAAAGCTTTAGCGATGAAAAAAATGATCCACTTGAAATTGGGTTTGATGCCTCAATTGAATTTCAACCTGATTGGCAGAATCTTAGTAAAGTTCATTATCAAGTTTTAGAAAATAATACAAAAGCCTATTTATATAATGATGTGGTTGATCATATGATTACAAAACCTGAAGTCACTTACAAACGTTTTCATGGCGTCACTCCTTGCTGGGATAATAGTGCTCGCAGAAAAGCAAATGCTTGTATCTTGCATGATTGTCAACCAAGATATTTTAAGAAATGGTTAGAAAATGCAACTCAAAAAACAATGCAAAATCCTAACATTCGAGAAAAGTTAGTCTTCATAAATGCCTGGAACGAATGGGCTGAAGGAAATCATCTAGAACCAGATCAAAAGTATGGAACAAGTTATCTTGAGTCAGTCCTAGCGGTTAAAAAAGAAACATCTCAGCAGACTTTAATATTAGAAAAACCGATAGTCTCGATCATCATACCCGTCTGGAACAAAGTTGGTTTTACGAAACAATGTTTAGACAATGTGTTAACAAATACTCAAGATGTTCCCTATGAGATAATTGTGGTGGATAATGCCTCAACCGATCATACTTTGACTGTCTTGAATGAGTTTAAAAAAATGCACTTGTTAAAACAAGAGGATTCTGATAAAAGGTCACTTCTTAATTTTAGATTTATACATAATCAAGAAAATTTAGGTTTTTCAAAAGCGAATAATCAGGGTGCAGCTCTTGCTGAAGGGAAATATCTTGTTCTTCTTAACAATGATACCATTCCGACAAAAGGCTGGTTATCAACGATGGTAAACACTCTTGAGTCCGATCCAAAAATTGGTATAGTTGGTGTTAAACTCCTTTATCCTAATGATTCTATTCAACATTGTGGTGTTGTCATGCGACGAGACAGACAATTCTTCAAACATCCATATAAACATGTTCATAAAGATCATCCTATCGTAAATAATCTCAAACAATGGGATGCTGTAACAGCTGCTTGTTTAATCACAAGAAAAAAACTCTATATGGAAAATGGGGGACTTGATGAGACTTTTGTGAACGGTTGTGAAGACATAGATTATTGTTGTTTTGTTAGAAGCAAGGGCTTCAAGATTTTGTATCAACCCAAATCTGTTGTTTATCACTTTGAAAGTCAAACACCTAGAATTTCCAATAATGATGAAGAAAACTTCGCTTATTTTATCTCTAAATGGGGGAATAATTCTGTTAAAACAGAACATGAAATATTCTCTGAAGATGGTTTTTGGAAATTAAATGGAAATACATACATTCATCAATACAATAATTACGTAATCGAATGGGATAATGAACTCAAAAAAGCACAAGATAATGATAATAAAGATGAATTGACTAGACTCAATAAACTACTGAAACATCTCTATACTGTTCCAGAATGGACAATAACAGAGAGTTTCCAACCTAGACCTGAAGACTATCATAAAGTATCAAGCAATACCATTGCTAACCCTCAGGTTATTCCACTCTTCCAAATTGAAAAAAGTATTATAGAACAAGCTCAACCTATAAAAAAAACAAAAATACTCTTTGTTTGTCACGATTTCCCCCCTTACCGATATGCAGGAGCTCAACTTTATGCCTTGAATTTAGCAAAAGAGATGAATAAAACAGCAAATCTTGAAGTTGATATTTTTCATCCTGTTTTCAGAGAAAAGGATGTTAAATATGGAACTATTGAAAAATCAAGTTTTGAAGATCTTACTGTTTACAAGCTTTATAAACCTTTACAAAAAAGGCAGTATGATTGTATTAAAAGCGAACTAGTTGAGAAAGCATTTGATGAATTTTTAACAAACAATCACTATGACATTATTCATTTTCATGGTTTAGGTCAGTTATCTGGTTCTCCTGTCGAGGTTGCATTTAAGCATAAGATCAAAACAATTATGACCTTTCATGATTATTGGTTTATTTGTGAGGAATGGCACATGGTTTATCCTGATCAGGAAATCTGCTCAGGACCAGAAAGTATTGGAAAATGCACAGACTGCTTAATAAAATATCATTATGAAGGTAATCAAGACTCTAAACTTAAAAATTCAGTTTTAGAGTATAAAGAACTAAGGCGAGATTATTTTCTAGCTCTTTTTAAATCCATTGATATAAAAATTGCTCCGAGTCAATATCTTAAACATAAGTTTGAACAGTATGGCTTTACAAACATCAATGTTCTCCCTCTTGGTTTTATAAGCCAAGAACCTGTTGTAAAAATTAAAAATGAAAAAATCATATTTGGTTATGCAGGACAAATTATCAAAAGAAAAGGAATAAAAACCTTGATTGATGCTTTTCAAAGTATTCCAAAAAACTGTGCAGAACTTCATATCTATGGTAAATTTAATGAGAATAAATTTACTTCAGCTCTCTTTGTGGAAATTGCAAGTATAGAAAATGTCAAATATTTTGGTGCATATGTTCCGGAAGATTTACCTAAGGTATTTGCAACTTTTGATATCGCAGTTATCCCTTCATTAATGGAAAACTATCCTTTACTTGTCCAGGAAGCTTATTTGTTTAAGACTCCTGTTATTGCTAGTAGAGCAGGAGGAATTCCTGAATCAGTCAAAGATGATTTTAATGGGTTATTATTTGAGGCTGGTAATGTTTTAGACTTAAGAAGTTGCTTATTAAGAGTCTGCTCTGATAAAACCATTATAGATCAATTAACAGCTAACATTTCTGATGTCAAGAGTATCAATACTGATATTCTCGATTATGCAAATCTCTATGGTTTAAACCCAAAAGAGATTCAAATAGTAAAGTCTTCTACAAAAAGCTTAACTATTCAGTTTTATGTCTATAAAAATGTTCATTGGCCCATGTTTGAAAATCTTTATCATTACATCAAACAGCAAGATAAGGTTAAAGAAATTGTTATTTGTATTCCAAATATTCTTAACTTGACTCAAGATCTAAATTATACTGATTTCAATAAAATAATGGCTCTACCTGAAAGAAAGATTCAAAATCCTCGAGATGCTCATGCTGATATTACTTTTATCGCTGATACGATTGCTGGAAAAGTAAAAGATTGTGGTTATATCGTTAATGTGGGTCATGGCACTATATCTAAAGGTTATTACTTCACAGAAAGTATCTGGACAGAAAGAGAAAATTGGGTTGATCTTCTTTGCGTTCCTGGTCCATATGCTAAAAACCAATTTGATCAAACACTTAAAACAAGAGTTGTTTCTACTGGAATGCCCAAACTTGATCCAGTCTTTTCAGGATATTACAATCGAGATTACCTTTGCAATTTACTCAATTTAGATAAAAAGAAAAAAATTGTACTCTATGCCCCAACCTTTAACAAAGATTTAAGTAGTGTTTTTGATTTTGAAGAAAGATTCAATGAGTTCGATAGTGATTTATATTATTTACTCATCAAACTTCATGGATCTACTTTGCCTTATTTATGTGAACATTATAATAAAGTGGCTAAACAATCAAAACAAATCATCTTTATTGATGACGCAAATCTAGCGCCATATCTTGGTGGTGCAGATATTATGATCTCTGATGTTTCTTCTGCTTTTATGGAATTTATGGCGTGTAATAAGCCTGTTATTCTCTATAATAATCCTAGTGTGAAGAACTATCATGGTTATGATCCTGAAAATATTGAGTATAAATGGAGAGAGTTAGGAACTCAGGTCTCTTCTTTTGATGAATGTAAAACTCAGTTGCATAAAATTTTATTAAATGGAGATGATGGAAAATCGTCATTAAGAAAAAAGTATTCAGAGTTATTATTTAGTGATTTAAAAGGTCAAGCTTCAAGTAATGTTTGGAATGCCTCCTTAGAGCTCATCTCTCAGAATGTTAAAAAAAAACAAACCCCTGTTTTATCTATTGTCTTGATACTTCATAATAATGACTTTTTTATAAGATATCTCTCTTATTTTATTCAATTCTATTCTGTCTTACCTATTGAAATTGTGTTAATAAATTATAAGTCGAGTGACTCCGAAGCAAGTATTCATTCAATATTTGATTATAACGAGTTTTATAATGTACAAATTGTTGATGTCAATCCCTCATATTCTGAAAATATTGCAATAATGGAGGGTTTTCACAAAGCTCAAGGAGAATATATCGTTTACCTTCGAGATGATCTTAAAGTTTTCAAGAATTTTGGCTACATTATCTATAAAACCTTTATTTTAAACAAAGAAATTATTGCTTTTACAGGCATCACAGACATTGAAAACTCTGTCACTAATTATCTTCAATTTCTTCCAAAAGACGAAGAAATGACTTTAGAGAGATTCAGTTATTCAGTTTTTAATGAATATGCCTGTAAAAAAGTAGTTAGGATAAAAAGCCAAGAAATACCAATAATGTTAGCAATAAAAAAGGACTACATCAGCTCAGTAACTTGTCATTCTTATACTGATCTAATTCGTTTACTAAATGATCAAAACCTTTTGATGATTAATCCTTCGTTATTAGTTGCTCCTTTGATTGATGAAACAAGGGATGGTCTCAAGTATCTCTGGAATATGAGAAAGTCTTTAACAAATGCTAATATTGGGAAATATTTGAAAGATGTTTTTGATATTATTAATAATTATAGTTATAGTGATTTTCTTGGTTTACTGGTGAAGTTGTTAATAAAAACAAAAAGCCATGATAAAAAAGATTTAATACAAGTTGCTTATCAAAGCCTCTTCCAAAGGTATTATGATATAGAATACAAAAAACAATTAATTCAAGATTTTGCAGAGTTTCCTTCCTTTGTCACTAAGTTAAAAGACGATATTCAATTAGTTAATTCTTTTAATAAAGTAGCTGTTATTCCAAAAGAGAAACCTAAGAAGAAAGTCATGCTCTATTTCTTTAAAAATGTACATATTCCAATTTTAAAACCAATTCTAGACCAACTAAAAGAATATAAGAATGATATAGAATTAGCAATTGGTATTATGCCTTATGCTCCTGAAATTCGTGCTGGTTTTACAGATGATGAGTTAAAAATCATTCATAGCTATAACCTGCCAACATATTTTGTTCCTCAGGATTTTAACCCTGATGTTACAATAATCGCTGATTCAGTTTACCCTTGGGTTAAAGATTGTGGAAAGCTGATTCATATTGGGCATGGAATCCTTTGTAAGGGACAATATTATACAAACACAGAAATTGCAAAAAGAGAAGAACAAGCTGATCTAGTTTGTGTACCTGGTCTTTATCATCAGGAAATCATGAATAGAATCATTTCTAAACCAATTGTTGCTACAGGAATGGCAAAATTAGATGCTCTATTTGATGGAACTTTCACACGAGAATCTGTCTGCTTGGCAAACAATCTACCTCAAGATTATAAATACATTCTTTATGCACCAACATTTAATGATGAATTATCTTCCATACCATTTTTTAAAAATCAGATTCATGAAATAATTCCTGATAATAAAACCATTTTACTTATAAAACTGCATAGTTCAACCAATGAAGAATATAAAAATATGTATAGAGAAATGATAGAAAATTATCCTCAGATTGCTTATATTGACGACCTAGATATTACTCCATATTTGGCTTTAGCTAATATCATGATTTCTGATGTGTCTTCTGCTATGATTGAATTTTCATCTTTAGGAAAATCTGTAATACTCTTTAACAATCCAAACTGGAAAATGTATAAAAATTATAATCCTGACGATATCGAATTTAAATTTAGAAATATTGGCTATCAAGTAAAAAGCTTAAGTCAAGTGAAAGATGTTATACGTGATCTGTATATGGGTATTGATCCTCTGGCTACACAAAGAAAAGACATAACTGATCTTTTACTAATGAACAAAAAAGGTTATTCTGCCACAAAGACTATAGTTCAAGAAATATTAAGTATTTGATAGAAATTTATCATTATAATCTGCTCTACTAAAATTTCAATCATCTAGAAAAAGACAAATAAATTAATAATGTATATTCAACCTGATTTTCTTTTCGTTTGGAAAGAAAGTCAGGTTGAAATCGTTTATGATCAGAAAGATACAAACAACTTTTATAAGTAACGCATATTTCCGAGTGGCTAATCATAATACGAATAAAATATCAAAATAAGAATTTTATTATCTACACAAAGAAGAAAAACAAGATAATACAAAAGAGCAAAATTTGAAGATAAAAAGCAAAATACTCTGGAGTTATGCGTTGTTGATTTTTTGGAGTATTATAATAAGTTTATTTATCAGTTGACAACTGAGAAGAGAAAAGTTAAAAGGAATCATATAAAAATATTAAGGAGGAATACATGAAAAAGAACATCGGTAAGGTAGGTTTTTCTAAAAAAGATTAAGACTACTTTCTGAATTAATTAGTTTATCAGATAAATAAGGTATAAATTTGTAATTATTCAGGGGTCAGTCTTATATGGCTGATCCCTAAATATATTTTAACAGACCCCTTGGGATTTGCCGATCTCAAGGGGTTTTTTGTACGAAAAAATTATTTGGAGGAAAAAATGGAATCAATGAAAAAAGTAATGAAATTAACAGGAAATACTATCAGTAAATGGAGAAGTAATGGAGTTATCAAAGAAACTCAAATATGTAAAAAAACAAATATCTTTTTCCGGAGGAATGAATGGAAAAACCAAATGAACAGCTGGCAATTAATCTTATCAGCAGGCATTATCAATCAAGAATAAAAAAAATAGAACGATTCACAACAGGTTTATGTCATTATGTCTATGATGTTGAACTGGATAATTGTGAGAAACTGGTCATCAGGATAGCTGATGCTGAAGGCAGAAAAGAACTTAAGGGCGGGATATACTGGTACGGGCAACTAAAAATATATGAATTGCCTATGCCGAAGATCTTTTTCTATGATCTTGAAGGAGATTATGCTTATGTGATCTTAGAAAGATTACCTGGTAAAGATCTGCATTTCGTTTATGATGAAATGTCTGATTTGCAGAAAGCCCAATTAGCTGAGAGAATCTCAGATATTCAGAATCTGAGTCAAAAATTACCACCTGCAAAAGGGTTCGGTTATGCACTTTCTTATGATGATGAAACTCTTGAAAAGAATAAAAACTGGAAAGATGTAGTTCTGGAGAGTTTGCAAGGTGCCAGAAAGGGAATTACTGCTAACAGAATTTTTAATAGTAAATATCTAGATTTGCTTTCATCTGGACTAAACAAATTCAATCAGTATTTCGACAGTATTAAACCACGCCCTTTTCTTGATGATATAACCAATAAAAATGTCATTATCAACAATGGTAAATTGTCTGGAATCGTTGATATCGATACTGTTTGTTTTGGAGACAAGCTTTATCACCTAGCATTAACCAGAATGGCGCTATTTGCTAGAAAATGTAATATGGATTATGTCTCATATTTGATAGATTTATATGATCTCAGTGATGAACAGTATGAAGTTCTGGATTTCTATACAGCAGTTTTTTGTGCTTGTTTTATGGCAGAAGTTGGAACCAAATTCAATAAAGAGGATGTAACTATTGACTTGGAATATGTAAAATTACTTGAAAGCATTTTTGACGGACTGATGAAGAGTAGTAATAAAATTAAAACCGATTTGATGCGTTATGGAGAATCTTGTGGTGAATTTGTGGATGAAAAAATAATCACTGAGTTGGTCAGAGTTGTAAAAAGAGGGAAGGAAGCTGTAGTCCTGTGTTGCAAAGCTCATCCTGACACTGATATGAACTATATGGCAGTAAAACTCTATTTCGAGAAAAAGTTCAGAAATTTCAAAAGAGAAGGCCTTTATCATGTTGGCAGAATATGGGATAGTCGTTTAGAAAGAGCTACTCAAAAGAAATCAGGAATGGGAAAAATTATCACCAGATCAGTTTGGGTTAATAATGAGTTTGAAATTTTGGAAAAGCTGTTTGAGTGTGGGGCAAAGGTACCTGAACCTATAGCTTGCACAGATGATGCAGTCGTTATGAGTTTTATCGGTAAGAATGATATAGCAGCACCTTTGCTGAAAGATGTTCGTTTGGAAAAAAGTGAAGTCGAAGTGGTATTTCAGAAAATAATCACAAACATCAGGATAATGCTTAAAAATGACTTAATCCATGCAGATTTATCACCCTATAATATACTTTATCATGACGGGGATCCCTATTTCATAGATTTCCCTCAAGCTGTGAATCCATCCGTCAATCCGGGTGCATGGTTGATGTTTATGCGGGACATAGCTAATATCTGTAAATATTTCCGAAAGTATGGACTAGACTACAATCATGAGACTCTAGCAAGAGAGTTGTGGACTCCTTACTTTGGCCCACCATTTTGATTAAGGAGTAAAATTATTGGTTCAATGAATAAACGTTACTGTTAAGTACAGTAACGTTTTTATTGAATATACCGATCGTTTAGAGCATACGTTCCGATTTAATAGAGCATATGCTCCGAATTTATTGAGCCAAGCCTCCGTTAAGAGAGCCACATAAAACTCTCTTACTTTTCATTAAAAATTTGTCCGAGAGATCGGTAAAACTACTCGGACAAATTATCATTATTTTTTAAACCCCTTTCTTTCTCTCATTGACATTTTTCCCTCAATTAATATATCGTAAGCATTATGAACTATCCTATCAAGGATGGCATCCGCAAGAGTTGTTTGTCCAATCTTCTCATGCCATCCTTCAATTTCAAACTGAGAACAAAACATGGTTGAACCATTTTGATATCTAGACTCGATTATTTCAAACAGATCATTTGCTTCATGTCCTCTAAGAGGAGTTAATAACCATTCGTCTATTATCAAAAGTTTTACTTGTTTGTATTGATTTATTGCTTTTTTGTACCGACCTTCTCCTCTTGCTACTTCTAATTCATCAAAAAGTTCTGGTAGTCTTATATATTTTACTGAATATGATTTACGACAAGCAGACATACCTAAGGCACATGCAATATATGATTTGCCACTTCCAGATGCCCCTGTAATTATTATATTGTATGTTGATGTTATATATTCACATGTTGATAACCGCAATATTGATGGTTTATCGATTTTCCTGTCATCGTGATATTCTATATCTTCTATGCAAGCATTTGTAAATTTTAAATTAGCAGTTTTGATTAATTTTGCTAATTTGTTGTTCTTTCTGTTAATCCATTCTTTATCTACTATAAAAGCAAATCTCTCTTCAAAAGATAATTGTTTATAAGCCGGATCCTTTATTTGTTCTTTAAAACTTTCAGCCATAGTGCTTAAATGCATTTCATACAATTGATTTATTGTTTGACGATCTATCATTTCTTTTTCCTCCCATAATATGATGAACCCCTGGTTAAACCATGACAAGACGGTGCTACTGTTTCTGAAGGTTCAAAACAAACAGATATCATATCAAATCCTCTTTTTAAAATCTGATAAACTGTTTTAACTCCTGGATTAGGAGAATAGGTTAATGCTCTTTCGCAAGCTTTTTCAAGGCATTCTGCTGAATATTTATCAGCTGATTTCAATAAGGTCATGCATGTTCTATAGCTTTGTTGCTCTACTTTACATGAGGAAATAATGCTTTTTATTACAGCTTTTGTGTTTGATCCAATTTCATCTGACCACGCAATAAATTTTTCTGTATTCCATTCAAGATATTTTTGATGCTGTTCTGGCATATGTTCTGGGAAAGTCTGATATTGTCCTGCATTACCATATTTTCTAATGTGTGAAGCTATTCTGTTGCCATTATAAAAGATCTCTATTGTCTTAATGGTAGTTCTCACGTCTAACTCATGCTTTATATATTCGTAAGGTACTGAATAATTGATTTTATCTATACAAACATGGTAATTATATTGTACAATTGTTTTTGACCATATGGCAAGTTCATATTTTGATAAAGGCAAGGGTAATAATTCATTTTGTTCTTCTGCCAGAAAAACACTCTCACGACTTCCTTCCTTCTTTTGAAAAGGCTTTCTATTGAACTCATTTAGCTTTTCTTTGATTAATTCATTTAACTCATTAAGAGTAAAAAAAAGGATATTCCTTAATGAGGCTGTTATCCATGTCGAAATAACGCCTACCGTTCCTTCTACACTTGCTTTATCTTTAGGTTTCCTTACTCTTGCAGGAATAACGGCTGTGTCATAATAAGCTGCCATATCACCGTAGACTCTGTTTATGACTGGATTAAACCAATGAATCCTATCTACTCCTGTTTTTAGATTATCTGGAACAAGTATCTTAGTAACACCATTGAAGTAATTGAACGCATTGATATGTGCTTGAATCCAACTTTCGGTATTCATAGATAAAAAGCCTTCTACATATGAATATCCGCTATAAGGAAGTGTTGCAACAAATATGTATACTTTAATAGGAGATCCTGTGATATTATTTTTTATCATTGCAGTCTGACCAGCCCAATCAACCTCCATTTTCTCACCAGGTTTATGATGGATACGCATAGTTGCTTTTGTTTTTACGGAAAAATCATTATACAATTTACAAAACTGAGAATATTTGTAGGGTATTTGTTCTTTATCTCTACATGTGTCTGAATATTCTTGCCATAGTAAAGATAATGTTACACCACTTTTGGCTAAATCCTTGTGAATTTGAACAAAATCTGGTTCCTGTTGCTGTTTTCTTAAATAGAAATCAGGAAATAACTGAATTTCGATTTGTTGATTTGTCAGGGTTTCTGCAATAAGCCAGGTTAATTCGGCTTCATTTGCTTTTTGAATGACTTGTGACACAGTGTTACGTGAACAGGATAAACTTCGTGATATCCCACGAAGACTAATACCTTGACGGTATAAGCGTAGTATCTCTCGATAATTGGTCATTTGTGACCTCCAAATTTGTATTTACACTTAATTTGTGTATATATTAAAATGGAGTATTATCTTTTATTATGACAAGTGGATCTTACATCGGAGAGCTGGCTCTATAATTTCGGACTAGTGGCTCTGACTTTTCGGATAGTATGCTCTATTGGAAAAGAATATTCATTATTCATTAACACCATCTCAAGATTATTATAATTAAAATAAAAAAACTAAAAAGAAGGAATGTTTGTTTATTTGAAAGATAACATCAAGGATATGATCTCTCGTTTATGAAAAAATGGATTCTTTTATATAGACAATAGTTCAGGAATCATAAATTAATAGATGGGAATTCAACATTATTTCAAAGTGATATAGTCTTTTAACTCTTTATGCATCGTCGTAAGTAAAGTTGTTTTGTTAATCAGATAAAATTTATCAAATTCTTGCCAGCAAGAATCCAGATTTTTAATTTTATTATCATAATGATACATAACGTCATAATATAAAGCAAAAAAGTGAACCATTCTATCGGGATCTGTTTTAATGATTTCAATATCATTATAATCTGCTCTACATAAATTTTTATCTATAATCTGAAGGCTTATAAGATTTATCAAAGATGATTCAACCTGACTTTCTTTTCTTTTAGAAAGAAGACGTTGAAATCTTTTACGATCAGAAAAAAATAATCCACTTTTATTAGGTATGATTGTTCCAAAGAAGATCCCAACTGAAGAGGCTCCTGCTATTAATAAGTAATATTCAAAATATTCTGGAATATACTTTATTAATGAAAAAGCAAGAATTGAATAAAACAATGAAGCTAAAGGTCCTGATATAATGACCATAGCAAATTTTTTATTATTATCAGCTCTGATTTCTTTTGGAAGGCTTGCAGCGACTCCTCCAAATAATGACAAATCCTTGTTTAAACTAATTTTTATCTTACCATTCTCTAATCGAGATATCTTTAAAAACCCTGCTATAAACAAATGAAAACGAAATCCTGAAAATAAACCACCTAATAAATGTCCAATTTCATGAACTGTCAGGGAAAATACTATAAGAATCACAGTTCCAACAATGTGAAGTAGCATTGACATATATAATCCTTTAATTATTATTTTTCGAACTAATAATATCGTTAGATATATAGGATATAACTCTGAGTCAAGTAAATTTTTTATATACCATTAGTATAATTTTGGGAACGTGTAAAAGAAATGAACAATACCATCTCAAAGAAATGAAAAGACTTTATTCAACATATGCCATCCTAAAGATATCCTCCAACGATGATGATTATCTCTTATCTCCTATGAAACATCTTGTGTATTTGTCTATTTTAATTAATTAATCCATAAAATATATTAAATATCCAGGTATCAAGACAAAAGAAATGAACAATACTATCTCAAAGAAATATCCATATCTTCTCCAATAGATGTCAATTTTTTAAAAGGACAATCTCAAAACAAGGTGTTTCATTTTTACCAAACAGGCGACAGCCTGATATGAGCTCCTATGAAACACCTTGTGTATTTGTCTATTTTAATTAATTAATCCATAAAATATATTAAATATCCAGGTATCAAGACAAAAGTAATGAACAATACTATCTCAAAGAAATATCCATATCTTCTCCAATAGATGTCAATTTTTTAAAAGGACAATCTCAAAACAAGGTGTTTCATTTTTACCAAACAGGCAACAGCCTGATATGAGCTCCTATGAAACACCTTGTGTATTTGTCTTATTTAATTCTATCTAATATAAAATCCTTATTTAACTATAATTTTATTGTTTTATGATATAAAATATTTTGCACTTATGCTATTAAATCTATTTAATCTCCTATTCGGGATAATATTTTTTCAAATATCTCACCAGTTATCAAAACAAAAAAGCATAAGCAACCAAGCTCCTATACGGGGATTTATCCACCAATGATAAAACGGCCTTTTGCAAAATATTTTTTTAATTAAACTACTTGTTTGATTTCATAACCAAGTTTTTTTGCCAATTTTTTAAAGTTATCTTCCATTTTCTTTCTATTCAATTCTTCATAAAAATTTTCTCCTAATTCAGAATAGGATTTTTTATATCGAATCATTGTATAATAGATAACTGCTATTTTTCTGCTTGTAGCTGTTATTGCCTTCTGATAACCAATTTGTGCCATCTTTTTACGGAAAAATGCACCTAAATAACTATGGCTGTTTCTCAATGTAGTTGCACATTGTCGAAAAATTGAAGCTGCATTACTTTGAACTTTATTTGTACTATTTTGAAAAACTGTCCCTCCGGTTATTCTATGATTCGGAGATAATCCAAGCCAAGATGTAAAATTTTTACTATTTTTCCATTTACTCATATCAAAGCCTGTCTCTCCAATTAACTTTTCTACTGATAGTATATTAAGACCAGGTATCTCACATAAGTCAACACCTATTGCTTGAACGATGTTATGATTAATATCATTACTATCATTTTCTTCAATTGAAATATTTTCCTCATCAATTGGTTGACTCATTAATAAAAATAAATTATTAATCTGTGAATCTGTCTCTTCAATTTTTGATAAGAAAAATTCATAAAAATTTACTGCCTGTTTGAGAATGTACAGTTGTTCAAATTGCAGACTACCACTCAATGCTTTAATGATCTCTTCATTACTTTTTTTTACACCTTTCTTTTTATATGACACAAGAACTTCAGGATTTGTCTCTCCTGAAAGTATTGCTTTTATTATACTCATTCCTGTCTTGCCAGTAATGTCAGAAATGACTTGATGAAGATAAAAGTTCATTAGAGTTAAGGCTTTTTGCATATGCTGGATATGTATGTTATTCTCTTTAACTAATTTGTCTCTATAACGAGTTAATACTTTTATTTCTCGTATATTCTTCTCCGGAATAAATGAGGGTGTTAGGAGACCATAGGAATGTAATTTTCTCAGCCAATCACAATCAAATTTATCTGTTTTCTTTCTACCTGGTGCATTTTTAACATGTTTTGCATTGCATAAACTTAATTTAAAACCTCTTGATTCAAGTATTTCATAGAGGGGAATCCAATAGATTCCGGTTGATTCCATTGCCACTGTTGTTACTTTGCAAGAAGTTAACCAATCAGCTATAGCATTTAAATCGCAGGTATAAGAACCAAATTTGCGTATATGATCTTCACAAATAGTAGGAGATACACTTACCCAATTTTCTTTGGAACCAATATCGATTCCTGCAGAGTGATGATTGATTACTGAAATTTCGTTAGATGCTGATTCAATTTTCTCATTTTTTTTTCTCATTTTAAGTCCCTCCTTTTTGATCATAAATACAACATTTTGATACTAATTGTCAAAAATATTTTGATTTTTACAGAGATATAACAAGGTGTTTCATTTTTACCAAACAGGCAACAGCCTGATATGAGCTCCTATGAAACACCTTGTGTATTTGTCTATTTTAATTAATTAATCCATAAAATATATTAAATATCCAGGTATCAAGACAAAAGTAATGAACAATACTATCTCAAAGAAATATCCATATCTTCTCCAATAGATGTCAATTTTTTAAAAGGACAATCTCAAAACAAGGTGTTTCATTTTTACCAAACAGGCAACAGCCTGATATGAGCTTTTATCTGCAAATCTCCGATTTGCCATTATCTGTAGTGCGTCAGCACTACCATTATCTTCTCCAATAGATACCATTTGAAAGTAATTCACCAACGATGAAGCTTATCTTTTATCTTTTATCTTTTATCTGCAAATCTCTGATTTGCCATTATCTGCAACACTTCAGTGTTGCCTTTCTTACTCCTTCCTTGGAGCTTATTCTTTTTTGCTTTATACTATAATATTAAAAAAAAGATTGACACATTCTTGTGTTTTGGAGTTATATTAAGTAGGTGTTTTAATTTTAATCTGAATAAAAAAAGGAAATATTATGCGTGTTTTCTTTAAACCAGGCTCAACACTTTATCCAAAAGGTGGAAAAAGAGACGATGTGGTCTATTGCTACTTTAATGATGGAACAATATGCTATACCCGAAATTACTACCCTGTTCATGAAATGCCTCAAAATCGCAAGATTAAAGAGTTGCAATCAGTAACTTTACAAATCTGGAAACTTTTACCACTCCGTTTTAAAACTGAATTATCTCTCTATGCTAAACAATTTAAAAAAGAATACCCTCACCTCAGACGTAAATTTCTTGGCAATTACTCTATTTTCTTAAAAATTACTCATAAACTTGATCAATTAATGCAGAATTCTCAAAATAAATCTCTCACAGCTGATGATTTTTTTAACTACTTTGTTTCCTTTTCTTTAGCTGATTATATCCGTGTTAAATTTCTGCCTAAAGTCAGCAATTTCTATAAACTCAATGCTCAGCTATTAATTGAGTATATCTCATATTTCTTTGAATTTAAAACCTTTTTATCAAAGGATTTATTCCAAAATCAACAACTTACTGCACCTTTTGGTTAGAGTATAACTATTCATTTCTCCTTTCTCTATTAGCGTCTATATAAAAGATGCATATTATTCAATTAATGATTAAAATATCTAAAAGTTGACAGATACCTCTAGTAGATAGAGAATGCCTGATGTGGATGTTTGTAATAACAGGTACGGTGGCAAACCAAGAGCAAACTGTCACTTCAGTTAATTTTAAAAGACCCGAGCCAAAAAACTTCAATTACTAATGACTTGATGGTAAAGAAAGCAGGACTCAATATTGTTACAGATGCTTATTGATTTATGATAAGTTACAATGTTTTCATAAAAATTATAAGAGCTTTGAAAAGGAACATCTAATCAACGAATTTTTAAATGAGATCATCACTGTATTCTTGTACATCCTTGTTAGTTTCTGCTTTTTCTTTGAATAATTTATAAAAAATTACTGTCTCTTCTAAATAAATGTGTAAGGTAATCTGGTTTATTAGAATATTATTATTAATTGAATAACATATTGTTAAATAAATTTATAATGGTTAACAATACTTATAAAATCAATTTTAAAAAAAATTATTACTAAAATAGTTGACAATTAAATAAATAAAGAGTATAAATGACTTAATGTAATATTAAGGAGAGAAAAATGAGAAACAAGAATCTTCTGTTTATGCTTTTATTATTTATTTCTACTCTATTGTACAGCCAAAGAGTATGGGATAATCCTGTTAACGTTTATCAAAACAAGTTAATTAATATTCTTGATATGGCTTCCGCTGATGATGGAGGGATGTTTGTTTACAATAAATCTGTCGGAGATTCTCTCTATGATTTATCGTTGCAGAAAGTTAATCAAAATGGAGATTTTCTTTTTGGAGATGGAATTCCTCTTTTCAATAATAGTTATTATCAAAGAATTGCTAAGATCGATAAACTGAATGATAATAATTACATCATTGTATGGGAAGAGAGAGTTTACGAATTACACTCTAATCTTTATGCAATGAAAGTCAATTCATCAGGTACTTTTTTATGGAATGAACCTGTCATGATAACAACATCAAGTGCGAGTATTTCTGACATCAACTTGAAACCTGATAATGATGGTGGAAGTTTTATGGTTTGGACTATGAATTATTCAAATATATATTGTGGACAAATCAATAATGGTGGCACTATTACTTTATTTAATAGTGGTAGTGAAATATCTGGAGTAAATGATCCAATAATCCATGATCTGGTTATTGAAAACAATCATTTAAGTATAATCTTTACATCTTTTTCTTCAAATTTGTTAAAATATTCAAAGTATAATACCATAGATAATTCTTTAGAAATTGTAAATCAAACTATTAATTATTTTTATCATATAACTGATTTGAATTTTGAGTATTTAAAAAAAAATGAAAATCAAAGAATGTTTGCTTTTGATAAAACACTTACATTGACATCTGATTCATGTTATGTTGTCAGTTATAATAATAATCAAATCATTCACATTAACCGATTTACCGGAAAAACACTTTCTTTAAGTGCTATCAATGACAGTGAACAGGTCTTTGTCAGATACGATGATAATAATTTATATATTTACAAATTAGATAATAATGGCTCTATCATTGCTCAAACAACCTTAAATCACCCATTATTTCAAATTGATATAGAAAAATTTCTTTTAAATAAAGGGAAAACAATGCAAATACAGAATTATTTGTATATAAAATTTTTAGCATCTGCTGGTTCTATCTCTTCTGAAAATTTATTAAGAATTGATTTACAAAATATGATGGCAGAATTGAAAACGATAGAAACAACTGAGATTTTGTATGGTTATAATAACCAAATCTCGGCTTTTACTTCCCAAAATCTTTTTTCCTTTACTATAAAAAGAGATAGATTAAATTATTCCTATAATTTTTCTAGAGTTAATTTAATTGATTTCAATACTGAAAATTTTGCTCTAAGCAATTATTATCGTCATAATTCATTACCTATAGGAGATTACTTTTCAAATAAATTATACGATAAAAATTCCATTCTCCCCTATCATATTAGCGAAGGATTGAAGTCAATTTCTGCTAGTGGAGAGGTCTCGATCGATAATTCGTTTGATGGTATAAATGTTTATCAATATACTAGCACACAAATAAGTCCTGAAAGCCATTTACAAATTTATATAGAAATTCCTCAACAGGATACACTTTATCAAGCTGATAAAGCTATCATCAATACGGTTTCAAATGATAATCAAGTTATAGATAGTCTTGAATTTGAACCAGAATATTTCCCTATGTTTAGTCACGATAATAATTTTACTTGGGTATCGCATATGGAAATGTTTGGAAATGATTGTTACTATCTTAATAAAATAGATAATAATCAATTTGTTTCAGTAAATACAGATCATCAGATAAATCAAGCTTTGAGAACTTTAAATCAATTTGATCATTTTATTCTGTTTGAGAATTTTTATAATCATTACATGGAAATATTAAAATTTGATGATGACGGTCAAATTATTGATGATTGGGGAAATCAAGGAATTCTGAAAATATGTAATCTAAATCAATACAGTGGCATGGCATTCACCCGGATGTTTAATACCGATCAGGGGCTTTTAATCGTATGGAATAATTCAACAGGTTTTAATGAATCAGTAACTACTACCTATTATGCCATGTTAATAAACCCTGAAACTGGAGAAAAGATCTGGAATAATATTAGTAATTTAGGCGTTTTAAAACAAGGAAAACCATTTTTTAAAAACAATAAACTTTATGTGATAAACAAAACAGCAACAGATATGCTTGAAGCAAATATCTTTTCTTTTTCTGATACCGGATTAAACTTGAATCAAACCATACAATTATCGTATCATACGGTTAATGATTTTGATGTTAAAATGTTAAATAACCGTTTTGTGATTGTTTCTTCACAAAATTTTTATGGGTATTCAAAAGTAATAATGAAAACACTTGGATATAATGGAACAAGTGATCAATTTGGAGAAGGTTTTATTGTCAGGGAAAGTGACCGTCTACAGATTAAACCACAACTCGTTGTGCTTAATGATCATAGTGTTTTTGTAAATAGAATTGAGTATTTGGTTAATAGTAACTGTAATACTCTTTACACAGATTTGATCAATATGGATGACTTTACAGAAACAACTGATACGTTTATAAAACCATTAGCCCTTAAGATTAATGCCAATTATCCTAATCCTTTTAATCCAAGCACAACCTTAAGCTTTGAACTACCTAAACAAAGCCAAGTTAAACTTGACATATACAATATCAAGGGTCAATTAGTTAAAAGCATTTTTAAAGGACAATTAGACTCTGGAAAACATAGTTTTGAATGGAATGGCAAAGATAAAAATAATAAGTCTGTCAGTTCAGGTCTTTACTTCTCAAAATATGTCATTAATAATATTTCCTATATGAAAAAAATGACTTTAATAAAGTAAACAATAATTAAATAAAAAAAGGGCAGGTTGATTTATCAACCTGCCCTTTTGAATTATATATGGCTATTCAGCTATAATCTGACTTTTGTTATCTGATCTTTTACGTTCAGTATGATTTAATAATTTCTTTCTCATACGAATATTATCTGGAGTAATCTCAAGTAATTCATCATCTCCTATGTATTCTAGAGCTAATTCCAGAGTGAAAAGTCTTGGAGGTGTAAGCTTGATGGCATCATCTTTTCCTGAAGCTCTCATATTGCTGAGTTTTTTGCCTTTACAGACATTGATCACCAAATCAGAGTCTTTACTGTGCTCGCCAACAATCATTCCAGCATAAACTTCAACGTTAGGATTGATAAAAAGAGTGCCTCTGGGTTGAAAATTGTTAAGTGCATAACCTAGAGCTATACCATTCTCAAGAGCAATAAGAGATCCATGTTTTGAACCTTCAATTTCTCCCCTGTATTCATCATACTCAAAGAAACATTGATTTAGGATTCCAGTGCCACGGGTTTCTGTTAAAAATTCATTTCTAAAACCAATAAGACCTCTGGCTGGAACTTTAAATTCCAATCTCGAATAGCCATCAACAGCAGCAGTAATATGAATCATTTCACCTTTTCTTTTACCCATTAAATCAATAACAGTACCCACAAATTCCTCAGATACATCCACCATGGCTAATTCAATTGGCTCATGAATTTTACCATCGATTTCTTTGAAAATTACTCGTGGTTTAGAAACTTGGAATTCATAACCTTCACGTCTCATGTTTTCCATTAAAATTGATAATTGTAGCTCGCCTCTACCTTTAACAACAAATGTGTCTGCAGATTCTGTTCTTTCAACAACAAGAGAAACATTCGTTTGTAATTCTTTTTGAAGCCTTTCCCAAATTTTACTGGATGTTACCCATTTTCCTGATCTGCCCATAAAGGGAGAGTCATTAATAAGAAATTCTAGAGCGATGGTCGGCTCATCAATGTTAATCACTGGAAGAGCTATTGGATTTTCTTTATCTGCCACAGTTTCACCAACATCTATTTTTTCTAATCCGGCAATAGTAACAATATCTCCTGCATAAGCTGTTTTAGTCTCTTTTTTGGTAAGTCCCTCAAAAGTAAACAAACCTGAAACTCTGTATTGTATTCTATCATTATTTCTTTTAATAAGCAAAACATCTTCACCCACAGAGATTGAACCATTATGAATTTTACCAATCCCCATTTTCCCTAGATAATTGTCATATTCTACTGTGGATACAAGCATCTGAAAAGGATGTTCCACATCTCCTTCAGTATTGGGTACATTCTCAATTATACAATCTAGTAATGGGAAAATATTAACCGCTTCATCTTCGATTTCTTTAACAGCATAACCATCTTTAGCTGAGGCGTAAATTACTGGAAAATCGAGTTGGTCATGTTCTGCGTTTAATTCAACAAAAAGATCAAAAACCATATCAAGAACTTCATGAGGTCTTGCATTTGGTCTGTCAATTTTATTAATTACTACAATTGGTCTTAAGCCCATTTCCAGAGAGTTTTTTAACACATATTTAGTTTGAGGCATCGGCCCTTCAAAAGCATCAACTAATAAGAGAACAGAATCAACCATTTTCATGATTCTTTGAACCTCTCCACCAAAATCAGCATGCCCAGGAGTATCAACAATGTTAATCTTGTGCTCCTTATAAGAAAAGGAAGCATTTTTAGAAAAGATGGTTATTCCTCTTTCTTTTTCAATATCATTTGAGTCCATAATTCTTTCACCGACGTTTTCGTTATCTCTGAAAACACCCGATTGTCTCAAGATAGCATCAACTAGAGTAGTCTTCCCATGATCAACATGGGCTATGATCGCTATGTTTTTTATTTTTTGCAATTTTAAATCCTTTCACAATAAAAACACGAATATGTATTCAACATTATTTTTAGATCTTTTTTGTCAAGAGGTGTCTTGATTATTTTTTATCTTTTATTTTAATGATAACTGAATAAAAGTAAAAGAGTTAAATAATAATATTATTATTCGGAGAACTATGGTTATATATTTATTTGAAATTATTCACTTTTATTATTTTATAAAAGCCTAAGTTTTTAGAACTGACCTGGAATAAAAAAATATATTTGACAAAGTGATTCCCAAAAGCTTAACTGTTTTAAAAAATAAAGTTTATATGAAGGATATATGCAGTCAAATCGTTTTGGACGTTATTTTGGGATAACTACTTTCGGAGAAAGCCATGGAGAATCCATGGGACTTGTCATAGAAGATATTAAACCTAATATTGATTTCCCTTTTGATGAATTAAAAATAGCTTTAGAGAAAAGAAAACCAGGTAGATCGAATACAATGTCGTCTCGCAAAGAAATTGATGACTACAGAGTGATTTCGGGAGTTTTAGATGGGAAAACTACAGGAATGCCTATTTGTATTCTCTTTGAAAACAGAGATGCTCGCTCAGAAGATTATGATTATCTTAAAGATTGTTTCAGACCTGGTCATGCTGATTATAGCTGGTTTCACAAATTTAAGATTTATGATTGGCGTGGTGGGGGAAGAGCTTCAGGAAGAGAAACTATTTGTAGGGTTGCTGGTGCTTCTTTAATTGAGCACATTTTAGGTAAAATAATGATAGAATGCCAAACGATACAGATTGGGAAACTAAAAGCTCAGGTATTTGATCAGACCTTTTCAGAACAAAATAGTTTACATTGGTCTGATCCTGAAAATTATGAAGATATTCTTAGGTATCTAAGCGAAATGAAAGAAGAGAAAGATAGCATCGGTTCAATCGTAGAAGTTCGAATAAAAAATTTGAATAAAGGTTTAGGAGATCCTGTTTTTGAAAAACTTGATGCAAATCTTGCTAAAGCAATCATGTCTATTGGTGGTGTGAAGGGTATTGAGTTTGGTGATGGTTTTCACTTATCTGAAGCAAAAGGTTCTGAAGTTAATGACCAGATTAATTCCAAAGGTTTTATGAGTAATCATGCCGGAGGTATAAATGGAGGAGTAAGTACCGGACAAGACATCATCATCAGGATTGCCATTAAACCTGTTTCAACAATTGGAAAGCCTCAAAAGACAGTCACTCATGATAATATTGACAGATTAATAAACAATATTGGTCGTCATGATGTTTGCCTCGTTCCCAGAATTATTCCTGTCATTGAAGCAATGATAAAATTAGTGTTAGCCGATGCAATCTCCTATCAAAATATTATTGAAAACAAAGAAGATGATCTTACATCTCTCCGTGAAGCTATTGATAAGATTGATGAAGATCTCCTTATCAGTATTAGAAAACGTATGGAATTGTCAAAAAAGGTAGGGTTGTTTAAAAAGAATAAGGGGATTGAAGTTAAAGATCCTGAACGCGAAGCTAAGATCTTGAAGCAATTAGAAGAGAAATCTAATATTATGAATATTGATGAGAAATTAGTATCTGAAATTTGGAATGTAATCTTTGAATTTTCTAGGAAAAAACAATGATTGTTCTAAGCTTACCAGCAAATGTTCAATGGAATCTCGAAAATGTGGAAATAAATGATTTATTTATTGAGTATCGTTTAGATTTGCAAGACAATCCTGAACATATTGATCATTTAATTATTAATGAAAAATCTATTTTTACATGGAAAGATTTTAATAATGAAACTCCTGAACGCTATGATTTTTTATTCAAGTTAATTCAGAAAACAAATTGTCTGATTGATCTTGAAATGAAAGATCTAACCTATTATAAACCTGAATTTTCTAAGAACATTATCCTTTCCTGTCATCTAGAAAACAAGTTTGATTTTCTTGTGTTTAAAAAAACAATTGAAGAAATGGACTTAGTACCCTGTAAATTTATTAAAATTGCTGCCAATATTGATTCTTACAATGATTTATTATTAGTTAGAAATTATCTAAAAAAAAAGGATTCTAAAATATTGTTTTTATCAACAGGTAAACTTGGCATATTCAGCCGGGTTTTTTATAAACAACTCTACTCAATAGGGACTTATATTATAAAAAAAGATTTTCCAACTGCAATGAATCAGCTGACTCTTGAAGATTTTTATCTATACAATGTAGAAAATATTGATTCTAAAACTAAATTTGGTGGTATTATTGGCGGTAAACAAATATTCCATTCCAAGGGCTTGTCTTTTTATAATAAGTTATTTAAAGAAAAAAACATCAATGCGTGTTATTTGCCTTTTTTTTCTGAAGATGTTGCAGATTTAAAAACATTTATTTATGAATCAAAAATAAAATTTTACGGGTTTTCAATTACAATGCCTTTTAAAAATCAATTTAAGAATGATATCGTTAATACCTGGTCTTTACCTGATAATAAATTTTATAATTCTGATTTAATTGCTTTTACTGAGTCTTTTAAATTACTAAATATAAATAATGAAGATAGGATTTTAATAATAGGTTCTGGGGCTATGGCAGAGTTGATTATTAAAAATTTCAGCAAAATGTATAAAATAACAATTTCTGCCAGAAATCAAACTGTTCTTAAAGAGTTAAAGATGAAATATAATTCCTTAGATATTTCAAAGAATGAAATGTTATTTAATCTTTTAATTAATTGCACACCTTTAGGATTAAATGATGAGACTTTAGATACTCTAATTCAAGATTCCTATTATGAAAAAGTAATAGATTTGGTTTATACAGACAAGATTACTCCTTTAGTTAAAGAAGCAAAAAAGAAGGGTTTATTGTGTGTTGATGGTCACTCTTTTTGGAATCTCCAAAGTAAGTTTCAGATAGAGAAATTTATTGATTCAATAGAAATACAATAAAATTCTTTACTTTTTTTTCATAATGTACAATTTTGTTATTTAATTGAGAAGGAGGGGTTATGAAGAGTATCTTTAAATTAATAGTCATCTTACTGTTAGTGTCTCAAATAGTATCTTGTCAAAGTGGGAAAAAACAAATTTTATATGTATTTAATTGGACAGATTATATTTCACCAGACCTAATAAAACAATTTGAGAAAGAGAATAATTGTAAAATTGTATATGACACCTATAATTCTAATGAAAATATGTTAACAAAGCTGATTACTTCAAAATCTCCATATGATATTATCGTTCCCAGTGGAGATCATGTATCGATCATGATGAAAAAAGATTTGTTAGAACCTATTGATAAAAGCAGGTTAAAAAATTATTCAAATCTGGATACTTTAATATTAAAAAAAGCTGAACAATTTGATTCTGGTAATACTTACTCAATTCCTTATTTTTGGGGAACTTGTGGTTTTATTTATAATAAAAATTACATTAAAGAATCAGAAATGGAAAATGTGTCATGGAATATTTTAGCCGATAAGAGATTTGAAAATAAAAAAGTAGTTACTATGTTAGACGATGCACGGGAAGTGATTGGCGTCTCATTAATCTATAATGGTTTTAAACCTAATGATTTTTCTGATGAAAATTTAGCAAAAGCCCGAGAAAGCCTTTTAGCTTGGGACAAAAACATTTCTCAATATGATTCAGACAGTTTTAAAAATGAAGTTCAGGATGGAACCATTTGGTTAGGTCAAGCTTATAATGGTGATGCTCTTCAAGTAATGCAGGAAAATCAAAATGTTGGTTTTGTCTTACCAAAAGAAGGTTCAACTCTTTGGATTGATTTCTTAGCTATTCCTAAAAATTCTGAAAATAAAGAACTTGCCTATAAATTTATTGATTTTCTTCTAGATGCCGTCATCTCCAGCGAAAATGCAAAGTTTGTTCAATATGCTACTCCCAATAGAGCTGCTTTAGAATTATTACCTGATAATATTAAAAACAATAAATGTATTTATCCTCCTGTTGAATATATTAATAAATGTCATTTACTATTAAATGTTGGAGAAGATGTGTTAAAAGTAGATAAAATCTGGCAAGAAATCCGTAATAATTAAGTGATCTCTGAATGATTTCAATTAAAGAAATTAATAAATATTTTACTTTGGTATCAACAGAAATCTTACATTTAAACGCCACTATTATCAATTGTGGCGTTTTTTTTATCCTTGTAGATAGTTTGTTACTACCTAAAGATTCCTTTGCCTTATCTGAGTATATTAAATCATTAAATTTACCTTTGAAATTTATTATAAACACTCATTGGCACAGTGACCATTGTTATGGTAATAAATTTATTGCTCAAAATGAAACAATTATTATTTCTCATAAAGATTGTTTAAATACTCTGATTACTGAAAAGAATATGTTTAAACCTGAAAAAAAATCAATAGTCGAACGGAATAATTTATTACTTCCTATGTTAAAAATTTCAGAAAAGATCGATCTCAATTTTCCTGTTAAATTTAGTATAATCCCTACACCAGGACATAGTTCAGATTCAATTTGCCTTTATTTTTCTGATCAAAAAACCTTGATTAGCGGAGATACAATTCTCAGTCATCCCGAAAACTTTTCATCAATTCCTTATTTTTTCTGGGGAAACCCATACCAATTAAGGAAATCATTAAAAGTTCTTGAAGTGTTGGACATTGAAACTATCTTGTCTGGGCATGGTGAAGTGAATGATAAAATGCTTTTATACGAGCATTTAGTATACTTAGATAATTTAATTAATCTGTTCGAACAAAAAGTTTCACACTCAAATGAAGATATTTTAAAAATTAAAGCAGAGGATTGCTTACCAATATTAACCACTCGCCCTTTATGGGTAAAAGAGATGCATGAGTTTAATCTATTGAAACTATATAATTTAAAAATGGAGTTATAATGAAAAATATAATGTTATTTGTTTATTTAATTATTCTTAGTTGTGCTTTATTTGCCAGTGTGGAACCAGCTTTAATCTTTAGTCAAAAAGTAAAAACTGATGTTAACTATTTAAATAAGAATAATATTAGTATTGATCGTGTTTTCTATCAATCAATAAGAGTCTATGTCTCAGAAAAACAATTTTATGATTTAAAAGAGAATGGTTTTAAAATTGAATATATACCAAATGAAGCGAAAATTTACGCCGATTTATTGGAAAAAGAAACTAAAAATTCTACTGATCCCTTATTTGCATACTTTTCATATACAGAATATGAAGCTTTCCTTCAACAAATGGTAACTCAATACCCTGATATTTGTCATTTGGAAACTGCTGGTGTTTCTGTGCAAGGTAGAAATCTCTGGTTTTTAAAAATTTCTGATAATGCCAATATAGAAGAAGCTGAACCTGAAGTGAGATTAACCTCTTCAATTCATGGTGATGAAGTGGTTGGTTATGACTTATTAGTCCGATTAATTCAATTATTAACCTCTCAATATGGGATTGATACTCGTATTACTAGCCTTGTGAATAACACTGAAATCTGGATCAACCCAATGACAAATCCTGATGGGTATGTTGCACATAACAGAACAAATGCCAATGGAGTTGATTTAAACAGAAACTTCCCTGATTTCTCTAATAATGAACCAGATAATCCTATCGGAGAAGAACCCGAGATTGCAAATATTATGAATTTCTCTAAAAATCATTCTTCTGTTATCTCCATAAATTTTCATGGTGGTTCTCAAGTTGTAAATTATCCTTGGGATTGTATTACAACTCTTCATCCTGAAAATGATTTATTAGAAAATATGGCTATTACTTATGCTAGTAATAATCCAATTCTAAATAGTAGCACTGAATTTCCCGGGGGAGTAACAAATGGGGCTGCTTGGTATATTATTCATGGAAGTTTACAGGACTATTTAAATTATTACCATGATTGTAAAGATATCACTATTGAAGTTAGTAATGATAAATGGCCTAATGTTAATACTTTAGATAGTTATTGGAATAACAATCAGGAATCCTTGTTACAATATATTGAATATGCCCAAAAAGGAATTAAAGGAATCGTTACTAATCAAAATAACGAACCTATTGAGGCTATGATCAGCATTCCTGGAAAAACAAATCACTTTACTGATCCTCAAGTGGGAGATTATCACAAAATCCTGTTAAATGGTACCTATGATCTGACTTTTAGTGCCTATGGTTATCAATCACAAACTGTGACCAATGTTGTTGTACCAAATAATCAAACAGAACCTGTGATTTGTAATGTAGTCATGCAACCTGTAAATCAAGTTAGTTATTGTGGTTTTGTCAAAGATCAATTTAATAGTCCTTTATCAAATGTAACTATAAAATTATCAGTAAATTCTGAGATAGTTACCGAATATACCGATAATTTCGGATATTTTAGTTTTAATACTCTTTATCCTGGCACTTATGCTAGTTTAGTTTCAATGGAGGGCTTTGTGCCTTTATCGAAAAATGTTACATTGAATGGAGAAGGTACAGTTTTTAATTATGTTTTATTTCCTCCTGTTTTTGTAGAGAGTTTCGATGCTGGTTTAGACAATTGGGTCGTTCAAGCTCCTTGGGCTATTACAAATATTAATGGAAACAATGTTTTAACCGATTCTCCTGTTGGAGAATACAATAATAATATCAATAAGATTGCAAAATTAAATACAATTCTCAATATGAATGATGTTTCTTCTGGAAATGTATCCTTTAAAATAAAATACAATTTAGAAACTAATTATGATTTTTTGTATTTTGAAATTTCTACAAATAACACCCAATGGACTACAATACAAGCCTATACTGGTATTTCTGATTGGAAAACTGTTGTATCCTCTTTAGATTCTTATGCTGGGCATGATGTTTATCTTCGATTTAGGATTTCGACTGATGAAGGTACTACAAGTGATGGAGTTTATATCGACGACATTATGTTTGATAATCGAAGTATGGTGGAAGTTAGTAATCAAGATCTTGTTTTAAATACTAATAAAATGAATTGTAATATCTATCCTAATCCAATTATTGGAAATCAAGAAGCAAATTTCTCGATATCATCAACTAAAGTATTGAATAATACTAAAATTATGATTTATAATGTTAAAGGTCAGAGAGTTATTAGTTTACCTGTTAATTCAAAAAACGGCCATGTTAGCTGGAATATGAAAAATGACCAGAATCAAAGAGTAAGTACTGGCATTTACTTTTATAAAATAAAAAGTGAAACTGAAGAATCCTTATTCAAAAAGATGCTTATTATAAAATAGGTTTTAAATTTAATAATTCAATTATTATTATCATCGAATCAATGAATCATTATGTAGATTCATATACGATAGATACAAATTAAAAAGTAAGGATTTTGACATGAAAAAAATATATCTCTATAAGAGCCTAGGTTTGATATGTTTCGTTGCATGGATTGTTATTACAATTCTTCAAGTTTTAAAACCTCATCCATTTAGAGGTATTATTGGCAATATTGTGTTAGTAATAGGGATAATATTGTTTTATATTCATGATAAAATTAATCATATAAAATCTCCTTTATATGATCCTGATAAAAAAAACACGTTCGTAATTGGCTTGTATTTATTTTGATGAATGTTATTATAGTGATCCTTGTTGGATTCCTTTTTTGGAATTTTTCAAATTTTAAATAAATTTAAAAATTACTCTAATAATATGTATCAAGTTTTAGTTAATCCTAGAGCTTGATACTTTTTTTTATATGGGGTAGTGGAAGCGAAGCTGTCACCAGCCCAATTTAACAGGTAAGCTTTTTTTCATCAATCTTCAAATATATTTTTTATTGTCTTTTAGTGAGATTTTGATTGATGATCCCAGGGAGGTGTAAGCTATCAGTAAGATCTGAATAGATTATTTATAATTAGATAAAATTCGTGTAGATACTCAGGTCGGCCCATACTTTTATCATTCTTTAAAAATACCTACACTTAATAATAAATTATCTCTTTTTGGCTAATAGTTCGGATGATCCAAGAGGATGCGATTAAGCCCATGATTGCAGGCATATAAGAGATTGAACCAACTAATGATTTGGGTAAACTGTCACTCCGAATGATATTCTTCTCAATCTTCTCAGGTTGCTCAACTTCTATGGGTACTTCATCTGAATAAACTACAGGGAAATCAGAAGTCACACCATACCGTCTCAATAGTTTTTTTAAACGTTTAGCTAAAGGACACTGATGGGTTTTCCAAATTGAAGTGAGATGAATATGGGACGGATCAATACGATTGCCAGCTCCTAAAACTGAAATGTGGGGGATACCTAGTTGGATTAAATCTTTTATCATTCCCATTTTCGGTCCAATACTGTCAATCGCATCAATGATGTAATCTGCCTGTTTTAGATATTCTAGTCTGTTTTCTTGTGAGAAAAACTCAGAGATACAATGAAGTTTAATTTCAGGGTTGATATCTGTTAATCTCTTACGCATCACTTCGGTTTTATTTTCTCCAATTGTACTGTGTAAGGCGATTAATTGTCTGTTTATATTGGTTATATTTACTTTATCAAAATCAATGAGTATCATATCACAGATACCAGCACGGGCTAATGATTCTGCTACGTAAGAGCCAACTCCGCCTAATCCAATAACTGCAACTCGGCTTTCTTGTAAAAGTTTGATATTTGTTTTTCCTAATAACAGCTCAGTTCTGTGAAATTGTTGATTCAAATCAATCCTCAAACTTCGTTAATGCTAATACGGTCATACCAGCAATACCAAAAAAGATGGAAGCATAAAGATTGTATTCTGGCTTCATTTGCCATAAATAAGCACCCAATACAGCTGATATTGAAACGATGACATCACGAATAAAATAGTATGTACCAAAGGTTGCTGCTTTATAACCTTCTGGTGCTAATTCCATAATTAAAGTTTTTCTGGTTGGCTCACCAAACTCTTTTAATCCCCTGATAATAAAAGCAATTACCAGCATAGTAAAGGTTTTGGCAATTAACATAAAAAATGGAAAAGCTGTAAAAAAACCAAAAGTGATCAATACATAAGGTTTTTTTGATCCTTTATCTGCTAATATGGCAACAGGAATATAAATCAATAATGCTACTGTCATTTCAATTGCAGTCAAAATGCCAAATTCAAAACCGCTTATTTTTGCGCCTTGCGTGCTTTTCATAGCCCATATGGCAATATAAGCATAAGGGATTTGTTCACAAAAACGAACTAATATATCTGAACTTAACAAATAAGATAAAGATTTTGGCATGAGTTTTAGCATCTTTTTTATTTCTAATGGTTCATTGGGAACCACTTGGTCTTTGATCATTGTTTGTTGAAAAACCAAAGACAATATACCTAATACAAATGCTGCGAAAAAGGCATAGCGAACACCTGTTGTTTCGCCATAAGTATCAATTAAAAGACCACCAATCATTGGGCCGATTGCCATTGGGATTCTACGAACTAAAGAATGTAAAGATACTCCAAACACACGTTTGTTCTTCGGCATTTCCTTGCTTAACATATCCATGACAGCAGGCAATGAGAGAGCTGTCCAGGATAAAAAGAAAAAGGATCCAATGATTACTGCGATCCAATTCGGAAAGATAATGACAATCAAATAGCCTATTAAAGTAAATATGTTAAAAAACATTAATGCTTTTTTGTAACCATATTTATTTGTCAGCCAACCACCTGGTATGGAATAAATGGCAGATAGTAGATTATCTAAACCATTCAAAAACCCAGGAATTAAGGTTGATGCACCTAAAGCTAATAAATATATGGGCAAAAAGCGTTCTGCCATCTTTTCTCCCAAACCGACAAATACAACCATGATTAACAAGGCGGTTATATCTCGAGTTACAAAAAACTCTTTTATCTTTTCTTTGAATTTTGACATCATTTCCTGCTCAAATTTTTATTTATAAAATCTCGATTTCTTATCTTTTCGGCTTCTGAATTTTCTGGATTTCTTCTTTTTCTCAACATTCTCTTCGTTCTGAATTTGAGGATGTTCCTGCTTCAATTGTTCCAAAATTATAAAATAAATATCTTCACTGACAATATTGATTTGAACTTTCACTTTATCAGCTAAACGATATACTTTTCCTTTTCTTCTGCCTCTGACAATCTTGAGACGGTCATTTAACTCATAATAATCATCAGATAATGTATTATATTTAACAACTCCACGTACTGGATAGTTGTCTAACTCTACAATCATTCCAGAATTCTTAAATGAGATAATAATCCCTTCAAACTCTTCACCAACCTTCTTTTTCATAAAGGATAAAAGTGTCTTAAATTCCATAGAACGTTCAGATTCGTCTGCAATTGCTTCTTTCTCTGTAGAAATATGTGCATAATCAAAAAGACAATTCGACATTAAATTATTCTTTTCATTTTCTTGTATTGATTTGTGAAATACATGCTTTTTTAACTGTAAATGCACGATTAAATCACATAAACGTCTGATGGGTGAAGTAAAATGAGTGTAATAATCAATTCCTAAACCAAAATGTGAAATACGAGAAGTAGAATATTTTGCCTTTTTCATACTTCTCAGTACCAAACGGTCAAAAACTCTGTGATAATCTTCAGTTGGTAAACATCCCAACACGTTTTGCCAAGTCTTATTCAAATCAGGCTCTATCTTAAAATTAATCTTGTAAGCTTTTAAAATGTCCTTAATCTTTATTAAATCTGTTTCTTCTGGTTCTTCATGGATTCTGTACAAAGTTGTTTTACAGGCTTTAGTTAAAGTCTTTGCAACATATTCGTTGGCGATTAACATAAAGTTCTCTATCAAAGTATGAGATTCTGTCTCCTCACTTCTCTTTAAATCAACTAAATATCCTTCATCATCAAAAACATACTGCACTTCTGGTAAATCAAATTTCAAATATCCTAAACGAACTCTGTTTTTAGATAGATAGGTGGATAACTTACGCATCCTGTTTAGTAAATGAACCATTTCTTCATCAAACGGATGCTTTGATCCTTCAAATAATAAATCTACTTCTTCATAGGATAATCGATAATTTGAACAGATAATTGTTTCATATATATTCTGATCTATTATATTCCCTTGATTATCGAAATCGGTTGTGACTGTTAATGTCAATTTATTCTCTTCTGGTCTTAAACTACAAATTTTATTTGATAATTTCTCTGGTAACATGGGAATTACTTTACGAGGAAAATAATATGAGTTTCCACGATTAAGGACTTCATCAAATATTGCACTGTCAGGCTTAATATAATGAGCCACATCTGCAATATGAACATAGAGCCTTAATCCATTATTTTCAAGCTCTTCCAATGATATTGCATCATCAAAATCTTTCGCTGAAATCGGATCTATCGTGATGGTATAAAGGTCTCGTAAATCTTTACGAAGTGCTATTTCGTCTTCTTCAATTTTGTCTTCTATTGCTTGAACTTCTGTCATGACTGCTTCTGGAAATTCCATGGGTAGCTCATAATCTCTTATTACAGATAATAACTCTACTTCTGGTAATCCACTCACACCCAATACTTCACAAATAACTCCTGATGGGATCTGATTGAGTTGTTTATTTCCCCATTGCAAAACTTCAAGTATAACTTTCTTGCCTGTTAAATCTTCTTTGATATCGTTGACTACAAACGGTGTGTGTATCTTGAAACTGTCGCAATAGAAATAGTTCTTTCCCTGTAGTTTCTCAACAGTTCCTACAAATTTTGTTTTTGCTCTTTCCACAACTTTTCGAATGATCCCATAACGATTTTTACCACGACGATTTAACAATTCAACTTCAACAATGTCATTGTGATAAGCTGTACTGGTATCTTCTGAAGAAATCATAATATCATTACCATCTTCCATAATGACAAATCCAAAAGAAAAATTCTTGGCTAGAGAGGTTGCATCAAACTTACCCGTTAAGATCTCGTTTGTTAGAGCAGACTCTTCCTTTTTTACTTTTTCGGTTTGTGTATTTTTTTGTATCGCTAAATCTGCAATTTGATATTTATTGCCTTCTTTTCTGAGAAATTGATTGGAATAGAGAGTATTCACAGCATCTTTTATATCAGGCATATCTTCATTACTGAACTTTAAGGCAGTTTTTATTTGATTGACTGTATATTGATTATCTCGCCTCTTTAATAATAATTGTAATATCATCTTTTCTAATACGTCAGTGATCATAAATCCTCCTTAGGATCAGTTTGACTAAACTTGTTTTAATTTGCTGGTTAAAAATTCGATTACTTCAGCTTTTTCTTCCCTTGTTTTAGAAAAACGTATGGATTGACCTCTGAAAACATCTAATCTTCTCGGTTGTTTAAAAGTGCTGATCATAATGCCATTCTTGTCTGAATAAAAACAACCAAACTCAGAATATCTCTTTTCTATAGTAAAAAAAGGATATTTTACTATAAACTTATAATCATAAAATTCATAACGAGTTGAAACAAAATAAGGTATTATCCCTATGAATAACAATAAAACACCCAAAACATAATATAAAGGCTGATCCCACAATTTAATGGTCATGTAATAGAGAAAATAAAACACTAAAAACAAAAAGACTAACAAAACTGATGATTTCTTTGGAAAATCAAGTAATGGAAAAGAATTCCATTCATATAAAGGTTTCTCTTGATTATTCGACATTTTGTATCTGCTCCCGACATCTTTCAATTTCTTCCTTCATTAGAAGGATATGATTAAAAACTTCACTTGTATTGTATTTTGCTGAAATTGTGTTGATTTCTCTCTGCATTTCTTGAAATACAAAATTTAAAGATTTTCCAACTTCTGAACTATCTTCTGCAATCATGTTTAAAAAATTACTTAAATGGCTTTTTAAACGGATAGTTTCTTCTGTAATATCAGCTTTATCTAAATAAAAAGCAGCTTCTAACATAATTCTTTTTTCAAAATCTTCTTTATATTGATCTTGCATAAGCTTTTTTATAGATTCTATTAGGTCTTGATAAATTTTTTCTTTATAATAGGGGAGAGACGCTTGTACCTTGTCCAACGATTCAGTTATATTAGTATAAGCAGATTGGAAAAAAGCTTGTAATTTCTTACCTTCCTCATTAGCCATAACCTGATGTCTTTCAATACCTTCAATTAATAGTTTTGTTATTAGCAATTTAAATTCATCATTATGATACGATGGATTTTGTACACTTAAAACATCCGGTTGAGATAGAATGTTTTCTAAAATGATAGGAGAAGAATCATTTATTAATTCTTTAGCTCGGGTTAGTAATTCTTTATAAGCTAATAGTTTTTTTTCATCTAAACGATAATCAGGAACACGCTTATCATTGAAATTAATCCTTATTTCAACTTTTCCTCGTATTATATATCTTGATACAATTTCCTTGATTGGATTATCTAAAAATTGTAATTCTCTTGGGCTATTGATCTTTAAATCAAGAAATCTGTTATTTACAGATTTAATTTCCAATTCGATATCAAAATCATCTTCGTGCAAAACACTGCTACCGAAACCAGTCATACTCTTCATATTGATTCCTTTTATAAATAAAAGTCATATTACCACTATCAGCTAATTTTGTCAATTTGAATAAAAGCTCATTCCCTACTTAGTTATAAGGCAGATTATGTAAACCTATAAAGGTATCTCACATTTTAATCATTTTTTGTTTGACAATGATCTTTTATCACTTATACTATTTTTATAATTATATTATTTATTAAGTATCAATTCAAGGAGATACAATGAAAAATATTGGTGAATTACTAATTCAAAAAGATAGTTTTTCTGAAATTATGATGGGAAACTATGCATTGGTTAGAGCTATGGTGGAATCTGATGTTAAAGTTGTTACCTCATACCCAGGCTCTCCAACCCCTGAAATTGCTGATGCTATTAAAAGTATTCCAAAGGAAAGAAACCAGTTTTATTTTGAATTCTCAGTCAATGAAAAAGTCGCTCTTGAAGTTGCATTCGGCGCTTCTATCAACGGAAATCTTTCCTGTGTGTTTTTTAAAAGTGTCGGCTTAAATGTTGCTGCTGATTCTTTTGTTCAATTATCTCTCATGGAACTAATTGGTGGTATGGTAATTGTTCTTGGAGATGATCCTGGCGCAAATTCTTCTCAGAACGAACAAGACAATAGACACTTTGCAAAAATGGCTTATATCCCTGTTTTTGAACCTTCAAATCCTCAAGAAGTGTATGAAATGTTTAAGGAAGCCTCTGGTTTATCCTTAAAATTAAAGATGCCTGTCATTTTAAGATTATCGACTCATATTTGCCACGCTAAAGATAAAATTAACTTTAGTAATAACAATACTCCAATTAAACCTTTATCGGCGTTATTTGACACTAAAAACGGACCCTATATTCCGATAACCTCCGCTGTCTTTCCTCTGAAACGAAAAGCTCTCCAAAAATTAGATAAAGTTGCACTCTATGCTGGAATCACTAAAAGTAATCACATTATAAATCATCATTCTGACTATGGAATTATCACTGCTGGTATTGCTTGGTTATCTCTAATGGATCTTTTATCATATCTCAATTTCAAACCAGATATTTTAAAATTAGGGATGACTTATCCTATCAATGATCATCTTATTATTGATTTCCTAAAATCTCATAAAAGTGTTTTGGTTTTAGAAGAACTAGATGATATTTTAGAAACAGATATTAAACGTTTGGCTTTTGAAAATAAGATATCTGTCGAGATTTTAGGAAAAAACGATAGGGAAGACTGGGAAGGGGAATATACAGCTGATAAGGTGATCTCTATTCTCAGAAAATCATGGAAATCTATCACTGATCCTCAAAATAATAATAATAGACTCCTCTACCCTATTGAAAACAGACCAGCTCAACTTTGCCCGGGTTGTGGTCATAGATCAGCTTTTTATGCTGTTAAAAATGCCTTAAGTGAAAACGATATCTCTGTAGCTGATATTGGTTGTCACACTTTAGGATTCTTACCACCTTACGAAATCGGACAGGTTCTCTTGTGTATGGGGCATTCCAACGGAACAGCTGCAGGATTATCTCTGTTTAACACTGAAAGAAAAGTTGTTTCTTTCTTAGGAGACTCCACCTTCTTTCATGCTGGTTTACAAGGTATTATTAATGCTGTTTTTAATAAACATCACCATACTTTAATAATTATGGAAAATGGTACCACTGCAATGACAGGGCATCAGAATCACCCTGCAGTAGGTAAAAATTTTAATGAACTTACTGAAAAGATACCTGTTAAACAAGTACTTATAGGTTTAGGTGTTACAAATATTCGAGAAGTGGATGCCTATCAGCAAGATAAGTTAACACAAGCTATCAAACTTGCCTTGTCTGAAGATGGATTTAATGTTGTGATTGCTAAACATCCTTGTATGTTAAAGTTCACAAGAGAAAGTAGAAGAAAAGGAAATGCTATGCTTAAACCTGTACAAATTACTCCTAAATGCAATAAAACTCATATTTGTATCAGTTCCTTTGCTTGTCCATCTTATCAGATTAAAAATGATGGAACTGTCTGGGTTCAGGAAGATCTATGCATTGGGGATGGTTCTTGCAAACAAACTTGTCCTGAAAATGCTATAGACAACAAAAAAAATTAGGAGTATATCATGAATATCAATGAATTTAATATTTATATTATCGGTGTTGGCGGACAGGGTATAGGTTTGTTAAGTGAAGTGATTCATAGAGCTATAGATCATGCAGGTATGCCTTGTAAAGGCGTTGACACCCACGGTTTAGCACAAAGAGGCGGAACAGTTACCTCTCATGTCAGAATGGGAGATCAAGTCTTCTCTCCTTTGATTAGAGAAGGTCATGCTGACCTTGTGGTTGCTCTTGAAAGACATGAAGCATTAAGAGGTATGAATGATTATCTAAAAGATCAAGGAACTTTAATTTTCTATGATGCTGTTTGGCAACCCTTAAACGTTCGTATGAAAAAAGCACAACAAATCGATGTATCTCAGATTGAAGAAACTGCTAATAATCGTGAGATTAAACTACATAATATCTTTATGGAAGATTTGATGGATTCTCGTATGCAAAATGTTGTTCTCTTAGCTAATATTGCAAAAAATAATCTGATACCAAATGTGAAAAGCACGCACTATATTCAAGCTTTAAATGATGTTTTAGATCCTAAAATTCTTGATAAAAATGTTATTCTCTTTGAAAAAATCATTGAATAAGCTATAATGTATTAAAAATTTTTTGTTTCCGAAACGATATTATATAAAAGGGGAGAGCTTCTCCCCTATTTTTTTCTCATTTTTCTGGGGTGATATTCTCGATGAACTTCTTTTAAATAAGTCATATCAACGTGCGTATAAATCTGGGTTGTTTTGATACTTGTATGCCCTAACAATACTTGTACTATTCTTAAGTTTGCCCCTGCTTCCAATAAATGAGTCGCAAATGAATGCCTTAATGTATGAGGTGATATATGTTTAGATATCCCTGTTTTCAATACTAACTGTCTTAATATTTTCCAAAAACCCATACGACTCATGGGATCTCCATTATAGTTTAAAAATAGTATATCTGTTCGCTTATCTTTTTTAAGGTTTTGTCTGGTAAACTTAGTATAATAATCGATCCATTCTAAAGCAGTCTCGTTAATTGGGACAAATCTTTGTTTATTTCCTTTTCCTATTACTTTGATAATTAATTCTTTATAATAAATATCACTTAATTTTAGATTGAGCATTTCTGATATGCGGAGTCCTGAAGCATACATTGTTTCAACTATCGCTCTGTTTCGAATATTTAAAGAATCTTCTGTAGGAATACTGTCCAATAATAAGATTATTTCTTCAACACTCAATACATCAGGGATTAGTTTTTTTAATTTTATTGTAGGTATCTTTTCAAATTCCATTTCATTTAGTATTTTTTCTTCGATTAAAAATTCTAAAAAAGATTTAATAGAGCTTCGCTTTCTTGCCATAGAGCTTGGCTCTAACTGAAACTCATAGAGTATTGTTAAATATTTTATTAAGTGATCTGTTGTGATATTCCTTATGTCAATTTCAACCCATTCCACAAAGTCTTTTATATCACTAATGTATGCTTCTATTGATAAGGAAGCAAGTCCCTTTTCAGATTTTAGATAATTCTTATATAGATTTATGACTGGAATATTTTGCATAAAAAGGGCAGATACTCACATCTGCCCTGCTCCTGAATATGTTAATCTCTGGATTGATAATTGGGTGCTTCTTTTGTGATGGTTACATCATGTGGATGACTTTCTTTTAATCCTGCTGAGGTTATTTCAACAAATTGAGCATTCTTAATCAAAGTTTGAATATCTTCTGCACCACAATATCCCATACCAGCACGTAATCCGCCAATCAGTTGATATAAAAAGTCTTTTAAAGGACCTTTGTATGGAACCATTCCTTCAATCCCTTCAGCAACTAATTTATTAGTATCTGAAGAATTTTCCTGAAAATATCGATCCTTGCTACCCTTTTTCATGGCTGCTATTGATCCCATTCCTCGATATGATTTAAATCGACGGCCATTGTATATTATACTTTCACCTGGACTCTCATCAGTACCAGCTAATAAACTGCCTAACATTACTGTAGATGCTCCGGCTGCTATCGCTTTTACAATATCTCCAGAGTACTTTATTCCACCGTCAGCTATGACTGGAATATTATATTTTGAGGCTACTTCATAACAGTCCATTATTGCAGTTAATTGAGGAACACCTACTCCTGCTACAACACGAGTCGTACATATTGAACCGGGACCTATTCCAACCTTTAATGCATTGACTCCTTCATCAATTAAAGTCTTTGCTGCATTCCCGGTTGCAATGTTCCCTGCAATTATTTCTACAGATAAATTACTTTTAATTTTCTTTATTGCTTTTAAAATGTTGATCTGATGACCGTGGGCTGTATCAATAACTATGACATCTGCCCCATTTCGAACGAGTTCCTGTGCTCTTTCTAAATAATCACCACTTACACCTATTGCTGCTCCTACAAGTAAACGTCCTTTTTCATCGGTGGCAGCATTGGGATATGATATCTTTTTTAAAATATCTTTTACTGTGATCATTCCAGCTAATTCTCCCTTAGCATTGACTAATAAAAGTTTTTCAATTCTGTTTAGATGTAAAAGTTTCTTAGCTTCAATTATCGGAATGTCAAAATCAGCAGTAATTAATCTGTCCTGAGGAGTCATCAAATCTTTTACTTTTTTTGTTAAATCTGTTTCAAATCTTAAATCACGATTGGTTAGAATACCAACTAATTTCTTTCCAGTTACAACAGGAAAACCACCAATACCATATTGTTCCATCAGCTCATAAGCTCTTGAAATTGAGTCTGAAGGCTTTACTGTAAAAGGATTTGTAATAATACCGGTTTCTGATCTTTTAACATTAGCTACCTGAATTCCTTGTTCTTCAATGCTTACATTTTTATGAAGAATTCCAATGCCACCTTCTCTCGCCATTGCAATTGCCATTTCAGATTCTGAAACGGTGTCCATGGCAGCACTGAGAACAGGAATGTTCAAACGAATGTTTTGAGATAAATAGCTTGAAATATTTACACTTGATGGTAATACTTCTGATTTCGCAGGAATTAACAATAGGTCATCAAAGGTGTACCCTTTTTTGAGTATTTTGTTTTTCATACTTTTTCTCCGAGCACTTTTTGACGAAAAACAGATTTCTTGTATTTTTGTCAAGGTTTATGAAAAAAAAGCGTCCCACAGGACGCTTTAACATTATTTAATAACGGTCATACCGTGCATATAAGGAACTAATACATCGGGTATGGTTATACTGCCATCCTCATTCTGATAGTTCTCCAGAATTGCGATATAGGTTCTGGGTGTGGCTAAACCAGAGCCATTGAGTGTATGAACAAATTTTACTTTTCCATCACTGTCTCTAAATCGTATTGAAGCTCTTCTTGCTTGAAAATCAACGAAATTACTAATTGAAGATACTTCCAGATATTTCTCGGCTCCTGGTACCCAAGCTTCTAAATCATATGTTTTTGCTGAAGCAAAACTAGTATCTCCTGTACAAAGTGATAACACTCTGTAAGGTATCTTTAATGCCTGTAAAATATCTTCAGCATCTTGTAACATTTCTTCTAATATATCCCATGAATCTTCAGGTTTTACAAATCTTACCATTTCAACTTTGTTAAACTGATGTAATCTTTGTAACCCTTTGGTATCCTTACCATATGATCCAGCTTCTCTACGGAAACAAGGAGTATAACTGACAAGTTTTTGAGGTATTTTATCAGCATTTAAAATCTCATTAGAATAAAGATTGGTAACTGGTACTTCTGCGGTTGGGATTAAAAAGAAGTCTTCTTCATCGATACGGTACATGTCATTTTCAAGTTTTGGCAATTGTCCCGTCCCTGTCATGGTTTGTCTATTAACAATGTGAGGTACCATGACTTCGGTATAACCATGTTTAGTAATATGAAAATCTAACATAAAATTGATTAACGCTCTTTCTAACAAAGCACCATGCTTCTTATATACAGGGAATCCACTCCCTGTAATCTTTGCTCCTCTACTAAAATCAAGTAAATCAAGCTTTTCTACCAATTCAATATGATCCTTGGGTATAAAAGAATATAATTTCTTCTCTCCCCATTCTTTGATAGTTATGTTATCTTCCGAACTTCTGCCAATAGGTACTGTTGGATGAGGAATATTGGGAACTCTCAGTAAACAATTAGTTAACTCTTCATCTAGTTGATTTACTTCTGTCGTTAAATCTTTGATTTTTAAGATGATATCCTGTGTTTGATTCATTAAATCATCTGCGTCTAGTTTCTGTTTCTTTAATAAACCGATCTCCTTAGAGATTCTGTTCTGTTCAGACTTTAAGTTTTCAAATTCAAATTGAACTTTTCTTTTTTTTTCATCTAAGCTAATTATCAAATCTATATCAGCTTTTTCATTCTTATTGGTTACAGAGGTTTTTACTAACTCAGGATTTTCCCTGATAAACTTGATATCTAACATTTCTTTATCTCTCCTGCTAATTCTATCATTTTTATATAAGAGGTAATTTCTAAAGATGCTCCTCCTATTAATGCCCCATCAATATCATCCTGATTCATCAACTCTTGAATATTATCAGGCTTTACACTTCCTCCATACAATAAAGGGATTCTTTCTGCTGTAGAATGATTATAATTAATGATCAACCAATTTCTTATCAAACTATGAACCTCCTGTGCCATATCTGGAGTAGCTGTTTTACCTGTGCCAATTGCCCATACCGGCTCATAAGCAATTAATAATTGTTCATCTTCTTGAATAACCTTATCTCTAAAAATACCTTCGAGCTGTTCTCTTAAAACATTATTTGTATGACCTGATTCTCTTTGTTCTAAAGTTTCTCCAATACATATGATCGGAATTATCCCATATTTTTTTAATATAATATATTTTTTACCTATTAATTCATTGGATTCATGAAAATATTGACGACGTTCCGAATGACCAATTATGCAATGAGTTATCCCCATATCTTTAAGCATCTGAGCTGATATTTCTCCAGTAAATGCTCCATTTTCTCTGTCACTTACATTTTGTGCACCAATGATTATCTTGGAAATTTGTGTGAGTTTTTTTGAAGAATGTAAATATAAAAAAGGAGGACAAATTATCTGTTCAATTGAATCTTGTACCTGATCCTGAACTAATAACAATTGCGTAAAATATTCTGCAGTCTCTTGTTCATTTTTATTCATTTTCCAGTTTCCTGCAATGTATAATTTTTTCATGAATACCTCTGTTAATCTCTCATTTTTAAATGGGCAATCTATTAAAGATTGCCCATATCTGTTTGTAAACTTAAAATTTAATTAAATAAAACTTCAAAAGTTTTTGATACATTTAGATAATCTTTTAGTTTTGCTGTAATATAAGCTCTTCCGGGTACTAAACTTTTAATTGAATTGTTAGCAACACATTTTGTATTTAATGAGACAAATTGCGTTGAATCTGCAGTTAATGTACCTAAAGTTGTAGTAAAATAACAATAATTTGTTAGTAGGGGAGGATATACCTCGACCGCAATATTAGCCAAAGTCTGGTTATCAGCATGTAAAGTATCAGGACTAACAACAAAGTTAATAATTTCTGGATCACTGACTATGATTGATTTAACTTGATGACTTGAATGCCATTTATCAACTATAAAATCCAAATTTACATTTCCTGGAACTCTTTTTGCAATGATTGTTCCTGTTGCCTGTCCATATTCATCTGTTATAAATGTGCTGATATCTGCTGAATTTGTCATTATAGTTATTAAATCATGGTCATATTCTACATTGACTCTTGCATTTTTTGTTTGAGAATCTTTACCAGTTAAAGTTATGGTCACTTCAGCTTCTTCATAATTTCCAATAGTGTAAATTTTGTCTTTACTGATTACAACATTTATCGTTGGATTATCGTTATTTCTAGAATCACATGATACTAGAAATAACATTATCATCGGAATAATTAAATATATCAATTTTTTCATAGTTTACTTTCCTTGGTCAATTAGTTTAATATAACTTGTTGCTGATGCACCGTATTTAGGGTTTTTTTCTATCTTTTTAAAATCTACTTTAGCATCTTCTTTTTTCCCTAAATTGTAATTACTGACTGCTTTAAAATAAAGTCCATCAGGATTAGAAGCGTTATTAGATAAGATCATTTCAGAATATTTTAGCGTATTTTCGTAATCTTTCTTTCCAAAATACTTATCAGCAATAAATAAGGCTAATTTACCATCAAATTTTATTTCTATAGCTTTTGAATAATTTTCTACAGCTTTACTTTCATTTTTTAAATCATTGTATAATTTTCCCATATTTCGATAAGTTAAGAATTTATCTTCACTTGAGGGCTCTGTTAATAAATATTCTTCATAAGTTTTAATTGCTAAATCATTTTGTTTTGTTTTTATGTATGTAGATGCAATTTTATCTAACAAATCTGCATCCTTTTTTACTACTTTATTAAACCAGACTAATGCATTGCTATAATCATTGCTTGAATAGTATAAATCTGCAATAGCTAAACGACTCTCATCAGTACTGTTAATTGAATCATATTTTGACCAAACTTTAATAGCACCTGGAATATCTTTTAGTTTTATTTTATAAATTTTACCTAGATTTGCTACAATACTAACATTCAGAGAATCTCTCAATAAGTACTGTTCACCATAAATAACAGCTTTATCATAAATTTTTCCATTAACTGAAGCTGCATAAAGATTAAAATATACTTTCTTAAACTCTTCATTAAAAGGAGTTATGTCTGTTTTGATCTCGTTAAACATTGTTAGTGATTTTTCATATTCTTTAACGGCTAAACTATAATTTTTCTTAATGGTAAAGAGAGTATCAGCATTTGCTAATGTAATCAAAGCTTGCCTTTCCTTTGAGATTTCTTCACAAAACAATCCAGTAAATATTAGGGCTAAAGAAATCAGCACGATCCATTTTTTCATATTCATTTTTCCTCCATTAATTTGATATTTATTCAAAAATAGGGTATTTTCTTAATTTGTCAACCTTTAATTACTCTTTTAATTAAAAAAAGGGTTCTTGAATGTCTAGTAAATCAATATTGCTAAAATATTCTCTTAGAGTTCTTCTCAAAATTTCTGAATCTAGATGATTATTGTTTGCGCTGTAACTGTTTATGACAAAAGTTGTTAATGGAATCTTGACAATACTATAAAGGTGAGTTCTTGATTTTAAAACTTTAAAGTCTTCATATTTGATCATTATCTGAAAAGAATTCCTGAATACTACTTTACCTTTAAAACTAAAAAATGAATTTTTTAATTTTTGGTAAACTTTATCTGTCAAAGAAGATGGTATAAAAATGCTTTCTGGTTTTATATTTAATATTTCAATAAGTTCTTTCTCATGATTAATCAGAGAATGAATACCTGTTTTAACTTCCCGATTATTTAATTTATACAAAACAACATCTGAATATTCCTGATAATCATGATTAACCTCAATCGAAGTTTTTTCATAAATATATGTTAACTCATTGATTAATTCCTTCATTGTTCCAAACACTGGACTGGCAACAATCACAAGTGAGTTTATTTCAGGAGATAACACTATAGATTTTCTATCTAGTGATCCATCAATTAAAACCTTAGTTGCTCCTAATCTAATAAAATCATTGGCAAGGTTCATTTGTTGTTCAACTGACGAAGGTCCAATTATTTCTGTTTCCAATTCTGTCTTAGATTGTAAGATAAAAAGTGGAAATCCTATTACCCTATACTTTGTTTTTTCAATAATATCTACAAAAGGTGATATTTTGGAAATAACTTCCTGATTGGTTGAAAATAATGTATTGGGTGGTATAAACACTTTGGGCTTTTTTAAACCAGTTAATAAATCAAAATCTTCTCCATCGTGCCCAGTTGTTGTGATAGCTATGTGAGGTTCTTGGATATTTTTTAAAATAAAGTTTAAAAAGCTGGTCTTTCCTGCGTTTTTGGAAAGACCTGCTATTGCGATAATTTTATTTTCTTTTTGATTTAATACTTCAAAAAGATGTGATAGACATTTAGTGGTGTCTTTTATTTCTTTTTGTTTCACTTGGGCCAATAGAAACTTTTTGTCCTCTTAAAAGTGACATGACTCCATCATCAGATTTTCTTTCTTCTGGACAGAATCCATTATATTTGGATAAATCTTGTTCAACAAATCCTGGCTCAGTATAGGTGGTGATAAAACCTTCATAGTTTCTTAATATCCAACGATTAGGAGCCATTGATAGTACATAATTCGGCATCACTGGTATCTTGCCTCCTCCACCAGGTGCATCAACTACAAACATTGGCTGACATAATCCTGAAGTATGTCCTCTTAAGGATTCCATGATTTCTATCCCTTTTGATATGGGGGTTCTGAAATGAGAAATGCCTAATGATAAATCACATTGATATATATAATAAGGTCTTACTCTGTTTTTTACTAATTGATGAACTAGGTTTTTCATGATATCCACTTGATCGTTTACCTTAGCTAACAAAACTGATTGGTTTCCTAAAACGATCCCATTATCTGCTAATTTGGCTAAGGCTTTTTTTGACTCCTCTGTAAATTCACATGGATGATTAAAATGAACATTCATCCAGATTGGTGGATATTTCTTTAATATATTGATCAATCCATCTGTAATTCTTTGAGGACAAACAACAGGCATTCTTGATCCGATTCTAATCATATCAACATGATCTATTGTACTGATTTTCCCAATAATTTTATCAAGCATTTCGTCTGATAAAGTTAATGGATCTCCCCCACTTAAAATGACATCTCGAATTTCTTTGGTTTTTCTGATATACTCAATAGCATTATCTATCTGATCAAATGGCATAGGCGCATCAGTCTCTCCCGCTTTTCTTCTTCTGGTACAATGGCGACAATACATTGAACACTGATCTGTTAACAATAACAAAGCTCTATCTGGATATCGATGCGTTAATCCAGGTACTGGTGAATCGGTATCTTCATGTAAAGGATCAGACATATCTGATTCTGAAATGTATGATTCTTGTACTCGTGGAATTGCCTGTAAACGAACTGCATCATTTGGATTACTTTCATCAATCAAAGAGAGATAATAAGGGGTTATTGCTAATCTGAACGAAAAATCATCGTTCTGAAAAACTTCTTCTTCTTCTGGAAGTAATTTTATATACTTTTTTAATTCATCTCCAGAAGTTATTCTATGACTAATCTGCCAATGCCAATCATTCCATTGCTCATCTGTTGCAATGGATTTAATCTTTTTCTCAACATCTGACATTCTTTCCTCCGTTTTTAAATAAAAAAAAGTTCAGGATGGATTTAACCATCCTGAATAAGTATAAATAATTAAGTGTATCTCTCAACAAAAAGCTTCATGAGTATTGGATTTCTTTTTAACAAATCAATTGAAATCTGAGCATGACCATGTGCATAACCATTGCCTAAAATCATATCAACGTCAGCTCCAATACCTTCAGCTCCTAAAGCAGCTTTAGTAAATGAGGTTGCCATTGAAAAGAAATATACTAAGCCACGATCTTTACATGCCATGATTGAAGCCATTTCTGTATCTTCAACATTAACACAATTGATAACAACGTCAGCCATCTTACCATTAGTAAGTTTTGAAACTTCTCTTTCTATAGTGATGGCATCTGTTGCATCAGCAATGATAACTTCTTTACAGCCTGTCATATGACATGTTTCAGCATAATCTTTCTTTCTAACTATACCAATAACTTTACCTGTCACGCCTGCACGTTCTCTTGCAATTGCATTACATAAAACCCCTGATTTACCATTGGCACCTAAAACCACAACATTATCTCCTGGTTTTACCAATCTTTCAACTTGAGCAGGTGCTCCAGCTACATCTAATACGGATAAAGCTAAATTTTCATCCATGTCATCTGGTAATTTTGCATAGATTCCTGAACTAAATAATATTGCTTCTCCTTCAACTTCAACTTGATCACGATCTAAATGAACTTTGTTGACTTTGCTTACTTTCAATGGCGTTAAAGACAAAGAAACTAAAGTTGCAATTTTATCTCCAACTTTTACTTCTTCTTTCATTTCAAAGTTAGGACCGATTTCTATAACTTTACCGATTAACATTCCACCTGAACCCGTATCTTCATTTTTGTGTTTTCCAGTGCGTGAAGTTAAATCTATGACATGATCAGCAAAAGCTTTCTCAAGATCGTCATGCCCTTGTTTTTCCAATTTTGTTTTAATCTGATGAAATGATGCTGAATCTACATTAAGACGTATAACTTGGAGTTTCATCTCATTATCCCATATTTCCATGTCATTATCAATAACGCGAGCAGGTTGTGGTAAGATTCCCTTAGGTTCAATAACTCTGTGTGTTCCGTAACGATCACCGCCAGTTTTCATAATCAGTCCTCCTATAATTTTGTTTCTTAAATCATTATTTTTTGTCAATATTGTAAATGTCAATAAAAAAATCAAGACTAATTATTTCTTTATGCATTTTATTATAAGTTAAATTAATTCCTTTATCAATTTACTCAACAATGATATGAAAGGTTTTCTCTTCTTTTATCTTTATCTGAAACTCCAACTTTAAAAATCCATTTAAATAAGTAATCTTAGGCTCCATTTTTTCAAGCTCTAAATCAGGTAAGTAAATCTTTCTTTCAAATTCACCACTCTCAATCTCCATATTATAAAAGGATACATCCTTACATTGATAAGCACAAGGTCTTGTCCCATTTATTTTGATATATTCTTCTGATGTTGAAAAATTTAAACTTTGTTTATCAATTCCTGATAACTCTAATATTATGAATAATTTATCATCTATGGCAAACATATCTAGTCTGGGATGCCATTTATTATCCATATTATGATGATCAATACTTAAAGGATATTGGGTCAATGATGAAACTTCACCTAATATTCTCAACATTTCGTGTTGTATCTCTTTGAGATTATTAAATATCTTGTCTCTCATCTTTTTCTCCTTTGTCATAAACAACTATTTTGCTATGATTATCACGCATGGCATAAAATGCACATTCCTCTGTTCTATTTAATAGATCTTCAAATGTAATTTTTTCCTGATCTGAATCTGCTATCCCCCAACATTGCTGTAATAAATTAAGTCTGGGACTTTGCATAATACTATCTTTGATACGAATAACAATTTTGTGTGCAATCCCTTGTCCTACTTCAGGAAAGAATATGGCAAAAGTATCTGGATACAATATCCCAGCTATATCTGTCTGACGAATGCAATCTTTTATAATATCTGCAATTTCTTTGAGCATTTGTGGAATTTTATGATTCCCAATCACTTGGGAGATCTCATCAAATTTATTAAATTTCAGAATAGTAAGAGATGTATTGTGATTGTAACGATTCATGTGATCAAAAAAATGTGAGCTGTGTTTGACAAAAGCTCTGTGATTATATAAAGTAGTCACTGAATCTAGTTCATTGAGTTTTTCAATCAATTCCTGCTGATTATTAATATGAACCAATAGATTTAACAATGAGCTTAAAACGTTCAATTTCGCTATCTCTACAGGAGAAAAACTGAAAGTTGATCTATCTATAAAAAAGAACCCATTAAGCATTTTATGGTAAGATATTGGATAGATTAACAGTTCAGTGAAATCATGTTCAAATTGATACTTCTTGTCAGTTGTCTGAATAGTTAAACACTCTTTCAATTCATTAAATAAAAAATTATCGTCATTAACAATATGATCCTTAACAAATGTATGAGACAAATGCCTGTGTATTTTTATCTGATAATACTTTTCATTCTTTTGTTTCAGGTAAATACCCATTGATTGAAATGGAATTTCTTCTTCAATTTCATTAACCAGATTATGTAAACATTCTTCAAACGTATTTTTACACCATGTACTCTGACAAAGTTCATCTAAGTGTTTAAACCCGATTTCCATATTTCCTCCAATTAGTATTTTACTATTTGTTTGAATTTAAATTCTTTTATCTCTCCGGCTTTTAAGCTCAATTTAAAAACGATTCTATAAGCATTATCTATTAAAAATGGAATTTCATTCTCTACAATTTTGGTATTTCCACCAAAAGAATGATAAACTTCGATATCGGCAGATTCCTTTTTTTTATTCTCGATTCGAACAGAAATTACTTTTGTGTTTATATTTTTATTGGTCTGATCAGATAACTCTTTTACTTCTTTTACAAGATCAAATGCTTTTCCAATGGTTAAGATTATTCTTTGATCTATGGCTGTATGACTAATCTCACTTTCTCCAATAAATTCCATATTCTGGTCTGTATCTTGCTGATACATCTTTACTACACCTTTTGGTAAAGGTATTCCTAAACCATTACTTTTGCTATTAGTAAAAGTAATATTCTGATCTATTTCTGGTGATCCAAAGACATCAAAGGAATAAAACTTCTTTGCATTTGTCGTTTTCAATGGAAATAATTGGAGAAGCTTTTCCTGATTATTTGCAATGCTTACCAATTGATCTAAAGTATATAGATGATAGTCTGCAAAGGATTTTTCTTCAAACTGAGGAGCTCCCATTCCTACGGTATCAAAGTTTCCCCTACCTTTTTCATAAAACATCGAATTTCTGTTTAAAATTTTATTTACACTTCCTGCCATAAGTTTTAAATTTATATTTTCATAGGCTTTTCCAGATGTGTTATTTAGAGTTACCCAAGCTGTAATATCTAATTTGTCATTTTTAAAAACTGTGTTATAGGTAACAAACCAAGAAAGTCCTTGTGTTAAATAGCTCAATTCAATAGGATAAGTTCCCTTTGAAGGTGTTTGCAATTCCCATCTTAACGTAGGTTTTAAATAAAAATTATCAGGAAGACTCATTAAATTTATATCTTTAATTTTAGATAAATTGACAATCATCAGTTCTTTACTATTAGGATTAATTATTCCAATACTATTAGATTCATTAAATTGTAAAATTCCACGTATTTCTTTATTATCTTCAGTCGTTAGACTAATACTTTGATTCAAATATTTTTTAAGAATTGCATCCTTACTTGCTAAATCATATTCATAATTCTGATTAAAAAGCATCACTTTATTATCAACAGATTTGAATATTACTGAGTTAGTTTCGATTTGCGAAGGTATTTCTTCATATAAATAGTTTTGAATTCCCTTTTCTAAGGTTATATCAAACTGGCTTCTTATTAATGCAAAATTATCATTATATACTGTTACAAAATCCTTGGCTGATAAGGAAATCATTATCAAAATAAATGCTAAAATTAAACAGATTTTCTTCATTTTTTCTCCATTATTAATATTTGGTTATTTGTTTGAATTTAAATTCTTTAATCTCACCCGATTGTAGCTTTAGTTTAAAACAAATCTTATAAGCATTTTCTGTAATAAAAGGAATATCATTATCTTCTATCTTTGTGTTTCCGTTAAAAGAATGATATACTTCTATGTCAGCTGACTCGTTCTTTTTATTCTCAATTCTGACAGAAATTTCTTTTTCATTTATTTTTGTTCCGATATTACTACTATTCTGGTCAGACAACACTTTAACTTCTTTAACTATATCAAATGCTTTTCCTATGACAAGATTTATTCTTTGATCAATTGCTGTATGCTTCACACTGTTTTCACCAATAAACTCCATATTTTGATCGCTATCCTGCTGATACATTTTTATAATCCCGTTGGGTAAAGGAATTCCCAGTCCGCTACTTTTAGTGTTGTAAAACTCTATGTTTTGATCAATATCTTGAAATCCAAAAACATTAAATGAATAGAATTTTCTTGCATTAACTGTTTTTAAAGGGAATAATTGAATGAGTTTTTCCTGATTATTTGCTATGCTGATCGATTGATCCAAAGTATATAAGTGATAATCAGCAAAAGACTTTTCATCAAATTGAGGAACAGAAGAATCCATACTTGACGTTGTAGCCATAGCCTTTTTTATTGATTGATAAGGTGTTATTACTTTATTAACATTACCTGCCATAAGTTTTAGATTTACATCTTCATAAGCTTTTCCAGATCTGTTATTAAGAGTTACCCAGGCAATGATATCTATTTTTCCTTGTTTAAAAACAGCGTTATAAGTCACAAACCAAGAAAGTCCCTTTGTTATATAAGATAGCTCAATTGGATACTCATCTCTTGAAGGACTTTGCAATTCCCATCTTAACGTAGGTTTTAAATAAAAATTATCAGGAAGACTTTGCAGTTTTAAATTGTTTAATTTCGTAATATCATAAATGGTCAATTCTTTACTGATTGGATCTATAATACCCATATCTCCTGAACTAAAAAATTGCAAAATACCACTCCTAACCTTATTATCATTAGTCGTAAAGCTTATACTCTGATTAAGGTATTTTTTCATGATAGATTCTGTATTTGCTAGATCATATTCATAATTTTGATTAAAAAGTATCACTTTATTATTAAGTGATTTAAAGATAACTGAGTTTGTCTCAATTTGAGAAGGAATGTCTTCATATAAATAGTTTTGAAGTCCTTTCTCTAATTTTATATCAAATTGACTTTTTATCAGAGCAAAATTATTATTATAAACTGTTACATATTCTTTTGCAAATATAGAATATAAAATTATCAGAAATATAAGAGTAAACGCAGTTTTCTTCATATTAAACTCCTTCATTAACTTCTCTCTTTTATAGCTATTACATCACTAATCTTTGTGATAATCATATCAATAGCAATCTTGTTAAATCCCCCTTCAGGAACTATTATGTCAGCAAATCTTTTGCTAGGTTCTACAAATTCTATATGCATGGGTCTAACTGTTTCAATGTACTGATTAATGACTGAATCAAGACTTCTACCTCTTTCCACCATATCTCTTTGGATTCTGCGAAGAATTCTTAGATCAGAGTCTGTATCTACAAATATACGAATATCTTGTAAATCTCTTAATCTTGCATTTTCAAAGATTAAAATCCCTTCTAAAATAATTATATGGGTTGGCTGAATCAAGATGGTCTGTTCACTTCTTAAATGCTCTTTAAAATCATAAATTGGCATTTCTATTGGAATCATATTCTTCAATGTTTCCAAATGATCAACCAAAAGATCCATGTCAAATGAATTGGGGTGATCAAAATTTATCTTTTGTCTTTCGTCTTTACTCAATGTATGAAAATGTCTGTAATAATTATCTTGCATTAAAATCGATACCTTTGATCCAAATACTTTTTTGATTTCATCTGTAATTGTCGTTTTTCCTGATCCTGAACCACCCGCTATTCCGATAATAATTGGTTTTGTCATCTTTCACCTCTCAATATTTATATTCTTTAATAATTAATTTGTCAATGTTTTTGTGCTAATCTTTATTAAATTGTTTCATATTTTTCTTCTCCATATTTCTGGATAATAAAAAAACCGGGTTTCCCCGGCTAAATGTTTATTTTTTTTTAGGATACAAAGATACCCTGGTTAAATTGGTTTTATAATTTAAAAAATCTTTTGCATATTTTTGTATATCTTGCTTAGTTACTTTCTTTAAAAATTCTTTATGATTGATGAAATCAGAGATATTCATCTTATTCATATCATAATATTTTAAATTATTCAGCCAATAATCATTCTTTTTGATATTTGTATCAAAAGATACATTATTGGTTTGCAAGAAAACATTCATATATTTATCTTCTACTAATTGATTCTGAAGTTGATCTATGATTTGATATATAGCAGTGCTCAGTTCATCTACACGATTAGGAGAACAACCAAGTGTAATATAAACAGCTAATCTGCTTTGTGGAACAGTTTCAATCACTGGGTATGAATAGACACCATAGACTCCACTTAACTTTTCTCGGATGGTTTCTCGTAATAATTCATTAAAAATAAATAACATAGCTCTTAATTTTACTGAACTTTCTTTCGTGTTTGCAAAATCATTAGCTATGATCATTCTGACTTCACTTTTTTCTTCTTCACCTGCATAGATCTTTACATCCTTTAAACCCTTTTGGTAATTAATCTGATGATCTATAATAGGATCGGTTACTTGGTTTGATGGTAATGACGCTATATATTTTTCCAATAATGGTTCAAAAGTAGTAGGTTCAATAGCACCTACAAAATAAAATGTAAAGTCCCCTGCATTAGAGAATCTTTCTTTATAAAAATTATAACTATCATCAAGATTCAAAGCATTAATTGACTTTTCATCATTTTTTACTAACCAGGGATTATCATTAAAAAGGATGATTTGTAAAGAATCTTCCAATACATTGAGAGGATTACTATTTTTGTATTTTAACATTTCTTTTAATCTGTTTTTCTGAATTGAAAAAGATTGAGGATCTTTTCTTGGATATACAAAATTTGCATAGATAACTTGCATAGCTAAGTCTAAATCATCAGTTCCAAAAGATCCTTTTATTGATTCTGAATTACTATCTATATGCGAATTTATTCTGATTAAATGACCTGTATAAAACTTAGCAAGTTCTACATTATCATATTCACCTAACCCTGAAGAATTAATAATTGTTGAAGACATACTAGCAGAGGGAAGTTTTTCCAGAGTAGATAGTGAGTATCCTCCAGGACTATAAGCATCAAAAATGATCTGATCATTTTTAAAGTCTGTTTTCTTATATATGACTCTGACACCATTTGATAATATCAGCTCATAACTATTAGCAATCTTTTCAAACTTTTTTGAAACAATAGATCCTTTTATTGGCTCAACCTTTAAAAGCGGTTTGCTAGAAACTTTATCAACATATGCTGTTACATCGCTTTTCTCTGTCTCGTTCAATATGTTAAGTAAATCTTCTTTTGTCGGAACTATTAAACTATCTTTATCAGGCATAGATACAGCGATCACTCGATTATTCTCTGTCAAATAGTTTTTTATAACCTGATTGATTTCTGTTAAACTGATGTCAGGTAAGAGTTCATTAATCAACTGATATTCTTGCTCAGGGCTCATCATTGGATTATTGGTTAAGAAGTTTCTAATATAAGTTCTGGTGATTCTTCCAGAATCTAGTTTATTCTGTTCTTTAAATTGTCTCTCATACCCTTTTAATGTATTTAGTTTTGATCTTTCCAGTTCTGAACTAGTAAATCCAAATCGTAGAATTCGCTCTTTTTCAATCACAATTTGTTTTAATCCGGTAAGTATCTTATTATCAGGCACATTTGCATAAATCATAAAAGATGATTTACTTCTTGCCATAGGATAGTTTGCAACACCTGCATAGATAAATGGTGGATTTTCTTTCTGAGCCAATTCATTTAATCTATCCGAAAACATATCATTGAATAGTTCATTTAATAATCGTTTTCTATAATCTCCGATAGTCTTGATTTTTTGAATTTCACCTTTATAATAAATGGAAACACTGTTATAATTCGCTTCTTTATCGGTAGCAATGGTCACCAGAGTTTCTTCGTGATCTGGGACAGGTTCAATAACTCTTGGCTTAGCATTTTTATTAACCTTTATCTCTCCAAAATAGGTATTAATGTATTTTTCAATAACAGGAATATCAAAATCTCCTACTACAACAACTGCTTGTAAATCAGGACGATACCAGTCTTTATAAAATTTCTTTATCTTATCATATGAAAAGGTGCTGAGGATTTCATATTGTCCGATAGGATTACGTTGAGCATATTTTGAACCCTGTAATATGACTTTTCTGTTTTGACTCATCATTCTCTCATTAGCTCCGCGGCCACCTCGCCATTCTTCGATGATCACACCTCTTTCTTTATCAATTTCTTCATTATCAAAAGATAGATTGTGTGCCCATTCACTCAGAATAAAAACAGCTTTTTTAAGCTTTTCCTGATTATCTGTTGGTGATTTGAGCATATACACAGTTTCATCAAAACTTGTATAAGCATTCAATCCACCGGCAAATCCCATACCTATTGAAGCTAAATAATCCGTTAATGCAGACTTTTCGAAGTTCTTAGTACCATTAAAAGCCATGTGTTCACAAAAATGAGCTAATCCTTGTTGATCGTCATCTTCTAAGATTGACCCTGCATTGACTACTAATCTAAGTTCTGCTCTATTTTCAGGCATATTGTTTTTTTTGATATAATAAGTTAAACCATTCTTTAATTTTCCAATTTTTACTGTAGAATCTATGGGTAATGGTTTATTTAGATTGATCCCTAAAAGAAAACCGGAATAAATTACCAATAAAATCAATATCAAACTGTTTTTCATCTCCTACCTCACTATTTTATTTTATAGAAACTTCTTATAATGAAATATTATAATTAAAATTATCGCTAATACAATTGAAATTAATGAAAGATACAAAGCTCCAAAAGGATTTCCCTGCCAAGGTAAATGATAATTCATACCGCCAAAAGAAAAGATTAAAGTGGGTATTTGCAAGACAATCGTAATCAGAGCCAAGAATTTCATCACAATATTTAAATTATTACTTATAATGGAGGCAAAAGCATCCATCATCCCGCTGAGAATATTACTGTAAATATCTGCCATTTCCATAGCTTGTTTTATTTCTATCAAAACATCATCAATTTGTTCAACTAAATCTTCATTTGATGAAAATGCTTTATTTCTTCTCAGCTTTCTGGTTATTATCTCATTGGATCGTAATGACGTGGTGAAGAATACCAAACTCTTTTCCAAATTCAATAATCGTATCAACTCTTTATTCTTCATCGATTGTTGGAGCTCTTTTTCAATCTGACCGGTTCTTCGGTTAATTTCTGTTAGCATTTTTAAATACAAAGAAGCATTTCTATTGAGTACATTCAGTATAAATGAATAGGGTGTAAAAGCTAAACTCAACTTAAAAACTCCCATAAAATAATTGAATACATTGTTATTGGAAGAACATACGGTTAGGACTTTATTATTATATAAAAATATTCCGATAGGTTCTGTATAAAACTTAATTTCTTTCATTTTTGAATAAATAGGAACACGGAGTATAAAAAATAAATAGTTATCATTAAACTCAACACGTGATATCTCGTTCATATCTAATGAGTTTTTTAGATCATCCAGATCAATATCCATAAGCTCAGAATGTTTTAAGAGTTCTTCTTCAGAAGGATCTTCAATATATATCCAAAAAGAATCTTTTATATTTTCAGTTTTGATTAAGTTTTCTTGATCAAGCATATAATATTTTACCACGATCCCTCCTTATACTTTTAATAACACAGATGCAAAGCTAAAATATATGATTAGAGAAGTTGCATCAACTAAGGTTGAAATCAAAGGACTTGCCAGAATAGCAGGATCAATTTTTACCTTCTTAGCTAGCAACGGGAGAGTTGATCCGATCATTTTTGCTAACATAATGGTAATAAAAAGACTGATACTCACTGTTAATGCCACTAATACCGGGGTAGAATCTAGCAGTATTATCCTGACAAAGTTTGTTAATGCTAAGATAAAACCAACTATCAGACTCACCTGAAACTCTTTAAAAATTACTTTGAATATATTAGAAAAGTTGACTTCTCCTAAGGCAATACTTCTGATGATCAGAGTGGAGGATTGCGAGCCAGCATTACCTCCTGTTCCCATCAACATGGGAATGTAAGTCGCTAATATCACCATAGATGATAATAAAACTTCATATCGCTTAATGACCATCCCTGTGAATGTCGCTGAAATCATTAATAGTAACAACCAGACTATTCTATTTTTTGCCATGATTAAGGCTGGTGTTTTTAAGTATTCTTCTTCTGAAGGGGTGATTGCTGCCATGATCTGAAAATCTTCTGTATTTTCCTGTTCAATGACATCAATAACATCATCCACTGTAACGATTCCAACAAGACAGTTCTCTTTATCAACCACTGGCATAGTGGTTAAATCATATTTTTTAAATAAATCTGCAATGATTTCCTGATCATCAAATGTGTTTATCTTTATGATGGAAGTTTCCATGATATCTTCTATGATGGCTTCTTCATCAGATAATATCAAACGTCTAATAGAAACGATTCCTTCTAGTTTTCTATTTTTATCGATTACATAACAATTGTTGATCGTCTCTTTATCAAGTCCTGTTCTTCGAATATGCGCAATAGCTTGATTAACTGACATATTCTTTTTCAAATCTACAAACTCAATTGTCATGATACTACCAGCTGAATTTTCTGGATAATTAAAGAACTGATTGATTATCTGTCTGGTTTGATCATCTGTATTCTTTAGTACCCTTTTTACGACTGATGCAGGCATTTCTTCCAAAAAGTCAACGGTATCATCAATAAACAATTCATTGATGATATTCTTGATTTCCCGGTCTGTAATTGATTCAATAATAAACTGCTGTTGATCTCTGTTAAGATAAGCAAAAACATCTGCTGCGGTATCTTTTGATAATATTCGGAAGGTAATTAACACCTTATCCATAGATAATTCTTCAAATAATTCTGCAATATCTACAGCATTAATGGTATTGATGGTAAGTTTTAATTCTTTGTATTTGCTTTCTTCAATTAGATTTTTAATTGTATCAATCATCAATACCCCCTTCTTTGGGTTTATTCTACAATAAATTTTTAAACTTAATGGTCAAGCTCTAAAATTTAAAAAATACCTGAAAAAGTAAAAACATGTTATATAATAAATTATAAACATATTTTAAGGAAACTACCCTTATTAACACAAAAATAGCTTTACAAAAAAAGGAATTAAATTGAAATGGGTTCAAAGAGTGGAGACGTGTCCGAGCTGGCTTAAGGAGCACGATTGGAAATCGTGTATACGTTAGTCGCGTATCTAGAGTTCGAATCTCTACGTCTCCGCCATTCTTTTGTTAAACTTGCCAATAAATAATTAATTTTTAAAATATTCCAATAATGTCTATCTACCCTCATCATAAAATAATATAACTATCCTATTCAGGGAGATATGCTCATTTATAACATTACATTTCAAATGATTGATTATTTTTCCCATTTATAAATTACATCCAATCCAAAGGATTGCAGAGAGTTACGATTCCCCGTTAAATAGAATCTCTTACTCAATTGATATTCAATATTAATGCTTTCATTTTGAACAGCACTCAGGTTGTTAAAGTTAAATTCTCTCAAGTAACTAATAAAAATCCGATCCCCCAAATATTTACCAACTTGGACTTCTGTATTTCCGAATTGGTTAGATCCTGTTATATCAAGCAAATCAAGATTAAGATAGTTATTTACTTTTTTATTGATGCTACCGGTAATTTTATTAAGTAGATATGCTGCTGCCATTCCCTGTGCATCAATTTGATTACTGACAGTCGATTGTTGCTTATTGGTTAACTCCTTTAAATTTCTGCCAAAAATAATGTAGGAAACTGCATCTTTTTCATCAATCGCATTTCCATCCAAGAGAAAAGATAAAACAGGTTTATTGAGTGTACCTGATACAAAAAGTTGGATGATTCTTCTATCGGTTCCTTCTCTAAAGCGGAATTGAGCTTCGATGTTTAAATCAGGATTTAAGTTCTTATTTTTATTAAAGGTGATACTACCACTCTTGATATCAAATCTCTTTCCATAGAGCTCATAATAGCCTCTCAGCAGGTCAATATTGCCATCCAGGGTAAGTAGATTATCTGTTTTGGTTATTTGGGTACTTCCTGTTATTTCTATGTTAAAGTCTTGACTGCTAATCCAAGTGTTTCTGGGAATATTTACCCTGCAATTTATATCCACTTTTTTAAATTGAGGTAGATTAAACTGTTTTTCTTTATCTTCTATCGGTGGTTTAGGCGTTAAAGCCTGAACTAGTAGTGGTACGGTTAACTTATCTTCATAATTTTTACTGGTTAACTTAGAGATGTCCAAGTGCGTTTCCAAAAGAGTTAAATCTCCTGTAAGTGAAAGATTTTGAGAATTTCCTATTAATTTTAATTTAGAATCTATCTTTGTATTGATCATGTCTGAATTTAATAAATGAAGTTTTGACGACTGAGAAGTAATATGGAGAGAATCAATAACGAGACCGTGGTTGATCTCATAATTTATAGCTCCCTGAGCAAACATATTCCCTTTTCCAGCAGTAAAACTAAGGGTATCAATATAAACTAGATCATTGAGAAGATTTATCTTAGTTTTGAAGTTTTCTATCACCATCCCATATTCAGGATATTCGACTTGTCCTTTTTCTATATTGAAATAACCTTTTGTTTTTATATTGTTTAACTTATTATGTATTGTTAATTTGGTGTTTAACTGACCTGAAAAAGTTATTTTGTTATTAGGATGATTAAATGGTTTTAAATCTATATTTTGGGAGAGGATACGTAAATCAAAGTTTTTATTTTTATTTATAATCTGATTGCTTTTTATTGCTGATAGTGACAAATCTATGGGTAAACTTCCCTTGATCTGAACAGTTTCATTAGCTACTAAAATTTTAGAATCAATCATCAGACTGTCTTGAATTTGTTTTAAGTTTACAAAAATGGTATCGAGTTTAATACTATTCAAAGTAAAATTATTAACAACTAGATTAGAATTAATTTTTTTCTTTAGTGAAGTATTATCATAAGATAAATCAAAGTCGATTACAGCCGATTTGATAGTTTTACTTGGCAGATAAACCATAATATCCATTATATTTAATTGAGATATGTCTAAATTGAGAAGCATCTTATTCTTTTTATCCCAAGACAGGTTTAGACTTAAATCTGTAGAATCTTTTGAGAGATTGAAATTCTTGATTTCCAGTAAATTATCTTTATTCTTGATATGAACATTCCCTTTTAAATTCGTATAATCATCTTTATCTAAATGTAGATCAAATTGTGAGATATCTATGCTGGAAAAGTTTAAGTTGTTTATCGTAAAGGATGTTTCAACTTGTAAGCTATCAGATTGTTTTACAAACAGATGTGATAATAGCAAATCATTTTCTTTCTTTGCATTTAACTGAACGTTATCCAAATATAAAGAATTGATTTTAATATGCTTAAACTCTGCTTGCAACTCGGTAGGTTCCTGTATGAATTCCTTAGAATTCTGATCAAGCTTCGTATTGATTTGACAAAAGAGAGAATCGACCATCACACTATCATATCTGGACTTATTGATAGTGATTTGACTATTTAATACATTGCATTTTAAATCAGCAGTCCACAATAACTGATCGAGTTCAATTTTAGACATAGGATTGATCTTTGAATTTTGGCTTAGAGAATCATTTAAATCATAGGTTATCAGTTGATCTTTCAAAAAAGAAGGATTCTTTAAATCCAAGATTAAATTGGCTGATAATTGATTAAGAATGAATTTACTTTTGTTTATTAAGGATTGTATATCATATTGTGCATCAATAATCAAGCTGTTTTCCAGATTGTTATATAGAGTACCATTTAGATTAATTAATGATCCCTTTTTATCTACTTCAATCTCTCCTTGAGTTATTGGGATAAAAAGGATTGAGGAAGAATCAATCTTTATTGAAGCTTTTAAATCGGAGTTGATTGGATCGATCCCCTCCCCCACTACGTTTAGAGCTAAGTTTAGATTACTTTTTATGGACTTATCGGAAGTGTTATGATTAATAAATTGGGAAATATCCAAGTGATTTAATGAAATTAACCCGTTATATTGTATGTTTTTTGAAATGGTTAATTTGTTGGTATTAAATAGATTATCAACAGCTATTTGAGCATCATATTTTGCCTGTTTATATATTGATTGTAGGTTAATTGAGAGTTTGTTTTTATCTTTTTGAAGATTAGTATTTAAATTTTTAAGTATTAAATCATTGTACTTTAAAGATTGAAAATCAGTTGTTATACTTAGATTATTATTCAAAAAATCAAATGAATTCATCTCTACATTTAAGATACCTTTGATTTGAAGAGAATTCTTTGCGTCACTCAAAAGCGATAGAAGATTTATGTTATGAAAGTCAATTTGTGCATTTAACTCATTTTTACTCAGATTATTATATTTTGCATTACAATGAAGATAATCATTTTTGTCACTTAGTTTAAGATTCAGATTTATCTTTTTATTAATCTTGATAACCTGACTCTCCAATTGGTATTGATGCTCAGATAATGGCAAACTCTTGTACCAGTGTTTCAAATCTTTTGTATTTAATGCTTTAGATAATAGATTGAGTTCAGAGTTATTCTCCTTAAAATCATGTTTTAAATCTATTCTGAGTGTACTTTGACCAATATTCAATTGATCGATGGTACTATTAAGGGATTGATCTGTCTTAATTAATAATACTTTTGAAAAACGTATTGGATATTGATCTATATCAAAATTCAAAAAAGCAAGGTTTAAATTAATGTTACTCTTGCTATAGATAAAAGAAGTTTTAATATTAATGTTTTGAATAAGCTGATTCAAATGATAATTATCTAAATAACTTAGAATATTAACTCTCGAATTATTAATTGAAATCTGAGATAAATTGATATCAAAAGGGAAAGTCGTTTTGGATTTATCTGATGGAATATTCTTTTTAAGAGGAGTAAAGGCTTTTTTAAGATTAACTGAAGAATCAGCATAAATGATCAAATTAACCTGAAGTGAATCTATTTGAAAGGTAGAAATTTTAATCTCTTTTTTTAATAAATTCATTAAGTCTAATTCTATTTCCAGATTTTTAATGGTTAATAGTGATTTATTCGAGTAAGATATACGAATATTGTTTAAAGTAAAATGACTAAACAGATTTCCTTTTAATTCTTTATACGATAATTGAGCTGGAATGCTTTGTTGATATTGGTTTAAAGCATAACGAATCAGATAGTTTTGCAATTTATTAGAAAAATAAATAGAAGTTAATAAAATAATTATCAATAGGATAGGACTTATAAAGATTAAAATCCAATATTTCTTTTTTAGCTTTTTCATTAGAAGCTATTCCCTATCTGAAGATAATATTGAATCGGATGTTCCTTTTGAAAAACAGGCGTGGCAACATCAAATCGTATTGTTCCAATTATAGAATTATAACGAATACCCGTGCCACAAGAAGAGAGAATATGATCAAATTCATGATTAGTTTTCCAAACATTGCCAAAATCGTAAAACACAGCCCATTCAAATTGAGGATAGAATATCAATCTGTTCTCTAGAGAACATTCTAAGAGGCTATTCCCGCCTGTTTTTTCATTATTCTGTACAGGACTTATCTCATTTCTAAGCCATCCTCTGATCGAATTTGAACCTCCTGCATAAAACCGTTCTTCAACAGGTATGATTTTATCCTTATTAAAGGAATATATCTGTCCGTATTTAAATTTTAAAGCAAGAGTATTTGAAGTACTTAATGGATAATATAACCGGTTATCAAGGATCCAACGAAAATAATGATATGTACTATTCAAAATGCGTGTTGAATAGGTGGTATTCAATGAAGAGGTCACACCATGATCATTTTTGTTTAAATCAGTAAATGTATAGTTTGTATTGATGGCTGACTTATTGTATATGGAAACAAGCGAGTCTGATTCAAATACGTTCGCAGATAGTAAATTATTCTGTTCTAACTGATAATTAATTTGATAATTATTATGTAAATTAATGGTTTGATTGATACCCAAAAAGGTACCCACACGGATTAATCTGTAGATATTCTCTTTTTGATATACCCAATAAGGATTTACCATGCCGTATAATGAATGTCTTATTGGAAGGGGTTCACGTAGATTTAGACTCAAATTCCACGGTTCAAGAGCATTAGATTTAAAGATCATTTGAAGATGTCGGGCATTACCACCAAAATTCATACGATTATACTCTGCCATGATCCTGTATTTATCTTCTAAACCATAACCAACACCTGTTTTAAATTGTTGTTTTGGCTTTTCTTTCAGATAAATATACAAAGGTATTCGATAGGTATCAGATTCTTCTGGATGGGTTTCTATACTTATTTGTTTAAACTGATCTAATTGATTTAATTGATTCTTGATAATATCTATTCTTTTTGTATTATAAGTGAAACTATCTGGAAAAGGAATTTGAAATCTAACTGGTTTTTCACTTAAGTATTTAAGTCCAACAATCTCTATGTTGTTTATTAAGTAATGCTTGCCTGTATTGATATCATAAACAACATTAACCTTGGAACTATCTGAATTTACTAAAAAAGAAGGTGTGATCTGATTCTTAATAAAGCTGTTTTCACTCAAATAATTCTTTAATGAAAGAATGGTTGTTTTCACCAATTCATCAGAATAGTCTGCTTTTAGATTACTCTGAACCATTTTGTTTATTTGATTTGAATAATAAATAGAATCTGCCTCAGTTATATCTGAGACAATCCCAACAGGAGCGATTATCTTGACTTTGACCGAATCAATTATAATCTGATCATTCTCAATGATTACATAAGTGAGTGTATAATTCTTTTTAGTCTTTTCAAAAGACTGCGTGATTTGAACTTTTAAAAACCCATTTGCCTGATAAAAATAGACTAATGCTTTTAAATCTTTCTGGAATTGTACTAAGGGAACAGGTTTTATTTTCTTAAAAATATTAATTTTACTCAGAAAAGAAGGGTCTTTTGCACTAATTTGTTTATTTAATTGTTTTGAACTGAAAGAATGATTTCCCTTAAACTCAATTTTTTTTATCTTATATTCGCTTTCGTATGCTTGTAATGTGAAGATAAAAAATACAAATAAGCATAATACTAATTTTTTAAGACACATTTATTAAAAAACCAAACCTCTCACTATTAATTAAAATTTAAACTTTAATATAAGATATTCTGATTTTAAGAGTAAACAAACAAAATCGTTTTATATTTAGCATTTAGATTATTAAATTGCTTAACTAAATTTAATTAACGAGCATATATTTTAAAATATTAAAAACTAAATACAAAAAATGAAAATATAAAAAAAGACCAACTATCTAAAAGGAATAAAACCCCTAATAATGCAAAAAAACTGGATCAATAATTTGATATTGACAAAGAGAAGAATATATAGTTTTATTATCATATAGATGAAAATAATTGAATTAATATATTTGGAGAAACTATGAATCATCAAGAAAATGTAGAATCGTTATTGAAAAAGACAATGAATATGTTGACCGCAACTGAAAAGCATGTCTTAAAACATTTTAATGAAAGAAGACCAATCAGTCGGAATATTAATGTTGCAATTTCAAATGAACTAACTTTTGGACAAAGAATAGCAGACAAAGTTGCTTCATTTGGAGGTAGTTGGCCATTTATTATCATATTTATTTGTTTTTTATTAGCTTGGGTCGGCTTGAATGTCTTTATCTTTCTAAATCATAAAAGTCCTTTTGATCCATATCCCTTTATTCTTCTCAATCTTTTTCTCTCCATGATTGCGGCGATTCAGGCTCCCGTAATCATGATGAGTCAAAACCGGCAATCCTCACAGGATAGATTGATGGCTCAACACGATTATGAAGTCAATTTAAAAGCAGAATTGGAAATCATGTCTTTACATCTAAAAATTGATGAAGTTAAAGAACAGCAAAGTGTTTTATTGACTGAACTCAATCAGAAATTCGATGAAATTCTCAAAGAAATTAAAAGGGAAAAGAATATTTAAGTTTAAACTCGGATAATGTATATTAGGAGGCTCTCTCATGAATAAAATCAAAAAGAAAAGAATATTAATAAGTAGTGTTATCATTGTGATCCTGCTTATAATTTATACTTTTATCTTTGGAAAGTTATTTCCTTTTTCCCCTTTTCGAATTGGCTTTCAGAAACACGAGTTAGATAAGACAATTGTATATATACAAAATGGAGCAACGTTTGATAATTTTAATATCGCAGAGGATTTAACCGAATCTATAGAACAATTCCATGATATGAATTTTATCAATAAACCGGAGATCTATATTTTTAAGGATGATACTTCATACAAAAGACTATCTCCCTCCAGAGCACGTTTTTGTGCCTTTTTCAATGGCAGATTGTTTATCTCACCTTGGGCATTGAAAGAAGCAGAAGAATCAAAGATTTCCATGAAAACTTACCTCACCCATGAGTTGTCACATGTTCTCATATTTCAGCATTGCAACCTGATCTCCAAACTATACTACCCCAAATGGGCTTTAGAAGGTTTTGCTACATATAGCTCAAATCAAATGGGTGTTGACTTCTACCCTTCCAAAGAAGAAACTTTAAAAAAGATAGCTGAAGGTAATTTTCTTGAACCTGAGTACTTTGATACCTACAAAGAAAAAAAAGTAAAATTAGATGTACCTTATAAAATGCCCTTTATCTATGCTGAATTTGCTTGTATGATAAATTATCTGGATGTCTTGTATGGAAGAGAAAAACTAATCTCATTCATAAAAACCCTGACAAAAAACAGTAATAATCGTCAAGTATTTCAAAAAATCTATGGAATAAACTTTGAAGAAATGCTATTAAATTTTAAAGAATACGCAAATAATGGTAAATTATGAATGTTGAATGATGAATGTCAACTTCTGCTTTTTACTGTGATAATATCCAAGTTGAAGAAAAAAAGTAAAAATACTAACCTATTGGAGATGTTATGCCTCTTTTAAGCGAAATTCTTATCCAATTAGAATCAGAACTATTCAAGAAAGTTGATGCATATACTTTGCTGAAAACTGTTAACGATCCAGGTCATCAGTTCGAGCTTGAAGCTGAAATATCTGCCTTTACGGTTGATTATAGTTATGAATATGAATCAATGTCGTTTAATATAAATGATAATTACCTTAAAAATCAAATAAGTAAAGAAAATCTAAAAGAAATAATAAATTATTGGAATAGCCGTAGAATAACAAGTAATAATCCAGTTATGAAATTTACTTATTCTATACTTATATGGGAGTTAAAAAAGTCTTTAACCGATAAATCTACTATCCCTTCAATCGTTAATGATATTGCTGAAACAGCTATACAAATAGCATCTTTGGATAATAAAAAAATCACAATGGATGATACTATGTTTTATCTTAATTATGCCTTAGCTGTTAATCTAAATAAAAATGAAAGAGAATTAATCATTAAATTGAAAGATTCCATCATGAGTTTCTGCTATAAGGATGCTCTACTAGAGAGTCCTGGCAGTTGGTACCCAGTATTCTTTAATCTTTTTTCTAACAAAACCTTAATGGATTTAAAGGAAAAAGAGATTATTGATATCCTTAAATTTATTAACAAGCTACTTGAGACTGAAAAATACCCCAATGAAATTATTAAGATAGGGAAATCACTTTGCAGCTATTATAGTAATACTAGTGAAAATAATAAAAATTCTATCTACGAAGTTCTTGACAAGGTCTATAAAAGGATTCAGGAGTATGGCTCATCTGGAATATGTATGTTATTATTGTATCAAGATTTCCAAAAACTAGTTAATAATAATGGTTATTCTAAATTATCTCTTATAATTACTGATAATATTAAATCTTACAGCGAAATTATGCTGAATGAAATGAATTCGTACACGATACAAAAACCAAAACACATACAAGATTGTGTGGAGATATGGAAAATAGATACTAAACAAAAGATTACTAATGATTTGACAAAATATGACTTTGAAAAAGTTTTAAATAAAATAGTTATAGATGAAATACCTAAAATTGAAGATATAATTTCTGATTTAAATACTAATTCTTCATTATTTGAACAAATACCTGGAATAATTAAGCACATTACAACCAATTCGGAAGGATTACCAGAAACATCAAATGCTCAGGATGATAATGAAGAATCAAAATTAATTCAGTGGTTAGTTAAAAATATATTCAATACAAGTTCATTCTTTTTCAGATTTCAATTTCAAGAATTATTTACACAGTATAGTGAATCGCAGGATAGATTATCAAAATTGGTTATGGAATCAACTTACCTAAAAGAAAGGCATAAAGAGATAATAAATATGGGATTAAAGTTCCATTTTAATAAAAATTATATAGCTTCTATTCACTTGTTTTTGCCTCAAATAGAGGATATTCTAAGAAATATAGTGGTTAACAAGGGTGGTGTTGACACAAAACTAAACAGGGTTGGTGGTTACGATAAATTGAATCTTGATGAGTTGTTACGAAGTAATGAGATAAAAAACAATATAGATAAATCATTACTCTTGTATATAAAAGCCATTTTAAGTCATAGACATGGATATAATCTCAGAAATAATGTATGTCATGGCTTAATGGATAATTTTAATGATTTGTTATCATTTCGTTTATTGCATATCATTTTCTGTTTGATAAAACTTGATATTTAGAATAAAATATTTTTTATAATTTAGTTTGAATAAAGAGTATATCAAAATTATAAAATATTCAAATCAATATGGCTAGTTCACTTTTAGTTGCAGATATTCCAAATTATTTCTTTTCAAAACAATTTAACAAGAACACTTCTGAGATTAATGAACTTAAGGAAGTTAGAGGTGTGCAATATTGTAAAAATAATTATATTTTAAGAGACAATTAATTAAATTATTAGAATTATTCATTCTATTGAAAACCTTATTTTTTTATTTTAATCAAGACATCCAAATTTTAATAAATGATCTACTATTCTTCTTCCATAACAACCGTCATTCTCAAGACTGAAATGAGCTCTATTTGAAGCACCATTAATTTTATAATAATATCCCACTTGCTTATTATCTGGCAACCAATCTATAACATGAGAGTGACCTCTTACTACTAAAATCAAAATATCTTCTTTATAACATAAAGGTTCTAATAGGTTTTTGTAATAATCCATTGCCATAAGATGGCTTTTACAATTATTTTGAAATTTTTCTGGATTATTTCCACTGTGATAAGGATACATTTGAAGGAAGCAGATGTTATTTGAAAAAACTTTCAAACCATCAGAATTATTCTGCTTTAGTTGATCATACAGAGATATACATTTATTAAGTTTACGAATTATATATCTGCCACCAGAAGTATTTTGAAATATAGGATTTAAAAAAAGAAATTTATATTCTGATAATTCCTCACAATTAAAATCTTGTTTTAATGTAGCTGATAAAGCTCTCCATAATGCAGGATTTGCGTGATCATCATACTCACCTAAAAAATGTTTCTTTTCTTTATCCTGTTGACCTATACCAGGATTATTCATCAAAATATAAACTTTTGCATTTCTAATATCTCCCATATAAGGAGATGGAAGTAAATCAATGTGAAGCTTTTTATTGTCAGTGGTTTTATTGTAATTATCTTTATCCTCACCTTTGAAGAATGGGTCTTTGTATGATTTTAGAATTATTTTTTCATCTGGATGAATATAACAACCTTTGTTTGGGTTGGTGTCTAACTCTTGCCAAAATTTAATTAAATCATTCATTGTTTCTCCTTTTTTACTTTTATTTTTTTATTCTCAGTTTTTATTAGGAATTACCTCTAAATCCATTTTTCTCTTTAAACCATTATAAATCATTTTTAATATCAATTTTCAGATTAAAGGGAATATATTTTTAATCTTATTCTAAAGTAGATTGCTTTTTTAGGATAAAAACCTTATTGTTTAAGGTGTAATCCTCACAACTCTTTAGAATGAATTAATTTCAATTCTTTACCTCTTTTGTATCATGATTTTTTACAACTTTTATAACAAAAGACATTTAACCCGTCAAGTTTTTTTTTAAAATTTATGGATTAAACTTTGAAGAAATGTTGATCAGTTTTAAAGAATACGCAAATAATGGTAAATTATGAATGTTGAATGATGATTATCTCTTATCCGCAAATCTTTGATTTGCTATTTTCTGAAATGTATCAATGCCGGTTTTATCTCCTATGAAACACCTTGTGTATTTGTCTATTTTAATTAATTAATCCATAAAATATATTAAATATCCAGGTATCAAGACAAAAGTAATGAACAATACTATCTCAAAGAAATATCCATATCTTCTCCAATAGATGTCAATTTTTTAAAAGGACAATCTCAAAACAAGGTGTTTCATTTTTACCAAACAGGCAACAGCCTGATATGAGCTCCTATGAAACACCTTGTGTATTTGTCTATTTTTAATTAATCAATCCATAAAATATATTAAATATCCAAGTATCAAGGCAAAAGAAATGAAGAATACCATTTCAAAGAATTAACCCTATCTTCTCAAACAGTTATCATTTTTGAAAAGGAAAATCTCAAAACAAGGTGTTTCATCTTTACCAAACAGGCAACAGCCTGATATGAGCTCCTATGAAACATCTTGTGTATTTGTCTATTTTAGTTAATTAATCCATAAAATATATTAAATATCCAAGTATCAAGACAAAAGAAATGAACAATACCATCTCAAAGAAATATCCATATATTCTCCAATAGATGTCAATTTTTTAAAAGGACAATCTCAAAACAAGGTGTTTCATTTTTACCAAACAGGCAACAGCCTGATATGAGCTCCTATGAAACACCTTGTGTATTTGTCTATTTTAATTAATTAATCCATAAAATATATTAAATATCCAGGTATCAAGACAAAAGTAATGAACAATACTATCTCAAAGAAATATCCATATCTTCTCCAATAGATGTCAATTTTTTAAAAGGACAATCTCAAAACAAGGTGTTTCATTTTTACCAAACAGGCAACAGCCTGATATGAGCTTTTATCTGCAACACTTCAGTGTTGCCTTGCTTACTCCTTCCTTGGAGCTTGCTCTTTTTTTCTTTATACTATAAATAATAAAAATAAATTAAAAAAAGATTGACAAATTATTGAGCCTTAAAGTTATATTACGATGATGTTTTAGTTTTAATTTGCATAAATATAAGGAATTATTATGCGAGTTTTCTTTAAACCAGGTTCAACACTTTATCCAAAAGGCGGAAAGCGAGACGATGTCGTCTATTGTTACCATAATGATGGAGCGATTTGCTTCACCAGAAATTACTATCCTGTTCCGGAAATGCCACAAAATCGTAAGATTAAAGAGTTGCAATCCGTAACTTTACAAATATGGGAAGTTCTTCCCCTCCGCTTTAAAACCGAATTATCTCTTTATGCTAAACAATATAAAAAAGAATACCCGCATATCAGACGTAAATTTCTTAGTAACTATTCGATTTTCTTAAAAATCAGTCATAAACTTGATCAATTAATGCAGAGTACACAAAATAAATCACTCACTGCTGAAGATTTTTTTAAATACTTTTTTTCCTTCTCTTTAGCCGATTATATCCGAGTTAAATTTCTTCCTAAAGTCATCAATTTCTATAAACTCAATGCAAAACTTTTAATAGAGTATGTCACTTATTTCTTTGAATATAAAGCCATTTTAACAAAGGATTATTCCCCAATTCAGCAACTTACTGCACCTTTTGGGTAGTTTGCAGTTTTTTGTGTATTTGTTGGGGCGAACCTGTGTGTTCGCCCAGAAAATAATAGTAATGATCGATTTATTTATTTGAAAATACTATTATTCATTATAGAAACTTTTTATTTAATCCCCATTTAAAATGCACGGTAAATTTTAAAACATGGGATACCATTGATAAATAGTTTGTAGGGGCGAACCTGTGTGTTCGCCCAGAAAAGTTAAGTAATCTTTCGCTCCGCTGGAGCTATAATGTTGTTTTACTCGCTGTCACTGGGCTTACACCCAGTGTTACAAAGATGCCGATCCTCTGGAACTGATAGGCATCAGAGATGTGATATGTGTATAACCCAGATTGTAAGTTCTGGGGCTGGAGATGCTCTCCAAATAAGCATCAGAGATGCGGTATGATTGTTATATGAACTACCAATTTGTATTTATTACTCTGCAAACAAGATGTGTGCAGAAAGAATTTGCTTACTCCATTTAGGGCAGACACACAGGTCTGCCCCTACATGTACAAAAAACAATTATGGTTGATTATTAAATTATTGGATTCCATTATAAATGTGATAAATGTATGGTTAATTATAAAACATGGGATACCATTACAAATGTGATAAATGCACGATTAATTTTTAAACATGGGATACCATTGATAAATGTTTAGTAGTGGCGAACCTGTGTGTTCGCCCTGTAAATTTGGAAAAGGTTCGATATTTTATATGGGTATGATTTGTGTGTTTAGGGTGTCGCTCAGCTGGAGCTATAATGTTGTTTTACTCGCTGTCACTGGGCTTACACCCAGTGTTACAAAGATACCGCTCCTCTGGAGCTGATTAGCATCAGAGATGTAATATGTGTATAAACCAGATTGTAAGATCTGGGGCTGGAGATGCTCTCCAAATAAGCATCAGAGATGCGGTATGATTGTTATATGAACTACCAATTTGTATTTATTACTCTGCAAACAAGATGTGTGCAGAAAGAATTTGCTTACTCCATTTAGGGCAGACACACAGGTCTGCCCCTACATTTACAAAAAACAATTACGGTTGATTATTAAATTATTGGATACCATTATAAATGTGATTAATGCACGGTTAATTTTTAAACATGGGATACCATTGATAAATGTTTAGTAGGGGCGAACCTGTGTGTTCGCCCTTTAAATTTGGAAAAGGTTCGATATTTTATATGGGTATGATTTGTGTGTTTAGGGTGTCGCTCCTCTGGAGCTCCTATGGTGGTTGTATCACTATCACTGGGCTTACACCCAGTGTTACACAGATGCCGATCCTCTGGAACTGATAGGCATCAGAGATGTGATATATGTATAACCTAGATTGAAAGATCTTACGGAAATAGAAACTCTCCAAATAAGCATCAGAGATACGATATCTTTGTTATATAAAATACCAGTTTGTACTTTTACAACCTACAAACAAGATGTTCTCAGTACAATTATGGATATATGGGTAACTCCTAAAATTTTTGGCATGATGCGTGCAGTTATAGTATTTAATTGATCATTTTGATAAGTTTTTTATAAAAAATAGGGGATTTTAGTGAGAAACTATATCAAAAAGAAAAATTTCTTAAAAAAAATATATAAGTGAGAGTGGGAAAATGAAAACAAAGAGTCTGCTTTTATGTGCAGTTTTGGTAATAATGGGCAATCTTCTATTTGCCGAATTAGTTTTTAACTATAGTTTGATGAAATCAATTTCAGAAACGATTAATGTAAGCGATGGGACAGTTCTTGGTGATTCTCAGAACAACGACATCAGTTTTAACAATTTACCAATTGGTTTTGAATTTACATTTAATGGGCAATCCTATCAACAGATATCTGTTAATTCCAACGGTTACATTGTTTTTGGTACCTCAGCTGATAATTCCTATTGTGTCTTAGCGAATGGTTCCAATAATCAAGTTTTTGCGGGTTTAAATACCCATCTTGTCCCCAGAACTGGGACAAATCCTGGTAATATTCAGATCAAAACTATTGGTCAGTCCCCTACCAGAAAATGTATCATTCAATGGAAACATTATAAAAGAATTGATTCCAGCGCAACTGAAGATCTCAATTTTCAAATCATACTAACAGAAACCTATAATACTTTGCGAGTTGATTACAATCAAAGCGTTTATGGTCAAAGTACTAATGCGAATCTTGTCTATGTAGGCTTGAGAGGGTTAATTAGCTCAGATCTTTACAATTTATCCACAAGCACAGACTGGTGGGATACTAATTGTGGGGCAAGTAGTCTAGATGGATGTTTATTAACTTCTAGTGTTTATCCTTTAACGCAGTTTAGCATCACTTTTGAACCAAGTAATACTGAGTTACCTCCAACATGTGCAGAAATAAGTTTTCCTCAGAACGAAGAGACAGGTGTAGGACTTTTATGTTCCTTAGGGTGGTCTTATTCTGGAAATGTTATGTTAGATGGTTATAAAATTAACCTTGGAACGAATAATCCTCCTTCAAATATTTTAAACAATAGAATTATCAATCAAGCTATGTACAGTTTAGTTAATCTAGTCTCACCCAATACGACTTATTATTGGCAGGTGATACCTTACAATAGTAATGGTGATGCCTTTAATTGTCCGATTTGGTCATTTACTACTGGAAATACACAGGAAGCCTTATATCTTCCTTATAATCATTTGGTGGATGATTGTTTGATTCCAAATCTAAATCAAGGTGTTTTATCAAGAGATGAAAATCAGGATGGGATTAGTTGGATATCAGTTTCAGGAGAGGCAAACACAGGAGACTTTGCATACTCTCTTCCTGGTAATCTGACTCAGAATAAGAATGACTGGTTGATATTCCCACCATTTTATATGAATGTAGAAACTAATTATAAAATAAAATTTTATGCAAAGACTAACGCGATTGCAGGAGGAGAACAATTAAGGGTCTCTTTAGGAACGTCTAATAATGCTCAGGATATGTCATTAACAGATAATTCACAAACTTTTTCAATCATTAGCAATGCTTATTTCCTGATAGAGACAATAGTAACACCAACTGAAGATGGTATCTATTATGTAGGAGTACAGGGTTTTACTCCTGCTCAAGGCTCTTCTCTTTTTATTGACGATATTGACATCTCTGAAATTGGAGAGGTTTTCTATCCACCAAGAAATTTAAGTTCCCAAATTGTTAATGGTTCTGTGTTATTAAGTTGGGATGCTCCTGAAGAAGGTGAACCTAATGGATACCGGGTTTATAGAGATGATGTATTATTGAATTCAACCCTCCTTACCATGACAAACTACACCGATACAAATCCTCTTGCAAGTACTGCAATTTATCATGTGACAGCAGTATATGTAGATGGTGAAGTTGAGTCTGGACCTTCGAACCAGATTAGTGTTTCTCTGACAGCAAATCAAGATTGCACAAATAATCAGAAATTGAGTTTAATCAAATCGGTTTATCCAAACCCTTTCAATCCAAGGGTGCAGATTTGCTATGAATTACCTTCTTTTTCAGATGTAAACATTGATATCTTCAACGTAAAAGGGCAGAGAGTCAATCAACAGAGATTAAATGGATTAAACAGAGGATTGCACCATTTTGTATGGAATGGGACGGATTTCAGAGGCAACAAGGTTGGCTCAGGAGTTTACACGGTTAGACTTTCTACAAGTCAACAATCAGAGAGAGTAAAAGTCATGCTAATAAAATAGAGTTTGTTTGATAGAACAATTATTTTTAAAGAAAGGGCGAACCAAAGTGTTTGCCCTGTTTATATTAGTATTAGTAGTTTATTTAAATAGTGAACCATTTGGAGAAAAATGCGGGTCTTCCACTAAAGTTACAATATATTTTTTAGAAAAGTCAATTTAATCATTGACAAGATAAATAAATAGTATATTAATTTATTTTTTAAAAAAGAGGTATATATGAAAAGTAAATTAATACTATTATTCCTATCACTAACATTTTTGCTCATACATGCTGAATCAATAATATTTCAAGTGAAAGATACCCCCAATGATGATGGTCATTCGATAGATATAAATTGGAGTCCATTATTTAATACATCAGGGAAATTGGAATTGTACAAGAGTTATGATGGACGTCAATTTTTTCTATTAAGTGATAGTTTTAATTCCAATCAATATATTGATATTGATTCAAGCTTTGCTAATAGAAAGATTTATTATCAGTTAGTTATTAAAGATTCATTAATGCATACCATCAAAAGTTACAGAGATTCTGCCATTCCTGTAGCACAATGGTTTAATATGAAAAAATTACCATTATTAATCATTTTATTATTTTTATCGTTTGCCATCGTGTATTATATCATTTCAGCGGGGAAAGGTAAAGAGTTATATATACGAAAGATAAGCGGTTTGGAAGCAATGGACGAAGCTGTCGGAAGAGCTACAGAGATGGGAAAACCAGTTTTATTTGTTCCAGGTATTATGGATTTAGATGATATGCAAACGATTGCAGGTTTGACAATTCTGGGCAAATTAGCAGAGAAAACAGCAGAGTATCACACAAAATTACTCGTTCCTGTGAGTAAATCAATGGTGCTGAGTGCAGCTAAAGAAATCGTTAAGGAAGCTTATATAAAAACAGGGTTTCCTGATGAATACAATGCAGACAATATATTTTATATTACCGATGACCAATTTGGATATGTAGCAGGAATTGATGGTATTATTATGCGTGAGAAACCAGCAGCAAACTTTTTATTAGGCTCCTTTTATGCAGAATCCTTAATTATTGCCGAAACAGGTTTTGCCAGTGGAGCTATCCAGATAGCAGGAACAGCGCAACCAAGTCAGTTACCATTTTTTGTTGCATCTTGTGATTATACCTTAATTGGTGAGGAATTATTTGCAGCCTCTGCCTATTTATCAAAGGATCCACAACAATTAGGGAGTTTAAAAGGACAGGATTTTGGAAAAGCCTTTTTTATTTTATTAATAATCGTGGGCGTCATACTGGAAATAATTGGTGTTCATACCTTAAAAGATTTTTTAAATATCATGTAATGGAGTAAGAATGAATTATATTTTACCTTTAATAATAACTTTTTTAGCCGGCATGTTGATGATTTTTGCAGAATTCATTCCACATCAACCATTTGAAAGGATAGTTAGTGAATTGGAAATCTGGTTTATGATTATCTCTGGTTTTGCTATCATATTAGGACAGTTAAGCTTAATCAAGATGAATTCATTGAAAATAAAATATAAAGCTGAGAATTGGAGATACAATTATATCACTTTAATCAGTTTTTTTGTCATGTTGTTAGCAGGTGCTTTTTGGGGAACTCAAAGTCAACCAGGATTACTTGGTGCAGGACATTTTCAACAAACAATGGGATTAAAACCTTTTGATTACATTTTTGAAAACATTTATCAGCATCTAATGGCAGCAATGTTTTCATTATTGGCTTTTTTTATCGCTTCGGCAGCCTATAGAGCGTTTATTGCAAGAACATTTGAATCCAGTTTATTATTATTGTCTGCTTTTTTAGTCATGTTAGGAAATACTAGTATTGGAAGTAGTTTAACTGGTTGGCTACCACCTAGTTTAAGATTTCTTCATTTACCCAATATTTGTGCTTTTATCATGGATTATCCCAATACAGCAGGTCAAAGAGCTATCATGATAGGGGCTGGTTTAGGCATTATCGGATCATCCTTAAGGATCATTTTAGGAATAGAAAGATCCTGGTTGGGAGGTAAGAAATGAAATTGTACAGTATTGACCGTAGAATTATCTTTATTTTTATCTTATTAGGAGTTATCATACCATTAATGATTCCTATTGGTTTTAATATTGAAGTCACCAAGAATGTTCAAATGGCTTATGATTTAGTAGATAAAACTAAAGAAGGTTCACCAGTGTTACTAGCATTTGATTATGACCCCTCAGCAAAACCTGAGCTTCAACCTATGGCAACAGCTATGATCAAACATGCTATTGAAAAAAAACAAAAAGTAGTTTGCGTTTCATTATGGCCAATGGGAAGTCAATTGTGTGATCAAATATACAATTCTCTATCCAAAGAAATGCCTCAGTTAAAATATGGTGAAAACTTTATTAATCTTGGCTATAAAGCAGGCGGGATTGTAACCATACAAGCAATGGGTAAAAATTTCAGAACCGTGTACCCTACTGATGTCAATGGGAAGAAATTGACGGAATTTAAAATGATGGATGAAATCAATAAACTATCTGATTTTTCTTATATTTCATCGTTTTCAGCTGGAACTCCTGGCTTGAAAGAATGGATCATGGTCGCCAAAGACAAGTATAATATCACCGTTACCGGTGGAACAACAGCAGTCAGTACACCAGGTTTTTTACCTTATATCAATGATCAATTGCAACTGCATGGACTGATAGGTGGTTTAAAAAATGCAGCAGAATATGAATTTTTGATAAAAAGAAAAGGGACTGCTACATCGGGAATGGATGCTCAATCAATTGCTCATTTGATTATTATGATATTTATTGTCATTGGTAACATAGCTTACTTTACCAGAAGAAATAAAAAGGAAGGTAAATAGTATGTTGAATTTTTGGAATGTGTTTGGATTATGGGCAGGTGCAGTATGTACTTTGGCAATATGGAGTTTTTTGTATAAAGATAATCCTATTTATAAAATTGCAGAACAGTTATTTGTTGGAATTTCAGCAGCTTATTGGCTAATCTATACGATATACGATATATTAATACCAAATTTATTTTCTAAGTTAATTGGAGATTTTTCACATAACTTGATATACTTAATACCTGGAATCTTAGGGCTTATGATGCTATTGAGATTAATCCCCAAATTAGATTTTTTAAGCAGATACCCATTATCTTTGCTTATCGGAACGACCGCAGGGATTAGTTTATTAAGATTTTTGAAATCTGATGTGATCTCTCAAACTACTGCAACTATGCTCAATCCTTTTAATGCAGGGTCAGTAACTGAAACTATCGGGCAATTTATCATAATCATAGGTACAATAACAGGATTAATTTATTTCTATTTTAGTAAAAAGCATGAAGGTATACTTGGCGTTGGAGCAAAAACAGGGATATTCTTTCTAATGATCAGTTTTGGGGCAGCGTTTGGCTATACGGCCATGGCAAGAATATCTTTACTTATAGGTAGATTGCAATATATTTTAGGCGATTGTATGCACTTGCTGAAATAATCAGATATTAGTTATGGAAATCTGGAAAGTAAAGAAGCACACTAAAACTTTCTCCTGATTTATTCTCAATTTCAATATCAATGCCCAAAGCATTGCATAGCGTTTGCGAAATAGTTAAACCTAATCCGATAGCCTCTTTATCATTTAAAGTTGTGTAAAAGGGCTTAAATAGGTTCACCAGCTCTGTTTCTTCTATACCACCGCCATTATCAAATATCTTTAAGACCCATTTTTTATTAAGCATAAAAACACTAATCTCAATTTTTTTATTGGAAATGTATTGTAATTTAAGAGAATCTATTGCATTTTTAATTAATTGAAACAATACAATTTCCAAATGAGAAGCTATACTAAAGACAGTTACAGTTTCTTTTGGTAAAAGAAGATTTAACTGGATATGATTTAGGTTAATGGATTGATGGAATTTTTCAAGAGATTTGTTTAGTATAGAAGTTAAGTCCAAATCTACAAATTGATAATCAGAATCAAATTTCATCAGGTTTTGTATCTGTTTTAACATACTGTCAATTTTATTTGCTTGTTTATGAATAATATCAAGATCATCTTGATAATCCAGAATATTAGAGAAATTATTTTTTTGAGCTTTTAATCTTAAATAATCAAGTTTTAACAAGAGGGTTGTTAAAGGTTGGTTAAGCTTTTCTGAAATTCCAAAAGCAAAGTCACCAATGGTTTTTACTTTTTTTATTTCACTTTCTCTTTTACTTATTTCATGTTGGTATTTCTCATATTCTGTAACGTCAATATATGATTTTACTTCACTACCAATTTCCTGAGAAGTAACGATTTCTTTTTCATTTATATATTCAAGTGAGAATTCCAAAGCTGTTTTAAACTCATTTTTCTTTTGATAAACTATAACAAGTTCATGAAGGATTTTTAGTTTTGAAGAATAATGTTCTGTATTCTTAATCAGTTCAAGCCCATTTTTTAACATTTCAGCAGCTGAGTCAAGATAACCTAGTGAATGAAAAATTCTACCCTTATTATAATAAATGATTCCACTTAAGCTTTTGTGATTGATCGTATTATTAAGTAATTCAGCATTTTCAATACATTCTAAAGCGTCATCATATTGTAAATTATCAAACAAAATATTGGCAATATTTGTATATTCATAACCCGCACGGGCATTGTCATTTTTTTTTAGGCATTCTTCAAGAGATTTTCTATGGTATTTAAGAGATTCATCGTAGAATTTAAGTTCATAATAACAATTTGCTATGTTTGAATAAGTGATTTCAGGATTATTGATATTATTTTCTTGTTTAATTTTTAAAGCTTTAAAAAAGTAATTTAGTGCAATATCGAAATTCTTACTCTTTTTATACACTAAGCCCATATTGTTGTAAAAACTGGTAATCCCAATCACATTATTAATTTCTTCATAAATTTCGAGAGCTTTATAATAGTATTTAATAGCAGTTTTTGTATCAATGGCCGTATAACCAATAAAAGAATACGATTGAGCAATACCATTTTTATAATTAAGTTTTCCAGCAAGATCTAAAGCTTGATTATTAAAGACAATGCCTTGACTAACCAAACCTTCTCTCCAAAATCCAATAGCAGTTTTTCTTATTAAATCAACTTTCATTGTCGAATCAGGCATATCTGTTATTTCTTTTAATCTTTCATTAATGAAATCTTTATTCATTTTTCCTCATTTTTTTATTGACATTCTTAAATTCTTATATATTATTTTATATTATTTGTCAAATAGAAAAGAAAATTATGAAGAATTATTTGTATTTGAATTTTAAAAAAAGTATTATTCGGATGAATTTTAGCATTAGCACAAGAATTATACTCATGGTATGTTTTGTTCTTTTTCCATCAATGCTCTTAATAATCTTTAGCGATTTTACAGATATAAACAGACGAAAATCCGACTTATATAATCAAATGTCTGATTTATCAAAAAGTATTAGTGATTTACAGATTTTAAACATTGAAAATCATGAGAGATTTTTAAAGAATTTAAGTAATTATCCTTTATCAAAAAACTTAAAACAACCAGAATATGATAAATTCCTACAAGAATTAATAATTCAAAACAATCAATATAATAACATTATAGTTTTAGATTCCACTGGTAATATAAGAGCAAATGCCAATCCTATTCTTGACAAAAGGAAATTAAGAGAAAGAAGTTATTTGAATGAAGTAATAAAAACAAAGGAATTTCAAATTAGTGATATGATCTTTTATGAGGAAAGTGATCAAATTTCCGTACCTTTTGCTTTTCCTGTCATAAAAAATAAAAAAATAGAAAACATATTTATTATTGGTTGTTATCCTGCATCAGTTTTTAAATTACCCAATATTTTACATCTACCCAAAGGCTCAATTATTCTTTTATTAGACAGAAATGGTCATATCGTCAATAAAAAATCAGAAAAAAACATGATTGGTACAAAGATTGATTATCATTTATTAGAGCAAGTATTAAAAGCTAAATCACAACCTTCAATCTTCAAAAGTAATCAATATGATCAGACAAAAAGAACATTTTTCTGTCAACCGATATCTTATTCAATAAATAGCCCTGATTTTTATTTACTGATCGGAGTTACAGACGATTATACTCTTTCTGGAATCTATAAGAATTTAGTATTTCATATTACAATTTTCTTTATATTATTACTATTTACATTAACAATAGCTTATTTTTCAGGGAAAATATTGTTTTATGATAATGTAAAAGATCTAATTTCTTATGCAGAAGATCTTAGAGATGGAAACTATGATCAGGGAGTTATTTCTGATCATTTTTCAGGAGAATTTTCCACTCTTTTTAATTCATTAGATTCAATGAAACAAGCCATTAAAGAACGTGAGAAGAAACTATTAGACTCTCAAAAACTACTAATTTCAAAAGAAGAATTTATGCAATCTTTACTAAGAAATCTGTCAGGTTTAGTATTTAAAGTAAAAAATGATCTAACACGATCTATTGAGTTTTTTACAACAGGTATCTACGAATTGACAGGATTTGAAGTAGATGATTTTCTCACAAATAAAATACATTTTAGTAAATTAATAAAACCAGAATATAAAGATCAATTATGGATTACGCAACAGAATGCAATTGTTCAACGTAGTTTTTATGAATTAGAATATGAGATAATAACAAAAGATAACCAGAGTAAATGGGTATTGGAAAAAGGTTGTGGAATATACAATGAAAATAATGAAGCATTATCTATCATAGGCTTTGTAACAGATATATCACCTTTAAAAATCGCTGAATTAGCAACAAGAGAGCACAAATTAAAACTTTCTAAAATGATTGAATTGTCTCCAGTAGGAATTATTACAATAGATTCTGAGGAAAATATTATTGAAATTAATCATACTTGTTTAAAATTATTACATTATCAAGACAATTATAGACCTTTTACTATTCCCAATCTTATTAAGCATATCAGGAATATTGATCCAAAGAGTGATTTAATTAATTTGTTTTCAAAAATATGTAAGATCAGAACCAATGTGATAAACAAACCTTATCAATTTACCATTAAGGATAGAATGTTTCATTTTTCAATAAGTACAGCACCTGTGTTTGATGAGCAGGGAGAATTTCAAAATCATATTATCACCATAGATGATATGAGTGAACAGATATTAAATCAGGAAAAGATCATCTCACAGGAAAAAATTTTTCATTCATTATTTGATAACATGGCTGAAGGTGTTTGTTTGCATGAAATGATTTTAGGTGATAATGATCAATTTACAAATTATAAAATCATCGACATGAACCCATCCTATATGAATATTTTATCATTAAAAAGAGAAGATGTAATTAACAAATACGGCAATGAAGCCTATGGAACCGAGATAGCACCCTATTTACAGGAATATAGTGATGTTGTAATTAACAACAAAACCATTCAAATTGAAGTATATTTTGAACCCATGAAAAAATATTTTAATATTTCTGCAGTTCCAATTGATAATATCAAATTTGCTACTATTTTTTCAGATTCAACTATTCAGAAATTTCACACGATGGAAATGGAAAGATTGTTAAGAGAATTAAAACAAAAGAATTCTGATTTAGAAAATATCATCTCTATTTCATCTCATGATTTAAAATCACCTTTAGTAAATATTCAGGGGTATTCAGGTATGCTTAGCAATCAATGCAAACAATTAGTTCATTTAAGTCTCCCCTATCTGGAGAAGGATTTGTTTAATGATGAATATTTTGAGATTATTAAAGAAAAGATTCCAAAATCACTCAAACATATCACAGAAAATACTTTCAAAATTAATAATTTATTAGATGCTCTTTTAAAACTTACTAGATCAAATCGTATAGAATTAGTCTGCAAACAAATAAATATGAATGAATTAATTACGAATGTAGTTACCCGTTATCATTATCAATTTTCAGAAATAAAAGCAGAAGTGAAAATTAATGATCTATGCCCATGTTATGGTGATTTTTCTTTAATTTCTCAAGTTTTTATTAATATCTTCGATAATGCATTAAAATATAGAAATATTCATAAATTATTAGAATTAGAAATTTCTTCTGGACAAGAAGAAGAATTTAGTTTATACATAATTAAAGATAATGGAATAGGTATTGAAGAAGATCAAAAAAAGGGGATTTTTGATTTGTTTTATCAAATCCATAATAGTGAATCGGGGAATGGTTTAGGATTAACCATTTCACAAAACATTATTCAAAAACATAATGGGTATATCTGTGTAAATTCAAATATAGGTGAAGGGTCTGAATTTATCATTAGATTACCAAAATTATATTTTAAGGAAGTGTTATGAGTTGTTTAGAAAAACAATCTGAGATTACGATATTAGTCGTAGAGGATGATGATGGTCATGCGGATTTAATTATTGACAATTTAAACAATGCTGGAGTTAAAAATAATATAATCAGGTTTTGTAATGGATTGGAAACGTGGGAATTTTTCAAAGGTTTACATCCAACAGAAAAATTTTGTGAAGACAACAGTTACTTATTACTTTTAGATATTCGTATGCCCAGAATGTCTGGCACAGAATTATTAAAAAGAATTAAAGAAGACTCACAATTAAAAACAATCCCTGTCATCATGTTAACAACTACAGATGATGAAAGAGAAATTCAAGAGTGTTATCGATTGGGGTGCAACAGTTATATTACTAAACCTATTGATTTTATACAATTTTCAGAGACTTTAAAAAGAATAGGACTTTTCATTTTAATAATACGAACAGCGAGAGTTGATAATTTTTAGAAGGAGTAATTTTTGATTTTAACAACTGAGGAGAAAAAAAGCGTTTTAATTGTTGAAGATGATGAGATTATTTCAGAATTGATATCTGAAATAATTTCTGAAATTGGATATAATACATATATTACTAAAAGTGGACATGAAGCTATCACTTGGTTAAGACATAACTCTCCCGATCTAATGGTATTAGATTACTCTTTACCCGATATGAATGCAGCGATACTAATTAGTCTCGTTTCACATGAAATGGAAGACATACCACCTTTTATAATTTCAACGGGAATGGGGGATGAATTTATAGCAGTCGATATGATGAAAAGAGGAGCTAGAGATTACTTAGTAAAAAACAATCAATTTCTAACAAATCTTCCTTTGATTGTTCAAAGAGTATTAAGAGAAATTGAAATAGAGAATAAATTATATTCTGCTCAAAATGAACTAGATGAGTCACAAACTCGATTGAGAACTGTTTTAGATGCAATACCTGATATTATATGTTTTAAAGATTCTGAAGGGAAATGGTTAGAGACAAATAATAATTATTTAGAATTTTTACAAATACCAGAATTTGATTATCATGATAAGACAGATTTAGAGATAGTTAAACACTCAAAAATATTATCTTATAATATAGAAAATAATGAAATAGCAGAAAAATTAGCGTGGGAAAACGGTGATCCGGTAAGAAAACGAGAAGTTTTGACAATTTCTGATTCAAAATCCTTGATTTTTGATATTATCAGAATACCCATGTTTCATTTTGATGGTACAAAAAAAGGTTTATTAATAGCAGGAAGAGATATCACAGAGATAGTAAAAGCCAATGATGAAAGACAAAAGATAGAAAGAAAAATGATAGATGCTCAGAAGCATGAAAGTTTAGGAATTTTAACAGGTGGTATTGCTCATGATTTTAATAATTTATTGACCGTTATATTAGGTCATACTGATTTATCCTTACATTTTACAGCTTCAAATTCTTCAGTTTATAATAGTTTAAAAGAAATTGAGAAATCCGCAAAGAGAGCAGCTGATCTATGTCAGCAAATGTTAGCCTATTCGGGAAAAGAAAAGATTTTTATACAACCAGTGAATATCAATCAAATTATTGAAAATATGTCTCAAATGATAAACCTATCAGTTTCTAACCGTGTAGAAATCGAGTATAAAATGAAAGCAGATATTTCACTAATTGACGGGGATATTAGCAAAATTCAACAAATTGTTCTAAATCTGATTGTCAATGCCTCTGAATCAATATTAGATAAAACTGGGACTATTTTAATAGAAACCGGTAAAATCAATTGTAATCAGGAAATATTCCAAAAATCAATTTTCTCATATAATCATACTCCTGGGATCTTTAACTTTGTTTGCATAAAAGATAATGGGTGTGGAATCCATTCAGATATTATTGATAATATCTTTGATCCATTTTTTTCAACAAAATTTACAGGAAGAGGATTAGGTTTGCCAGCAGTGTTAGGACTAGTAAAAAGTCATAATGGTTTTATTACATTAGAAACAGAAGAAAATAAGGGTACAGAAGTTAAGGTATATTTTCCAGAATCATTAAATGGGCAAATTCAGGAAGAATTACACACAAATGAGATTGAACATTTTGATATTGAAGGTTATGTGCTTTTAATTGACGATGAAGAAACGATATTAAAAACGACTAAAGATTTGCTTCAATTTATTGGATTTAAGGTATTAACCAGTAATAATTGTAATGAAGCAATGGAGCTTATTAATAGTCATAAAAAGGAAATACTTTTTGTAATTTTGGATTATCAAATGCCTTTGTGTGATGGAATTGAGGTTTATAAGAAATTGATCGAATTTTCACCTAACTTACCAATTATAATAACCAGTGGGTATGATGAAAGTAATATAAAAGATTTATTCTCATTAAAGAAAGATTTCTTTTTTATGCAGAAACCCTACACCTTGAATTATTTTTCTCAAAAAATTAAAGAGTTTTTAGTATTAATAAATTGAAATAGATTTTGTCAATTGTATACACAATGATACATAATTAGAATTTTTTATTAGAAAATGCTTTTAAATAACATTTTTTTATCAAATTAGTAACTTATTGGGGAAAAAGTACTTTGATACGTATAAATCAATAATAATATGATTTTTTTAAAGAATAATTAAAATAATTGATGATTTGGAAAAAAAATTGCTTATTCTATTAATAAGAAGGTCTATAAAGATACATAGAGTGAACCTTATACAACAAAAAAGGGGGGGGAAAAGTGAAACATATTTTCACAGTATTCCTTATTTTGATTTTTTGTACTCCTCTTTTCTCTCAATTTAATGCAATATATTTTAATTATGAGACGGTGATACAAAATTTTAATCAACTCAATCAGAGTCATTCTCAATTGATTTCAAATCAAATTATTGGGACAACAGAAACTCTATCAAAGCCAATCTATGCCTATAAAATAGCAAATAATACTCAATTTCAGAAATATAATCTTTTAGTGATAGGTGGAATATATGGAAGAGATATCCATACTGTACAAGCTTTATATAGTTGGCTTTCAAATGAATTAGGTGAAGGAAATATTGATCAATTTACCAATCAGTTAGACAAAGTCAATATATGGGTAATACCTACATTGAATCCTGAAGGATATTATATTTCCCATCTACTTGAAAATTTCAATATTTTAGGTAATTATAAAGACCTTAATAATGACGGGTTTTATTATCCATTATTAGACGGTGTAAATATAAACCGTAATTTTGCCTTTAACTGGATTCATGGGGATCCATTTAATCAAGTAAACAATCAATATTTTCAGGGAGTATCTTCTCAGTCAGAATTCGAAACTCAAGCAATAACCACATTTATAAATGCAAATCCTATAGATTTTTGTATTAATTTGTCTACTGAACATTCTACTAATGAGATTATCTTTCCATATAATTGGTTTTCATTAAGACAAAGTCCAGATTACCAAGAATTAGAAAGCATTTCAACGAGCATACGATCTGGTTTTAGTAACAGTACATCTTGGAATGTATTAGGAAACACAGAAAGAGTTGGAAATATAATAGATGATCTCTATATAATGAAGGGTGTTCCTTGTTTGACTGTTTCTTTTGGTGAGATCAATTTTCCTGATCTTAATCAATTAAACAATATTGAGGATTGTCTTCAAGTCACTTTAGAAAAGATGATCATAGGGTATTCAAATGGGTATTTTAATCAAAATGATAATTTGGGTCTGCTGCATCTAAAAGCAAGGAATCAAATAACTCAGGAGAATGTCGAAGCTTCAATCATTATTGAAGGGAAGCATAGTGATGCATTCAAAGGAAATAAACCTCATGGATCTGATGGTTTTTACAACAGATTCTTAATATCAGGGAATTACACCGTAACAATAAATGCGAAAGGATATCAAACCATTATTGAAGATATTGTTATCAATTCACATCAGATAAACACTTTAATATTCGATATGATTCCCTTAAATCCCGTGATCGTGACAGGAACAATAACATCTGAAGATTCATTTTATGAAAATAAGATGATTATTAGATCTAATGGATATGAACAGGAAGTTCAAGTAGAAAATGATCAATATACCTTTTCGGCATTTGAAGGCGATTATGAGATTACTGTGTATAGTGAAAATACCAGCCCTATAATAAAATATTTTTCTTTTACACAACCTGTAAATCATGTAGATTTTCACTTAACCTATTCAAATTCCATATTTACTGAAGAATTTGATGGATCATGTTGCTCATGGTCTATAAACGGCCCGTGGCAGGTCGTCAGTGATAGTACACACAACAGTCAGTTCATGACAGATAGTTGGAGTGGCAATGGATTTTATGAGGTAAATGCAGATTATAAATTAATGATGAGCTTTCCAATAAATTTATTTGGACTAAGTGAACAGGATGCTTTTCTAATTTTTGACTATTATGTTTATTCTGAATGGGATAATGATTACTTTACAGTTGAATTATCTTATGATGGAAGCGAATGGTTTTCTGTTTTCAAATATTCGGGAGAAATGGACTCATGGAAAAGAGCTTTTATAAATCTAAATCAATATAGAGAACATGATTTGTGGCTGAGATTTCGAATAAAAGACGGGTTTTTAAACAATCCTAATCATGAAGGATTAACTGATCCGGGAGTAAAAATTGATCATATTCAAATTATAAATGGGATATCAAACAGTTCTACGACCAATGTAACAGTTCCGAGATTTTTTACAGAACTTAATAGCATATACCCAAATCCTATAAAAGATCAAAGTACACTTGTTTTTAGTTTAAAAAGACCTTCAAAAATCAGTAAAGTTCAAATATTCAATATAAAAGGTCAATTATTATCGGAATCTGTTTTAAGAGAATCAGAAGTTAAAAACGGAAAAACCATTTTAAAAACAAATCATTTATCTTCTGGAATTTACTTGATAAGAATAAAAAATGATAGAGAAATTTCAAATACAAAAAAGGCTATAATAATAAAATAAGGGGGAAATATGAAAAGAGTTAGTGTCTTAGTAATAGCAGTATTGCTTTTAAGTTTATGTTATGCAAACAATGACTTTACATCATCAACAGCAAAACTGCAATACCAGCAATTTGCAAAAACAAGTCAAAACTCCGTACAATTAATTTTGACAACTCAAAAAAGAGAAGAAGTGCCAGCAAAGGCAGAATTATCAGAATATAATTTTAGTAAAAACTTTGCATTACCTTATCAGGATGTCGAGTTAAAGATTCATCAGATCACTTATGATGAGATTGATGAAAACGGATCATTTATAAAAAGTAATACAACTCAAATGAATGATTTTGTTAAACTTACCAACAAATTTACATTTAGAGAATTAAACGGGTTCACTCTAGTATTCAATCCATTAATCAGATCAGAAAATCATATATTTTATATGAAATCTGCTGAAATTGAAGTAGTTGGTAAAGGAGTAGAAAATTTTGTTAATGAAGTTTCTGAAGCATTTTTACCACTTTACAAAGCATTAGTAGTCAATTATGATGATTGTTATTTAACACAATTACCCATAAAAAGACCCGCAATGCTTATCATTTCTCATAATTCATTAGCAATAAAACTTGTTGAATATCTAAAATGGAAAAAATCCTGTGGATATGAAGTATCTGTAATTACAAAAGAAACTATTGGAACAAATCCAACGACAAATCAAATTAAACAAGCGATAACAGATTTTTATAATCAGGCAGAGAATAAACCAGAATTTTTATTATTACTTGGAGATTCCAATGCTGGTTGCTATTTTCAGATCCCTACTTTTACAGTAACATCACCAATAAATACAAATGATGCTTCTGATCATCCATATTCAACTATTGTAGGTGATGATTATTTTCCTGAACTTTTAGTAGGAAGAATGTGTATAGACACTGATCAAGAATTAGAGAATATTTTATCTAAAACAATAAGATATGAAAAATTCTTATCTCCAAATACTAACGGTTGGCAAACACGGGCGTTAGTAGTTGCTGGAAATTATGCAGATGGAGCTCTCACTCCAACGACCCCAGTAGATATGTCTCGATGGATCTATCATAAATTAAAAGATGATGGTTATACTCAGGTTGATACTGTTTTTTATCCTCCACTAACAACTCAGGGAACAGAACAGATTGTTAACAAATTATCAGCTGGTGCTCAGTATGTGACATACAGAGGTTGGGGAAGTGCTAATGGATGGGCTTTTCCAGAATTTTATAGAAATCATTTAGAATTGACCAATAATGGAGGGAAACTAGCTGTAGTTTTTTCAATCGTATGTGGTACAGGTGATTACAATCATACAACTTATGATCCATGCTTTGGAGAATATTGGATGAAAAAAGGAACAACAACTAACCCAGATGGTGCTGTTGCTTTTGTAGGTCCAACTTATCTTCATACATCTACTCATTTAAATAATTCAATTAGTTCAGGAATGATTGCAGGAATATTTGATGAAGGAATTCGTATTTTTGGTTCTTCAGTTATGCGAGGCAAAATAGAATTATATAACAATAATCCGAATGATTTAGCAAATGGAGAAATTGTTGACTTTTATTTTAAAACTTATAATATGCTTTGTGATCCATCTTTAAATCTTTGGAAATTAGAGCCTCATACAATGACGTGTGATTTACCAAATGAAGTAGATCAATCAACAAACAGTTTAGAAATATCTGTTCCAGCAATCAATCAAGGAGTAGTAACATCAACAAAAGACAATCTTACGTATACTTATGCTAAAATCGTTAATGGTTATGCTTTACTTCCCATAGATAATTCTCAAACTGGTAATATTAAAATAACTATTACATCAAGAAATTTCCTTCCAATAACCAAAACTATCAATGTTACTCAAAACAATAACATAGGAATTGTAGGTTATGAAATATCAAATGGATCATTATATTCAGGATCAACATCAACAATTACATTATCTGTTAAAAATTTTAAAACTGAAGCTATAACAAATGCTTCAGCAGTGGTTAGTTCAAATTCAAGCTATATTACACTTCCAAACAGTAATTTAACTATAGGAAACATGGCTGCAAATGAGACTAAAACTGTTAATTTTGATGTAAATACCTTAACTTCTTGTCCTAATAATGCTGACATTCAGTTTAATCTATTATTTTCTCCTACTCAGAATAATGCAAAATTCTCAACAATAGCGGGAGGGTTATATTTTTCTGTAGAATCTGTTACTATTCCTTCCAGTGCAAACATTATTAACCCTGGCGAGACTAAATCAGTCAGAGTAGCAATTAAAAATATTAGTCAAGTTACAGCTAATAATACCCAATGTGTAATCCATCCTATGAATACAGCAGTCAGTGTTGATGAGAATCCAATCAGTATTGGAAGCATTAATCCAGACAATACACAAAATATTGATTTTGACCTAACAGTTCAGACTGATTGTTTTGTAGGACGAGAAGTAAAATTTTATGCTACATTTACAACAGAAGACGGGATTGTTACTCATAATTACTTTACCATGACAATTGGAGTTGTTGGGACAAATGCACCAACAGGCCCAGATAATTATGGATATTTTGCATATGATCATACAGATACTGCTTATGATCAAGCCCCAGTATATTCATGGGTAGAAATTGATCCTGATAATGGTGGATCTGGGATTCAAACCTTATTAGGTGATGATATTTCTTTCATTACTGATCTACCAACCTTCAAGTATTATGGTCAGAATTACAATCGGGTTACAATATGCTCAAATGGGTGGATTTCCTTAGGAGAAAGTGATGATCATGATTTTAGAAATTGGATCATTCCTTCATCTTTAGGACCTAATGCCATGATTGCTCCATATTTTGATGATTTAAAAGGTTTATACAATCCAAGTACAGTTCCTGTTTCATGGGCACCAATGCATGTCTGTTACTATAATGACACAGCAAATAATCGATTTATTGTTGAATGGAATGAAACATATAGCGCGTTTAACAATACTTCATTAGAAAAATTCCAAGTAATTCTATATCCAAATTCAACAAGAGACGGAGATATTGTTTTCCAATATCATACCATAGACAATCCAGCAGCAAGTAATAATTTTGCAACTGTAGGGATAGAAAACTTCTTTTCAACTGATGGTATTTGTTATTCATATGCTAATATATATCCTCCATCAGCATTACCATTACAAGCAAATTTAGCTATTAAATATACAACCATCGCTCCAGATGATTTTGTTGCTAATCATGATAATACACAAATTATTAAAAAACAAAATTTATATCAAAATTATCCAAATCCATTTAATCCAATTACTAATATAAAATTTGATTTAGCAGAAAATTCTTTGGTTAAGATTCAAATATTTAATGTAAAGGGACAAAAAGTCAAAACTATTACTAATATGAATTATATCAAAGGAACTCATAAAGTTACTTGGAATGGGAAAGATGACAATCAACAAGAAGTATCTTCTGGCATCTATTTCTATAAGCTTGAAACTAACAATTCTTCTCAAATGAAAAAAATGATTCTTATGAAATAGTATCAGATTTTATAAAAACTTAAAACGGTATATTATTAAATATACCGTTTTTTTTATTGACTTTTAAAGTAAATTATGATATAATTCTATTTAAGAAAATGTTAAAGAAGAATAGGAGGAAATATGGATGTTTTATTAAGCGAAAATGAATTACAGATACATTGTGGTAAGTATCTGACATTTAATTTATTAGAAGAACAATACGGAATAAATGTCGAGTTTATATTACAGATTATAGCCATACCTGATATTACACCAATACCAAAAACTCCTCAATTTGTAAAAGGTGTAATCAACTTACGAGGAAAAATTATCCCAGTCATAGATTTGAGGATACGTTTTGAATTAGCAGAGCAAGCTTATAATGACAGAACTAGTATCGTTATCATAAAATTAAAAAAGGATCATACAGAGATTTATATTGGAGTTATTGTAGATAAAGTGATCGAAGTTTTAGATATTCATCAAAATGAATTGGAAAAAACACCTGCTTTTGGAATTCAATTAGATACAGATTATATTCTTTGCATGGCAAAAGTTAAAAATAAAGTTGTAACGCTTTTGAATATTAATAAAGTTTTATCAGAAGAAGAATTAACTCTTTTAGATAATAAAAAGAAAAAGTAGGAGTCGATTATGTTAAATAATACCAAAATAGGAAAACGATTAGCTTTAGGTTTTACTTTTGCCATACTTATAACTGTTTTGTTAAGTGCCATAGCCATCATAAGTTTTTTAGACTCAAAAAGTAAAGTAATTAGTTTAACAACTGTTGATTTAAAAAAAACAACTGAAGCAAATATTATGATAGATGCTATAAATGTTCAATCTAGATCCATGAGAAATCTCATTCTATTTAATGAAGCAGAAGAAAATGATCGAGATATGAAACGAATCGAAGATTCCAGAGAAAGCATTAAATCATCTATCACTTATTTAGAAGAAAACATTAAATCAGAAGAAGGTAAAAAACTATTTTCAAAAGTATTATCAGCTAGAGAGATTTTTTATGGCGATACAGAAAAATTTCTAACTTTTATCAAGCAATCAAAAAAAGATGAAGCTTTGGTCTTATTGAAAGGAGATTTAAGAAAATCACAAAATGACTATATAACGATTGTATCAGAACTAACAAGCTTTCAGGATAAGCTTTCAGTCAAAATGGGCGAAGAAACAGCTTCCAAGATAAATAGAGATACATTGTTATTATTATTTTTGGTTATATTAAGTATAATCATTAGTATTATATTTGCTACTTGGATTACTAACAGTATAGTTAAACAAATAAATCAGTGTTTAGATGCAGCAAATAAAATATCCAATGGAAATATTGATGTTTCATTTAAAATAGTATATAATGATGAAACAGCTGAATTAATGCATTCAATGGAAAATATGAGTAAGAACATCAGATCAATGGCAGATGATGCTAATTTATTGGTTGATGCAGCTAAAAATGGAAGATTAAAAACGAGAGCAAATGCTGAAAAGCATCAAGGCACTTACCGAACAATAGTTGAAGGTGTAAATGAGACTTTGGATGCTGTGATCAATCCTGTTAACGAAGCAATGGAAGTCATGGGTAGACTTGCTAATAAAGATTTAACATCCAGAGTTAAAGGGATTTATAAAGGTGATTTGGATTTGTTTAAAACAAATATAAACTTAGCAGCAGGGAATTTAGAGGATTCTTTAGTACAGGTAGATATGGCAGTAGAACAGATATCTTCAGCCTCAGGACAGATTAGTTCAGGCAGTCAAACCTTAGCAGAAGCAACGGGAGAACAAGCAAGTTCTTTAGAGGAAGTATCTAGTTCAATAGAAGAGATAAATTCACTTACCTCCAATAATGCAGACAATTCAAAACAGGGTTTATTATTGACTGATCAAGCTGTACAATCAGTGGATGAAGGTAATATAGCCATGACTAAAATGAGCAATGCAATGGCATCTATTCTTCAATCATCACAAGAAACAGGGAAAATAATAAAAACCATTGATGAAATTGCATTCCAAACTAATCTTTTAGCTTTGAATGCTGCAGTAGAAGCAGCCCATGCAGGAGAAGCAGGCAAAGGATTTGCTGTTGTAGCTGAAGAGGTAAAGAATTTAGCTCTAAGAAGTGCAGAAGCAGCAAAAAATACATCCAATCTTATAGAAGGATCTACCAAAAATGCAGAATTAGGCGCAAAAATAGTAGATCAGGTTGCCCAATCTTTTGTAGAAATTAAAGAAAAGTTTGCTAAAGTAAAAAATATAGTTAATGAGATAGCCGCTTCATCTGAAGAACAAACTCAAGGTATTCAACAAGTTAACACTGCTATTCAGGAGATGAATAAAGTAACACAACAAAGTGCTGCCAATGCTGAAGAATCAGCTTCTGCAGCAGAAGAATTAAATGGTCAAGCAGCTGAATTACAAAATATGGTCGCTCAATTTAATCTAAACAGAAAGGCTGTTAATTATCATCAAAAAAAAAGAAATAATCAGTTAGAACGAAGAGGACCTAAACAAATTAGTCATAAAAAACCTCAAAATGCTTATGAAGTTAAACCTGAACATATATTGCCATTAGATGAACTTGATGATAGTGATTTTGAGGATTTCAAATAATCATTCAATTCTTAAGGACAGTTTAACTGCTGTCCTTTTTTTTATCCAATAAATTAGAAAAATCTTTAATAACTCCTAGGAAGCAGTAACCTATCATTAACCTTTGAGTAGGATTTGACAAGTCTCTATGTTCTTTCCAGAGAGATTACTTAAAATATAGACTGATAAGAATGAATAAATACACAATTATCTTATAAATTTCCGAATAAAGAAAAAAAATAGGCAGTGTTATTCATTGAGAAGAATGACTCCTTATAATATTGTTTATGGTTCTGAGAATAAACTACAAAGTGAAAGCAATTTATACTCAAAATCAATAATTTCATTTTTTTTAAATATTCCAAAAGACCGTTAGGAATTGATTACGAATACCCACATGAACAATTATTTTAACTAATATGAAATAAGATTACTCTTGACAATAAGTTATTATTTATTTTGATGATTTTATGATAAATTTTTATGGAGTTATACATGGCAAAAGATAAAAATCGAGTTAAAATGAAAAAGGGAACCATTCAAGATTGGGTTGAAGCCATATTATGGGCTTTTGTAGTTGCTATGATTATAAGGAACTATACTTTTCAAAACTTCAAAATACCATCTTCCTCAATGGAATCAACTTTACTAATTGGAGATTATCTTGTCGCAAATAAAATGAAATATACATTTAATGAACCTAAAAGAGATGATATTGTAACCTTCAGATATCCTGTAGATCCAATAGAACCAGAACCAAGAGAACAGTTTATCAAGTTAGTTCCTCCTGTATATTGGGATAAACAAAAACATTTTTTAACATGGTATGAAAAGAAAAATATTGTAAAAAGAGTGATTGGAATGCCAGGCGATACAGTTGAGGTTGTAGATAAAAAAGTCATATTAAATGGAAAAGAATATCCCTGCCCTTATGCCCAATACTTAGATTATAGAGTTATACCGAAAGAATACGCTCATATAGCCTGGAAAGATGTATCAATGGGATCTAGAGATAATTTTGGTCCAGTTGTTGTTCCTCAAGGACAATATTTTGTTTTAGGTGACAATCGGGATTTAAGTTATGATTCCAGATTTTGGGGATTTTTAGATAGAAAAGATATAACAGGAACTCCTTTATTAATCTTCTTCTCAAAATCTGAGGATACCGGTGAAATCAGATGGAACCGATGTTTCAAGCTAATCAAATAATTGAACACTTATACATACATATTCCGTTTTGTTTAAAAAAGTGTTTATATTGTTCTTTTTATTCAGTAGATTATAATCCTGAACAGTGTGATAGTTTAATTCAGGATTTAAAAACTGAACTGGATTATTATACAACACTTTACCATATACAACCTAAAACGATTTATTTAGGAGGTGGTACACCTTCTTTATTAGAAACAAAACATATCCAAACACTTATAAGTGACATTGATTTATCTCAATTACAAGAATTTACTATTGAATTAAACCCAGGAACAGTTCAAACAGATAAATTGAATGATTATCTTTCTTTAGGTATTAATAGATTGAGTTTAGGTGTTCAAAGTTTTAATAATAAATTATTAAAGTATTTAGGCAGAATTCACAATTTTGAGCAGATAGCAACAACAATAAATCAAATGAAAAGTATTGGTTTTAAGAATATATCTATAGATTTAATCTATGGAATAAAGAATCAATCTGTTAATCAATTCATCGATTCAATCCAACATTTTCTCAAATTAGATCTTCAACATCTTTCATTTTATGGACTGAGTCTTGAAGAGAATGTCCCCTTATATAAAGATATAAATGATTGTCCCTCAGACAGAGTAGTGGAAAAGAGTTATATAAGTGCTCGGGATTTGTTAGAAATGAATAAATATCAACAATATGAAATTTCAAATTTTTCTTTACCAGGATACGAATCAAAGCATAACCTTGCCTATTGGACTGGAAAATACTATCTGGCATTAGGACCATCTGCTTCTGGATATTTACATAAAATAAGATATACAAATCCCTCAGATATCAATCAATACCATCAAATGATAAAAGATAATACTTATTTTAAAGATTCAATCATATTATCAGAATCAGATTTGGAAGTTGAATACTTAATTACTCGATTGAGATTAAAAGAAGGATTTAATTTAGATGATTTTTCAGAAAATTTCAAGTCTGATTTTAATCAAAAATATCATAATCAAGTAAATCTTTTGTATCATAACGATTATTTAGAAATACTCAACAATCAAATAAGGATCAATCCTAAATACTACTTAGTTTCGAATGAAATTTTAAACCGATTTGTATGAGGACAGAATGAAAAAACTAAAAATACTATTTATTTCACTAATATTATTAATAATAATATCAAATCTAAGCGCTGAATTATTAATACCCATGGATAATATGCAGGTGAATCATTTGAAAGCTTATGGGATTGCTTTTCAGTCTGTAAAAGATAAAATAGTGACAAAGTGGGTTTTAAATTATCGCGGAGGATCTTTTATCTTACCCGAAAGTAATCAGATAAAGAATTTATGTAATATCAGAGGAGTCAGTTATGAAATTATTTCTGCTTCTGATATGGTAGCCATTACAGAAATCGTAGAAAAGAACAATATGGAAATGATTGTTTTGGAAAAAGAACCAAAAATTGCAATCTACACTCCTCCAAATAAATCTCCCTGGGATGATGCAGTAACTATGGCATTAACATATGCTGAGATTGATTATGACAAAATATTTGATGAAGATGTTTTATCGGGAAAGTTAAAAGATTATGATTGGATACACCTTCATCATGAAGATTTTACGGGTCAATATGGGAAATTTTATGGATCCTATCGAAATGCCCCCTGGTATATTGAAGATGTAAAAGTTAGTGAAGATTTAGCTAAAAAATTGGGGTTTAAAAAAGTTTGGCAATTAAAACATGCAGTAGCTTTAAAGATTAGACAATTTGTTCAGGATGGTGGTTTCTTATTTGCAATGTGTGGTGCTATAGATACCATAGATATAGCATTAGCCACTCAGAATGTAGATATTTGCGATGCAGTTTTTGATGGAGATGGTATTGATCCTAACTATAGAAAAAAGATGGATTTTTCAGAAACATTTGCATTTGAAAACTTTGATTTGATCACTTCACCTTTTGAATATGAATTCTCAACATTAGATGCTTCAGATTATGCACAACTAAGAGGAGCTGAAGCAGATTATTTTCAATTATTTGATTTCTCAGCAAAATATGACCCTGTACCAACTATGTTAATTCAAAATCATACCAATACAATTAATGGTTTTATGGGACAAACAACTTCAATTAAAAAGCAATATTTAAAGAAAAGTGTGATTATTTTAGGAGAAACACCTGGCGCAGATGAAGTAAAATATATGCATGGAAATTTAGGAAAGGGAACCTTTACTTTTTATGGCGGGCATGATCCTGAAGATTATCAACATAAGATTGGAGATCCTGAAACAATATTAGATTTGTATAAAACATCTCCTGGATATCGGTTGATATTAAATAATGTTTTATTTCCTGCAGCAGAAAAAAAGAAATTAAAGACTTAATTTATCATAATTTATAGGAGTGCTGAATAGTTTAAAAATGATTTCATATTTCTTTTGAATTTCGCGATTATAATATTCGTTTTGCCACACTTCATCTCTAAAAGACCAACTATTGCTAATCACTGATAATGTATCAATTAATTGCCATTTATGATCAAATGGTTGATTTTTGATTAATCTGAGAGCATGAAGTTGTTCTGAAGTAAAGAATTTGTGATCTAATGTTTTGATTTTATTTTCATCAATAAATAGTGGAAATAATAAGGAATATTCAGCAATTTTTTTTTGGTTGTTCTTTTCAATCTGATACTTAACTAGTTGATTTTTAAGCTCACTGGAGGATTGATATGTTCTTCCATTCAAAAAGGATAATTTATTTATTAACACATCTTCAATATTCAATTTCACCATGACATCTCGATTGAAGGTATGTACTGAAGGTATATAAACTTTTTGATCGAATACATTTTGTACAAAAAAAAGCAGAACAAAACAGATAAGCCCTGAAAAGATGGGATTAATAACCCATCCAGAAGCAATTTTTCCTAAAATTTTATATTGAATATTACCTGTTTTTTTTGCAATACTTAAACCAATAATTGATCCAATAACAGCCTGACTGCTAGAGACAGGAACTAAAGGCAGAGTTGGCAGATGTAAGCTGTGTAAAAGTTCTTGAAGCGATTTTGAGGCAAATAAAAATAATACTATGGAGGAAGAAAGAACAACTATGAAACCAGTTATTGGGGATAATTTAAACAGATCATGACCTATCGTTTTCATGTTCTTATGAGAATAAGTAAATATTCCAAAAGCTATTGAGAGAGCCCCTATTAAAAAGAGTTGATGAGTACTAGAAAAAAAAATATGATTTGTTATAAATACATCCTTAAAAGGTGAAGAATCAACAAACATACCCATGACATTTGCAATATTATTTGCACCCAAACTAAACGATCCAAAAGCTCCAACTAATAGCAAGCCTGCTCTAGTAAAATAATCAAGCTTTAATAAATGTATAGAAAAATGGTTAATTATATAATTAAACAAATAAAACATAAGTATCGTTAAGATTGCAGATAAAATGGGTGTAATGATCCAAGCTGAAACAATTTGAGCCAATACTGTTGAATCTGTAAAAGCACCAGAAAAAATATTCCAGCCAAGAATTGCTCCAACAACAGCCTGAGAGCTTGAAACTGGTATTTTAAAACGTACCATGACGATTAGACTTAATGCTGCAGATAATGCTACTGTAAATGAACCAGGCAGGGCATTAACAGAGCCAAGACGGCTTAGTGTAAGAGATGTCCCTCCCCCTTGGAGTACAGCCCCTAAAATGACGAAAATACTGGCAATTAGTGCTGCAGTTTTAAATTTGATCATTCTGGTTTCGACAGCAGCACCAAATACATTCCCTGCATCATTTGCACCTAAAGACCAACCTAAGAATAACCCACTCAATAAAAGAATAAAACTCATATCTATAATTGTCTCTTAATAGTATAAATCACTAAACGATCACAAACTGATTGAGAATTATCAGACACCTTTTCACAACTTAGAATAAATTCTTTTAAGTGCAACTTTGAGGCTAAATCTATAGTACTGTTAAAGATATCTATTTTAAGTTTTTCAGCTAGATCGTCAACTTCCTTTTCATAAAAAAATACTTTATGAGTATGATCATTTACGCTATGAATGTTGTAAAAAAAGGCGCGTACAGCTCTAACTAATTCATCTACACAATTTACAGATGAACGAATCAAATCACTAATTTCAGAATTTAGAAATTCAGGAACTTGAAGATGTTCATTTATTAAATCGACACTAACAGCTTTCACTTGATTGATCACACTGTCTGTAGTTTCTAAAATTGCTAAGACATCTCCCCTATTCTCAGGAATTAAAGTATGTCTATATAAATGAGATTCAATCTGTTTCCGATATTCATCGGCAATTCTTTCATTTGTTCTTATCTTTTGACACTTTTCTCTTGCTAGATCATTTTGGTTATTTAGATAATACTTAACTAATTGCTCCAATAAAATTCCTGCTTCACTCACAAGATTTAAATATTCATCTATTTTCAATTCTAATAATTGAACTTTTTTTAAAAATGCCATTATTTCCTCATTCAGTTGTTTCTAATAATAATTCTTCTAAAGAAACTGCTTTATAGGGTGTATAATTCTTTCCTTTATAGTATATGGCTAAAACAGGACAATAGGAGAAGCAACGCATACAGGTTTGACAATGATCTTCAAATCTAGGAAACTCATACATCCTGATATTATCAGCAGGACAAACTTTATAACAAATTCCACATTGGATGCATTTGCTTGAATCGACACTTATAGGAGCAGTTTTTCTGAAATAAGCTGGAGGATTCATCGTTTTATACATTGTATAAAACAAAAATGATAGTATTGGATTGGATGACCATTTTGCTTTTCCAAGAATTAATTTATCAACAAATTCTTCTGCTTTAATTTGGTTTTTCTTTAGCTTATCGCTAAGTTCATTCAGACTCATGGGTTTTGAAGACAGATTACTTGGCATAACAAATTCACAAGCACCTAAAGTTATATATCCTTTTTTCTCTAAACTTGATTTTATTGGCCTTAGTAAACCCCCAGAATAACCACCCATTGTGTCAAAGAAAAAAACTTTAGTTCCATTGGTATTAGGCATATTATTAAAAAAATTCCAAACAATTGGATAAGTTGAAAAATAAGCTACTGTTACTCCAATTCCAATAGTATGATTTAAATTAATATTTTTTGGATCTGTTCTTTCCAATCGAAACAGTTTAATATTATAATCTTTGCTTTTTAAAATTGATTCTATCTTTTTGGTCATTAAAAAAGTATTACCTGTTCCAGAAAAAAAATACAAGTCTATATTTTTGTCCAACATACATACCTCCTAGAAATTCATAAAAAATCATTTTAATAAAATTAGTGATTGAGTGTCAAGAAAATATATTTATTCAATAATTTACTATATTAATTTCGTCATAATTTATCAATTATGTGTTAAATCTATCAATAATAGGTTTTTGAATCAAATTAGGTCATCTGTTAAAAAGAATAGTCTATCTGTCTTAGCGCTTCATAAAGTATGATTGATACAGAATTTGAGAGATTCACGGATCTGATTTGATCAAACATGGGAATAGTAATACATTTTTCTTGATTCTGTTTGAGAATATTTTCAGGGATTCCTCTTGATTCTGGTCCAAAGATAAAGATGTCCCCTTTGTTATAAGCGAAATCATTATATCGTTGAGATGTTTTTGTCGTACAATAATATACGTTATTACTAGGGTATTTGGATAAAAAAACATCAAGTGAATCATGTATAAACAATTGTACTTGTTCCCAATAATCTAATCCTGCTCGTTTAACATATTTATCATTCAGAAAAAATCGCATAGGTTTAATGATATGTAATTCTGCATTTGCACCTAGACATAAACGACCAATATTACCTGTATTAGCAGGGATTTCCGGTTGAAATAAAACTATTCTGAAGGTCATTTGATCATTATCCCCAACCACTGATTTATCCATTTTTCAGTATAATAATTCTGTTTTAACCGATCATTAACAATTCTGCTTGGTTTTGGACAAGCATTAAAACCTTCAGGTAAAGCCACTGAATTTAATACAGGATACATCCATTGAGTTGTAGGAATATGTTTTTGAAAATTATCAGTCAGCATATAATGAATAAACTTTTTAGCTAAATTTGGATTTGAACATCCTTTAACTATTCCAGCACCTTCTATTTGTTTAAAAGCGCCTTCCTGAGGAATAAAAGCTTTATACTTGGAGGTTTTTTCAAGCTCAATATGATAAGCAGGGCTAGTTGAATAACTTAAAACAATTGGAGCTTCTCCTGCTAAAAAAGCACTATATCCATCATCCCAACTTGCAGGAATCGTTAAAATATTCGGTTTTAAGCTTTTCCAAAAAGAATTAAAACCTTTTTCCCCAAATACTGCTAAAGACCACAAGAAAAGACCTTTTCCTGGACTTGATGTTCTAGGATCCATTAAGATTATCTTTGAAGAGTATTCAGTACTTTGCATTTCACCAAACGTTTTTGGGGGATTTTTTATAACATCCGAATCATAAACAAAAGCAAAGTAACCATAATCATAGGTAGTTAAATGCCAAGTATCATCAATGACATTATCTTTGTCAATAACACTAGAGTTTTCAGGTTTGTATGATGAGAATAAATGATTATCTAAAGCAGATTGTAAAAAAGTATTATCAATTCCAATGGCAATATCACATTTTGGTCGATCTTTTTCTAATACCATTCTGTTTAACATTGCTCCAGCATCCCCAACTGATTCTAATTTGACAGTACAATTATTTTGTTTTTCAAACTCTGCGATGATTGCTTTACCTAAACCCCAGCTAGCAAAACTGTCGTAACAATAAATTTTTAAGACATTGTCTGTATCTTTTCTATTAAGTTCAGGGTTATCGTTTCTAACGCAACTAATTATAAACAATGACGCTATAATAATAAATGTTATAAGTTTTCTCATAAACTCAAACCTCCAAATAGTACTTTTGCAACAAAGAAATCCATCATTAAAATCCCAATGGAAGAATAAACTACTGTATCTGTGGTTACGACACCAACACCCTCTGCTCCACCTTCGGTATTGGCTCCTGAAAAACAACCAATAGAGGTAATAATAAAACCAAAAACAACAGCTTTTGCTAGTCCTACCCATAAATCCATCGGTAAAAAGTATGCTTTCATATTTTCAAAAAATAGCTGAAATGAAATATCATAAGCATAGATTGAAAAGAGATAAGCAGAAAAGATCGCGATTACATCTGCTAAAACGGTAAGTAATGGGATCATAATAATTCCAGATAACATTCTGGGCATATAGAGAAATTCATAAGGATTAACAGCCATCACTTCTATAGCATCTATTTGTTCGGAAACCTTCATAGTTCCGATTTCTGCAGCCATAGAAGCACCTATACGACCAGTTAATACCAGAGCAGTTAAAACTGGAGCGAGTTCAGTCATAGTCGTTTTACCGACTAAAACACCAATTAATGACTTAGGGATATATCCTTTTGTTTGGTAAGAAGCTTGAAGAGCTGTAACTAATCCTGTAAATGCAGATGTGATTAAGATAAGAGGAACAGAATCATAACCGATTCTTTTCATTTGTTTATACAAATCATAGGTTCTTTCAGGTAATTTCGTACATGCTTTAAGAGTTTTTAAACAAAAAAGAACATATTTTCCAATAACAATAAATAATTTTTTAGAATACAGCATGTTTAATATTTCTGAATACAGTGTATTCGCTTTCAAAGAGTAATTCGATTGAACCTGTGGCTCCATGCCTGTTTTTTCCAATAATGATTTCTGCAACCCCTGGTTTTTCAGATTCCTTATTATAATAATCATCTCGATAAATAAACATTACAATATCGGCATCTTGTTCTATCGCCCCTGATTCACGCAAATCTGACAGTTTTGGACGTTTATCGTCTCTTGATTCAAGTCCCCGATTTAATTGTGATAAGGCAATGACTGGTATTTCTAATTCTTTAGCTAGAATTTTTAGAGAACGCGAGATTTCAGAAATTTCTTGTTGTCTGTTGTCTGAAGATTTCCGAGCACCCATTAATTGTAAATAATCGATGATAATTAAGTCTAATCCTTTAATTTCAGCTTTTAAGCGTCTGCTTTTAGCTCTGATATCGAGAACAGTATTTGACCCACTATCATCTATATAGATTTGTTTATCGGAGATTAGATCAGCAAATTGGGTTATTCTGAGTATCTTTTTCTGATCCATTCCAAAACCTTTAAGCATGGTTTCCATACTCACTTCTGCGGATGAACTGATCATACGCATCAATAACTCATCACTTGCCATTTCAAGAGTGAACACTCCGACTTTTAATTCATGGCCAACAGCCGCATTAAAGGCAAGATTCAGTGCAAACGATGTCTTTCCCATTGCAGGTCTGGCAGCAATTACTATTAATTGACCTTTTCTAAATCCACCAATTTTTCTATCTAAATCATCAAAACCTGTTGGAACACCAATAATCGATGTTTTTGTTTTTGCGATCTCTTCAATATTGTGCAAGGTATTAGGTATTAAATCACTCACCTTCACAAAGGTTTTTCTGTTTGGCATTTCAGCAACTTTAAATATACTTTGTTCAGCTTGATCTACGATTTCAGTCACTGGACCTACTGGATTATAACAACTTTGAATGATTTGATTGGAAGTGAGGATTAATTCTCTTAATAGCGCTTTTTCCAATACAATTTTTGCATGATACTCTACATTTGCACTACTTAACACGACATCTGATAAATCATTAATATAAATCTTGCCACCAATTTTATCTAGATTTCCATTTTCTTCTAATCTATGCATCAGGGTGATAATGTCCACTTCAATGTTTTTTTCAAACAAATCTGCAATAGATCTATAGATTATTCTATGTGATGTTTTATAAAAATGTTCTTCTTTTAAAATCTCAATTACACGTGCGACTGAATGATTATCAATCATCATGGCTGATAATACAGCCGTTTCTGCATTTATATCATTTGGTAGCATTCTTTCAACAGTATCACTCATTATTTTTTACCTTTATAATTTCTTATAGAAATCTCTAAATTTTTGTAAATCAGCCCAAGCATCCTTTTTCCACTCTGGTCTTCTTAGCAAAGCAGAAGGATGATAAGTTAACCATACCGGAATTCCTTGATAATCAAATGGTTGTTTAAGTCTTAAAACATCCATACGATCATCCTTTTTTAATAAATTATTAATAGCTGTTTTTCCTAATAATAGGATTATTTTTGGTTTAATGATTCTGATTTGTTGTTCAAGGTAAGGCATGCAAGCATTTGACTCTTCAGGTAAAGGTGCTCTGTTCCCTGGTGGTCTACATTTGACAATATTTGTAATATATACATCTTCTCTGCTTATATTGATTGCTGCTAGCATTTTTGTTAATAATTTCCCTGCTTCCCCAACAAAGGGTTTCCCTGTAATATTCTCATCAGCTCCAGGACCTTCCCCAATAATCAAAGCTTTTGCTTTATAATACCCTTCTCCATAAACAAATTTTAATCTTGTTTTTTGTAAAGAACACTTTGTACAATTTGCATAATTTAATTTTAAATATTCTAAACCCTTATCATCAGAAATCAATTCACTTCCTGTTACTGGTTCTTTTATTGGACAAATAATCGATGTCAAGTTAGAAAAATCCTCAACTTCAACAGCTGAGGATTTATTTATATTTTCTTTAAATTGAAAATCTTTAAAATTGGTAAAAAGATGGTCTATTCCTGATTTTTGAATGCACTCTAAATATTGCTTTAAAGACCTTAAACTCATTTCACTAATTAGTCTTCGTCGTCATCATCATCAAATTCAATATCATCATCTTCTTCATCATCAAATTCATCTTCCTTTACCGGAGGAAGTTCTCTTTCAAGTGGTTCAGCATCATCATCGTCGTCATCATCATATGACATATCATTGTAATCATAACGTTCTTCACGCATTCTGTCTTCTTCAGATTCCAATTCAATTTGATCTAAAATGAAGTCAGGAATTTCATTCATTGCTGTATGTTCTAATGACATAACTGAAATTTTCTCTTGGAAATTTTTGCGCACGAAATCAGGTAAATTAGTTAATCTTTCTGATTCTAAATTTGATAAAATTAAAAAAAGATAATCCATATTATGATTTTCTAAAAATTTATCAATTATTTTATCTGTCTTGTTGTCCATTAATCCTCCTTAATTTCATAAAAATCTTGAACTATGTTTTCATACCGGCTGACTTTGTTTTCTTCAGCTTCAATTATATGAATGACATCTTCGGCAGCTTTCTCAAGATTCTCATTTATTACCAAATAATCATATTCAATTAAACGGTCAATTTCTTTTTTTGCGTTTATTAATCTCTGTTGAATTACTTCATAACTATCTGTTTTTCGATTTTTTAATCTTTCTTCCAATTCATGATACGTAGGTGGGATTAGAAAAATTGTAACTACAGAAAAACCCTTTTTTCTAATCTGATCTACACCTTGAACATCGATGTCCATAATAATATGAGAACCTTCGTCTAAGCAATTATTAACAAACTCTTTAGATGTTCCATAATAATGGCCATGAACTAACGCAGATTCTATAAAATAACTCTCATCTCTTTTATTTATAAATGTAGTTTCATCACAAAAAAAATAATGAATCCCATGTTTCTCTTCACCTCTAGGTTCACGCGTAGTCCATGAAATTGAGTATTTTATTTGAGGTAAGCGTTTTAAAACTATATCACATACAGATGATTTTCCACCACCTGATGGAGCTGCCAAAGTTATCAAAAACCCATTTTTACGCATAAATCCTCTCCATTATTTTTATATAAAAAATAAGTCTCCCTGATAGGGAGACTTAAAATTTTGTATAATTCTATGACTCAATATGCTTTCTGTATTCATCAGCAGTCATTAATTTTTCGATTTCTTCCATGCTTTTAATTTGAACTTTTATCAACCAGCCATCATCAAAAGGAGAAGAATTAATTAACTCAGGAGTGTCAAATAAATCAATATTTACTTTAACAACTTCACCAGAAATCGGAGAAATGATATCTTCCACAGTTTTAACAGCTTCAAGATTTCCCATTGGTTCTCCTGCTGTTACTTTATCGCCTTCTTCAGGTAATTCGACATGAACAATGTCACCTAATTCGTGTTGTGCAAAATCACTGATTCCAACAAAAGCTACATCACCGTCAACCTTAACCCATTCGTGGCTTTCTGTATAACGTAATTCATCTAATACTATCATATTTCCTCCAAAGATTTTACTTTCTTAAGTGTAAGCTTTAAAAATCAGCGTTTTATGTCAAGGATAATCCTATTGAATTGTTTGTTTTTTTCATTTAAGTATGTGTATGTGTTTTTTAAGATTATGATTTTTCTCATTATTCAAATATTAATCAGTAATAAGAGATTATATATAGATTCTTATCTGTTTCAAAAGAGAACTTTGAGTTGCTAATTGAGATATGTTTCTTATCCATACAGGATCAGATAGTTATCGATTAATTCAATAATGAGATACCTTCCTGCATACTTTTTTATTAAATAAAACATGATTTTAAAATCAAATATCCAAGGAATTCCTCTTAAAAATCATTTTTAAGTTTATTATTATAATAAAGCGTTTGTTTTGTTACTGACTTATGAAAATAACATAAAAAAGCATGAAAATTGTATGAAAGATAAACTATATTTTATCAGATCCTTAGACATTTTTGTGGGAAATATCAAAAGCTGATTTGTACAGACATAAATCTAACTGAGATGGAAATATTGGAAAGGTACTCGTTACGTTGGTCAATTGAAGTCATGTTCAAAGATTTGAAGCAATATTTTGGTTATAATCAGTCAAAATCTTCAAAATAAGCTCCTCAGATTGCAGAATTAACATCTTCATTTGAATATATTTTAGAAGTCTTCTTTCAGAAGGAAGTGTTTGTGAACTAAAAATTGTCAATTATTTTTATTGACATTCTGTTTTTTTTGTTACTAATAATTAATTAGATTTTGTTGTTAATAGAATCTTCTAATGCTCTATATTAAATTTTGGGTAAATAAAAAGGATTGAGTTTTATGTTAAAAATTATGTTCTTTATTGAAAGAGAATTTCATTTCTCAATTTTTAGAAATTTAATGTTAAAAATGCAAGAAAAACAAAGATTTGTAATTGGGTTATATTCTCCTGTTTATCAAGAATCCAATTACAATCAAGAGAATTTTGGAATTAGAAAAGAAACTGTATCTGAATATTTTGATGAAAACTGTATATGGATTCAAAACCCATATACATTTTTGCCAGACATTACTATCATTGCTGATCCTTCTTATGAAAAGGTTGAAGATTTTGGTTTTATTGTAAATATTGGACATGGAACGATCTCAAAGGGTTACTTCTTTACAGATACTCTTTTATCATATAGAGAGAATTGTGCTGACTTACTTTGCTTACCAGGCAGGATTCATGAAAAAATAATGCAAAAGTATTTATTTACTCCTTTTGTTGTAACTGGTATGCCAAAACTAGACTCCGTTTTTCTAAGTAAACTAACTAGAGATCAAGCTTTAAATCATTTAGAATTAAACTTAAAGAAAAAAACTGTTCTAATTGCTCCTACAATTAATAAAGAATTTTCTTTAATGCCTCTTCTTCAAGAAAATATTCGAAATGTAATTTCTGATGAATTTAATATTATTATTAAAGTTCATGGTTTTACACCTAAAGAACAGATATACTGTATTGAATCAATTATTAAGAATAATTCAGATATTGTTTTTTATGATGATTATCATCTTGAGCTCATTTTTATTGCTTCAGATATTATGATTTCTGATGTATCTTCTATCGCTTTTGAATTCATGACTCTTGGAAAACCTGTCCTTCTTTATGACTCTCCCTACATGAATATGCATCCAAAATTTAGTTTAACAAATATTGAACATAAATATAGACATACAATTATTCGCTTTAATCAGATGAATGAACTTGATTCTCTTATTAATACCTATATTTCTGATTATGAATATATTGAAAGATTAAAAAAGATAGGTAATAGTTTTGTTTCAGTTACAGATGGATCTTCTTCTGAAATGATTATTGCTAATATTTTGCACTATTATTATGAAAAAAGGGTTGAGTACTTAATTCTTAGTGATCATGAAGTTAATTATAACAAACTTGATTCTTTTCTTATTAATACAAAAGAAGAAAACTCTTTTGATTCCATTTGTGAAGCTTTGAATAATACTGATTTTCAAATCAAATATATTTTCTTTCTTGAAGAAATTACTAAATCTTCTCCTAATATCATTAGATTTATGAAAACAGGATTAGACAGATATTGTGATTCTATCATTGTGCCTTTGAGATTTAATGATAACTCACTTTCTCAATATATCACTACCAATATTCCTGAAACACAGGGTTTAACTTTTGAACAAATTGCTCCGTTATTAAGTTATATGTATTCAGGAATCTCAGTTCAGATTGATTATTTTAAAAAAAATTGTTTTGCTGTTAATAAAAAATACTTTTTAGATTATTTAAATTACACACCTCAAGATAAGAGAAGTATTTATGATTTTACAAAATGGATTAAGCATCAAAATTTATCAATTTATTTAATTTATGATGTTGTAGTCGATTAAAATTAAAATGGTGCTGAAGAGGGGATTTGAACCCCTACAGGCGTACGCCCACTAGACCCTGAACCTAGCGTGTCTACCAATTTCACCACTCCAGCTTTTTACTTAAATTATAATAGAGATATTTTTAGTCAAGTAAAAAAGAATTTCTCTTTGATATAAAAAAAAAGGCAAACCTAAGTCTGCCTTTTTTTGAGGAAGTTTGTAGGATTAGAATCCAAACCAAGGACCAACACTCACGGTTAAGCCCTCATATTTGGTGTTATTGTCTTTTCCGGTTACTGAATAAGTGTCACCGCAAACAGAATTCTTCCAATCATTATGCCATGAATAACCATAAACATATCCACCTTCAGCTCTTAATGCAAGCCAGCTGGTTAAACGATACATTAATTCAATCTTAGGATGAACAATAATATAATCTTTTGATAAATTTACATAGTTGTTATAAACTTTTCCAAATTGGTTTTGTAAATTATCCCAATCAAATTGATCACCATTTTGGGATATTTCAATGGATTGACCTGCTGCTCCAATACCAAATCCTATAGAAGAGATAAGGTTCTTTGTTATTGCATATCGTTTATCCAATGTTACTGCCCAAAAATAATTGTGATATTTCATTCTTCTGGATACCATGATGGAATCATTTAATGTACTTGAAGATAAGTTACTGATTTTTATATTTGATTTCCTATCAATAGTATAGCCTGCACCCATTCCACCAATAAATAACCCCTTACCTATTGTGATTTTGCCTCCACCTCCGTTTAAAAGGATTCCATTTTCATCAAGCTTGTTGAAACTCATGCGAGTTAACAATTCATTAACATCTTTCATGTCAATCATTGTCCAGATAGGCATCCAAGTACCTCCACCAAAACCAGTAGATTTACTACTTTTTTTATTTTTGGTAAATATTGGAAATTCATCACCAAAAGTAAAGTCTTGATCATCTTCAGAAACTACTACTTTTTCTTCTTTACTACCAAAAACAAAAGGCATAGTTTTTTCTTTACCTAACCTAAAAATTTTAATAGTAACGGAATCACCTGCAACATAAGAATTGATTACATTTGTCATTTTATTCTTATCTGTAATTTCGTTATCTCCAATTTGCATGAGAATATCATCTTTTAAAAGACCATAATGATAAGCATTCGAATTTTTTGAGACACCTGTTATTAACACACCATAGGTTTGTGGATATTCAAGGGCTCTGATATCTTTTAATGATAATTCTTCAGTATAAACTCCCATAAAAGCTTTTTTTCTTTCTGATGTTGAATTAATGCTTTGAACATTTTCAACCTTTTTTACTTGTACAATGACTTTTTTAGCATCTGCTGCATTGTTAGTTTCTGTTGTTGAATAAAAATAAACATTGCTTGGTTCTTCATTGCTACTTATTACTATTTCATTTTGCTTTACATTTTTTTCTTGAACTACTGTCTTAGCCATTAAAGAAAAAGCTATAAAACAAAATAGCAACAATAGAATCGAAACCTTAATTTTTCTTCCTTTACTCTCTTTCATAAAACACCTCCATATTTTTTCCGTATATTATGCAAAGCGAGTACCAATTATTCTCATATCTATAAATAACTGTTATATTGTTAGTTACGGTTTTATATAATAAAATTAATTTAATTTTATATATAATAAAAATATAGATTTATATCAGAAATAAAATAATATATTAGCAGGCATACCCCGAAAAAATATTTCAGAAATCTTGCAGATAAGCGTCAATACTGGGTTCTAAGCCCTCCAATGAGTAAAAATAGTGATAAAATATTATCTCGCTCTAGTTTTAGTATTATGAGTTTCAAATTCGTTTTTTTTCAGAAGTAAAAGTTAAAAAATCATCATTTTCTTTTAAGAAATTCTAAATGTAATAAAGACAAAAAATAATCACAAAGTATTGATAAATATAATATATAGCTTGACAAGTAGAGCCTCAACTTTAATATGGTTTGTAGAAAAAAAACAAAAAGAGAGGCTCTAAAATGCAAATTAATGAAACTGCCGATAAAATACAAGATAAATTTGAAAATTTTTTAAACAAATACTCAGAAATTCTTTCTAAACCATACTTTAAATGCTTTAAAGAAACGCTTATAGGGCTACTTTCAGCTTCAAATCCTATTGTTAGACAAATTGTTCAGTATATACCAGGAACAGCGTGTTTAAAAAAGAAGCAGGAACGCATAGGGTATCATCTTGATAATGCCAAACTTTTTGAAGAACTCAACCAAGCCCATTTTATATCAGAAGCTAAAAAAATAACGGAAGAAAGTCTCATAATAATTGATGAAAGTGATATTGTAAAACCCTGTGCAAAAAAAATGGAACATCTCAAAAAAGTAAGAGATGGATCAACTGGCGAATATCAAAACGGGTATTATAGTTTTAATGCTACCGTTGTTAATACTGCAAATGCAGGAAGCGTTTCAATTTCACCTTTATATTCCTATGTTTATTCAAACAGTATTGAAAATGAAACTAAAAACGAAAGACTAAGTATCTTTCTTGTTGAATCAACCATATTTTCCTGTAACAAGGGTATTTATGTTTTCGATAGAGGCTATGATGACAAAAAGCTGATGAGCCAGCTTGTTGAACAGGAAAATGGTTTTGTTATCAGAGCAGTTGGAAACAGAGATCTGATCGTTGATGATGAAAAGAGGAAGTTTAAAGATGTTGTGAATGAGATGGAACTAAAACATCAGTACCAATGCCCTTATAAGAAAAAGACATTTAATTATGGAGCTAAAAAAGTTCGTATTAATACAGACCCTCATCCGACTAAGAACCCAAACACGATAGAAGTATGGCTGATAAAAGTAAGATATGATAAAAAAGGAGGCTTTTTTTATTTCTTTGCAAGTTTTAAAAATAATCTATTCTCTGAGAAGCAAATAGGACAAAAAGTATTGGAGATTTATTCAAAAAGATGGAAAATAGAAGAGCAATTTAGACAGATTAAACAGCAATTGAATCTTGAAAAAATACAACTTCTTAAATATCAACGAATTCAGACACTGAATTTATGGATGAATATACTTGTTAATTTTATTTATTCCTGTAAAAAGTTTTTTATTAAAGCAGACATGCCTTACTCTGAATATCTGATGGATCATAATAAAGATTATACTATGATTAATGGCTTTGCTTATTACAGAATTACTTCACTAATCCAAAGAATTTTCTTATCTATTCAAAGAAGAAAAACAAGACAATACAAACGAGGAAAATGTGAAGATAATAGGCAAATTACGCTGGAGTCATACGGTGTTGAATTTTTCGGGGTATCCTAAAAATAAAATAATATATTAGTTCTTGACAAAAAATCATTAAGTTATCTTTTGAGAATGAGATTCAATCTCAATAGGAGGTGTGATGGAAGATTATAAAGAAAGATTCAATGAGTTTCTAAAAACAAAGGGGTTGAAATTAACAAATCAAAGAAGTATAATCCTAGATTATATCTTTCTTACTCATGACCATTTTAATGCTGATAATCTAATTTATGAGATTCAAAATATCAACTATGAAGTCTCAAGAGCAACTGTCTATAGAACTATTCCCTTGTTATTAGAAGCTGGGTTAATTAAAAATTCTACTAAAAGTAAAGATAAAGAATATTATGAGCATGTTTATGGCCATCCTAAACACTTTCATATTATCTGCCAAAAATGCGGGAAAATTACTGAGGTTGAAGAATCTGATTATTTAAATAGTTTAATATCAAAAATCTCAACTGATCACAACTTTAATTTTTGTGATTATCAATTAATTATTCAGGGAGTTTGTTTTGATTGTAAATAATGAAAAAGCAGTAATTGCTTTAATTGGAAATCCCAATTGTGGAAAGACAACTATTTTTAATGCTTTTACAGGTTCTAAGCAATATGTAGGTAATTGGCCTGGTGTCACTGTCGAAAAAAAAATTGGTCATTTTATTGTTGATGATTACGCAATTGAAGTTGTTGATTTACCAGGTATCTATTCATTAACGACCTATTCTCTTGATGAGAAGATTTCAAGAAATTTTCTTTTAAATGAAAAACCTATACTCGTTGTGAATATTATTGATGCTACAAACCTAGAAAGAAATTTATATCTAACCATTCAATTACTTCAGATGAAGATACCCGTTCTCATCGCTTTAAACATGATGGATATTGTCGATAAAATGGGTATTGAGATAAAGATTAATAAAATGGCAATAAGTTTAAATTGTCCGATTATTCCTTTATCTGCATCAAAAAAAGAAGGTTTGGAAAACCTAAAATCAGAAATATTAAAAAAAATTAATCAGACCGATTATGATTTAAAATCTTTCCATGTACCGTTTGATAGTGTTTTAGAAGAAAGTATTCAAAAAATTGAAAGCCTAACTCATATCATCTCTGATAAACATAATTATAATTCCCGCTGGTTTTCCTTAAAATTGCTGGAAAACGATGAACAAATGCTCTCTTTAATTAATTTCGATATGAACAATAATATTCACATTGAAAGAGAAAAAATTCTAAAACATACTAGAAATAATGCTGAGTTAGTTATTGCTGATGGAATATATGGATTTATTCATGGGTTTTGTCGAGAAATTATTAAAAGAAAGATTGATAATCAAATAAACTTATCAGATAAAATTGATCGTTATGCCTTAAATTCTCTTTTAGGGCTTCCAATATTTGTTTTTATTATGTATATTTTATTCAGTTTTTCCATTACCCTCAGTCAGCCTTTTATTGGCTTACTGGATAATTTATTTGGCGGATTTTTAGTTAATGGTTTTTCTGAAGTCTTAAAAAGTATAAATTCGCCAGATTGGTTAATCTTGATACTTGCAAATGGTATTGGTGGAGGAATTCAAACAGTTTCAACTTTTATCCCACCAATATTCTTTATTTTCTTGTTTCTATCTTTACTTGAAGATTCGGGGTATATGGCAAGAGCAGCTTTTGTAATGGACAGATTTATGCGACTTCTTGGATTATCAGGTAAATCCATAATTCCTATGATTGTAGGTTTTGGTTGCACTGTTCCAGCAATCATGGCCGCTAGAACGCTCGAAAATAGACGAGATCAAGTGATGACAATCTTACTGGTACCATTTATCCAATGTGGCGCTAAAATACCCGTGTACTCAATGTTTGCCTTGTTGTTTTTTGGTCATAATGCAGGAATTGTTATCTTCTCACTATACTTTATTGGTATCATTTTTGCCTTAATGAGTGGATTCTTATTTAAAAAATTTATTTTTAAAGGAAAGATTAGTGACTTTGTGATGGAGTTACCCTCATATCATATCCCGACATTAAATGGTATTTTTACTCATACTTGGTTTAAGCTGAAAGGATTTACATTTCGAGCAGGAAAAACTATCATTTTTGTCATTATTCTTCTGACTCTGATTAACTCTCTTAATATTGGTTATAATGAACAGTTAAAAAGAAATGAAACTATTCTGACTATTTCTGGGAGAATTGTAACACCTCTATTCAAGCCTATGGGAATTGATCAGGATAATTGGGGTGCAACCGTAGCATTATTTACAGGCTTGTTTGCTAAAGAAGCGATTATCGGTACCCTAAATGCCATTCATCTTACTGAAAAAGAAAATGATAATATTAATTTTAATCTAAAAGATCATCTTATAGATAGTATGATTTCCTTTAAAAATGATCTTTATTTCTCATTTTCAAGAATAATTAATCCTTTTATGAAACAAGAAATGCATGAAATTGATGTAAAGAGTCATCCTTTGAGAAAGACATTTAAAAATGTGCATCAGGTTATTGCATATTTGCTATTCATAGTCATTTATGCGCCTTGTATTGCTGCTATTTCCACTGTTAACAAAGAAGTAGGATTTAAAGTGTCTGCTTTTCAAGTCGTTTACTTAACCTTAATGGCTTGGGTTGTATCTGTTTTTTATTACCAGGCTACTATTCATAACCTGAATTCGTTAACCTATTATTTAATTGGAAGTATAATTATTACTTTCTTAATTATATATATGAATCATTTAAAACTTGAAAATGAGGTATAAATGTTTTTTCGAAACAGAAAAAGAAATAGTTGTTTAAATAAATGTCATCTTAATCATGTTAATAATAATATGTCTTTAGAAAATGCTGAGATTGAAACAAAATATGAAATTGTTTGCAATTCTCACAGAAAATCTTTTGAATTGGGGCTTTTTAATGGGAATCAGATCACTGTTATTAGGAATAACGATTTCCAAAATAATATTATTGTCGCTGTTGGTGATTCTAGATATATCTTGTCAAAAGAAATTGCCAAAAATATTTTTATAAAAGAAATTGCTTAAAGTATTGTTAATCGAATTTCAATTTCTTCCAGTGTTACTTCATAATCAACCTGAATATTGATGGACTCTAGCAATTCTATATCTTCTTTTATATTTTCATTAAAAATGATAGAATCAATTTCATACACATCATTATCTTCTTCTTTAATCAATTTTAATAAAACATAATTATCTTCATTTTTTATTTCTAAGGTGTCTTCTTGGTTTGATATGCTAATTAAATAAAGTATTAAATTGTAAATTTCATTATAAAAAACACTTACATTTATTGTTTTTCGAATACTAGTAAATTTTTTTTCTATATTCATTTGGTGCTTATAGGTCATATTCGCTGACAAAAGTGAATCAATTTTTTCTAATAAATCACTAATATCGACATCTAACACCCTGTCAACAATATCTTTATCTGCAAGATATGCTAAGCTTTGCAGAGTTTTATTTATATGTTCTAATTGTTTGTTTATTTGATCTAAGCCTTTAAGGTCTGGGTTTTTTAACTCTATTAATTCCAGCCTTCCTGAAATACCCATTAATGGAGTGTTTAAATTGTGGATAATCCCACTGATTAAATGTCCGTATTTTGCCCATTTTTTTAAATCATATAAGGTTTTCTGATCTAATTGTATCTCTTTATTCATGTTCACCTCTGAAATCTTCATATTTTGAAAAATCATCATCTAACTTTAGCATTTTTAAATCTTTTAAATTATAACTTTTCAATGTTATGTTTGTAATTGATCGTAATTGATACATGATTTTACGAATAATCTCAATGCTTTCATAAAGGTTATGAAATGCTTTTTCTTGAAGTTGATTCTTTTCTTTGAATTCTATATCCAATAATTCAATATAACCTAATATCGCATTCAAAGGAGAATTAATCATGTCGTTTGCCGTTATGGCAAAAGACGAAACTACATTGAGCTTTTCATGCTCTAGTTGCTCTCTTTCTCTTATCCTTTTTTCTATCACATCATGAACAACTCCTAATTCAACAATCTGATCATTATATGTAATGGAAGTAAAATGAATTTCTACTTCTACTGGTTGACCACCTGATTTCATGAAAGTCTGAAAAAAGATTTGAGAGTCTAAATGTTTCTTTTTAAAATTGTTAAAATTCTCTATAAAATAATTACGTTCGTCTATTGCGATTAAATTAAAAAAGGATATTTTATGACTTAAAAGATCTTCTTTGGAATAATTTAGCATCTCACAAAATGTTTGATTCACTAACTGAAAACGATCATTCTGAAGCATAAAAATCCCATCATAAGCTTTTTCAACTATAAATCGGAATCGCTCTTCAGATTCTCTTAATATATGAGTTCTTTGCTTCACCAGATCTTCCAAGTGATTTGTGTAAGCTTCCAATCTATTCTCTAATGCTTTTCTATCTGTTATATCCTGTAATATACAATTAATCTGAGGAACTCCCTGAGGTGATTTTGAAAAGTGTGTGGTAAAAATAAAATACTTCTTTAAACCTTCTTTAGATCGTATCTCTATTTCATTATTTTTCTTATCAAAAATATTATTAGAAATGCTTAAAATCTTTTGCTTTTCTTCATTAGTAAGAATTTCTCCAATATTAATCCCCATCAAACTGTTTTGAGAATATCCCAATACTGAATGTACAATGTTGTTTATATACCGTATTGTTCCTTTTAAATCTAAAGTGATTGCAAGATTATTGATATTGTCTAATACAGTTATATTCTCTTTTTCTACCATATCTAATTGTTCAGCTAATAATTTATTCTCAAGACTTAATTCTCTGTTTTTCTGATTAGTTTTATGTATGGACTCATAGAGCCTCCCTCTTAAAACATTATGTCTGAATATTAAGAAAAACGTAATAAAATATAAGATCAATATAACTGCAAATATTACATATAAGCGATTTTGATAATACCTAATTTCGAATCTCTTTTTATAGATTCCCTCCCAATCTTCTAAAATCGGATAAATGCTATTATACTCCATTAACTCTGTTGAACATTTTGTGATGACATTAAAAAATGTCTTATCTTCCTTTTTTAAATTTAAATAAACAGGGAATTCCATGTTTAATTTCTGTGTATAAAAAATATTTTCTGCTCTTTTACTTAATTGATCAATTTCCCATAATCTGAAATTATCAACTATTAAGATACTATTTTTGGTTAATTTAAAATCATTATAAGCTATTTTTAAATCTGAATATACTTGAATAGGTTTGTTATTGAATTCTTTTATATAATTATTAATAAAATTCTGTTTTAAAATAAAAACATTGTCATATGCTTGAAGGTCTTTATGATTATAAAAACTTATAGAATATAGTTTTATTAAATACAATGTTGGAGAGCTCATATCATACAATGGATGGCTTTTTGCCAGAGAACTAATTAAATCTATATCAATAAATGAATTTATATTTGTAGTAAATACTATTTTTTTTCCTAATTTATCAAATAATTTCTGATATAAGGTGATATTTATTCCTGTTAATTGTCCATTTTCATCTATGTATTCATATGGAGGATTGTCTGAAGAAACTAATATTTTAAATATACTTCTGTCATTTAACCATTCTTTTTCACTATGTGTTAGCTCCAAGGCATTTAAAATTGTGAAAAGAATAAATAAAAATGAGAAAATAACTAATAAACGTTTCATTTTAGATTAGTTTACCTATTAAATCAAAAAGCTCTTTCATTTTAAAAGGTTTTGCTAAAAAACCATCTGCTTTATACTCAACTGCTGTTCTTTGAGCGGTATCAACACTAACCCCTGTAATAATAATTACAGGAAATGATTTATCCTCTTCTTTTATTCTTTGTAGCAATTCTATTCCACTCATATGTGGCATATTAATATCTGAAATTAATAGATCAGGTGATTCTGTTTTCCATAAGTCCCATGCTTTTTTACCATTTTCAGCCTGAATAACTTGAAAATTATATGTTTCTAGAAAGTCACATAGCATGAATCGCATTACCTTTTCATCTTCTGCAACCAATACCTTTTTTAAAGTACTCATTTTTCTCCTTAAGGAAAAAAAGGGGAGATAACTCTCCCCCATATTATTATTTTACTAATTCATTCTTGATGACCTGGCTAAGTCTTTTTATTCCTTCAATGTTAAGTTCTTTTGAACAATAGGAAAAATTTAGTCTCATGGTGTTCTGTCCTTTTCCATTACAGTAAAATGAGCTTCCACTTACATAGGCCACATTCTCTTTTATTGCTTTTTCAAACATTGTATTTGTGTCTATATTCTCAGGACATGTAACAAACAAAAATAATCCACCAAGTGGCTTAGTCCAATGAATTTCTTCTGGCATATATTCTTCTAAAGCTCCAAGCATAACATCTCTTTTTTCTCTATACATGTTCTTGATTAACTCGATTTTTATTTCAAGTAAACCTCTCTCCATATAACGAGCTGCTATTCTTTGTGTAAATGGAGGGGTACAAAGATCTGTTGCTTGTTTTGCAACAACTATTTTGTCAATGATATCAGCATGTGCAATAACCCATCCAATTCTAAATCCAGGTGCAAATATTTTGGAAAATGTTCCTAAATTTATCACTTGACCAGAACTGTCCAAAGAGAATAAAGTCGGTTCATGTTCGCCTTCAAATCTGAGCTCTCTATAAGGTGTGTCTTCTAATATCAATATATTATATTTCTTTGCTAAAGCTAATATTTCAAGTCTTCTGTTATGAGACATGGTTATTCCTGCTGGATTCTGAAAATCTGGTATAGTGTAGATAAACTTTGGTAATGTATTTTGTCTTTGCAATTCTGCTAAAGTTGTTTCTAAAATATCTGCGCACATTCCTTCTTCATCTAAAGGAATTCCTATCAATTCTGCACCATAACTATTAAATGCACTTAATCCACCTAAATAGGAAGGTAAACCGCAAATAATTTTGTCTCCTCGATCAATAAATATTTTGGCAACTAAATCCAAAGCTTGCTGTGAAGCTGTCACTATCATAATATTATCAAGGGTAATGTTAAAGCCTTGTTTCTGATAATGTTCTAATAAAAGTCTTCTTAAAAGAGTATCTCCTTCTGTTGCTCCATATTGTAAAGCAACTGCAGGCTCTTTTATCATCATTTCCATAATAATATCTTTCAACTCTTCAACTGGAAAGGAGTCTGGAGAAGGTAATCCTCCTGCAAAGGATATAATCTCCGGACGTTGAGTAAGCTTTAACAGCTCTCTGATTGCTGATCTTTTCATGCCTTTTGAATTGACTGAAAAAATTTCATTTAAGTTGCTAATCATGGCAACCTCCTATTATTTATTATGAGTTTATATATTTATTCAATTTATAATGTTTGATTTGATCCTGAACGGTTTTTAGATATTTATAATCAATTAAAACATCAAATATATATTCGTTTTGCTTTTCATTAAAATCAATGTTTACAATATGGGTCTTCTTATGAAGAAAATTTATAAGATTATTCATATCAGTAGGGACTCCAAAGATTCGATTTAACTTTCTTTTTTGTAAATAGAAATCTATTTTATTAAACAACTCTTCAATATTCATCTTTTCTTTCGCTGAAATAAAAACACAATCTTGATATTGCTCCTTTAATTGCTTCTTTAAAAATTTCGCTTGTAAAGTATTACATAAATCATACTTATTGAAAACAAATAATATATTCTTATCTTTTGCTTGAAGATCTTCCAATACTAAATTAACAGAACTGATCTGATCATGAAGTTTCGGATGACTAATATCTATCACATGTAACAATAAATCTGCTTCTCGAACTTCAAATAATGTCGAATAAAATGACTGAACTAATGTATGAGGAAGATGATCAATAAATCCAATAGTATCTGTAATTAATACCTTCTCTTCTCCTTTATACTTTATACTTCTGGTTGTGGCATCCAAAGTAGCAAATAATTGATCTGCTGTATAAACTGATGATCTGGTCAGTCGATTGAATAGTGTCGATTTCCCAGCATTCGTATATCCAACTAAACATATAGATATTGAATCCTCTCTGCCCTTTCTCTTCGTCTCTGTTACCTTCCGTATCTCAAACAATCTTTTCTTTAACATCAATATACGTTTTTTTATCTCTCTTCTGTCTATTTCTATCTGCTTTTCTCCAGGACCTCGAACTCCTATTCCACCTTCTATTCGTGAAAAATGTTGCCATAGATTTCTCAATTTTGAATAACTATACTCTAGCTGGGCTAATTCTACTTGAATCATTGACTCTTTGGTTTTTGCATGCTTTGCAAATATATCTAATATCAATTCTGTCCTGTCCACTATATTGCAATGAGTTGTTTTTGTAATATTTCTTGATTGAACAGGACTTAAATTATCATTAAATATCAATGTTGTCACTTGCTCTTTTTTTACACTTTGTTTAATTTCCTCTAACTTACCTTTACCTATCCATGTGGAAGGATTAGGCTTATCCAAAGCTTGAATAAACATGCCTGCAACTTCTGTCTCTGCTGTCGCAGCTAACCTTTTCAATTCTTCCATAGACTCCTGATATTCTTCTTTTGAGCTCTCTTTGTTATTCAACCCAATTAAGAAAGCCCTTTCTACCGGTTTTTCAATAAGGATATAATTCTTATAGTTTTTTTCTTTCATATCACTCAGATTCGTAAACACGGATCTTTTTTAGTTTTTTTCTCCATTCTGAATAAGTAGTTTTAACCTCTAAAAGAAATAATGTCTTCTTATTCTCATCCTCAAAAGTTAAAATGTCGATATTATGGATTCTTCCATCTTTTGCTTTAAAACTCTTCTGAGGTAACTCAACCTCTATGTCTCCATCTTTACGTAAAATCGTAACTTCATTCAGATAAACACCTTCTGATATTTGTATGACTGCCCTTGCTTCAACGATGCCATAATTTACATCTCTAAATCGGATATCCATAAACTTATATTCCTTTCTCAAAATCTACAATACCAAAAAAAAAATAATTCAGTTACACTGGCAAGCTTTTTTTCCAAAATTGCTACCTTCATTTACTTTTTTTCCTTTTATTTCATTACTATGATATTTTTAAGGATTAGTCAAAGTATTTTTTATATTTTTTATTTTTCTTTTTTAAATTAAAAAGCCCCCTCAAAAGAGGGGGCTTTTTTCCTATAATGTTTATTTCATTAAGATGGCTTTGCGAATCTGAACTGAATCATTAGTGCTTAATTTATAATAATAAACTCCTGATGATACGTTTCTGTTATTTTCATCGGTGCCATTCCATGTAATGGTATGTGAACCTGAATTTTGATTTCCTGAAACAACAGTTTTTACTTTCTGTCCTTTTACATTATAAATAGTAATATCAACTGGACCACTATTAGCTAAATTATATGCAATGGTAGTAATAGGATTGAAAGGATTTGGATAATTTCCAATTATTGTAGATTTGCGAACTACTGTTTGATCAATATTTGCTACTGGTGCAAAATCTGATAATGATCTTGCTGTAATAAACTGACCATCAACTCTTTCTGATAAGATACAAACTAGATTAAAATTATTAAGCGGAACTAAGTTGCCGATATAATTTGCTTCTGAAAAACTTGATCTGAAATTACATGAATTAACTCCATCTGTTATTGGATAAATAGATGTAAAATATAATGTATCTAAAGTAGTAGCTGTAAAATGAACATTTTGTATAGCAACTAATTGTGCTTCATAAGCATCAAAATTATTGGCAACCATTTCAACTGTGATTGTTCTGGCAGGAATTTGATTTCCTGTAGAAGTTGCAGTTCCTGGATCGGCTACTGGCACAAATTGTAACATTCCTGCATATACAGAAATCTTTCCTGAAAGACCGGTAATACCATCACCAATATTATAATTTGTTGCAATAATATTATTATAATCATCAATAAGAATGGCTGCAGTTGCATCCTGTACATATATCTGATTTCTCCAAGCTTGGGTATAAGTAACAAATACTTCACTGGAAATTGTATAAATTGTTGTACCATCAGCATTAGAAGCTCTGAGTTGAGCCAAAGATGTTAATGGGAAAGTGAAATTTACAGTTGTGACATCACTGGCTGCCATTCCTGTTTTGTAAGCTTTTGCTTTTGCTGTTGTGTTTTGTGAAACTGTAAAAGGTGCTGTATAAAGTGTTGAATTTTCAGTTGGTTCCTCACCATTGGTTGTATAATAAATTAAAGCGTTTGGAGTTAAACATGAAAGACTAACTTCAGTTGGTGAAGTCATACTTCCACCATTAGGTGAAAATACTGGTGCTATTACTTGATTAGCATCTGTGTATGAAAATGTTACTACATCAAATCTAAAAGTACCATTAGGACTGTAAGTATTGGTAGATAGGGTTGCAACATAATTATCTGTTCCAAATTCAAACGCTGATACAAAACGAACTGCAAAGTTTGGATTATTATTTGCACCTGTTATTGTTGAAAAATTAGCTGTTCTTGTATTCCAAATTGTTGCAGCATCTGTTATATATAAACCATTGTCATAGCCTGATGCAATTGATGTATTTGTATTCATATTGGTTGCATTTGCATCACTGGCATCAAAATTAACCCATGATGTACCATCCAGTGTATATTGTACACGTGTGCGATTGGCTGATGTACCGCTGTTTCTTTGTGCCCATGTTACCTGAATATTGGATTTTCCTTCTGTTGATACAGTTGCTTGAATCCCTGCTGTTTCATTTCCTACACCTTGTTCTGGAAATGGGGCTGCATTTACAGCTGATCCTGCTCCACCATAACCTTGATAGTAAGCTGCTTCTGTTCCACCGATATGTGTAATCGTTCCTGTGCCTAAGGTTGGGGTAAGATTCTGGGCATCAAAATCCCATGTTACAAATGGCGTTTGTGCCATTAATGCTGTGCTTAACATCAAAATTGCAAATGTTAAAGCAATCATTCTTGTCATTAATTTTTTTCTTTCCATTCAATCCTCCATATTTATTTACGACCTTATTTCAGCATGTCATAGTAAATTTTTCATTTTTATTGGCAAGTAAATTTTTCGTTAATCTTTTGTTAATTCTCTGTAAAGAATTTTATATATGATTTATTATATATTTTGCTATAAATTATGATCTTTTTCACTTTTTATAAAATTTTGTTCCGTTCTTTTCACCTCTTCATTACTATTGCTTTCTTACTGCTTGCTTACTCCTTCCTTGGAGCTTGGTAAGATATTTATTCTTTAAACAAAAATACATATTTAGTATTAATCATCCTTTTTATACATTTTTATTAATGTATGATCTTTTTCTTGACAAATTTCTTTTTTGGTTATTTTTTTTTAAATAATAGGAGGACTTATGAAAATAAAAAAATTACTGGTTATATTTTTTGTACTGTTAATCGGTACTCAACTCTATTCTGCAAGACTCATGAACATGCCTATAACTTTGACTCAACCTAATGGTTTTCAAATTAAATGCCTTGTTTCTGGTGATGAGTTCTATCATCGAATCCATGATGATCAAAATTTCACCATCATTCTAAATCCTCAGACAGGGTTCTATGTCTATGCAAAAGAAGAACAGGGACATTTACTTCCAACAGGCTTAATCGCAGGCATCGATAATCCTCAAATGTCGTCACTGGATAAAAACTTAAGAGAATCTCTGGAAGTTACCCGATCAAAAAAATCTTTCTTGTTTAACAGACATCTGGATTCTCCCAAAACACCTAATACTGGAAATTTATCTAATTTAGTTATCTTTATAAAATTTTCTGATGATATGGATTTTGCTGGAGAATTCTCTCAATTCAATGAATGGTTTAATGATGAAACATTATTGTCATTAAAAACATATTATCATGAAGTTTCTTATAACTCACTAAATATTAATTCTTACTTCTACCCCACTCCCAATAATGAACAAATTGTTTGCTATCAGGATACAAACCCAAGAAGTTATTACCAACCTTATTCTGTCGACAATTTACACGGTTATATAACAGAAGAAGAAGGATTTATGCGTTTACATCTGTGTTTGCACAATGCAATATTAGCTATTGAACCAGATATTCCTGAAGATATCAATCTCGATAATGACAATGACAATATTGTCGATAATGTTTGTTTTATCGTTGCAGGCTCGTCAGATAATTGGGCTGATGTGCTTTGGCCTCATATGTATAGTTTAAATGTGAACACGGTCATTCGTAATAAAATAGTCTTGAACTACAATCTCCAGTTAGAAAACTTTTTGTATTCAAGAAATGTGTCTGTTCTTTGCCATGAAATGTTCCATAGCATTGGTGCGCCTGATTTATATCATTACAATGATGATAATTACAGTCCTGTTGGTCCCTGGGATTTAATGGAAAATGATTTGGCTCAACATATGAACGCTTATATGAAATTCAGATATGGCAATTGGATTCAAAATATCCCCGTTATTACCCAATCTGGAACTTATTATCTTCAGCCTCTTACAAATCCTTCTAATAATGTCTATAAGATTCTAACTCCTAATAATCCAAATCAATATTTTATTATTGAATATAGAGATCAAAATGGTATTTGTGAATCTAACTTACCTGGTAAAGGATTATTAGTCTATAGAATTAATACTGATTATGTTGGTTTTGGTAATTCTGATGGTGAATTGGGTGGTGCTAGTAATGAATGCGTAGCTTTAAGACCTAATGGTTCTGTCACTGAAAATGGTGATATCTTCAGTGCTTGTCTAAATCCAATTTATGGAAGAACATCAATTGGAGATTCTTTGACAATTATGCCTTTCTTAATGGATGGTTCTTATGGTGGATTAGAAATCACGAATGTCACTTCTGCTCTGGATTCTATCGGTTTTACTATTAATATCCTAAATTCACCTGCTCCGAAATACCCCCCTAGAAATCTTCAGGCTGTCATTCATGAAAATGATGTCGAATTATCTTGGGATACTGCTTATGATACAAATGGAATTATTGGGTATATGATTTTTAAAGATGGTAATACTGTCTCTGTTAACCCTACACCTACTCAAAACCTGTCTATTACCGATCATAATGTTTTACCTGGTGACTTTGGCGATATACATTATTATGCTGGCGTTAGCATCTATGCTGGTGGCACATTCTCTGAACCTTCAAACCTTATCAGACTTACCATAAAAAATCCTTCTGTTAATCAAGATATTGTTGTTCAAAAAACTGAATTAAAAAGTAATTATCCTAACCCATTTAACCCATCAACAGCTATTGATTTTTATCTTGAAAAAAGCGGTTTTACGGAACTCAATATTTATAACCTAAAAGGACAGCATGTAAAAACACTTTGCAATAATAAATTAGAACAAGGAAATCACGCTATAGTTTGGAATGGAACTGATTTTAATGAAAAAAGAGTTTCTTCTGGTGTTTATCTATATACTTTAAAGTCTGGAAAACAATCCTTTATAAAAAAAATGATCCTTGTTAAATAAAAATCATCTTCCTAAAATCATAATGGCTCAATAATTTATTGAGCCATTTTTATTATGGTTTAGAGATGACTTCAATCACATTTTCAGTAAGCCAATCTATTAAAAGGAGAGCTTCATCACTCATGACTTCTCCCTTTTTTATTCTTAAATTACCTTTATTATCTTTGATTGGCCCTGTAAAAGGATTAAGTTTTCCTTTTATAATTTCTTCTCTTTTTTCCTCTACTAAAAAAGTGACTTCATTGGGAACTATAACATTATAAGGACCCAATTCAATAAGTCCTTTCTCCAGCCCCCAAAAGATTTGTTCATTGGTCCATGAATTGTTATATACAGACTCTGCGATGTTTTTATATAGTGTTCCCCAATTCCAAACTGCTGCAGTTAAATGAGAATTTGGAGCAAAAGATGACATATCATTATTGCTGCCAATGGAATATACTCCTCTTTTTTCTGCTACCTGCTGAGAAGAATAAGAATCTGTATTTTGTAATATAAGATCACATCCCATATCTATTAATGTATTTGTAGCGTTAATCTCTTTTTGAGAATCATTCCAAGAATCTGTCCAAATAACATATAGCTTTGCTTTGGAATTAACCGCTGAAATTCCTCTTGCATAACTGTTTACATTTCTCTTTACTTCAGGTATTCGATAAGATGCTACAATTCCTATTTTATTGATTTTCGTCATTTTTCCTGCAACTATTCCTGCAAGATATGTGGCTTGATACATTTTCCCTGAATAGGTACCAACATTGGGAGCTGTCTTCCTACCACTACAATTCATGAAAATTATATCAGGATACTTTTGAGAAACTTCAATCGTAGGATCCATATAATCAAATGAAGTTGTAAAAATTAAATTATGCCCTGATTCTGCAAGTTGACTTATAGCTCGAACCGTTTCATCATTCCCTTTTACATTCTCTATAATCGTTGTTTTTTCTACAAATGGAATTTTCTCTAATTCTTTTCGACCTTGATCATGTGCATAAGTCCAACCTGCATCTCCCACTTCACCTATATAAACAAAACCTATTTTTAACTTCTTCTGAGTTAGGGTATCGGAACGTTTTTTGTCACAAGATAGGACAAAAAATACTATACTACAAACTATTACAAACAGAATTACCCTTTTTTTCATTGATAACCCAACCCCTCTTTTTATATTAAATGAAAATTATTTAGGATTCTGTTTCAATTTTTGGATAATGTCTTTGCAGCTGATATAAAATCTCTGAATACTGGTTGTGGAACATCTGGTCTCGATTTAAACTCAGGATGGAATTGTACACCTATAAAGAAAGGATGATCTGGAATCTCTATGATCTCAACCAATAAATCATCAGGAGAGGTTCCCGAAATAATCATTCCTTTTTCCTGAATCAATTCACGGTATTTGTTATTAAACTCATAACGATGACGATGTCTTTCACTGATTTTTGTGTTCTGATAGATTTGATAAGCTAAAGTTCCCTCTTTTATTGTACAGGGATAAGCGCCTAATCGCATGGTACCACCTAAAGCATTGATATACTTTTGATCTAGCATTAAATCTATTACTGGATCCTTTGAATGTTCATCAAATTCTGAACTATAGGCATCTGGTATATTACATACGTTTTGGGCAAACTCAATGACAGCTACCTGCATACCAAGACAAATTCCAAAGTATGGAATCTTATGAGTTCTCGCATATTTAGCAATCTCTATCTTGCCATTTATACCTCTGATTCCAAAACCACCTGGTACCAATACACCATGAACATCTCCCAATAGAGTTTGATATTCTGAACTATTATAGCTTTTCTCTGAATCTATCCATTTAATATTTAATTTGACATTATTCCAAGCTGCAGCGTGTATTAATGATTCTACCACACTTTTATAAGCATCTTTATGTTCCACATATTTTCCACATAAAGCGATATTAACTGCTCCATCTTGAGGATTTTTAGTTCTGCTTAAAAAAGAATTCCACTCTGTAAAGTCTATTGGTTTTTCTTCTATTTGGAAATGCTTGCAAATGATCTTTTGAAGATTGGATTCATAATATTTAATTGGACATTCATATACAGATTCTACATCTATAGCATTAATAACACAATTTTGAGCCACATTGGTAAACATAGCTATTTTTTGCTTTACTTCATCTTCAAATGGTAATTCTGAACGGCAAAGTATTATATCTGGTTGAATACCTATTTCCCTTAATTTATAAGCGCTATGCTGTGTCGGTTTTGTTTTTAATTCACCTGCTGATTTGATGTAAGGTACATATGATAAGAAAATAAAAATAGAATTCTCTATACCTACTTCCAAACGGTATTGTCTTACTGCTTCTAAAAATGGAAGACTTTCAATATCGCCAACTGTTCCACCTATCTCAGTGATTACTATATCATTATTTTCACCCATACGTTTGATTAACATTTTTATCTCATTAGTCACATGAGGAATGACCTGAACTGTTTTTCCTAAATATTCTCCTTTACGCTCTTTTTGGATAACTCTTTCATAAATAACACCTGATGTTGCATTAGAATCTTTACTGGTTGGATCACCGATAAATCTTTCATAATGACCCAAATCTAAATCTGTTTCGGCTCCATCATCTGTTACAAAAACTTCTCCGTGTTGAAAAGGACTCATCGTTCCCGGATCTACATTTAAATAGGGATCTAACTTCTGCATAGCTACTTTGTAACCCATTCGTTTCAACATAAAACCTATCGATGCTGATGCTATTCCTTTGCCTAATGAAGACAAAACTCCACCTATGACGAAAATATGCTTTGCCATTTAAACCTCTCTTAATATATCATTATCTTTATGATCTAATAATTTTGCCCGGTTGTTTGTTAACATGATCACTTTATTATCTACGCTCATTTTCAAAGATAAATTGTGCTTTATGCATTCATCAAACAAACCATAGTAGATAGTATCTGTTAAATTCTGATTCATCCCTATTGATAAAACACAACTCTGTATCTCTTTTAATAGTAAATTCTGAATCATGTAATTGTCGGGGCGTTTATTTAAAAAATCTACCGACATGACTTTCCCATTCTCTATTAATAGCTGTACTTCTTTATAAACTACATTATCAAAATATAAATAATTTGAATAAAATAATCCGTTTAAACTCTCTAATTTAACTTTTCTTTCCCATTTTCCTGTAGGAAGGATTAAAAAACCCTCTGGATTAAAATCTCCATAATACAACTCAGATTTAAGATCATCAAAAACAAACTTGCAATGCCTTTCATCTGTTATGACTTCCCATTCATCCGAATTACTTAAGTCACCATCTATAATAAATAAATTTTTCTTCAATTCATGATAATCACAATTGATTGAATTAAAAAAAGCATCCTGCAAAAGTTGATACTCTACTTTATAAAACTTTGCCATTGCTACAGTCGGGTAACCTATCAACACGATTTGCTTTTGTTGTACGCGGATTTGTTCCCATAATACTTCCATAGCTTTTTTTAATCGATTATAATATCTGTCAGGGATATCTTTGTAAAAATAGGGATTGGCTCTCCAACTTAAATCAATAAAATAATCTGACATGGAAACCCATTTTTGGTAATAATTTATTGGCATATCTAATATTTCATCGGGTATCTCTGAAAAGCTCCTCTTTCGTAAATTCTCTGAAGCAATATCTAATATTGGAAAAGCTTTCTTTTTTCGTAAAGACATGGCAATCTCTTCTAAAAATGGAATTGCATTTAAAGGATTATCCATCTCAAATCCATTATGGATTTCTGCACTTAACGTGACTACTTGTCCGGGTTTAACTTTTAATATTACATTGACAATCTTAAAGGCAACTTCTGCAAAATCCATATTTTATCCCTTCAGTATGTGATCTATATACCAAGATTCACCTAATTTTACTTTTGATAACGAAAAATCTGTGATATTCAATATATCTTCAGCAATTGCTTTAAATTTATCTTCATTATCACTTACAAAAAAAAGATCTTTACCTGTCTCTGTTTCAGTTGATTCTGCTAAATAATCTTCCATATCGGCTAATATCGCTATGGAACTATCCACCAACGCCACCTGATCTCCAACAACTTGTCGTATGGCTTCCTTTAATATTGGATAATGAGTACATCCAAGAACAAGCGTATCTATTTTTTCCTTCTCAAATCCATTCAGATATTCTTCTACTATTTTTAAGGTTATCGGATGATTTGCCCATCCTTCCTCTGCTAATGAAACAAATAACGGGCAAGGTTTTGAAAATACTTCAAGCTTTGAATCAATTAATTTAATGGCTTTTGTATAAGCTTGGCTCCTGATAGTTCCCTCTGTTCCAATGACTCCGATACGTCCATTTTTTGTAATTTTTGAGGCTGCTATTGCTCCTGGCTCAATTACACTTAAAATCGGTACTGAAAAATTATCTTGTAATACATTTAAAGCAACTGCTGAAGAGGTATTACAGGCAATAACTATTAATTTAACGTTTTGTTGCATTAAAAATCTCGAGTTCTGTATAGAATACTCTATGACTGTATTTTTCGATTTAGGTCCATAGGGCACTCTAGCTGTATCACCAAAATAAATTATGTCTTCATTGGGAAATCTTCGTCTGATTTCCTTAAAAACTGTTAACCCGCCTACCCCCGAATCAAATACTCCCAGTGGCTGTTTATTTGCTTTCAATCTGGCCTTCCTTCATTTTCACTAAGGTAAGATAGAACATAATACTTTTTCATCTAACTGTAAAACTAACTTCTTTAATAACTTTAAAGTAGCTTCATAATCCTTCATTCTGATCATACCATTGTGACTGTGCGCATAACGTACAGGAACTGCAAAAACTACTGAGGGGACACCTATCTCTGATACATGGATTTTACCTGCATCTGTGCCACCTGATTTTCTTACTGCGATCTGACAGGGAATATTGTTTTCTTCACATAAATCTATAATAAAGTTTTTAAGTTTTGGATTCATCACCATGGTTGGGTCAATAACACGCATTTGCACTCCTTTACCCATTCCACATTGAATTTCATCTTTGTTACCTGGAAAATCATCTCCAGGAGCTCCTTCTAAAACTATTGCAAGGTCTGGTTTAACTAATTGAGCAATTGTTTGTGCTCCACGAGTTCCAACTTCCTCTTGAACAGAGCCAGCACAATATACTGTATTAGGATGATTTGTATTTTCCAACATTTTAGCTAATTCTATTGTTAATGCTACCCCTACTCTGTCATCAAATGCTTTAGATATCATGATTTCTTTCTTTTCATCAAAATGATAATGACATACAGGTACGATAAAATCACCTTTACGAATTTCAAAGGTTTCTTTAATCTCAGTATCTGAATCAGCTCCTAAATCAACATACATATCATCAATCGTCATTTTACCAGTTGAATCTTTTAAATGATGAACAGGAATAGAACCTATCAATCCAAAATGTTTTTCTCCCTTATGATTTATCACTTCAACTGGTGAAGACATTAAAGTTCTAGGATCCCAGCCACCCAAAGTTACCACTCGAATTAATCCATTCTTTAAGACACTATGCACCATAAAACCAATCTCATCCATATGAGCTACAACTAATATTTTTGGCTTTTCTGAGCTCCCTTTATATTCAAAAGCGATTGATCCTAAATGATCTTTCTGATAATTTGATTTCTCACCTAATTCATTGATCATATACTCTGAAACTGCATTCTCAAAACCTGATGGACCGGATAACAATGTTAAATCTTTTAATAATTCTTTGGAATTCATATAACCTTCTTTCTTTAAGCCTGATTGTTGATCTCACTATGAAGCATGGCTTTACCAATTTTTCCTTTAATTGTAAATTCATTTTTAGTATTATTATATCAGTGTCAAGTTATAAAAAAAAAAACTCATTTACTCCTAAATTGAGACGAGACTGTGCAAATTATATAAGCTCCCATTAAGCAACTCTTGTACTTATAGGCGAGAAAAGTGAACATGGATGCTCCTTATTGACTTATATAGCAATAGAATTTACGAATTTAAAATTATTACATCAATTCTTCTCTTTTTTTCTGAGTAAAAAACTATCTTTCTCCCTGACGATAATGTATAATGCTACAATCGACCATGAAAAAACAGCGTGAAGTCGTAGGGAAACTCGAAGGGGAACGAACAGCCATTCTTGTCAACGGCATTTTAATTTGACACAGAAACGGTAGTTTGTTTTGATACAAATATGAGATTAAACTGGCATAAATTGATATTATTTTATGATAGATACTCTTGATTTCTGAGTAATGATATCCACTAAATATCGACATTAAATACAACCTTCATTATTTTTTAATCTGTAACTGTCACCATTATGAATGATTGCTTATGCATGATGCAATAAACGATCTAATATAGCTGTTGCTATTGTTTGATCACCAAAGAAAGTTCCCCACTCATTAAATAGTCTATTCGAGGTTATCATAATTAAGGATCAATTTGCTTCACCAGAAATTACTGCCTAGTCCCTGAAATGCCTCAAAATCGTAAGATAATATATTTGCAATCAATAACTTAACAAATTTAGAAAGTTCTCCCCTCAGTTTTAAAACGATTTATCTCTCTATGCCAAACAATACGATAAAGAATAACCGCATATCAGACGAAAATTTCTTAGTAATTATTCTATTTTCTTGAAAATAACTCATAAGTTTGATCAATTAATGCAAAGTTCTCAAAATAAATCTCTCTCAGTTGAAGATTTCTTTAAATACTTTTTTACCTTTTCTTTAGTAGATTATATCCATGTGAAATTCCTCCTAAGGTCATCAATTTCTACAAACTCAATGCTCAGCTTTTAATTGAATATATTGCGTATTTCACTGAATATAAAACCGTTTTAACAAAGGTTTCTTCCAGAAACAGCGATTAACTGCTCCTTTTGGGTAGAGTGTAGTTGTTTTTCTATAAACTATGGGTGAACCTTTATGCTTATAGGGTCGATCCTATGGAGCTCTTGTGGTTATTGTTACTCAAGTCACTGGGATTACACCCAGTGTTACACAGACACAGATCCTCTGGATATGTTATAAACATGTTTTTGCATCAGAGATGCATCATGTGTAAAACTCAGCAATAAATGAATAGTATTTTTTATGATCCAGAAAATTGAAGAATAAAGCTTATCTGCTATAGAGATGGATTTATACAAACACGTATGAAGTTAAATTTGATATTAATTATATAAAAACAGACCTATAATAATAATCTATTTTATCTGAGAAGATAGAACCATATATATATTCTTATCCGCTAGATTCCTGTAAAAAATAATCAGGCTATGCCTGATCATTAGTAATCTATTCTATTTTTACCAATTCATATTCCAAAGAGCCCAATCCGATTTTTTCACCATAAATCATTTGATAGTCGGATTCAATCTCAGGATGAACCGCTTTTAATATTTCACCATTAACCCCTTCAATGACTGAATTTGACATGGGTTTTTGTTGATTGATCAAATCAAATGAAGCCTTATCAATGGCAACAGGATCATCAGAAGCCAATAATCCTATATCATTTATAACAGAATTATCTGAAGCCCCAAAACAATCACAATCGGGAGTGATATTAATAAGAAAATTAAAATAGTACATTTTACCATTAATTGAATTAATAGCACCTAAAGCTGTTTCTGCCATTTTTTCAGCCATTTTTTTTGGAGATTCATTCCACAAAATACTAATAGCAGAGGTAGGACAATGTATAATACATTCAGCACATCCAACACATTTTTCAAGAGATATTTTAATACTGGAATTTTCAAAAGTTATAGCTTCAGCAGGACAAACACTTATACAAGATTTGCATTTAATACAGTTTTTCTCGTTTAAACGAGGTTTTACATCACCATGCATTCTTTGTTTTTGAGTTCTTGTTCCAAAACCCATTGACAGATTCTTTATAGCACCACCCATTCCAGCAACAATATGCCCTTTTACATGAGTTAAGATGATAGCTCCATCACTGGCTTTAAGAGCCCCTGCTAATTTAATTTCTTTAAAATGTTCACCATTAATTTCCTGATTATAAACATAATCACTTTTAATTCCATCTAGAATTACAATCGGAGCATTAACAGATGTATAAGAAAAACCATGCTCCAAAGCTAATTCTAAATGAGTAACTCCATTATTTCTTCGTCCTCGATAAAGCGTGCAGGTATCTCCTATAAAAGGAGAAGCTTTTTTTGATTTAACAAAATCAACAGTTTTTACGAATATACATAGGATTTAAAAAAGCAGTATTGCCATCTTCTCCAAAATGTGTTTTTATTAAGATTTGTGCATCTTTTTTTATGAATGGAATATCCAGTTTTTTTAATAATAATCCATAATTCTCTAATAAACCTCTACCATGATTTATCCGAGATGAAATAAAATATACTTTTTTCATTTGTACTCCTTTAGCATATATTAAAAGTTTTTTCTCTTTTTGTCAAGATTATAAATTTTATTTTTGTTTATTTAACTGAAAAAAATTATGTTGTTATAGAGGAGGAATCATGCAGGAATTCCCAGAGATTAATCAATTTTTAAAACCAGATTGTGTCATAGATTTAGGGATTGTTTCTAAAGAAGAAGCCTTAATGACTCTGGTTGAAACTTTATGCAAATCTCAAAAGATAGAGAATTGTCATTTAGTAAAGCAAGCGATTATTGCTCGCGAGAGTTTAATGAGTACAGGGATTGGATTTGGGATAGCAATCCCGCATGCACGTTTTGATTTTTTAGATCATTTTATTGTTGGAATGGCAAGGTGTAAAAATGGTATAAATTATGAGAGTATGGACAAAAAAACCAATTAAGCTCATTTTTATGATATTAGCCCCTGAGCTTCAACATGATCAGTATATCAAAATATTGGCTAGACTCATGACTCGTATTAAGGACAAAAAAATTGTTAAGACATTATTAGAATCTGAAAACATTTCAAGTCTTTATGATATCATTGTCACTACAAAATAAAAAACTTGACTAAGATGAAATTAAGAATTAACTTTAAAAAAAGAAAGAGAGGTAAAAATGACCAAAAAAAGAATCTTATCAATTAGTCATTAAAAATGAAATGAAAGCCCAAAAGCTATATTCATTTCTCTCAGAAAATTGTGAAAACAAACATTCAAATATCTTTATTAACCTCATTGCCATGGAGAAGATTCATGAAGTAAAAATGCGTGAATTATATACTCTCGAATTTCCAGAAGAAGATCTACAAATTGAGATTAAGCCAATCAATAAGCAAAAAACAAAGAATTTTTCTGATCCTAAACAAATCTTTGATTTTGCCATGGAAAGAGAAAATTCAGCTCAACAAGCTTATCTTGATTTAGCTCAACAAGCTGATGATATTGAACTTAAAAATCTGTTTTTTAAATTTTCTGAAGAAGAGAAAAACCATTCAGAGTTAATTTATGCAGAAATAGAAAGATTAACAAATACAATGGTTTGGTTTGATGAATCAGAATTAAACGGTTTTATGGATGATTAAAAAAAATGCAGATTACAAAGAATCTGCATTATTTTTTTTAAATATTATAATGAAAGGGCTTCAACTGGGCATACGCTTGTACAAGCACCACAATCAACACAAGCATCACTACAGGCAACTTTGTCACCATTCATAGCTAAAGCATTAACAGGGCAAGTATCAACACATGCACCACAACCAATACATTTTCCTTCATCAACTTTTACTGCCATGATTTCCTCCAATATGATTTTGACTTCTTTATAATTATATTTTAATATTCTGTCAATAAATTTAATGAAAATTATTCTATTCATTTTTTCTTATGAAAGATATAATAGAAATTTTTTCTTCCATTTTTATAATAAATTACAAAAAAAGCATCTTTTTAAAGCCTAATTAGCAATTATGGGGAAATTTATGGATAATTTCTATGGCATAAATAATGCTCCTAAATTACAGCAATGGAGGTGTTTATGTTAAAAGATTTTATGTTTTCAAAAACTCTCTTAAATATTGAAAAGAGTTTAGATGCCTATTCAATGAAGCATAAAACTCTTACAAACAATATAGCTAATGTTAATACTCCAGGGTACAGAGCACAAAATGTAAATTTTGAATCTATGCTTAAAAATAATCTTGAACATAATCACATAACGAAAAAAATCATTACAAATGATGATCATATTACCACTAATAGAGCCCATGATGATGAAAATGAACAGATGATAACCTATAAAGAATCAACTCCAAACGATACAGGAAAAAACAATATTGATGTTGATAAAGAAATGGCTGAAATGGCTGAGAACAATCTTCGTTATGAAATGAGTGTTAAACTAGCTACAAGAAAATATAATGGATTAAGAAAAGCTGCAAAAGGTATGGTTGGTGGATAACTAATTAAAGATTATTCCTCTTTATGAAAAATCTATAAATCGATCAAAAACTATAAGAGAGAAATAACACTTTTGAATATTATATTTTAAAAGTGTTATTATACGAGTTCTAAGGACTTACTTGTTAAAAATCAAATAGATCAGATATAAAAGATCGTTTTTTATTATTTCTTATTTGTTCATCATAATGTTTGTCATTATTTTGATAATAGTTAGTTTCATGTTTACTTTTACCATCATGATCATTATTATGTTCTTTACTATAATCTAATTGATTACTTCTGTTAAATTTTTCATCATACGAGTTCTGACTTAAACTTTTTTCAATAATTTTATCAAGTTCACCTCTGTCGAGCCATATACCACGACATTTAGGACAATAATCAATTTCAACTAAGAATCTTTCTGACATAATTAGATCAATATTACATATTGGACATTTCATTTTTGTCTCCCTTCTCAAATTTTAATTATTGGTAATTACCTTTAATGCAATAATCAATTATCTATCATTCAATTCTTTCTAAACAATTTAAGAATTTCAAACCATACGATACTTAAAAGACCTGCAAAGAAACAAATACCCAAATCTATCAAATGTAAGGGAGCAAAATGAAACAATTTGTTTAGATAAGGTAATTTTGTTACTAACAGAACAAGTATGATTACACATACTACTAACCAACTCATAGCTTTGTTTGGTTTTTTTAATATTTGAAAAATGTTCTGATGCCAAGATCTGTTTGTGATGATTAAACTGATATTTGAAAAAACTAAAGTCGTAAAAGTAAAAGCTCTCACTTCATCAGGATTTGATAAACGTTTTAAACCAATGATATATACTAGACCTACAATGATCAAAACCGAAAGTCCTTGTAATAGACTCAAACCAATCATTTTCCGATTAAAAATGGGTTGTTTTTTATCTCTTGGTGGTCTATCCATTATGTTATCTTCTTCTGTTTCCATCTCAAACACGATTGAACAAGCTGGATCAATAATTAATTCAAGAAAGACAACATGCACTGGAAAGAAAATTATTGGTAAATCTGCCATAAAGACAGGAATAAATGATAATCCTGCAATAGGAACATGTATAGAAAATATATAAGCACTAGCTTTTTGTAAATTGTCATAAATTCTTCTACCCATTCTGACAGCGGAAATTATTGATGAAAAATCATCATTTACTAAAACCAAAGATGATGCTTCACGAGCTACATCGGTACCTCTCTCCCCCATAGCTATCCCGATATTAGAGGCTTTTAAAGCGGGAGCATCATTAACTCCATCCCCTGTCATGGCGACAATATCACCTCTTGCCTTCAAAGCGTTTACAATTCTTAATTTTTGATCTGGTACCATTCTAGCAAAAACAGAAACATTACCAATTTTTGATTTTAAATCATCATCAGACATGCTAATTAGCTCAGGTCCTGTAATGATATTATCATTATTTTTCAAGCCAATATTTCGTGCTATAGCTTGAGCAGTTCCTGGATAATCACCAGTTATCATAATAATTCTCATTCCAGCTTTATAGCATTCTTTTACAGCCTCAGGAACGGTTTCTCTATGAGGATCAGAAAGCCCTATTAAACCTATAAAAGACAAATCGTAATCTTTTAAATTATCTTTTATTTTATCTTTTGATACAACTACAAAAGCAGTTCCCAAAACTCTTAATCCCTCTTTAGCCATAAGCACAATTTGATTCTCTATAACTAATCTTTCTTCATTTGAAAGATTACATAAATTTATAATAGCTTCAGGTGAACCCTTTACAGATAGAGTGTAAGTATTATTTTTTTTATTTAACCACAAATTTCCCATCGCTAATAATTCTGCTGACAAAGAATACTCTTTTATAATTTCTAGTCCTTCAGAAAAATTATTATTAGTTTCATTTTGTAATTTTACAATAGCTTTTTCCATAGGATCAAAAGGATTTTGCATACAAGCTAAGGCATTATTAAGAATTAGAGATTTTATAGAATCAGAAAAAGAATTGTCTTTGTTTTTCAAGATGTCTATATAACTATTTTTGGTGTATAATTGCTGTACCGTCATTCTATTATAAGTTAATGTTCCCGTTTTGTCTGTACAAAGGACAGTAGCTGTTCCAAGAGTTTCTATAGCAGAAACTTTTCGGGTTAACACGTTTTTCTTAGACATTCTCCAAGCCCCTAACGCTAAGAAGATAGTCATCACTACTGGGAATTCTTCAGGCAAAATTGCCATTGCTAGTGTAATTCCTGTTAAGAGTGCTTTAATCCAACTACCCCTTATTACACCATAAATGACAATAACAGTTAAACACAAACATAATCCAATAATTGCAATTGTTTTAACCAGTTTTTTTGTTTCAACTTTTAGACGAGTTTCTTCTTCGACTACATTTTGTAATTCTTTTCCAATCTTACCAATTTCTGTATGAGTTCCAATTGAAATCACTTGAGCAATAGCCTGTCCCTGTACAATCAAAGTTCCTGAATAAATAAAGGGCAGATCTTCCCCACCTGGTTGATCAATTTTCTTTTTTCCATCCCAAATAGCTTTTCTTACAGGAACTGATTCTCCAGTCAATAATGATTCATCAACTGATAAACCTATTGTATCTACAATAGCTGAATCTGCAGGAACTCTATCGCCTTCTGTTAAAACTAACAAATCTCCAACCACCACCTCTTTACCGGGAATTCTTTTTCTTTCTCCATCTCTAATTACTAATGCTCTAGGGCTGGATAAATCTTTCAATGCATCTAATGCTCTTTCAGTTTTTCTTTCTTGATAAAGAGTAATTCCCATCATTACAAAAACAAAACCTAATAACATAATTGCTTCTTGAATATCCCCTAAAAACAGATAAAGAACACCACATGCTACTAATAGTAAAAACATTGGTTCACTAAATATTTCATAAATCATATGTAATATTGATTTTGGTTTTGAGGAAGGTAACTCGTTAAAGCCTTTTTCTTTGAGTATTTTTTGTGCTTCAATTTCACTTAATCCCTTAAAATCGTCTTTAAGATGTTTGTTCATCTTCATTTCTCCTTAATATTATTTATGAGAAACTGACCGATATATTTTTAGGTCTTAAGGGCTTGAATAGTTTGGAAGTTCAGCCCGAGCTTCTCCTAATGGATTGCTGATTAAATATCCATTTATAAAAATGGGTGTTTATACAGATTCAATAAGAGGAAGTCCCGCAGTTTAATAACTGCTGCTTATATAAAGCCCGGTACACAATCAATATTGCTACTTGCTCTTCCACTATTGCCAAATAAAGCTTATTCAGGAAATAAAGTCAAGGAAATTATGTGTTTTTTGTTAAATCATTCATTAAAATCCTCTTTCAAAGATGAAGTAGATATCATGAAAATAGATAACTCTATATTAGTTATCGAATGAGGGAAAATCTCATTACTAAGAAATATGAAATTATTCAGTATTCTGTAGAAAATACATGCAAAAAAAGTTACAAGATGCAGTTTATATTAAAACAATAAGGAAAAAAGTTATAAAGATTTATTTATAGAATATAAACCCAAACAAACAAGGTATTATATTTCTTTCTTAACATTTCAACCTATTTGTTCAGATTTATACTAAAATGAATTATCTATTTGACAAATTGAGAGTTTTACCTATTTTTGATATTAATATCCTTCCTGTGAGGTAAATATGAGAATCGCTTTTATTGGTCCCGGTTATCCTTGGCGTGGTGGAATTTCTGAATTTATTATGAAAATGGCTGAAAAGGCTCATCAACAAAAACATGATGTTAAAGTCTTTTCCCTTATAAAACAATACCCAAAGCTGCTTTTCCCTGGTAAAGATCAGATTGAATATTCTGATATGTCTTTTCCTTTTCATATTATAAAATCTTTTACACCTTATAATCCCTTGACCTGGAATTGTGGTATTCAAGAAGTCATTAATTGGAATCCTGACCTTGTGATCTTGAAATACTGGATTCCCTTATTTGCCCCCATGTATGGCTATATTCTCAGAAAACTGCATCAAAGAAAAAATATCAAAATTCTCTATGTGATCGATAATATTGATTTTCACGAAAAATGGGCTTTTGCTAAAACATTAACCCGCTATGCCTTAAAACGAGCTGATTATCTGGTTTCTATGTCAAAAACTGTAAATGATTCTATCTTTCAGATTATACCCGAATATTCACATAACAGAGTTATCTCACTTTTTCACCCAAATTATGAAATTGAAAGAGTCCCTGACGATCAAATCAAAGAATGCTTTTCTTCTTTAAACTTACCTAAAAAAAAGACTATTCTCTTTTTTGGCTATATAAAAAAGTATAAAGGGTTAGATATACTAATAAAAAGTTTTAAAAAAGTTATCAGTCAAATTGATGATATTCAACTTCTTATTGCCGGTGAAGTCTATGGCAATGATTCGTTATACACTGATCTAATTAAGGAAAATGGTTTAGAATCACATATTGCTTTTCATAATCACTTTATTAAAAAAGAAGATGTGGCAAAATATTTCGCTGTGGCTGATGTAGTGGTTCAGCCCTATCGTTCAGCAACTCAAAGCGGAATTTCCTTATTAGCTTTCTCCTATTATAAACCCGTTATTTCTACGAATACTGGCGGGTTAACCGAGATTATTCAATCAAATAAAAACGGAATTCTCGTTCCTGTTGAAAACGAAAACGCTCTTGCTGATGCAATAATTGATTTTTATCAAAAATATAACATTCATAGTATGATCAACTATATTAAAAACGAAATTGACAAATATTCATGGGATCAATTCATGCTAAGTATCACCCAATATGTTGAGAGAAACTCGTTATGACAATCTGCTACTATAAACAAATTCAAAAATATCTGAACCAGTCTGAACACTTTATCAATTTTGATCAATGCATGGCTAATAATGAAGTGAATGGCTTATTTACTCAGCTCAATTTCTCTCTCAAAAGTCTCTTACTTGCCAGAGCTTTCTTTACTACAGGTAAAAATATCCTGCTTATTAGTCAGGATGATCGTCTTTCTGAGGATTACGCTGATGATTTGATTTTAATGGCAGGAAAAGAAAATGTGAGTTTCTTCCCTGATTATGAAGTCCTTCCTTTTGAAGAACGCTCTCCTCATTATGTAATCCGTTCCGAAAGAGTAAAAGTTCTCTCTCAAATGGTTTCAGGAAAACCGCATATCTATTGTTTATCTCTCAGAAATCTCTTACAAGTTGTTGCACCTGGTGCTGTCTTTGCCAATGCTATTGTTACTGTGAAAGCACTAAATGAAATCATTTTGACTGACCTCATTGAAAAACTGGTAAACAGCGGTTATGAACATGAGTTTCAGGTTGTAAAGCCTGGTCAATTCTCAAAAAGAGGTGGGATCGTTGACATCTTTAGTCCAAATTATGAGAACCCGCTTCGTATAGAATTCTTTGGTGATGATGTTTATTCAATAAGACACTTTAGTATTGAAAATCAAAGATCTATCTCTGGTGAATTGGAACAAGTTGATATTATTCCTGCCAGAGAAGTCATACTCTCCGATATCAACCCAAAATCAAAACTAAAAGAAAAAACTTCTACAAAAGGATTTTATGAAGGGATTGAACAAGATATCAGTCTCTTGTATACAGATAAAGAAAATATATTAAGCTATTTTGATAAATTAAACACGATTATTTTCTGGGATCACCTCGAAATACTCGAAAACCTCTCTGATGAAATATTTACTGAAACACAGGATTTATGGGTTAAAGCCAGAAAAGAAAGAAAGAATAGAATATTGCCTGAACCTGATGGCTTATTTCTCTCCCCTAATGAAGTCAAACAATCGTCTGAAAACTTTGCCCATCATATATTAACTACTGCTTTTACTTATCATCAATCTATCCTTATTTCTTTGAAACAGGTAACAAACATTGAATTCAGTACCGAACCTGCTCCTGTTATTGACAATAATCTGGCTGTTTTGGAAGAATATCTTGTATCACGCTTACAAGACCAATATACTATTTTTATCCAAAGTGAAAATAACGCACAAAAACTTCGTATGCAACAATTGTTGCCAGATCTTGTTCACCGATTAAACTATTCTATCGGGGTTTTTCATAAAGGTTTTCTCTTAAAAGACATTAAACTTCTCTTTCTTACAGATCATGAAATATTCCAAAGATTAAAAAGAAAAAAAACCGATGCCTCCTTCAGTAAAGGAGAAGCATTAACTGATTATGATTCTGTTAAACCTGGCGATTATATTGTTCATATTGATCATGGAATAGGGATTTATGAAGGTTTGAAAACGCTGGATATTGAAGGAAAAAAAATTGAGTGCTTATCAATTCAATATGCTCAGGGTGACAGAGTGTATGTGCCTACCTGGCAACTCGGTCTTGTCGCTAAATATGTATCTGAAGAGGGTTCTGCCCCGGTTATTCATAAACTTGGAACAAAACAATGGGAACTCGCCAAACAAAAAGCTAAAAAACAAATTGAACTAGTGGTAGATGATATTGTACAGTTATATGCTGAACGAACTATCAGACCGGGTATTCAATTTAATGAAGATAATGAATGGCAAACAGAAATGGAAGACTCCTTTATCTTTGAAGATACTCCAGATCAGAGACGAGCAACCGATGAGATAAAAAAAGATATGGAATCTGACCATCCTATGGAAAGACTCCTTTGTGGTGATGTGGGTTTTGGTAAAACTGAGGTGGCTATTAGAGCAGCTTTCAAAGCTGTGATGAGCGGATTTCAGGTGGCTGTTTTAGTTCCTACCACTTTATTAGCTGAGCAACACTATTCTGTTTTCAAAGAACGTTTGGCTCAATTTCCAGTAAGAATCTCAATGTTTAGTCGTTTTAGATCCCCTGCTATGATTGAAAAAGATATAGTGAAAGTCGCTCAAGGTGAGATTGATATCGTCATTGGCACCCATCGTATTCTCTCTCAAGACGTTAAGTTTAAGCGAGTAGGTCTGCTTATCATTGATGAAGAACATCGTTTTGGGGTTAAACATAAAGAAAGAATCCGTCAGATAAAAGCCAGTATTGATACTCTTTATATGTCTGCTACACCGATTCCCAGAACGATGAATATGGTGCTCTGTAAGCTCAAAAGTATCTCTCTAATTCAAACCTCTCCCAAAGCAAGACTCCCAATCAGAACGGTTATTGTCCCTTACGATAAAGAAATCGTCAAAGAAGCTATTCAAAGAGAAATTGATCGCGGTGGACAAATTTTCTTTCTACATAACAGAGTAGAAACCATTGAAATTCTTGCTGATGACTTAAAAGATCTAATGCCGAACGTGAGATTCAGAGTTGGTCATGGTCAATTACCTGAAAAACAGCTTGAATCAGTTATTGTAGATTTTTCTCATCATAAATTTGATGTTCTGATCGCCTCAACTATTATTGAATCAGGGATTGATATCCCAAATGCAAATACAATTATTATTAACAGAGCGGATATGTTTGGTCTTGCTCAACTTTATCAGATCAGAGGAAGAGTCGGGCGAAGTAACCGTAGAGCTTATGCATATTTGATGATCCCTAAAAATGTTTCTCCAGAAGCTAGAAAGAGATTAGAAACGTTAACGGAATATGAATCTCTGGGCTCAGGATATCAGATCGCTATGAGAGATCTGGAGATCAGAGGTGCTGGAACTCTACTTGGAACAAAACAAAGCGGTGTGATCAATTCCATAGGTTTTAACTTCTATAATCGCTTACTCGATCAGGCTATTCATAATATTCAAAAAAACAATCCTGCTGGCTTGTGGGATGAAGAAGAAAGAGTAGATAATAAATCTATTGAAATAGAATCTGATTTTTATTTCCCTCAAAATTATATCACCAATGAAAAAGAAAAAATCTCTATTTATAAAAGAATGCTGGAATTTGATAACGAAAATGCCTTTACTGAACTTAAAGAAGAATTAGTCGATCGCTTCGGTGAAATCCCTGAAATAGCTCACCGTGTCTTTGATTATTATAAACTCAGAATGTTTGCTGTGAAATTGGGTTTATCTGCTTTTCAGTTTAAAGGAAATACTCTGATCATTGAATTTATTAAAGAATCTATTCCTTCAAAAAAAGTGATTACAGAATTCGTAAAAGCAATAAAACACCCTATCAAATTTGATACGTCCACTGCTTTAAAAATCTTTGTTGATCTTAAAAATGCGAATTTCTCTAAAGATGACAAAATCAAATATGGCGAAACTATAATAAATGCTTTAAAAACCGACTAATAATTTCTTTGTCTTTTTTGCTCATTTTCACTAAATTCAACGAATAATTCTCTCTCTGACCGAAATTTATTGACAAATATTTTTAAACCCCGAGCATTGACCTGTTAGTATCAGAAAGGCTGGAGTCTATATGAAGTGTGTTGAAGATCAAATGAAAATGATTAAAAAAGGGGTTGAAGAAATCATCCCTAAAGAAGACTTAATTAAAAAAATTGAAAAATCTATTAAAACCAATAAACCTTTAAGAATTAAATATGGAATTGACCCGACTGGATATGATGTGCATATCGGACATCTTGTCCCCATTAGAAAAATGAGAGAATTCCAGGACTTAGGTCATACTGGAGTTATTATTATTGGTGATTTCACGGCTCAAATCGGTGATCCTACAGGAAGAGATGAATCTAGACCTCCTTTGACTGCTGAAATGGTTAAAAAAAATAGCGAAAAATATATGGAACAACTCTTTACCGTTTTAGATAAAGATAAAACTGAAATTCGTTATCAATCTGAATGGTTTGGTGGTATGAATATGATGGATGTTATTAAATTGATGTCCAAGTTTACTTTGGCTCAATTTATGGCACATGATACCTTTAGAAAAAGATGGGAAAGTGGAAATCCCCTTTTTATGAATGAAATTATGTACCCTCTTTTACAAGGTTATGATAGTGTCGCCATTAACTCTGATATTGAATTAGGTGCTACCGAACAAAAATTTAATATTCTCTGCGGAAGAGATATGCAAAGATTTTATAATATGGATCAACAAGTCGCTGTGCTTTCTCCAATTCTCTTAGGTACAGATGGTATAAATAAAATGGGAAAAAGCCTGAATAACTATATTGCTGTCTTTGATTTACCTTTTGATAAATATGGCAAAGTCATGTCTATCCCCGATAACTTAATTTTAAATTATTTTAATTATGCCACAAAAGTTGATCCTGATGAGATTGATAATATAAAAAAAGAATTGGAATCTGGATCTAATCCAAAATATATAAAACAACGTCTGGCTCGTGAAATTGTTTCTCTTTATCACGGAGCAGAAGAAGGAATGAAGGTTGAGGAAGAATTTAATAAAATCTTTAGTCAAAAAGAAATCCCTACTGATATTGAAGAATATACTGTCTCACAGAGCCCTCTTTGGATAGTTAAATTGTTGACAGATTCAAATCTTTGTGCTTCAGGCGGTGAAGCCAGAAGAATGATCAAACAGGGAGCTGTCTCCATTAATGGTGAAAAGATTACTGATGAAAACCTTCAGTTAGAAATTCTCAGTGAACAAATCATTAAAGTTGGAAAAAGAAAATTCCTTAAAATAATAAAAGGATCATAGAATGGAAAAAGTTATTGAGATTATTATTCAAGTAATAGTGGTTGTATCCAGTATTACTTTTCATGAGTTCTCTCACGGTTTAGTAGCTTATTGGCTTGGCGATGACACAGCAAAAAGGGCTGGAAGACTAACCCTCAATCCGATTAGTCATTTAGATCCTTTAGGAGCAATTATGCTTTTAATTGCTCATATTGGATGGGCAAAACCTGTTCCAATAAACCCTTATAATTTTCAAGATCTGAAAAAAGGAACAGCGCTGACTGCTGCTGCTGGACCTGCTTCCAACTTTTTACTCGCCCTAATTTCAGCTTTTATTCTACGTCTTTTCATGCATGTTATACCACCATACATAACCAATTCAATCTTTTTTATGAATTATATAATATTATTCCTATATTTTTGTGTTTTTATCAATATCGCACTTGGCTTATTTAATTTGATACCTTTCCCCCCTCTTGATGGTTCTAAAATCATTGGTGGATTTATGTCTGATAGTATGTACTTCAGTTATACAGCCAAAGAAAAACAAGGGGCGATTCTACTTATGATAATCATGGCTATTTCGTGGATTTTTCATATCCCGATTTTTAGTCTGATCATAGATAAACCTTTAAGATTTCTGACTTCTTTGTTAATTGGTCAACCAATGTAATACATAAAAAATAAATAAAAATATAAATGGAGGTCATAATGGACGTCACTCAGTTAAAAAGTATGATTGAAGAAAATGAGATTAAAGCAATTGATCTCAAATATTGCGGTCTTGAAGGCAGATGGTATCATATTACTTTCCCTGCTCGTCGTTTAGATTATGTATTGGAAAACGGTGTATCCTTTGATGGATCTAGTATCCCCGGCATGCGAGCAGTTGAATCAGGAGATATGATTATTAGACCTGATATCGAAACTGCTTGGATAGACACATATTCTGAAGTCCCTACTCTCAGAATGTTATGTTCAATCTGTGATGCTTCAACAGGGATTGGTGTCAAAAAAGACCCAAGAAGTGTGGCTCAAAGAGCTCAGGATTTTATGAAATCCACTGGTATTGCTGATGAATCTTTATGGATTCCTGAATTAGAATTCTATTTATTTGATGAAGCATCCTTCTATAATTCAAAATACAGCACTGGATATCATTTTTCTTCAACACAAAATAAAGACTGCTTACCAGATGATTATGACGATAGTGATTCAATTTCCCAACAAGATCGTAAAGGCTATCATATGGATTCACCTTTTGATCGTTATTTCGAACTTAGAGCTCAATGCGTTGAAGAAATGGAAGATATGGGAATTAATGTCCGCTACCATCACCATGAAGTTGGACTTGCTGGACAACAAGAAATCGAAACCGAATTATCAGAATTCCCTAAAATTTGTGATTCTGTTATGGTTATGAAAGATACGATACGCAAAGTTGCTCATGAATATGGCTTATCATCAACCTTTATGCCAAAACCTATTTATAATGAACCTGGGAATGGCTTACACTATCATATTATGTTAAAAAAAGAAGGGAAAAACGTTTTCTTCCATAAAGGCAATTACGCAGATCTTTCTCAGGATGCTTTATTCTTTATCGGTGGAATCCTTAAACACGGTTCTTCATTAACCGCTTTCACTAATCCTAGTACTAATTCTTTTAAAAGATTACTACCTGGATTTGAAGCACCTGTTAAACTTTTCTTTGGTTTAGCAAACAGAAGTGCTGCCATTCGTATCCCAAATTATGTTCATACTGAAGCAGGAAAAAGAATTGAATTCAGAACAGGTGATGCAACCGCTAACCCTTACCTTGCCATGAGTGCCATTCTTATGGCTGGTCTTGATGGTATCAAAAACCAAATTAACCCTCGTGAACTTGGTTATGGACCTTATGATGACAATGTATTCAGCTGGCCAAAATCTATGCAGGATGAATTAAAATCTATTCCTACCAGCCTAACTGAAGCTTTAGAAGCACTAAAAGCTGATCATGATTACCTCCTTCAGGGTGATGTCTTTAATAAAGATTTACTTGAAGCGTGGATTACTATTAAAACTAAAGAAGTAGAAGCAATTAATAACAGACCTCATCCTTATGAAATGAATCTGTATTACAATATTTAATCAATCATTTTTTAAACAGGAGACTCTTATGTCTCCTGTTTGTTTTTAATTAGGAATTACTATGAAATATGATCCTATAAAGAATGTTTTTGCCAATCTCATTGAGAATAATGCTTTTTTCAGAAAATCTTTCTATTTAACCTTGCAATTAATAATTCTCAGACAATGGCATGTCAAAAAAGAAATTAAAGCTCTTCACAATAAAAAAGATACTTTTACTTTTTATGATGCTGGTGCTGGATTTTGCCAATATAGCGATTTTATTCTCAGCTATTTTCCTAATGCGTCTGTCATTGCTATGGATTTAAAAACTGATTATATGCTTTCTTTTCAGAATTATCTAAAGAGAAAAGGTATCAACAAAATCAGCATTTATCAAGGTGATCTACAGTCCTTTATCCCTCAAAAAAAAGCTGATATTGCTATAGCTATTGATATTTTGGAACATATTCAAAATGATCGGCAGGTTTTAAAAAACATCTATAATTCCTTAAACCATAACAGTCATCTTATCATTTCCACACCTAGTAATTTAGATAAAGCTGCCGCTTTTACTGAAGAACATGTCAGGCCAGGTTATGCAATGGAAGATTTAATAGAAAAAGTCCAAACTGCTGGCTTTAAAGTAAAAACAGTTAAATACTCCTATGGATTTTGGGGAAAGATTTATTGGATACTCGGCATGAAAATACCTTTAACAATGACTAGTCTCTCAAAATTGTTTTTAATTATCTTACCTATTTATTTTTTATTTGTTATCCCTTTCAATCTGGTTTTTATGTATCTTGATATGATAATACATAACAAAAAAGGGAATGGGTTGATTTTAGTTGCTGAAAAAGAATAAAATTATAAAGCCAATATACACTTTTGAATAGTGACCTATTCACTTTATCCTTTTCTATTCCGTTTTATCTGTGCTTTCAGGGGTTCAAGGACTTTATTTATTGAACTCTTATTTATTTAAATCAATCCATTTCTTTTTTAAAACTACATCTCATATATTTCTGATTCCATGCTCCCCTTTTTCATGTATTCGATAGCTGTCGGTTGACATTCAATAACAGTAAACAAGGGATTTTCTTCATTGTCCCAATACTCTTTGATCCAAGCAAACTCAGAATAAATTCTATGTTTAAGGGTTTGGTCATTCATAAAAATTGCATGACCACGAATTCTGATATACCAAAAAGGTAAGTCTTCTTCAAAAGTTAAGTAAAGCTCAAAACTGTCATTTTCAAGTAGCTCTTTGTATTTAGAAGATTGCTTTCCTGTAACGATATACAGTTTATTTTCAAACTTTAATAATGACATACTTCTAACTCTTGCCTGATTTTGATAGCAAGTAGCAATAGGACATTCACTCTCTTTCTGAATTTGTAATAAAACTTGTTCTAATATGTTCATTATAACCTCCAGTATTTTTTGTAAACTTAAAACTCATCATTTATTTTTCTGTTAAATATCTCTTTAGATCATTTTTAATCAAGTATTTTTTTTATTCTTTTTTGTTTTCTTACTAAAATGATTAATAGGAGGATTCGTTCTTTTTCTGCTTGAAAACATAATAGATCCAGTTGGACAAGCTTCTCTACAGGAATAGCAAGAAAAGCAGTCAGGTATAGTTTTTTTATTCTTGTGTAAGATTGCACTCATGACAGTTGAAGGGCAAGCATCACTACATTTATGACAAGCAATGCAAGAATTATAATCAACACTTATTCTAGTGATGCTAATTTTTTCTACAAGCCAACCAATTAAACCAAAAGGACAAATAAGATGACACCAAGGTCTATAGATAAATAGACTTAACAACATAACAATTCCCACAAAACCAATACCTATAACACCTAACTGACTAATATTAAAAATTTTAAACAAGTCTATCTTCTCAACAATATCGACACTCCATCCAATAGCGATGATGATAAATAATAAAAAAAATATAATTCTTATGGAATTCGTTAATATGAAAGGTAACTTTACTTGCTTACCAATAATTGAATCATGATTTGCTTTTCGATTTATTCTAAAGATCAAATCTTGCAAAGTACCAGCTTGACAACCCCAAGCACAGATATATTTATTAGCTAAAATTACTATAATTAGGAATATTAGTAATGCAATTAGTCTAGGAGGAAAAACTACATGGGCTGTAATAAATAAAAATACTGCATCTTTTATTGTCCCCATTGGACTTGGATCCGACCCCATGATTATTCCGAAGATAGTTAATGAAATAAACAACATCCAATTACGATATGAAGATGAAAGTTTGTTTCTTTTTGAATAAATAAAGATAAAGGCTAGAAAGCCAAACCATAGAGCAAATTTTACGACTATCTTTCTCCAGTTCTTGCTTGCATGTTCTGCTATTAGTGCCATATTTTTTGTAACTAAAGATAAGATTTCAGCCTCTGACCCAAATTGAGATAATTTTTTATCTAAATCATTCTCTGAAGAAAGTTTAAATATTTTTAGAGAAATCTCTTTTGTTATATGATTTTCTTCACTAAACTGATTAATTGTCATTTCAGTATTCACAATAAATGATTTAGGGATAACTATTTCTTCTGATTTGCTTTGCCATAATTGATTTGACAAGATAGATATACCAATGACGAAAGATACTAAAACTATAAAAAGTATAAACACTTTCATTTGTGAATTCTTCATAAAAATACTCCTCTTTACTTTAATAAAAACATCCTTCAGATTTCTCATTTACTACTGTTCAGTTTAAATTATTACCTAATCATGTCCATAAAAATTAGGTACTAGTCTTTGATCTTAAGAGTTAATAATAATCTTAATAAGATTATAAATTTGTACTTCTTTACTAATATAGTTATGATATTTAAATGATATTGTCAATAGATATTCTTCTGAATTTTTAACATTTTCTCAAAAAAATACTTTCCATTGGCATTTAATATGCTTATTAAAATCAAAGAATTGATGAAGAATTAAATATAGTTGCTATAATATCATAAAGTTCTAAAAATTAAACATCAATTTGATATAAAAGTCAAAATTAATGATATAAGGAGAGGTTATGTTTAAGAAGACTTTATTCGTGATTGCTATGGTTGTTATTGTTGTTTCTTCGCTTTTTTGCATGGAGATCAATTTATCAAAGGATTTTAACTCAAAGTATAAGGTTCATCGTAAAAAAAAGGTAGTGTTTAATTCATTTCCCAATGATATTACCATTAGCCTTACCAATACTGACCTTAAAATCGTCCCCTGTAAGGATAATGATGCTTATTTTATGATTGATTATTACGAATATGAAAAAGATGATGTCAGTTTTGGTATTTCTGATAAAACCTTTTTTACCAAAACTAAATCAAAAAAAGATTGTAGTCTTTCAAGTATTATTGCTTATATCCCAGAGAATACTCTCATTGATTCAAGAACTGTAAGCGGTGATCTTTATATCTCCAATATGATGAGTAATTCTATTAAAATAATTTCAGTCAGTGGTGATATCTTTGTCGAAGAGCTGACAAACCTGGATAGAGCGAGAATCAGTTCTACTAGCGGTGATATTCATCTATTAAATTGCAGAAATATATCAGATTTAAAAATGGATACTGTTAGTGGAGATATTAAAATAAATCAGGTTAACGCCAAAAGATCTGAATTTGATACAACCAGTGGAGATTTAAATTGCTTAGATTCTTCATTAAACAGTATTAATTTTAAATCTGTTTCTGGAGAAATTGGATTTACTAAATGTCAAATTTCTGATTTTTCAGGAGATACTGTTAGTGGTGACTTAATATTAGACAACACAAAAATAAGCACAAAGCATTTTTCATCAGTATCTGGTGATGAGATAATTCGAAATTAAGGGATCTCAGATCCCTTTTTTCTTTTTTGGTTTCATCTCTGGAAGTTCCTGATAGCTTTCTAGAATTAAATGACTTAACCAATCAGAATCATCCAAGTTTTCTTCTATTAGAAAGCTATTCTTAGCTCCTGGATATGGAGGAGCTTCAATAACTTCACCTATAAATTTTCTTCCCTTTTCTGTTGGTTTTACAAAAAGCTTATTATCACATATCAAGGCAACAATTTTGCCATTTAAATATAATCCATATTCACCAAACATTTTTTTATAACTAACAATACCTATTTCTGATATTTGCTCTACAATATATTCTACAAAATCTTTATCTGAAGCCATACTTTATCCTTTTCATTAAAAATTTCCTATAGTTTCATTTTTTGATTATATTTTGTCCAGTTTTTTATTGACTATTTTAAAAATAAATACTATTCTTTCAGATCTGAGAGGTAAATATGAATAAAAAGTGTTTTTTAATTATATTGATAACTTTCTTATCAATAAGTCTCTTTTGCGAAAAAATTAAAGTAAGAGTTACTAACTATCCTCCCCAATACTTTAGAGATGCAAATGGAAAATGGACAGGTATTGATATTGAACTGGCTGAAGCAATAATCTTGAAAGCTGGATATACACCAGAATTTGTAGAATTACCTTGGTCAAGAGCATTAAAAGATATTGAAGAGGGAAACATTGATATGATGATGAATCTGAGTAAAACAGATGAACGTTCAAACTTTTTAAATTGGATAGGACCAGAAAGACATTCAAAAATGATTATCGTAGTAAATAAAGTGAATACTAATATGAAAATAAACAAGATTGATGATTTAGTTATTCTCGCAAAAAAGATGAATATAAACTTTGGCATACAAAGCGATGCTTTTTATTCAGAAGATTTTAATGAAATACTTAAAGATCCAATTTTTAAACCATACTTTGAAACAGTTCCAAAATCTGAAACTAATTATCGAAAATTAAAGTCTAAACGATTACTTGGTTTTTTTGAAGAAGCTTTAACTGCTACTGATCAAATAAAGAATAATCCTGACTATAATGAGTTTTGCATTCATTCTTTTCAAATATCTTCTGACCCTGTTTATTTTGGGATATCTAAAAAATTAAGTACTTTAAATTATGAAAAGCTAAAAAAAGCTTTTGATCAATTAGAAAAATCTGGTGAATTAAAGAAAATTAGAGATAAATATTATAAGTTGTAAAAAAGGGATAGAAACCTACCCCTCTTCATTATTTTAAATGAGATACATCAAAGCCTGGTACATAGTACTTTCTCTCCAGAAAGTCCATAAAATTCGAAATTATCCATACCATAATAAGATAGACTATTCCAATCAATAAAAATATCTGTAGATAATAAAATGTGTCTGAAGCAAAGTACTTTGCTTGAGCAAAAAGCTCAGGTACCTGAATAATGTAAGCCACAGAAGTATATTTTACTAAATAGATAATCTCGTTTGATAACGAAGGTAAAGAAAACCTAAATGCCTGAGGTAATAACACTGAAAAAATTGATTGCCATTTAGTTAACCCCAAACTCAGGGCAGCTTCATATTGTTCTTTTGAGATAGCGATAAAACCACCTTTTAGATATTCAGCCTGATAAGCAGCACTGTTCATTATAAAACCTATCATGGCAGCTGTTAAAGGTGATAATCGAACTCCAATGGTTGGAAAACCAAAGTATATGAAAAACAACTGCACTAGTAAAGGTGTTCCTCGAATTAAAGAGATGAATCCTCTTGCTAAGCCTTTAAAAAATTTATTCCCATATAAAACTCCTAACACTAAAGGTATTGAGGCTAAAAAACCAAAAACGCCTGAAAAGATCGTTAACTCAAGAGTAAGCCAAAGTCCTTTACCAAAATTGGGCAAATAATGTATAAATTTAGCAATAAATTGAGATAATCCAAAGTCCCCCATTACTAAACCGTTTTGAAGAATAATTGTAATTAAGCTCATACTGACCTTCCTTTTCTATTGACCAGTTTGTTCACCATATAATTCTGATATCTTACCTAAAAATTCTTTTGTTCTTTCGTTCTTTGGTCGATAATATATCTCATCCGGAGGCGCTTGTTCAATGATATGACCCTTTTCCATAAAAATAATCTCTGTGGCAACAGATTTAGCAAAACCCATTTCATGAGTAACCATAATCATGGTCATTCCATCAAACACTAATTTCTTCATCACTTCCAACACCTCACCAATTAATTCAGGATCTAAAGCTGAGGTTGGTTCATCAAATAACATGATTAAGGGATCCATAGCTAAAGCTCGAGCTATCCCAACTCTTTGTTTTTGACCACCTGATAACTGGGCTGGAAATTTATCTTTATGATCTATCAAACCTACACGACCTAACTCATATTCTGCTTTTTTGATGGCATCAGATTTATTAATCTTTTTTACTTTTAACAAGCCCAAACATACATTTTCTAAAGCTGTTAAATGATTAAATAATGCAAAATGTTGAAATACCATTCCAATTTTTTGACGAGCTTGAAAGATATTTGTTTTCGGGTTTGTTAATTCAATTCCTTCTAAAAAAACCTTTCCCTGATCAGGAGGATTTAACATATTAATACAGCGCAAAAGTGTTGATTTTCCTGTTCCAGACGGCCCAATTAAGACCTTTACATCACCCTTATTCATATTAATACTGATTCCATCTAATACAGTTTGATGCCCATATTTTTTAACGACATTCTCAACAACTAATAAAGGTTGTTTATTCATTATTCACCTCTTCTTATTAAAAATCAATTGAATATCCAGGTACACTATAGTGGTTAGCTAATTTTTTAAAAAGCCAGAAAAAAAATTGGAATAGAACAAAATAAATAATAGAACAGGCAAAATAAATTTCAAAAGGTCTATAACTGGTTGATATTATGTCTCTTCCATTTTTTAAAATCTCAGCAATTCCTACTGCATAAGCCAATGGAGAATCTTTTAACACAATTGTAAATTCATTTGTAAAACCAGGTAAAGATAATCTGACTGCTTGGGGAATTATAACAGTAAAGAGTGTTTGAAACTTAGTCATACCCAAGGATAAACCTGCTTCCATTTGCTCTGACCCGATAGATAAGATGGCTCCACGATAAATTTGTGCTTGATAAGCAGAAGAACCTAAACCTAAAGCCAAAACTATTGAGACAAATGGACCCAGTTTAATTCCAAGAGAAGGTAAGCCAAAATATATTATAAACAGTAAAACTAATATTGGTAAACCTCTCATAACCCATTCATAGACTTTGACTATTCTTTTTACAGGTTTTGAACCATAAATCTTTAAAAAAGCTATAAATACTCCAATTATCATTCCTAAAAGTATTGATAAAACTGTAACCTCAATAGCGACAATGACACCTTTTGTCAGAAATGGAAGACTCTGAAGAACAAACCAAATTGTATCTGGAGTATTCTTTAAAAAAAGAACAATAGAGTCCATACTGTCTCCTTTCTAAAAATAAATCCGCCCTTTAGAAAATCTAAAGGGCGATATATTAAAGATAATTATTGAACAAAATATTTTTCAATCAATTCATTCCATTTAGGTGAAGCCATAATTTCTTTTAGAGCATTGTTTACTTTCTCTTTTCAATAGCGATTCTTTTGGAAAGGCTATACCATAATTCTCATTAGTGATTATATTATAAATGCTTTTTACATCTTTAACCTTTTCATAACCTTTTGCTGCAGGTTCATCATTATTACCATTTCAATATTTCCATTCAACAAATCAGTAACTGCTTCAATGTTTGAAGCATACTTTTGAAGTCATCTTTCTTTCATTTTCTTTGAGTTAACAAAATTTTCAGAAACATATAATTGTCCAGTTGTACCATTTTGAGCACCGATTTTGTATTTTGCTAAATCAGATTCTGTCTGAATGATTAAAGGATTATCTTTTTTTTACTAAAATTGTTTGATTTGCTTGATAATATGATTCAGAAAAATCAACCTGCTGCTTTCTTTCCTCAGTAATAGTGATTGCTGAAATTGCCATATCGATTTTTTTAGAAGTTAAAGAAGGGATTAATGAATCAAATTCCATATCCTGTATCTGTAATTCTAAACCTAATTTTTCAGCAATAATCTGAGCTATCTCTATATCAAAACCTCTAAAATCCTGCCCTTCTTTATATTCAAACGGCGGATATTCTGCAGAAAACACCTATCACTAATTTTTTAGTTTTCGGAGCACAACTGACAATAGATAAAACCATTAATACTAATAAACATGCTATTAGTATACCCTTGAATGTTTTCATAACTACCTCCATTTATTAAATTTATTTAACACAATTTAAAAGAATAACTGATTTCTTGGGTAAGTCAATACTTTTTTATTACTTTATTTATTTTATTCATATTTAATTTTTAAATCGTTTATTGATAAAATATAATTTCTATATGAATTTTTCTTTACTTTACTACAATCTATTTTATTAAAAGTATTGAATATTAATTATTAGTTTTAAAAAAATTGAAAAAAAACTATTTTTCTTAATTTTATTCTTGACAAGAAAACTACAATTTGGTTTTTTGAGCTTATCAATAGCGTGTACGGCGGGATAGCTCAGTCGGTAGAGCAGAGGCCTGAAAAGCCTTGTGTCCCCAGTTCAAGTCTGGGTCCTGCCACCATATAGTAAGCACCTTAACTGGTGCTTTTTTTTATTATTCGAGTGAATTACTATTATTTAACTGACAATTTTTAAATTTATTGTAGATCATCATAAAATCTATTCTTTTCAAAAAAGAAGATCAAAAAAATGTCTAGTTAATCGTCTAAAAATAACATCAATAATCATTTATTTATTAAGTGTTTTAATAAAGAATATACTTTTCGAATTTATAACTGTGACCTTGAAATGTAATTTATTAAGTGAGATTATGCTCTGAGACTATTTCTTAATTGACATTCATAAAAGTGCTGATTTAAGAAGAATAATTTAATAGTTTCATTTCTAATTTAAACATTTATTTTGTTTTATAAGTAAAATACTTGACATAATACAATTAAAATCTAAATATCGTTTTAACAAAAATATTTGCAAAACTCCATTTTGCATAGGTATATTTAGGAGGAAGTATGAAAAAAATTCTATGGGGTTTAATCATTTTCACCGTTTTTATTGTATCGTGTGAAAATCCTTTTTCATTTCGTAAAGGAGTATTGAGCAATCAGAACAACCAGACTTTAATAGACAGGAGCAGATTACTTAATGGTGATTCCTTTTCAACTGGGTATTTTAATGGGGATATTCGTTCAAACAAAATTAGTGTACGTTGGAACAAATGTACAGACGATCGTTTCTTAAGCTATTCTTTATATTTAAATAATTTTTTACTAAAAAAGAATTTAAGTCCAGATTCGCTATCTTATACTATTAGTAATTTATCAAGTGATACGAAGTATTTTTTTCAAATTGGGTTACCTTGATTAACAATGGTTTGACAGCAATTGATACTTTAACCATAAAAACAGCTAAAATTTTACCACCCGATCAAGTTTTTATTTCTTATTCTTCATTGACAACTTTGAAAATGCGTTGGAGAAATAATTATGATGCTGCGACTGAGTTTATTATTTATAAAAATGAAACAGATTCTTTTACTGTAACGACCAATAGTTTTGATGACTCAAATATTAATCCAAACATTACAAACATTTACCGTATAAAAGCTAAAAGTCCATTTGAAGAAACTGAACTTAGTGATACTATTACGGCTATATACAAATTCGTTCCTCCAGTTTTACAAGACCCTGTTAGGGGAGATTCTACAGATATTATTCTTAATTGGTCAGATTTATCAACAGCTGAAGATGGTTATCGTATTTACCGTTCTGTAAATTCTTTAAATTTAACTGATTTTCAGTTAATTGCAGAATTACCAGCTGACTCTACCCAATTTATTGACAAATCAATCAAAACCATTGGCTTAACATATTCTTACTATATTCAGAATTATAAAGATACTCAAGTTTTTAATTCAAATATAAAATCCATATTGCTCTCTGATATAATAAATCTATTTTATGATTTTGAAAACAATAATGGAGGTTTTACCAGCTCTACATGGGAATATGGACATTCTTTATATAATGCACATTCAGGTGATAAGGTCTGGGGAGTACAATTGGATTCAAACTACCCCTCAAATTCAGCTGAAACCTTATACATGCCATCAATAACCTTAAAAAATAACAACTCTGTCTTATCTTTTTATCAGTTTGTAAATGCAGAATCAGGGTATGATTATGCTTATGTACTGATAAGTAATGATGATGGAAACTCTTGGGATATATTAGTCAATACAAATGGGATCTCTTCATATAGTGGCCAATATTCTGATTGGGATGAGGTTACTTATAATTTGAATGCATACAATGGTCAGACTATAAAGATTCGTTTTCTCTTTATTTCTGATAATATTTATGAAACGGCTTGTGGTTGGCTTATAGACGATGTTTCTTTAATTTCAGAATGAAGGAGATTTTATGAAAAAAATATTTTTTAATAATCATTATTATCAGCAATTTTGTTGCTTTAACTGCACAAAATCCCATATCAATGAGAAATCTGTCGCTAGGTAGCAGTATAGATGGAGAATGGGAAAAAACTATATGATCCTATTGAACTCAGTTTCTACAAACAAACCTATTACTTTACACAATTAGCTGACTATTTTTATTATACTGAAACAATTGATTATAACAAAATTGAATCAAACTCTAAAAAAGTTTCAGAATATCCTTTTGGTGTTTCATTTGTTAATCCTTATAATACAAAAATCAAGCATGCTCTTTTTGTTAGATTTAAAGACAATAAACTCACTTCTCAAAACGAAGGAGAATCAGAAAAAATTGTAACCAATTATGAAGATTTAGATAGTGATGGTTATATTGATACTGAAAAAATTATTCAAACAAAAGAAAAAAAATATGATGATGTGAATAACAGTTTTTTATTTAATTTTGAATAACTGTTATAATTATTATGATAAAATTATTGGTTTAAAATTCGTTGTTGATAGATATAATCAAGAAAATTATAAAGCCTCAAACTATTATTATCCCAATAATCAAGACATGGAAGGATTTTATCATAGTAGTTTTAGTGGAGAAAGATCATTATCATATACAAATCTTATAAATCATTTAGTTTATAATGAAAAAAAAGAAATAGGTGACTTTAATTCTAGCACAAATGGGTCAAATATTAAGTTAAATCTTTCTTATTTACAACCCTTTGCAAGAGATGAAATCAGAGCAGACATAATTTTTGACATACATTCAGATTGTTCTTCAGAAATATCAGATCATTATTCTGCTACGACAGAACGTTATAATCTAAATTCACAAGATAACTATCATTCTTTTTATAATTATAAACAAGATTATAATGTAAATTCTAAAACGAATACTTTTGAAACCTTGTTAAAATTTACCTATCGGTCCAATCAAAATAACAATCCTATCAGACATCAACAAGACTTTTGGAATGCAGGGCTAGGTTTAGGTTATTTTTCAGGAGATATATGTTATGGGTACTCAGATATTACTAAGGATCTTCAAAAATTCGAGAATGATTCTTTAACTGTAAATCTTTATGAGGAAATATCAATTACTGATCAAAAAAAAATGATGGAGATCTTTCAGGATTCAGATTTGAAGCTTTTGCAAAAAACAATTCATATCTCAATGAATATTTATGTTTTGGCTATGGAGCAAGTTTAAGTTGTTTGAGGTCATCACAAGACCTTGAAAATAAAAACGAATATCTTAGAAATGAAATATATCAGAGAGGTACAAGCGCAGAAGAAAATGAAGATTTTGTTTTGTATAGTAATTCTACTTCAATTTATAAGATTAGTAAAACAATAAATGATTTAAATATTACTATTCCAATCGGTATTGAATTCAGATTACCCAAAAATGATCTTTCTGATCATGATGCATTTTCACTAAGAAACTTCTGCTTCAGAATTGGTACATGTTATAATCATCGATTCTATAACACAGATTCTCGAGAAAAATTTGTAAACAGTACCAATTATGAAAGAATCAATTATGGAGATGGAATTATGACTGTAGGTACACCAGATCAGATTAATCTCACTGTTAGAAAAATCAACAATGATCTTTCAGAAAGCACCAAACGTTTTACAGCAGGTATTGGTTATCAGCACTCTGAAAATCTCAGCATAGATTTAGGTGGTTATATGGACAGTAATAAAGACAATTACTATATAGGTGCGATGTTTACTTTAAAAAAATAAGTTAACTTTTATAAAAAAAGGGTTGTCTGCTCAGATGACCCTTTTTTTTAATTTATCCTTCATATTCTATATCTAATGATATAATATGACGTATAAACCAGTCTTTTAGAAAACTCAACATTTTCACACATTTAAACCTTTTCTGTAAATTTAATCTTCATCATCATCAATAAATTGTTGAAGTTTTTCCTTGATTATCTTATGTTAGATTTGTTAATTTCAAAGTTCTGAATAGTAAGCTAAATCAATTATTTTTTCTAAAGCATAAAAAATGTTCATCAGAATATCTTCTAAACTCAAGTAAAATTACTTCATAGGCAAAATCTTGAAAATTTTCTGTCATTCCAGAATGTAATTTATTAATGATATTAAATAATTTTTTTATGCTGAGTGTCCATTTGTTCATCGCAGACACTAAATTGTTCTTCCCAATATATAAACCCCTTTATTCTCCTTTATTCTCTTTAAAATAATGCAAAATTGATTCTGCCATTTTTTCTCCTATACCCTTGTGAGAGAGAAGTTCTTCTTTTCCAGCTTTAGATAGGGCTTCAACAGAACCAAATTCTTTTAAAAGAAATAATTTCTTTTCATTTCCAAGACCTTTTATGTCATCAAAGCTGACTTGATAAAGTTCTGATTGATCGTCTTTTCCTATGGTAACTAACTGCAAAATGATGAGCTTCATCACGGATTGTAACTAATAATCTCAAGGCTGAAGAATTTCTGGGTAAAAATACAGACTGATCTTGAGTCATCGTATAGACTTCCTCAACCCTTTTTGCCAAAGAGACCATATCAATATCTGAATGTTTTGAACTGCTCAATATTTCAAAAGCTGAATGTAATTGACCTTTCCCTCCATCGATAACAATTAAATCTGGTTTTTCCCATCCTTCGTTATCATCATCTAGATGTTTTAGATATCTATCCATAGTTTCTGCCATTGCTGCAAAATCATTTTGTCCCTCAAATGTTTTCATACTGAAGTGTCTAAATTGTCTTTTTAAAGGTTTTCCATTTTCATAAAAAACCAAAGAAGATACTGTATCTGTTCCTTGTATGGTAGAAATATCAATGCAGATCATTTTTCTAGGTAATTTGCTTAGATTCAATTTTTCTTTTAATTCCTGTATGGGAACAATGGTTCTTGAGCTTTTTCTCATATGGAATAATTTTCTGCTTTCAACAAAATCAAAGGCATTTTTCTCTGCTATTTTAATAAGTTGTTTAAATTCTCCTCTTTGGGGTATATGCATTCTTTTAGTCAGAATAGAATCTATTTTATCAAATTCTTCAGGTTCAAAAGGTATAACAATCTGGTGAGGTAATTGATCCAACCTAGTTAAATAATACTGTATCAAAAATGCTAACATAATACTTTCTTTGCTTTCATTTTCTGTATTTTTAAAAGAATAGACTTCTTTTAGTGACATTTTTCCTGAAATTATTTTTAATAAGGCAACAGCAGTATGATTTTCTTCTTGATAAATACCTACAATATCTCTATTTTTTTCATCAGCAAAATGCATTGTTTGAGATTTTTGAATTTTTTCTACTTCTCTAATTTGATCCCTATATCTGGCAGCTTTTTCAAACTCCAAATTTTCAGAGCATTTATACATTTCTTCATTTAATTCTTTTATTGTTTCCTGATTGCGATTAATTAAAAAATTCATAATTCTTTGTATTGATTTTCGATAATCAATTTTCGAAATTAATCCAATACATGGAGCAGGACATTTTCCCATCTGAAGGTTTAAACAAGCACGTTTATAAGCTACACCTTCATCAGGAATATCTCTACTACAGGTTCTATGAGGAAAGATCCATTCCATAGTTCTCAAAGTCTTCCTTAAGTATTTAACATCTGTATAAGGCCCATAGTACTTTGCACCATCTTTGAGAATATCTCGAGTTACCATAACACGAGGGAAATACTCGTTCCATGTTATTTTAATAAAAGGGTATTGTTTGTCATCTTTTAATAAAATATTATAACGTGGCTTGTATTTTTTGATTAGGTTTGCTTCTAATATAAACGCTTCGGATTCAGAATTTGTAATAAAATATTCAAAATCATCAATATGTTTTACCAATTGGATTGTTTTAACTTCAGTATGTTGATTTATAAAATAACTTTTAACTCTGTTTTTTAATACGACAGCTTTTCCTACATAGATAATAGTTCCATCTATGTCTTTCATTAAATATACACCTGGTTGCTCAGGTAATAATGAAAGCTTACTTTTTATTTTTTCAGAAATTTCCGACATAGTCTTTCAGAGAAAATATTCCAGTAATCTAATTTCAACGAAAATCCTCCAATAGCAAAAACAAATAGCCAAATAGCAACTAAGATTATGACTTTAAATAATTTTAAGATAAAGGATTGTGCGATAAAATTATGAGAGAAACATGAAACAAGTAAATAAATAATAACAGAAATTATTAGAATTTTTATAAGATTAAAAATGATTTTTGTAATTTTAATATCTTTGTATCTTTTTTTTAATAATCTTAACATAACAAAAAATTGAACCATTGCTGTAATTGAAGTAGCAAGTGCTAAACCACCATGTTTTAAAGGTATCATGAGAATGATATTCAGTGTAATATTTAGAACAACCATAACAGCTGCAATCAATACTGGAGTTTTAGTATCCTTAGCAGCATAAAATACAGGTGTAATCGTTTGATTCAAGCCAAAGAACACTAGACCTATAGAATAACAAGTAAGCGCTATGACGGTCATATTTGTAGCATGTGCATCAAAAATTCCTCGCTGAAATAACAAAATTATAATATCTTTTGACCCACCAATAATTAAAGCAGTAACAGGGATCATGATATAGATCATAAATAGAATTGAAAACCTTAAAGAATTTGATAATTCTTCAAAATCTTTATTAATAAATGCTTTTGAAAAAGCAGGAAGAACAGCTGTACCTGCTGCAATACCAAAAATTCCTAAGGGTAATTGCATAAGACGATTTCCAAATCCTAAGGCAGCAATACTTCCAATAGGCAAAAAAGAAGCAATAAAGGCATCCATTAATAAATTTATTTCTCTAATTCCCAAACCTAACATACCAGGTATAAATCTTTTCCAAAGAGTTTTCATTGCGAGAGAGTTTAATTTAATAAATATCTTAAAATTATACCCAATTTTTTTTAATAATGGGATATTTATAGCTGTTTGCAGAAAACCACCAAAAATGGTACCCCAAGCAGTAAAATATATTAATTCTTCTGTATTACCTGTACACCACGAACCGATAATAATACTGACAATCCAGCCTACATTTAATAACGCAGAGGATAAACCAGTAACAAAAAAGTAATTATGAGAGTTTAAGATTGCTATAAATGTGGAAGATAAGCCTATAAAAAATAAATATGGGAACATGATATATGTTAATTTTACAGCAAGTTGTGCAGTTTCAGGAGCTAAACCAGGATAAACATATTTTATTATCAGTGGAGTAAAAAGAATCCCAAGAATAGTTAACAGACCTAAAATAACTGTTAAAATATTTAAAACATTTAAGGCAAACAGCATTTGATATCGACGATTTCTTTTAAAACCCAATTCGTTATAAATTGGAATAAAAGAAGCTGATAACGCTCCTTCACCAAATAATCTTCTTAATAGATTTGGAATATTAAAAGCAACACTAAAAGCATCATTAACATAACTAGTTCCAAAATATGCAGCCATAACCTGATCTCGGACTAAACCCAGAATCCTACTAAAAAAAACTGCAATAGACATAATACCAGTATTTTTAAACAACTTCTTTTGAGATGATTGGAGAGTATTCATTATTCTTGATTACTTATTGGTTTATAAATAGAAGATCTTACCCATCCACTAAATCCGTTTGGTAAAGAAATCTGTGTCCACCCTTGTTCTTGTTTAACCAATTTGACAATCAATCCTTCATGAATAGTGAATAATTTTGTAAAATCTTCACCAGGACCACTGTATCCGTTGACAGTTGATGCTAAAACTACAGCTTCGTTATTATTTTCATAATGATAATAACGCATTCCACACCATATCATAATAAAGAAAGTTAGGATTACAGTATTAACCAGCAAAAACCTGATTGTAATCTCATTTTCTGAATTATTTCTAACTAACAAATGCCACATAAAAACAATCAAAATTATGAGAATAAGTAGAATCCAAGACAGCATGTTTAATGAAAGAGAGTTATAAAAAACTAGAATAATTCCAGTTAAAAAATTTTGTTGATCATAATCCTGTTTATCACGTGTAAACTTTAAAGCAAAGCTTAGATTTTTTCGAGCGAGGCGATGTGCAGAGTTATAGAGTAAAGCTTTTTTATAATAAAGTATAGCTAAACCAATTCGATTCATTTTAAAGTAACAATTCCCTATATTATAAAACAAATCTGGATTGTGAATATTTTGTTTTTCCATTTGAGAAAAACCATCTAATGCAATATCAAATTGCTTAGTCTGATAAGCAGATATTGCTGAATTATATAAATTTGTAGTATTCGTAGAATTTAGAATCTGAAAAACACAAATTATAAAAAGAATTAAAATAAATGTATGTTTCATTATTTTCCTTATTTTAAAATCTTAATTAATTGATCGACTAAACTTTTTAAATAGAAATAGTCATTTTTGAATGTTTCACTTCCGGTATCACCAGGCATATATTTTACTTGACTGCATTTATTCATAAATTGTTCAACTTCATCTGATAAAGTTTTATTAAGAACCTTGATTTTAAAATTTTCAATGATTTCTGAATAAGTGCTACCTCTAGGAATGGATAATTTATCGCATAAAAATAATGATAATCCTTTCATTGATGAATCATAAAACTCATTTATGTGATGATGATGATAAGCATTGAAAGCTTCCTTTAAATATTTCTTTAAGATCTTTCTAGCAGTTCTATTCCTTAAATATTCAATATTTGCAGCTAATTTATCTTGTTCCATTTTATATAAATAGTGCATAGGAACTGAAATGAAAAGTGAAATAATAATTATCCAATACCAAAGAGTTTTAAAATTAATATTATATGATTGAAAGGACATCTTTGTTTCAATAAAACCAATATCACTACCTTCTTTTTTAATCATATTCTGAGAATTATCAGAGTTTAAGACAATATTACCTTTTTCAGTTAATATTTTAATCTCTTTGGTTTGCAAAGAAATATACTGTTTTTTAATAGGGTCAAAATAAGTAAAATTTAAGGGAGGGATCACGTATAAACCTTCTTCTTGAGGGATACAGGTATATTTAAAAATTCTTTTCCCTTTTAATTCATCATTGTTATTGTCTAAAATCACTTCTGATTCAGGATCAAGAACTTTCATTTTTGATAATGATGGGAATATTGGATTAGAGAATTGTTTTAAATTTCCTTTTCCATTAACAATCAAAGAATAAGTAAAAGATTCACCCGCTTTAAGCTTTTGTAAATTGATACTTGAATTAACACTAAATTGTCCAATAGCACCAGTAAATGAAGGATTTGAATTATCAGGTAACTCAAGGGCATTGATTATTTGTTCCTGAGTAGTCAGCCTAATTCTTTTATTAATACCCCAACTAAAAAGAGAACTTGAGGGCACATTAATATCCACATCAAAAACAAAAGAAGGAATAGATAGTCTTCCTGATCTAGTAGGTGTAAGAGAAAGTGTACTTAAATCGATAGCTAGATACTTTCTTCCATTATAATTTGTAACATATCCTTTTTGATCCTGTTCTTTTTGTAAATCTTCTTTCCAAAAAGAGCTAAAATTTGGTTCTGTGACGTAGGAATAATTCTGAGGTTGAAAAACAGAGTAGAGAATATATTTAACTATAAATGGTTCATTTTTATATACTTGACTTTTGCTAATAAAAACTTTTATAAATACATCATCTTTAGAAATTGTGGATTCTTTTTTATATTGGAAATTATTCGTATTGGTTTTTGATTGTCCTTTAACGACATTAATCATCAAACTATTTGTTTTATAAGATTTGCCAGCTATTTTAACATTTATGGGGGGGATAGTAAAAGAACCGATTTTAGTTGGTTGAAGAGTATATGTAAAACTTAATTTTTTTGAAGAAGTTAATTTTCCTTGAATTATAGTAACAGTTTCGTTTTCTCCTGTATATAAACCAATATTTTTAAAAGGCAAATTTGGTAAAATTGGTTGTTCGACATTTCGATCATTTAAGCCAGATATTTCAATAGTAAGAGTAAAAGGTTCTTCCAAAGATACAGAATTTTTATCTAAATAGACATTTAAGTCAATTTCATCTGCAAACACAAGGTTTACAGATGAAATTAAAAACAGTAAAACAAGAATTTTTTTAATCATAACTTCCTCTGCTAAAAATGATTAAGGCATTAGAAGTTTGTACCAAACTGGAAGTGAGGTTCCCAAGTTTTTTCTTCAAAATTATAAGCATAATCAAACCCGATTAAACCAAATGGAGTTCGAATTCGAGTACCTAAACCAGAACCTTTTTTTAGATCCCAGAAATTAAAGGATTCAAATTTATTATAACAATTGCCTGCATCCAAGAATAAAAGACCCACAATTTGATCAGATGAAATAGGAACTGTGTACTCTGTAGAGAATAATACTTCTCTTTTTCCACCATCAACAGGACCTATTGAACGTTCTCCATATCCTCTTAATCCATCAGTACCTACACCACCTAAATAAAAACGTTCATCAGGTGGAACATCTTTTCCTGAACCACCATATTCAGTAACATAACCGATACGCCATTTAGTTCTTAATACCAATTTCCAGAAAGTTTGTGTGTACCAGCTTACTTCAGCGATTTGTTTAAAATAATTAAAGTCACCCCCAAAAGGTCCACCAGCTAATTCAGTAAATAAGGCAAATTTAGATCCAGAACTAGGATAAAAAACATTGTCACGACTATCACGTGAAATAGTAAAATTAACTGAACTTGTATTTTGCCATCCTGTTGAATCTAATTCAGCTAAACTACTTGAATAAGTATCATTATAATCAATAATATTATATTTTTTTGAGTACAAGGAATATTTTCCAATAATTCGAGTATAATCAATGAACTTTAAAGGATAACCTAGAGAAACTCCCCCACCGTTAGTATAAATCTGATAGTTGAAGCTATCCCAATCTTTACGAGTATGATAAAGATTAAAACCTGTTAAAACTTGAGTGTCATAAAAGTATGGATTAGTAAAATCAAATTCAATGTTTTGAATACTACCACCAAACTCCCATTTTAAACTACCCTGCCAATAATTACCAAGAATATTATTATGAGCAAGACTAAACTGACCTATAACCCCATCGCGACTATTGTATCCAACGCCACCATTAGCTTGACCAGAGGTTTTATCAGTAACATTAAGATAGAGATCAATATCTCCTTCTTTATTAATAGGCTGATAATCAAGTTTCATGTCGGGTTCAAAAAATCCCATATTATAAACATTTTGTTGACTTTTAATAATTAAACTTTGACGAAAATAATCACCAGGTGCTATATCTAATTGTCTTCTTATGATTTTTTCTTTAGTTTTTCGGTTACCTGTGATAAAAACTTTATGAACTCTGGCTCTGTTGTTTTCTTCGATATGTAAAACCACATTAACTTTATTCCCCATTTTTTCAATTTCAGGATTGAAGCTGGCATAAATGTATCCTTCTTCGTAATAAAGAGAAGATATTTTGGCTAATTGCTTGTTAAATTTCTCCATATCAAATATTTCATCAGTTTTAAAAGTAAAATTTTTCATTAAGTTTTCTGTTGTAAAGCGTTCATTTCCTTCAATAACAACAGATCCAAAATAGTATTTCGTACCTTCTTCAATTTGGATATTAATCTCATAATATCTATGATTAACGATATTTTTATCAGAACTGACGATTCTGGCATCCATATATCCTAGTTTTTTATAATAATTTATAATTTCATTTAAATCTTCATCAAATTTTTCATCTTCAAAACTACCAGATCTAAACCATCCTTTAGTTTTAGTTTTCATTTTTGATAAGAGTTTTTTATTAGGAATTTGTTCATTTCCGCTTAACAAAATCTTTTTAACAACAATTTTCTTACCTTCAGAGATTTTTACGTTAATTTCGGCTTCATTATTTTCACTAATTTTTACATCATAATCAAGAGCAACCTGAGTATAACCTTTAGTTTTGTATTCATTTAGAATTTTTCTAGTGTTTTCAGACTGTATGATCTCAGACCAATAACTCCCAAGACGTAAAATTCCAGCTTGTTCAATTTTATCTTTTGAGATAACTTTAGAGCCAGAATACTTAAATTTTTTTATGACAGGAAGTTCTTTGATAATGATTGATAATAAGACACCCTTTTCAATTTGATTGTCATTGATTTCGATATCTTCAAAAACATTTAATTTATACAAAGATTTTATTGCTTCCGAAGCTTTATCCTGATCATAAAAGTCACCAATTTTTAAGCCAATTGAAGACATGATCAAATCATTGGAAATATGTGTATTTCCTGAGACTGTAATATTTAAAATCACTTTGTTCTGAGCTGATAAGAAACTGATTATAAAAAGCATAATCAGCAATAAATAGATGCGGGTATATCGCATTTAACCTCCATACTAGGTTTCTGATTCCAAAATAATAAATTTGAAATCAAAGTAAAGTAAAATCTTTGTGATCGTACAAATGATTGTAAAGATGAGTTCATAATTCACAGAATCTTAATCAATAACCCTTTATTGTTAATGGGATTAAACGCTCATGAACAATTCTGTAATGAGGATGATAAGAATTTTTATAAATTTCAGAATGATGACACAAAAATCTATTTTTTTTCATTATTTCGTTTAAATATTCCATTTCTTTTTCAAATTCATTAAAGATCATTTTTTCTTGTTTTATAACTTCCAGAACAAGATCCCATTCATTATAAAATTCAGATTCAGAAGTTATGCAAATGACATTGGAACTTTCAATAAACCATCTGAAAAGTTCATCAACAGGAATTAATCCATACTTAACCAAAGATAGATTGATTCTATAAAAATCATTAAAATATAAACAAGGTTGAATTGATATCTGATCAAATACTTCTGAATTATTCAATTCTTCTAAATAGTATTTATATGCCACATCAATATTTTGTATATTATGACCCGGACCAAAAGCACTTTGGGATAACAATTTAAATAAATCAGTTAATTGAGCTTTAGGATGATACTGAAGCTCAAGGTTAATTTCAGATTTTAATAATTGAATTCTATCTTTTAAAGACATTTTTCCCTTTGTAATAAACCTGATCTACCAATATGTTATCGATGCTTTCAGAGTTAAAGATATCTTCATTTAGACAGACAAAATCAGCAAAATATCCCTTTTTCAAAATCCCTTTAGTTTTTTCTTCAAAAGATAAACAAGAGGCATTTGAAGTAAAAAGTTTTATCGCTTCAAAAACGGATAATCTTTCAGGTTTATAATGAATATTTACACTTGCGTGAATACCTTTCAAAGGATTCAATTCAGTGATATACCAATCAGAGCCACCAGTAACCAAAATATTTTTATCAATTAGTGATTTTAAACGAGTTGTTCTTTTTGTCCTTTCTGCTCCTAATACTTTAGAATAATAACCATCAGGGCCACCCCATAAACGATCAAACATTGGTTGCATTACAGCAGAAATATTTAAAGAAGCCATCTTTTCTATCTGTTCTTCATTTAATAATTCACAATGAATTATTTGGTGTCTCAGATCTTTAAAAACGGTATTTTGAGCTTTCTCAATAGCAGAAATCAGCTGTTCAATGGCAAAATCTCCAATGCAATGAACTCCTGTCTGCAGGTCATTCAGATGAGCATTAAGTATAAATTGATCCCAAAATTCCTGACTCTGGTAAGGTACACCATAATTATTAGGTTGGTCATAATATGGTTCAAACAAGGCAGCTGTATGAGATCCAAAGGATCCATCAGCAAGGATGCATCCACCAATTCGTTTAGAACCAATATTTAATGCTTGATCTATATTGAATGATTGAGGATAAGGAATGATATTAATTGGAAAAGAATCCAAATTATTAAAGATTAAAGGAAAATGCAAATAGCTATTCTGAGCATCACCTATCATTGTATGAATACCTGTTAAGCCATTTTGCATAGCAATCTGACAAGCATTCTGATAACTATCGATAATCGCCTGATTATCTAGATTTTGATGAAACCAATGAGCGACATGATCGTTAGCATACCCTTTAAGCACAGATTTTGGATCTTCTGCAAGTTTTTTTTCAAAGCCAATACATTCACAAGCTTTTTTATTAATTGCACAGGAATGCCCATCAATTCTTCTTAATAATAAAGGGTATTGAGGTATGGTCTTTGATAATTCTTCGTAGTTTGGAAATCTCTTTTCTTTGATATTATTTTCATCATATTGCCATGCAAAAATCATCCCTGATATTGGTTGAGCATGAGCTAACAAATCAAGAACGTCTTTAATAGTTTCAGCTTTAGACAAATCAACACCTTTATTGTATAGCCCACCTTCAAAAGAATGAGTATGTGTATCAGTAAAACCTGGCAGAACGCAGGCTTCTTTCAAATCTATCCTTTCACAATCGAAGGAAGGTATCTCCTGATAAAGGTCTAATATCTTATCATTTTCAACAAGCATAGCATTATATATTTCAATTTGTGCTTCCAAAGCATAGAATTTTGCGTTATAGAAGAGTTTTTTCATTCCTGACCTTTCAATTTAATATTTTGAAGCATATTATAAAAAAGATTAATAGGGAAGCCCATAACATTAAAATAACATCCATTAATTTTACTGACAAATTGACAACCAAAACCCTGAATACCATATGCACCTGCTTTATCAATAGGCTCTTGAGTCATAATATACTCTTTAATTTCTTTTTCAGACAATTCTTTAAAAGTTACATAGGTTTTTTCTACATCTGAGATATAGTTTTGTTTATAAAAAATAGTAACTCCAGTATATACTTGATGAGTCTTCCCTGAAAGATGTCGAAGAAATTTTTCTGCTTCTTCTTCATCATAAGGTTTACCTAAGATCTTTTTATCATGATAGACAATTGTATCAGCCGCAATAACTATGCAATCATGATCCATTCGAGAAACAATCTCTTTACACTTTTTTGAAGATTGCGTTAAAACAAACTTTCTAGGATTAGAGTGATCTTGGGGAAAAACACTTTCATCAACATCAGCAGATACTTGAATATATTTTAAACCCATAAGTTTGAATAATTCTTTACGCCTAGGAGAGGCAGAAGCTAAAACAATTTTTTTTCCTTTTAACAAATTATGTATCATTTTTTCCTCAGAAAAAAGAAGCGCTCAAAAGAGCGCTTCTTTTAGTAATCTTATAAATTTATCTGTAATGAATTTATTAGTTTTACTAACAAATCAGGTTTTGTTGCGACATCAGACCCCTTAATAAAATCAATTCTTTGCTGAAATCTGTTTTTTAATAATTCTTTATATTCATGAGAATTTTCAACATTTTCAGGATTATACTTTTCATAAAAACCTGGAAGAATTTTCTCAATACTGTTTTTTGTTGGAATCATAGCCCCAGGAAGCAAATCCCAATCTTCCCATTCAATACTATCAGTTAAAATCCCAGTTTGGATAGTTAAAGATGTTTGTAAAGCAATCGAGTTTAATTCAGAATCTGACTTATTCCAAAAACCTTGTGAATTAAAAGAATAAAATTCAGCATCATTTTCAGCAATACTTAAAAAGGCTTCAACATCTTTCCACAATTCATAAACTCTGAAAGGGTTAGCAAAAGGTTCAAAAGCAAGTTTTTTAAGTTCTTCAGCAGTCACATTTTCTGCTTTATTTCGTTTGGTTATCAAAGCAGCACCCATAGCAACGGCTAGATATTTATCATTAAATTTAATTACAGGTGGCAAAACTGTATCCTTCATCAACCAACACAATGCTTTAGGAAAACTGCATTTATTCACCCAGTCGCCCAACATATCCCGATCAAGTAAAGCTCTTCCATTGGATTGTCTTATATCTTCACCCACAGGCATTTTTTTACCATCAATTTCAATAATAGAATGATTCATTAAAGATAATGCATATTTCCAATCAGGATGACCAACAGGTCTGGAATCGGTTTTATCAAAGAGAGTTGGTTCCCAACAACGGCAATTTTTTTCTTCAATATTAATTTGAAAAGCATCGTCGTGTAAAACGACTTTTTTAACCCCAGCAGGCAGAGTTCCTCCATTATCATGAGAGTTGGTATGAGAAGATTTCCCTGTACCAGATAAACCAAAGAAAGCAATAGAACGTTTTCCTAAAGAATTAAAAGGAGTTTGACACTCATTAAAATCAATTTCTTTTATACCACCATGACAAGCAGCCATTCCTAAATGAATTCCGGAAGTCCAACCTAAAGTAAGAGTTCCTTTTTTCCTTTCACCAAAATAGCGCATCCCAAAATTAAAGATCACATTATGAACTTCATCAACTAAAGCAAGCTGAGTTGAGCCAACTTTATTATAGAAAGTATCTTCACAAGTCCATTCATTAAAAGCTACTAAAATGATATCAAGAATTGGAATTTGAGGGCTGGAATTATAATCATTTTCTATTAATTCAAAAGGTGTAAAGTTGCATAACCAATTAAAAACATTTGCAACATCAGATTCTGTGGTGACAAAAGTTGCTTTAATCATTAAATCTTTGTCCATTCCTAAAACAGCTTCAGCTTTTATCAAAGGATAATGTTCCATTTGAAAGATAGCTTCTCTGACATCACCTTCAATTTTATCCTTATCAGCCGTGTTTAATTTTGAAAAAAATCTTCTGGCTTTAGCTGTTCGACCGATAATACTTCCATGGCAATCATTAAGTACTTTTGAGCCTTCTGGAAGCCCAACAAGTTTTGCAAAAGCAGGATATATTTCTAGATCCGTTTCACTGACTCCTGGTTGTTTTTTTGCCATTTCATACGCTTCTGCAGTGGTTATCTTACGAACTTTGGAATTGTTCATAATAGTTTCAGCCATAGCTCTAACTGTGGACATTTCTTTCAAATTTTTAAAATAACGGCTGCTTGGAATGCTTGCCATTTTTACCTCCATCTCTCTTTAACTTTATTTTTTTTAGAGAACTCTCAAATTCATAAAATTGAGAAAAAAAAATCACTCCACCTAAGTGAAGCATTTTTCCGAAGATCAAATTATTAATACAGATTCAATTTTTAAAACTCTGTGTATTTTTTGTCAAGATTTATTGTAAAATATTTCAATTAATAACCAATCTTAGTATTTTTGTTTTTAATAGATGAAAATCAATAGGTTTTTCTATATAATCATCAAATCCATATTTTCTAAAATCCAAGAGAGTTGGTTCGGTTTTTAAACCAGTGGACAAGATCACTTTAGCCTGAGAATCAACCTCTCTGATTTTATGTACTGTGTCTTTTGCGCCCATACCATCACCAATAACCAAGTCCAGAATATAACAATCAAATCTTATCCCTTGTTCAAGAATACTTAGCATTTCTTCTCCTTTTTTAATAATAGTGATTTTAAAGCCAAATCTTGTTAAATATTCTTCAGCAATGTCATTAACCAGCATTTCATCATCCATAAATAGAATCCTTATATTACTCAGATCAATATCTGCTTCATTAAGTACCACTTCTTCATATGGATTTAGTGGCAAGAAAATATCTACAAATGTACCAATATTTTTTTGGGATTGCAGTTGTATATAACCTTTTTGCATCTTCATTAAATGAAAAGCTTGAGTCAATCCTAAACCTTCTTTATTTTTTGTTGAGAAGTAAGGGTCAAAAATTTTATCCATATGTTGTTCATCGATACCACAACCCTGGTCAATGATGCTTAACTTTACATATTTACCTTGGTTTAACGAGAATATATTATTTTCATCAAATACAATTTCATCTGATCTGAGGACAAGATTACCACCTTTAGGCATGCTTTCCATAGCATTATCAATAATTTTTTTTATCAGAGATTCAGTTAAAGACTGATTGATATAAACTTGATCTTCTTTTGTTTGAAGAAAGGTATTTAGAGTAAAACTTTCAGAAATGGAATGTTCTATAAATTCTATTAAAGATCGGAGAGAATAATAATCACGAATAATATTTTGATTACTATCAATGGGGAATATTTTTTGGGTTAACTCAATCGCCTTTTTTGAAGCATCTTCTGCTTTTTTTACACGTTCCAGAATTGAAGAATCAATATTTGGATTCATTTTTAGTAAGGAGATATGCCCCATAATTGCAGTTAGGATATTATTAAAGTCATTTGCCAAATGCAATGTATAATTCTGCATAATTTCAAGATTTTTTAATTTTTGAAGTTCTGATTGAATTTTTTTCTGATAAGTTAAATCTCTAATAAAGAGAAGGAGAGTTTTTCCATTTTCTTCAGAATTAATAGGCATTGAGCTAATGTTACTAACAATTTTTTTATCAGAATGCTTAATTTTTAAGAAAACATTATAAAATTGCTTTTCACCATCCATATACAAATCGTATAAAAATTTGCTGTTAAAGTTAAAATTTCCTTCTAAATTTATAATATCGAAAACACTTTTATTAATTAGATTCTCTTTTGTTTCATAGAACATATTTGTTATTGAGCTATTGATATAATTAATTTTACCATCAATACCTATATTCAAAATTCCATCTTCAACTCTATCCATAATATTTGCGATAAACTTTTTTTGGTGAATCAATTTCTCTTCATTTAATTTGTAATTACTAATATCTCTTGAAATTATTAAAATGTGTTCCGTTTTATTATTATTATTTTTTAAAACAACTGCCTTTTCTTCTAACCATAAATAATTACCATCATTTTTCATAAATCTAAACTGGCTGTTTTTTTGATCTTCATCATTATTGAGATCGAAAAACCAAGAATTTTGTTGTATTCTATCATCAGGATGAACATGATTAAGGAAGAAACTTTTAGAGTCATAGATTTCAGAACCAGTATAACCAAAAATTTGAGTAAAGGAATTACTAATTCTTTCAATCCTGCTATCAGGTTTTAATATAATAATTATATCTTTTGCCTTTTCCATAAATCCATCCAATATCTCTACAGATTCTGAAAGAATATCCAATGTTTTCTTTTCTTCACTCAGATCTTCATAGATTGCAAAGATACCTGCAAATTTATCTTCAATTTGAATTGCACTTCCGAAAATTTTAACAGGAATTAAATCGTTATTTTTATTTTTCCTAATTGTTTTTTTTATATGATTTTTATTATCAAGAATCGTTTCGAATATTTCTTCAAATTCATATTGAAATTCATCAGGGATAACTAAATCTTTTAAACTTTTGTTTATAGATTCTTCTTTACCATAACCGAAAATATCTGAGAATTCTTTATTTATGTCCATAATTACTTTGTCTTCATTGAGAATTGCGATTGCTAGAGGAGTTTTCTCAAACAATTCTTTAAAAAATAAAGTTCGATAGTGAACATCAACAGCTAATTCTTTTTCTGAGCTTTCATTTTTAAAAGAAAAAATTAAATAATCAGAATCATTAAAAGACCATTTTTTAATTAAAATTTCATAAGGAGTAGATTCTCCATAATTCCTATAAACGTTACTTTTAAATCTAACTAAATCATTTTGATCATTATAGGATTGCAGTTTTTCGTGTAAGACCTGAATTTTCAATCCATCAAAGATATCAAAAACAGAATGATGTATATTGTTAAAAGAAGAAAAATTATTAAATTCCAATTCAGACAAAAAGGATTGATTTGAATAAATAATTTGTCCCTCAATATCTGAAAGTATTATTGGTATTGGGGTTGAATCAAAAAATGAAAAATAAGAATCAATTATACCATTTATTGGCAGATTAAAAGAGTCATAATTTAAATCAAAAATTAATAAGTATTTTATTTTGTTTTGAGAAAATATTGGGAATAAACTAATAATTGAGTCATAGTTTGCGTTATTAAAAGTAAATTTTACTTTAGCTTTTTTCCACTCTTTACCAAAAAAGGATTCATTTACCTGAACAAATTTAAAAATACTCTGATTTATAAGATTATCTGAATCTATTTTAAGATTGACAAGAAAGAGATCATTGATTTTTTCAATATTGAAGAGATCATCAATAAGAATACAATTTCCTAACAAAGAATTAAAGAAATCATCAAAATGATGCTGATAGAAATCATGTATTTTGTCATAATTCTTCAATTTTAACTTAATCTTAAAATAGAAAATCACAGCAATACATAAAAGCAAGGTTAATGAAATAATTAGAGATGATTTAAAATCTATAAATGAAATCTTTGCTGTAGGTTCATCAATACCACTTAGATAATGGTTCATACTTTTAAAATAAACAGAATTACGAGTATTTTTCATATTTCTAAGATTATAATCAATTGCTGACAATAATTCAGAATTCTTTCCTTGAGGAGAAGCGAATCTTAGCTCAGAAGGACGAATCATAATGCCAGTCATGTTCACTTTATAATCCTTGTCTTTAAGAATTCCAAATAATCGATTAACCACACCGATATCTGCTTCTTTATCTTCCAATTTTTGAAAGACTTCAGAATATTCTTTAACAGTACTAACATCAGTAATAACGCCAAATTTATTTAGCATTTTCAATGTTTCTTCAAAATAAATATCCTTTTCAACACCTACAACTCTTTTTCCGCTAATATCCAGAATATTATTTATTTGTGAATTCTTGGAAGAATAAACTTGGCCCCAATTGATAAAGACATTTTCACTATTAAAATCATAAATAGAATCTCTGGTTTCAGAATAAGCAATATCAACGAGCAGATCTAAAGAATCTTTTTTTAATAAAGACAAACACTCTTCCCAAGAACGATAGATATAAATGATTTTCCAATGTTCTTTTAGAGCAATTTCTTCAATTATATCTATGTATAAACCCTGTGGTTGTTTTTTTTCATCGATATAAACAAGTGGTTTGTTTTCATAAATACCGACAGTAATGTCTTTTGCCCCCAACACAAGAAACAAATTGTATAAAATGATAAAATACATAATTCTTTTCATTTTTAACTCCTAAACACCTACTAAATAAATCGTATATCATACACATACAAAAAGTCAAATCTTTTTTTTAATTCATTTTAAAAAAACAATATATGGAAATTCCCATTGACAAAATAAAAAAAAACTAATTTCTTGATTATAGAAATTTTACCTTAGATAAAGGAGCAAATTATGGCAGAAAAATTGAAATTGACCAACTCAGAGAAAATGTATGCAGAAGCAATGACATTAGTACCTGGAGCAGTTGCAGGTATCAGACGTCCTTATAATTTTGTACCAGGAGAATATCCAATTTTTTTTGATAGAGCTAAAGGTGGCAAAGTTATTGATGTAGATGGCAACGAATATTTAGATATGTTATGTGCATACGGACCAATCATTATTGGTCATTGTGAGGAAGAAATTGACAATGCTGTTATAGATCAAATCAAGAACAGAGGATTTTGTTTTTCATTAACACAAGGTTATCAAAACCAACTTGTCAGAAAGTTAAAAGAAATTATACCATCCTGTGAGATGGCTGTATTTGTAAAAACAGGATCAGATGCAACAACAACAGCAATTAGAGTTGCCAGAGCCAAGACAAATAAAGTTAAAGTATTAAGATGCGGATATCATGGATGGCATGATTGGTGTGTGGAAGTTAAGGGTGGAATTCCAACAAAATTTTATGAAGATGTATATGAATTCCATTATAATGACTTAGATCAAGTAAAAGAATTATTAAAAGAACACGGAAAAGATGTTGCTGCTATCATTGTTACTCCTGTAGGTCATCCATTAGCTCATGAAGTAGAAATGCCAAAACCTGGTTTCTTAGAAGGGTTACGATCCTTGACAGAAGAGTATGAATGTGCGTTAATCTTTGATGAAATCCGAAGTGGTTTCAGAGTTAATATGGGTGGAGCGCAGAAATTGTTTGGAGTAACCCCGGATATGAGTGTTTTTGGTAAAGCAATAGCAAATGGCTGGCCAATTGGTGTTGTTGTTGGAAGTGAAGCCTATATGAAGATGTTAGAAAAAGAGGTATTTTTAAGTTCAACATTTTTCCCTAACAGCGATGCTCAAGTAGCAGCTTTAAAAACGATTGAATTCTTAGAAAAATATAATGTATTGGAAGAAATCATTCGTAAAGGCAACATGTTTTCTGAAAAAGTAAACGAAGTTATTCAGAATAGTGAGGTTCCAGCAAAGTTAAGTGGATCACCTTGGATGCCATTTATCACTTTCCCAGCAGATGATAAAAAGTTATATAAAGAACTTCGTAATGAATTTTATACTCAATTAATTAGAAGAAAAATATTCTTACAACCCTACCATCATGGTTATATCTGTTATCGTCACACAGATGAGGATTTACAAAATGCAGTTAACATGATCGCAGAATCTTTTGAAGTTGTCAGAAAGAAATATTTAATTTAAGGAGAAATTCATGCAACCATTAATCATAACAACTGCCTTAACTGGAGCAGAGACAACTAGAGCTGTACAGCCAAACCTACCAATTACTCCTGACGAACAAGCTCAAACAACCTTAGATTGTTACAATGCAGGCTCAACGGTCATGCATTTACATGTCAGAGATAATGAAGGAAAAGCAACGCAAAATTTAGAAAGATTTGAAGAATCTATAACCAAGATGCGGAAAGCTGTTCCTGAAATCATTATTCAAATGAGTACAGGTGGAGCAGTCGGAGAATCTTTTGAAAAGAGAATGGCTCCTTTAAAGCTTAAGCCTGATATGGCAACTTTAAATGCAGGAACATTAAATTTTGGTGATGAAGTATTTATAAATTCACCCAAAGATATAGAGAGATTATCAGCATATTTCCAAGAGATGAATGTAGCTCCAGAAATTGAAGTTTATGAATCAGGGATGATAGATTATTTAGCAAAATTAGTTAAAAAGGGATTGATAACTCATACGCCATTACATGTTCAATTTGTATTAGGTGTTCCAGGTGGTATGAGTGGTAAACCAAAAAACGTTCTCTATATGGCAGAGCATTTAAAAGAAGAGATTCCTACGGCTACATGGGGCGTAGCGGGTGTAGGCAGATGGCAATTACCCTGTGCTATGATGGCAATAGTCATGGGTGGTCATGTTAGAATCGGTTTTGAAGATAACGTTTGGTATCATAAGGGAATTTTAGCTGATTCTAATGCACAATTAGTAGCCAGAGTAAAAAGGTTAGCAGAAGAATTTGGAAGACCTATTGCTACTTCAGCGCAAGCCCGAGAAATCTTAGGATTGGTATAGGGTCTTATGGATAATCGTCCTAACTGGCATCAATATTTTATTGAGATGGCTTTTTTAGCGTCTCAACGATCAACCTGTATTCGACGAAAAGTAGGAGCAGTGATTGTCGTAGATAATCAGATTGTAGCAACAGGTTATAATGGAGCTCCTAAACATGTCAGACACTGTTATGAGACAGGATGTTTAAGACAACAGCTCAATGTGCCATCTGGTGAGAAACATGAATTATGTAGAGGAGTTCATGCAGAACAAAATGCTATCGTCCAATCTGCGATCAATGGTTCATCCATAAAAAATGGGATTCTTTATTGCACGAATCATCCATGTGTCATTTGTGCAAAAATGATTATCAATTCTGAGATTAAAACAATTTATATAGCTGATGATTATATGGATCCATTATCAAAAGAAATGTTGGCAGAAGCCGGAGTGGAATTGATAATGATAGACCGAGAAACAAATCAGCTTATCCGTTTAATATAAGGGCAGTTTTTCTGCCCTTTCTTTTACAAGAGGTACAATGCGTTTTCATTATTTCTTTATCATTGCTTTTCTGATATTTTTTTCAGTAAATTTCCTTATATACAGAAATATTCTGCCTTTGTATCAAAAACCACAATCAAGGGTATTATTTACCTTATTCTATTTTTTTATAGCTTTCTCCTATTTAATTTATCGATTTTCAAATGGATATTTACCACTGTTTATAAGCAAATCATTAGGCCAGATCGGTTCACTCTGGTTGGGTCTCATGACATTTTTATTCATATTATTCATTTTGTTAAATCTAATCCAATTGTTTACTTTTATATTATCCAAAAATCATTTATTTCCAATAATTAATGAAATAATTGTCAGAAAATATCTGATATTGGGAATCTTATGGATAAGTATTTTACTCACAATGATTGGATTTTTTAATAGTTGTTATCCTGTTGTTAAAAAGATATCCATAAATACAAACAAAAATCTTCCAAAGCCAATAAAAATAGTCGCTTTATCAGATCTGCATTTAGGAGATCTCTTTTTTCCAAAGCATGTTTCTGATCTGGCAAAAAGGATTAATCAATTAAAGCCTGATATAGTCTTGTTTGTAGGGGATGTATTATCAGAAGATAATTCGCTTTTAAAGCATGAGGATATTGGGAATCAATTCAAAGCCATTCAATCAACTTACGGTGTCTATGCTGTCCCTGGTAATCATGAATATATCGGAGGTATTGCAAAAAGTTTAGCATACTTTCAAGAGCATCAAATTGAGGTTTTAAGAGACTCTACTATCATTAGAGATCATTTTATAGTTGTAGGAAGAGATGATTACTCAAAAAATAGATTTAGCTCTTCTCCCAGAAAAAAATTATCAGAATTGATGATTGAAGATAGTAAAGAAATTTTCACAATAGTTATGGATCATCAACCCTTGAGTTTAAAAGAAGCACAAAGATATCCAGTAGATTTATTAATCTCAGGACATACTCATAATGGACAGATATTCCCATTTAACCTGATCACAAAATCAATCTTTGATAATAGTTGGGGATTACAAATCTACAATAAACTATATTATTATGTTTCATGTGGTTATGGATTTTGGGGACCACCTATAAGATTAGGTAATAGGCCAGAAATTATCCTTTTTGAAGTGAGTAAAATTGAAGAATAAGTTATTACATACTTTCCGGGGTTTTGCCAGCAGGAATTATAGATTATACTTTTTTGGACAGGGTATTTCCTTAATTGGCAGTTGGATCCAAAGAACTGCTATGAGTTGGTTTATATACTCATTAACCAATTCAGTGTTTTGGTTAGGCTTCATTAATTTTATTAGTCAGATCCCTTCCCTTTTTATTACCCCGATTTCTGGAGTCATTGCTGACAGATATCCTCGTTATAAGATCATCAAGATCACTCAAACACTTTGTATGTTGCAAGCTCTGACATTATCTATTTTAGTTTTAAGAGGGAATGTTCAATTGTGGCAAGTCATTGTATTGAGTATGACATTAGGCGTCATAGAAGCGTTTGAAGCGCCTGTAAGGCATTCATTCGTAATTGATATGGTAGAAAAACAGGAAGATATTGGTAATGCTATTGCTTTGAATTCAACTATGTTTAATGGAGCTCGATTAATTGGTCCATCCATAGCAGGCTTTATGGTAGCCAAATTTGGAGAAGGGTATTGTTTTTTAATAAATGGCATGTCTTATATTGCTGTATTAATATCATTATTTAATATGCGGATCACAAAGCTAAGTATCGTTAAAAAGAAAGAAGCCTTTTTTAATAATTTTAAAGAAGGACTTCATTATGTCATCCATTTCAAACCAATCCGTTATTTTCTTTCCAATACAATTGTTTTTACTTTATTCGGTTTTTCTTATGTTGTTTTACTGCCCTTCTTTGCTAAAACAATTTTAAAAGGGGATGCTCGGACACTTGGTTTTATCATGTCAGGCATTGGGACAGGTGCATTAATTGGAGCTTTACATTTAGCCTCTAGAAAGAGCATTAAAGGATTGGGCACATTGATTAACTATGCTGGTCATTTAGCAGCTTTAGGAGTAATCTCATTATCTTTTGTAAAAACTATCTGGATAGCCATCCCGATTGTGATCATTGTTGGTTTTGGAATGATGTTGCAAATGGCAGGAACAAACACAATCATTCAGACGATCGTCGATAATGATAAAAGAGGAAGAGTGATGGGACTCTATTCAATGAGTATGTTATCATTCATGCCAATTGGCAGTTTATTATCGGGAACTATGTCAAAATTAATTGGCTTTCATTATACTGTGTTAATATCAGGATCTATTTGTTTTATTGGATCATTTCTCTTACATTTTAAATTACCTTTAATCAAACAGGTTATTCAAGAAAAGTTAAAGTATTAAAGAAAGCCCATCTTAAAAAGACAGGCTTTTATAAGCTTAAACTCAGATAAGTTGTAATCAGAGTTATGAATTATTCTTTAGTTTTTATATTTCTTTGAAAATTTTTCTTCAGCCTTTTTAAGTTCTTTTTTCATTTTGTTAGCTTTCAGAATATTTATATATAATAAATCAGTTTGTTTTTGATTATAAACTGTTTCTTCAGATGCTTCTGTTTGACCTGCATATTGACTACCTTCAGTAAAGATATCAAAAGCTTCTTTGTTTTTATTTTGTTTATACAACACTTCAGCAAGCATCAAATAAGCATCATAATGATCTTTTCTTGTTTCAATAGCTTTTCTAAGAGAAATTTCAGAATTTTGATAGTCTTCTAATTTTAACAAAGCTTCGCCTTTATGTCTCCAAGGGCAAGACCAGTTTGGAGTTTTGGCATTTATTCTATTATAAATTTTAATAGCATCTTCGTATTGATGAAGAGACAAAAGCATATTCGCGGTTTGAAAAGCTTCACCAGGATTTAAAGAATCTGCATTTTCAATCAAATCATTAAGGATAGAAGACATTTCCATATTATATAAATTAAGTAAATAGATTTTATTCATCATGTTAGTAGAATCTAATTCGATTTGATTCCCATAAAAAGCAACTGCTTTTAAAACATTAGAAAAGTTTGGATTTTTATAATAATCCATAAAGGGTTTTCTCTGATCAATTTCAGCACACAGACCAATAGACACAATGCATATGCATAAAACAAACAGTATTTTCTTCATTTTTTCTCCTTTTTAAAATTGTGATCCTTATTAATATTATTAAATAAGGATCACAAAAAATCTAGTTTAGTTACTACGTTTAAACAGAAATAACTTCTTTAACTTCAGGGATTTGTTCTTTTAAAACTCTTTCAATACCTGATTTTAAAGTTAGAGTAGCCATTGGACAGCTACCGCAAGCACCTTTTAATCTAACTTCAACAACACCGTCTTCACGAATATTGATTAACTCGACATCTCCCCCATCTGCCTGTAAAGAAGGGCGAATTTTGTTTAACAATTCCAGAACTCTTTCTTTCATGATTCCTCCATTATTACTACAGAATAAATTAACTATTTTTTTTGTAAAGTAAAAAAATAAATATTAAAAATTGAGAGAATATTGTTTTCAAATGTTTCATCTTCTGTATATCAGATAAATTATGAGAGACTGAAGAAAAGCATTTTGATTTTCTTTAATTGAATAGAAAAATCAGAGATTTTTATAAAAAGAAGTCATCATTAAATCGATTCTTTTTTCAGAGAGAGGATTATCCCATTTTCCATCCTCTTTAAAATAAGAACCTATAATAAAAGCATCTGCATATTTTAAATATTTAGCAATATTATCATTTGTAATGCCTGAATCGATAAGGACAGGTAGAGAGCATTTATTTTTTACAGAGATTACTTCACCTAAATCTGCTTCTTGTCCAGTAGAGGAACCGGTAATAATTATTCCATCAGAAAGAAAGAATTCAGCTGCTTTAGCTGTTTCGGCAATTGACACATCGGCAGTGAGAGTATGAGCAGAATGTTTCTTTTTGATATCTGTAAAAACAGAGATCTGATCTGCACCAATCATTTTCCTGTAGCGAAGAAGATCGCCTGCACAGGAGTCAATATACCCTTCGTCAGCCAGATGTCCAAACACAAACCCTTCAACTCTGATGAATTGAAATCCAGCAATCAATGCAACAGCCAGAGCTTCTTTGTTTGCAGCCGCTAAAATCTGAATCCCAAGAGGGATCTTCGTTACTTTTCTTATTTCCATCGAAACAGCTGTCATAGCAGAAATGATTTCAGGACCAGTATGTTTATTCAGATAGGGTACATCATGCATATTTTCCAGCATGATTGACTGAACGCCAGCTTTTTCATAAATGAGAGCTTCTTGTATCGCTTTTTCAATAATCTCGTTGATAGAGTATTTGTTATTTGGAGTACCAGGTAATGCCTGAACATGGATCATAGCAATAATATTTTTCTTTTCTTTAAAAATATGATTATATTTCATAAATACTCCATTAACTAATTATAAATTCTATTAAAATAAGAAAAAATATGCAGTCAAGTCTTTCTTTTAAAAAGTGAATAACAAATAATAGCAAATCGGGGATTTGCAGATAAAAGATAAGAGCTCATATCAGGCTGTTGCCTGTTTGGTAAAAATGAAACACCTTGTTTTGAGATTGTCCTTTTAAAAAATGATAACTGTTTGAGAAGATAGGGTTATTTCTTTGAAATGGTATTGTTCATTTCTTTTGATAGATGGATTAAGGATATTGAAAGCTTGAAATTTTTTATTCGAGGACGAGCCGTCCTCGCTCCATAGCATCTGCAAACAAGATGTTCGCAGAAGGAGTGTTTTATTCTTTCCATAAAAACCAGATTGTGAAGCAACAAAAGGGATTCTTGTTTTACTGGGAAGAGAGGACAAATCGGGGATAAAGGCAGTGCTGGTGCACTGCAGATAATAGCAAATCAGAGATTTGCAGATAAAAGATAAGCTTCATCGTTAGTGAATTGCTTTCAAATGGTATCTATTGGAGAAAATAATGGTAGTGCTGACGCACTGCAGATAAGAGATAATTTATATAATCAAGAGGTTTGTGTACCTACTGACAAAGGGTCGATCAAAGATGATCGTTTTACTATAGATCAATTGAACAATCCAGAGGATTGTGTAACTCTTCTCAGTTTGACGAGATTCTTTCTTGTCACAGGCATTGATACAAAGACAGTTCTATTTTATCACAGTTATTTTACCGGCATTGATTGGTTTTCCGTCTATCTGCAAACGGAAAAGATAGATTCCGCTTCCTACTGCTGAGCCACTGTTATTGTGCAAATTCCACATTACTGAGTAGGTTTCTGCATTGAATTTGGCATCAATATCAGGCATTTTCAGACCAGCTTTTTTTGCCAGTTGATTGACATTAGTCGTAGTGCTGAGTGTTTTGATTTTCTGACCTTTGATATTATAGATCTCGATCACAGCTTCTTTTTTTATTTTTCCTGAATGCTGAAACTCAAACATTGCATAGGGTGCACCACCTTTTGCTTTACCATTCAGAAAAACAGGATTAGGATAGACCTTGATATTTTCTTTCGGTTTTATAATCACATCATGATTTTCCTGAGGAGAACCGTATTCAAAACAGCCCATATCAATCCTGCCATCCCACACTCTGTAATTCCCGGCAAGATCTTCGGGATAGATATTCAGTCCGCTGATATCTGGAGTTCCAGAATTAATGCAGGGTGAGCCTTCTGCCAATCGATAATAGTCCACGTGAGCAGGGGTAAGCGCGGTATTATTGACACCTTCAAACATTGGATAATCTGTTATATTATGTTCTCCATAGACCAATTCAGTTGGGGAATTGAGAAGAACCCCTTGTTGTCCGTTTTGGATCAGTGAATAATCTATATCGAGTTGAGAAATATTATCAGGGACAGAAGTATCTCTTACCATTTTGATCTCATATAATACAGAAGGATTATAAAGAATCATATTCCTCATTCTGGATTTACCCCAAACATAGATTCCTTTCATACTACCAAAATTATTGGCAACAGTCAGATTATTCAGATTGAGGAATTCGGGATTTGAAAACTGATTACCCAATCGAATAATACCATCACCAAAATCTCCATTTCTACAGTTATTTCGAATGATCAAACCATTGGAAAAACTTAACCCAACCTGATTATCAAAATTAGTATTCCCATATTGCATGACACCAGCAGTTGAAGAAATATGATTAGACATAATAATATTATTCATGGAGACATTGACATCTTTAATTTCGCATCCTGAAATACCCCCAAAATATCCAATTGATGTCAGACTGTCCATCACGATATTATTCAGCCAACCCTGAGCAAACTCATGGTTCCCAAAGATATCAATCCCAGCGGTAACACCTTCTATGGTATGACAATCTTTGATTAGGATATCTTCCAACAGGAAATTCTTGCTTTGATATATCATAAATCCAGAAGGTGCGTCACCGTAACTATGTTTGAAAACCATATTCTTTACGGTTAGGTTTTCACACCGATACGCATGAACCAAAGCTCCATTATGATAATTAAGCCCATTTAATATTGTGAAGTTTTTGATAGTATTATTTTTATTTCTTACATTACAGACAAAGTTTGCCTGTTGATTTTCCATATCAATGATTGTTGTTTCTGGAGAAGCACCAACCAGAGAGACATAGTCCTTTAAAGCAACTGGAAAAAACATTTGATTAACGGAACGAGAATAATAACCCTCAGCCATATAGATGGTGCGAGGATGCAAGCTATCTGTTTCGATCAGATGAGTGGCATAAGCCAGATTTTTCAGAGGGGAGGCAAAACTTGCCCCATCATTACTATCATCCCCATCAGGGGCGATATAGAGATCATAAGGTCTGGTTTGTATTGCCGAATGCAGGACTGATACACTTACAGGATTGCGGGATTCCCAATCCTTGATGGAAATGAAATGAAAATCTGGTTCGGTCATCACCACAGACAGCGTGTCCAGATAGATAGGAGGAATATCAATAGCTTCTGTAAAGCATATATCCTGCCCGTCAGTGGAATAATTGTTGTACACACTGTTGCGATTTGTCGGGTCATAATAGATAGTCCCTCTGTAATTCCCTACAGCCCCTCCAAATAAAGACCGGTTATTGAATACTGAGTTTCCCTTTAATTCTGCAGTTGATTGAAAAACAGAAATAGCTGAATGCATTATAGCATTACAGTTATAAATCCGACAATTTTCCAGAATAAGATGAGAATTGTTAATTGCCTGCACACCTCCACCAGCTTTAAGAAAAGTATTACCACCTGTATTAAAGCCTGAGCCATTGACCATCTCAAAACCAACAATACGTACAGTCTCACCGTAGATAATCCGAAAACACCCACCGTTATGATTAGCATCAATAATGGTCTGACCGATATAGGAGGGATTATGTGTTGTAAGATAAAGTGAGCCTATAGTTATGCTTTTATGTTCAAGGCTGTTGTTTTCAAAATATCTACCGGGATATACCAGAACTGTATCACCATTTTCAGAGGAAAAAATTGCCTGATTGATAGATGTATATTGTTCCGTTCCACCCTGATCAACTTTGAGGGTACGGGCATAAAGCCCTGTCATATAGAGAGCTATTAATATAAATATAAATATAACTTTTTTCATTCACACTCCATGAAAATGGAGGGCGGTTACCCGCCCTCTGATTTTAATTAACTATTTAACCATCAACATTTTTCTGGTTAATACTTTGTTGTCAATCTTCAATTTGTAGAAATAAACACCGGAAGAACAGGATTGACCATTTTGATCTTTTCCGTTCCATACGATGTTATGATTACCTTTTTCAAGCATACTTTGAGTCAGGGATCTGACTTTCTGACCTTTCACATTATAGACCGACAACTCGACCTTACTATCATTTTTTAGGCTAAAGCGAATGGTCGTGCTGGGGTTGAAAGGATTGGGATAATTACCTTGTAGCGTTGTTTCGTATTGAACTTCAGGAATATCATTGAGTTTAACTGTATAATATCTCTGATGATCATTCATATCAAGTGATTGGTTGACAAACTTCTTTTCGTTGGAATTATAGAGACTATATATTTTGACTTCCTTTGGAGCTGATTTACTGTCATTATGAAGCACAAAACTAATCTCAGCGGTGGAATAGTCTGTGGAATCATCAAGAACATAAGCATTGATTTCAACGACATCATTATCAACTACGGCAGCGCCTTTGCAGAATCCATTGACATAAAATCCGATTTCAGAAGGCATTGATTTGCTCTCGGTATTTAAATCCACATATAAAGGAATGTAATCATCCTTTTCCATGTAATCGAAAGATTGAGCTGTTTGTCTTGGTGCTGAATATTGAGGATACTGATTATTATTACCCAAGATTAAGTCACACTCTTTAATGCAATGAACCATCACCATTTCACCATAGGAAATGAGCCAAGTAGGAGTATTCTGATTTGTCCAAGTGCCATCGGGATTTTTTACTGTTGACCAGTTTTTATGCTTAATTTCATCAATATTGTCAAGAACAGGGGCAAAGGCTTGCCAAGGTGTCATTGGTTTATCAACAAAATAGCCAACCCAATTGTATTCTGGATATTGTGTCCATCCGCTTTGATTTTCTTGCAGATATACCCGAGTGTTATCAGGGAGTTTGTCGCCACTAGTTTCTATTGTCAAACTATCATTTAAAGACAGTTTATAACCGAGATTTCTCTGAATGATGTAATAAGGATTGAAAATGTTAGTTCCCGTATTTATCACATTATGATCTAGAGATCCATTATTCTCACTCCAGAATCTCTGGAAGTTTCCTGGAGTAGCCTCTGAAAAGACGCTGTTGAATTTATTTTTGTTAGAAGTTAGCATATTCAAAGCAGGTAAGCTGATCCAGTTAATGTAATTTTTGAGATCTAAAGGACGATAAGAAAATCTGTCATTTTTATGAAAAACTGCAGGGAGAGCGCCAATATCTTTGCGAGATCCATCACTATCCTGATCGTCGGTATCTAAATACCACACAACTCCGTTATCATTCGTATCAGGATTTCCTTTATCAATACAGGGAGATATTTCCCTGGTAGTCCATTTAGGATGGAAGGCATTTTCCCCTTCGGTTGAAAGATAGATAATGGGGTCTAAATTGGTAAATCCAGTAGGAAGGGTTGTGATATTTGTTGTACCATTATAATATTTATTTTGATAACTGACATTATTGCTAGAGGTTGTAGCGGGTGAATTTGAAATTAGATAGATTAATCCAGCGTATCCATTGCTTACATTTCTGGATAGAATATTGTTACTAATTTTTGGACTTGAGTTTATACTATAAATTTCGAAAGCTGTTACATTATTTTCAGCAAAAGTATTGTTGATGATTTTCAGATTAGAAAGACCTACAAATGCACTGGAAAGACAAGTATTATTATCGTTTTTTTCTTTAGCGATGAGGTTTTTTTCAAAATTTAAGGAATTTGCATATTGAACTGTAATGGATACAAAATCATCAGGATTATGTATATTATTCTGAGACTTGATTAAGCGATTTTCTTTGAACGTATTTCCAGTCATATTGATGATAGCATTCTTCTCTGTTGACGTGCCAGCTACATAAACAGCTGAGGTTTTCCCGCTATTTTGCAAGAATTGGTTATTGGTGATATTAACTGTTCCTGATTTTGCTATCATGTAAATAGCTGAACCAAAACCAGAGTTATTACTAGAATATTCAGGAGCCCACTGAGCTTGATTGTTAGAGAAAACACAGTCAGTCACATCAACAGGGAATTGAGAATGAATAGCAGATCCGGCAAAATCCCTTGTCCAAAATGTGTTCGTGTTATTTAAGAACTTGCAGTCATTTACAAAAAATGTACAATTTTCATTACTTGAACGAATAAGTACTCCTAATTGATTATTTTGAATGCTAAATCCAATGATTTTAATATTACAATTCACATTGAGGTCAATATCAAATGGAATACCACCTGATGTATTCACGTTTGTATAAATTGAAGAAGGGCTTAAGATATTTCCAAAACCTCTTATATTTAGATTCGCATTAGTTAAATTACCTATTACAACATTTTCATTCCAGGTTGTATTATTTTGTAACAATAACATTAAATGTTTTCTGTTCGGTTGGAGAGCATTGGATTTGTACATAGTTGATAGCATCTTGAATAGTTCTGAAAGCAGAAACAGCCGGATCAGTGTTGACATGGATACTTCCGAGAGAAATCTGATTTATGCTTACATTCATAGGAGTATAGGATAATGATCCTGATGCAGGATTATATGCCACACTGATGTTTTTGTAATCTTCATAACAATTATTTTTAGTAAATTTTACAATCAAATTAGCAGAATTGATGAAGGGATAGGGAATTTCATATTGACCTTGAGCATTGGAATATACTGTATTAAGTAATTGGACTCCCAAAAATGTCTCAATTTTTACATTTCCATAACTATTACCAGTAATTGTCCCTGAAATAAAACCGGTGTTGTTGTATTTTGGATTATTTATCCAATTCAAGATTGCATTTACAGTAGTTGTAGAAACATAAGCATGTTCATATTTATTACTTGGTTGTATCACGACTTCATCAAATTTTGAATGTGTAGATAAATACGTATTAACATTTTGACCAGAAGGTATAACTAAGTCATTATAATTAGTTAAATCCGAGATAGGGTTATTTGGAGTTGACAAATACAAACTTGATTTAGTAGGGACGAAAACAGGATCATAAGATGGTGCATCAAAATCAACTTGCCAAATACCAAATATCCAATAAGCATTTTGATATTCCGCGTTTAAAAGCCCAAGTGTAGATCCAGATTGAGTGTCATAAGGTTTAGGAGAGACATCATAATCTGAGTTACCTGCATCCCATTCAACAAGATAAGGTTCATTACCTAAGTTTCCTGATCTTTCAACTTTCCCATTTGAAATAGCAAAATTTTTTATATTGTTATATTTATAGGCAAAACCGGGTTTGTTTTTGGGGTTAGAGGGTGAATCATTTACTTTGGGTAAAGTAGGATGATCAGGGTTTATAATTTCACAATTGATTTCTGAGAAAAATTTTCTAAATGTATACCCACCTGTTATATATTCATCATTTGATGGAGAATCAAGGTAGTTATTTCTTAACAATTGTTTGGCAGCTGTACTATTTAAAGATGCATTCATCACTAAGAATTTATCAGTACTACTAGTTATTTCATCATTATTCGCACAATCATTTATCACAGATTGAAAATCATAATTTATGACTGCTCCTCTTTGAGGTGAATCACAAGAGATAAATTCAGAACAATAATGATTAACATTATTTTCTTCTGCAACAGCTAATGCATATCTTCCTATTACTCCTCCCATTGATATCCCAATTAATTTAATCCCTTCACAATTTTGCCCTGAGTATTGGGCTTTAAGATATGTCAATGTTCCTAACACTGTCATTGCATTATCTCTTAAATCTCTACCTCCATTTTTGAAGTTTAAAACATAAATGTCATAACTTGTTACATTATCAATAAAAGAAGACATTAAGTCTTTTATATCAATTATATCAGTCATATTGCCAGGATCAAAACCTTCAACAACTAATACAGGTTTCTTTATTGTTCCATTTCCTTCTTTTATTTTTATAATCTCATCGCCAAAGGGATTTTAAATCTTGAGTTATTGGAAACTACCCAAAATTTGGAATCAAAATTAGGATCTAATCTTTGGCCAGCAACATTCCAGGAATGAATAGATATTGTGTGTTCTCCTTCGGAAAGATTTATATTTGAATTCAAATTTATCCATGATCCATTAGTTTGACTAGTAGATCTAGCAATACCATCAATATAAACTTGCATGATATGAGCTCCCGTTGGAAGTACATCACTAGTGACATAAACTCTCAAAGGATTACTTGTTGTAACTCTTTGTTTCTGAATAAATCCTGGATAAACAGATACCCATTTCAAATCAGTATCATTATTTGTTGTATAATCTACATAATATTCGTATCCATGCTGATATGTAAAATCGTTACTATTTGGAAAATTTCCATATAATCCTAAGCATATGAATAAATTTAGACATAATTTCTCCTATTTTATTCTGTAACCAAAAATTAGTTGAATAGTTCTTGGTTTGAATCCAAACATTTCATGAAAAAAATCATCTTCTTTAAAGAAGTTATTCAATCCATAATTGTATTTTAATTTAACAGAATAGTTTTCTTTTTCGTATCTTAACTGAAAAGATAAACTGTTCAATGATTGATTTAATCTTTTTTTTTCAATTGTTAAGTTCTCATTTATTTCATCATCTTTTACTTTCATTTTTAGATTATCAAAAGGAATAGATAACGTAGCTCCACAACCTATACTTAGAAAAGGAAACAACCTGTAATTGAAATTAGAACTACCAAATAAATAGTTCTGCCTAAAACTCCAATAAGTTTTTAATAATCCTATTAGGTTTCCGTCAATATCATAATCATTATGTTCGTTTTGATATTTTCCTACCGATTGATCTAATCCAAACGAAAAATCTGTAAAAAATTTTGATGATAATTTATAATTGCAAAATAAATCAGCAGTATATGTTACTAAGGGCTTATTAGTTCCATTCCCATCTAAATTAGCATCTGAGTGAAACCAACCTAATGCAGGACCAGCTTCAATACCGACTTCCAGATTTTTCATAAAGTCATAAGCTGTGAGTTGAACACCATACATTAGTATACATACCATAATCATTATTATTTTTTTCATTTTTCTTCCTTTCGTTAGTATTATGGGTTTCTTATGTTAGATATTTCATAAGAAACCCTTTATACACTAAATTGATTTCGGTCTCCTGGAATATGAATTTTGGTAAAAAGATGTGCTGGAAGGCGAAGATTACAGTTAACTATATATATATATATGTAGTTACAACACTCTTAGGATGGAATGTAATTATTAAATCACTATAATATAATCCCTTTAAAGAGATTCTTATCATCTTCCTGCTCCCATAAATTTGCGATATCACCAAAAATAGAAGAATCGAAATAATCTGTCAACACATTTTTTAAATAAATATTACTTTACACCATAACATTTAGTTTTCTGTTATTAAACTAATATAGCAGTAACACCGAGAGTGTTGCAGACATTAGCAAATCGGGGATAAAGGCAGTGCTGGTGCACTGCAGATAATAGCAAATCAGAGATTTGCAGATAAAAGCTAATATCAGGCTGTTGCCTGTTTGGTAAAAATGAAACACCTTGTTTTGAGATTGTCCTTTTAAAAAATTGACATCTATTGGAGAAGATAATGGTAGTGCTGACGCACTACAGATAATGGCAAATCGAGAATTTGCTGATAATAGATAAAAGATAAAAATTAAGCTTCATCGTTGGAGAATGGTTTAAAATAGATTTCAGGGCTAAAGCAGAAACAAGATAATGAGTTTTTGTTAAGAAGATTTCAGGGTCTAAATCTCCATTTAAAAACTTATATTTGCAAAAGATTTTTGAATTCATAGGATCTAAGAAAATAATTCTTGTCAGAAATAATAAAGATTATAAGCTAACTTTCAGATTGATAGATTAGAAAAGAAGGTATAAAATGGAATTTAAGAATAAACAAAAACTATTTAAAATAGATCGTTTCCCTTTTAGAGAGAACGATCCTTTTCAAGGCTGGAATTCAGCTGATGAGCTTATTCTAAATCATTTAAATGATAATGGGCATCCCGAGAAAATACTAGTCATAGAAGATGAATTTGGAACTTTAGCTGTTTCATTAGAAGCAAAAGAAATTTCCTTAGTTAATGATTCCTTTATTTCAGTTCAGGGAATAAAGAGGAATTTGAATCAAAATATAGTTGAAGATAAAGAAATACGATTGTTATCTCCGTTTGATGATTTTCCAGAAGATATTGATCTGATCATATTAAAAATCCCAAAGGCCAATAATTATCTGGAATTTTTACTTAAGAAGCTCAATAATACATATAAAAAACCGATTCCGATTATTGCAGGCGGAATGATAAAATATTTAAATTCATCGGTTTATAAGTTATTTGAACAACTAAATTCTGATATGAAATCCTCATTAGGCTGGAAAAAAGCACGATTAATATTTTCAGAAACGAAACCGACTTCAGAACTTCTTGATTTTACCAAAAAATACTCAGAATATGAAATTAATATCGTAAATTACCCGAACCTATTTAGTTTTGATCAAATTGACATTGGCACCAGATTTTTTATTGAGAACTTTCAGACAGAGAAAGAGACCGTTGACACAATATTGGATTTAGGCTGTGGAAATGGAATATTAGGTGTATTTGCTGGAAAAAAATACCCAATTGCTCAGTTAATGTATAATGATATAAATTTTTCAGCTATAGAATCAGCCAGAGAAACTGCGCAAGCAAATGATCAGTTCAACCGTAGTGTATTTATTCAGGGTCATGCTATTGAAAAGCAATTAGGTCAATGTATAGATTTGGTTTTATGTAATCCTCCTTTTCATGATCATCACAAAATCTCATTATCCACTGCTCAAGAAATGTTTTCATCAGCAAAAAAGGTTTTAAAGGCTAATGGTGAATTATTTGTTGTAGCCAACAGACATTTAGGGTATCATCAAATCTTAAAAAGTATTTATGACAATTATGAAGTGATAAAAGAAAATGAGAAATTTGTTTTGTTAAAGAGTATAAATCAATAATTCTAAATAAAACTATAGAGATTTATATAGTTTAATCCAAACAAATTGAAGCATAGAAAAAATCATGATCTTCGTTAAATGAAGCATTGAACTTTTCCCAAATTCTCTTTGATCTTTGGTTGTTCTTTTTGATTTTGCAATTTAAGGTTTTTATTCCAAGTAAAGAACATTGAACAAGGATTAATTTTAATCTTTGAGTACCATACCCTTTATTCCAGAATGCACTTGTGATCCAAACACCTGTATTTGCGGTTTGATTAACTAAATCAATTTTGCAAATGGAAGTAGAGCCAATAACAAGATTGTTTAATTTTATAGCGAATAATTTGGCATTATTCTTTTTTAACCATGCTTCTTGAATTTCAAAAAATTCATTTTTGCTTAGTATATGAGAATTATTTCCATTATTAAGATAGGGTTGGAGTTCGAGATCTTCATTTAAGTATTTGATTAATATTTCAGAATGTTCTTCATTTAATGGTTCCAGACTAATTATTTCAAGCATAGTATTATCTTAAACTACTGATAATAATTTTAAAAGTTTAATCTCTCTTTCTACCATTTCATCTCCTTTTTTACTCCAATAATTTAAAATGGGTTATTTATCATTAATTTGTCAAGTTTTTATGTTAAAGAGTTAGCTTTATCTCAGTTTACATCTTGATCTATTCAAACAGGATATGTATAGAGCATGCAGGATGTAACTTATTATTTTACATTTAATAAGCATAAGATTTTCTTTTCGATGGCAAGCTGCCCTCGCTCCATTTTTCCAGAAATAAATAAAAGTCATTGAACCATGGAAAGAGGTAGCAAAGAGATTGCTAGGAATTACTAATGAGATCTTTCCAATGTAGATATGGTTTAAGCTGGAAACTCAGTACCTACAAAAAGAAGGCAGATTGGAAAGCTGAGTCTTTCAGAGAGAGTGTTCACTTCAAAAAGCGATGAATAGGGAATAATCAGGAAAATCAACAATAAGATGTGAACATAGCCTTGATTATTATCCCCATTTCCAGGATTGATAAATTTTTGGATAAGATCAGGTTATTTCTTTGAAATGGTAATCTTCCTTTCTTTCTCTTGAAAGAAAGAAAGGAAAACAAAGAAAGTTCAAGCCCTAGGAAACCCCTATCGGAGATCTTGATTTCATCAGTTATCTCTGATATCTTTATTTCTTATCCTTTAGATGGTCTGCCATTTAATCTCCAGTCACTCTCAGGGACTCTGCCATAGCTTGCCAATGGGCAAGTTAATATATGAGGGAAACCATTGTCTTCAATCAGAATGGCTGTTCGTTCCCCTTCGAGTTTCCCTACGACTTCACGCTGTTTTTTCATGGGCGATTGTACCATTTGATACATTATCGTCAGGGAGAAAGATAGTTTTACTCAGAAAAAAGAGAAGAATTGATGTAGTTATTTTTTTGTTAGCAAAAACTATTGCCAGATATGTCAAGAATAATCGATATGGAGCATCCATATTCACTTTTATCACCTATGAGCAAAAGAGTTGCTTAATGGAAGCCTATATTTTGGACAGTCTCCTTACAGATGATATAGAGAAATTTTGTTTTATCTTGACAAAACAAGATTAGTTTGACTTTATGAAAAAAAAAAATATAAGGATGAAATGCATGAAAGTAGAAATTTCAAATGGAGAATTAATAGACAAAATCACGATATTATCAATAAAGCTTAGTAAAGTAAAAAATGAAGAAAAGTTAAAAAACATTCGTAAAGAATTTGAAATATTAACTCAGGATATGCATAAACTAGGAATTAATGAGCAAACAACAGAGTATATAGAATTAGTAAAAGTTAATTCTGCTTTATGGGAAATAGAAGATCAAATCAGAATTAAAGAGATGAATAAACTGTTTGATGACAGTTTTATCGAACTTGCACGTTCTGTATATTTTCAGAATGATTTAAGAGCAGAGATAAAAAGAATCATTAATGATAAGACAAACTCTGAATTGGTCGAAGAAAAAGAGTACGTTCAGTACAAATAATCTTATGTCAAGAGATGAACTAATCATTTCATGTAAAAAGAGAAAAGAAGATAAATGTCAGAAAAAATATCAGTAGTTATGATCACCAAAAATGAAGAGAAAAACATTGAAAAATGTATTCAATCTTTATTGTGGGCAGATGAGATTATTGTATTAGATACAGGATCGACTGATCAAACCATTCAGTTATTAGAAAAGTACCCAGTTAAAATCACAATACAAAAGGAATGGAAAGGATTTGGTTTAGCCAAACAAGAAGCTGTAAATTTAGCTAATCATGATTGGATTTTATCCATTGATGCTGATGAAATCATTACAGAAAAGCTTCAAGGGATTATCAGAGAAAAAGCTGGTCAAAACCCCTTGATAAAGGGATTTCGGATAAAAAGAAATTCATTTTATTGTGGTCAAGAGATCAAGCATTTTGGATGGGACAAGGATTATACCTTAAGATTGTTTCATAAATCATATGGTCATTACAATGAGAAAATTGTTCATGAATATGTGGTATTGTCAACAGAAGCAGGGCGAATTAACGAGCCAATTCTTCATTACACTTATCCTGAAATATCAATACATATCCAAAAGATGATCAGTTATGCAAAACTTGGAGCAGAGCAAGATTTTGCAAAAGGAAGAAAGACCAATATCTTTTCTGCCATATTTGCTACTTTTCATTATTTTGTTAAAATGTATGTATTAAAAAGGGGCTTTTTAGATGGACGGATCGGTTTAATCCTTGTATTAAACTCATGTTTTGGAGTATTTTTGAAATACATTTATATTTGGGAATTATGTCGAAATCAATCCAAAAAAAAATAAATAAAATTTTAATCGTACAAACTGCGTTTGTGGGTGATGTCGTTTTAATCACATCTCTTATTCGAGAAACGAAGAATTTATTTCCTTCCAGTGTATTGGATGTCATGGTTATCCCTCAAACTGCCCCATTATTAGAAAATAATCCACATATAAGGAAGGTTTTAATCTTTTCAAAACAAAGTCATTTAAACTTTTTTCAGATAGTGAAATGTATAAAATCAGAGAAATATGATTTAGCTATTACCCCTCATAGTTCAACACGAACAGCTTTAATCTTATATTTTTCAGAAATCCCCAATCGAATAGGTTATAATCGTTGGTTTTCAAGACATTTTTTAACACTTAAAGTTCCTCATTTAAAAAACACGCATAAAATTAATAAATTACTTCATTTATTATCTCCCTTTACCCCAAACAAATTATCTATGGAAACAGAATTATTTCCTTCATTACAAGATAAAGAACAAGCAGAGAAAATACTTCAAGTTTTTACAGAAGAGCAATCAAAAATTCTTATAGCTCCAGGTTCAGTATGGACAACAAAGTGTTGGAAAGCAGAATATTATGCTGAATTGTTAGAACAATTATTAAAATATGATTATCAGGTAATTTTAAGCGGAAGTAAAAAAGAAAAAGAATTATGCGAAAGCATTGTCAAAAGGATTTCTAACATCTATAACAAAAACTTAATAAACATATGTGGACAAACGACTTTGTTAGAAACAGCTGAGATCATTTCAAGATGCCAATTGGTCATATGCAATGATAGTGGAACATTACATATAGCTAATGCTATGAAAACGCGTGTCTATGCGTTTTTTGGCCCCACAGTACAATCTATTGGTTATTATCCCTATAGAGAAAATGACTTTGTTTTTGAGATTGATCTTCCCTGTCGTCCTTGTGGAAGTCATGGCAGTCAGCAATGCCCTTTAAAACATCATCGTTGTATGACCGACATCAAGCCATCAATTGTTTTGGAGAAAGTTTTAGAAACAATTCCCATAAAACGAGAAGTTTAAAATGGTATTATCTTATTATTTATACAAATTACCCTATCAGTTATTATGGACAGTCTCAGACATTATTCGTAAAAATAAAGAAATCATTTTTTATTCAGAAGAGTATCTTGATGTTATCATTTTTCAACAAATACAGAAGTATTTAAAGGATTTACCTGTTTATACAAAAAACAGGGAAATTCAGAATTTATTAAAGCTGTATCATATAGAATCCAAGAGAATCCCTTCCTTTCCAAAAGCTGTATTTATGTGTCGTCATGCTTGTCATAAATTTCCAGATAAGAGAATACTTAAATTTGGATTTAGGCATGGAGCGTATCATTTTAAAAAACTAACCAATTCAAAGAATTATAATGCATTTACCAAATTTTTGTAACCAGTCAAAATGAAGTAGATCTTGCACAAAAAGCAGGCATTCATTCAACGGTAGCCATTGGATATCCAAAGCTTGACCCGGCATTTAATGGAGAGATAAGCTCTCTCGATTTAATGAATCTTCATCAGGCACTTAATTTTAATGAGAACAAAAAAACTATTACTTTTACAGCAACATGGGATGCGTCTGGTATGTCAGCCATAGACAGCTGGATATATCGATTGAATGAATTATCTGAGCAATACAATGTTTTGGTAACTGTTCATCCCTGGACATCTGAAAAGTATAAAGAACTTTTGAGGAATAATCGATCCATTCATTATTTAAACAATCCAGATACTTTAAAATATTTAATGTTATCAGACTGTGTGATTGGAGACACAAGCTCCATCTTAGCAGAAGCTTGTGCTTTGAATAAATCTATTGTAACAATTAAATCTAAAACAGCAAAAAGATCACTTAAGGAGATTGACCAATTAATAAAAGACATTTCTTTTCAGATCGATCCTCAGGAAGATTTAATGAAGACAATTGGTTATGCAGTGAACCATTCTAGTGAAAAGCAAAATCAAAGAGACAAGGCAAATATTTTAATGTTTGACAAACTAGACGGGCAAGCAGGTCAAAGAGCAGTAAAAGTAATATCTGATTATTTACCTGAACTGATTAGATGAGCCCTGACAAAACAAGCGCACTAATTGATGCACATTGTCATTTTGCTTTTCAGAACAAGACTTTTCCAATAGATTTTCCAAACTTATTACCTCAACATTTTTTAGTTTCAGCGTTGACAGAGAATGATCTTGAATTCTATATAAATAATAAAAATTCATCATTAATCCTTTCAGCAGGAATTCATCCCAGTTTTATAGATGAAAATCATATTTCTTTTGATAAACTAGTAACTCTTTGCGATACTAAAACAATTCAGGCAATAGGAGAGATTGGATTGGATAAGAGATCTAATCAAAAAGAAGAACAAATTTATATCTTTAAAAAGCAATTAGAAATAGCCCGTGCTTTTAAACTACCTGTAATATTACATTGTGTTCATTCAAATCAGGAATTGTATGCTCAGATGAAAGAATTCTCTGAATTGCGATATATCTGGCATGGTTTTACTGGGACAGAAGAAGTAATCAAATCCTTTTCAAAATTTAATATTTTATTTTCAGTCAATCAGAGAATATTTAAAACAAAAGACAGAATAAACAGTTTAAATCACTTAGTAAAAGAAGGAATTATTTTATTTGAGTCCGATATGATTTTTATAGAAACAGAAGGAGATTCCAGCTTGTATAATCAATATTTTATTGATTTAGTGGAGCAAATGAGTGAATTAATAAAAACAGATCAAGAAGAAATCATAATGATACAAAAAAGGAATTTAAGAATTATTTCGATATTTAGCATTTTTTAAATTGACAAAGCCTCAAAAATAGTATTAATTTTAAAGAATGAAAATCAGACCTAAGGAGTAAATTATGATACCAAGAATCATGGCAATAACAGTTAAAAAGAGAAATGAAGAAGCAATCGCCGTTCAACAGATTTTAACAGAGTATGGATGTTCTATACAAACCAGATTAGGTTTGCATGAGACATATGAAGGTTGTTCTAGTATGGGCATAATCTTGCTTCAATTACGTTGTGAAAACGAAGTATGTGCAGAGATGACCAAGAAGCTGGAAGCTATTGATGGCGTGGCTGTTAGTCAGATGGAACTAAAGATGTAAATTATTTTGTAAGAATATAACCCAGTTGTTTAACTGGGTTTGTTTTTATTGAAACATAATTAGGTATCCAAAATCAAATATAATAATAATTATATAAAAAAATAATATATTAATAAAGACTCTTGACATCCCTAAATTTAAGGTTTATACTTTAATATTTAAAAGGAGTCATTATATGAAAAACATGAAATGGATTTTTCTCATATGCGTTATTCTATCATTAACCGCTTGTTTACCAAACGATGGGACCCATAACACTAATCACTTAGCAGGTTTTTTTTGGGGAATTTGGCATGGATGGATTGCACCAGTTTCTTTAATTATCAGCATTTTCAAACCTCAAATTAGTATTTATGAATCTAATAATATTGGTTTGTGGTATAATTTTGGTTTTTATATCGCAATCATAGGTGGGTTTGGGAGTTTACAGTTAACAAGAAATAAGTATAAAACAAGCAATTGTTCGGATAAGTAAAAGAGAATAGAATTATAACAAGCTTTAGAAAAGAGTAATTGCTTCTCAGTATTAAAATATCTATAGTTTTCTTTGAATGAGCATTTGATAATTCGATAAACATAAGAAAAGTAAATTGATTTCATTATTTGACTTTACGATAAAATAGTGCAAATCGAATCAAATCCAATTGAGCAATGATTCATAATAATAGTACAAAGTCAACTATGGTCAAATGGAATGGTAAACCAAAAGGTGCTACCTTTTCCAGTTTCACTTTCTATGTCAATTTTACCTCCAAATGCCTCTACAGCTAACTTACAGAAAGTTAGTCCCAGTCCAGAGGAAATACTTTTAAATTGTTGTTGAGTTTCAACCTGCCCGAACTTTTCAAATATTCTCTTATGGTATTCAGACGGAATACCTATGCCATTGTCACTGATACTAAGCTTCAATTCTGATTGATATTTCTCTATAACAATACTAATTTTACCATTTTCAGGAGAGAATTTTAGAGCATTTCCTAAAAGATTGGTAATAATTCTAGTAACAATACTGGAGTCACAATTAACAATAAGGGGGTTTGGTTGTTTTTGAAAACTGAGTGAAACATGGTTTGTAAGTAATCCAAGAGTATCAACAGCAGATTGGATAAGATCATCAATATCAATATCGACAAATTCCAAAGGCATCTGACCTTGTTCAAGGCGACTAACATCCAATAAAGAGTTAACCATATTTAAGAGAGTGGCGCCGCTTTTCTGAGCTGTATAGACAAGTTTGAGATCATCTTCATTTAGATTATTATGGGAGTTCAATTCCATGAGTTCTAAACTAAGAGTTATAGCCATCAAAGGAGATCGCATATCATGGATAATCATATGGGTTAGATTATCTTGTAATTCTTCAAGCCTTTTAAGTCTATTAAAATTTTCCTGAATTTGGTTATTTTTTTCTTCTAGTTCAATTTGAAGCTGGCGAAGTCTTAAATGAGTTTTAATTCTAGCTTCCACTTCATCGAAATGAAAAGGTTTTGTTACATAGTCAACTCCTCCAACGGCAAAGGCTTTGACCTTGTCAGATGAATCATCTAACGCACTGATAAAAAGTACAGGTATATTTTTTAAATCAGGATTTGATTTAAGATATTCGCAAACCTCGTAACCATTCATTCCTGGCATATTGATATCAAGTAAAATTAAATCAGGTTTTTTGTTATGTACAGCTTGAATGGCTAGTTTGCCATCAGGGACAGGTCTTACCTTGAAGCCTCTGCCTGTGAGCATATCATTAAGTAGATTGAGATTAGCAGGGGTGTCATCCACCACCATAATTTCAGGCAGAGATTTCGGATATTCAAAAGGAAATTCATTCATATTATCACCATTATTTTTGGGAAGATAAAACTTCAATTATTATTTGATACTTAAAATTAACAGCAAGATTTCTAAGTGTATTGGCAAGGTTAACGTCAGAATTTTCTATTTCTTTTATTATCTCCAACATTTTTTCTAGATCAGCAGAAAGAGTAGCATCATGAAGTTGACTAGTTAATTGAGAAGGGATTTTAGCAATTTTTCCACTTAACAAATCATTGTTAGCTATATGGTCATTGTGAGAAAGCCATATATCAGAGGAATATACGTATTCCAAACCTAAAAGTGTTTTAATTTTATCAAAGAGCACTTCTTCACGGAAGGGTTTTCCCAAGAAATCATCAGCCCCTTTCTCTAATGCTTTCTGATGTTCTACATCTAAAACGCTAGCAGAAATACTGATAATTTTTACTTTTTCACCACCTTTACAGGAACGAATGATCTTAATAGCTTCGTACCCATTCATCACAGGCATTCTGGTATCCATTAATATGAGGTGAGGATTCCATTTTTTAAATTTTCTAACCGCTTGTTCACCATTGGCAACTTCACAAATTTCAAACCCGACTCTCCCAAGCATTTGTGCCAGGAGATACCGATTGTTATCTTTATCATTAATAATCAAAACTCGATAAGTCAACTGTCTGTTTTCTAGTCTTTCAACAACACGACTCTCAGTTTTATTAGATGCTTTTACAAAGGTACCTTTCTCAATATTTATTTTAAAGCTGAAAGTACTACCAAAATCCACCTGGCTTTTAACGACAATATCCCCCCCCATCAATCGGACAAATGCTCTACTGATGGTTAATCCCAGCCCAGTTCCCATTTGAATCTTTTTACCACTTTCAGTTTGTTCAAAGGGTTGGAATAATTTATCAATTTCTTCTTCAGAGATACCACAACCAGTGTCTTCAACCTCAACCAGCAGATTTAATTCATCTCCTGGGAGAGTAATAATGCCTACTCTGACAGAAATACCACCTTCATCAGTAAACTTAACAGCATTACCAATCAAGTTGATAAAAACTTGAAGAAGTTTAGTTTCATCGCAAACAATACAGTTAGGAAATTTTCCAACTTGTTCTACAATCAAACTGATATTTTTTTCATCAGTTCGAATACGAAACATAGCTTCAATTTCATCAAGCATACTGTTTAAATCAAAGGTAACAGGAACTAAGGACAATCTTCCAGCTTCAATCTTTGAAATTTCCAGAATATCATTGATTAAAGCTAACAGTCGTTCTCCGCTGTTAGTGATATTTAATAAGTTCTTTTTTTGAATAAGAGAAAGCCCAGTATCATGTAACATCAATTGTGAAAACCCCAGAATTGCATTCATAGGTGTACGAATTTCATGAGACATATTGGCAAGAAATGCACTTTTAGCCAAGTTTGCAATTTCAGCCACAGACTTTGCTTTTTCTAACTCAATATTCTTTTCCAATAGCACTTGATCTATACGTTTACGTTCAGTCACATCACGAGCTGCTAAGAAAACACCCTGCAAACGTCTGTCTCTATCGTAAAAAGTGGTAGCATTACAAGAGACTATTGTTTCTTTACCTTCTCTTGTGTGGGCAGTCAGTTCATAATTCAGAAGTTTTTTATTTCTCAAAACAATCTTTATTCCATCTTCAGCCCGTTCTCTATCAGTAAAATAGTTTTTGAAAGGCGCTCCAATTAACTCATCACGAGTGCAACTAGTAAGAGCTTCCATTTGTTTATTAATATCTGTAATAATACCAAACGGATTTGTAGTCATTATGGCATCAATGTTAGATTCAATCAAGGAGCGGGTGTAGAACTGTTGATCTCTGAGACGCTGATCAAGCACTTTTTGTTCAGCTTCAATTTCTTTTCGTGCAGTATTATCTGTTCCAATGAGCAAATAACCAATAATTTCATTTTGAGCATCACGGAGCGCTGTGACTGAAACAACTGCGGGGAAGCGGCTCCCATCTTTACGGATGTAAGTTAGCTCATAGATATCTTCAATTCCACGAGAAGCTTTGAAAACTAAAGCTTCAAAACCTGGAGTAATCAGAATAGAGAGTTCTGAGCTAAGTGTTTTAGCTCTTGCTATAAGTTCTTGAGGATCAGAAATATCAGCAGGGGTTATTTTATTCATGACATCAATGGCATTGTAACCCAACATCCGTTCAGCACCAACATTGAAGATCTGGATAACCCCTTTGGCATCAGTAGCAATGCTAGAAAAGTTAGCGCTGTAAAAGATAGCTCTCTGAAGAGCTCCCTCTTTTAACAAAGCTTCTTCTGCCTCTTTTCGAGCAGTATTATCTGTCCCAATGAGTAAAAAGCCAATAATAGAATTTTGGGCATCCCGAAGAGCAGTAACTGAGACAACAGCGGGGAAACGGCTCCCATCTTTACGGATATAAGTTAGCTCATAGATATCTTCAATTCCACGAGAAGCTTTGAAAACCAAGGCATCAAAACCAGGATTAATGGGCGTTGAGAGTTCGGAACTAAGAGTTTTAGCTCTTGCTATAAGTTCTTGAGGATCAGAAATATCAGCAGGGGTGATTTTATTCATAACATCAATGGCATTGTAACCCAACATCCGTTCAGCACCTACATTGAAGATCTGAATAACACCTTTTGCATCAGTGGCAATGCTGGAGAAATTGGCACTATTAAAGATTGCTCTTTGAAGAGCACCTTGTTTTAATAAGGACTCTTCTGCCTCTTTTCTGGCAGTATTATCTGTCCCTATGAGTAAAAATCCAATTATTGTATTTTGAGCATCACGTAGAGCAGTAACTGAGACAACGGCGGGGAAACTGCTCCCATCTTTACGAATATAAGTTAGTTCATAGATATCTTCGATCCCACGTGAAGCTTTGAAAACTAAGGCTTCAAAGCCTGGAGTAATAGGCGTTGAGAGTTCCGAACTAAGGGTTTTAGCTCTTGCAATGAGTTCTTGAGGATCAGAAATATCGGCAGGAGTGATTTTGTTTATGACATCTACAGCATTATAGCCCAACATCCTTTCAGCACCTACATTAAAGATCTGGATAACACCGTTGGCATCAGTGGCAATGCTGGAGAAATTGGCACTATTGAAGATTGCTCTCTGAAGTGCACCAGCCTTGAGAAGAGATTCGGATTTTGATTGTTTTTTCACACCTTCCGACATTTTTTTATATTGGACATTCATATCAAGGCTCCAAAGATAACATATATTCTATTCGCATTTGAGTTTAGTAGTACAAAGATTAGAAATAAAATGCAGAACATCTATAGGTTTTGTTTTTAAAAAAGCGTGTGAATTAGATGAATTCGGGGTTTTTAATTAACTCGGATTATCTAGTTTACATAATAATTGAATATTATTAGGAATAGTTCCTACCATAGAAGACCTAGATTAGCAAGATTGAAATTTCAATTGAAACTTGTTAAAAATCACTTATCCTTCACAGAAAATAAAGCAAAGGATTACTCATATTCTATACAATAAATTATATATACACGAACTTAATTGGTTTTCGGATAACTCAATTTTTAATAAGATGCAATCGAGTCCCAATAAAGGATGCTAATTCTTCTTTATCATTCACTGAATTTTTAAAAAAACCTAAAATAGCCTCTTTAAAAACAGTAAACTTTTCATAAAACTTGTTATTGATAACCTTAATTCTCATAAATTTCCATAATCTTTCAATTAAATTCAAATTTGGTGAATATGGAGGCAAAAAGATCACTTCGATTTTTGAACTTTTAATATATTCCATCACTTTCTTATTTCTATAATACCTCGCATTATCAAGTATCAAATAGATTTTAGATTTATATTTATAAGAATTCTCAATTTTTTTAAAAAAACTAAGAGTATTGTCAGCATTTAAAGTAACATCTTCATGAATAATAATATCTTGGTTTTTTGGATTATATGCCCCTTGAATATTAATTCTGCTTCTACCTGTATTACTTTTTATTTCTATACGCTCACCTTCTTTAATCCATGCTTTGCTACATACAGTATTATGCTGAGGATGTACTCCATCCACAAATAAGATAACTTCATCATCTTCTAAATTTTCTTCCAGATCTTCATACATTTCTTTAAATTCTTCTTGTTTTACAGGATCTATCCCAGATGGTACTAAAGTCGTATATTTATACTTATATCCTAATCTGTGTAAAAGAGCGATTGCTCCTGACTCGCTGTATTCAATCTCCATGTTTTCTTTAATGAAAAGGATCAATTGTTTGCTGTCGCTCATGATGTTTTCCAAAAGGTACTGTTCAATTTGTGCAATTTGATCATCACTTAACTTACCTGAATACAATTTATAGTCATCACCAAGCCAGCTATAAAGAGATGTTCTGTTTTTGAATTTCCTAATCCAGTTTGATACTGTGCCTTCATCAATTAAGAGTATTTTGCAGATTTCTGAAGAGGTATAACCATCATTAAAAAGTAAAATACATTTTATCCTATCGCAGAATTTACTGTCTTTTGTTTGCTTATGGAGACTTTTTAGGTCTCTTATTTCTTGTTCACTTAATTTATTTATCATACAGATAATATAAGTATATTCTAAACAAATGCAAATTATTTTTTTATATAATTTATACTATTTATGAGATTTATTTTTATAGACACTATTTATAGACCTCTTGTCTTTAAATCTTAAAACCAAATTGATTTGAGTATAATAAATAGAATTTAGTTAGATTTTTAATAAAAGCAAGAATTAAATTTATATAAATTCTACTAATGTATCTTGAAGATTCGTAAAGATTAAATATGAATTGTAATCAGTAAAAATACAAATAAACCTCTTTTATAACAAAGTGAATATACCGATCGTTTAGAGCATACGTTCCGATTTAATAGAGCATATGCTCCGAATTTATTGAGCCAAGCCTCCGTTAAGAGAGCCACATAAAACTCTCTTACTTTTCATTAAAAATTTGTCCGAGAGATCGGTAAAACTACTCGGACAAATTATCATTATTTTTTAAACCCCTTTCTTTCTCTCATTGACATTTTTCCCTCAATTAATATATCGTAAGCATTATGAACTATCCTATCAAGGATGGCATCCGCAAGAGTTGTTTGTCCAATCTTCTCATGCCATCCTTCAATTTCAAACTGAGAACAAAACATGGTTGAACCATTTTGATATCTAGACTCGATTATTTCAAACAGATCATTTGCTTCATGTCCTCTAAGAGGAGTTAATAACCATTCGTCTATTATCAAAAGTTTTACTTGTTTGTATTGATTTATTGCTTTTTTGTACCGACCTTCTCCTCTTGCTACTTCTAATTCATCAAAAAGTTCTGGTAGTCTTATATATTTTACTGAATATGATTTACGACAAGCAGACATACCTAAGGCACATGCAATATATGATTTGCCACTTCCAGATGCCCCTGTAATTATTATATTGTATGTTGATGTTATATATTCACATGTTGATAACCGCAATATTGATGGTTTATCGATTTTCCTGTCATCGTGATATTCTATATCTTCTATGCAAGCATTTGTAAATTTTAAATTAGCAGTTTTGATTAATTTTGCTAATTTGTTGTTCTTTCTGTTAATCCATTCTTTATCTACTATAAAAGCAAATCTCTCTTCAAAAGATAATTGTTTATAAGCCGGATCCTTTATTTGTTCTTTAAAACTTTCAGCCATAGTGCTTAAATGCATTTCATACAATTGATTTATTGTTTGACGATCTATCATTTCTTTTTCCTCCCATAATATGATGAACCCCTGGTTAAACCATGACAAGACGGTGCTACTGTTTCTGAAGGTTCAAAACAAACAGATATCATATCAAATCCTCTTTTTAAAATCTGATAAACTGTTTTAACTCCTGGATTAGGAGAATAGGTTAATGCTCTTTCGCAAGCTTTTTCAAGGCATTCTGCTGAATATTTATCAGCTGATTTCAATAAGGTCATGCATGTTCTATAGCTTTGTTGCTCTACTTTACATGAGGAAATAATGCTTTTTATTACAGCTTTTGTGTTTGATCCAATTTCATCTGACCACGCAATAAATTTTTCTGTATTCCATTCAAGATATTTTTGATGCTGTTCTGGCATATGTTCTGGGAAAGTCTGATATTGTCCTGCATTACCATATTTTCTAATGTGTGAAGCTATTCTGTTGCCATTATAAAAGATCTCTATTGTCTTAATGGTAGTTCTCACGTCTAACTCATGCTTTATATATTCGTAAGGTACTGAATAATTGATTTTATCTATACAAACATGGTAATTATATTGTACAATTGTTTTTGACCATATGGCAAGTTCATATTTTGATAAAGGCAAGGGTAATAATTCATTTTGTTCTTCTGCCAGAAAAACACTCTCACGACTTCCTTCCTTCTTTTGAAAAGGCTTTCTATTGAACTCATTTAGCTTTTCTTTGATTAATTCATTTAACTCATTAAGAGTAAAAAAAAGGATATTCCTTAATGAGGCTGTTATCCATGTCGAAATAACGCCTACCGTTCCTTCTACACTTGCTTTATCTTTAGGTTTCCTTACTCTTGCAGGAATAACGGCTGTGTCATAATAAGCTGCCATATCACCGTAGACTCTGTTTATGACTGGATTAAACCAATGAATCCTATCTACTCCTGTTTTTAGATTATCTGGAACAAGTATCTTAGTAACACCATTGAAGTAATTGAACGCATTGATATGTGCTTGAATCCAACTTTCGGTATTCATAGATAAAAAGCCTTCTACATATGAATATCCGCTATAAGGAAGTGTTGCAACAAATATGTATACTTTAATAGGAGATCCTGTGATATTATTTTTTATCATTGCAGTCTGACCAGCCCAATCAACCTCCATTTTCTCACCAGGTTTATGATGGATACGCATAGTTGCTTTTGTTTTTACGGAAAAATCATTATACAATTTACAAAACTGAGAATATTTGTAGGGTATTTGTTCTTTATCTCTACATGTGTCTGAATATTCTTGCCATAGTAAAGATAATGTTACACCACTTTTGGCTAAATCCTTGTGAATTTGAACAAAATCTGGTTCCTGTTGCTGTTTTCTTAAATAGAAATCAGGAAATAACTGAATTTCGATTTGTTGATTTGTCAGGGTTTCTGCAATAAGCCAGGTTAATTCGGCTTCATTTGCTTTTTGAATGACTTGTGACACAGTGTTACGTGAACAGGATAAACTTCGTGATATCCCACGAAGACTAATACCTTGACGGTATAAGCGTAGTATCTCTCGATAATTGGTCATTTGTGACCTCCAAATTTGTATTTACACTTAATTTGTGTATATATTAAAATGGAGTATTATCTTTTATTATGACAAGTGGATCTTACATCGGAGAGCTGGCTCTATAATTTCGGACTAGTGGCTCTGACTTTTCGGATAGTATGCTCTATTGGAAAAGAATATTCACAAAGTACATCAGAAATATTTTTTTATTATATTTGTACTTATAATGTTCAATCTAATTACTTGTGAAAAAAGAATTACAGTTATATATTCGTAAGTAACATTGTATATTATGGTTATTACTTTTTTTAGTTAATGACGACCGATTAATATAATAAATGAAATCTGAGTAGTTTTTAAAATGCAGTTTATAAGCGACCTTTAAAAAGTGATAGGTTTTAATTTTAGGACAGTTTTTTTTTAAGAATCTTAACTATGGGGAAAAAACAATTTGACATGATTAATAAAATCATTATTATGAGTTAAATTATTGAAAAGAGAAAAAGTATTGAAGAATAAAGGATGGATTTATGATTAAGAGAATACTCCCAGTTATAATTATAATGTTTATGATATTGGTCTTAACTTCTTGCAAAAAGAAACCAAAGATTAGTTCAATAAAGTTAGCATACAGTGAATATGCCCTTGATATAGCCACAGCAAATGTAATCAAAGCCATCATAGATCAGCAAACCAAAATTAGTGTTGAGATGGTATCTTTACCAGATTCTTTAATAATACCTTCCTTAGCGAATGGTTCAGTAGATTTATCGTTATCAATAATAGAACCTAACACTCATTTTAATTTAATGAAAACATACAAGGACAGTTTATTATTTGTAACCAATTATTTGGAGAATATGAATTCTGGATTATATGTGCCTCAATACTCACCAATGGTAACAATAGATGATTTAAATAATAATTTTGAATATACTAAAGGGAAAATACTAGTTTCAGATACATTGACCTATTTAAACAAAGTTACTAATGAAACAATAAACACCTATTTTTTAGCAAATTATGAATCTGTACCTTTTTTAAACGAGGATTCTTTATTAAGTGAAATAACAGGCAAGTATTTAAAAAATGAAAATTTCTGTATATCATTATATCGTCCACACTGGATATTTTCAGAGTTAAAACTAAAAGAATTAACAGACCCCAAAGGTACATTTGGTAAGGGAGAAACTGCATCGATATATGCTCGTAAAGGATTTGATAAAGATTTACCTCAAATATACAGTTTTTTAAAAAATATAAAGTTTAATATTAAAGATGTGGAAGATTTGATGAAGGAAAATAGAAAGATTGATTCAGACCCCAAAGCAAATGCGATGAAATGGATTGAAACCAATATTGATCGTGTGAATTTATGGATAACAAAATCAACAGAGAAGAAGAAATAAAGGGATCAATTATTAATTTTAACTTTTAGTACTTTTATACCATCATTAATCATATCTATTTTTTTAGCAGCTCCCCAGGAGATATCAAGATCTCTTCCTGGAGTAAAAGGACCTCTATCATTTACTTTAACCTGAGTTTCAAGACCTTTTTCTTCGTTTACAATGGTTAAGATAGTACCAAAAGGAAGGGTTTTGTGTGCACAAGTCAAAGCATACATATCGAATACTTCACCACTGGCAGTCGTTTTACCATGATGTTCTTCCCCATAAAATGAAGTATTCATATATTTCCATTCATTGTTTTTTGGTGATTGAGAAGAAGGATTATCAGATTGTTTATAAGGTTTATTTGAGTATAAAACAGTAGAAGAACAAGCTGATAATCCAAGACAAAGTATAATGACAGAAATTTTCAGAGAAGATTTCATAAGAAAATTATAATTTATAGCCAATAGATAAAAGATTATTGAAGCCTAAATCACCATAAGAAGCCAAGCCATAATCAAAAGAGTATCTTTTATAATTAATAGAGAAGCCAGTTGAAAGTCCAGAGATAGATTCATAGTCACCGCCAGCCTTGTAATCTTTTGTTCTACTATCAAAACCAGCTCTTACAGCAAAGATTTCATTAAAGCTGTATTGAGTTCCCATTTTAACATAGAAATCATTATCAATTGGACGGCAAATATCTAAATTTCCAATCAATTTATCACTGAACAGATAATGGAAGCCAAGATTAGCAGTAATAGGTAATTCTTCTTTATATTTATTTTCAGTATAATAAGTTAACTGAGAACCGAGATTTTTAACGGCAAGACCCACGAGGAGATTTTTGTTATTTGTTTGATGAATTAAACCCAGGTCAGCAGATAAAACAGAAGCAGAATGACTTTCGAGAGTTGAAAGAGCGTATTTAATCCCAAACCCAAGATCGATAAATTTATTTAAAACAAATCCACTATTAATACCGATCAAAAAATCAGAAGTAGAGAAAGTGCCATCTTCAAGATAACCACCGCTACTTGTTTCAACAGTTTTTTTAATATCTCCAGAAGTTAAAAACTGAGTATAAATCCCGATATTGATATTCTTCTTTGTAGGTGTACAAAAAACAAGAGCTCCTCCATTCATACCATCGATATAATTGGAGTAAAAAGTTTTTACAGTTTTCATTTTCATTTTTGCTAAACCAGCAGGGTTAAAAAACACAGCATCACAATCATCAGATTGACCAGTGAAGGCATTTGCCATCCCTAAAGCTTTGGCAGAATAATTCAATTTTAAAAATTGAAATCCTTTTGTACCAGCGGATCCGTTAATAGCCACAAGAGGGCTTAAAACTAAAATTAAGAGTAAAGTGCATAAATTAGATCTCATCTTCAATTCCTTTCAATAAATTAAATGCTTCCTTAATTAATATAACTCCGATAAGGTCATTTCGTTGCACCTCTTCTCGCATAAATTTAGAAATTTGTCCTAAAATTTTCATATATTCGTTCGGAGAGTTTTCAGGAATGGTTAACATGAAAACAGTATTGACTGGATCTCCATCAATTGAATCATATTCAATAGGGTCTTTAAGAGTAAATAAAGTACATGATAATTTTTTGACAGTACTACTTCTCCCATGTGGAATTGCTAAACCTCTCCCGATACCTGTGGACATAATATCTTCTCTTTCCATAACAGCCTTGTAAAAAGAATCTCTATCTTGAATAATATCTTGTTGATAAATTAAATCAATCATTTGATTTAAACAATCCATTTTATCCTTAACAGGATGTTTTAATTTTATTAATTTTTCGCTGAAGATATTCATAAACCTTCCTTAATCTTGTTTTGATAATATGATGCTTTATTTAAAATATCATTTTCATCCAGAGTAGTTAAAGAACCGTTTTCCATAACAGTTTTACCATGAATGATAACAGTTTGAACATTTTTTTGATTCATACAGTAGACAATATGTGAATAGGGGTGGTAATAGGGGTATGATTCCACAGAATTAGAATTTAAGATAATGATATCAGCATTTTTCCCAATTTCAATAGAACCGCACTCATTATCTTTTCCTAAAGCCTTTGCCGATTGAATTGTAGCCATATGTATAATATCTCTAGCTGTAAGAAAAGAAGGATCAGAATTCAGACATTTGTGAATTTTAGCAGTTAAGCACATTTCATCGAACATGCTAAGATTGTTATTACTTGCCACACTATCAGTTCCCAAACATAAATTAACATCAGCCTGACAGTATTTATAGACAGGGGCAAACCCAGATGCTAGTTTCATATTACTTTCTGTATTTAGAATTACTGAAACATTTTTTTTTTTTAGAAGATTAATTTCAGAATCATTGAGCCAGACACCATGAGCAATTATTAAACGATTATCAAGTAATCCAAGATCATTTAAATAATCAACAGGTCTTAGTTTGAAATTTTGAAGGCAATGATTAACTTCAAACTCAGTTTCAGACAAATGCATATGAACAAGACAGTTTAATTTATCGGCTTGAGCTTTGCATTTTTTTAAAGTATCAGTTGAGCAAGCATAAACAGAATGAGGACCAATAGAAAAATCAATTAAAGGATTATTCTTGAACATTTGAATATTTTCAATGAGATAGTTAAAGTTTTCTTCGCTGTTATGGCAATTTGCGACAGAATAATCCAAAGCAACTTCACTAATAATGGCTTTCATACCAGCTTTAATACTAGCCTTGGCAATTTCTCTTCCATAAAAATACATATCATTGAAAAGAGTAATACCGTTTTTTATTAATTCAGCGCAACCATGCAAGGCAGCATCATAGACAAATTCAGGGGAGAGGAATCTAGCTTCATTAGGCCAAATATAGTTTTCAAGCCAAACTTTCAAAGGAAGATCATCCGCCAGCCCTCGAAAATAAGTCATGGGAAGATGAGTATGAGCGTTTATGAAGCCAGGCATAACAAAACAGCCTTTAGCATCAATAATATGATCACTTTGATACATATTTTTCATATGATCGTCAGAACCAAAATCGAGAATTTTATTTTCATGAATTACTAAAGAAGTATTTGGTAAGATGGAATCATTTTCATCAATTCTTAACAAGAAACCATTCTTAATAATACAATCCACTAATCTCATTTATACCTCAAGTGATAATGTGCAAAATATTAATTAATTAGTCAATATTTTTTTAAGAATTATTAGAATATTCTTTTAAAATAGGGGCATTTTGAATAACATGCTTAATTTTATTATTGAGAGACTGAAAACTGACAATGATAAGAAAAGCACAATATCTGTTAAGATAATGATAAAAGGTCAAGATTTTTTATTCTTTATATTCAAAGAGGTTTTTTATATCCTGAATATTCATATTTTTAAGTAAGTGATTCCCACCCTCGATAACCGCTTCAAATAAATCTCTTTTACTTTGTTGGAGTAGAGAGATTTTTTCTTCAACAGTTCCTTTAGTAATAATCCTATAGATATTAACTTTCTTAGTCTGTCCAAGTCTGTAGGCACGGTCAACAGCCTGATTTTCGACCATAGGATTCCACCAGGGATCAACAAGGATAACAGTATCTGCAGAAGTTAGATTGATGCCATATCCACCAGTTTTAAGACTAATGAGAAATGCTCTAATTTTTTCATTATTATTAAAATGGTCAATAACTTTATGTCTGTCTTTTGTCAGTCCATCCATATATTCAAATGGGACAGATGATTTAATGAGAATTTCGCGAATAATTTTAAGCATTTCAATATATTGGCTGAATATCAGAATTTTTTTACCATTTTCAATAGCATCAGCAATAATTTCTTCAAGCAATTCGGTTTTTCCAGATAGAGTAATATCGGGTTTTAATTCAGAATTAATCAGTTTTGGATGATCACAGATTTGTCTCAATCTAGTTAAACCAGCAAGCAGATGGATATAGTTAAAGCTTTGATTATTAACCAATTCCATATCTTTTCTAACAGAGTCTATGACATTGACGTACATTTTTTCTTGTAAAGTAGTCATTTTGCAATATAAAACCTGTTCTTGTTTATCAGGTAATTCAATAAGCACTTCCTGTTTTTTTCTTCTGAGAATAAAAGGACTAATATATTGTTGAACTTTAGATTCGATATTAGTAGTTAACGAGTTAGTCATTTCATTTTTAAATTTTCTGAGAGTAGGTAAATATCCTGGCATAAGAAAATCAAAAATAGACCAAAGTTCAACGACATTATTTTCAAGAGGAGTACCAGTTAGAGCTAATTTATGTCTAGAAACGAGTTTTTTAATCGCTTTTGAGCGTAGAGTATTAGGATTTTTAATATGTTGTGCTTCATCCAGAATCACATAATCGAAGTTAATTTCTTTTAACTGATCTAAATCATTTTGTACGATGGCATAAGAGATCAGAATTAACTTTATTGATTTTAGTTTGAGCATTTCTAATCGATCTTCCTTATTTCCTTCATAGATAATGTAAGAAAGTTGAGGGCAGAACTTTTCAATTTCGTTTGCCCAATTATAAAGTAGAGTCTTAGGACAAATAATCATTGTTTTAGATTCATCTGGTAAAGAAGCGATTACAGACAAAGCCTGTAAAGTTTTCCCTAACCCCATATCATCAGCAAGGATTCCATTTAGATGGAATTTTTCAAGCATTTTTAGCCAATAAAATCCTGATTTTTGATAACTTCTCATAACAGGTTTAAGGTGATTTGATAATTCAGGGTTATAATCTAATTGTCTCTTCAAAAGACCGTTATACATTTGATTGATATAATTATCTCCATAGATTCTAATAGAGGGGTTTTGAGTTGTCATTTGATACAACCAAGGCAAATTGTAAATAGAACTTTTATATTTTTTATGACCGTCTTTTTTACTCTTTTTGATGAGATTTTCAACTTCATCATACATTTCTGGATTACCAATATAAATTAGTTTTCCATCAGAAGTTTTGTAATATTTTTCTTTAGTTCTAAAAAATAACCTTAATTCATCCTGAGTCAGTTTAATATCCTCATGTTCGTAAACAATTTCATAACTAAACCAGTTAATATTCTCTTCACTGTTAATATTAAAAGCAGGTTTTAATTCAAATCTATAGATAAATTCTTTTTTCAAATCATCAGAAATATTAATAATCCAACCGGGATGATCATATTCGAAGAGAGCTTTTTTTAAATAATCTTTATCATTTTCAGTTTCAAGAATAACATACGATTCTTTAACAAATTGATCATAATTAATAACTTTGATGTTTTGACAAAACTTTTGAACGTCCAATTTGCTGGAATAAGGCACATAAAACCAATAATTAGTATTTTTAATGGTATATTGTATCAGTTCAGTATTAAAACTTAACACATTTAAAGGCAAAAAAACATCTTTATCAAAGCATAAATCGGCATGAATAATAATAGTTTCCTTTTCTTTTGTTAAAGAAAGATGAATAACTGGAGGTTTATCATAATAGGAAGGAATGTCCACGCCATGCGGTAAATCGACATAAGATCCAATAAGCGACATTTGACGCGAGAAAACGGTAGCGATATAAACAAGATCACTTCTTTTAAAAAGATATCCTTGTTTAAAAATCTCATATTGTAATTCTACAGAAATGGGTAAATCGATATAATACAATAAAAAATCTTTAAAGAAATGAGATCTATTACCAGGGAAAAACGCTTGGATACCTTCAGTAATACTGGGTTTTAGGATAAAATTATAAGCATCCACCATATCAATTTGAAAGTTAATCGAAGATTTTGTAGAAGCAATTTGGAGTTTTTCTCCAGTTTCTTCAATAAATATACTATTTTGTAAAGGAATCAAATAAGAAGTAAGGGTATTAAATTCTTTTTTATAAAGAGAGAAAAAATTACCTTTTCTAGAGACAGCACATTTTAAATGATTCACTTTTTTTATGAGATTGATTTCATCTTCAGAGAATAGATTAATAGATTTTTCAATCATTTCAATGGTTTCAATGTCCAAATCATCTAGAATTTTATTTTCTAATCTTTGACTAATTAAGAAAATATCGAAGGGCTCGTAATTTTTAAAGAAAACCTTAAATTTATCAGTGGATTGATCAAAGAGATCCTGAATAATAATTTTAGTATTGAGTTTAATTTTTTGCCAATATTCATTATAATTGCTAAAAGAAGCTTGATAAGTAACAACAAAATCTTTTGTTAACAACTCAGTTGATAAATTAGAATAAGCATAATTTAGGACAGATAAGAAATGTTTGCACATATTATCAGAGCAGAGAGAGCAGGATTGATCTTCGATTTTTCTAGTAGCGGTATTATATTTTAATTTTATATTAACAGTATTTAAAGGGTTATAAACCGGTTTGATAGAGAACAAAAATTTATATTTTCCTGTTTCATCTTTAGATATTTCATAAGTAATATCTTTTTGAGAGTAAACTTCAACTTGTTCTTTAAAATACCAAGTATTGGAGTGCTCATGATAGTCACTCCCAAACAACCTTGCCATAAATATACTCCTACTAAATTAATCTGACAATAATAGATCAAGAGTGTTTTAAGGCAAGTTAATTCTTTACCTAGTAAACGTTTTTGAGTATTGTATTTTATAAAGTAATGTAATAAATTGATTTATGAGAGAATAAAGAGTAGGATTTTTAAATTAAATTAATCTAAAAATATATAACAAGAATACAAGAAACAGAACAATTTAGAAATCATTCTTAGGCAAAAATTATATTTTTTTAAAAACAGGGATTTTTATCTTTACAAAAGTAGAATAATGAACTATTAGTAAATACTAATAATATAGAGTGGGGAAAAGAGAGAGTAACTAATCACAAAAATAAAAAAAAAATAAATTTTGAATCAAGCAAAATGAGATATATTATGAAAATAGAAACAAAATAAAGAATGGGAGAGTATATGGTAACAGTTTATGTGAATAATGTGGCAGTAGAAGTTCACCATGAGACAAAGATTTTACATGCTTGTACAAAAGCTGGATATTTTGTTCCAACTTTATGTTATCATCAGGATTTAGAGCCCACCTCTGGATGTGGAATCTGTATGGTAGAAGCCAATGGAAGAATAGTTAGAGCGTGTTCAACGCCAGTTGAACCAAATATGAAGATAATAACAGATACAAAAAAGTTAATGGATTTAAGAAGAAATGCATTAAAGATCATTTTATTAAGTCATCCCAATAATTGTCCAGAATGTGTGAAGAATGGTCGTTGTGAACTACAAAAGTTATCACAACAGTTAGGAATCACAGATTTGGGAATAAAACCAATATTAAAACCAAATTGTGAGAAAGACACATCTTCCCCATCGATAACATTAGATCCTCAGTATTGCATACAGTGTGGGCGTTGTATAATAGTATGTAATGAGATCCAAGCCGTTCACGCGCTAGATTATTCAAATCGAGGATTCTTTACAAAAGTGGGACCGAGTTTTAATCGTACATTGGAAAATTCAGAATGTGTTAAATGTGGTCAATGTTCAGCTCATTGTCCAGTAGCTGCCATTTATGAAGCAGATGATTCAGAAGCAGTATGGGAGGCATTGGACAATCCAGATAAGATATGTGTAGTTCAGGAAGCGCCTGCAGTTCGAGTGGCATTAGGCGAAGAATTTGGAATGCCAGTAGGCACAAATGTAGTTGGGAAAATGTACACAGCCTTACGCAGATTAGGATTTAAGTATATCTTTGACACCAATTTTGGGGCAGACTTAACAATTTTAGAGGAAGCAACCGAATTAGCGACAATATTGACAGAAAAGCCTGAAGAATTACCATTAATTACTTCATGTTGTCCATCTTGGGTAGATTACTTGGAAAAATTCTATGCTGATTTAATACCCCATTTTTCAACAGCAAAATCACCTCATCAGATGGTAGGAACAATGGTAAAAACATACTGGGCGAAGAAGATGGGTGTATCACCAGACAAAATATTCTTAGTTTCAGTCATGCCATGTACAGCGAAGAAGTATGAAATTGAGCGAATGGAAGACATGTACGCATCAGGTTATAAAGATGTTGATGTGACAATAACCACAAGAGAATTAGCTAAGATGATCAAAATGCGTGGGATCAATTTTGTAGATTTACCCGAAGGTATAGCTGATGATCCTATGGGAGAATATTCAGGAGCAGGGACAATATTTGGAGCATCAGGTGGAGTGATGGAAGCAGCTTTACGTACGGGGTATTATCTAGTAACAGGTGAAGATATTCCAGATCCAAACATCGAATTTGTTCGTGGTCATAAAGGTATCAAAGTGGGAGAAATAACAATAGCAGGCAAAGTATTAAAGATTGCTGTTGCTTCAGGTTTATCTAATGTCTCATACATTTTAGATCAAATCAGGGAAGACAAAAAAGCAGGCAGAGAAGTCACTTATCATTTTATAGAAGTGATGGCATGTAGAGGTGGATGTGTAGGTGGAGGTGGTCAACCATATGGTGCAACCAATAAAATTCGTTATGAGAGATCATTAGGACTTTATAAAGAAGACAAGAACCTAAAACTTCGACATTCTCATCATAATCCCTCAATAAAAAAGATTTATGATGAATTTTTAGAAAAACCAAATTCACATAAAGCGCACAAATACTTACATACAAGCTATATAGCTCGTCCAGTAATGAGAAGCAAATAAGAAATAAACCATAAACAGTGGAGCTTGATTAGTTCCACTGTTTTTTTTTGATAAGAGACTGTTCACTTCCATAAGCGATGTATAGCGGATAATCAGAAAAATCAACAACAAAAAGTGAACATAGTCTTTATAATTATACCTATTTCTAAAATTGACATAAATTAGATAAGATAATGGTATCGCTGACGCACTACAGATAATGGCAAATCGGAGATTTGCAGATAAAAGCTCATATCAGGCTGTTGCCTGTTTGGTAAAAATGAAACACCTTGTTTTGAGATTGTCCTTTTCAAAAATGATAACTGTTTGAGAAGATAATGGTAGTGCTGACGCACTACAGATAATAGCAAATCGGGGATTTGCAGATAAAAGCTCATATCAGGCTGTTGCCTGTTTGGTAAAAATGAAACACCTTGTTTTGAGATTGTCCTTTTAAAAAATTGACATCTATTGGAGAAGATATGGATATTTCTTTGAGATAGTATTGTTCATTTCTTTTGTCTTGATACCTGGATATTTAATATATTTTATGGATTAATTAATTAAAATAGACAAATACACAAGGTGTTTCATAGGAGCTCATATCAGGCTGTTGCCTGTTTGGTAAAAATGAAACACCTTGTTTTGAGATTGTCCTTTTAAAAAATTGACATCTATTGGAGAAGATATGGATATTTCTTTGAGATAGTAGTGTTCATTTCTTTTGTCTTGATACTTGGATATTTAATATATTTTATGGATTAATTAATTAAAATAGACAAATACACAAGATGTTTCATAGGAGCTCATATCAGGCTGTTGCCTGTTTGGTAAAAATGAAACACCTTGTTTTGAGATTGTCCTTTTAAAAAATTGACATCTATTGGAGAAGATATGGATATTTCTTTGAGATAGTATTGTTCATTTCTTTTGTCTTGATACCTGGATATTTAATATATTTTATGGATTAATTAATTAAAATAGACAAATACACAAGGTGTTTCATAGGAGCTCATATCAGGCTGTCGCCTGTTTGGTAAAAATGAAACACCTTGTTTTGAGATTGTCCTTTTAAAAAATTGACATCTATTGGAGAAGATATGGATATTTCTTTGAGATAGTATTGTTCATTTCTTTTGTCTTGATACCTGGATATTTAATATATTTTATGGATTAATTAATTAAAATAGACAAATACACAAGGTGTTTCATAGGAGCTCATATCAGGCTGTTGCCTGTTTGGTAAAAATGAAACACCTTGTTTTGAGATTGTCCTTTTCAAAAATTGACATCTATTGGAGAAGATATGGATATTTCTTTGAGATAGTATTGTTCATTTCTTTTGTCTTGATACCTGGATATTTAATATATTTTATGGATTAATTAATTAAAATAGACAAATACACAAGGTGTTTCATAGGAGCTCATATCAGGCTGTTGCCTGTTTGGTAAAAATGAAACACCTTGTTTTGAGATTGTCCTTTTAAAAAATTGACATCTATTGGAGAAGATATGGATATTTCTTTGAGATAGTATTGTTCATTACTTTTGTCTTGATACCTGGATATTTAATATATTTTATGGATTAATTAATTAAAATAGACAAATACACAAGGTGTTTCATAGGAGATAAGAGATAATCATCATCGTTGAAGGATATCTTTAGGATGGCATATGTTGAATAAAGTCTTTTCATTTCTTTGAGATAGTATTGTTCATTTCTTTTGTCTTGATACAAAATAAACGAAGCAAATTGTGCCAAGCAGAACAAACTTTAATTTGTTCGAAAGCTGTAAAAGACATGAGGAATCGATGGCTCCTCGGGAAGGGCTTACAGGAGTACTTCTCAAACCACCTAGTGCTGCATTGATAAAGAGTCTTTGTAGTGAGCGACTAAGGAAAAGGCATAAATAGATATGTCAGGTAGGTATTAAAGAGATGAACGCAAGTGAACTGTTGATGAGGTATCGAAAGTTTTTAGATTTCGTCAAAACCATATTTCTTTGCTTAGTATGGGATAAGTACAGCGGAAACCTGTTTATTGGCTGTACGGCGAACGGTATACAGACAGCATGACTTTAATACAGGGTTTTTTATGGAACTTGGGAACCGGGTATTCAATGTTAAGAGAAAAGGTACAAGTGCAAAGAACACAAGACCGAAATATCGAGGGGAATATTCGGGGCGGATCAGCTCGTAGTAGTGAAGAATCTTCTGTAATGGAAGAGGAGCGAAGGGGCTGAATCATTCAGTATTACAAACAGAGTCAACCTTAGAAAGGGAGGAGCAAAATGAGTAATGCAAAGCCGTTTTGTATATCAAAACAAATAGTTTACGATGCTTTTCTTTGTGTGAAGAGAAACAAAGGCAGTTATGGTGTTGATGGAATATCAATAGCGAAATATGAAGAGAATTTGAAAAATAATCTCTACAAACTATGGAACAGAATGTCATCCGGGTGCTATTTTCCAATGCCGGTTAAACGGGTAGAAATACCAAAAGGAGATGGGAAAATGCGTCCTCTGGGAATTCCGGCAGTGAGTGACCGAATAGCTCAGACAGTCGTAAAGCTTTTAATAGAGCCAAGACTTGAAGAAATATTTAGTAATAACTCATATGGATATCGTCCTGGTCGAAGTGCAATAGATGCAGTGCGAAAAGCAAGAGAGAGATGTTTTAAGTATCATTTTGTGGTAGATCTTGATATCAAAGGATTCTTTGACAACATTGATCATGAGTTGTTGATGAAAGCAGTCAAAATGCATGTGAAAGAGGAATGGATTCTTCTTTATATCACGAGGTGGTTAAAAGCTCCGGTAGAAATGCCAGATGGTCTATGTATATCAAATGACCGAGGAACCCCTCAAGGTGGTGTCATCAGTCCAATATTGGCGAATCTATTTCTTCATTATACGATGGATGTATGGCTTGAAAAGAAATTTCCACAAGTTCCCTTTGAAAGATATGCGGATGATGCAATATTACATTTCAACTCAGAAAATCATGCCAGGAAAGTATTGGATCTTTTGAAGAGAAGATTTGCAGACTGTAAATTGGAACTCAATGAGAACAAAACTAAACTTGTGTTCTGTAAGGATGCGAAAAGAAAACTTGATTTTGATGAGGTTTGTTTTACTTTTTTAGGTTATGAATTCAAGCCAAGAAAGTGTTTGCTAGGAGAGAAAATAACATGTGTATTTCTACCAGCAATGGGAAAAAAAGCAAAGAAAAAGTTTGTTGAGAAATTGAATGAACTTAATATTCAAAATAAAAGCTTCACTAGTATCTTTGAATTGGCTAAACTATTAAATCCCATTATAAGAGGAACAATAAACTATTTTGGGGTATTTTGCAAGTCAGAAATGAACGAAATACTCAATTTAGTAAACCTCAAACTTAAAAGATGGGCGTTGAAGAAATACAAAAAGAGAGGAATAGTGAAATGGTTGCAACGATTATATTTAACTCAAAGAGACTTATTTGTTCATTGGAAGAGTTGTAAACCTACCTATTTTTGGTAAAGGCTGAATGATAAGAGCCGTATGAAGTGAGAGCTTCACGTACGGTTCTGTGAGAGGTTTAGGGTGAAACTCCCTTTACCTACTCGGCGAAAAAATCAAGCTCGGAAAACCCCTATCGGGGATCTTGATTTTCATCTCTTTTCATTGAAATATAAATATCTGTATTTTTCTGATGGTATGCCATTTAATCTCCAGTCACTCTCAGGGGCTCCGCCATAAACTCGCTCTTCGAGCTCAAACATATGGCTATTCGCACCCCTTCGAGTTTCTTTGTGACTTAATGTCATTTTTTCAGGGCATTGTCTCATTGATACCTGGATATTTAATATATTTTATGGATTGATTAATTAATTAAAATAGACAAATACTCAAGATGTTTCATAGGAGCTCATATCAGGTTGTTGGCTGTTTGGTAAAGATGAAAGCATATAGGTTTTCTTTTCTAGCCAATAAGACCGAGAGAGGCTTAATGAGAGTCAATATATTTTGGACAGTCTCTATTGAAAAGAGACTGTGCACCTTTTAATTTAACTAATTTCTTACTTATCTGTACAATACTATTTTGATATTTAAAAAAACTGGTCGAGTATCATCGTTTTTTCCTAAAACGTAACTACTCAGGTACCCTTCGTTAAGTTTTAAAAACACCATTTTTTGTTATAATCATGCCTTATTATTTACCTTTCCAATAATATATATTAACACTTAGAATATACACATTATATTATAAAAAACTATCAATATTAATAAGAAATACATTGACATATATAGTTAAATAATTCATTATGTACTTATGGATTATAAAAGTAAATATTATGAAGCTAAAGCTGAAAATGACAGGCTTAAACTGGAAATTTGCCAGTTAAAAATCAGCATTGCAGAAGAAAGAGCTGAACTCAAAGAAGAAATCAGGCTTTTAAGTGAAAAGGTTGATTTCTTAATGAAAATTCTCGAAAAGAAAAATAACCCTAAGAACAGTAACAATTCATCAATACCTCCTTCGATGGACTTATCAAGAAAGAATAAAAGTACAAGAGAAAAAAGCAATAAGAAAAGCGGAGGACAGTCCGGTCATAATGGAAAAACCCTTTTACAAGTAAAAAATCCGGATCAGATTGTTGAATTAAAGGTAAATCAATGTCATTGTGGACATCATTTTAATGATGATGAATTTAGATTAAATTCCAAACGACAGGTGATTGATATCCCTTCTATACAAGCATTCATCAAAGAATTTCAGCAATATTCATGCATTTGCCCTGATTGTAATAATAAATATCTGGCTGAATATCCTGAAAATGTTACGGCCCCGGTTCAGTACGGTGAAAACATTCAGACCATCGTTTCGTATTTGAATGTTTACCAATGTATTCCATTTAAAAGAACAGCTCAGCTGTTGTCTGATGTTGTTAATATAAGAATTTCCCAGGGATCATTGAAAAACATATTAAGGAAATTTGCTGATAAATCTAAGGTTATCTATGAGAGAATTAAAAAGAATCTGAGCTCCTCGAAAGTTGTTGGTTCTGATGAAACAAGCGTAAAGGTCAATGGTAAAAAAGGATGGATTTGGGCTTGGAGAGACATTAAGAATGTGTTTCTTGAATATTCTCATACCAGAGGATACGAGACAATTCAAAAAATATGGGAAAACGGTTTGCCTGAATCTGTGTTAGTTACGGACAGATTTTCCGCTCAGTTAAAAACGAAGGCTTTAAATCATCAGATTTGTCTGGCTCATATTCTTAGAGATCTAACTTATATTGAGGAAAGAGAAAAGCATCCTTTTTCTACTGATTTCAAAAGCCTGGTAAAAGAAATTTTTCAATTCAAGCGAATCCAAACAATAGATTATGACAGATCTTCTCCAGAAATGAAACACTTTGAAGATAAAATCAATATTCTACTGGCGATGACTATTTGCAAAAAAGAGTTTAAAGAAACCTCTACTCTTCAGAAATCTTTGATAAAAATCAGAGGATATATTTTGCCTTGTGTTTATGAAACAGTCATTCCTCCGGATAACAATGATTCAGAAAGAGCTCTTAGAAATGTTAAAGTTAAACTTAAAGTGTCTGGGCAGTTTAAAAATGGGGCTCAGGACTACTGTATCATTAGATCCGTTATTGATACTACTAAAAAAAGAGGATTAAATATCTTTGATATTCTGTCTAAAATCCCTGAACTTTCTCCCAGATAATATTAATACCTGAGTAGTTACCCTAAAACTTCATTTTGACATTATGTTTTTATTTTCTTGTTTTTTTAAACCAATATTAGACACGTCTAAATACTCTAAAATCATAATACACCTATGACAAGAAATGCTTATAATAATATTAAATAAATAGCTTTACATAATACTTAATAGTATTATAATGGTTTATAAATAAAATATTATTAAGGTGTTAATATGATGAAAAAATCGACTCATAATTTGTTTGAATTTATACCAAACAAAGATAATTATTGTATTAAAATTAAGGTTCCTATTGTTTTAGAAATTCCAAAAACTGAGTCCAACAGAAAGCTTCTGGCTGTTTTTTTGAGACTTATTTTTTTTGCTTGTTGTGAAAACTTGTTTACTTTTCAAGAAATAGCTAACATTCTGGGATTTAATGACAGAAGGGATATTGATAATTACTACAGAGAGTTTAAGAAAAAAGGCTATGACTTTCTTGGCTTATTAACTCGGAAAGTAGATTTATCCAAGTATGTCGACATTATTCAAAAAATTGTGATCGATAATCCTTTTTTAACAGTACCTGAACTATTCCTGATCTTTAAAGGTAAGTTTCCATTAGTTAAAATGTGCGCAGTATCTTTTAATAAATACCTTTCACAAGCGAATACCTGCTTAATTTTACAAAGCATCCATAAAAATATCAGTAAAAAGGGCAACTATTGGGATAAAAATCATTTGTTTTCATATCTCTTAAAAAACAATGAGAATCCGGTGGTAAAAAAAAGAATTGAAGAGATGAAAGAATCCGAGATTGAAACAAAACCAGAAAAAGTATCAGTCAAAATTAAGTTAAGTACACAAACTAAAAGCTTTTTAGTAAAATTTTTAGTAGGTGCTTCTATGAGTTATCAAATGATAGCTTTTATTATGGGTATGTCGAAATCAAATGTTAGAAAACTGGTGTATAGAGATCCATACTTTTATCAATTATTACTGAGTTCGATAGTTAGATACAGCGGTATCATTAGTGTTGATGAAAAATATGTTAAATTGAATGGTGTTTTTCTATATGTTTTTTCGGCTGTTGATGATAAGACAGGTATTCCTTTGATGGTTCAGCTATACCCTCAAAAGAATGCTGATAGTTGGAAGATTTTTTTCACACTTTTCAAAAAACATTATGGCAATCCTTCTTTAATAATCAGTGATGGCTGTCCATCGCTGGCAAAGGGCAGAAAAGAGGTGTTTCCTAAAGTAAGTTTTCAATACTGCAAATTCCATAAGATGAAAAACCTGATTAAAAATATATATCAAAGTGAAAAAGACATTAAACTAATAAAAAAAATAATTAACAAACTCAAACAAGTTTTCAATAGGCAAACGGTTGGAGCAAGAAGGAAAGCACTGTTAGAATTAGAAAAAATGATTACAGGTACTGCTAAAGAATATTTCATTTCCAGTTTTATGGGTCAATGGAAACACTTAACCAAGAGCTATACATCTAATGCGGCTGAAAGATGGAATAAAAAAATTGATAAGGTTATTTCAGGAAAATACGGACTAAAAACTCCTGAAACGATTGAGCAACTTGTTCATTGCTTATGGTTCAGAGAACTTATCACGAATGGCAAAGTTCATTTAGACTCAAAATCTATTATTTCTACTATAAATATTCCAAAATTTAGTCAAGAAATGATTGAAATAAACCACATGGAACAGTTATTTGATATCAAAGCCTATCGGAAAGTCGCTTAGGGGAAAAGAAAAGTGCACAGTCTCATTGAAAAAAAAACAGATAAAACAAACTTTTTCTTGACATAGCAAATAAAAGCAATTATCTCTATATATCATTTTTTTTATGGAGGTGCAAGATGAAAGCTTTTATGTTTATGTGTACATTAATCTATTGTTGTTTCCTGTTTTCTTTAGATAAAATCCTCATTGATGAGATTCATGGCAGTCGATTTAGTTATGGTGAAAATATGTTGCCAGAACAGATAAATTACAGCGAACTTTTCCCAAATTATGATATCCATTATTTGAATAAAAATTCTTTACCAATTACTCATATATTATGGCAACAACAATATACAGAAAATGCTTCACAAACCTTCAATTTTGCAGTACCAAGCTCGCCTGACACTCTGTTTGCTTTATATGTAATAGCAGAAAACATGACAGATAGCCTATCAAATTTCATAACAGGGGTAATAAGTAATAGCGAAGGGGATGTTATTGCAGAAATGTGTAATGGGGTAGCTCATGTCGATTCTGCATCTGGGAATACTTGGGAAATTAGTATCAATTTTAACAACAATGACACAAATCAAATCATCATAGGTTATGGGCCAAGATTATTTAAATCAGAGTTGATGCCCTATTGTCCGATTGATCTGAATGAATATCAAGCAATGATAAGAGTTAAAGATAATACATATTTTGCTATTATGGGAAAAACACCTGATTATTCTAACAGTGATAAAGAAGCACTTTCATATGCATTTTATCATGGATTAAGATTTTTGAATTCAATAAACCTATATGAATCAATGGTAGATAAACCTTTTATTCATTTTTATACAGATGAACCTATTAAGTTAGATTATTCTGTTTGTTTTCCAGGACAACCATCCCTTGCAAAACCAAAGCCGATGAAAAGTGACAAAGATTTAATCTGGAAAAATATCTCAATAATACCGAAATCTAATAATGAAGTCATTTATGAAGGGGCATTAAAAAACAATTTGAATTTTTTAAATTTTGATATAAAGGGTTCAACAGTAACTATAAAAAATTTAATTAAATACCCACTCTATAATTTAAAATTTTTAAAATATGAGAATAATCAGTATTATACTTTGACAATTGATGAAATAAAAGCATTTGAGACAATTCAGATAAATAGCTGGAATACAGAAAGTTCTAAGGATATTAAAAAGAGCTGGAAAGAATCACTCATAGCAGAAGCAATTGATAACGGGTTATATACAGAAGAAGCCAATCATCTATTTTCCAATTATATATGGGTAGAATCTTTATTAGGAAGGGCTTATTATAATCCCGGAAAATTATTTGGAATTTATAGATTTGACCGAAATATTTATAATCAATTAATACCAAATCAATATTCAATTAAACCAGAAAAAGAAGTCAGAAACTTATGGGTGATGCTTTCAAACATTGATAACAAATCGAATGTTATACCTCACAATCTTGAAAACAATTTGTCACTTAATAGTGAAAGAAGTCATTTTGAAATGCATGAATATGGAGTTGTTGATGAATATTATCTTTTGGAATCAGAGGATGATGATTTTTTCAAAGTATCATTAAATTATGAAGTTTTAGATCCTTCATTTCCTATACAGAGTTATCCTTCATCACTTTCATCATTTGTCATGAATGGAGTAAGTGATTTAGATTATGGATTTGGATGTTATTATTTTCTAATGGATAATGCTATTGATAAGGGACTATGCTTTATCAATATTAATAACACAGAGTATATTCTAGGTTTTGCAGACACCCTTTATCAATTTGGAGGTGTCATTAATATAGGATCTTCAAGATATTTCTTTGATGAAGAAAATAATATCGTTTTTATACAAAATTGTCTTGAAGCATTATTGCATCATAGTTTCTTTCCCACCTCTTCTGAGCCCCCAATAATTTCAAAAGAAAAACTATCAGTGAAATGTTATCCAAATCCATTTAATCCGACAGTTACAATCTCATATTTTCTTCCACAGTCAAGCTATGTGAATTTGAGTATATACAATGTTAAAGGACAGTTGGTAAAGAATTTGATCTCAGAAAAGGTTATCAAGGGTAATCATCAGATTACTTGGAATGGAACGAATTCTAATCAAAATTCAATAACTAATGGGATTTATTTATACACTTTAAAAACAAATACGGGGATTTTGAGTGGTAAGGTTTTATTATTAAAATGATAAAACAATAGATAGAATTAGGAGTTATTTGAAGTCAGACTTTTGTATAAATATGAAGCCAAGCTCCAAGCAAGGAGTAAGGTATGAGTAAGATATGAGTATCTTATAATAGGTTTTAAAAAGAAATTTATATAAGGGAATAGATATTTGAATAGTAAAATCGAATTGATTTAGAAATAGCAGAGGATTTGAAGGATTTTAGAAGATAATACACAAAGAATGATGAGGAATAATTGTAATTAATCTACAATTTAAAAACAGTCATAATTTTAATCATAAGAAAATAGAGAGTAATCATTACAATAAGACTAATAGAGATAGCCAAATAGAAATTTACTTGTTTTTTTAGTAAAAGAGGTAAGGTAACAAAGAAACTAAGCGAGGGGATTACCAGCCAAAAAATATCTTTTGATAATTTTGAAACAGCCATCACATCTTTTGTATCTTTGTAAAGCCAAATAATAGCAATTACAGAGACTAAAGGAACAGAGGCAAGTATTGATCCCAAAACAGAATTTCTTTTTGAAATTTCTGATATAAGAGCAATCATCAGAGCTGATATTATAAGTTTGATTAAAAAATACATGAAAATCTCCAATAGAAAAAACTTAGAAATTGAATGAAAACAACATAATTAAAAGAGTCAAGGAAAAAATAGCAATCTTTTAAAAGAATAAAAAAGGAGAGGGGTCTTATAATAAATATAGGATAGAATAGGTTTTCTAATAACAGTGAGGTAAAAGCAACGATCAAGAGTTCTCTTTTAGCAATCTTTTTACAAGAGTGCTAAAATTTAAATTGACAAAATAATAAAATAAATTATTTTGTTTTTAAGATTAATTATAAATTGGAGGTTAATATGGCTAAAGAATTGAAAAGCGGAGCCTTGAGTATCCATACCGAAAACATTTTTCCAATCATAAAAAAATGGTTGTATTCCGAGCATGATATCTTCATACGAGAGTTAGTATCTAATGCGACAGATGCCATTAATAAAAGGAAAATGATTGATAGTAGTGTAAATCCTGATGAGATGAACATAGAGATCCAGATTGATAAAAAGAAAAGAACGATTCAGATCATAGACACAGGAATTGGGATGACAGGCGAAGAGATAGAGAAATATATCAATCAGATAGCATTTTCAGGGGCAGAGGATTTTGTAGAGAGATTCAAAGATCAGCAATCCAATATCATTGGGCATTTTGGTTTAGGTTTTTATTCATCGTTTATGGTTTCAGAAAAGGTTACGATTGATTCATTATCAATAACAGAAGGATCAGAACCTGCTTTTTGGGAGTGTGATGGATCAATAGATTATTCATTAGGAAAAGGAAAGCGCAAAAACGTAGGAACAACAATCACTTTACATTTAAATTCAGAATCAGATGAATATCTTGAAGACAGCAAAATGAAAGAATTGTTGGAAAAATACTGCAATTTTATGCCATTTCCAATATTACTGGGCAAAGATATAGTAAACCAGAAGGAAGCCTTATGGAACAGAAAGCCTAAGGATGTGACCGAGGAAGAATATAAAGAATTTTATAAGAAAATCTTTCATGAATGGGAAGACCCATTATTTTGGATACATTTAAATGTAGATTTTCCATTCAATTTAAAGGGGATACTATATTTCCCACGATTAAAGAATGACATTGAATATGTCAGAGGAAAGGTTAAATTATATTGCAACAACGTATTTGTAGCAGATAATCTAAAAGAATTTACTCCAGAATTTTTAATGTTACTTCGAGGAGGAATTGATGTTCCAGACATTCCACTCAACGTATCAAGAAGCTTTTTACAGAATGACAAAGAAGTTCAGAAAATCAAGAAATATATAATCAAGAAAGTTTCTGATCATTTTTCTTCAACGTTTAAAGAAAACAGGGCAAAATATGAAGAAGACTGGAAAGATATAAATCAGTTTGTAAAATATGGAGTATTAACAGAAGATGATTTTTCAGAAGCAGTAAGAGATATGATCATCTTTAAATCATCAAAGGGTGACTTAATTACCATAGACGAATATTTAGAGAGAAATCCACAGGAAGAGAATAATCGTAAGATCTATTATGGAGTCAGTGAAAACACACAGGTATCTCTTTTGAACTTAATAAAGGAACAAGGAACAGAAGTATTATTCTGCGAATCCGTTTTAGACAGTCATTTAATTACTCATTTTGAAGGCAAGAAGCAAGGTGTACGTTTTGTGCGTATAGACAGTGAAATCAATGATACATTAATTGAAGAAAAAGAAGAAGTAGCTGATGAAAACAACAAAAAAGAATCGGAAAAGATTCAAGAATGTTTTAAAACAGCTTTGAATCAGGAATTTGTAACAGTAGAAGCAAAGCATCTAAAAGCTGAAAATATACCAGCAATGGTTATTATAGATGAGTTTATGCGTCGTTTTTCAGAAATGAATGCTTTTAACAGTGGGAATAATACACCTGATATGCTAAGAAATCATACTCTTGTTATCAATGTTCAAAATCCGACAATCAAAAAGATTTATTCTATGAATCAGGAAGGAAGAACAGAAGAAGCATCACTAATAGCCAATTATGTACATGATTTGGCATTATTAGAGCAAAAAAGGTTTTCAGGAGAAGAATTGCAGTCCTTTATCAGTAAAGCAAACAAAATCCTAACTATGATATAGTATTTTTTTAGAATAAAGAGGCACATTAATTTGTGCCTCTTTTTTCTGATATAATATTATATATTTAATATATAACACTATCTAAAAAATATCAAATTACATTAATCTAAATGATTATTAATTAAAGTTATAAAGAATTTATCATTTATTGGTATGTCCCTTGCATGCATATTAATAAAATGGAGGTAATTATGAAAAGAGGATTTTTAAAAAAACTTGTTATACCAGCGATGTTATGTATTATGCTGTTAAGTATAACTTCATTAATGGCTGTGAAAACTGTTACAACAACCACAGAAACAGATAACGATGGAGAACTCAGTGTATCAAAAACAATTCATGTTAGCAATTCAGGAACTGAGTATTTTGTCAGTAATGATAATGAAGACTCTGATGTTGATGAAGAAATAGCTGAAGATACAGATAATATTCAAATAAAGAAAAAAAGTGCGTACATGGGTGTTTATACAGAAGAGTTGACAGTTTCTCAGATAAGAGAACTAGAATACAAAGAGACTTTTGGAGTTTTAATTACTGGTGTCGTAAAAAATTCACCTTCGTATAAATATGGTCTTATAAAAGATGACATTATCATGAATGTCGGATCAGATAAAGTAACGGATAAAAATGCATTTTTAAAGATTGTATCCTCACACAATGCTGGTGATTCAGTAACAATAAAAGTTTTTCGATTGGGAAAAGAAAAAGAAATACCTTTTGTATTTGGTTCCAAAAGAACGGCAATAACCGTAAACATAAATAGTGAAAAATCCTTTGATGAAGATTTTAGCAATGATAGCTTTGATGAACCGAGAAAATCAAAAAAATCAGCTGGATATGGTGGCGGTACATGGATGCCTATCTGGACTATGATCAATATGGATGATGTCAATGGACTTCTCACTCGTTTAAAATTCAATAAACTAGATGAAAATGGAATTTTGTTGAATGGTGGTGGAGGAAAATTACCAATTGGAAACGGACTATTTATAGGTGGAATGGGAGCAGGCTATACAATTGACAGAAAAACGATTGTTAATATCCTCGATTTATCAACAGTAGATCCTAGTGATTTAAAATCTGTTTCCAGAAGAATGATTTATAATAATTATTTTTGGGCAGTAACTCTTGATAAAAGAGTCCCCATTACAAAAAACTTTATTACCTCTATAGGTTTTGGAATTGGTACAGCGGGACAATCAATAGAAATTTCTCAAACTGGTGACACCTATAATTGGGATATATTAGAAAATCAATTAGCAAATTTAAATAATAATTACGTTAACTTAAGTAAAAGTTATATCATCGTTCATCCAAAATTAGAATTAATGTACAGATTAAATAGTTGGTTAGCAATGCGAGCAGAAGGCGGATTTGTATATGGTTATTCATGGCATAACAACTGGAAGAATTCGGTTTGTGGAGATGAATATGAAGTTAACGGAACAGATATCAATACCAAGTATCAAGGCTATACAGTAAGTATAGGTCCTTGGTTTGGTTTCTGATATATAGATACTCCTACTAAAAAGAGACAGGTTAAAGCCTGTCTTTTTTTTATTCAATGAATAAAACAGCAATATCATTTAGGTTTGATTGACTTTTATATGAACCAATCGTAGCCTTAATAAAGGATAAGCCTGGAAAAGTATTATTTTCTTTTAGCATTTGTATAGGAGAAAAATTATAATGTAAAAGTTTTTCAATTGTATGACAATCAACAATCGCTCCAGCAGAAGGAGCTACCCCATCTACCCCATCGGTAGTCATAGATAAAAAGGAAATATCATGAAGAGAATTTAGTTCTATGGCAGTAGCCAAAGCCATTTCCAGGCAACGCCCACCCATACCTTTTCCAACAACATTAACAACAGTTTCTCCTCCATAGACGATTGCTAAAGGTTTTTGTTTATAATCTTTATAATGATAAGCCTGACATCCAATATTTAAACCGGCAATACTTGCTTGATCTTTAAGAATATAGGGACTTTTAATTACATTATATTTATTTTCTTGCAAAATACCAGCCATAAGATCTATGGCAGTCTGAAAATTAGCAATTTCGGTGAAAGGAAGAGATTTCGAAGTAAATTCGGGATAATCAAGAAAACATTGAAGATTTTGTTTTTCTTCAGGAATGAAATCATTAATAATAAGCTCAATTTGAAGTTTATTAGGATAGTTATTAAAGGTTAATCCTGAGGATACATTTTCAATATTACCACTGATGATATCATTTAAGATGTAGACATGAGATAGATCAGGATTTATAAGAGAAAGAAGCTTTCCTCCTTTAATCAGAGAAAGCGTTTTTCGAATAGAGTTTATCTGATCAATATCAGCACCTTTGTTCATTAATTTTTTGATAATATGATTGAGTTTATCAATAGACAAGTTTTTTACAGGTTTTTCGATTAATGAGCTTCCGCCACCAGAGATGAGAAAGAGAATATAATTTTGGTTATTATTGAGAAGTTCAATTAATTCATTTGCTGCGATAATAGATCTTTGATCAGGGAAAGGATGAGCACTTTCAATCCTTTTAAGTTTATTTAATTGATAATCCAAGCAATTATCAGGGCAAACAATGATCCCATTTTTTATTTGGTCAGAAAATACATCCAAAGCAGTTTTAGCCATTTCATTAGAAGCTTTACCAATACTTACCACAGTTATATCAGAAAGAATCGATTCTTTTTTTAAAAAAGGATTTAGTAAACTATCAGCACGAATACTATGTTTAAAAGAATCAATAATCTTATAAATATATGAATTCATAATACACCTCTGTTGAAATATTGAATATGATAAATCAACCGTCAACTATTTTTTTCTTTTATAAGTTTTACTTGACTTTTATGGCACTTTATAAAACTATTTAAAAAAATATAAAGGATATTGAAAATGAAAAAGATTTATATACTTGTTCTTTCAATGATATTAACCTGTAGTTTGAATTCATATTACTATGGGAAAAATAAAATTCAAAGTGAAAAAACCGAATGGTCTGTAATTGAAACAAAACATTTTGATATTCATTATAAAGAAGGAAGCGATGAATTTGGAAAAACTTGTGCATTAATAGCTGAAGAAGGTTTTTATCATTTAAACAAAACATTTAAACAGCCTTTGAATACTCGGATCCCAATCATAATCTATGAGAATAAACAACAATTTCAAACAACTAATATCATCTATCCACTATTAAGTGAAGGAGTCGGCGGATTTACAGAGAATATGCGAAACAGAGTAGTTGTTCCATTTGATGGCAGTTATAAGAAGTTTGAAGAGACATTAGTGCATGAATTAACCCATGCGTATATAAATGATATAAACGGGATGGCTTTTTTAAATCCATTTTTAAATTCAGGAGGGAGTAATCTACCATTCTGGTTATCAGAAGGATTACCTGAATATCTTTCAATTGGAGGAGTAGATAATTATAATAACTCCTTCATATTAGATATGGTTGTTAATGATTATTTAAGACCAATGGACGAAATTTATGGATACTATGCATATCGATTAGGGGAGACATTCTTATCATGGCTTGATATAGAATATGGAAAAGAGAGTGTTGCCAAATACTTTTATCAAATCCGCTTTTCTCCTGATTTAGATATAGCTACAGAAAAAACATATGGTATGAAATTTGATGAATTACAAGAAAAGTTTAATATATATTTAAAAAGAAAGTATTATCCAGTAATTAACACCCATCAGCTCCCTTATGAGAACTCTGAAAGAGTTACGAATAATAAAGAATTTAATGCTTATATGAATTTTGCGCCAAGGTTTTCACCATTAGAAGATCAATTTGTTTTTTATTCCAATAAAGATTATCAAACATCGATTTGGCAAGGTTCAACCTTTAAATTAAAAAAAAACAAGAAAATATTACAAGGTGAGAGTAGCTCAAAATTTGAAGAATTTCATTTTCAACGTTCAAATATAAGCTGGTTTCCAGATGGGCAGAGTTTTGCATTTGTGAGTAAAACGAGTTTTGGTGATCGTATTTATATATATAACAAGCAAAAGGGCAAACTCAAAAAAACAATCAAAATAGACGAGTTAGATTCAATATATGAGATTGATGTTCATCCAAATGGAAAAGAAATTGTTTTATCAGGTCAGAAGAATCATCAAAACAATATATATGTTTATAGTTTGGAAAAAGGAAATTTAACACAAATCACATCAGACAGTTATATGGAGTCACAAGTCAGGTGGTCTCACAAAGGAGATAAAATTGCATTTACCTCAGAAAGAGATTTAGCGGACAGTACGAAGTATAATCATGTCTTCAATAAGTTAATCCAAAACATTTATTATTTTGATATAAGCAGTCAAACATTCCATCAGGTAACTTTTGACAAGTTTAATAATTATCATCCTATGTGGAGTACAAACGATTCAACAATAGTCTTTATATCTGAAAAAAGTACTATCTCAAATTGGGAATGTATAAATATATATGAAGGAAAAAGAGGAGTAATAACTAAGAATTTTTCAGGAGTTCTAGATGGAGATCTTTCGAAAACAGACAGCTATCTAGTCTATTCTTGTTTTTTTAATGGAGCATGGGATATCTTTTTGTTACACAAGCCATTTATTAATTTGGTCTATGAAGACTATCAACCTGAGAAAGTAATAGAATTTGACGACAACTTTTCAACAGTTTTCAAATTGGATAGATATCAATATTATGGGAAAGATGATACACTCATAAAAAAGAGTTTTAAAGAATTAATGAAAGAAAGTAATTATAAAGATATTCAGCAAAAGAACCGAATGGATTCACTCAGATATCGATATATAGATTTTTATACTACGAAAAGTAAAGAAGAAGAAAAGCCAGACTCGCTAAATTTTAAGATACCAACAATCCGAGACTATAAGCCCAAATTTAAGGTAGATCAATTTTGGGGAGGTTTAGCATATTCATCAAGTGTAGGAACTATAGGTTATCTACAATTTGGTATTTCAGATTTAATGGGAAATCATGGATTTGGAATAAATGCACAATTCAATGGGAAACTTAAAGACTCAAATCTAATATTAAGTTATATGTATCTTCCTTATCGAACAGATTATGGTTTGTCTTTGTTTAATATCAATGATGAGACTATTTATTATGATGGGAATACAGATGATTATTATCAAGCATGGGAAAATGAAATAGGATCATACATCTTAGTAAGATACCCTTTAAGCAAATTTAATCGTTTTGATTTCGAAAATAGTCTATATCAATACTCCTATAAATGGTCAAAGTGGAATTATAATACTGGAGACTGGGATAAAGATCATGAAGATAAACAATTTGTGTATGCCCCAGCCATTTCATATGTCTATGATAATGCTTTATATGGTTCAACTGGTCCGATACAGGGAATAAAAAGTTATCACACCCTAAAGAAAAGTTTCACCAAAAAAGAGTTTGAATATGCCACCTATTATACAGATACTAGAGCTTATCAAATGATTTCAGAAAGATTTTCTGTAGCGAGTCGTTTTATTTTAGGCTTAAGTGATGGTAAAAACCCAGAATTATTTAATTTAGAGAGTTATAATGGTGTTCGTGGTTTTGAAGGAACAGATAGTAATAATGAACAAACTGCTGATTTGAAAGGACGAAAAAAAATATTAACAACATTAGAGTTAAGATATCCATTTATTGACAATTTAAAGCTAGGTTTTCCAATCCCAATTCAATTATCTCAGATAAGAGGCAGTATATTTACAGACATTGGTACAGTTTGGAACAAAAATAAAGGTTTTAGAGGAATGAGTGATGGCAGACTTAGGGATGTAAAAATGGGATTTGGATTTGGTCCTCGATTTAATCTAGGTTTTGTGATATTAAAGTTTGATATAGCCTGGGAAACAGATTTGGTAAATCATGGCAAACCAAAATACTTTTTCAGTTTAAATGAAGATTTTTAAGGACCGTCATGCGTTCAAATAAATGGCTTCAATTAATTGCACTTTTGATAGCGATGCTTTTATGGGTACAACAGACCTTGTTAAAAGAACAAACAGCAAAAGTAAAAATTCCAATAAGGATAGTAAATATACCTGAGAATTTGTTTTTATTCAAATCAGACAATATGAAAGTTAGTTTAAAGGTTAAAGGACTTGGAATTCATATATTAAATTTCTGGATAACTAATCCAATACTGGATTATAATGGGAATAATTTAAAATTAGGAAAGAATACATTACACTCAGATAGTCTAATAGTATTTTTAGAGAAGTATGAAAATTTGGTATTTTCTACGACAAAAGAAACAAAAAATGTAATCGTTTCGACCGATTTAATAGTACAAAAAAAGGTACCAATAGAGATTGTATATGAAACTCCAGAAGTAGAAAGCTATGCTATCAATGAAAAGATTGAGTATGATGACAAAATAGTATTAATTTCTGGTCCTGTTCAGGATATCAACAATATAAACAGAATAAAAACAATGCCTATCACACAGAAAATGCTTGAGAATAGAAATAATAAGATTAAATTTGAGATTAAGAATGATTATATAATATCAATTCCTGCACAACTATCCATATCAAATGATAAAATTAAAATGATCACAAAAACTTTCACCTATATTCCTATAGAATATGATCACTCAAGGGTTACGATATTTCCTAACAGAGTATCTCTGATAATTGAAGGGAAGAAGGACAGTGTTGAAGCTTTAAAGCAAACAGATATAAAAGCCTTTATTGAATTGAAAGAGAATTCTTCATCATCACCGATTAAATTTAACTTGAGTAAAAATTATAAAATAATAGATTATACTCCTCAAAAAGTAACAATAAAGAAAAAAGAGGATATCTTATAAATGTCAGAATATATATTAGCAATAGAAACTTCCTGTGATGACACATCAGTAGCAATTATCGATACAGAATATAAAGTCTATTCCAATGTAATTTCGTCTCAACCAGATCATAATGCTTTTGGAGGTGTGGTTCCAGAATTAGCCTCAAGATTACATATGAAGAACTTAACTCATTGCACTCATGCTGCTTTAAAAGAATCGGGATTGCATTTGAAAGATATTTCAGCGATTGCAGTTTCCATAAATCCAGGATTAATAGGATCTTTATTAGTGGGGGTATCATTTGCAAAAGGGATGTCATGGGCATTAGGAATACCAATCATTGCTGTGAATCATATGTTGGGTCATGTCTTTGCTAATAAAATAGAGAATCAGAATCTTCAAGCTCCTTGGTTATCATTAATTGTATCAGGTGGTCATACAGAACTGGTCTATTTTTCAACGGAATATGATTTTAATATTGTAGGTCATACATTAGATGATGCAGCAGGAGAGGCATTTGATAAGACAGCAAAATTGTTAGGTTTAGGTTACCCAGGAGGACCAATTATTGACAAAATGGCTAAAACAGGGAATCCGAATTTTGTTAAATTTCCAAGAGCTTTAAATATAAAGGATAATTTCAATTTTAGTTTTAGTGGATTAAAAACTTCAATTCTTCAATATATCACAAATAGTTCAGAAGATTTTATTACGGAACACATCAATGACATTATTGCTTCTGTTCAAAATGCCATTGTTGAGATATTGGTAAAAAAAACAATTAATTACGCCAAAAAGAACAATATCAATAAGATAATAATAGCAGGAGGCGTTTCAGCTAACAGTTTTTTAAGAGAACAAATGACTTATCATGCCAAAAAAATACAAGCAGAGGTTTATTTTCCCAAAATCAAATTATGTATGGATAATGGAGCTATGATAGGTGCAGCTGCTGTAAACAAGTACATAAACAAAGAATTTAATAATTTATCACTCAATGCATTCTCTACTAAAGGAATAAAAAAAATATAATAAAAATCAAGCTAGAGATAAGAATAATCATTAAATAAATATAATTCGGGAGGAAATCATGAAATTAGAGGGGAAAGTAGTTGTTGCACAAGGTGGAGGACCAACCGCTGTCATCAACCAATCTTTAGCAGGTTGTGTATTAGAATCCAGAAAGTTTTCTCAAGTTACAAAGGTTTATGGTGCTTTAAACGGAGTCCGAGGCATAGTAAATGAAGATTTTTTAGATTTAACTCAGGAAACAACACACAATCTCGAACAGGTTGCAGAAACACCTTCTTCAGCTTTAATGTCCACCAGAGATAAACCAGATGAAAAGTATTGTAGAGAGGTTTTTAATGTATTAAAAGCACATGATGTAAGATATTTTTTTTACATAGGTGGCAATGATTCTTCAGACACAGTAAGAATAGTCAATGATTTTGCAAAAGAAGCAAGTTACGAATTTCGTGCAGTACATATCCCAAAAACAGTAGATAATGATCTTGTTCTAAATGATCACACTCCAGGTTTTGGTTCAGCAGCCCGTTTTGTAGCAGAAGCTTTTATTGGTGCAAATTTAGATAATAGAGCTTTACCGGGAGTTTATATAGGAGTAATAATGGGCAGACATGCAGGCTTTTTAACAGCAGCAGCTTCTTTGGCAAAGAAGTATCCTGATGATGGTCCTCACTTAATTTACTTACCAGAAAGACCATTTCACAGAGATCAATTCCTAAGAGATGTTAAAAATGTTTATGATCGTTATGGACGTTGTGTCATAGCAGTTTCAGAAGGTATTTGTGATGCTCAGGGCGTTCCGATCATTACAAAATTAACTGATCATGTAGAACGTGATGCCCATGGAAATATTCAATTATCAGGAACAGGAGCTCTTGGAGATTTATTAAGCGATTATATCAGAAAGAATCTTAACATCAGTCGTGTTAGATCAGATACTTTTGGATATTTACAAAGATCATTTCCTGCCTGCGTATCAGATGTAGATCAACATGAAGCCCGTGAAGTTGGAGAAAAAGCAGCTCATTATGCAATATGGCATAATCTGGATTGTTCAATTACCATTCAAAGAACTGGTTATTATTCTGTTGATTATAAACCAGTCCCCTTAATTGAAGTAGCAGGAAAGACACGTCATATGCCAGATAACTTTATAAATGAAGAGAATAATAATATAACAGATCAATTTATTTTTTATTGCAGACCTCTAATTGGATCAGGGTTTAAACAGGCACACCGTATTCGTGCACCCAGGATTCAAAAAATACTGACAAGAAGTTAACCTTAAAATTGAGAAAGTAGAGGTTATCTCTACTTTCTTTTTAAAAAGCGAAAAATAGGTATTATGAGATATATTCCTTTTTTATTGACAATAAATTGTTAAAGAGTTATTCTTATTCAAAAGAAAGGAGGTTATGATTAACAAAAAGATATTTCTATCGGTAATAATAATTTGCTTTTTATCGAATTTGCTTTTTGGGCAATATGATGAAAAGAGAATCATGCTCAATCAGGCACAGTCTTTTGAAAGTTTTAATCAATTTACAAAAGCACAATCAGTTTATAAGGATTTATTAGTTAAATTTCCACAAGATCAGGATATTATTAGTGCTTATTTTAACAGTTTAATAAAAACCTCTTCGCTTGATGATGCAAAAAAACTGGTAGAACAATCAAAACCAGTCATCAGTGATCTATTATTTACACAATTTTGTATCATTTTAGATTTGAAAGACAATAAATTAAACGAAGCTAAACGATTGAAAAATGATTATTTTAAGAAGAATCCTGGTCGAATAAATGATTATCAGATACTAGCTCAAACATTTGAAAGCAATCATCTAAATGATATTGCTGTTGAGATTTATCTTCAATCCAGAGAAGTATCTGGAGATCAGAATTTATACAGTTTAGAGCTTTCAAATAATTATTTTTTCTCTCAGGAATTTCCGAAATCAATCAATGAATCGCTAAAATATCTTGATAAGAACAGGAATTATTTCTTTTTTATATCCTCTCGATTTAAAGAAATTCTTACAATCAATCCACAAATGATTATTAACATAAAAAATACATGTGAGAACTCAGAAATACCAGAATTTATAGAATTATATGCTTTGGGGCTTGTCCAAACAAAAGATTATCAAAATGCTTTACTTATGTATCAAAAATTACCAGTTGATCGTATTATAAGATTTGCCGATGAACAATTTGGAATAGGAAATTTTGAATTATCATTGAATGCTTATCAAGTAGGTGTTCAAAAATCAGAAGATAATTTACAAAAAGCAGAAATTAATTTCAAAATTTCAAATATTTACCTAAATACTGGAAGAATTTCAGAAAGTAAAACTATTCTAAATCAGATCATTGCTGACCCAATATTGAAAGATAAAAGAAACTATTATAAAACATCATTAAATAAAACAACTAGAGAAATACTAGCTAACATCGCTATCATGCAAAATGAAAATGAAAAAACAATAATATCACTTTTTGATGATGCACAAACATACACATGGAATAATCTGGAAAAGAAAAATATTGATTACAAAAAATCATTTTATTATATTATGACAGAACAATATGATAAAGCTTTTAGTTTAATAAAGAATATTACAATGAATGAAGATCCAGGATCTCAAATTCTCTCTCAATCATACTACTACCAATACTTAATTTTTTTGATGAAAGAAGATAATCGAGCAGACTCGATGATGACAGAATATATCATTAATTTTCCAGAAAACAGTGAGATCAATGATATGATGTTTTTATCTTTATTTTTATCAAATATACCCAAAGAAGGCAAACAAGAATTCTTCAAAGCTTATCGTTTAAAAAATTTATATCAAAGAGCAGAAGCAATCAGTCAATTAGACTCACTGATCACAAAAACAAAAGATGATGAGCTTATTTTATTGTTAGCAGACTGGAACATTGAGTCAAACCAAATTGAGGCAGGGAAGCGATTATATGCATCCAAATTTTCAAATCCTGTTTATGAAGAATATGCAAAATACCAATTAGCAATAATTGAAAGTAATCCAGATAATAAGCAACTTTTAATAACTGATTACTTAAAAACTACTCCTGGAAGTGTTTTTTCACCTTCTTTTAGAAAGCTTTTAAATAGAAATCAGCCGTTGAATTAACAAGAGGATGCCATGATAACAATTAAAAAGATAAATCAGGAAGAGTTAGAAAAACTCAATGTAACAAATTGGCCAGTATGGGAAAAAGAAATCTCAAAATTTGATTGGTTTTATGATAAGACAGAAGAATGTTTTATACTTGAAGGAGAAGCATCTGTTATTGATACAGAAGGTAAAGTCTATGCATTTGGAAAGGGAGATTTTGTATCTTTTTCTAAGAGTTTATCAGTTACTTGGAATATAAAAAAGAACATAAAAAAACAATACAGGTTTTTATAGGAGATGGTATGAAAAATATTATATTGGTTATTAACCTTATCATAATTATTTGTTTTTCAGGATGTAAATTAGTTGATAACACGAATTCTTCTTTACCAGAAGATGACAAATATTTTGATATGCGTGGTCATGTAAATACTGTAAAAGGTGCTTATCAATTAACCATAGATGATAATTATCTTTTTGTTGGTGATGGAGAAAATCACTTATCTACCTATGATGCGTATGTACCTTGGAATATGTCCATGCTATCAACCATAATATTTAAACAGGCATTAAATGGAAGAATTTATGAATCAGTAAGAGATTGGCGAAACAATTTATATGCAGCTTGTGGAAAGGATGGTTTTTATATCTTTAATACTTCAAATCCATCAACTCCCACAGTAATTGATTTTAATAATAATGTTAAAGGAAAGTCGATTGATATGGACAATGATTTGATAGCGATTACAACAGATAATGGCTGGAATTTATATACAATAAACAGTAGTAATAGTTTATCCCTTTCATATAGTAAAATATTTTTTGAAAAAGAGCCCAGAAAAATAAGAATAAAATATCCATATTTATATGTTTCTTCCGAAACAGATCTTGAAATATATGATATTACAATGGTTTCATCACCTTTATCAGTAAGAATAGTTGACTTAAATGATATGCGAGATATGAAGATAATTGATAATTATTTAATTTCTATTACTAATAACCAATTAATATTTATAGATATCATACAACCTTATGCAGCTTATATGGTTCAAGACATAGATTTATCAAATTTTTCAATAAGTCCAACAGCTTTTTCGATTCAGGGCAATAAGCTAATTATTGCATCAGATGATATGAAATTACATTATTTCATATTAAACTCTTTAGAATCGATAGTCGAAAGAGGATATAAAACATTTGATTATTATATTTATGATATAGATTTTTCTGATGATTACTATTACCTAAGCTGTGGGCCATTAGGCATCTATAGCTTACAAATTAATAATGTAAATGATTAAACTTTCAATCTCATCCAGCGACTAATTTTCTCTACTCCATCTTCAGCTGCTTTTAGCATGACATCAAGTTTTAATGGTTTTACAAAGTAATCATCAAATCCAGCTTCACGACAAGATGCTAATTCGAACACAGAAGTATAACCTGTCATGGCATAAATGACAGCAATAGGATTTTGTTTTTTAATCATTTTGCATAAATCTAATCCATTCATACCAGGTAACATCAAATCAAAAAACATAATATGAATAAACTCTTTGTTTAGTATATTGTAGGCTTGTTCAGCATCACTGGCTTCAACAACGTCATAGCCTTTTCTTTCAAACAGCTTTTTTAATAACAGACGAATCATCTCTTCATCATCTAGTATTAGTATTTTTTTCACATTCATACAAAACCCCTATTCCAATTTTTATTATGATAAAGAAATTGCTACTATTTGTCAATAAAAGAATTATCTTTTATAATACTCTTCCAGCGAAGCGACGATTTCATTCATCAATTCATCCTGATTTTTACTATCAATGGTTCTCTTATCTCCATTATCATAGGTTAAGACAACAGAACCCAACCCTTTACAAACCTCACGTACTTTGGCTAAGACTATATAAACATTTCCCAGATGAGGATCCCTAAATGATACAATATTTTTCATAATTCCTCCATTATCATATCTTTTACATCTTATAAAAAATGTCAACTCTAAAATTAAAAAAAAAGCTTGCCTAAAATCTTAATATTATCTATTTGTTGTCAAAAAGATAATTTGGAGGAAAAAATGTCAAGAATCCACAACTTTAATGCTGGTCCAACTGTATTACCATTAGATGTTCTTTTAGAAGTTCAAAAAGATCTGGTTGATTATAAAGGCAAAGGTCTTTCTGTCATGGAAATGAGTCATCGTTCAAAAGAATATCAAGAGATTTTTGATGATGCAATTGCTACAATGAAAAAACTCCTAAACATAGGTGATGATTATGAGGTTTTATTCTTACAAGGTGGAGCGAGTACACAATTCTTAATGCTTGCCATGAATTTATGTCAAGATGATAAAATTGCTAATTATATCAATACAGGAGAATGGGCAACAAAAGCATTTGAAGAAGCAAAAAAAATAGGTAAGAAAACTTTCTTGTCTGCATCATCAGAAGATAAAAAGTTTAGTTATATACCCAAAGAGTTTAAACTTTCAGAAAATCCTGCATATCTTCATATAACAACAAACAACACCATATATGGTACAGAATGGCATCAGGATCCAGAAGTTCCTTCAGATGTACTTTTAGTAGCAGATATGTCTTCCGATTTTTTAAGTCATCCGATTAATACGAAAAAATATGCATTGATTTATGCTGGAGCTCAAAAGAATATTGGTCCAGCTGGAGCAACTGCTGTTATCATTCGCAAAGACTTACTTTCTTTAATGAATAAAGGACTTCCAACCATGTTATCCTACAAAACCCATGCAGATAAAGGTTCTATGTTCAATACACCTCCTTGCTTCCCTGTTTATGTGATTGGATTAGTTCTTCATTGGATTGAAAAAATGGGATTAGAAAATGTTCAAAAACAAAATATAGAGAAAGCTAACTATATCTATAATGTTATTGATAGTAGTTCTTTCTATCATGGAACTGTGGCTAAAGAAGATCGCTCTCTTATGAACATTACTTTTAGATTAAACAGTGAAGAATTAGAAGAAAAATTTATATCAGAAGCAAAAAAACTTGGTATGATTGGTCTAAAAGGTCATCGTTCAGTTGGTGGATGCCGTGCTTCTACATACAATGCTTTACCTGTTGAAAGTTGCAAAGCCTTAGCAGACTTCATGAAAGAATTTGAAAAAAATAATAGCTAAATCATAATACAATTTATTAAAGGGGTAAACTAATGTTTGCCCCTTTTTTAATACCTGATATAAAAAGACAATAAAGAGATATTAAAGGGGATATTCTTGGAAATATAGTTTTGTTCAACAAAGGTTTCCAAACCAGCAACTTGTTTATTTCGGCAAAGACTCCTAACTAGGAAGCATTTTTATCAACAATTTCTATTTAGATATATTAAGCTTATTAGTAAGATTTTAAATGCTGAACTCCAAGGGAGCAGTAAGCAATCAGTAAGCTCAGAGTAGATTACGAATAGTTAATAATTTATTGTAACATTTGGATAGACAATTTGAGAGATAGCATGGCTTCAAGTTTTTAATCAGAAAATTGAGAGAAGGCACTGGTTCGAAACTACGATGAATATAAGATAACAAAGAGATATTAAAGTGGAGTTTCTTGGACATTTTGATTTTTAGAAAAGGTAAAAAATAACAGGTTTTTTCAATAATTTTAAATAATATTTTTCTCGATTATTTAGTAACATTGTTAACTTAAGTCTTGACATTAATTGTATTATCTTATTTTTTAAATTGAAATTAAAAATGAATAATTATTAGAAAAGGAATATTTATGAAACAATATTTTATCATTCTTACCATGTTATTAAGCTTGGTCACCTTGTTTGGAACAACCCAAAAAATTGAATTCTCAAATAATAGTAATGGGATAAAAATCATAAATGAAAACTCATCTGGTTTGATAATGGAATGGTCAGTTAATGAAATAGATATCAATACTAAAGAAACAAAAGGTGGGACATTCTCTGAGTTGAGTATCCCCAATTTTATTGGAACGAGCAAAATTGGATTCCCAAAATTACCTTATAATGGTAGAATTATTGCAGTTCCAGTAAATTCTTCATTATCAATAAAAATCAGCGAATCAACCACAATAGACGTCAGTTTAAAAGATTATGGATATAATCAAATGATAGAGCCAGCTCAACCTTCAGCAATCAAGGAAGTAAATCCAAAGAGTATTCCTTTTGAGTTTAATCAACAAGCTTATAAAAGTGATGAGACAGAAAACTATGAGCCCATTAGAGTGGAAGAAATTGGTTATATGAGAGGTTATCGATTAGTAACAGTTTCATATACTCCCGTAAACTACAACCCTTTAGAAAACAGAATACAAGTTATGAATAAAGTACGATTTGAGATTTCATATGATGGGGCTGATTTTTCTCAAACAGAATACTTAAAGCGAAAAACATATTCACCAGCTTTTGAAGCAAATCTTGCAAGTACAATTCTAAACTATAATCCATCATCTGACAGAGATAACCTGACACGTATTCCAATGAAATATATAATCATCTCAGATCCAATCTTTCAAACCCAACTTCAAAGTTTTATAGAATGGAAACAACTTCAGGGTTTTCATGTTATTGTGAAATATAAAGGTGAAACAGGAGTAGGTTCAACAAAAGAATCGATAAAAGCCTATCTACAGACCTTATGGGATTCAGCGACTCCTTCAGATCCTGCTCCTACATATCTTTTAATTGTAGGAGATCATGGTTTAATACCAGCATGGTCAGCTCAAGCAACTCCAAATGGTCATATAACAGACTTAACTTATGCACGTTTGCAAGGAACAGATTTTTTACCTGAACTATATTATGGTCGCTTTTCAGCCAATACAATTGCAGAATTGATTCCGCAAATAAACAAAACCCTATATTATGAAAAATATCAATTCACTGATCCTACATATCTGGGCAAACAAATTCTAATCGCTGGAGTGGATGCAACCTATGGACCTTCTCATGCTAACGGACAGATTAATTATATTTCTACTCAATATGCTAATTCAGCGAATGGGGTTACTCCATTTATACATTTATATCCAGGTTCAGGCAGTCAGGATGCAACTATAATCAGTGAAGCTAGTCAGGGAGCTGGCTGGATCAACTATACAGCACATGGAGATTGGGATAGATGGTATGATCCAACTTTTACAGTTTCTAATGTAAATAGCCTGCAAAATACTGGTAAATACTCGTTTGTAATTGGTAACTGCTGTTTAACTAATAAATTTGAGAATACTACATGTTTAGGAGAAGCTTGGTTGAGAGCAGAGAATAAAGGTGCAGTTATATATATTGGCGGAACTAATTCCACATATTGGAATGAAGACTATTGGTTTGCAGTTGGTCTGGTTAATCCAGTCCCTTCAAATGGAGCAGCTGCTCCCTATAATTCAAATCAATTAGGGATGTATGATCAAGCCTATCACACTCACAATGAGAGTTATGCCAACTGGAATATCAGTGCCATGGGTATGGTACAGGCTGGGAATATGGTTGTTCAGGCTTCATCTAGTAACTATAAAAACTATTATTGGGAAATCTATAGCTTGATGGGAGACCCCTCTCTTGTTCCCTATTTAAAACAGGGAACTCAAAATCTGGCACAATATTCAAATACAGTATTTGTAGGAGTTGATTCATATTCCATTAATGGTGCAGCTCCATATTCCTATGCTGCATTGTCATTTAATGGAGTAAACAAAGCTTTTGCAGTATGCGATGCAAATGGTCAGGCGAATCTGAATTTTTCACCCATAACTTCTCAAGGTACAGCCAAATTGGTAATATCTTCTCAAAATAGAATTCCAATAATGGCAGATATTCAGGTCATTCAAAACCAGGGAGCTAACATTGTGCTTAATAATTTTAGTGTGGCATCTTCAGGAAATAATACTTTTAATTTTAACAGCAACTCACAATTTAGTATAAGTATAAACAATAATGGTTCTGTAAACGCTCAAAATATAAATATCACTCTACATTCTTTAAATAACTATATTACAGTTCAGGATTCAACAGAATTAGTAAGTTCAATTCTTTCTGGTCAAACACTGTCTTTAACTAATTCATTTTCAATAGAGTCTTCAGCAAACTGTCCAGATGATAGTGAAGTTCCCATGCAATTGATCATAAAAGATAATCTGGGTCATCAGTGGTCTATCAATTTTAATATTCGTCTTTACTCACCAAATATTACTTTAGGATCTTATACTATTAATGATTCTCAGGGAAATAATAACGGAAAACTTGATCCGGGAGAATCAGCTGTTATCACGATACAACTTCAAAATATTGGTCATGTAAATTCTCAGTCAGGGACAGTAAATTTTGTTTGCTTATCACCTTTAGTTTCAACAGCTGAAACAAGTGCTAACATCAATCCATTACCCATAAATTCATCTGCTAGTTTAAATTTAAGTGTTTATGTTTCACCACAAATACCAACTGGTACAATTGCAACATTTAGTTTTCTCACCCAATTTGGTTCAATAGTAAATCAATCAAGCCTTAATTTTCCAATTGGATTAAGGAAGGAAACTTTTGAAACTGGTAATTTTTCTTCTTTCCCCTGGTCTCAAAGTTCATATCCATGGACTATTATAAATACTGATGCTTTTTCAGGAGTTTATGCTGCAAAATCAGGAATTATCACACATAGTCAATCAACAGCCATGAGTTTGGTTGATAATGCATCTGTGGCAGGTTCAATAAAATTTGCAGTTAAATGTAGTTCAGAACCATCTTATGATTACTTAAGATTTTATATAGATGGTGTTGAAAAACAAGCATGGTCAGGAACAGTATCTTGGAATGAAGTAGAATATCCCGTGTCTGTAGGGACTCACACCTATAAATGGGAATATAGTAAAGATAACACTCTTTCAAATGGGTCTGATTGTGCCTGGATAGATAATATAACTCTTCCCAATGGAGGAACTATAACAAATGGTCCTTTTGCTTATGTTAATACAGATACACTCGATTTTGGTAATACTTCTTCTTCAAAAATTATTTCTATAGTTAATTTCGGAAATCAGGTATTATCCGGACAAATTAATGTGCCTAATGGGTTTAATAACGGGACATCAGGAGTTTCTACCCTAAACTTTAATATCCCAGCTCAAGACAATCAAAATTTTACAGTTAACTTTGAGCCATTAACACAAAATATCTACAATGGTCAGATTGTAGTGACAACAAATGATCCCCAGCACCCCTCTTTTTCTATAAATGTTATTGCAGGATCAATTCCCACTCATTATGTTCCTATTTGGACTGGTAATCCTTATCAAAGCATGGAATTTAATATTTATTCTCCAACATTCAATGGATTATCATTACAACCAGAAGATGAAATAGCAGTATATGATGGGAATTATTGCGTTGGTGTTAAAAAGATTACAGAAGCAAATCAAGAATTATATAATATAATATCTTCACGAGATAATCCAGCTACTCCTCAAATAGATGGTTACACAGAAAGTCATTCAATTAGTTTCAAACTATGGATAAATTCTACACAAACAGAATATTCAAACTCGCAACTTAATATTGAATTCTTAACAGGTAATACTGTTTTCACAGTCGGAACGTCTTTCGCAATTTCGTTAATTGCTAATAGCTATTTATCACAAAATTTTTCTCTAACAACTGGTTGGAATTTAATGTCTTTAAATCATGTTCCTCAAAATTTAAATATGGTTGATATTTTTAATACACTCATCACAAATGGAACTCTAATAACCATTGTGGATCAACAAGGAAGACAAATTAGAAAAATTGGAACTAACTGGAATAATGGAATCGGGAATTATACTTCTACTCAGGGATATAGGGTCAGAGTTAATGCGAATACAAGTTTCAACATTATCGGTAATAACGTTACTTTCCCTTTGATTATCAATTTGGTTTCAGGGTGGAACATAATTAGTTACCCTTATTCTAACGAACAAAACGCTCTTTCTCTATTAACTGCATTAACTGGAGCTAACCAGTTAGTTACGGTTGTAGATGAACAAGGAAGACAGATCAGAAAAATTGGAACTAATTGGAACAATGGAATTGGGAATTTTATTCCAGGCAAAGCCTATGCTGTTCGTGTAAACCAAACTTGTACCCTTACGTTTAATAATTCATCACCATCACTCTTTCGTAACGCTACCACTATCACCAGAAAAAATAAACTCTTAAAAACGGATTAATTGTTTAATCAGAGGTAAAAACCAATCAACTGAATAATAAGTTGGTTGGTTTTTAAGATTTTATAAAATGGGGTAAAAAGCAATAAAAAAGCATATTATAAGCTACAGTTTTAAATTTGTAATTTTCATAATTATCAAAAAAGTGGAGAAAGACTCCACTTTAAATCTATATTTGTTTTATTTTTTTACTTAATTATCAAAGTACCCGTTTTTCCTTCAAAAGCATCCACAATGCGTTCAATAGAAGTGATCAACACCTTATTACCGCCTTGTTCAATAAAACGAATAGCAGCCAGTATTTTAGGACCCATACTACCTTTAGGGAATTGACCTTCAGCCAAATACTTCTTTGCATCTTCAATAGATAATTCATCTAAATCAGTTTGGTCTGGTTTTCCATAATTTATAGCCACTCTATCGACACCGGTTAAGATTACCAACAGATCAGCATCAATTTCTTTAGCCAATAATCCAGAAGCAAAATCTTTATCAATAACGGCATCCACACCTTCAAAAGTTCCATCTTCTTGAATATACACAGGCACACCACCCCCACCACAAGAAATAACAATATTTCCCTGTTCAACTAAATTTTTAATAGTTTTAAAAGGTACAATTTCTTTTGGAATCGGAGAAGGAACAACTTGACGATACCCTCTACCAGCGTCCTCAATGATAGTCCATCCATATTCAGCGATTAATTTATCAGCCTGTTCTTTAGTATAAAAAGGACCAACAGGTTTTGTTGGATTCTGAATACTAGGATCATTTTTATCAACAACCACTTGGGTGATTATTGTTAATACTTCTCTTTCAATTCCAGTTTTATGTAAACAATTCTGTAAAGATTGTTCAATCATATACCCCATAGTTCCTTCAGTAGCAGCATTTAGAACACCTAAAGGTAATGGAGCAATATTTTTATCCATACCTGCCATTTGTTGAACTAGTAAATTACCAACCTGTGGCCCATTTCCATGAGTAATGGCTAATTGATATCCTTGTTTAATCAATTCAACAATTCCACCTAAAGATTCTCTAGTATTGGCAAATTGTTCTGAGATATTACCATTTTGACCTGGTTGAATGATAGCGTTTCCACCTAAAGCTAATACAGCTTTTTTATTCATATAACACTCCATTTTTTTGATAAAAAAACAGGAGACCTAAAGGAATAGATCTCCTGTAAGAATCTAAATTCTTATTTTAAGAAATTATTAATAACTTCTTTAACTGTAGGGAATCCAATTTCTTGGAGTTCATAAGATACACGACAAGAAGGTTTATTAATTTTGATGATACGATTTAAGTCAATTGGAGTAGCAATAACGACGGTATCACATTCAGTAGCATTAATAGTGTCTTCAAGATCTTTAATTTGTTGATCGCCATAACCCATAGCAGGCAATAAGATACCAATTTCAGGATATTTTTCAAAAGTATCAGCGATAGTACCAACAGCCCATTCGCGAGGATCGACCATATCAGCACAGCCAAATTTTTCAGCAGCAACAACGCCAGCACCATAAGTCATTTCGCCATGAGTTAAGGTTGGGCCGTCTTCAACAACGAGAACATTTTTACCTTGAATAAGTTCAGGTTTGTCAACGAATACAGGAGAAGCACCGTCAATAACGATAGCTTTAGGATTAGTATTTTTAACGTTCATACGAACTTCCTGGATATCTTCAAAGCTAGCAGAATCAATTTTGTTAATAACGATTACATCTGCATTATATACGTTAGTTTCTCCAGGATGATAGGTTAATTCATGACCAGGTCTGTGAGGATCAAGAACAACGATATCAAGTTTTTGATCAGATGTATAGAATGGGAAGTCATTATTTCCACCGTCCCAAACGATAACATCAGCTTCTTTTTCAGCTTCACGAACAATAGCTTCATAATCAACACCAGCATAGATAACGCTACCCATAGCAATATGAGGTTCGTATTCTTCCATCTCTTCGATGGTACATTTGTGTTTTACTAAATCAGCTAATTCTGCATATCTTTGAACTTTTTGAGCAACTAAGTCACCGTAAGGCATCGGGTGACGAATAGATACAACTTTAAGACCTTTTTCTTTTAAAGCGCGAACTACAGCTCTGGTTGTCTGGCTTTTACCACAACCAGTACGAGCAGCACAAATAGTAATCAGAGGTTTGCAAGTTTTAACCTGGGTATTTTTTAAACCCATTAACATAAAATCAGCACCAGCTGCATTAACTTTAGATGCGTTATGCATAACTCTTTCATGAGGTACGTCAGAATAAGCAAATACAACTAAATCAATGTTGTCTCTTTTTATAATATCGACCAATTCCTCTTCAGCATGAATTGGGATCCCTGCAGGATACAAATCACCAGCTAACTGAGCTGGGTATTTTCTACCATCGATATCAGGAATCTGTGTAGCAGTAAAAGCTACGACTTCGTACTGTTCATTACCGCGAAAGAAGGTATTGAAATTGTGAAAGTCACGTCCGGCAGCTCCCATGATGAGTACTCTTCTTTTTTCCATTGTGTCACTCCTTTATTTTTTGGAATCTACATACTAAACTTAGATTTGTATGCATTTAGTCAAGAAAAAATTTTTTAAATTTACTTAAATCATTTAAATTTACATAAATAATACTTGTGGTTGCCTTAAACAACAAAAATTAGTTGACGAAAATAACTATATGTAATTTAGTTAGATTTGTGAGTAAATTTTTAAAATTCTGAATAAAGTATTATGAGGTTTTAAATGAAAAAAAGTATTAAATCATTGATTACAATCATTATTCTGTTAGGAATTCTTATTGGATTAGCTTATCTTTATCGTTTCAACAATTATAAACAATTTAAAACAGACAGGATCATTCAATTTCATAACAGCCTTACGAAGTAAACTCTATGCTTTTAAAAAAGATATTAATTACTTTTGGGCTGTTTATATTAATATTTACGCTTATGTCTTGTAAAAAAGCATCCTCATCAGATGATCTCAATAAAGGAGACATAATACAAATACTCCAAGGAATAGAAGATCATTTTAATATGATTGAAACAAACCAGATTTTCAATTTTTATGATGATGATTTTTTTCATAGAGGAAAAAGTATTATTCAAGAACGAATTATTTGGCAGGATCGTCAGGCTCAATTTTCTAATTTAACTTTTAAAAACATAGATATTGACCTAGAAAACAATTATGCCACTGTTTCTTTCCTTATGGTTTTTTCTGATGGGCAAAATGAAACAATCTTCATTGAACCTCATGATATCGGAGATGTAAGTTACTTTAAAAAGATCAATAATGAATGGAAAATATATGGAAACCAAACAAGAAAATAAACCTTTTTATGGTGTGTTGGACATTGGAGGATCTTTTATAAAATTCGGTTACGGTAGAGATAACACACTGTTTTTTGTTGATAAAAGAAGAGTGGCTGAAGTTTATAATACAGATACTTTCTGTTCAATACTAGACCAATGTATATTAGATTTGCTCGAATTAGAACCATCTATTCAACATTTTTGCATAGGCTGTCCTGGAACAATAAATAATATAGAAGGATTTGTTACTGGAGTTATTCCCAATCTTCCATTTCTTAAACTTTTTAAACTTAAAGAATATCTTGAGTTAAAATTTAAAAGAGAATTTTTCATTGAAAACGATGCAAATCTTGCAGCATTAGGTGAAAGCTATTACAACAAAGATCAAAGTCTGTTGGTTTTCACTATTGGTACAGGTATAGGATCAGGATTTATATACAAAAATGAAATCTATCATGGAGATAATTACGCAGGAATGGAGATTGGTCATACTATTGTCAATTTAACAGGCAGAATGTGTAAATGTGGTAAACAAGGTTGCGCGGAAGCATATTGTTCAGCAAATTCAATGTTAGAGATTATTAATGAAAAATTTTCTGATTTACATCTCTCCACAATATATGATTTATTAATCTATAGCCAAAATTTCCCTGAAATTTTAAGTGAATTACATGCTTTACAAGATTACTTAGCAGTAACAATAGCAAATGCTGTTATGACTCTAAACCCTTCTGTTATAGCGATTGGAGGGGGTGTCATCGAAATTGAAGAGTATGACTTTTCCTATCTACAAAACAAAATATTGGATCTTTTATTAGAGACTTATAAAACTGTCATTGTAAGAAAAGCTAAGAATTATAATCTTTCTGGGTTATTAGGTGGAATATATTTATGTCAGCAAATTTTGGAATAAAAAATGCATTAAATATTAGTGAGATTTAAAGGAGGATTTATGAAGAAGATTACACTTTTACTGTTGATTGGCTTAATGATTACTTTATGTTCATCATTGTTTGCAGATGCAAGGGGAGAGGTTTCAATTGATATCAATCCCAATCCGGTAAAAGATGATGCTTTGATTACAGCAACTGCTCAAACTTCTATGAATGTTAACATTGTTATAACAGATTCTAAAGGGATTGTTTTAAAGACTATATATGTTGGCGATATACAACCTGGTGCTAATCATTTTACTTGGGATCGTACAGATTATACTGGAACTGTTTTACCAAGTGGAAAATACATTCTAGAATTAACAACTACAGAGCTAAAATATACGTCTGTAAAGAAAATCATCATTTTAAAATAAGTATTAATATTTTTTTAGGCTGTCTTTGACAGCCTTTTTTTTATGATTTACCCTCATCTATTCTCCATTTTTCCATCTTTTGATTTAGATGCATATATTCCTTTCTTTAAAAACATCACAAGTATTAATCAAATTGAACAACTCAAACTCAAGTTTAAACATATACCTGTAAACGAAGTTCTCACTATAGTAAAACTTCAAAACCAATCCATAAACAAACTTAAAATATCAGATAACTGGATATTGACTGAAAAAAACCTTCAACAAGCTTCATCTTATAAAGTTGCTGAGTATCATGGTAAAATTTTTAAAAGATTTACCAGTGTCGCTGATATTTGCTGTGGAATAGGTATGGATCTATATTTTCTTAGTGAAGACAAGAAATACTCGCATGCTGTTGATTATAATAAGGAAATTCTTACTTATTGTAAGTTTAATATGTCAAAATCAGGAAGATCGAATATTTCATTTTCTGCTGAAAAGGCAGAAGAATGCAAAGTAATTGCTGAAGCTTATTTTATTGATCCAGATCGACGGAATCAAAAACAAAGAATAATTAAACCTGAATTATTATCTCCAAATCTTTATTCTCTTTTAAACCATTCTTTTATAAAAAAAAATCTAGCTATCAAGCTCTCCCCTGCTATGGATTACGAAAATTACTCAATTTTTCAAAAAGGGACATTGGAATTTATATCTGAAAATGGGGAACTAAAAGAAATTCTTTTTTGTTTGGGAGATCTAGCTTCAAAAAAAAGTAAGAAATGTGTCATTCTTAACGAAAACGACACTTTCCATCCTGATGGTTCAACCGATCTTGCTGATATCTCAGGATTTAAAAATTACTTGTATGAACCTGATCCTTCTATCATACGAGCTCATTTAATAAATGACTTTGCCCGTTATCATTGTCTTAATAAAATTGACGAAAAACTTGCTCTGTTAACGAATGATAGTATTGTAAACACTAAACATGGGAGATGGTATGAAGTGATTGATGATTTCAAATTTGATATTAAAAAGCTTAATCAATACCTTACATATCATAATATTGGAATTCTGGATATAAAAACAAGAGGATTTTCTCAAACTGTTGAGTCTTTTCGAAAAAACATTAAATTGAAAGGTTCTGAAAAAGCAATACTTTTTATATTGAAGATGAACAATAATCATCATATGATAATCTGTCAAACAGTTTAGACTATAAAAAAAACAGGGTGAATCTATCTTTCACCCTGCTAATTTATTTCAAATGTTTATTTAATGGTTACTTTTTCAATTATAACTGGTTTAACAGGTTTATCCTGAGCTCCTTTTTCAACATTTTCAATCTTAGTGACAACATCCATACCTTTAATCACTTTTCCAAAAACGGTATGTTTTCCATTTAGCCAATCACAACCATCTTTCTTAGTTACGATGAAAAACTGAGATCCATTAGTGTTTGGTCCTGCATTAGCCATACAAATTGTACCATAGGCTACAGGAGCTTTTAATTTACCTTTTCCGAAAACAGGCTTTGAAGCAGTGATTCCATAATAGAATTCTGCATCTTTTGCTAACATAGGTTCAAAACTTTGTTTATCTTGACATTGTTGAAGAATAGTTACTAATTCAGGGTCAGCTTTGTCCTTAACTCTTTGAAAATAAGGTGCTAATACTTCAGTATAAATAGCATAAGCATCTTCATTAGACTTTAATTTCCCAGTTATAATCACACCAGGTTCATATTTAAATTCATCTTCAAATGTGTAACCAGGACCACCTGTCCCAGTACCTAAAGGACATCCACCTTGAATCATAAAATCTTTAATCACTCGATGAAAAGTTAATCCATCATAATACTTAGATTTCTTTTTAGTATTAGTTTTTGGGTCAGTCCATTCTTTTGTACCTGTAGCTAATCCTACAAAATTATCAACTGTAACAGGTGCTATAGTTCTGTCTAACTCTAAGACAATCGTTCCCATATTTGTTTTCATGACAACATTTACTTTGTTTTTGTCAGCTTTTTCTGCATTCAACATACATGCTCCTAATAATATTAATAGTAAAATTACTGCAAATTTCTGATATTTCATTCTTTTCTCCTTTTATTGATACCTTTTTTTCATAATATTTATCATTTTGTGTATTCTATTTTCATAAGTATGGTAAGCTAAAACTTTTTCTTGAGCTTTAATTGAAATTTCAGTTCTTAGTTTTTCATTTTTTAAATAATAATTTACTAATTCTGGAATTTCCTCAATATTATTAAAACAAATAACTTCACTATTAATATTATATACTTCTTCAAGTTGAGGTTTATAATCTGTTATTAAAAACTGTCCACAAGCAGGAACATCAAAGACTCTTTGATTGACAGCATTTTTCATTTGTTTACTAGTCATATTAAAATTAATCCTGCTTTGATTGTAAAAGTCACATAAATTATCATAATACCAACGTTCACGAATGATTTTAAAGCCCACAGGTAATAATCTATCCCAATTAGGATCACCGCTGATAGTCGTATTGAATCCTTTCAATTTTAACAATCCACCAAGCCTATAAATTTGAGTTGATCTCCATAAAACAGCAGCTTCAAAATCATCCCTCTGATCCTGATCTTCAAAAATGAAAGGAATCCCTTGATTTTTCAAAATCATAATGGCCTGATTAACATCCCTAGTCTTTAACGTTAAAAAGATAAGTACTGTCTTTTCTAGAAGTTGTAACAAGTCAGGTCTGTGAACAAATGATTTTAGATTTTTATTGATAGCGTAAACCATACTGCTGCCTACAAAAGAAACATCATACTTTTTAACAGAATCTTTTTCAAAAAATATTTCTTTAGAGGTTGCTAAAGGCAAATAATCTATATTCGTATAACCTTGATTTCTGATATCATCTTCATAATCCATATCCCATAAGAATAAATTACAAAAATTGGAAACATTGGATTTAAATGTACTTAATATCACATTAGGACTATCAACAAACCATGAGACAAAAGGCATCTCAATCTGAGTTAAAAGCTCAGTTAACCAACCTTCCTGATCAAAGCCTAAATGATTAATTGTCAAAATAAAATCTGGTTTGAATTGAGCAATATCGTTTAATAATTGTTTTAAAAAAACCTCAAAATCCAATTGATCCTTATCAATATGTATATATTTATAATAATTTCCTGTATTTTGTATAGCAGTCAAGCATTCTTTAGTTAAGACATAAGAAGAATCGATAAATAGAATTCTGGTAGAATCTTGACTAAATTTTTTGTAATGCCACTGATCACTCAAATCAAAAACATTTTGTTTGAATAGTTTTTTCTCAATCAAATTAAAGTACTTTTGATGAAGTTTTACATAAGAAGCAATTTTAAAGCAATCAAAACTCAATCCATTTAAAAAATGTGGAATTTCGTATTCATGATAACCAATATAAAAGGAACAATTATTAAAACTTTCTAAATCAATATAATTAAGAGCTTCAATAAAAAGATTTTTATCAGGTTCAATAATATAAATATTTTTATTAGAAAATCTTTTGAGAAGTTGAAATACATGATGACCGAGGATAAATCCAAATACAACAATATTTTCCTGTACACTTACAAATGATTCTATTTGTTTTTCAATTTCTTTTAGAGAATAGTAATGACTATAAATCGTAGTAGTATGTGCACCGGAGATAATATCACAATAAAAAGTATCATCTTTTGAAAGAGAAACATTGTAGAAAAAATCAAAAGGTTCAGTTTGATGAACAATATGAAATCGATCTGAGTATTTCTCAATAAGCAATAAATTGTTGATTATTTTATTCATATATTCTATTCTCCTGCTAATGTTTGATATATAGCATTAGAAAAATTATTCATTGTATAAGGTTTAGGGATGAACAAATCTACTCCCAATTCTAGTGCTCTGGTAATTCTCTTATCTTGGTGATATCCTGAAGTTAGTATAATCTTTTGTTTTGGATTATTTTTTTTTATTCTCTCAACAACATCATTTCCACTAAGCTTTGGCATTATTAAATCTACAATAACCAAATCAAAAAAATTATTCTCCTGATCGAAAGCCTTCAACCCTTCAATAGGACAACTCATAGAAATAACAGTATAGCCACATTCTGTCAGAATATTTGAAGTAATATTTCTTAAAACATCATCGTCATCAATAAGGAGAATATGTCCATGACCATGTTTAATATCTTCTATAGCAGTTTTTTTATTCATCGAGTTTTCTTTTTTATGAATAGGGAAAAATAAATTAAAGGTTGTTCCGACTTTTTCTTCAGAGATCACTTCGATAAAACCATTGTGTTGATTGATAATATTATAAGCCATTGATAATCCCAATCCTGTTCCGACAGAACTTTCTTTGGTTGTAAAAAAAGGGTCAAAGATCTTATCTTTAATATCTTTCTTGATTCCCACACCAGTATCAGATATTGATAATTTCCAATATTCGATTGGTTTTGCATGAGGATGTGAGTTTATATAGTTAGTATCGGGCAAATATTTATTAATCATGACTGCCAATAAGCCCCCCTGAGGCTCATGATCTTCTTTCATGATAGTCATAGCATGTCCAGCATTTATAAACAGATTTAGGAGCATTTGCTCGATCTGACTAGTATCTCCTAAGATAAATGATTCATTAAAAGAGAAATTCACTTTAATCTCTATACATTTATCGAAAGAATTTCTACAAATAGATTGGACACGTTTAATAGAATGATTTAAATCAAAAGAAGTAAAAGCCATCTCTTTCTTTCTTGCGAGAGTTAATAACTGTTTTACCAACTCTGAAGCACGTTGAGACAACTGAGTCATTAATTCTATAGAATCAATGATTTCTGATTTTGGAAGCACAATTGCAGGATCAGAAAGTTTTACATCTAATATTGAGAGGGTTCCAACAATACCACCTAAAATATTATTAAAATCATGCGCTAAGCCTCCTGCAAGAGTTCCAATTGAATCCATTTTTTGAGCCTGTCGCAGCTGATGTTCTTTTTTTTCCAATTCTGTTGTATCATCAAGACGAAGAACTATACCTTTACTATCAATATTCTTAATGGGATAAGCAGTTAAATTAAAAATGTTATCCTGATTATCTAAAATCTTTTGTTTATTTAAATGATAAACTGAATTACTTTTTAGAATATAATTAAATTCATTTTTAATACTTTTAAAATAAGGAATAATATCTTCTAAAGCAAAACCTTTTGCTTTTTCTCCAGATATACCAGTGTATTTTCTAGCTGATTGATTCCATTGATTAATCCTGTAATTTTGATCTACAGAGATTAAAATTGAAGGCATAGAATCAATTATGTTGTTTAGATAGTCTTGTAAATAATGAATTTCGCTAATACTTTTATTCTGATCTTTATACATTTTTAAATACGAGTCTATCATCTTTTTGAATTCATCATTTTCAGAGTAGTTTTTCATATTTTTGATAAAATCCTGAGGATATAATATTACTTCAGATATTTTTTGAACTTTAGAATTAAAAATTTGAGTAATAAATATAAAAATGAACATCAAGGAGCAAAATAAAATGATCAATAAATATCTTAAGACTGAATTAATACGGATTTTTTTATTAATCTGAGTATAAATATCAACGTTTAATTGCGAGAAATTCTTATTAATTTGCTGAAACAATTGTCTAGTTAGAAAAACTGATTCTCTAAATTCATTAAGATCCTTATTTTCAAATTGGTTATCCTTTAAATTATATAAGATATTTCGGATTTTATGGACATAGATAAGAGATTTGTTAATTTTCAAACGAGTATCATAAGCTAATTCATTTTTTTGTAACAATGTATTTAATCTAAAATCAATAGTATTAATCTTTGAGACAGGTTTAATGTAATCAGGTTGAATCAACCCTGTAACCATCTGATTACATTCAATTTCAGTTTGATCTAATAAAAACAGAGTATTTCTTAAATCTTCTGTAGAAGCCTGCTGAATAAAAGATTGTTGTAAAAACTTATTCATCTTAACAAAATTATAGATATCAATAGAAATATAACTTAACAACACGAATGAAATTACTAAAAAAATAACTCTTAAAGTCGTAGATAATTTTCCTCTAAATATTCCCATTAGATTATCCTTTATCAATCTTTTTCCTTAATCCATTATGGAAAAAAGACTCTATTAATTTTTTTTATTGTAATGAATATCTTTTGTCAAGTATATTATTATCATTATTCTTGAATTAATCGTTTTTCTCTCCATTTTGACTTATTAAAATAAATTAAAGATGCGATAAAACCAAAAAACCAAGCTATTGGTATTGCCCACCATATTCCATCTGAGCCAAGATTGAATAATGGTTTAGACAAGAAATAAGCCATTGGAATTCTAAAAATCCATAATGAAAATAAAGTGATAAACATTGGTATCAGGGTAATTCCAACCCCTCTTAGTAATCCATGGGTAATAAACATACAGGAGAAGAGGATATAAAAAGACCCAACGATTTTTAAATATTGATAACCAATTCCAATCACAATACGATCATTTGTGAAAAAACCAAGTAAGTACTTACCAAACAGAATAAATATTAAAGTGACTGTTATAGAGACCAAGCCAGACATAAAGAGAGTTGTATTATAACCTCTTTTAACACGATCAGTTCTTCCTGCCCCAATATTTTGTCCTACAAATGTAGAAAGAGCAGAAGAAAAGTTCATAGCTGGCATCATGGCAAAGGAATCCAATCTTGATGCGACAGTATAAGCAGCGACAGTATCTGTTCCAAATTGATTAATAAAACGCATTAAAGCCATCATTCCCAAAGAAACGAATGTTTGCTGTAATCCTGTAGGCAAGCCTATCTTTAAGCTTTTTTTCAATATAGTAAAATCAAAGCTAAAGTTTTTAAACCCAAAAATGTGGAGATCTTTGAATTGTTTAATATAAATTATAAGCATGATCAAAGTTAAAACTTGAGAGATTACCGTTGCATAGGCGACTCCACTTATCCCCCATTTAAGAAAAACTACAAAACTATAATCTAAAATAACATTTAGAATTGTGGAAAATACTAAAAAGTATAGTGGGGTTTTTGAATCCCCTAAAGCTCTCAAGATTGAGCTATACCCATTGTATAATAAAACAAAGCAAATACCCAGAATGTATATACGAAAGTATTTTACAGATGTTTGCAGTAATTCTTCGGGGAGATTCAATAAAAGAAAGATATATTTTGCAAAAAAGTAACCAATAAATGTTAAGATGATACCAGTAATCAGGTTAAACAAAATCATCACATCAACAGCTTTTTTTAGATGTTTAAAGTCTTTAGCGCCATAATAATGAGATAGAATAACAGAAATACCTATTGATATCCCAAACACCATAGATAATAACACAAAATTAACAGGAAAGGTCGCTCCAACAGCAGCTAAAGAACTCTTACCCAGAAAATTACCGACTATTAAACTATCAACAACATTATAAAACTGTTGAAAAACATTTCCGATAAGCATTGGTATTGAAAAGAATAGTATTCCGTAACCAATTCTTCCCTGAGTTAGGTCTCTCATTCTCCTCACTTAACCAATGCAGATATTTGTTTAAACTCAGGGTGAGTTGAGTTTTCCATTAACTCAAATAATAACATTTCAGTAGAAACAATCTGAGCACCTTTACTTAATAAACGAGAAATAGCAGTTTTTTTATTACTTAATTTTCTAGATGAGACCGCATCTGAAACAAAGTAAACCTTATAACCTTTTTCTAAAGCATCTATTGTGGATTGATACAAACAAATATGAGCCTCGATTCCATAAAAAACTAAAGTTTTCTTTTTTTGATTCTCAATATAATCTGAAATGTCTTTGTTAAAAATAGAGAAACTCATTTTTTCAAACTTCATGGCATGTTCAGGAATGCTTATTTTTTGTATTGTGGTGCCTAATCCTTTGGGATATTGTTCAGTAATAATCAAAGGAATATTCAAATAACTAGACGCTTTGTTTAAAATATCAGCATTTTTAATCACTTCATCGATATCATTAATGACAGCTTCAAACTTATCCTGAATATCTATCATAACAAACAGTGTATCCAGTAATTTAATTCGCATTATTTCTCCCATTAAAAGCTCATAGGAATAGGAATTTCGAGTAAATAATAATCAGTTAATTTTTTAAATGTCTCATCATAAGCAGAGCCAAATTTATGAATAGTATTGAAACCTAAGATATTAGCTTCAATTTTTAATTCAAATCCATTAGCTTTAAAATCTTTTTCTTTTTCAGAGTCAAGAGGATAAGTGATCCTACTAATTTTTGTGTAATCAGACCAGAGAGTTACACCCACATATCCAGCGGATAAAAGACTTCCATCCCAACCGGCCATAAAATTAAGATTATCCGTTAATTTTATACGAATTTCGTTTTGAGAATTAAAAATTTCTTTAGATAAATATGTTTCTTCATAACCTCTCAAAAAATAACGTTTAAAAGCGGGTTTATTAGCAAATTGAATCATTTCATATTCATCAATACCAGGCATAAATTGAGGAAGTTGGTCACCATTTACAAATTCATAATGGTTTCTACTCTCAAAAGAGAGAGTCCTGATTTGTTCATTTTTTGCATTAAATAAAAATGGAGCATAAGCAATACTTCCATCTAAACTATGCTGATTATAATCCAATCCCATTCCAATTTTATCTGAAGCAGTTTGAAGATTATAAGAAAAAGAAAACAATCTAACAGGATGTATATCGCTATTCTTCCAAGGTAATGCAGAAGTAAAGTTATAATTCAAATCAATATTGCTAAAATTAGTTGTTTTAAACAATGCAGAATAATTTTCACACTCATTTTTAATATCGTTATAACTATAAGCAATACTGACATTTGCAGAGGAATAACTTCGAGTCATGTTTATAGGGAACTGGAAATTTATAGAACTTTTTTTAAGAATTTGATAATACATTTTTTTATTATCAAAACCAGAGAACCATCTTGAATTCATTGACATAACTTGAATAGTGGGATAAAAACAGTTATTTTGATAGAATAAAACCCAATAAGGTTGATCATTCTTATCATAAGGAATATACCCACCAGCCACAAACATATGTTTTCCTAAAGGTTCAGACAGAACAATATTTCCAAACACAAAACTAGAAAATGGAATACAATAACCCTGTCTCCATTTTATATTTTCCAAGGGTTTATAATCTTTCGATTCACTAATTAGAATATTATCTAAAGAGTCACTAATTAATAAAGAAGGTTTTATAAATATCCATTTATTATAATAATTTTCTTTGATTTCAGGGTATTTCACATCAGAAAGAGCAGTATTAAATTTTCCCAAAGTCAAACCACCCTGATAAAACTCAGACAGAACAAATAATTCATTATTAAAAAAAGAGATAGGTAAAGAATTATAGGGAGGAGTAGGAATCATATTCAAATGTTTTTCATTTAGATTATATGAGTAAACATCCAAATGAAAATCGCGATTGTTTTCAACTGAGAATAAGATCTGATCGTTACTATTCCAAATGACATTTTGTGGCATAGCAGATAGTTTTAGGGCATCAATAATAGAAAAATCAGCAATATTCAAAATCATTATTTTAAATTCGTGATCTTGATCAAACAAGGAAACCATTAATTTGGTATTATCTTTTGATAAAGAAATATCTCCTATCTGATTTTCATTATTTAAGGTTAATTTAATTTTTTCTTCTCCATCAGGAGTCAAATAGAAGATTTGATTATTTTGGAGACTAATTCTTTGGAAATAAATGCCACCTTGATTGTCAATAGAGGCAAAATTACCTTCATTATAATGATATGTTTTTCCAGTAATTAAGGATTTTTTAAAAATTCTAGGTGCAAGTCTACCTTTTTTATGTCTAGAATATTTAGAATAAGCAACCCACTGATTATTTGCACTTAATGACATACTAGCAAAGGATCCAGCTTTATTGATTTGAATTTCTTTAGTAATATATAATTTATCTTTGGTTAAGGAATCAACAGCAATTTGTGCGTAAACTAAGTTTTTAAATCCTTGCTCCTGAGCTTTTTTAGCGCAAAAAAGTATATGGTCATCATTCATGATCATTTGACTGAAATCTCTATAACCAGAATTTAATTTTTTAAAATCGTTTAAATTTCTAACAGAGGTTGTATCTGAGCTATTTGCTTTATCAATATATACTTGTCCATAATAATAAGTATAGATGTGTCTTCTAAATTCTTCTGAGAACTCAGAAAAATCCTTTTTATATACATTTTTAAAAGCGTCTTTAAAGTCATACATTTTACTTTTATTGCGGTATTTAAGTAATTGAATCAGAGAATCTTCTCCATATTTATCAGATAAATATCTAATCATAGCAAATCCAACCCCATAAATTAAACCGCCATTATACATACCAGAAGGATCTTCTTGTTTTTTTGATAAAACAGATGTTTTTAAATAGCGGTCACCTCTGTTTAAACCCCAGGGTTCTCCACTAAAGAATTGAGCATATCCTTCATGAAATGTCTGAGGAAATGAAAAAGTTGATATTGGAAGAAAAGGAGTCATCCAATCTTTAATAGAATTAAACACAAACCAGTGTGACATTTCATGGGAAATCACTTTTCTAAGCCATTTATCATTCCCCGAAAAATACTTAGTAAAATCATTTTGATTTACCCAAATGAAGATATAATGAGTTAATACAGTTGCTCCGTTGGGAATATTATCTTGATCTGAGACATAAAGAATCATTTTTGTTTTTGGATTTAATTTATATAATTTTTCAAATGTAATGAAAGTTTCTTCAGAAATTTTTGCAGATTCAATAGCTATACTTTCCAAAGGTTCGTGGTAAACTATTTTGCAATTCTCAGTTTCTATCTCTTTCCAATTCAAATCAGGTCTATTTCTCTGATTAAACAAATTAAAAGCACCTAATCCATATAAACTAAAAAATACACTTGTTAGTATGATAATGAAGATAATTCTTTTCATTATTTCTCCTTGTTTTTTTTAAAACCAGTACCTGATCCAGTTATTAATACATGAATCCGGTTAAATATTTGTTTGACACGAAAAGCCATTGTTTTGTTTAAATTACTTCTATAAAACAGATTTTCCAAAAAATCTTCAATTAAATCTTTATTACCGTTTTTAAAAAAGTGAATATTATCTAATACTTTCATGACGAAGTCTTTCGATTCGTCTATAGTAGCTCTGTTTCCACATGAAATTTTGGTTTGATTTTTCCATTGAAAAGCGTAAATTTCGTAAAGAATAACAGTAACTGCTTGAGCGAGATTTAAAGAGGGAAAATCTTTATTAGCTGGGATATAACATCTCAAAGGGCATAAATTTGATTCTTCGACAGTCAATCCCCATGTTTCTCTACCGAAAACAAGACCAATTTTCAGGTTATTCATCTGATGTATTTGTTGAGATAAATGTAATGGATTATAATCCACCTGTCTTTTCTTTTTAATTCTTCTAGAAAGAGCGACAACGCGATCTAGGTCTTTTATAGCAGATAGTAAATCAGGAAAGATTTCAGCACTTTCCAATATATGTTCAGAATGCACCCCTAAAACATAGTCATCTTTATCAGGGATTTTCCTAATTATTCTTAAATTTGAACAGCAAAAATTGTTCATTATACGAGATACAGATCCGACATTACCTCTGTAAACAGGTTCAACTAAAATGATATAAATGTTATTCATGATCAGGATAACATATCATTAATTTCATTAATTTATCAGAATCGACAGAAAATGATATTTGATTATTAGATAAAACTTTAAAGTTATTGATAACAGATAGTTTTTTTAGATATTGAAAAGCAGAAAAAGTATGATCATAAGGAATCCCGAGTTCTTTTGAAAAATCAATCATAGAGAGAGTCATCTCATTAGGAATTTTTATATTAGGATTGAACTTTTCAATTAAATAGATACCTACAGATTTAATCACTAATAACTCAGAGACATGGTTTAATTTATCATTCATTTTTGTTAAATTCTGAGCAAAAGACCTGAATAACCGATACATCATATCAGGAATTTCCATTAGAGCTTTTACGAAGTTTGCATTAGAAAATTCAGCTAAAACTACTTCTGACAGAGCTTTGACAGAGGCTGAGCGCTTGCTATTCAAGAATATTCCCATCTCCCCAAAGATATCACCTTCTTCTAAACGATTAATACTAATCAAATCACCTAACATATCAGTCCTAAAGACCTCTAAGATGCCTGATAAAACAATAAAAACAGTATTTGAGCTTGCACCTTCATGAACGACAACCTCGTTAATCTTACAGGTTCGTTTACGACTAAACCTCATGATAAAGGATAAAGTATCTTCAGACTTATTGTTTGATAATTCACTAATAATTTCAAATATATTAGAAGCCATAAAAATCCCGTACCCTTTTCAGGTACGGGCTCCTTTTTATTATAAAGAATTATTTATTTTATTTTCAACATCAACAGCAATTTTATCAATTTTCAATTTCAATTCTTCAGCTTGAGTCATTACTTTTGATTTAAAGTTGACATCATCAATAGAACCCATATTGATTTTAATATTTAAGAAGGCAGCTTTAGCTCCAGCATTTGCGGTAATGGCAGCGACACCGGCATCTGATAAGGCATTTTTATTACCAATTAAGGAAATTTTTTCTGCCAAAACCACGCATTCTTTTGCAATTTCTAGAGTTTGTAATGGAATCATAATAGCCATTTTAGTCGCATTTTGTATTGCTTGAGCTCTAAAATTCTTTTCAACATCGTTTCCTTTAGGTAAGCGCATGGCATCCATCATAGCATAAAAAGCTTGAGTATCATCATCAATGGCTTGCAAAGCATTATTTTTAATTTTCTGGGCTTCCTCTGCAATTTCTTTAGCAGAAGACCAACCACTTTCATAGCCTTTTTTGTTAACAGTAAGATTTGCTACCATCGCAGATAAGCTAGCAGACATTGAAGCACATAAAGCTGCAACACTACCACCACCAGGAGCAGGAGAGTCAGTTGATAATTCATCACAAAAACCCTCTAGAGTTAAATCAACCAAACGGTTTTCGGCTTTAATAGCAAATTCAATTACTTTTTTATCAATATTAAAAGGAGATAATTCAGCTAAGCCCATAGATTGAACAGCAGTTTCAATTAGTTGTTTATCAGGTAATCCAGCAGATTCATTTAATTTACTCATGTAGAACTTTCCAGCACTGATTATAGCTTCTTTGGGGATTAAACCAACTAATTCACTTCCAGTAATCACAACCCCTTTTTCAATCGCTAATTCTCTTACTTTTTCAAGAACAACATGAGCAGGAGTGATTTTATAGTTTGTTAAATTCATACTAATTTGAGCCCGTTTATATTCATCAATGTACCATCCGACAGCTTTGCAGTTTGAGAATAAGCCATCTTCAAAGACTTTTTCACCATTAGCATCCCGAACAATTGCACCTTTTTCATCTCTCTTAACACGACCTTTTTCTCTGATGATTTCAGCAATATCTTGAGCCTTTTTTTTATCTCTAGTATTTAAATTTATATTATAAGCAATTAAGAATTCTCTAGCGCCAATAGCAGTCATACCGGATTTTTCGTTAAAAGTGAAAGGTCCAAAATCAGGTTTCCAATAATTATCTTTAATTTTTTCAGGAATAGCTTCATATTCACCTTTACGAATTTCAGCTAAATTTTGCCATTCAGGTTTTGAGGCAGAATATTCATATAAATAAACTGGAATACCTAATTCTTCCCCAACACGTTTACCTAGTATTTTGGATAATTCAATGCATTCCTCCATAGTCATTTCAGAAACGGGAATAAATGGACAAACATCAGTTGCTCCCATGCGTGGATGAGCGCCATGATGTTTTGACATATCAATTAATTCACCAGCCTTTTTAATAGCTAAAAAAGCAGCTTCTAACACAGCTTCAGGAATCCCTACCATAGTAAAAACAGTTCTATTAGTATCTGCACCTGGGTCAACATCTAATAACGTGACGTTTTTTACTGATTTGATTTCATTGGCAATCAAATTTAAAATGCCTTTATCAACACCTTCACTGAAATTTGGTACACATTCGACCAGTTTCATAAAGCCTCCAAGATTAATTTTCTTTATGATACTATTTTCCATTTTTAGTTAATTCTGTCCATAATTTTTTAGTTGTTTCGATTTTTGTTTGACATTTTTAATATTAGTTACAAAATATGTAAAAAAGGGGTAAATATGGAACTAACAGATTTTCAGACTATAAATAAAAAAACAAAAATACCTTTCAGACCCGTGTTAATTTGTTCAAAAGATGAAGAAGGAAAATTCAATCTTATTACGGTAGAGTGGTTTATGCGCACTTCTCTATCTCCAGTCATGTATGCAATATCTATAGCACATGAAAGATACACTTATGAATGTTTGCAGAAAAACCGTTTATTTAACATAATATTTCCAAATGATAAAATGGGCAAACTTTTACAATATTGTGGAATAAAGTCTGGTCGTAACTGTGATAAATTTGAAGAGATGGAGGTTCAATACTTTCCAGGAAGAAATCATCTACCGATATTAAAAGAAGCTATTGCGAATATTGAATTAGAAATTACTTCTCAAGTAAGATCAGGAGATCATACAATTTTTATTGGTGAAGCGAAATATTTTTGGCATGATCCATTAAAGAGTAATATGATTTTATATCCGGAGGTATAAGATGATTTTTAAAGAAGATTTTAGTCCAGCTATATATACTCAAATCAGTAAAGTTTGGGCAGAAACCAAAGTTGGGAATCCAGCAAGAGGAGACACTTATGAAGTAGTCCTGAATACATTAAGTCAAAATGGTAAAATCCTGACAGTATGGGAAGATACATTAATTATCGGCACTTGTTGGCTTACTTCTGATAACAGACGCCTATATCTCCATCATATGGCTGTATTACCAACTTATCAAAATCATAAAGTTGGGCAATTATTGATAAAGAGTTCAATAGAATATGCAAAGAAGCTTAAATTACAGTTAAAATTAGAAGTAAATCTGCAAAATAACCAGGCAATTCATTTGTATAAGAAATTCGGTTTTGAATTTATAGAGAATTATTGTCCAATGATAAAAAGAGATATTTAGGAGTAATCATGTATCAATTATCAATACCCACGGAAATCATTTTTGGTCACAAATGTGTTTCTGAAAAGGGAAATCTTATTAAAAATTATGGAACAAAGGCTCTTATAGTAACAGGCAAAAATTCAGCCAGAGTGAGTGGAGCTTTAGAGGATATCTTGGAAGTATTAGAAGCAATACAAATGGAATATGTACTTTTTGAAGAAGTGATAGAGAATCCTGAAATTGAAATCATAAATAAAGGAATAACAATTTGCCAAGAATTTCAATGCAATCTTGTAATAGCAATAGGAGGAGGAAGCCCTATTGATGCAGCAAAAGCAATATCAATTGGTTCTGCTTCAAATATAACCGGAACAGACTTATTTATAGTAACCAATCATATAAAAGCTCATCCGATTATTGCAATTCCAACAACATCAGGGACAGGTTCAGAAGTCACGCAATATAGTGTTCTTACAGATGCTCAAAACAAGAAAAAGGCTGGTTTTGGTTCAAAGCTAATGTTTCCATCCATAGCATTTCTTGACTCTTCATATACGTTATCACTATCAGTAAGAGTAACAAGAGATACAGCAATCGATGCATTAAGCCATTTATTAGAAGGATTATATTCCAAATTACGCAATCCTCTATTTTATCCATTGATTTATGAAGGGGTAAAATTAATCTATAAAAATCTTGAACAAACATTGCATAACCCTAGTGATATACAATTAAGAACAAAACTCATGCAGGCCTCTTTATATGGAGGGATGGTAATTTCGTAAAGTGGTACGACGTTACAACATTCTATTGGTTACCCCCTCACTTCAAATTTTGGTATTTCCCATGGTTTGGCAAATGGATTAGTCATGAGATCTATTTTGGAATTGTATTATCCTTCAATAATAAATGAGATTGATAGTTTAATGAGTTATTTAAACATCCAATTAAAAGATTTTTATATTTGGTTAGAATCTTTAGAATTGAAGACAACCGTAAAGCTAAATGATCAATTTATTGATGAGAAGATAGAGGAAGTAATAAACAGCAGAAATATGGTGAATAATCCAATAGAGGTTAGCACAACACAAATCAGGCAGATATATTATCAGTTAAAATAAAAAAAGCCGGTTTAACCCGGCTTTTTTTATTAAGTTACTTTTTTTTTAGAAGATCTTTTAAATGAGTTACGTATTTTGCAGCTCCACCTTCTTGATATCCAGTTTGAGCGACATTTTCACCTTTACTATTAAGTAAAATAATAGTAGGGAATCCCTGAACTTTGTATTTTTCTGCTAAGGCACGATTTGTTTTTTTCATCTCATCGGTTTGTTTAATATCTTTAGGGAAATCCAACTTAACGAGGATGAGATTAGTGTCAGCATATTTTTGAAAATCTTTTTTAGAAAAGACTTCTTTATCTAATTTTATGCACCATCCGCACCAATCAGAACCGGTAAAATCGATTAAAATAGGTTTATTTTGTTTTTTTGCCAAGTCGAGTGCATTATCCAGATTATCATGCCATACCGTCTCACCTGCTAGAAGAACAGGTAACAAAACTAACAGAAAAAGTGTGATGACAATGAATTTTTTCATGAGACATCCTTTCCGTTTACAATGATTTCAATATTGATTTCGAAGGAATTTTTAAGCATGGCTGAGACAGCACAATATTTGTCTTCAGATAAGTGAATTGCTTTTTTAATATGCTCAATATTCAGATTATCTCCAACGAAAATATACTGTAAAGTTACATCTTTGTAAACCTTTGGATGTTCATCAACAAGATCAGCTTTAACCTTCATTTCAAAGGTAAAATCTTTCATTTTCATCTTTTCCAGCATAGAAACCACATCCATACCAGTACATCCGGCTAAACCAACCAATAACAAACCTTTCGGTCTTGGTCCCTGATCTCTTCCACCAAACTCTGGAGAGGCATCTACTTTAAATTTATGACCATCAAGATCAGCTTCAAAAGTTAAATGATCCAACCACTTTACTGTCGTTTCTGCCATGTAATCCTCATTAATCTTCGTCGTCTTCTTCTTTAGGTTCTTGTGGAAGTTGATCTAAGAATTCTCTCCACAATTTTAATGCTTCAAAAATAGAATCAACTTTTTCTTGAGATAATTTTTGTAAAAGTTTACTATAGACTTTTACGCCTTCATTCATGTGTTTGTTAACAATTTCGCTACCTGTGTCAGTAATATTAGCAAAGAAAACTCTGCGATCTTCTGTGGAAGCAATACGATCGATATAACCTTTTTTAATAAGACTATCCATTAAGTGGGTTACACGACTATGAGTAACAGCTAAATAATTAGCTAATTCTTTCATGCTAACAGGTCTGTCTTCAGATAATAAATAATGTAATAAATTACATTCAACTCTACCAAGTTTTGTGCATCTTTTGTGCATGAATTCAAAGTTAAACATGAGATTTGAAATTTCGTTTGTGAGATTAAAAAAATCTCTTCCTAAGTTCTTCTTCATTTTACACCCCTTCAGTTTTTTTTGTTAAACACAAGTTAATAAATTAACGGTGACATTTATCCATACTCCCTTTAATACAGTGAATATGACACTCTATATTTGAGTTTGTGAGGACATTTTCCTGTTATTTAAGAAAATTTTACCTTTTCTCACAAATCTATTTATACAGTATAAAACAAAAGGCATTAAAAAGCAAGAAAAATTTTACTTTTTTTCTTTTTTATTTTATTTTTTATTGATTTCTAATCGTTAATATTTTATTTTTAAGCTATTAAGTTTATCCTGTGCTCTAAATATTTTTAGTTTTTAGTTAATATATCTATATTCTCAAGGTTTTAAATCAACTAAATTTCTTATGTTGATTCACTAAAATTAGTAAAATCCACTAAAAGCTTTACAATTCTTCTTTAAGAATGTGTTTTTTTCATGGAGAATCTTTTTATCCTGACAGTATTTCTCATCATTAATGTTGATGATCTTTTAATTAAGTTAATAATAATTTTTTACTCGATTTAGACAACCAATCCTGATAAAATCAGCTATTGAAAAAGCACCTGTCAACTTAATGTAATCAACAAATGAAAAATTATTGATGGGGAAATATTAAAACATTCCTGAATTTTGTAGATAATTTTCATAAATATTCCATAAAAACTGATGAATTTACTGTGCATAGATTAATATTCTTGGGCATAGAAGCTGGTATAAATCTTCAATTTCTTTTTAAATCTATATGGTAAGTATTTCCATATCAGGTTAGCAGTTTTGAAAAAGATGCTAACAGAAATTGTGTTCACGCATGGGGGCATAAAAATAATTCATTCCATAGCATAACTTTCTGTTAAATTGAAAACAATAGGGAATTCCATCCTTCTCCCTTTTTTGGAAAATTATTGGATTCAGGTTTTAAAGTATTCAATCATTTAAACTCCTTTTTGTGTTTATAGGTAACATTTTGCAACCCATGATAAAAACACCCCTTTGATATTTCTTTCTGGTCTAACTGAGATAGAAGATATCATAAGTATTGAAGATATTTACAAAGAATAGCAGATATAAGGTTAAGGCTTACTTCAAAGGAATGAAACTTACAAAGACAGATGAAATTTGCTTTATTATTTAAAATTATATAAACAGAATACTTTTAAAAATGGAAAGAGTTTAAAAATCTTCATGAAATCATAGATTAAACAATAAATCTATAAAGTTATTGACAACCTTTTATTTTTTCTAATCATAGCTTTAGGAGTAAAATGAAAAAAGTACTAGTAATTACATATTATTGGCCTCCGTGTGGAGGAGTTGCTGTTCAGCGTTGGCTAAAAATCAGCAAATATTTATCGATGTTTGAATGGTTACCGACCATAATTACAACTGAAAATGGTGATTATCCCTATATAGATCAAACTCTATTAAAAGAGATACCTAATGAGTTAAAGATAATCCGCACAAAAACACCTTCTTTTACTTCAATCTTCAAGTTTTTTGCTGGTAAAAATGAACCACTTCCTTTTGGGCACTTAAACACCAATAAAAAGGATAGTTTTTTAAAAAGAATCATGTTTTTTATAAGATCCCAGCTGATATGTCCAGATGCAAGAGTTATATGGAACAAAAGAGCCTTTAAGGCTGCAGAAAAAGCCATTTTTAATGGTCTTTATGAAGCAGTCATCACAACAGGTCCACCTCACTCTACTCACTTGATTGGATTACAATTAAAAAAGAAATATAATTTGAAATGGATTGCTGATTTCAGAGATCCTTGGACTAATATTTATTATTATCAAATGCAGAAAAGAAATTTCTTAATCAATGCTATAGACAAAAATTTAGAAAAAAAGGTATTAACTCATGCTGACGCTGTAGTAACAGTATCTCAGCAAATACTGAAATTACTCCCATCAGGCAATAAATTTGTAATTCCCAATTCATATGATCCTGATGATTATGTTCATGCAGATTACCATAAGTGTGATGTTTTTCGAGTTAAATTTATTGGGGCAATGACGCCATCGCGAAAAGAGATCGTATTTTCTTTCATGAAGATGCTATCAGAGTCATCTTTTGGGAAAAAAATTGAGATTAGTTTAATTGGTTCAGGATTAACAGAAGATATATCGAAAGAATATAAAAATTTATTGATCAGAGATACTAATTTTTTATCACATAAAGAAGTCATTCAAGAGTGTGTTGACAGCGAAATCCTTTTATTGGCAATTAATAAAACATCACATAATGAAGGAATTTTGACATATAAATTATTTGAATATATAGGAGCAAAGACATCGATATTGGGAATTGGTCCTACAGATGGAGATGCATCAAAAATAATAGATGAGACTAAATCGGGGAAAATGTTTGATTACAATGATTATACAGGAATGCAGAATTTCGTTGATAACATTTATAAGAATTGGAAGAATGACAAGCTATTTAAGATTTTCAATGATCTTACAAAATACTCAGCACCTTATATAGCTTCACAATTTGCCGAACTCCTCTCTGATTCAATAAGGGGAAAATATGTTAAAAAATAAGAAAATATTATTAGGAGTAACAGGGGGAATAGCTGTATACAAAGCAGTTGATTTAGCAGGGAAGTTAACAAAAGCTGGTGCCATTGTTAAGACCATACTAACAAAAAATGCAATGGAATTTATCACACCATTAACTTTTCGATCCATTACTCATCAAACGGTTTCACATTTACTTTTTAATCCTGATGCACCAATAGAACATATATCTTTAGCTGGTTGGGCAGATTTTATAGTTATCGCTCCAGCAACAGCTAATATCATCGGCAAAATGGCAAACGGTATTGCGGATGATTTACTTTCAACTACTTTAGTGGCAGCAACTTGTCCGATACTTTTCGTTCCTGCCATGAATGTACATATGTTTGAAAACAAGATAGTACAATCTAATATAGAAAAATTGAAGGCATCTGGGTATTATGTAATGATCCCAGATACAGGACATTTAGCTTGTGGTTATGAAGGGAGAGGACGTTTTCCTGACTCAGCAAGTATTAAAGAATATATTGAAGTACTCAGTTCCTATGGTCAAGATTTAATAAATAAAAAAATACTAGTAACTGCTGGAGCCTCCCGCGAAACAATTGATCCCATGAGGTATATATCAAATCATTCTACTGGAAAGATGGGGATAGCCATAGCAAAGTCAGCTCATATCCGAGGAGCAGAAGTTAAGCTCATACACGGACATATTGAAGAACAATGCCCATATTACCTTGATCACAGCTTAGAAGAAAATGCTCAATCAATGTATGATTCTATAATGACCAATGAGAAGGAATACAATATCATTATCATGTGTGCAGCAGTAGCAGATTATACGCCGCATAATCCTTCTGAACAGAAGATAAAGAAAAAAGCTAGTTTAACACTAGAACTTAGTCGGACAAAAGATATTCTTTTTGAATTAGGGAAACAAAAAACTGATAAACAAATCCTTATAGGTTTTGCAGCAGAATCAGAGAATATCAATGAAAATGCTCTGATTAAACTAGAGCAGAAGAATCTTGATCTAATAGTAGCAAATTCATTGGTTTTTGCAGGAAAAGACGATAATGAAGTAACTTTTATAACTAAGGAAACCCAGAATAGTCATTCAGGGACAAAATTCGAAATAGCTAATGATCTTTTAAATCAAATCAAAGAGTTATCATGAAAAATGTAGTTATAATAGGAGCAAACAGCAATATTGGTTCAGGATTAGCAAAACATTTTTGGGATAAAAAGGAATTGGTTCATTTGTTTTATCACAAACATAAAAACCATATAGCCGACTTAGAAGATAAAGAAAGGATTTGTCTTTATCAAGCGGATATTATAGATTTTGAATCAATAAAAGGAATCACCGATAGTTTTAAGTTTACACCTGATATTTTAGTTATTTGCTCATCGCAAAGAAGCATTGATCATAAACCTATAGCAGAAATTGATTTATTACAGAGTCAGGAAATAATTCAGGTCAACTTTATTGGTATAATAAATGTGCTAAAAGCCTTTATACCTCTTATGAGAAGTAATAGACCTAAGCATATCATAAGTTTTGGTTCCAATGTCACAAGAATCGGATTACCCAATGGATCAGTGTATTCAGCAACTAAGGCAGCATGTTCGAATCTTGTTCGCTCAGTATCAATGGAGGAAGCAACGAATAACCTATTTATCAACACAATATCACCCGGACCAGTAGAGATTGATGATTCACATTTTCCACAAGATTATATAAAATTTCGTGAAATCTATTATCAGAATAAAATTAAGAATATTCCTTTGAAAAGACTAGCTCAAATTGAAGAAATAATTCATTTAACAGATTTTTTAACATCGGATCAAAACACCTATATCACAGGTGAAGAAATCTTTTTAACAGGAGGATCCCTATGAAAAAGATACAATTATTACTAATGCTATTATCAATTCTTTCCATACATTTATACTGTTTACAGGAAGGCGAGAGATTGGTTTTTGACGTAAAATATGGATTTATATCGGCAGCAGAAGCAGTAATGCAGATCCAATCGATAGAATATGAAGGGAAAACACCTGCGTTAAAATTTATATCAGAAACGAAAACATACTCATTTTTTGACGCTATTTTCAAAGTAAGAGACAAGATTGAATCAGTTTGGGATAAAGATAAAAATGTTTCTCTTCGTTTTACGAAACAATTAAATGAAGGCAGATATAAACAGTATAGAATCCATACCTATAATCCTGTTGACAACACAAGCATATATTCGAGATATAATCATACCAGAAAAGATTTTTCAGAAGTAAAAATGGGCATCCCTGAAAAAACCCAAGATATACTTAGTGCTTTCTATTGGATGAGAACACAAAAACTAGAAGTAGGTAAAAACCTAGAGGTTAATGTGACAGCAGATGGAGAAAGCCATATTGCCAGAATTTTAATTTTAAGAAAAGAAACAATCAGCACAATTTTTGGTAAAACGGATTGTTTGGTAATTAAACCAGAGTTAAAAGGGGAAGCCATTTTTAAGCAATCAGGAGATATTATCATTTGGGTAACGAACGATGAGTATAAAATACCAGTCAGAATGGAAAGTAAAGTCGTATTTGGCAGTTTTAAAGCAATATTACAATCTGCACAAAACGTACCGTATAAAGTGAAAAAATGATAAAAGACGATTTATATTTCTTAAAGAGTTCCTATCATTATGATCTTCCAGAAGATTTAATAGCTCAGTACCCTTTGAATGACAGATCAGCCTCTCGATTGATGGTTCTAAGTAGAGAAACAGAGCAGATAGATCATCTTCAGTTTTCAGATATAACAAAATTTTTAAAAGCTGGTGATGTTCTTGTTCTCAACTCAACAAAAGTGATACCAGCCCGATTGATTGGTTTGAAAGACACTGGAGCAAGAATTGAAGTTTTATTATTAAGTCCTAAGACAGATAATATATGGGTTTGTTTAGTGAAGCCAGGCAAAAGAATGAAAGTAGGGTCAAAGGTTGTCTTTTCAGAGACTCTTTATGCAGTAGTTAATGATTTAGCAGAAGAAGGTTCTCGAATTATAGAATTCTTTCCCAAAAATGATCTGTGGGAAGAATTGAATGAAATTGGGAATATTCCATTACCTCCTTATATTACCCGGCAAGCTGAAGATTCAGATAAAGATCGATATCAGACAGTTTATGCCAAGGAAAATGGGTCTGTAGCAGCTCCAACTGCGGGATTACATTTCACCAATGAAATACTTGAAAGTTTAAAAAGTATGGGTGTGGTAATCACCGAAGTTCAACTCAATGTTGGATTAGGCACCTTCAGACCTGTTCAAATGGAGAATATACTTGATCACCAGATGCATGAAGAACTGTGTCATGTTTCAGAAACAACAGCGGACATAGTTAATCAGGCGAAAAAAGAGAATCGAAGAATAATTGCAGTAGGCACAACGACGGTAAGGACGCTAGAAAGTTTTTCAGACAATAGTTTTCTAACCCATGGAACCAAGTGGACGAATATATTTATTTATCCAGGCAAAAAAGTAACAATAATTGATGCTTTAATCACAAATTTTCATATGCCTGAATCAACCCTTTTAATGCTGGTTTCAGCTTTTGCAGGGTATGATTTCATTATGAAAGCGTATCAAACAGCTATTCAAGAACAATATAGATTTTTTAGTTATGGTGATGCCATGCTAATTCTTTAGGAGTATTATGTTATCATTTGAACATCCTTTTATTAAACATTTTTACCAAATTCCCATGACTTCAAGTACCATGGATGAAGCAGAATTAATAATTAAAAATAATTCTATTGAAGGTAATTTTCTATTAATAGCAGAACAACAAAGCAAAGGAAAAGGACGTAAAGGAAATTTATGGCACTCCCCTATCGGAGGATTATGGTTTACATTGGCATTATGGAACTATCAATTCCCTCCTACCATGATGTTATTTATGGGTAATATCATACGTAAAACCTTATTGCAGTTATTCTCATCTGGAAATTTTCAGATCAAATGGCCAAATGATGTATTTCTGAATAAGAAGAAAGTTTGTGGAATTATCTGTAATAATATGGCTTCTCAGCATTATCACATCTTTGGAATTGGCATTAACACCAATAATAAATCAGCTTATTTAGATGGTAATTATCAAAGCACCTCTATTCTTGATAGTTTGCATGAATCTGTTGATCATAAGCAACTCTTGAAATTATTATTAGATAACATTAGTAATAATATCTCTGATTTTAATCACAATGGATTAAATTCTTTTATTGATGAATTTAACAAACACCATTATTTACACGATAAAAGAATCATTGTTACAACAGATTATAGTTCTGTAGAAGGAAAATGCCACGGTATCAGTCATGATGGAGCTATACAGATTCAAACTGATGACAATAGCATTATCCCTGTTTATGCAGGATCTATCACTCTGGTAGATTAATAAGACATTAAATTCGCTCCTAAGGATGTAATTTTTGTCTGATAATCTCTAAAATTCCAGCTTCTTCACGATTTATACCACATACACCCAGAAGTACATCAAAAACTGACGCACCAACAATATTTTTTTCTACATAGATATATTGGTCAGAAATTTGAACCTGTATAATTATTTGTTTTAGATCGACTTCAACAGTTCTGTCTTTTTTCTTTTTTTGATATATCCATTGATCAACATTCCTAAATTGAGAAAATCCGTTGATCATTCTTTCTCTTAAAAGATCAGGAATTTTAATTTGCAGGTTTTCTAGAACAAATAACTGGTTTTCAGTATATTTTCCCTTGGTTTGATAAGCAAATAATTCAATATTCTCAGGATAATGAGAGCTAATATTTTCAGCAATGACAAAATGAAATTTTAATCCAGGAATTTTAATATTCTGTAAATCAGAATAAATAAACTCTGCTCTGACAACTTCAGTTACCCCTATCTCAAAAAACTCATTTAACCCTTCAATACCAATAGCTAAAGGGGGAGAAAAGCGGGTTTTAGGATGAGGGTTGAAACCTTCACTAAAAGCAATAGGAATGGATGATGATTGCAAAATTCTATGAATCATACGCAGAACATCCAGATGGTTAACAAACTGAAGATAATCTTGACGAGAGTAATAAACTCGATAATAAAAAACTTTTTGTTGATTTTTAACTCTTTTACTTTTCAATTCAGGTAGTTCTTTACCAGTCCATTGAGTAAAGACAGGTTGTGTATCATCACAAGCACCACATTGAGAACATCCACCTTGACGACAGTCTTCAGTTTTTTCTTCATTTAAGGCTTTATTCCATTCAGAGAGTAAAAAATCTTTTTTAATACCAATATCGATGTGATCCCAAGGCAATACTTCGTCTAATTGGTTTTGATGGGAATATATCTTTAAATTCTGACCTAAAGACTCACCAGCATTTTTCCAATAGACAAAATTAAAGAATTCATTCCATCCATCTAGAATCGCTCCATTTTCATATGCTTTGATTAACCATTCAGCCCCAGATCTGCCAATTTTGGAAAAGATACCTTCCATTATAGAATTTTCAACAGTATGATATTTAACTTTAATAAAGCGAAATCTTTGTAAATAATGTTTAATTTTTAACACTTTTTCCAGTAAAATTTCAGGGTCATTCATACCAGCCCATTGAAATGGAGTAAAAGGTTTAGGGACAAAAGGAGATAGGGTGATATTTAAAGCGACTCTTTTACCAGTATGAGATATGATATTCTCAACTAAAGTAATAATACCTTCAACATCCTCATCAGTTTCAAAGGGCAAACCAACCATAAAATAGAGTTTAACCTGTTTAAAACCATTATCTTGAGCGAATTTTACAGCTTGAATGATATCATCTTCGGTAAAATTCTTATTAATCATATTTCTCAAACGTTGAGTACCAGCTTCAGGGGCTAAAGTAAGTCCCGTCTTTCTAATCTGGTTTAAGAGATTAACCAGAGATCCATCAATGGAATCAATTCTAAGAGAAGGAAGAGCTAAGCTAACGCCCTCACTATTGAATTTATTGAGTAATTCAATTAATAGGGGTTTTATACAAGAATAATCGCTAGAAGAGAGAGACAATAATCCTGCTTCGTCCCATCCGTTTTTATTGATTCCTTCGATAATCTGTTGAATAACCCATTCTGGATTTCTTTCTCTTGTAGGTCTGTAAAACATACCTGCTTGACAGAAACGACATCCACGAGTGCAACCTCTCATTATTTCAGAAACGTAGCGATTATGAGTACCTTCCGGCCAAGGGACTAATTGATCGACATGGCTTTTTGTTCCTTTGTCAAAATCTTTAAACTTACGAGCAATAATCTTTACAGGAACCCCTTCAGTGTTTGGGACAATCCCTTTCCCAATGACTTCATCATAAAAACGAGGGACATAAAACCCTTCGATTTGAGCCACTTTAAATAGAATTTCTATTTTAGGGAGGTTTTTATTTTTCATAACACAATTTTTAAATTCAATAATGGCATCTTCACCTTCACCAATGAGAAATGCATCAAAGATATCAGCTAAAGGTTCAGGATTTAAAGCATTGATACCACCGCCAATAATCAAAGGAAAGCTATCATCTCTATCTTTACTATAAAATGGGATCATAGAAATATCAAGCATATATAAGATATTGGTAAAATTCTGTTCAGTTTGCAGGGTAAAGCCCAATACATCAAAGTCAGCAAGAGCTACTTTGCTTTCAATACCAAAAAGAGGTAAACCTTCTTTTTTTAATAATTTAGCAAAATCAGGCCAAGGGCTGTACACTCTGTCTGCCATGCTATCTTTTTCATTGTTAAGAATACTATACAGTATTTTAATGCCTAAATGCGAAATACCAACTTCATACACTTCAGGAAAAGCTAAGCAGAAATTAACAGTATCTTCATTCAATTCTTTATGACAAGCGTTTATTTCATGGTTGATATATCTTGAAGGTTTCTCTACATAAGACAGTAAATGCCTGTAATCAATTTTTTTAGTTTTCATTTATACTCCGGATAGTTAAATAGTTGGATTTAAAGGGCTTTCATTTCGTTTAAACAGAATATCCCCAATGTAATCTGTGGTATCATAGATGACTTGCGCATTATTTAATTGAATTTTATTCGTAGAGCCATCGGATTTTGTTTTTAAAACCTGATTTTGTTTTTCCCAAACTGAGTCAGTGGGAACAACGTTAACTTTCACATCTTTGTTTTCTTGTTTAGTATCTTTATTTAATTCAAAACTTTTCTTTAATTCGCCAAAGGATAGTTTTCCCTGATTATAGAAATAAATAACAACAGAGGAAAGAATAATAATAAAAATAACAAGAAAGACAGCATAGAAGAAATTAGAAGATAGCATGATCTTATTCTGACGTTTATGTTTAACTAAAGAAGTCAAAACGACAGTTTTTTGAGAGAATTCTTTTTCTAATAAATCAAAAGCAATTTTTTGATCACCATTAAGGCATTTAATCAGAGTATTTAAAAAAATCTTTGCATGTCCTAAGTTATCAAAAGCACCAAATATATTGTTTTCGATATCAATAATCATATATATTTTTAATCTAGTCTTATCAGCAACATCATCTAAACTTAAGTTTTTTTCAATTCTTAATTGCTGAATATAAGAGCCAATATTCTCCATAATACCCCTTAAGAATAATAATACTTTCCTTCACAGGTAATTTTAATATTACCATTTAGATACAATTGCTCATCTTTGTCAAGAAATACCCTGACGAATCCACCAGGTAATTGAACTTTTATATCATTATCAAGATTAAAAAGCTTCATTCCAAAGTAAGCAGAAGCAGAAGCACCTGTTCCGCAAGCTAGAGTAATCCCGCTGCCACGTTCCCAAACCATTACATTGATTTCATTTTTTGATATTATTTGGACAAATTCGATATTAGCTCTATCTTTAAAGAAGGAGTGCATTTCTAATTTTGAGCCATAATAATTAATCTGATCTATTGACAAAGAATGATCATAGATGACGAAATGAGGATTGCCCATACTGATATAAGCCCCTTGGAAAGGAATAGAATCAATAAGTAATTCAACCTTTTCAGATAAGACAGAAGGTGTCCCCATATTAACAGTCACAGAGAGATCTTCTTCAATTATACCTTTTTTTAAACCAGATTTCGTTAAAACAGACATTTCTTTTTTCCCAGTGTTTTTAAAGATTAGATAACAAACACTTCTCAATGCAGTTCCACACATTTCAGCTTCAGAACCGTCATTATTCCACATTCTCATTTCAACATCAGCATTAGGGGTAGAATTGATCACAACAATTCCATCAGATCCAATGCCAAAGTGTCTATCAGAAGTTTTAATAGCTAAATCGGAAAAATCTAGATTAATAGGCAGATCTTTAAAATAAACATAATCATTTCCCTGACCATGCATTTTAATAAAATCAAACTCTGGCATTAATCATTTCCTCAAAAATATCTTTAAAATCAAAACAACCTTGTTTATCATGAAGCCATTGACAAGCCATTAAAGCACCATGAGCAAGTCCTTCCCTATTACGAGCAGTATGAGTTAAAGAAATTGTATCCGCATCAGAATCAAAGCTAATCTCATGGGTTCCAGGAACAGAACCACCTCTTACACTGGCAAAATGAAACTCTACACTAAACGGTGCTCTGTCTAAGCATTCATAAACAGCTACATTTTTACGGTCTATCTCTTTAACTATGATTTTTGACAGTTCTTTGGCAGTACCAGAAGGACTATCTACTTTATGTTTGTGATGTTTTTCTAAGCCAAAAACATCATATTGAGGAATTTTATTAAAGCATTGAGCTGTAAAACGTGTAATCATATAAAACATGTTCATTCCAACAGAAAAATTACTTCCATACACGATACCTTGATTTTCAAGACTGCATATTTTTTCAATTTCAGCTAAATTATCAAACCAGCCAGTAGTACCAATGACGATCTTTGAACCTGCTTTAAACACTAGTTTTATATTTTCAAAGGCTGATTCAGGAGCAGTAAAATCTACACAAATATCAGCCCCTTTTAGGTTTTCTTTATTAATTTCCAAATCATATTTTTCAATATATGAATCAATAATTGAGACAACTTCTATATCATATTGTTCACTTAATTGATGGATTAACTTACCCATCTTACCATACCCAATAATGGCAAGTTTAATCATGTTTCCTCCAACTTAATTTCTTTCACCTAAGAAGAATTTAATTAAATCTTCACGTTTTAAAATTCTTAAAGCTTCAATCACATACTTTTTATTTTCAGGAATAAACCATTGAGCCAAAGCCTTTTGTAGTCTGATTTCTCTTCCTTTTGGAACAGGGATGGCCTTTCCAGTTTCAAAATCCATTTCAGTATAATACATAGTGGTACTAATAGATAAAGGTGTTGGGGTAAATTCTTGAATTTGTTTGACCTGAATGTTATGATTTTTGAGATAAACAGCCAATTGTAATCCATCTGCAAGAGTCGATCCGGGATGCCCAACGATTAAATATGGTAAAACATATTGTTTTAATTCATACTTATCAGATACTTTCACAAATTCATTACAAAACTGATCGTAAGTTTTAATACTAGGTTTATACATTAATCTAAGGACATTCTCAGAAACATGTTCAGGTGCTAACTTCAAATGACCGCTGGTATATAATGAGGCTAAATCATGGATAAATTTCTTTTCTTCCAAAGCTAAATCAAAACGCACACCTGAAGAGATAAATATTCTTTTTACTCTAGGAATTTTTAGACAAGCTCTTAACAGGTTGTTATAAGGACTATGGTCAGTATTTAGTTTAGAACATATTTCTGGATATAAGCAGGAACGTCTTCGACAAGATTTTGAAAGATTTGCTTTGCAGTATAATTGGTACATATTAGCACTAGGTCCACCAATATCTGTTATAACACTCTTAAAATAGGGCTTTTCAGACAACAATTCCACTTCACGCATAATTGAAGCTTCAGAACGACTTTGAATAGTTTTACCCTGATGCAATCCGATTGCACAAAAATTACAACCTCCAAAACATCCACGATGAGCAGTAATAGAGAGATTGATTTGATCGTAAGCTGGTATGCTTTGTTTATATTTGGGATGTGGCTCTTTCATAAAAGGCAATTTATAAAGTGAGTCCATTTCTTCTGTACTTAAAGGTTCAGCAGGTGGATAATGTATAATCCAACGATTTTGGTGAGGAAAGCACAGAGTTTTAAAAGCGAAGTTCTCATAAAACTGTTTCATTAACTGATGATATCCAGCTTTATCTTTTGACAATTCAAAAGAAGGCATTTTTAAACAGTTTTCAGGAATTTCCTTAGAAAAAATAACAGTTCCATCAATATCTTTTAAATCCTGATGATTCTTTAATCTTTCGGCAATTACTTTTATGGCATTTTCACCCATTCCATAGACAATAATATCAGCTTTTGAATCAGCTAATATTGAGTTTTTTACCTGATCAGACCAATAATCATAATGGGGTATTCTTCTCAAGGAAGCTTCGATACCTCCTAATACAACTTTCACATCTTTAAAAGCTGTACGAATCAACTGAGTGTAAATTATATCCGCGCGATTGGGTCTCTTACCCGCTTCACCTCCAGGTGTATAAGCATCATCAGTTCGTATTTTTTTTTGAGCAGTGTAATGATTTATCATGGAGTCCATATTCCCAGAGCTTACCCCAAAGAAAAGAGCAGGTCTTCCTAAACGCATGATGTCAGTAGGATCCTTAACATCTGGTTGATCCAGTATGCCTACACGATAGCCTAGGGACTCTAAAAAGCGTCCAATAAGGGCAGTTCCAAAACTTGGGTGATCGACATAAGCATCCCCAGTCACTAGAATTATATCCAGTTCATTCCAGCCTTTTTCAAGCATTTCTTTTTCAGTTGTCGGTAAAAAACTATTATTCATTAAAATTTACTTCCCTTCATTAAAATGAAGTTATTTTATCAGACTTTTCCAGTCAAGATATTTTGTAAATCTCTTCAATACTATTTAGCTTGGATGTTTGAAAATAGAAAAGTATTGGCAATATTTAATTAACATGATTTGTATCATGATTATTGAATAAATACATTAATACTAGCGATAGTTAACTTAAAAGATAGGGATTTCTATCATCAAAACATGTTTAGTGATGCATCTTACAGTGATCAAAAAAACATATATTAGCAAAAGAAAAAGAAGTGTATTGAAGCAATTATTCCCAGATTTTTTAGCCAAACTGAGGCTTGAAAAACAAGATATAGAAATCTTGACAAGATGTCTTATTATCAATCATTAAAAACATTTTTTTTTACATGTTCAGAGTAACAAAAAGCAAGGTCTGGGAAAACAATATCTTACTATTTATTATATTATTAGGGAAAATCTGCTTTCTTGTGTTTAAAAAAAAATAGTAAATATTCGGGTTATTACTCATTTTGTGCTTGAGTTACTCCAAAATGTTTTTTTAGAATTATTCTTTTTTACTAAGTAGTCATTACTGAATATATAGAAAATTTAACTTTCATAATCAAAATTATTGTTTTTTATAAGAAAAATTGAATTTAATCTCATAATACATTTTATTGTTATTTTTTTCCATAAATGGCTTTGCAATTGATCTTCCTATTCTAAAAAATCCTATCAAAAATTAATTTTCGAAAATAATATGAAAATACTTGACAATAAAACTTAGACTTTAAAAATTATTACAAAATCATAATTTGGAGGTCGCTATGACAATGCACGAATTTTTAGATCGTGTAGCTGCAAAAAACCCAGGACAGCCAGAATTTCTTCAAGCTGTTAAAGAAGTTGTTGAAACTGTATGGGAAGCTTATGAATCAAATCCTCGTTTCGTAAAAGCTAATATTTTAGAAAGAATCGTTGAACCTGAACGTGCTATTATGTTCCGTGTTCCATGGGTTAATGATAAAGGTGAAGTACAGGTTAACCGTGGATACCGTGTACAGTTTAATAGTGCTATCGGACCTTATAAAGGCGGACTTCGTTTCCATCCTAGCGTAAACTTATCTATTTTAAAATTCTTAGGTTTCGAACAGATATTTAAAAACAGTCTTACTACTCTCCCTATGGGTGGTGGTAAAGGTGGCGCTGATTTTGATGCTAAAGGTAAATCTGATGCTGAAATCATGCGGTTCTGTCAAGCTTTCATGACTGAATTATTCCGTCATATCGGCGCTGAAACTGATGTTCCTGCTGGTGATATCGGTGTTGGTGGTCGTGAAATCGGTTATATGTTTGGTATGTACAAAAAATTAGCTAATGAATTTACTGGCGTTTTAACTGGTAAAGGTTTAAATTGGGGTGGTTCTTTAGTTCGCCCTGAAGCTACTGGTTTTGGTGTTACTTATTTTGCTGCTGAACAATTAAAATCAAAAGGCTTATCTTTTGAAGGAAAGACTGTTGCTGTTTCTGGTTTTGGTAATGTTGCTTGGGGTGCTTGTATTAAAGTAAATGAACTTGGTGGAAAAGTTGTTACTCTTTCTGGTCCTGATGGTTATATTTATGATCCTGCTGGAATCTCTGGTGACAAAATTGAATATTTACTTGAAATGCGCGCTTCAAATAATGATAGAGTTAAAGATTATGCTGAAAAATTCGGCGTAGAATTCTTTGAAAACAGAAGACCTTGGGAAGTTAAAGTTGATGTTGCTCTTCCTTGCGCTATTCAAAATGAACTTAACGAACAAGATGCAAAAACTCTTATAGCTAATGGCTGTATCTGTGTTGCTGAAGGTGCTAACATGCCTTGTACTCCTGAAGCTGTTGAAGTATTCCATGCAGCAAAAATCTTATTTGCTCCTGGTAAAGCTTCTAACGCTGGTGGTGTTGCTACTTCTGGTCTTGAAATGACACAAAATGCTATGCATCTTGGTTGGACTGCTGAAGAAGTTGATGCTAAACTTCATAGTATCATGAAAAGCATTCACGAAGCTTGTGTTAAACATGGAACTGAAGCTGACGGTTTTGTTAACTATGTTAAAGGGGCTAATGTTGCCGGTTTCTTAAAAGTAGCTAATGCTATGGTTGATCAAGGTGTTATTTAATCACGTATAAATACATTAAAGACTGTCACTAAGTGACAGTCTTTTTTTTAATGGGAGTTGTATATGTCTTATATTATTAATAATTTTAAACTGATTATCCAATCTGCTCAAGATTTTCTTAATGAAAAAGAAAATTTAAATATGATTGAAAATATCTCCTTTGAAATTGCAGAAACATTCAAGAATACTGGAAAAATACTTATCTGTGGTAATGGTGGTAGTAATTGTGATGCTATTCATTTTGCTGAAGAGTTTACTGGAAGATTTCGTAAGAATAGGCCTGCTTTACCTGCAATTTCACTCTCTGATTCTTCTCATATCACCTGTGTAGGTAATGATTTCGGTTTTAATGATATCTTCTCTCGTGGTGTTGAAGCTTTTGGATTAGAAAATGATTTCTTTATTGGGATTTCTACCAGTGGAAATTCTGAAAACATTATCAAAGCTGTTCAATCTGCTAAAAATCAAAAACTTAAAACCTTTGCATTACTTGGTAAAAACGGCGGAGCTCTTAAAGGTATGTGCGATTTTGAACTGATCATTCCTGGCGAAACTTCTGATAGGATTCAAGAAATCCATATGTTAATCCTACACACCATAATTGAAGGTGTCGAAAGAATTCTCTTTGAAAATCTATACTAAATTGGATTATTTATGAAACTGGCAACTCTTTGTTATATTCGAAATGATGTTCAAACGCTTATGCTATATAGAAATAAAAAAGAAAACGATATACATGAAGGTAAGTGGAATGGTTTAGGTGGAAAGTTCGAAAAAGGTGAAAGCCCTGAAGAGTGTGTGATCAGAGAAGTATTAGAAGAAAGTGGATTATCTATTAAAAACCCTCAACTACATGGTTTTATTACTTTCCCAAGTTTCGATAACAAAGATGATTGGTATGTCTTTATCTATACTGCAAATGAATATTTTGGAGAATTGATTGATTCCAATGAAGGTCATCTTGAATGGATTGATAATGATAAAGTTATTGATCTACCTTTATGGGAAGGCGATTTTATCTTTCTTAAATGGCTAAATGAAAATAATGGATTTTTTTCTGCTAAATTTATCTATTCTGATGGTGAACTTGATGATTATTCAGTTGTTTTTCATTAAATCTATTACTTGTTATTTTACAATCGCTTTATATCTTCTAAAAATAATTCAAATTTTTCTGTAAATGCTTTTATAACCTCTACTGAAAATATATTTTCTTTTTTATCAATCGTTGTATAATAACTCCATCCTTCCAAAGATTCTAGAAGATACCCCAGAATTATTAAATCCCGGGGTTGTACTATCATTTTGTAATGAACTGATGCATCAGGCATCTTTTCTTTTTTTACTATTTGTATTTCCATCTTTTTCTTTTTCTTTTTTTACTTTAGATTTCGCATTCACTAAAGGTTCAATTGCAATTGCTAAAACATCATCAATAGTTTCTGCAAAAATAAATTCTATATTTTCTTTTATCTCATCTTTGACTTCTGTCCATACTGCATAATTCTGTTTAGGTATAATGACCTTATTTACGCCTGAACGTTTAGCTGCCATCAATTTCTCAGTTAATCCTCCAATTGCCAATACGCGCCCAGTTAAAGTAATTTCTCCAGTCATTGCAACATTATGAAATACTTTTCTATCTGATAAAAGTGAAATAAGTGCTGTTGCCATGGATACTCCTGCTGATGGACCATCTTTGGGTACTGCTCCTTCTGGAACATGAATATGTATATCTGTTTTTTTGTAAAAATCAGGATCTATTCCTAGCTCTTCTGCATGATTACGAGCATAACTATAAGCTGCTTTAGCTGATTCCTGCATCACTTGACCAATATGCCCGGTAATTACGATCTTGCCACTTCCCTTAAATTTTAAAGCTTCAATAGTTAATATTTCTCCTCCCACTTGTGTCCAGGCTAAACCTACTACAACGCCTATTCCGTCTTTTTGTGGGATTTCGCTATCAACAAATGGAGCTGCTCCTAAGTAATCTTCAACCTTCTTTTGATCAATTGTTACTTTGTCTTTTATCTTACCATCGACATACTCTTTTGTAAGCTTTCTCAAAATTGTTCCAATTTTTCTCTCTAATTCTCTAACTCCTGATTCTCTGGTGTATTTTCGAATTATTTCCTGTATTACTTTTCCATCTATATTTATCTTTATTCTATCTTCTAAAGTTAATTCATTAACTTTCTTTTTTAACAAATGTCTCAAAGCTATTTCTCTTTTTTCGATCTCGGTATAACCAGGTATTGAAATGATCTCCATACGATCTAATAATGGACGAGGAATAGAAGATGTTGAATTTGCTGTTGTAATAAACATAACACTTGATAAATCAAAACCAAAATCTAAATAATGATCTCTAAATGACTTGTTTTGTTCTGGGTCTAATACCTCTAATAGAGCTGAAGCTGGGTCTCCTCTAAAATCTGAACTCAATTTATCTATCTCATCCATCATTATTAACGGATTCCGTGTTCCTGCCTTCTTCATGCTTTGAATAACTACGCCAGGTATAGCTCCTATGTAAGTTCTTCTATGACCTCTGATTTCTGCTTCGTCACGAACTCCACCCAGTGATAAACGTATAAATTCTCTACCTAATGCTTCTGCTATGGATTTTCCTAAGGATGTTTTTCCTACCCCTGGAGGTCCTACAAAGCATAATATCTGACCTTTAATCTTGTCGCTGATCTTCATTATGGCTAAATATTCTAGTATTCTTTCTTTTACTTTCTCCAATCCATAATGATCTCGATCTAGTATCTCTTGTGAATTATTTAAATCAATATCCTTAAACTCTGCAGGTTGCCAAGGTAAATCAAGAATCCAATTTAAATAATGAAAAACAACAAAATATTCCGGCATATGAGGCGATAATCGACTAAGTTTTTTAAATTCTTCTTCTGCTTTTTTTCTCGCTTCATCACTCAAATTAGCCTGAACAATTCTACTTTTCAGATCACTTAAATCATCTGCTTCTGATTCTCCCATCCCTAATTCTCGATGAATTATCTTTAACTGCTCATTTAAAAAATATTCTTTTTGTGATTTTGCTATATGTATTTTTACTTTTTGTTCTAAATCATTCTGCAATTTTAATACTTCTATTTCTTGAAAAATTATTTCTATAAGCTTTTTAAATGCAATATTTATATCTTCTATCTCTAAAAGTATCTGCTTTTGAACTAGAGGGATCTCTAAATTTGCTAATGTAAAATAATATAACTCTTGAGCATTCTTTATCTCTGACACACCTTTGAACATGTCTGTTGGTAAATTCTTGTTTAACTTTACATACTCTTTAAAATATTTATGAAATGTCTTTATGATACTCTTAAATTCTATGGTGGTATCATCCTCTATCTCATAACAAATATCTAATTTTGCTGTATAAAAATTTCCAGTTTTATTGTAACGAAGCACCTTAGCTTTGTATTCTCCCTGTAATATTATTCGCATGGTTCCATCTGGTAATTTAAACATCTGGGTAATGCTACAAATACATCCATAACGATATAAATCATTGGCTGCTGGATATTTATCCAATTGAGCATTCTTTTTTTGAGTTACTGAGAATATTTTGTTATTATTCTCAGCTATTGCTTTCTGTACGGCTTCTATACTTCCCTTTCTGCCTACTATTATGGGAAATATTATATATGGAACCATGATCTGATCCCTTAAAGGTATTATTGGTAAATCCTCTAATTTTAATTCATCAAAATCTAATTCTTCTAATTCTTCTGTATTTATCTTAAACTCGTCTTTCTTAGACATTCTTCCTCCATTATATCTTCTTTATCTTCAGAGATACACCTTCTCCACAATTCTGACATATCTTTATGGCTTTTCGATTAGTCAAAATTGTGTGCCTTACTTTCATAAAAGCATCATTTTCCCATAAATCCTGTAAATTATTGTTTTTTATGTTTCCTATCTTTATATCATTATCCTTGTCAAAACAACATATGGCTACTTCTCCATCCCAGTTTATAACTGGTTGTGTCCACAATCTTCGACATTTATTCTTGATTCCATACTTCAATTCAAAATTTTCTCCTGAAATCCTGTATCGTCTGTACTTCGGATTCACTGGTAGAAAATTCTCAATGTCTTCCTTTGAATATATCTGGGCTGTTTTCAATGAAAGAGTATCTACTCCTATTTCTTTGGAAAGTCTTTTTATCTCTTCTACTTCATGTTCATTATGTTTCATCACAATAAATTGCCATATAATCCTTGGAAAATTTGTTTTTTGTCTTCTCTTTTCTGCTATTATTGACTTAACATGATTTATTACTGTTTTTAGATTTCCATTGATTCGATACTTATTATAGGTTTCCTGAGTAGCTCCATCTAATGAAATTATTAATCTTTCTATACCCGATGTTACGATCTCCTTGGCTTCTGGTAATTGATTTGCATTTGTTGAAACAAGTAGCATCATCTTTTTTGATGAAGCATAACGACACATTTTGATAAAATCCTTATTTAAAAATGGTTCTCCTTGGTTCCACAATATTAACATAAATGCATATTCTGAAACTTCATCCACTAGCTTTTTAAACAAATCAAACTCCATAAAACCTTTGTTTCTATTTAAAGTGTCTGCTCCAGATGGACATAAAGGACATTTCAAGTTGCATACATTCGTCGGTTCTATCATTATTATTGGGGGTAAGCCCCAGACTATATTCTTCTTAAAAAAACTGGCTAATATATAGGAAGAATAAATCTTTATCATATTTACTAATCTTCTGAAAGTAAGATATTTAACTATTATTCTATTATTTTCCATTTACACCTCTATGCCAAATTATCAAATTATGCAAACTTGTCAAAGGTTATCAATTATAGATATACACTATAAAAATCCCTTTTCTTCATTTGTAAAGATAATGATAATTTAATTTAAAAATTCTCACTTCAAAATTCTTTTTAAAAATATTGTATTATTTACTTATTCTCAACTGCTTCCCTATTGATAGCTTACTGCTTGCTTGGACATTACCTATTTTTAGTTTATATTTGCAACTATTCTTTATTGTTTATAAAATAGTAAGTTAAATATGCTTATATACTATTAGTATGATAATACTTCTGCAAATAATATCTATTCAATTATTTACATTATCTTATTAAAACTATCAACTAAATTTTCATGTAATATTTGGCATTTTAAATCTATAATTACTATAATTAAATTTCTTCCTTAAGATTATTTATTGAAAATTCTCCCTCATATTCGCCTTTTCTCACTTATTACTTAAAAACTTATACAATTATGCTTGACAATTGGTTTTTATTTTTTTCTCTTGATATAAATGATATTTGGAGAAACAAAATGAATCATATTATATCTGAAAAAGCTAAAATTGGTAAAAACGTTTCTATGGGTTATAACATTATCGTTATGGATAACTCTGAAATTGGTGACGATTGCCAAATTGGTAACAATGTTATTATCCATCCTAATGTTATTATCGGATCTGCCTGTAGAATTGATGATAATACCATTATCGGTAAAAAACCTATGTTTTCTCCAAGAAGCATTTTTAAAGCTCAACATGAATGGCAACCTACAATTATCGGTAATGAATGCCTAATCGGTGCTAATGTTATTATCTATATCCAATGCTCCATCGGTAATCATAACCTTATTGCTGATTTAGCTTCTATACGCGAAAACGTTAAAATTGGCGATTATAACATCATTGGAAGAGGTGCGTCCATTGAAAATTTCTGTTCTTTAGGTAATAAAAATAAAATTGAAACCAATGTCTATATCACCGCTTATTCCACTATTGAAGATTATTGCTTTGTGGCACCTTGTGTCGCTACAAGTAATGATAACTATGCTGGAAGAGATAAAGAACGGTATAATCATTTTAAAGGAGTAACTTTGAAAAAAGGAGCTCGTATCGGTGTTGCTACTACGATTCTTCCAGGAAAAGTTATTCACGAAGATGCTTTAGTCGCTGCTGCTTCTGTTGTTACAAAAGATATCCCCTCAAAAGAAATTTGGGCTGGGAATCCTTCAAAATTCTTTAGAGTTGTTCCTGATGCTCAATTACTTGAAAACAATATTGATAAAAATGAGGGAAAATAATGAGCTGGTTAGTAATTATTCCTACTTATAATGAAATTGATAACATTGAATTAATGATAAATTCCGTGTTAACACAAAATCCTGATTTGCATATTCTCATTGTTGATGATAATTCTCCTGATGGTACTGGTAAAATAGTCGAAAATTTAAAAAAATCAAATAACCATATTCATCTTCTTGAAAGAGCTGGAAAGCTTGGTTTGGGAACTGCTTATGTTGAAGGTTTTAAATATGCTCTAAAAAAAGATTATGAAGGTATCATCCAGATGGATGCTGACTTTTCACATGATCCTGAATTTATCAAAGTCATGCTCAAAAACATTGATCGTTACGACATGATCATTGGCTCTCGGTATATTTCTGGGATTAATGTTGTCAATTGGCCTCTTTCTCGCTTAATTCTCTCGTATTTAGCTGCGCAATATGTTAAGATAATCACTGGTATGCCTATAAAAGATCCTACTGGTGGATTTAAATGTATCAAAAGAAAAGTATTAGAAAATATTAATTTAGAGACTATTCTCGCTGATGGCTACTCTTTCCAAATTGAGATTAATTACCGTGCATGGCTACATAATTTTCGCATTAAAGAACTTTCTATTATTTTTACTGACAGACGAAGTGGACATTCTAAAATGTCTAGAAAAATTATTTATGAAGCTATTTATATGGTTTGGTTACTTAAGGTTAGACATTTACTCGGAAAACTATGACCCTTCCATTTAAAAAAATAAAATCTCTTTCTATAGAAAAAATTGTTTTTAAAGGTTTTGGTATTGCTTATTTTGAAAACTATACCATTATGATTGAGCATACAGTTCCAGGAGATTTGGTTGATGTCGAAATTCTTTATTCTAAAAAAACTACTCTTTTTGCTAAAGTCATTAAATATCTCAAACGATCTCCTTTAATCAAACTTAACCGTTGCCCTGTGAGTGGTATCTGCGGAGGCTGTAATTGGGTAAATATCCGGTACGAAGAACAATTGGCTATTAAAAACCTCATTCTTCAAGATATCTATAAACCTATTATCGATAAAATTCCTCCCCTAAATATCTCTCCCTCTCCTAAAATTGATCACTATAGAAATAAAACTTTTCAACCTGTTCAACTTATTAACAAAGCGATACAAAGCGGAATTTACGCAAAAAACTCTCATGAAGTTATCCCTCATCAACATTGCTATATTCATCCACCAATTTTTGATGAAATCATTGCGGAAGTAATTGAATATGCAAAAAAAGCGAATGTTAACATTTATAATGAGGATGATCATAGCGGATGTCTAAAGCATATAGGGATTCGTCAATCTTCTCTTAATGGAAATATTATTGTAATTCTTGTTACAAAAAACAAAAAACTCCCTTTTACGAAAACTCTAGTACATATGTTAACTAATAAATTCTCAAACATTACCGGAATTATTCAAAATACTCAATCAGAATTTACAAATGTAATTCTTGGTAATGAAGATAAAATCCTTTTTGGAAATCCTATTTTATTAGACAATTTAGGGAAAGTTACATTCGAAATTCATTATCAGGCTTTCTTTCAGGTAAATAAAAGTCAAACTGAAAAAATATACTCCTACATTAAAAGTCAAATTGGTCATTCCAAATACATTATCGATGCCTATAGTGGAATTGGTAGTATTGGATTATTTTTATCTGATGAGAATAATCATGTTTCTTTTATTGAAGAAAACCCTTATGCTCATTTAAACGCTCAAAAAAATGCTCAGATGAACCAAATTAAAAACACTTCTTTTTACTGTGGTAAAACTGAAGATATTCTGCCTAAGCTCACGCAGTCAAATCAATTTGATTCAATTGTTTTTGATCCACCTCGAAAAGGATTGGACAGCTCGATAATTTTCTTACTGGAAAAACTTTCTATTCCTCAAATTATATACATGAGTTGTAACCCTTCTACTCAGTTGAGAGATTTGATTTTATTCGAAAAAAATGGTTATAAAATCCAAAATATTCAGCCTTTTGATATGTTTCCTCATACTTGGCATATTGAAACCGTTGCAGTTTTAAAAAAACATTGACGAAATTAAGTTTTTTTCATTTTTAGATTAAAAATGATCTATTGGAGGAATTATGTTTCAAGGTGGAAATAAAGGGATGCAAGACTTGATGAAACAAGCTCAAAAAATGCAACAAGAAATGACAAAAGCTCAAGCTGAATTAGAAAAAACTGAGATTGAAGTTAGTTCTGGTGGCGGTATGGTTAAAGTTATTATGGATGGGAAATATAATATTAAATCTTTAAAAATTGAAAAAGATGCTGTGGATCCTGATGATGTTGAAATGCTGGAAGATCTGATTCAAGCAGCGATCTCTGAAGCTCATACTAAGATTGCTAAAATGTCTGATGATAGTATGTCTAAATTGACTGGTGGAATGAAAATACCTGGACTTTTCTAATGCTACTTAGCGGTAAATTACTTCAACTACAACAAAATTTAAAAACTTTACCAGGGATTGGAGAAAAAACTGCTCTCAGGCTAGCTATGTATCTTGTCTCTCAAGATAAACATAAAAGTATAAATCTGGCTAATTCTATTAATGAAGCTGTTTCTGCTTATACTTTTTGTAAAAAATGTAATATGCTTTCTGAAACAGAAATCTGCTCTATTTGTAAGGATTCTCAAAGAGATTATAAAAAACTCTGTCTTGTTGAAAACACCAGAGATGTTTATTCCATAGAAAATACTAAAGAATTCAATGGGTTCTATTTCGTTTTAGGAAGACTTCTCTCCCCTATTGAAGGGATCGGACCCAATGAAATCAACCTCTACAAACTCATTGACTTAATTAAAAATGAACACTTTGATGAAATTATCTTTGCTCTGAGCCCTTCTACTGAAGGAGAAACTACTATTCATTTTATTGCTGAACACCTTAAAAACCTTTCTATAAACCTAACTAGATTATCTACAGGAATACCTTATGGTGGGGATATGGAATTTACTGGAACGATTACCTTACTTAATGCTTTCAGAAGAAGATTTCCCGTTTAATCATGTTTACTGGTATTATTCAAGAACAAGGTATTATTCATAACATTTCCGGTCATTCTGGAAAAAAAATCTTTCTGATTACCTGCCATAAAATGCAGGATCAGTTAAAAATTGGTGATAGTATTTGTACTAATGGGATTTGCCTTTCTGTCTCAGATTTTTCCAAAAACTCCATCTCTCTTGAAGCTATGAATGAAACTTTAAATAAAACAACTGCTGGTTTTTGGAAATATAATCAATCTCTTCATTTAGAAAGAGCAATGAAACTTTCAGACAGACTTGATGGGCATATTGTTCAAGGACATGTGGATACTATTAGTCCTTTAATAAAAAAAAATAAAATCAAGGATACTATTTACCTCGAATTTTCCCTTGATCAAAACCTCAAACAATTTATCGTTCAACAGGGTTCTATCTCTATCGACGGCGTTAGCTTAACTATTTCAAAAATTATTGATCATTCTTTTCAAGTTTCTATTATTAGTCTGACTGAAAATAGTACGCATTTAACAAAACTCAAACTAGGAGATTATGTTAATCTTGAATTTGATATTCTGGGTAAATATGTTCTGAATAAAATCTCAAAAAAAAATACATTATCTGAATCTTTTCTTATTGAAAATGGCTTTTAAAGGATGAATTATGAAATTTAAAATGTCTTTATTATTCTTTTTATGTCTCTTAATTTTGACAGCTTGTGGGAACAGAAAATCTCCTACTGGTGGACCTGTGGATAACGATAAACCTACTATTCTTAATGTTACTCCTAATAATTACGAAGAAATTGAAAACAATCAAATCTCCATCACTTTCTCTAAACCTATTGATCAGACTTCAATCCTTTCAGGTATTTATTTCTACCCTCCTATTTTAAACAAAACTTATAAATGGAACAACAATACGGTAACTATTAAAATCAACGAGAAACTCAATAAAGATACAAATTACTATATGACACTTCTGAACACAATAAAATGCTATCATGGCAATAATTTTGAAGCCCCAACTACCTTTATCTTTAAGAATGGTTCTCTCAATAATTATAAATTATCCGGCCTTATTCAATATGAAAATATTGCTGATGTCAATGAAACAAAAAAAATATTAGTTTTAGATAATGATTCTCTTCTTGTCTTAGAAAAATCTATTACTGATTCTAACTGGATTATTGAAAATATGAATAATCAAAATTATATCATTCGTTCTTATATTGATAAAAATAAAAATAATCGATACGATTTTGGTATTGAACCTTTTTCTGAATTTGTTACCAAAAATAATACTATTTTCCCCTTACAAATGAAATTAACATATGCTGATACAACAAAACCAGTAATTAAAACTATTAATGCAATCTCTAAAAATGAAATTCTTTTAACATTCTCAAAAAATCTGATTACAAAACCTTATGTCTTATTAATTAATGAAAAAGAAAAAAAAATGTTACAAATTAATCATTCTGAGTTAAACGATAATCTGTTTTACCTTATCACTGATGTACAAGATACGACTAAATATGCTGTAAAAATTAGGAATATGATTGATAATAAAAATAATTTTTCAGAAGAAATTAATACTTATATGATGGGAACTGATAAAGAAGATACAATCATCCCAAAAATTATCAATTGCTCAGTTAGAAATGGCGCGACCATTAGTGAGTCTATACCTGAAATTGAAATTCTTTTTTCTGAAATTATGCTTAAAGATCAGGTTTCTTTTAATCTTTATGAAAATGAAACTCACAATCAAATTCCTATGAAAGCTATCAATTTTAATTCTAGTAAATGGAAATTCAAACCTGAAATTGAATTAAAACCCTTTAATTCATACACTTTCACTATCTCAAAAAACAGTACTGATCACAATAAAAACAAATTAGAGAATGATTTCATTATTCAATTTTTAATAAAAGATAAGAAAAAATAATCATTCTTTAAATACTCCAAGGGAGGATTCATGTCTCAACAATATTATGAAGAATATTGGGATAAAAATAAAATTGGCTTGGGTTCTCATCTTATCTGGAAAAAAAATCTACTATCAAAACTGAAACTCAAGGGTAAAAACTATCTGGATATCGGTTGTGGAAACGGTTTTATGGCTTCTCAATTTGTTAATAAATTCGATGTGTATGGGATTGATATTTCATCTCATGCCCTAATTGAAGCTAATAAATTAGGTATTATTACTAATCAAATTGATGCTAATTCTGAAACTCTCCCTTTTGAAGATAAATACTTTGATAATATCGCCTGCCTAGATGTGTTAGAACATATTATGGATCCGCTTAACTATTGTAACGAAATCAATCGTGTTATTGAAGATAAAGGAAAATTTATCGTTTGTGTACCAAATGCTTTGAATATTTTTAACAGAATTTACTTTTTATTAGGAAATTTTACTGATATTATGGATGTGGCTCATAAGAATAATGAATTATTCTCTGAACATATTCGCTTATTCTCAAAAAATAATTTTGAAAAATTAATTCACTTATCTGGGTTTAGTATTAAAGAAAAACACTTTTATTTCCCTCAAAATTTTACTGAAGATAAATGGAAAAAATACCAATGGATTGGAAATTTAATCAATAAATGCAAGATTCCACAACTATTCCCTTCTCTTTTTGCCTTTGGTTTTTTGTATGTCTGTAAAAAAAAATAAACCTATCTTGAGAGTACTATGGAACTAAAAAATTATATCGTTATTACAGATATTGGAAGTACTACAACAAAAGCTGTATTACTTAGAAAAAAAGATGAATTCTTCGAACTTTTAGATTATGAAACCTATCCTACTACTGTTGAAAAACCCTTTGAAGATGTTAAAATTGGCGTCTATGAATCTATAAAAAAATTAGAAAATAAACTTAATGTTTCTATCTTAGAACAAAATTGCTCACCTCATAATCTCTGCTTTAATTCCGATTACGATTACCTTACTACAAGTAGTGCTGGCGGAGGTCTTCAGATTCTGGTTATCGGACTAACCAAAAATGATTCTGCCTATAGTGCTGAAAGAGCGGCCTTTGGTGTAGGTGGAGTATTACTGGACACTTTAGCAATTGATGACAAACGATCTGCAAATGAACAAATGAGATTACTCTCTCATTTACACCCTGATATCATTCTCTTCTGTGGGGGAATTAATGGCGGTGCTATGTTTGGGGTTATTAGATTAGCTGAAATTCTTAAACTTTCAAACCCTTCTTCAAAATTTAGTATCAATGCTAAAATACCTCTGGTTTATGCGGGAAATATTGATGCTCAACCCTTCATAATATCTCTATTTCAAAATAAATTCGATCTATATATTGTCGATAATCTCAGACCTACGATGAAAGAAGAAAACTTAAAACCTGCTTCTGATATGATTCATAAGCTTTTTATGGAAAATGTGATGGAACAGGCTCCTGGGTATCATGAGTTAAAATCTTTCGTCTCAGACGATATTATACCTACTCCTACCGGAGTTCTTCTAGCTCTTAAACTTCTAAGTGAATCTCAAAATAAAAATATTATTGCTTTTGATATCGGAGGTGCAACAACTGACTTCTTTTCCAATATTATGGGCAAATACTATAGAACTGTATCTGCTAACTATGGTATGAGTTATAGTATTGCTAATGTAATGGCTGATTCTGGTTTTGATACTATTTGGAACTATCTCAAATATATCTTCCCAGATAACTCTGATTCAAAAAACTATATTAAAGACTATATTGCCAATAAAATGCTAAATCCAGAACATATCCCAATTGATGAATACCAGTCTGTCATTGAATTAATAACTGCAATTCAAGCTATTTTATTATCAAAAAAACAACATTTTAATATGAATTTTAATATTAAAAGAATTGGATTCCTGGATAAAATTAAAAATATTGATCGCGACCCTTTTTATGATACCATGTATTGTGACAAAGTTATTAGTAAATACGCTTTTAAAATCAACGATTTAGATATCATGATTGGTGCAGGAGGTATTCTTTCTCATACCACTAAAGAACAAGCAATCATCATTATGCTTGAATCTTTAAGTCCTGAAGGAATCACTGAAATATGGAGAGATAAACACTTCATTACTCCACATATTGGAAAATTAACTACTGTTGATAAAAATTCTGCTATGAATCTGTTAAATAACAATTGTTTTGAAAAATTAGCAACTGTGATTAGACCTAATTGTAAAACATTTAGAAAAGATAAGAAATTATTATCTGTTTCTATTGAAATTGATGATCAAAAAGAAATGTTTGAAATATGGGGTGATGATTTATTCTATTATCCTGATGACAGTTACAAATCTGTAACTATTTCTTTTTTTAAAAACTGCAGTTTAAATGAGTTTAAAGAGACTTTTGTTTTTAAAACTTCAAATGCTATTATTATTGATACTAGAAATCGAAATAAAACCTCTTTTTCTAAAATTCTTGAAGTTTTTAAACCTTATCATTTTATCTCTGACAGGAATGAACTTCAATATTCTTTTAAAAACAATCAAAAAGAAAGTCTAACCCTGACTGATTTACATGAGAATAACATAAGTTTACCCTATCCTGGAGATATTTTTGTTAAGGAATATGAAAACATCTCTCCTGATACAATTATTGCTGAAAATAAATTTGAACCTCCTAAATTATTCGTTGTAAATGTTATCTCAAATCTAAATCTAATTTTATCCCCTGAAATTATTGAAGCTGGATTTTTAGTAAAAATCGGAGATACTATTACGGCTCAACAAAAGATTTTTACCATTAAATCAGACATCGCTTTCATTGGTTTTTCTACTGAATTTTATTGCCCTGTTAGAGGAATTGTAGAAAAAATAAACTATGAAACTGGCATTGTCATTCTTAGGGAAATTCAAGATTATGCTTTAAAACCTAAAATTATTAATATTGCTAATAAACTTAAAATAAAACCTAGACATATCAAAGGTTATTTAACAAAAAGGATTGGTGATTTTGTCTATCTAGGTAATGCTTTAACCATATTAAGTCATGATAAAATGAAAATTGTTCATTCAGAATATACGGGTATCCTCACTGATATTGATACGAAAAAAGGTACTGTTACAATCTTTTATGACAAAAAACCTTCTCAACTAAAATCGAATTGCTATGGCACAGTTAAATCTGTTAAAGATAATAAAGATATTTGCTTAAACATTGATGCAAAAATGATTAATGGTAAAATTGGCTTCGGAAAAGATAACGGTGGATATTTAAAAATTTACTCTAAAAATATTAATATTGAGGAGTTTGGGCAAGCTATACTGCTTTACCCTTTTACTCTGGATTCAAATTCTTTAAAAAAAATATGTGATTCGAATATCAAAGGTGTCATTTGTCCATCTATTCATTATCAGGATATTTCGCAATTTATTAATAAAGAAATTGGTGTAGCTTTAACTGGTGAAGAAAACATTCCTTTCCCAATTATCATCACTGAAGGTTTTGGACAAATCCCTTTCAAAAATGATATCTTTCAATTATTGAAAAATTACGAAGATAATTTTATCACTTTGAAAACTCAAACTCAAATCAGAGCTGGAGTAAAAAGACCTGAAATAATTATCTATAATATTAAACAAAACTTATAACTATTACTAATCTTTGTTTCTAAAAAAAATAGATTCTTATAGTTTTGTGAATCTGATTTATCTGCTGAGTGTATTTTTTATTACTCTACTAATCTCTTCAATTTTATAAGGCTTTTCAATAACTCCTACAAGTCCATTTTCTTTCAATTCTAAAATGTCATTTTCTAAAAAATATCCAGATGATATTATTATTTTTACATCTCTGTTGATCTTTTTTAATTGATAATAAGTTTCTTTTCCATTCATTTCAGGCATGATCATATCTAAAATGACTAAATCTATCAGTTCATGTTTATGATAATATTGATCAACCCCATCCTTCCCATTTATTGCAGTAAAAGCAGTATATCCTAAAGATTCGATGATATCTTTGCATATTTCTCTTACAAATGATTCATCATCAATAATTAATATACAACCCTCGCCCTTGATGACGTCTCCTGTATCTTCTACTTTAGATATATCTGTTTCGGATATTGGGATATAAAGATGAAATTCTGTCCCTGCTTTTTCTTCACTTTTAACGGTGATAGCCCCATTTAACTCATTCACTAAACCATAGACAGTAGAAAGTCCTAAACCTGTACCCTTTCCCTGATCTTTAGTAGTAAAAAAAGGATCAAAAATCTTCAATAAATTCTTTGAAGAGATACCAATACCGGTATCCTTAATTTCTATATCCACATAATTTCCTGGTAAAAGATTAAATGGAGATAAATGACAATAATGCTCATCTAAATAAATATTCCATGTAGTAAAAGATAAAGTACCTCCATCAGGCATGGCATGGGAAGAATTTATTCCCATATTTAGTAAAGCATTATGTATCAAGGCTGGATCTCCTGATATGTTGGAGTTTATTGCATTATTTTTAATAATGATATTAATCTTTCTGTCTATACTTCGTTTTAAAATCAAAAAAGTGTCTTGTATGATTTCATGTAAATCTATTATGGATTTAGAGCTATCACTCTTTCTGCTAAATGATAATAATTTTGAAGTTAAATCTGCAGCTCGTTCTGAAGTTCTTAATATTAAATCTAAATATTCAATGGATTTACTGGTTAACCCACCAGTTAATCTCAATAACTGAGAAGCTCCAATGATCCCACTCAACATATTATTAAAATCGTGTGCAATCCCTCCGGCTAAACGTCCAATTGATTCCATCTTTTGGGATTGTATCAATTGCTCTCTTAATATTTCTTTTTCTTTTTCTGCTTTGATTCTTTCTGTAACATTTCTTTCTATGATTAATACTTCCTGTTTTCCAAAATATACTAACCTTGATTCAAAATAATTGTTTTGTCCATTCATTTCAATATCATATGTTAAAAATTCCATTTCCCCTGTATCTAAAACAATTTTTACTTTCTCCATTATTTTCTCTGACAATTCCTGTGATAAAAAACCTTCTATGGAATTATTTAGAAAATCTCCTGGATTGTGATATAAATTATCTAAATGATTTTTTGGAAAATAATCTTTAATCTTACACTCAGAATCTAAAATGAACATTATGTCGGGAATTGCATTCAATAGCGCTTTATTTTTTTCTAGTGCTTTTTCTAAACTATCTTCGGCTATTGCTAATTTTAATTGTGTTTCTATATTATAAAAAGTACGTTCGATTACTCCGGGTAGAATATCAATTAAGTCGATATCTTTAACTAAATAATCCGAAGCTCCAAATTTCATCATTTCTACTGCTAAACGTTCATTACCCTGACCTGTCATGATAATAAAAGGTATCTTATAAAAACTTTCATTTAAATTTGCAATGATTTCCTTCCCTGACATATCTGGTAAGCTTTGATCTAATAACATTAACACAGAAGTATTATTTTTAACATAATCTATTGCTTCTGAACCTCTCCCTACACCATATGCTTCAAATCCTTGCTTCTTTAAATGTTTCACTATTAAGTTCTGTAACCCGTTATCATCTTCAACCACTAATATTGTTCTATATTGGCGATCTATTATCTCTTGAGGTAGTATCTTTTTTTCTCTGTCTTTCAAACTATATCTCCATCTATTACGGGTATTTGAACTACTGATAAAAATAAACCTAACTGCCTGATAGCATTTACAAATGCTTCATATTCCACTGGTTTTGTAATATAATTACTACACCCTAACTTATGACAAATTTCTACTTCTCTTGGATCATCAGTTGTTGTTATCATGACTATAGGAATTTTCTTAAGTTCCGGATCTGATTTTATTAACGTTAATACCTCTGTACCATCCATTTTTGGCATTTTTATATCTAAAAGTAGTATATAGGCATCTCCAATTTTCCGCTGATGTTCTGAACTTTTTAAAAAAAGAAAATCTATAATTTCCTGTCCATCATGAAAATGTAAAATGGAGTTTATTATTCCAGCTCTGTAAAGATTTCTTCGTATGAGTTCTGCATGACCCTCATCATCTTCTGCTATCAAAATGACTACATCCTTATTCATAAACTTCCCCTTTGTAATATAGCTTTATCTATCAATTTTCTCAACGATTGGAAGATATACATTAAAACAACACCCCCTTCCAATCTCTGAATCTAGTGTTATCTTTCCTTCTAATCTTCCTAATATTTGTTGAACAATTGATAATCCTAAACCCTCTCCTTCATAATCTTTGGGGTTTAAACGATGAAACAAATCAAATATTTTTTCCTGAGACTCTTTTGCTATACCTATCCCTGTATCTTTCACATGATATACTGTATAGTTATTAGTCTTCTCACTGCTTATTTCTATACTTAATTCTCTGGTTTTATCAACAAATTTAAGTGCATTCCCTATTAGATTTGAAAATACCTGTATCACTTGCACTTCATCTCCACGACAAGGATGTAATTTCCTAACATCAAGTTTTACTCTATTTTCACCTATTTTAAAACCATATGAAGATATTACTTTCCCGACTAATCTATTCATATCTAAATTCTTTATCACCAATGTTTCTCGTCCTGATCTTGATATTTTTAACAAACCTTTTATTAAAAAATCCATCTGTCGTGCACTGTTTCTTATATGATTTAATGAATTTATCATATCTGTAAACTCTTCTTTAATTAGTTTTTCTGAAGCGTTCCCTGTTATTGAGTCTCCATCTAGTACTTTTTTTATCTCATTAATAGAATTCTCCAACTCTCTACTATATCCATCCACATTGACTAAAGGTGAACGTAGATCATGAGAAGCTACATTGATAATCTTTTCTAGCTCTCTATTGTAAGATGATATGATTTCATCTGATCGTTTACGATCTGTAATATCAACATGAGCCCCTATAATTCTTACGATTTCTCCTCTTTCATTAAATTCTACTGCTTTCCCAAAACTTCTTATCCACATCCATGTTGAATCTTTACATAGAAATCTAAATTCAATACTAAATTCTTTAATCTCATGATGAAAATAAGAATTGATCTCTTTGTGACAATAATCTAGATCATCAGGATGAACACGTTTCTCCCATTCTTGGAAATTATGAGGAAATTCATCTGGCTCATATCCTGCCATTCTATAATATCTCGGATCATAATATACCTGATTTGTTGGGACTATCCAATCCCATAAACCTGAATTTGATGCATTCATCGCTGCATCTAAACGCTCTTTAGCTAATGTTATTGATTCTTGTGCTTGCTTGAAATCTGTAATATCTACTGTATTCCCTACAAGTGATATCAATGAATCATTATTATCAAAAACTGGTGTTATGACTGACCTATGCCATCGAATTGTTCCATCTTTATGAAAAACTCGATATTCTACTCCTTGTGTTCTGTTCTCTTCATCGGAATTTATAAAATAAGCTTTGCATAAGGGAATATCTTCCGGATGTACAACATATTCAAACTTCCTCCCAACGATCTCTTCCTGAGTATGTCCTAGTATCTTTTTCCAACTTGGAGAAACAAAAGTCATTGTTCCTTCAGGATTTATAGTATAAATGATACTCTGACTATTATCTACTAATCGCCTGTATTTCTTTTCTGCTTCTAATAAGGCTTCTTCAGCTTTCTCTCTTTCAGCTATAAATCTTGCTTGCTGGATATTTTGATACGCAAAATTTGATAACTGTGTAGCTAAAGTATATAGCATTTTTGATATTTTCATAAACTTTTCTTTTGACATTGAAGGGACTTCTCGAAAAGCTCTTACCAATTCTTCTGGATCAACTTCTATCTCTTTAGCATATCGCCTGATATTCTCCTCTGTCTGAGTTTCATCACGAATCTGTCCAATTAACCAATTAGCTATATGTTTGCCTCCTATTGATATCCCTGCTCCTGCATCCCATAAACCTCCACTTAAACACGTTTGAATGGTTGGTCCATCCATACATAACTTCCCTATGGCTGCATCTGATTTATAACAATTTATACATCCTTTAGAACTCTTCCTTACAAGATCATTACAAAATCTTGTAAAATTGCCTGGTTGGGTTAATGGAGTACCATCTGGACGGGTTATTATGGTTGCTACTCCTGTTGCATCTGAAAACTCATCCTGCAAACGTTGAATGTCCTGTATATTAAATATATCTTCAAACTCTATATCACTCACGTGATCTAATGGTTTTGTCAATGCTATTATTCTTTGCTTTAAGGCTTCTTCTATTTGCTTATGCTTTGTTATATCGGTTATAATACCACATAAACCTATTAATTCATCTCTACTGTTATATAAAGGAAATTTGATCGAAAAAAACCATTGGGTACCGTTGACCGTTTCTATTGTTTCTTCCCGCTGTATTATTGTTCTATTTTTAAAAACTTCTTGATCATTATTGATAAACATTTGAGCACTTTCTGTAGGAAATATTTCTAAATCAGTTTTCCCTATAACATCTTTTCGATTTTGCCCTATTGTATCTTCCCATTTTCTATTTACTAATTGATAACGACCTTCATGGTCTTTCACTATTATTATCGTCGCACTATTATCTAGTAAATCTGCCAAAAATCTCTGATTTTCTTTTAATGAATCTTCTGCTTTCTTTCTATATGTTATATCAATAAAAAAACCGTCCCATAATATACTGTCGTCTGGTAATATCTCAGGTGTTAGGTGCATTTCTAACCAAATAGGCTGATCATCCTTCTCAAATCTAAAACTTATTTGGGTAGCCTTTAAATAGGTGCCTGATTTTAATATATCTTCTTTCATCATCTTCAAATCTTCATCAGGAATATTGTTAAAAAAAGCTTCTGAATCTAATGTCAAGGCTTCTGACTGCAAACCAGTTATACCAAATAAGGCCTGACTGATATAAGGGAAACTAAAATGTCCTTCTAATGTCTTTAACAATTGAAATATGACTGCTGGAGAATTCTCGGCTAACCGCTTATAACGGTTTTCACTTTTCTCCAAATCTGTTATCTTCTGATTTAATCGAAGCTTAAGAATGTAACTGATCCCTAATAAACTTATTACTAATAAAATTATAAAAATTCCAATAAACTTTAATAATAACATTGTTTCATCACTAATCGTTGGACTCTGGTTTAAAGATATCCATCGTTTCCTCATTTCTACATATTCATCATTCGTAATAGTATCTAATGCCTTTTGTATAGAACTATATAACAAAGGATATTTTCTGCTGATTCCGATACTCCATGAAAATTCATAATCTGTTTTATAGGTTACCTTTAAGTTTGATATCCCTTTTTTACTTATATAATAAGCTGCAACTGCCAAATTCCCTGCAAAAGCATCAATTTGTCCAAAAGATACTTTCTCCAATCCGTCAGAAACATCTTTTACTAAAACAACTTTAAATTGATTAATTAATGCCTGATCTTCTAAATACTTCTGAGAAGCATACCCCTCAACTACTCCTACCTTTAATCCATTCAAATCTTCTAGTTTATCATAATCTTTTTTCATGTTTTGAGTAATGATTACTACAGGAACTTTTGCATATACTGTTGTAAAAAAGGCATATGTTTCACGATCTGTAGTCTTGACAATGGTAGGTGCGATGGCACATTCTCCACTCTTTAATGCCGATAAATGAGCAACCCAATCATCTGATGGTTTCTTTATAAATTTTACTCCTAATTTTTTCTCTACTAATGAAATAACATCTGAGCCCAAGCCTGTAAATGTGCCCTTTTCTGAAATAAATTCTATTGGGGGAAATTCAACATTAAAATACATAACAAGGTTATCTTTGTTACTATCTAACCAATGACGCTCCTCAGCTGTTAATATAACTAGTGGCTCTTCCTTAGCAAACAACTTATGTTGAAAACCAAAAAGATAGATAATGATTATAAAGAATACTAACATTATTTTTATGGAATGATTCAATATATTTATGTTATTTATAAAACCAATATTTTCTTCTGATAAATACATTTTTCTGAAATTATCATCCCTTTCCATCTCTTCTCCTATACCCTCTTAAAAACAATTTTCATTATTTTGACTTTAGCATATAAAGTTAAATTATGCAAGATTTTAATTCTCTTTTACAAAAATAAATCATAAAAATACCCCAACCTTTTTTATAGCTGGGGTAGCAAATACCTTTTAAAAATATTATCTATCTAAAAGATGATCTATCTTAATATTTAAAGACACTTCCATAAGTAAATTCTCTTAATAATGAGTTGGTTGGAACAAGATCATCTTGTATATCTTTGATATGATCTAGTAGAATGATCAAATGCTGTGCATCAGAATATGCTTGAGAATGAGAATTTATAATCCTTAATTGTGGTAACACATGTTTCTTTAATATGCCTAATTCATATGTTAAACTACTATTAAACATAAAATTAACAGATTCTTGATAAGGAAATATATTCTTATCCTCTCCCTGCCGAACTGAATCAAATCGACTAAGAGTTTCCTCTGCACTATATCCTCTGTATCTAAAATCTCTGGCTATTCTTCTGATCTTTCTACAATCTGTTGTTGCTATTCGATTATGAAAATCTATATTTAACTGATTTAGTGCACTGATATATATCTTTACCTTATTCTCTGCAGGTATTGATGCCGTTAACATATCATTGATTCCATGAATTCCTTCCATTATTAGAATATTCTCTGGTTTTAATCTTAATTTCTCTCCCCCAGTTTCTCTCGCTCCTAATACAAAATTGTACTTCGGTATTTCAATCTCTTTACCTTCCAATAACATTAATAAATGCTCATTTAATAATGGTAAATCTAATGAATGGATCGATTCAAAATCATATTCCCCATTTTCCAATCTCGGTGTTAATGACCTTGGTAAAAAATAATCATCCATTCCAATGACTAATGGCTGAAATCCATTTACTCTTAATTGTACAGCTAACCTTTTGGCAAAGGTTGTTTTGCCTGATGATGAAGGACCTGCAATTAATACAAAACGAGCTTTTTTATGGGTTTTGATTTGATCTGCTAAATAGGCTATCTTCTTCTCGTGTAAAGCTTCCTCTACCTGAATAAATTCTGATATCTTGTAATTATCTATCAGTTTATTCAAATCTCCTATCGTCTGAACCTTTAATATATTCAACCATTTATCATGTTCTTGATGAGCTGCAAATAATAGCTTGGGTAATTCAAAGTCTGCTTTGATCTCACATTTATATTGATCTGGAAATCTTAAAATAAAACCTGGTTCTTTAAACACTATCTCAAATGAATTCAATAGACCTGTGTGAGGTGCTATGGGGCGTGGATAATAATCAAAATAATCTTCACATTTAAAAACTGTCATACTTCTGCGGGTGTCAAAGCTTAGATTTTTTAAAATATCAAATCTTTTTAAAAAGGAGAATGTCCGCTCAGCTTCTTCTATGGTCATGGTTAACTTTTCAATTGGATAACTGTGATTTGATATATTTATCATTTCCTTTTTTAAAAATTCAATATCACTTTCTGTTAATTTCTCACTAGTATTACTAACTTCACAATACACACCATCGCCTATTGAATGCTCCACTTGGATGATTGCCCTGTCTCCCACTAATCTCTGAAAAGCCATATTCATTAAAAAAATGACAGAATCCTGATATATTCTTAATCCTTCGTAGGAATTGAATAAGACTATCTCTATCCTTGTATTTTTATCCATTCTGACTGTACCGTTGATATATTCATTATTTATCTTATACCCGACAATTCGACAACTCGGTGCTTCGATATCTGCCATGATCTCATTTAATGTTTTTGGGGTTGAAAAAGTAACTGTCTTATAATGCTTTTGATTTAAAGTTATTTCAATCTGAATCATTTTTCCTCCGATTTTTCTATAATTTTTAAAGGATTATCCTTATTCTCATTTGTTTTATTTAAAACTCTGTCACTGTCATGAGCAAAACATGACAACGTAAAATCCGCATAACGTAATAATCTCCTGTATGAAGAAGGTTCTTTACTAAAATAAAAATATCCACATTGATTCTCCTGATCAGCATAAAAAACATCATATTGACCTAAACTATAAGAATCTCCATCATAGATGAATTGATTTCCTCTTAAATCCAAATTCTTAAAATCCTGTTTCAAAAATAAGGGATTATTCTCCTGATTGCCAATGATAATGGTATTTTCTATTGAAAGACTGTCTTCACTTTTATAATAAACTGCTTCTGAAATCATGCCTGCTTGTTGCAACATATTGGCAAACATCTGTTGTGATGAATTTGTTTTACTCTCCTCTGGAAGGATTAGTTTGGGCTTTCTTGAAAGTAACGTGGAAATTGTAAAAGGAAGAGACTCTTCATTTAATAAACGAATCATTCTATATTCTGGATCTATTTCTATAGATAATAATGGATGATTTAGTCTTTTCTCAAAATACACGATGGAATCTCTTCCACTAAATATTGCTTCATCAATTATCTCTTGATTTGTAATAATCCGTATGGGTATCCTAGAAGGAATTACTGGATTTAATTTGATTTTTACTTGAAGAAGATTTTCTTTATATGTATATCCAATAATATTGATGAGTGGTATCTGACTATCTGTAAAGGAGGATTGTACCTCTTCCAAACCTTTTTCATTACCGGAAAGTAAAGAATCATAATTAATTACCTTAAACAAATCTTTCCAGCCTGCATTTTTCCCTCGGTAAAGCTTAGAAAACTCTTTTAAACTGCTGTGTAAGTTTTCCGCCCCAATTAAATCACTTAACTGTATAAAAAAGAGTGTCCCTTTTTGATAGCCAATTACTGCATCTTCTTCATTATATTGATACATAAAATCTTTCAAAGAATATCTTTTATTTTCATCTAACAAAGTAAAAGACTTTATAATCTGATACCTAAAATTTGTCGCTTTTAAACTGTCTCCCATTAGTATGTTCCAATAATAATTTGTACAATAACTCGTTAAACCTTCACACCAGTTTCCCTGATCATTATTATACACACTGTTACCCCACCAGTTATGAACAAATTCATGAGCTAAAACACCTGGTGATTCAGTAATAAACGGACGTTTTAATACCTCTGAACTGATAACAGTATAATTAGGCAAACCAAAACCAGAAGGAAAGAAATTCTCTACAACTGAAAAAGAGGAAAAAGGATAAGAACCTAGCATTGCACTATATTGGCAATATATTGTCTTGAGAGTTTCTAAATAACGATCAGAATAAGAGCTAGCATCTTCCAGTAAATAAACCCTCAATTTAACACTGTCAGCCTTTAATTCAGCCATTTTGAAGCGATTACCACAAAGAATTAATCCTTCATTTGGAAGCTCTGTCTCCCAAATATAACGATAATTAGTATTAATGATATCTCGACTCTCTTTTCCTGAGGTGATTAATAAAAATGAAGTGTCACAGACTGCCTCCACTTTAAAATCTGCAATATCATTGCTTAAAAATGGATACCATGTATTTGCTGGCAAAAAGATTCCTTCTCCTTCTTTATCAGAGATGATCCCTCTTGAAAAACTGTGCGTTTGCAATAGGCTTCTCTCAGCAACAGGATGATAGATTTTCCCTTCATAAAAAAACTCTAAATCATTGATTTCTCCTAAATTTTTAAAGGTAATATAATTAACTTCTTCATTTTTACTAATCTCATAATCAAGAGCTTGTTCACCTGAAATGACTTTTTGCACGGTTAAGTCTGAACTGATAAAAAGTGTATCCCTATCTGTCAATCTATGCAATAAAAAAACTCTATCTTTGGCTTTTAGAAAATTCTCAGCTGGATAAATTTCTATATTTATCTCATGTTTAACTATTTTATTATCTGTTTGAAACATGGCTTGAGAATCAATAGGTTTTTCTTCAACTATTTCTCGTTTATAATGTATGATTAAAAAATCTCCCTTCTTTAAATCATCCTTACTATATTCCAATTCTTTACCAGATTCTATCACAATTGGGGTTATAACCCGTTTTTTATACCACCACGGGATTCTTTCCACTGTTCCCAAACGATACTGACTATGAAAGTCACCATTAAAATGAATCACTTTATAGTGACGGTTTTTCTTTAAAAAATGAGTAATTGATTCTGCCATTGTTTCATCTTTTACACATTGAGCAATATACAATGATTCAAACATATTGTTTTGCATTGGGTTTCCATGAACCATATCACCCATATTGCCAGACATAACAGCATAAAACATATCCCTATATTCTCCTGAAGGTGCTTTTATCTTCTTAGCAATAAATCCTCGTTCAATCACAGATAAACTATCCAATTCTTTAAGTCCCCCTTTATTAACCAATGAAGCATACCTTCTCGGAACATTCGAGGCTATAACAGGTAAATGATGATTCTTTGCATATTCCAAGAGAGGACGATAATCTGTTTCATAATTACCCCAAGGACGTGTTTTTTTTAAAAATGTAACTTCATCTATTTTCCCTTCTAAATATTGGTTTAATATCTCTTGAGTATCACGCTCAAACATCTCAAATGAAACAGCTAATTTACCTCCCCTCTGATCTATTTGTTCTAAAATCTTATACTCCATTTCATGATGAAAACTGTCATCATGGTGTTCTCCAAAGAAAATCACATCTGCTTTGCTTAACCTTAATGTTAATTGAGATAAATTAATCTCTTCCTTTTTTCGTGTATCAATAATTTTATAAATATCTTCGGTTAATGAAAACAAACCTAAAACATATCCTATTATCATTAATAGACTCAGTAATCGTTTCATCTCTTCCTCCAAAAATTTGTATTTATAATTTTTTAAGAAAAAAGTCAATGTAAATTTATCAAGCAACTATTATAATATCAGCAAAAAGAATCTGATATAATATTGTAATGATACTTTTGATAAGGGTGTTAGTTATCTTTAGTTTTTTGGTAGTGTCTTAAAATGTGGTGTAAATTCAGAGTAATCAGAAAAAAGAGTTGTGTTAAAGATAACTCATTGTAAATTGGTTTTAATGAAAAAAAACAAATATTAAAGGAGATTATCATAACCCAACCAAAGCAAAGAAAAGAAGATTCATACGTATTAGTCAAGTTATTCCAGGGTAATATTTCTAGAGATTTTCTAAGTTTCCTAGAAACAGGGATTAAGACTGTTATTGAAGCAGAGCTAAACAATCGTATAGGAGCTCAGCCTTATGAGCGATCAGAAGAGCGAAACACCTATCGTAATGGAATTAGATTAAGAAAAAAGGAGTTGACAAAGATATACATAAATAAAAAATAATAATATTCAATATATAAGAAGGATTTAATGAATATTTTAGTTACAGGGTCAAATGGATTTGTAGGTACAAAACTTATGTTTAAACTTGAAGAACATAAACATAATGTTATTGGAATTGATATAAGCTCTCATTCTGATTACCCTCAGAAGCATCCAAACACTATTCTTGGAGATATTAGAATTATAGATGATTTGAATAAAGCATGGGAAAAATCTTTAGAATTATTTTCTCAACCTATTGATTTGATTATTCATTGTGCTGCATCTAAACATGATTTTGGAATATCAGATAAAGAATATTATAGTCATAATCAGTTTGGTACAAAAATTATTACTCAATTTATGAGTGTTCATAATTTAAAAAAAATAATTTATTATAGTACTGTTGGTGTGCAAGGTCATTCTCCTGAACCAAAAGATGAGTTAGGTGAGTTAGCTCCTAATCATCCATATGGAGCCTCAAAATTAGCTGGAGAAGAAGAAATTATTGAATGGATGAAAAATGAGACTAACTCCGAAGTAATATTTCTTAGACCTTCGGTAATTTATGGAGAATATCATTTTGCAAATATGTATAAAATGATCAATATGATGCATAAAAGACCATGGTTTATGTTATCTGAAGGAAATTATGTAAAATCAATAGTATCAGTTAATAATATAATTGATATGACATTATTTCTTTTATTACATTTTAAACAAGGTATTCAAATCTTCAATGGTATAGATAAACCCTATTATACATTGAAAGAGTTAATGGAAATTATTTGTTTAAATAAAAATTTTAAAATTCCATTTATTAAAATCCCTTATTGGCTTGCTTTATCTCTTGGTAAAATGATTGATATTCCTGCAAATCTTTTTAAAATAGATTTCCCAATCAATAGCAATAGAATTAAAAAGTTTGTTACACCTACTTTTTTTTATGGGGAAAAGATTCGAGAATTGGGGTATGTTCAACAAAATTCTATTGAGACAGAAATGTCAAAAATGACTGACTGGTATATGAAATGCCATCAGTAAAAAAATGATTATTAAACTAGTATTATGATAATTACACTTAAGAAATCGGAGAATTAAAATTAGTTTTTGTAATAAAATATTAATGATATTTTTCAATATTTCCTATTCTATAAAAGATATTCTTATAAGAGTTAATATTGAAAAAGATATTGATTATTCATAGTTGGGGTATTGGAGACATGATTATGTTTTCACCATTTCTTGAAATCATTATGTTTATTAGACCCGATAAAGAAGAAGTTGGATTATTTATAAAAAAAAAAATTGGAATTATTACAATTAGAAAAACAAGTTTTTCTCAAACAGCGTCTTTGATATCAAGAGGTGCCTACTTTTTAAACACTGATTCTGGTTTAGGATACATTGCTTCCTGTTTTGATTGTCAAATATTTACGATTTTTGATCCTACAGATTCAAGACTTACAAAGTCATTATCAAAGCATTCAATCATTATTAAAACAAATTTAGAATGTCAACCATGTGAGAAACAAAATCCTTCTAATTTCAATAAGCAATGTTTAAATACATTTACAACCAATTCAAGTAATAATGTAATTAATCAAGTGATTAATAATAAATAGAGGCAATAATGTTATTAGTATTTTTTACAATGTTATTTTTACTTTTTTATCATATTATCGGATATCCAGTCATTATATATCTAATATCAAAAAAGAAAGAAAAGGGAATATATCCAGAAATAAAATCTTTCCCTTCGATAACTGTTGTTTGTGCTGCTTATAATGAAGAAAAACATATTAAAGAAAAAATAGAATCATTTTTAGCGCTTGATTACCCCAAAGATAAGATTAAAATGATAGTTATTTCTGATGATTCTACTGATAAAACAAATGAAATAGTAATGAGTTTTTCAAAAGAAAATGTCGAATTAATCATTCAAAAACCAAGAAAAGGTAAACAAGCTGCTCATAATATGATATTACCATCACTTACCAGTCAATACATTCTTTCGACAGATGCAAACTCAATATTCCAAAAAAATTCAGTTATAGAACTTGTTAATGTACTTGAAAGCAATTCTAAAATTGGTTTAGTATCTGGAGAATGTAAACTTGTTAAATCTGGTGAACACGATTCAGGAGAAGGAATATATTGGAAGTATGAATGTAGTATAAAGGAAAGTGAATCAAACTTTCATACTATTATTGGTGCTTGTGGAGCAATATTTCTGATAAGAAGAGAATTATTTACAAGGATTGATGAATCATGTCCAGATGATTTTGAGAGAGCCCTAATTGTCTTAAGAAAGGGATATTTAGTTAAATACCATTCAAAATCATTCGTTACAGAAAATGTTTCAGAAAAATCTTTAGAAGAATTATCCAGAAAAATTAGAATTGTTACTCAAGAATGGCAAACTATTTTTAGACAGATTGAATTACTTAACCCCCTTAAGTATAGATCAATCTCATTTATAATAATTAGTCATAAGATAATCCGATGGTTGATTGGGTATATTTACTTATTATCCTTAATATTATCTATTTTCGTTCATCCAAAACTTATATTATATATTTATTTTTTCCCAAATTTAGTAATTTTATTAATTGGATGTTTAGGTCTTTATTTAGAAAGAATTGGGAAACAAAAAAAATCATTCAAGTTACTTTCTTACTGGTTAACTATGATGATTATATCTTTAAGATCATTATTAAAAGCAATTTCTGGTCAAAAATATGCAACATGGATTCAATATCGAGAAAAGAAATGAAAATTAATAATCCTCTCTGATTTTCATTAGCTAGAATAATATGATTTATTAGGTAAGTTACTGATTCAATTTTCCAATATCTTGATAAGTATAGAAGCAATGGTAAAGAGATGTTCCTTGGACAAAGTATGTCTAACTCCTTGTTAACAAATTACTGCTTTAGTTTCTTGTTCTCTTCTTCTAACTGCTTAATTCTCTTTACTTCTTCTGGTAATTCCACTCTTGTCCTCCAAAGCTCTAAATGCTTTAACTGGGCTTTATAAATCAACTGTAATACGGTACTGTAATTAAGGTCATAAACCTTACAAATTTCTGCTATGTCACGATCTCCAATATTTAACTGTCGGAGTATCTCTGTTTTAAATGCTACACTGAATCTTCGCATTCTTCTATCTAATCTGTCTAAACTCATAGTCTTTTTCTCCTTTTGGAGTCAACTATTTTCATGATGGTGTATGATCCTATTAATTATACAGCCATAATATATATAAACCATTTCATAACAAACGTACTTATTATATATCTAATTTGTAAAATTTACACAAAACTCTAACTTGACTAAATCTCATAACAAATATTCTATTAAAAAAAGAATAATAATTAGGAGAAATTATGGAAAGAAAGTTCCTTTTTGATACTATTGTTTCTGATTATGCTCAGGCAAGACCGGGGTATCCTCAACAATTAATGGATGATTTATTATCAGTTACTAAATTAAGTAAAAATGCAAACGTACTGGAAATTGGGTGTGGTGCTGGTCAAGCGACACAACTTCTAGTAAATAATCAAATGAATATTACTGCTGTGGAACTTGGTAAAAATCTTGCTGAATACACCAAAAATCGTTTTATTGAATATCCTCATATTCAGATACATAATTCTGCTTTTGAAGAATTTATTGCTGAAAAAAACAGTTATGATCTTATTTTCTCGGCCTCTGCCTTTCATTGGATAAATCCAGAAATCGGGTATCAAAAAGCATTTGATCTCCTTAAAGATATTGGATGGTTGCTACTTTGCTGGAATAGTAAAGCCGATCAAAAAGATGTCCCCATTTTCAAACAAATTAATCAAATCTATGAAGAAGTCGTCCCTGAAATGAATGAAAACAAAAACTCTAAAATCTTTCAACATGAAACTAGAATCGAACATTTGATAAAAGATGGGCTTTTTTCTACTCCTTTATTTTTTGTTTATTCTTACGATAGAGTATTGAATGCAGATGAATATGTTCAACTGCTTGGTACCTATTCAGATCACATTGCCTTAGATATTGATAAAGAAAACACTCTGTTTACAAAAATTTCTGATTTAATTAGGAAAAACGAGAATACTATCACCTTAAACTACGAATTAAAAACTTATCTGGCAAAAAAAAATACACTAACATATCTTGAATATCTTTGAATATAGAAGTGTACGCATTCCAACTAATATGATATCTCTATCATGATAAGATTATGATGAGGATTGTTAAAGTGTCGCCATTTCATTCCTTGGAGTTCACCCTATTTTAGTTTATACTAGAAACTATATTGAAATTAATTAAAAAAAGTGACGATTTTTGGGTTTTGATAGTTATATTATAAAGAAGTATGTTTAAAAAAAGGAGAAACAATGACACATAAAATTTATGTATATCAAGATTCTAATGAAAAATTGATTGAAAAAGTGATAGACGATCAGAATATTCATTTAAATCATGTTATTTTAACTCAAAATGATAAGCTACCAGAACATTACTCAAATTCTAATGTTTACCTGATAATAAACAAGGGTATCATGACTATTCAACTGGATGATGAAGTGCCTCAAATAATTGAAAACCACCATTTCATCTATATTTCTCATAATACAAAGATGAATATTTCAAACCAGAATCATGATCTTTTAGAATTCTTTATTGTAAAATCTCCCAATCCAGAAAATATTAATAAAGAATGCTAACCAATTCTGGACTGTATTGACTCTTTTACCTTGTCGGAAAATAAAAAAGCTATGCTTGCTATTCCTACAAGAAGCATAGACATGACGGTTGCCTGATAAAAATAACGAGCTCCAATAAATCGGAAAATTGCTAAAGGTAAGGTTAAAAAACCATCTTGTAACATGGTAGCTGCACTGATTTCTCCAAATGATATAGCAAAAGAAAAAATATAAGCAGTTATGACTGGTTTTAAAATCAATGGTAATTTTACCTTAAAAAACAGGTAAATTTCATTCGCTCCTAAGACTTTACCCGCAATTAAATAATTTTTATTAATTGAGCTGACTGCTTGATTAATAATACTAAAGCTAAAGGGTAGTGTGATAACAATATGCGCACAGATTAATAAGATTCTTCTTGATATCTCAATATTACTAAAAAATAACGAATATCCCATCGTAAAAGCAATTGTTGAGATACCGAGTGGTAAATAAACCAAGACTTCAATAAATCCCTTTATACGGTTTTGCTGAATCCCCATACTTAGTAACAGACTAAAAAATACACTCATAAATGCACTGATCAATCCTAATACTAAACTGTTGATCAAGGGTGTTAGTATATTTGAACCTAAAATATAATTGTATTCATTTTTCAACATTTGCATGAAAAACACATGAAACTTATCGAAATTTTCTATTAAAAAAAACAATAAAGATAGTATTGGTCCAGCAATAAAAAGACATAAGATAACTAAATATGTATAGATTATGATTAAATACCTAAGCTTTACATTAGTCAATTTCACTTGTTTCTCCTTTGAAAAAGACAACATATTGATTACATTCATTTTACGATTACTTATTATATAAAAACTTAGAAAAAATAATGATATTATGATTTGTATAAAACTTAGTGCTATCCCTTTTTGTAAATTCATCAATTGACGAACATACATATAGATATTAACTTCAATTGTCGTAAATTTGACATGACCTAGAATTAATATGATTCCAAAAGACATAAAACAATAAATAAAAACTAGAATAGACGCATTCAAAATCGATGGAATCATTGCTGGAACTGTTACCTTGAAGAAAGCCTGGGTTTTACTAGCACCAAGTGATCTAGCAGAATACAATAAATTTTCATTTAAATTTTCTATTGTATCTCCTACAATTCTGACAACTATGGGTATATTAAAAAATACATGGGCTAATATTATTGCTTTCAAGGTATATAATACTTTAATTTTAAATCCAAATATTTCTAAAAATCTATTAATATAGCCTTGATTCCCAAAGAACAAAATAAACCCTAAAGATACTGTAATAGTCGGTAAAACAAATGGAACACTGATCAGACTCTTGATTGATTGATAAAATTTGACTTTATATCTTGCTAATATATAAGCTAATGGCAAGCCAATCATTAAAGTAAAAAATAAACTGATAATTGATTGCTGAATTGTAAAGAGAATTACTGACACTTGCCAAGTATCTGTAAAAATTTCCTTGAATATCTGTAATGTGAAATGCTGATTATAGAATAACGCTTTATTGATGATTGTTATGATTGGAATATAAAAAAAGAATATTAAAAAAAGTAAAGGAATTATGGTTAAGACCAATGATGTGGTAACTCTGTTTTTTAACAAATCACTCACCAATTATTTTAACTAAAACTCTTTTTCTCCTTTTACCATCATATTCACCATAAAATATCTGCTCCCATGGACCAAAGTCTAGTTGCCCATTAGTAATGGCAACAACAACTTCTCTGCCCATGACGGATCTTTTTAAATGTGCATCTGCATTATCTTCATATCCATTATGCATATACTGAGCATGAGGCTTCTCTGGAGCTAACTTTTCTAGCCATCTCTCAAAATCCTGATGGAGTCCGCTTTCATTATCATTAATAAATACACTTGCTGTAATATGCATCGCATTACATAACAAAAGCCCTTCAGTAATCCCGCTTTCCGTCAAACATTTCTCTATTTGAGAGGTGATATTGATATATTCACGCCTTTGTTTGCTCTCAAACCAAAGTTCTTTACGATAACTTTTCATAATCAAAATCTCCGGTTCTTTCTATCAGAAAAGACTTCTTCTATTGGTTTTTCAGCAGTTAAAGCATACCAATCTATATGTTCTATGTCTTCATGATTTGGATCTCCTAATTTAACCACCTTTATATTCTGATAATTAAGAGATGTTAAAATTTGTTTTACCTGCTCTAAAGTAAAAGGATAATAGATCTCATAAAACTGACGCTTGGTAACAATCTTATTGTCTAATTCTTCAAAAACTAAATAATTAAACATAATGGAACCATTTTTTAAATAATCCCATACTTGTATGTAATTTACTCTTCCTTTGTCTCGTATAATCGGGTTAAAAAGGTAAAATCTTTGTTTACGCTTTAATATATTATCCCAATTTCGACTATCCAAATACAGTGTGCCTCCTGGCTTTAAAACTGCATCCATTTGTCTTAATACAGCTTCCAATTCATCATTCTTTGAGTGTGCTATTGAATTGCCTGTACACATAACACAATCATATTCACGGTTTAATGTTTGTTTAAGGTTCTTATAATCACTTACCATTAAATTTGCTATTAGATTTTCTTTGGCAAAATTCATCTTGGCTTTTTGAATCATCTTTGGATTTATGTCTGAGCCTGTACAACTAAAACCTATCTTCGCCATAGGAATCAACATTTTACCTGTTCCTACTGAACAATCCAGTACATCCTGAAATTTCTTTTTGGAAAATAAATGCTTATAAAATGATAAACATTCTTCTTCAAATTCTTTTGAATAAAACAAATCATATACTTCTGGAAAATCATAAAAATGCATAAAACCTCTTAAAAGAAAAAAAAGGATCAGATAATCTCTGATCCTTTTTTAATATAAAGATTATTGACTTTGAGCGATCCGAATCCCTTCTTGAATGGCTTTTATATTCATTTCAAAAAGTTCTGGATTCTTTGCTTTCATATACTTGCTTAAATCATTCTCAATGGTTTCTAATTTAATTGTGCCTGCTTTACCAATGATTATTCCAATTGCAACCATGTTTAAGACTTTCATGGACCCTAAATCATTTGCAATTTTATTCATTGGCGCGACAACATAATCAACCCCATCAAGTTTGTTTACTATTGGACACATATCTGAATTAACAACAATTAATCCACCTTTTTTTACATCAACTGCAAACTTGTCTAACGATGGTTGATTTAAAACAACTAATATGTCTGGATAAGATACTAAAGGTGACGCTATTGGCTTATCTGAAATTACAGTAGCAACATTTGCTGTGCCACCACGCATTTCTGGACCATAGGATGGTAACCAGGAAACAAACTTCCCTTCACCCATGGCTGCCTGAGCTATAAACTTTCCTATAGTTAATGCTCCCTGACCACCAAAACCGGAGAATACCATTTCTACTTTCATTTTTGTCCTCCATCAGCACCTTTATCTCTAAAATTACCTAATGGGAAAAATGGAATCATATTCTCTTTCGCCCAATCTCTTGATTTTACAGGATCTAAGCCCCAATTTGTAGGACAAGTTGATAGAAATTCTATAAAGGTAAAACCACGTTCTTCTTTATTATATGTTAAAGCTTTTTGAACAGCTTTCTTAGCTTTCATAATATCTTGAGGGGTTAATAATGAAACTCTTTCAATAAAGTATGGGGCTTCTAATGTATTCAATAATTCTGATACTTTGATAGGAAATCCTATATCATTCGTGTCACGGCCATAAGGTGATGTCGATGTTTTCATATTAGGTAAGGTTGTTGGAGCCATTTGACCACCAGTCATTCCATAGATTGCATTATTAACAAAGAATACACTCATGTGTTCTCCTCTGTTGGCTGCATGAATGATCTCGGCTGTTCCTATTGCGGCTAAATCTCCGTCTCCCTGATATGTAAATACTTTCATGTTAGGTCTAGCTCTTTTCATTCCTGTGGCTACAGCTGGTGCACGACCATGAGCTGCTTGTGCCATATCAAAATCAAAAAACTTATATGCAAATACCGAACAGCCTACGGGGGCAACTCCGGTCATTTCATTTTTTATTCCTAATTCATCTACTACTTCTGCTATTAATCGATGTGCTACTCCGTGAAGACATCCGGGACAGTATGTAAAACCCAGATCACGAAGAGATTCTGGTCTTTTTGCGATTATTTGCATGTAATCCTCCTACAAATTCTCTTCTATTTTTGCTTTGATTTCTTCCGGGGTAAATACTATACCTCCTACTTTTCCCATAAACTCTACAGGAACTTTACCATTAACTGCTAATCGTACATCCTCTACCATCTGACCTAAATTCAACTCAAAAACCATAACTTTTTTAATGTTTGGAGTTAAAGCTTTTGCGATTTGATCATATGGATAAGGCCATACAGTTATAGGGCGAATCAAACCAATGTGATGACCTTCTGCATTTAATTCATCAACTGCAGATTTTACTATTCGTGCTGCTGTTCCGTATGCTATACATAAGATCTCATTCTCTTCATGTAATTCATATTCTTCTAATAGTATTTCATTCTTAGTGATAACGTGATATTTTTTTTCTAAATCCAATACATGCTGTTCTAATACCTTAGGATCAATTTCCAAAGAATTGATCTCGTTATGATGATGACCGGCTCCATCTTCATTCTCATGAATACACCAATCATAATGACGTTTACCCATCTCTTCGATTTCAGCATCAGTTTTATGATCTGCAAATTCTACTGGTTCCATCATTTGACCTAACAAACCATCTGAAAGAATGATAACAGGTATTCTGTATTTGTCTGCTAAATCAAAAGATAAAGAAGCCATATCTGCAAATTCTTGCACTGAACTTGGAGCTAATGTAATGCAATGATAATCTCCATGCCCACCACCTTTGGTTGCTTGAAAATAATCACCCTGTGCTGGTTGGATATCACCTAAACCGGGACCTCCACGTTGAACGTTGACTATCACAGCAGGTAAATTAGCGCCTGCAATATAAGAGATTCCTTCTTGTTTTAAAGATATTCCTGGGGAAGATGATGAGGTCATCACTCTCTTTCCCATACCTGCTGCACCATAAACCATGTTTATCGCTGCAACTTCACTTTCTGCCTGTAAAAAAGTACCCTTAACCTTTGGCATCATTCGTGCCATATACTCAATTAACTCACTCTGAGGAGTGATGGGATAGGCAAAATATAAACGACAACCTGAACGTATCGCAGCTTCTGCAACTGCTTCATTTCCTTTCATCAGAACCTTGTTTCCCATTTTTCCTCCTTACTTTTCTATGGTGATCGCTACATCTGGACAAGTTGTATAACATAATTTGCACGCAATACAAGCTTCCTGATTAAAGCATTCAGCATAGTGATAACCTTTGATGTTGATTTCTTCTGAAAATCTAATGATTTTCTTAGGGCAGGCTTCAATACACAAACCGCACCCTTTACAGTAATTAGGATCAACCGTCATTCTTGGCATACTTGGTCTCCTTATTGAGAATTTCCTTTTGATTAAAATTTTGAAATTTTCTTAAATTTTGTCAACTTATATTTTTTTCTTTACTTAAAATACTCTTATTCTTTATAAAAAAACTCTCTCTTTTCTTTCAGATTTTTCTTAAAATCTCCTCTCTACATCCATCGATTGATATGATTATAACGCATTTGCATGGTTCTACTTTTATAATAATTTTTTGGATTGTATCGTATTGGGTTAGCTAAGATTGTAATCAATATTTTTGACTGTTCCACACTGATTTTCTTTACACTCTTTCCATAATAAAATTGAGAGGCTGTTTCTATTCCAAATATTCCCTTCCCCCATTCCACATAATTAAAATATAATTCCATTATTCTATGCTTACTTAAAAAAATCTCCATTTCAAGAGATATCCAAGCTTCACAATACTTTCTGAAAAAATTCCTGTGAGTTGTAAGAAAGAGACTTCGGGCAACCTGTTGGGTTATCGTGCTTCCTCCAGATTTTATCTTTCCATAACGATTATTTCGTTTATAAGCTCTCTTCATGGCTTCAAAATCAAACCCAAAGTGAGAATAAAACTTATGATCTTCCATTACTAATAACATCTTCTGAGTAGATTTGGGAATATCATTCAATTTTATATATTTATGCTTGTTTAATGAATAATCTGAACTGATCATCCGATAAACTGACATTGTGGTAAATAAGGGATTCATAAAATTTAAAAATATGCAAAATGCTGTCGTTATCCCAATAAACCAAAGATGAACTTTTAATATTATCAATAAAATCAATTTAATTCTAAATTTCATAAACACCTCTTGAATATTCATTTATAATTACATTATTCTGTCAATTATATTATTTGTAAATTTTGATTAAATCTTATAAAAAAAAGATTGACTTATGAATACTATTCTTTTATTATTTAATTATTAATAGGAGGAAGTATGAGAAAATTAACAAACGCTTTACTCTTTATGATTTTATTTACTTCACTTTTTGCAGAAAATAAAATCACAACGTTTAATGGCGGAAAACACAACATGAACCTGTCGCTATATAATTCTTTTTTAGCAGGAATCACTGCTAAAAGTCGTAATTATGGATCAACAGTATCTTCAGCAGTAAAAGATCCTGCACTTAATATTTTAAACCCAGCAGGTCTTGCTTTTATAAAAAAATCCATGATCAGTTTTGATCTTGCACCTGGTTTTAGTATTAATATGGGTAGTTTTATCAAAAATAACGTTGAAACGTCTGTTGATGATATTCTAAAAGATAATCAGGCAGATAATATAGAAAAAAAATACCCCGATGTCGATTTATTCACTGGCCAATCCGGATGGCTAAATCAACTCTCTGTCACGACTGTTACTGATAAAATTGGCAACTTTGGTTTTACATGGTATCGACCCTTTGAACTTAGTTTAGATTATACTGGAAATAATCTTCAATTTATTGTTCAAGATAGCGTACTAAAAAATCCTAATCAACCTAGTGAATATGTCGAAACTACCATTCTTCCCCTGTCTATAGAAATATTTGCAAACTCAAAAATTACCATGCAAACTGCTAATATTTCTTGGGGGAAATGCATAAAAGATGATCTGAGTATGGGTTTAGGTGTAAATTTTAACAAAATTCAAATTCAAGGTTCTTTAGATGGTAAAATTGGAGGTTTCATTCGTCAATTTGGTGGAGATACTGATATTAATGTGGCTTTTGATGATCCAAATGTCTATTATAGAAACACTATGAATGATTCTCTAAATGCTAATTTTTATAATAACTTTTATGGATTTAATCTAGCTACTACTTGGATACCTTCAGAAAAATACATTTTGGATATGGTTTTCAATATGCCACGCTCTTCAAAATTAAAAGGAGATCTATATCTTGTTCAACATACTTTAGGTGCTCTAAATATGGGTTATGACAAAGATGGACCTGATAATATTCCTAATAATTCTGATGATGAAGAAATGTTCGATGTTGAAAAGTTAAAACCTTCTCAAATTGCCTATACAAACAGAACAATTTATACTAGCCAGGATATGAGCATCAATCTACCTGGTGATATTTCTCTCGCTTTTACTTATCTTAAAAATGACTTTAAATTTATCTTTTCTTATGAAAAATCATTCGGCGAATTATCTCTTGATTATTCATGTGTTCGTTATCGTGATGGACTTTTTAAAGATTCTACAAATACTTTCATCCCCTATGCAGATACTACAAATTTAAGCTATACGGTTGGTTTTAAACCAAATCATACTATTAAAATGGCGTTCGGATGGAAAAAATACGTATTTAGCACACAATTCTTTATCGGTGATCTAATTTCTGAGGGAATGAAAGATTCTGATGGAAAACCGGTTAAACCAGCTAAAAATCTTATTATACCTTCACTAGCTTTTGGTGCTAGCTATAATCTTTATAAAGATGTCACTGCTGATGTTAACCTTGTAGCAATCCCAAACCCACTTTTCAGAACAACTGTTACTTGGAAATTTTAGGAGGTTTATATGAATTATTCAAAAATTACTATATTGTTAATATTACTCTTTATCTTCTCAACTGCTTTATTGGCAACACAATTGCAAATCGGTTCTAATTATAATTATTCAATTCTGTCTGACATTAGAAATCTAACTGCTGATATTCAATTAGTTGACATCCCAATGGACATGTATAAACCTACACGCCTCTTTAGAATTGCATGGACTCCTACAACTACAACTCAAAATGCAAAACTCTATTATTCAAATAATCCTTCAGGTGGTGTTATTTCAGCATATACTGCAACAAACCTCACTGGAACCATTCAAAATATTGTTTTAACAAATGGACAATCAATAAGTGCCAGAACGTTAACTACGAGTGCAAATTCTTTGGGACTGGGTGTTGGAAGATATTTCTGTGTTATTCATGACCCAACTCTAAATTATACCTCTATTGAATTTCAATTAATTATTGAAGCTGCAGCTGGAGTTACAACCCTTACACCAAATAATGGTTCAGTTGTTTCCAACAATCCAACACCAACTTTAAGTTGGCAACCAATTGCTGGCGTTCCATATTATCATATTATTGTCTCTGATCAACCATTCACTCTTGAATATGATGATGATGACAAGTTGGTTGTTAGTGGATTAAATCTAATTTGGCAGGCAATTACATCTAACACATCTATTATGTATGGAAGTTTTGATCCTTCTAACAACTTTAATGGTATAGCGCCACCTCCTCTTATTAATGGAAAAGAATATAATTGGATTGTAATGAGTAATTTTGGCAATGAAGCCCTTTATAGCTCAGATGTTACAGGAAACCCAAGTGGTTTTGTTTATAATTCTTCCACCATTTTGCCTACTCCTGTTTTATCCTCTCCTCTTAATAATGCTAATATTAATAATCAAGATATTACATTTCAATGGGATCCTGTTACAAATGCTGTTACCTATCAACTCTTTCTATATGAAAAAAGGATGGAATCTGGTAGCGAAGTTTTTTACCCAGTCTGGAATCAAATAACAACTAATAATCTGATTGATTTTAACGCTACATCCATTCTGATCCAATCAGCTTATGTTTGGAAAGTAGTCGCAACAAATGAAAACAATGTTGCTTCAGTTAGTTCTTTTAGAACCTTCAATTATTCTATTCCTACTGGTACCTTAAACATTAAAATCTTGACGCCAGAAGGCGCTGGTATCGGTTACGCATCTGCTATTGTAAATGCTGTTGAAGGGTCTATGGACAACATTCCTTTGACAGTTAATGAACTAGGACGAGAGAAAAAATATCTCCCTGTCGGATCTTATATCCTGAATATTTCAAAAAATGGATATGAACCAAGAGATACTTTAGTTAATGTTCTTTTTGACAATTATCTCCCTGATGATCCGGCAAGCACAGGTGATACTAAAATTTCTGTTACTTTACAGCCTTCACCGTCTACAATAATTGGATCTATTCGCTACAATAATCTGCCTCTTTCAAATGTAACAGTAAAAGCAACTAATACTTATGGTGTCCAAAAAACTGCTTTTACTTCAAATGGTAATTACATCTTTTCTCTTACTGCTGGGTTATGGACTATAACTGCATTAAAAGAAGGTTATTCTATTCAAAACAATGTGCAGGTTACTACTTCAGTAGGTCAAACTTCTCAGGCTTCTAATATCACGATGTTGCTTAATTCAAAAAATATTTCAGGTTATACAAAATTACCTTCTGGATCTGCTTTAGCTTCTGTTACTATAAAAGCTCAAAAAAACAATGTAATTATTACTAAAACTTCAAATAATACGGGTTATTATAGTTTCACTGGTCTAGAGCTTGGCCAATGGTCTATTAGTTGGGAAAAAACTGGTTACACAGCACCTAACAATCTTTCTCTTTCTCTGACCACTACTTCACAAAATGACACTCCTCTGAGTGATGCTATTATGAATCCAAGAGCTAATGTTATCTCGGGTAATACATCAAATGGTACTGTCGGTTTAGGCGAATGCCTGATTACTGCAACACCTCAAAGCGGAAATCCGATTAGCACTATTTCGAATAGTTATGGCAATTTTACTTTAAATTTGCCAAACGGTACATATTCCTTAACCTCTTCAAAAGCTTATTATACACCTCAAAACTCAAGACAAATTAATGTGAATGTCGGTGAAACCGTAAACTCAGTAAATTTTGTCTTGTTCCCAAATCTTTCAGTTATTACTGGTTCTGTTACCAACAATAACAATCCAATTGCAGGGGTTTTAATATCAGCAGGTAATTATAGTACTCAAACTGATGTTAACGGCAATTACTCTCTTTCTGTAGATATGGGATCATATAGTATCAGTGCTTCAAAAACAGGGTATATTACTGCTACAAATAATAACGTTGTTGTAACTCTTGGTCAAACAACTTCAGGAATCAACTTTTCTTTAAACCCAAATCCTGGTGTTATTTCTGGGAAAGCACTATTGAGTGGAACTGGTGTTAGTAGTGCTACAATTAAGGGTGTAAGAATTTCTGGATCTACTCAAACTAATATTTCCCCTACAACAACAGATGCCAATGGCAATTATTCTCTTAATTTAATCGCTGGTGAATATAGTTTGTATGCCGTAAAAACTGGCATGATAAGTAACACAATTACTGTGATTGTCGCTGCTGGTAATCAAATACTAAATAAGAATATTACTCTCCAGTTAAACCAGGCAAGTATTACTGGAACTGTATTCAACGACCAATCTGGTATTATTAGAAATGCTACTGTTCAAATCACTGAAAATAACAATGCTGGCAATTCTTTCTCTACTGTTACTAATGTTTCAGGTGTTTATTCATTAACTGTTCCTGCTGGAGTAAAATATAACATCAGTGTAAGTAAAACAGGTTTTTCAAATGGATCCTATTCTATGAGTTCAAATATTCTAGTTGGTACAACAGTGGTTCATGACTTTACATTAACTGGCCAGAGCAGTTCAATTTCTGGAAAAGTCTATGATCAATATAACAATCCTCTCGTTAACGCAACTGTCACAGCAACAAAAAATACTACGAGTTTTCAAACTTCAACTGGCTCTACAGGTAATTTTACTCTCTCACTTAGCTATGGTAATTGGTCAATAAATGCTTCAAAACCAGGTTATACCGCTATTGATAGTATTTATTACTTAAATCCAGGTGAGGCTATTGCCAATAAAAAATTAGTAATAAACACCAATTTTGCTCAATTAACTGGAAGAATTATCAGTTCTCAAACAAATAGTCCTTTAGCTAATGCTACTGTTTCTGCTACAAATAGTATAGGTGGTGGTGCTTCTACCACAACAAATCCAAATGGCGATTATAATATGACTATTCTATATCCAGGTAATTATTCTATTGGAGCTTCCAAAAATAATTATCAGACGACTTCTTCTACTAATATTAATATCCCTGGTAATAGTGCTATCACTAGAAATTTCTCTCTGACTCCTTTGACTGGCAGTGTGAACTTAACTTGTAATCAAACTAATGCTACCATAACTGTTGAGAATACTCTTACTGGCGCTATTAGCATTTATACAACTTCTTCTTCTACAACTAATATAACTGGTTTACTCACACAAGTTAGATTAAGAATTTCTGTCTCAAAAGCAAACTATTATCCTCTTTCAGATACTCTTACCTTGCAACCCAATACAACTCAAAATAAAACTTTTAATCTAATTGCTGCTACCGGTTCTATTCAAGGTAGAATTGTAAATTCCAGTGGTGATGGGCTACCAAATGTTACAGTTAATGCATATTGTGATGCAGGTTTTTCAGGAACTGCAACTACTTCGGCAAATGGCAGTTATACCATAAGCAATCTGCAAACAAATAATATTTATCATACAAATGCAACTCTTGTAAGTTATTTTCAACCTATTGCAGTTAACATTAACTTACAAAGTGCTAATCCAAATATGACTAACCAAAATATTACTTTGCAATTAAACAATATCAGTATTTCTGGAACCATTAGAAATCAAAACCAGTCCGGAGCTACTCTTGCTAATATTCCAGTAAAAGCAGTTTCAAATGAAATTGTTGTTCAAACGACAACAAATAGTCTAGGACAATATACTTTAGCAGGATTGTCTCCAAATAGAACATATACTGTTTCAACTGAGAAAAATCTACCAGGGTGGGAAAATGCTTCTTCCTCTATTACTCCTACTACTTCCATAACGAATCATGATCTATCTATGCAGGTTCATATCTCCTCTCTTTCTGGTACAATTACTAATTCTCAAACAAGTCAACCAATTGCTGGAGCATCTGTTACTGTTTTTAACTCTGTTTCTGGAATTACGAGAACTACTACATCTTCAACAAACGGAAATTACTCTTTTACTAATGTTTATAACGGTACGTTTTCGATCACTGTATCAAAAGAATCTCATCAGACTAAAATTATTCAAAACATTGCAGTAAACTATAATCAAGCAGTTTCTCAGAACGTTCAAGTTATATATAGTTCTCCTGTTACCATTTCAGGAACTGTTAAAGATACGAACAATAGAGCTTTATCAAACATTTCCATTAATCTAAATGGGTCTAATCTTAATCTCAATACTGTTAGTAATAGTCAGGGTGTTTTCACTTTTGATAATGTAACACCCTATTCTAATAATATTGCCATTACGACTACTATGAATAATCAAACCTATGACAATAATTCTGTTAATTTCAACACTACTAATGTAAATATCAGCAATATAGCATTGAGTATGGATAAACACAATGCTACGGTTTCAGGATCTGTTAATAATTCCAATACGCCTTTAAACAACGCTAATGTAAAATTAAAAAAAATTAGTAACAATGTAACAAAAACAGTAAATACAACTTCAAATGGATTATGGAATTTTTCTAACCTTTATGAAGGTGATTATCTTTTAACAATTACTTGCGCTGGTTTTGTAACCTATACTTCTCAATTTGCTTTAATTGATGGTCAGGTAATAACCAGAACAGTTAATCTAAATCCAATAATTGGAGCTTTAAGTGGTGTTGTAATAAATTCTGATTTATCTCCATTACAAAACGCTAAAGTTTTTATCTATAATTCTGAAACAAATCAGTTGGTCGATCAGCTTCTAACTGAAGAAGATGGTGGCTTCACTTTTAATGACCTGACTGCTGATCAAAATTATAATTTAAGTGTAACAAAAACTGGATATATAAATTATAATCACCCAAATACTTTATCTCTTGATTCTACTTTTGTTAGTGTTGAATTGAATACATATCCAAATTCTCTTATTGGCACAATTTATAATAATAACGCTTTTGTATCAAATGCTACTATAAAAGCCAGAAACATTCAAGGTAATATCTCGACAGCCATAACTGACGAAGTAGGTGATTACGTTATGTTTAATCTCATAGGATATCATGTTGTTTGGGCTTATACAAATACTCTAGCATCTTATCAACAAGAAGTTTCTATCCCTGCTACTCATTATAAACAAGCTGATTTCAATCTTTTACAGGCTTCTAATATACCTGGAAAAGTAACTTATAACAACCAAGGAATGTCAGGAGTAAATATAATTGCAACGAATATAAATTCAGGAAGAGTCTTTGCAACAGTTACCAATAGTAACGGAAAATTTAACATTAATGGGTTACCTTCTTCTACGTTCCTTATTCAGGCATCAATAGATGGTTATAATGTTATTGAAGGTGATAGACAAATGATTGTTTACGAAGGACAAACTGCTGACAGTTTGAATTTCTCCTTATCTTTCACCCAAAATTCTATCTCTGGTTCTGCTTTTAACTTCTCATCAAATGAACCCATTAACGGAGTTTCAATTGAATTAAAACAAGGTCAAACCCTTATTGATGAAACAACTACAGGTATCACAGGTACATTTCTATTTCAAAACCTAATTGACGGAAATTATACTTTATATGCTAGTCATGGTGCTTTCTCACCTATTGATCCCATTAATGTAAATCTTACCAATGGAATATCAAGCCCTTCAATTATTCAATTCCTGATGCACCCTGTAGAAAAATATATTTATGGACAAATTATTAATAAAAAATTCTTACCTCTTGAAAATGTAACTATTACGGCTTCAATTGGAGATCAAAGCTATTCTGCAACATCTGATAGTGATGGAAATTTTAGCTTACATGTCCCAAATTTCGGACTGTACTCTGTAATCGCTCAGAAAGAATACTACTATCCTTCCAGCCCTGTTCAGGTCAATCTGACTCAGGCTAATTCCACAGCTGAAGTAAATTATCAGTTATCGACTCTTCCTGCAAAATTAGCTGGAACAATCATGATTAACGATAAATCAAATAATCCTTCAACTACGGAAATTCCTCAACAATTAATGATTACACTTAGTATTCCAGGACAAGATAATCTGACTTTTAATGGAACAAACACATCTTCATTCTACTTTGACAATATTGACATACCATTTAATCAAAACAACGTCTTGTTACAAATTCTTTGCCTTTATGAAAATTCCAGTTTAAAAAATATTGCATCAATAAACCTTACTCCTGGAGATTCTGTAAATTACAATTACACATTCGATTACCTGCCTGGATCAGTATCTTTAAATGGTTATATACAAATGAAAAAATCAGAGACAGAAATATTACCTATCAGCTCTGCAAAGTTATATCTAAGAAATAATAATATGATTATTGATTCTACTCTTACTGCTTTTGATGGATTTTATCAGTTTAATACTCTGACTGAATCTACCTATAGTCTTGATATAAAAACAGTTTATGACTTTGAAGAGTTTAATAAAACTTATAATAATATCACTTGGACTGGAGAGAATCTAACAATAAATCATACTTTTGATTATATCCTAGCATCCTATAAATTAAAAGTTGTTGATGAAGAGAATGCTCCTGTTTCTTTTGCAAATGTACTTATAAGTTCTGAGGTTCTTTCACAACCCATTAGTCTTATCACCGATAGCGATGGTATTATCCAAACAAATACTAATTTACATACAGGTATATATCAGGTCAAAGTAACAGGTCCAACCAATCAATTATTATCTTTTATTAATCCAAATAGCTTTGAACTGTCTCTTTCAACTCTGACTCTTGTAAATCAGCAAATAAAATTACCTATAAGATTTGATCAATCACTTATTATTCCTTCACCTGGAAGAGATAGTGTTACAATTTACCTTAAGAAATCTTCTGATTACAATGATCCTATTATGATAACATATGTAAATTTATTAAGTGAAACAAAGACTTTAATAATGTCTTCTATTACAAATTCTCTATTAAAAGCTGTCATTCCTCCTCAAAACAAATCAGGGAATCTTACATTCTATTTTACATCGACTGATACCAAAAATTATACTTATTCAAACCAAAATGAACCATTTAACTGGACTTTAACCTCTGAAGGAATATTATCTGATAGTCATACAACCATTTCACCATCTAATCCTTTGATTACATATAATCAACAATTACTTTTAGAGATTGATGTAAAAGATGAGCTTGATAATTCTCTAAATAATGATATTGATCAAAGAGGTATTATTACTTGGTCCCTTGCTGACTCAACAATAGGAACTCTGATTTCTGTTCCTCAACAAAAAAGAAAAAGAATCTTTAAAGCACCTGATCTTCAAAATGAAATTTTACTAAATCAAATTAAAGCTAAAATAAAGCTTGATGGAAATGTTATAAACAAAGCTGTTAATATTAAAATCAAAGAACTTCGCTTAGCAGAATTGATTATTAACGGCCAAGACGAATTTAGCAATTCTTCCAGTAATAATATTTATAATTTTGTTGCTTTGAGTGATAGTGGTGAAGTTATGAATGTAGAAGTAAACTTAGATACTTTAGACACAGTTATAGGAGAAGTAAATTTTCAAAACAATCAACTAACCATTAATCCTTCTAAAGACTTTATTGGTATCATCAACCTGAATGCAAAAGCTAAAGATCCAAATTTTAACCATGAAGTAAAAATATCTAAAGAACTTTTTGTATACAAAATAATCCTACCAAACAATGTAGCAGATACCCTTTATACTGGTTTAGGTTGTATCTTGTATCTACCTCAAAATATGATCCAATCAGGTGAATCATTTGTCTATATCAAACCGATACAAGTTGCTCCAGTTCAGCAATTTGGTACAGCTTATGATGTTTTTGGCAATGTTTTTCAAACAAGTGTTTCTGGGAATTCCAACTTTGATAATATGCCTGTTTTAGGCTTTACTCTGTTAACAGGTTCAAACAATGGCAAAACAATAGCATATTGGGATTCTGAAAAAATGAGATGGACTCTTATTGATAGTCATTTAAACAGAAGCAGTATGATTATCAGTGAAGAAATTCCCGGATGGTATCAATATGCTCTTATGAATGAATCCTTAAAACTTGGATTATATGATCTAAAATTACTACCTAATCCATTTACACCATATGATAATATTGGATCTAATAAAGGACTCCAAATTGCATTTAAAGTATCTTCAAAAATTACCAGATATCCAAAAATTACTTGTAAAATTTATAACTTAAATGGAACTCTTGTGCGTACTATAGTTGACAGAAAACCTTATATTAAAGGGGATTATAAAATTGGAGAATCATCTTCTCTGTATTGGAATGGTCGAGCTGATAACGGCTCTATGGCTCGAAACGGACGATATGTTATTCAATTAATAATTGAAGATGCAAGCGATAAAAAAGAATACATTAAACCTGTTGTCTTGATTAAGTAAGGAGTTTTCATGAAAAATATACTAATAATAATATTAATAATAATCAGCTGTAATGTCATTTTTGCTGAGAATCTAAGTAATATCCAAGCTTCTTTTCTTGATATTGGTTATGGAGCAAAACCAATGGGCATGGGTGGTGCTTATACTGCTATAGCTAATAATGCAACTAGTATTCTATGGAATCCTGCAGGTCAATGTAATTCTGAACGCATAAATACTTTTTGCTTTGATAATGTGTCAATTCTTGGCTTGTATAATTACTCATTTTTAGGCTTCTCTCATCAGTTAAAAACAAAAAATGCTATTGGTGCTGCTATTCTTTACTCTGGTGATGATGCCATGTCTGAAACTCAACTGATATTATCAGGTGCTGTAAGTAAAGATTTTTTAGGTCAATACTTTATTTATTGCCCTGTAAACTTTGGTATGAATTTAAAAGTTCTTTTATCATCTTATGGGAACAATAAAGATGGTGAATACATTGATGATAATGGTTTAAATCATCAAGTTAGCGGTAATGCAGCTGGAGTTGCTTTTGATTTTGGTATGAATTATAGCTTTTCAAATAACGATCACTTTGGTTTAATTTGGAAAAATCCAATCAGCTCTATAAATTGGCATAGTGAAAATCAAGTTAATACTGCTATGGGAGATTATAGTGAAGGATTACCTGCTGGTTTGATATTTGGGTATTCAAAACTTTATAACAAATTAACATTCTCTATTGATCTAGATAAATCCTTTCATTTAGATACCGAAGATGTTTTTAAAACGGGGGGTGAATATCTGCTGTTTAATGATTTACTAGCTTTAAGATGTGGTTATTCTCAGGAATTATTGACTGGAGATAATAAAAGATACTCTCTAGGTACTGGCTTTAAAATGAATGTTTGGAATCATTCTATTCTACATCTCGACTTAGCATATCAAATTGAAACTCAATGGGAAAAACATAACAACTTAAGAATCTCTTGTGAATTTCTCATGTAATACATCAATATTTTGTAAAACCAAAGGAGGCGATTTCTCGCCTCCTTTGGTTTTTTATAAATTAGCTGATTATCTTAATTTAAATTGATTAACTATTGTTTGTAATTGATTAGCTAAATGAGATAGTGTATCAACTGAAGCTTTTGTTTCTTCTGCATTTTGACTACTTATACCTATTGAAGTAGTTATCTGGGATATACTCTGTACTACTTCTTGAATACCAAGAGTTATTTCCTGAGTATTTCTTGCTACTTCACGCATTCCGTTATTTATCTCTTCAGTATTTCTAGCAATTTCATTAGATACTATAGCTGATTCATTGGTATTGCTGGCAATATCATTAACTGCTTTAGTCGCTTCATCGGTATTTCTCTCTATGATTGAAGCCATCGAAGTCATTTCTTTTGTTTTAGATCCTACAGATGAGGCTTCTTCAGCAATACGATTTACTGAACTGGCAATTTCATTTGTTGTAATAGATTGTTCTTCTAAAGCTCCAGCTATGGTTGTGTTGATCATTGAAATTTCTTTTACGATTTCAGTTATATCAACTATAGATTTTACAGAATTCTTACTAGCTTCTTGAACTTCCTGAATCTGATTAGCTATACGCCCAGTAGCTTCAGCAGTTTGCTTGGCTAATTCTTTAACTTCATTAGCAACAACAGCAAAACCTTTCCCTGCTTCTCCTGCACTGGCAGCTTCAATAGTAGCATTTAACGCTAACATATTTGTCTGATCTGCAATATCATTTATCATTTTGACAACTTTACCAATCTCATTAGCAGATGCTTCCATTTTTTTCATGATTAGATTTGTATTGTTTGCTTCATGTGATGCTTTTTGAGAGATCAGACTTGCTTGTTGGGTGTTTTTGGAAATCTCTGTTAAAGTGCTATTCATTTCATCAATTGCTGTTACTACAGAATTTATCTCCATAACTAAATTATCTATTGCAAAATCAGATGCTTGAACAACTTTGTTCAATCCAATGATACTATTCTTAACATCATTAACATTGGCGCTTGTTTGTTCTGAAGCAGAGGCAGAACTATTTAAATTAGCACTCATTTGAGTTGTTGCTGCAGCAACTGTTTGTACATTACTTGAGGCTTCTTCCACTGAAGCTGCAATTGTGGATGTATTTGTACTGATTTCTTCAGAAGAGGCTGAAACCATTTGAGCTTGTTGATTCATCTTTTGAGAATTATTGGTTAATTCTAATGCTGTTTCAGTTAGTGATTTTCCTGCAGTGTTTAAATCCTTGATACCATTTATAATGGTATCCAACGTAGAAATTAAAGAAGTACGAATTTTCTCATATGAATGAACTATCACACCAATTTCATCTTTTCGGTTATACAATTCTTCAGAAGCTTTTACTGAAAAATCTAAATCACCTAATCGGTTCATGGATTCTACTATTTTTCCTATTGGCTTAGTTAAAAACTGGGAAATTAAAGTACTAATTAATAACAAAGATAAAGCTAGTAATACAATTGAAAATATTATTAAAAGTTTGATTAATTTGTTTGCTAAAGTTACTAAATCAGATCGATACATAGATCCGCAAACAGTCCAATTAGTAAAATCTAGTTTAGAATAACCAATTACTTTTTGTTTTCCTTCAAATACATAATTCAACACACCATTTTTAGTAGTAGATTTAATAATGTCCTGATTGAAGGTATATTGAGGATCATTGGTTAAGATTAAATCCTTTCTAGGATGAGTGATTATCGCCCCATTTTCATCAATTAAGTAGTAATAACCATTATTAGCGATCTTCCTTTTGTTAATATATTTTTCAGCTAATTTATACAAATCTATTGAAATATTTGCTGTTCCTATAAATCTTCCTTCATTATCTTTAACTTGAAATGAAGATATTGTTACAGGTTCTTTAGAAATTGGAGATTCAAAAGGGATTCCTTCAAAAAATTGATCCTGTTTCTGAATTTCCTTCCAGAAGTTATTTTCTGATATATCAAGTCCAATAGAGTTTTCAAGACTTGCACCAATAATTTTTCCCTGAATATCCGTAACAAAAACATTTTCTATAAAGTCTTCAGAATTTTTGATTCTATCTAAATCTTTTTTTAAATTACTTCCATCATTTGACTTTAAAGCAGAGATTACTTGATCATTTTCTGCGATATCTTTATTGCTAATGAGTATCTGTTTTAAAACTGCTTCTACTAAGTCCTTCATCTCACTAGATCTTTCTTGAGCTGTTTTAACCTGATCATTATAAACTTCATTGGTTGACACATAAGATACCATAAAAATGATTAATAAAAAAGTAACCAACAAAAGTGCAGATAAAAGAACTCTCATTTTTGCACCAATACTAAGATCATTAAATTTAAATTTCATATTACCCCCTATTATTTTACTATATATTAATTATTTTTTTGTAAATAACAAATACTTTTTGAAAAATAATAATTTAATTAGTGAGACTCTGAAAATTGAAGAAAAACTATTGACAACATATAAAGATTTAAATATAAGAATACTCAGTCTAATTTTTTTGGGAGGTTTAAATGCACGAAATACCTTTGGTATGGTGGCTTGCTCCAATTTCTGCTATTACAGCTCTTATCACAGCTTGGATTTTATTCAAGCAAGTGAAAAGAAAAGATGCTGGTAATGCCAGAATGCAGGAGATTGCCGGATATGTAAGGGAAGGTTCTTTTGCATACTTGAGACAACAATACAAGGGGGTAGGTATCTTTTTTGTTGTCGCTTTTATAATTTTTAACATAATGGCTTGGGGTTTAAAAATCCTTCATCCTTTGATTCCTTTTGCCTTTTTAACTGGAGGATTCTTTAGCGGATTGGCAGGTTTTATCGGAATGAACACGGCTACAATGGCTTCTTCAAGAACAGCTCAAGGTTGCACTAAAAGCCTAAATGAAGGATTAAATATCGCATTTAGGGCTGGTGGTGTAATGGGCCTTGTTGTTGTTGGACTTGCCCTTATCGACATTTCTGCTTGGTTTTTTATTTTAATAAAATTTCAGGTAGCATTAGAAACTATTGTTGTTATTATGCTAAGTTTTGGGATGGGTGCTTCAACTCAAGCTCTATTTGCAAGACTCGGTGGAGGTATTTACACAAAAGCTGCAGACGTTGGTGCTGACTTAGTAGGAAAAGTTGAAGCTGGTATTCCTGAAGATGATCCTCGTAATCCCGCTTCAATTGCAGATAATGTCGGTGATAATGTCGGTGATGTTGCTGGAATGGGTGCTGATCTATACGAATCATATGCTGGTTCTATTTTAGCTACTGCTGCACTCGGTATGGCTGCTTATGTACAAATTGGTCTTGGATCCGAATGGGCAATTAAATTTGTGACAGCCCCAATGGTTTTAGCTGGTATTGGTGCATTTTTATCAATTTTTGGTATATATTTAGTTAAAACAAAAGAAAATGCTGATACAAAAGATTTAATGTTTGCACTTAATAAAAGTGTTTACGGTAGCTCTGTCCTTATTGCAATAGCCTCTTACTTTGTTACAAAAATGATGCTTCCTGCTGAATATTCTTTCGGAATTTTCTTATCTTCAGTGATTGGTCTGTTAGCTGGTATCCTAATTGGATATACAACAGAACTATACACTTCATATAGTTTTTCTCATACAAAAAAAATAGCTGAACAAGGTCTTTTCGGTCCAGCTACAGTCATCCTGGAAGGTATTGCTGTAGGCATGCGCTCTACTGCTGCGCCTATCATTATTATCTGTTTAGCAATACTAGGTGCCTTTAGCTTCAGTGGTGGATTTAAAATCGCCGAAATGGGTCTCTATGGTATTGGTTTTGGTGCTGTAGGTATGTTAGCAACCTTAGGTGTTACTCTTGCGATGGACTCTTTTGGTCCTATAGCAGATAATGCTGGTGGTAATGCAGAAATGAGTGGATTGCCTAAAAATATACGTGTAAGAACAGATGCTCTTGATTCTGTGGGTAATACGACTGCTGCTACAGGTAAAGGTTTTGCTATTGGGTCTGCTTCTTTAACAGCTATGGCTCTATTAGCAGCTTATCTTGAAGAAGTTCGTAACGGTTTACACCTGGCAGGTCATGAAATCATGAATATCCACTATGGTTCAAAATTTGTAGAACAAGTAGCTTTACCAAAAGAATCAATTACTCAATTCATGACTCAGTTTGATGTCACTCTTCTTAACCCTCGTTTTCTAATCGGTCTTTTTATTGGTAGTATGGTTACTTATGTTTTCTCATCTTTAACTATTAAAGCTGTAGGTCGTGCTGCAGGTAAAATGGTTGAAGAAGTAAGGCGCCAATTTAAAGAAATACCCGGGATTATGGATGGAACAGGAAAACCTGATTATGCAGAATGTGTACGTATTTCAACTGTTGGAGCTCAAAAAGAAATGCTCAAACCTGCCTTAGTTGGCATTTTAACACCCGTAATTTCAGGATTGATTTTAGGGGTTGCTGGTGTACTTGGTGTATTAGCTGGAGCTCTTTGTTCTGGTGTTGTTTTAGCAATAATGATGAACAATGCAGGTGGAGCTTGGGATAATGCTAAGAAATTTGTTGAAACAGGTGAATACGGTGGAAAAGGCTCTGATGTACATAAAGCGACTGTTACTGGTGATACTGTGGGAGATCCCTTTAAAGACACAGCTGGCCCTTGTATCAATATTTTAATTAAACTTATGAGTATGGTCTCTATAGTTTTTGCCGGTTTAATTGTAGCTTATTCACCAATAATTCAAAACATCTATACTCGTGGAAATGATCCAGTTCTAGCTGAATTACTTCACCCTCAAAAAGCTGTAACTTCAATGATTAATCCTATAGAAACTATTAAAACAGAAATTGATAGTTTGAAATAAAAATCTTATAAAAAATAGCCCTCATTCTTTGCTTAGAAGACTTGAGGGCTATTTGATTTTTAACATTTTACGATTTTTATAAATAATTGCACATTCTATTTAGTCCAACTGAAATCTTCTTATTCAATTATATAATTAATTGAAGTTAATAGGACAAATGTTAAAAATAATCAGTTTACCTATGAAAGAAGAATAATTAACCCAAACTGTAGTATATTAAGGAAATTAATCTAATAAAAAGAAAGTTTCCTTCAAAATATATTACATTCAATTAAAAAACGAGAAACAAATCATTAAAAAAGAGTAATAATAAAACTATAATGTCCCATAAACAAAGAGCACTTCAATTGAAGTGCTCTCTTAAAATTCAACAAAACATCCCATTAAGATTTATTAAGATTTATGGGAAATAATAAAACTACTACAGTAGCTGTCATACCTTTTTCAGAACCGCTAATACCTAAATGTTCTTCCGTGGTTGCTTTTACAGAAATGCAATCAAAAGGAGTCATCAAATCATCAGAAAGATTTTGTCTCATTTCATAAATATAGTTTTTTAATTTTGGGTTTTGAGCACAGATTGTTGAGTCAATATTTCCGATTTTATACCCATGAGCTTTAATAATACTGTAAGTTTTTCTTAAGAGAATCCGACTATCAATATCTTTCAATTCAGGAGCAGTATCAGGGAATAGTTGACCAATATCTCCAAGGGCTAAGGCACCTAGAAGAGCATCTATAATAGCATGAATGAGAACATCGGCATCAGAATGACCCAGTAATCCTTTTTCATAAGGAATTTCTACGCCTCCTAAAATTAATTTTCTATTATCAACAAGCTGATGAACATCATAACCAAAACCTATACGCATAAATACCTCAATCCACAGTTATTGATTTTGATACATTTTTGGGAACATCAGGATGAACACCATGTTCAGGAAAACCTAATGTATCAAGATATTCTAATTTTTTAATACTCATTTTAAGTGCTAATAACTGTAAAACAACAGTAGAAGAGAAGCAAGTCATAAGAGAGTCACCCGTAGTAGGGAGTTTTATATATCCCCAACCATAATATTTTTCAGCATTAGGTGTAGAACTAGCATTATTTTCTAAGTTATCATTTTCTTCAGCAATAATAAAAGAATCAGCTCCTCTGATTTTATGTGTATTGATTTGAGATATTGTCAAATTTATATCTCTTTCATCTGGACCTGTTACATAAATTAATGGATAACTTCTATATAAAGGCGTAAAAAAGTCATATTTTTTTATAAACTGTTTAAAAATAACTGTTCCTTCTCGTGAAAGATTAAACGGTGTCAAGTGTGTGAAAATATAATTTGAAACAGCAATAATAATTTCCTGAATTTCATTTCCAGAAAGATTTTTTTCATTTCCAATTTGATTGATATCCAGCATAGCTTTTTGGAAATTTTTTATCATTGATTTTATATTAAGTAAACCATAAACAGTATTTTTTCCAAGAATCGTATTGGGTCCATGTTTAAATTCAGAAGCCTCCATTCCTTGAGTATGATTTAAAACGGTTTCTCTGATTTTTAAGGCTCCTTCCATAGCAATTCCAGAAATTTTTGTAGCAAGGATATGAATCGATGGTTCAAGATAAATCTTTTCAGCTACAAATTCAATATGATCTTCAGTTGTTTTAACAGTTTCTTTTAAAAGTAAAGGTAAATCTTGTAATTGTTTATACCTTCTTAAAATATTTTCTTTAAGTTTTAAAAGCTGCTTTTTATCAGATGTTATCATGTCTTGATCATTAGTAAAAATTTCAGCAGTTTTAATTGCCAAATAAAAGAATAAGGTTAATTGATTCATAAAACTTTTAGTTGCAGGAACAGCAATTTCAGGACCACAAAAGATTGGAATAGAAATATCGCTTTTTTCTTGTCCAAGAGTGGAATTCATATTATTGACAAGGACAATTTTTTTAATAGAAAGATTTAATTGGTCAATATCATTAAATATATCTATTAAATCCTTTGTTTCACCACTTTGAGAGACACCAATAACTACATCATTATCTTTTAAACTTTGAGAATATTGTCCTCTGAATTCACCAGGTAAAATGGGAATGATTTCAACACCTGCGACTTCGTTAAAGAAAAGAGCAGCAGTTTTTGTTGCGTGGTATGAAGTTCCACAAGCCAGAGTATAAATATTTCTTTTATTCTTAATAGTATTTTTTAGTATTTCTATAAAAATATCAACTTTAATTTGAAAGTCATCACAATCTTTTGTTTCAATAATACTATCAAGAGCTTTAGCAATTAATAGTTTTTCAACATTAAAGCTAGTCCCCAACAAATCTATAAAAGTATTCATTTCACTTGAAAAGAAGAATTTTTTACAAAAGTCTTCTTTAACAACTTCATTGACTATATCAGGATATCCTGCTTTAATTCGACTATTAAAAGTTTTCCCATTTTCAGAATTGACAAATTCATTAAAAAGGGATAATTGAATACTATAATTATGTTCATCCGTGATCTTGAGAGCAATATCAGAAACTATATTGTATAAATCAATTGATTTAATATAGTCAATCATATGTCTAGAAGAATTTGAACCACCAATAAAAAGTTTCACAATCTTTCCAACAGCTTCTGGTTCAGCAAAAATTTCTTGTTCCATAAAGAATTTAAATTCAGGTAAAAGCTCAGTATCTTCAGCACGTAGTTTGGAACGAACAGGATCACTAGTAACTTTATCTCCAGCTTTAAATATCAGATTAGGTTGATTTAATCTTTTTATAATCTGATTTTTATAAGCATATACCTGATAATTATCATGGTTGTATTCAACAAATTCACCTTCTCTGAGTTTAACAAGATTTTTTGTAAATCGTAAAACAGCAGTTAAGTCACTGGAAGTAAGACAGAAAGAATTTCCTTCAATTTCACCAACACCAAAATAGAGACTTGAGCCAGCTTTAATAGCATAACTGGTTTCAGAGTAAGGGTCAACTATGACAGCCGCATAGGATCCAATTACAAACTGAGAGGCTTTCAGAATAGCTTTTCGCATACAAGTCTTTCTAGTTTCAATGTTTTCTATATGATCTTTTGATTCTTTTAACATTTCAATATCAAAGTAATGTTCAATAATATGAACAAGCATTTCGCCATCATTATCAGAGACAACTTTATGCCCTTCTCTGGTTAAGAAATCTTTAAGTTCCCGAGTATTAGTAATATTTCCGTTATGTGCCCCATAAATATGAGTTTTACAATTTACTTCATGTGGTTGAGCATTCTCCTTATTAACTTGTCCAAAGGTAGCCCATCTTACTTGACCACAGAAAATTTTACCAGTTTCATTAATAATATCAAGAGTTTCTACAAGAGTGCTAGGAGCACCAACATCTTTTTTTAAGACCGTCTCATAATCATCTTTTTGGAAAATAGCGCCAGTAGAATCATACCCTCTATATTCAAGAGCTCTTAACAAAGTTGAAGCATATTTTCCCAGATTTACATTTACCTTTTGGAAATGTAATCCCAATACACCGCAACCAATTCCAAAGACAGGAATTGGTATATTAAATTTTAAATTTTTTAAAAACATAATTACCCTCATTTTTTTTTTAATAAAGTATTTAATAATAATAAGTCTTCTTGCACAGTGACTTTAATATTATACTTATCGACAAGATAAATAGAGACTGGGATGTTATAATATTCTAAAAGGCTAGCGTCATCAGTAAAATCAAAATCAATATTTTTTGACAAAAAATGATATTTTAAGATTAAAGAATAAGAAAAAACCTGAGGAGTATAAACTTCGACTAATTGAGTTCTATCAATAGTTTTTTCAACATACCCTTTATTTATTAATTTGATCGTATTTGTTAATTTTTTAGCAGGAATTATAGCTTCAGAATAGTTTGTTTCATTAAGAAGAGCCATGATATCCTGAGAAGTGATTAATGGTCTAACCCCATCATGAATAAAGACAAAATCTGTATCTGGATCACAAGCTAATAAACCTTTAAGAACAGATTCTTTTCTTGAGGACCCGCCACTAACAATTTGTATATTATTTAAAGAATATTTATTAATTAGATTTTCAGTATAAAGCAGATCATCTTCTGGAATTGTTAAAATAATCTGATTAAAGATATTAGATTCGACAAAAGGTATAAGAGTCCAGATAAGAATTGGTTTTTTGAGAATATTAATATATTGTTTTTTAATCTTCCCACCAAAACGATTCCCACTTCCACCAGCGGTAATAATAGCAGATAGTTTTTTCATGATAAATAAGATTAACCCTTATAGAGTTCTTTTTTCCAATTAAGAAAGTCATTCTTAATAGTTGGATTAGCTCTGAATAAAAAGAAATGTTTAATAAGATAATTCCAAATAAATGCAATAAAATTACCAATAAGCTTAGAAAGAAGAAAACCAAACTTAAGATAATCTGTTGAAAAAAACATAACAACATTCATTAAAAGCAAAGCGACAATTTCAATAAGAATAAAAATACCTAATTCAAGATGCCAAAAGTCTTTTAGATTTCTTTTTGAAAAAACCCAAGTTATACTAAAATAATAGCTAATCATTACCCCAACAATATAGCCAATAGTAGAAGAAATCAGATAATGAATTTGTGTATTTTTAATTAATATATATGTAAGCAGAAAATCAACAAAAAAACTGATTAATCCAAAAATGGAATATTTTATAAGTTGTTTTGAATGTATTAGTATTTTGGATTTAATCCAATTAATCATATTAATCAAAATCAACAGGATATTGTTGATCCATTATCATTGCTAGTTTAGTCCCCATTCCGGCGACAAATTCATTTTCATCATTTTTCCAATCATTGATTGTTTGTTGTGTTAGAATAACAAACTCATCTATTTTGTCTCTGGAATTTCTTTGATTGATGATATTAACTAATTTTTTCATGGAAACCCAAATGGTTTTTTGCCTAGTTTCATTTGATTGAGTTAACCATTCTCTCATAAAGGGATAGCATTCAGCAGGTCTAATTCTAGCGAGTTGAGTAAGAATATGAGTAATCTTTTTTTGGACATCGAGACTATCATCATCAATAGTTTTAGCGACGCAATCCAAGATATACATGGGGTCTTCACCGGCAACATTTTCCATACCGTGAAAAGCAAGAGCTCTTTGTTTTTGATCAGGAGATTCGAGCCATCTCAGCATACAATCTTTTGTAATTTCAGGATATCTTCTCCACATATCAGCAATAATAGCTTCTACTTCCCAAGGAGTATTATCCCAAAAACTATCTAAAAACATAATTAAAATACTAGGGTTATTTTCATATTTTGCCCAATAATAGAATAACACAGCAGCTCTGACGCCATATAGCTTATGAGGAGTTAATTCTAAAACAAGGGCATCCATAAAATCTTGATTAGGATATTCAGCAAGTTTTTTTCCAATTAGTTCTCTGACGAAGTAATTTTGGGTAGATAATAATTTAGCTAATTGTTTAATACCTTTATCTTTTTCTCCTGATAAGAAAACTTTAAAGAGTTTTTCTACTTTTTCTTCGATAATTTTAATTTCTTTAGGTTCTAAACGACCGATTCCTTTTATCATAAAAATCCTTTATTCTTAACTAATTGATTTCAATTGATTATTTTAGAGATTTGCTACTAAAACGCTTTCCAAAATAAAATTTTTTTTAACTTTAGTCAATGTTTATTTTAAGAAATATGAAAAAATGGATAAATTCTATATTTTTCAGCACAGTCTCATATCATTATCAATCTAGTTAGGAGAATTTTTATTGACAGATAACAACCTGAATTAGAATTGATTTTTGGAGGATAATCAATGAATTTAGAATTAATTAGAAATTTTTGTATAATAGCTCACATAGATCATGGTAAATCAACATTAGCTGATCGCTTTTTAGAAGAAACCCATGTGATAGATAAATCTAAAGCAGTTGCTCAAGTACTTGATGATATGGATTTGGAAAGAGAAAAAGGCATAACGATTAAATCTCATGCAATCAGAATGAAACATGATTATAATGGAAAAACATACATTTTTAATCTGATAGACACGCCTGGTCATGTTGATTTCTCTTATGAAGTATCCAGATCTTTAGCTTCTTGTGAAGGTGCTCTTCTTCTAGTAGATGCATCACAAGGTGTTGAAGCTCAAACAATGAGTAATCTTTATTTAGCTCTTGAGAATAATCTGGAGATTATCCCAGTAGTAAACAAGATTGATATACCTAATGCTGACATTGAAGGTTCTGAACATGAATTGGAAGAAATAATAGGGATAGATAAAGAATCGATTTTCAAAATCAGTGCAAAAGCTGGGATTAATATACATGCACTTCTTGACGGCATTGTTGAGCATATCCCTGCTCCTCAGGGTGATCCAAGCGGAAAAGTAAAAGCTTTAATATTTGACTCATATTTTGATACTTTCAGAGGTGTAATAATCATTGTAAGAATGTATGATGGCACACTCAATAAAGGAGATAGGATTAAACTTCTGTCAAATGGCAAAGAATTTGACATCGAAGAAATTGGTTACCTGGGAATGAAACAAGAACCTGCGGCTTGCTTAAAAGCAGGTGAAGTTGGTTACATCATAGGAAACATCAAAGAAATATCAGATGCACGTGTTGGAGAAACACTAACTACTTCAAGAAATGGAGTTACTGATGCTTTACCTGGTTATCAAGAGCCAAAACCAATGGTATTTTCAGGCGTATTTCCCATGGATACAAATGATTATGAAGACCTTCGAGACAGCATGGGTAAACTAAAACTCAATGATTCTTCTTTAGTCTATGAATTGGAAAATTCATTAGCATTAGGTTTTGGGTTTCGTTGTGGTTTTCTTGGAATGTTACATTTAGAAATTGTTAAAGAAAGACTATGGCGTGAATATAACATGTCAGTATTAACGACAACACCCAGTGTTACATTTGAAATATATTTGAATAGTGGAGAAATGAGATTGATCAATAACCCGGTAGATTTTCCTGACCCTGTGTTAATTGATTATATAAAAGAACCTGTAATGAACACAGAAATTATTGTTCCAACTGATTATATTGGCAATATCATGAAACTTTGCATAGATCGCAGAGGAATTCAGAAAGATATGCAGTATATTGATCCAAAGAGAGTAGCTATTCATTATGAATTACCTCTTATAGAAATAGTTTTTGATTTCTATGATAAACTAAAATCAGTAAGCCGTGGTTATGCATCTTTAGATTATAGTTTCAAAGAATTCAGACGATCAGAGATAGTTAAAGTTGACATCCTAATCAATAGTGACAAAGTAGATGCCATGTCTTTTATGACTCATAGAGATAAAGCATTTGAATGGGGAAAAAGTGTTACAGATACTCTAAAAGAAGCAATACCTCAACACTTATTTAAAATTGCAATTCAAGCGAGTATTGGGGCAAAGATTATTGCTAGAAGTACAATTAATGCATTAAGAAAAAATGTATTAGCAAAATGCTATGGTGGAGATATCACGAGAAAGAAGAAACTTCTTGAAAAGCAAAAAGAAGGTAAAAAGAAAATGCGTGAAATTGGTAATGTGCAGATCCCTCAAGAAGCTTTCCTAGCAGTTTTAAAAACTGAAAGAAATTAATTAACTTGTTTGAGCATTTATGCTTACCAATAATCAAGAAATAACTATTATTATTAATGGGCAGGTCGTAAAAACCTGCCCTGAATTATCTATACTTCAAACTGCCAGACAAAACAATATCTACATCCCTTCCCTTTGTTATCATGAAAAAACAGGATCTTCAGGTAAATGCAGGGTATGTATTGTTGAGATAGAAGAAATCAAGGGATTTGTTACTGCATGTAATACAACCTGTCAAGATGGAATGAGAATAAAGACAGATAGTCCTTCCATCTTAGAAGCACAAAAACTAATCGTGGATTTAATATTATCATCAGGTCATCATAACTGCCTCACATGTGAAAGTAATGGGGCCTGTGAGCTTCAGGATTGCGCTTATTATCTAGGGATAGATAATCTTTCATTTAATACTGCTCGTGATAATATTGTTGAGGATAACAGTTCAGAATTTATAAGTGTAAACAGAAATAAATGTATCTCTTGCGGTAGATGTGTATTAGCGTGTAATCATACTGTCGTAAATGAAGTTTTGGACTTTAGTCAACGAGGACGAAACACTTCAATTTCTTTTGATAATAATTTATTTTTGGGTGATTCAACATGTGTTCAATGTGGTGAATGCGTACAAATTTGTCCAGTAGGCTGTTTATCAGATAAAAATTCAAGATTTAAAGGAAGACCTTGGGAAGTTAAAAAAGTTGAAACAGTTTGCCCATATTGTGGAGTAGGGTGCAAACTATACCTTCATGTAAACAATAAAACCCAAAAAATCATTCGAGTTACAGGAGTAGAAAATGCTGAGGTTAATAATGGAATGTTATGTGTCAAAGGAAGATATGCTTATGATTTTATCAACAGTTCAGAAAGATTAACTCATCCACTTCTAAAAACATCATCGGGAGAATTTAAAGAAATATCTTGGAATGAAGCAATTTCAATTGCATCTGAAAACCTAAAAAAGATAAAATCTAATTTTGGAGCTAAGTCGATAGCTGGACTTTGTTCTGCTAAAATCACCAATGAAGAGAATTTCCTGTTTATGAAATTTATGAGAAAAGAAATTGGCAGTAATCATATTGATCATTGTGCTAGATTATGCCATGCATCCACAATAACAGGACTTTCCCTTACTCTAGGTAGTGGCGCAATGACTAATGATTTAAAAAATATTGATAAGACTGATCTAATTCTTATCATAGGATCAGATATAACTTCTGCTCATCCGGTTATTTCATACAGAATAAAAAAAACCATTCGTGAAAATAAGACAAAATTAATTGTTATTGATCCCAAAAGAGTTAGGATTGCAGATTATGCAAATATCTATTGTGAAATACAACCTGGATCAGATGTTTTACTTTTAAATTCAATAATGCATGTAATAATAGAAAATGAATGGTATAATAATAATTTTATTAAACTAAGAACTGAAGGTTTTAATGAGTTTAAAGATGAGTTGTTAAAGGAAGAATACTCACCAGAAAATGTATCTTTAATTTGTGGAATTAGTTCTGAGATTATAATAAAAGTTGCTCATGAATTTTCTCATGCAAAAGTAGCCTCTATTTTTTATGCAATGGGTATCACACAACATCATACAGGAACAAATAATGTAATTAATTTATCAAACCTTCAATTATTGTGTGGTAACTTTGGAAAATTAGGGGGTGGTCTAAATCCATTAAGAGGTCAATGTAATGTTCAAGGAGCTTGTGATATGGGCAGTTTACCAAATGTCTTCTCAGGTTACCAAAGAATAAATATTCCTGAATATCGAGATAAGTTTGAAAAAGCATGGAATTGCAAACTCTCAGAAATCCCAGGATTAACATTAACAGAAATTATAGAATCAGCATATAGACGTGAGATAAAAGCAATGTATATTGTTGGAGAGAATCCACTCTTGTCAGACCCAGATCTAAACCATGTAGCAAAAGCTCTCCATAACTTAGAATTTCTGATTGTACAGGACATATTTTTATCAGAAACAGCAAAGATGGCTCATTTGGTATTACCATCAGCTTGTTTTGCAGAAAAAGAAGGTCATTTTACAAATACAGAACGTAGGGTACAAAGATTGAATAAAGCCATCAATCCTCCAGGAGAAGCAAAAGCAGATTGGGAAATATTTCAAACTTTAGCAAAAGCATTTTCTAATGACTGGAATTATCAATCAGCAAAAGACATTACTAAAGAAATAAATCTTTTAACACCTACTTATCAAGGAATAACTTGGGACAGAACAGCCAAAAACGGGATACAGTGGCCTTGTCCAACCATAAAACACCCTGGTACTCCAATTTTACATCAGAACCATTTTAGTAGAGGATTAGGACTATTTAAAGCCGTGCCTTATGAAAAATCAATAGAGTCAGCAGATAAAGATTATCCATATATTTTAACAACAGGTAGAACCCTTCAACAGTATCATACAGGAACAATGACCAGAAAAACTCAGGGAATAAATAATCTCTCATCTAGTCATATGATCATTTCAGTTGATGATGCGAAGTCATTAGGTCTATCAAATAGTGAGATAGTTAAAGTAACATCAAGAAGAGGATCTATTGAAATCCAGTGTTTTATCACTAAAAGGATCAGAAAAGGAGTTGTTTTTATTCCATTTCATTTTCATGAGGCTCCAGTTAATTTATTAACACTATCCAACAGTGACCCAATGGCAAAAATACCTGAGCTTAAAATATGTGTAGTAAATATAAAAAAGTTATAAAGTAAAAAAATCTTAACAGCTAATGAAGTTTTTGTAGATTTTATAAATACTTTAAGTTGAATTAATAAAATTTTACAATATAAGATGTCATATTTGGTAAGTTCTTTAATTATACAATTATCATTAACATTTTAAAAAACTCTTTTGGAACATTTATTGCGTTATTACAATTAATAAGAAAAATGGATTTGAGGTATTTATGTGTAGAAAAAAAAACTGGTTAGTAATCATCCTACTTTTATTATTAAGTTGTTTAACTGCTTATCAAGAAACTAATAATGAAAAGCCTTTCACAGTAATTACAAATTCAGATGGTAGTGTAAATTTAACTTTTAAATTACCTGATTTTGAGATAAAAAAAATATCTCTCAATAATCAAACCTATCAAACAATTGAAGCAAAGAATGGTGTATCTACCGTTGATGAAGGGATGCCTGAATTACCTTTTTATTCAGTCAGTGTGGCTGTACCCAAAAACTCTTCTCCTCAGTTAGTAAATCTTACCACTAACAAAGAAGAAACCATATCTTCTGTACAAATTGCTCCTACCCAGTCTTTAAGAGAAGAAGAGTCTAAAAGTTTTATAATAAATACTGACTTCTATTCTCATTCAAATTCTTATCCTCAGCAATTGGTAAAAATAAGTAATCCTCAACAAATGAGAGATTATACTATAATCAACATAAATGTATTTCCATTTTCATTCAATCCAAAGACATCTTCCCTTCAAGTTAATAAGGAAATTTCTTTCACAATAAACAGTAATTGTAACTCTACGATTCAATATCAAAACAATACTAAAATATCTCCAAACTTTGAACCTCTTTATAAAGCAATAATTTCAAATTATGAACAAGTAAGAAATCCTTATGCACAATATCAACAACCCTCAATACTAATAATTTATCCTAATAATGCAAACGTAGCTAATACGATTTCATCTCTTGCTAAATGGAAAAGACAAAAAGGATTTGTAGTAAACGCTGTCAGCACATTAGAAACAGGTACAACAAATTCGACAATCTTAGCTTATATTCAAAATCAATATAACAATTCACCAAACCCACCTGAATACGTTATCCTTGTTGGAGACTCACATGGTAGTTTATCGATACCTACCTTTAGTAAGAATTATGGTTTTTTTGAAGGGACAGGTGATTACCCCTATACACATGTAGCAGGAGGAGATTATTTAGGTGATATGTTTATTGGAAGACTTTCTATAGATTCAGAGAACACATTACAAATTATAGTCAGCAAAATCATAATGTTCGAAAAAACACCGACTCTTGCAGGAACAACCTGGATGAATAATAATCTCCTTGTTGGAGACACAGTTCCATCAGGCATTTCTTGTATTCACACTAATAAATATATTAAAGAAGAAATGATCAGTTATGATCCAGCTCATCAGTTTACTGAATTATATGGATCAGAACCATCAGCAATTTCCATGCAAACTTACGCCAGCGGTGGAGCGTTATTTTTTAATTATCGTGGATATTATGGTATGAGTGGTTTTACAAATTCAAATATTAGCGGATTAACAAATATCGGTAAACCTTTTGTTGGTATCTGGTTAACCTGTGATACTGGCTACTTTTCATCTACATATTCTGTAAGCAGAATCGAAACTGCTCTCAGAGTTGGTACAATCACCAACCCAAAAGGAGCAATTTGTGCTTTAGGTATGTCAACATCTCATACTCTAACAGGTTATAACAATCTCATGAATACAGGAATGGTTCATGGCTTATTTACTTTAGGGATGAATGACATGGGACAAGCTCAACTTTATTCTAAAATAAAACTTGTCCAAACTTATAGCAGTTTTTCTGCTGCTGCACATGATTTAGCTCATTGGATGAATATGATGGGTGATCCTTCTACTTCTATCTATAAAACAATACCTCAAGGAATAGTTGCAACTTTTCCAAGTGAAATTCCTCAGGGTACAAACTCAATCACCTTCCATACTGCAAATTCAAGCACTCAGCCAATCAATGATTGCAATGTGAATATTTGCACCACAAACAATGACTTTTACAATGGTAAAACAGATGAAAATGGCAATGTAACAATAACATTCCCTTCAGAAGTTACTGGACCATATACCGTTGTTATTACAAAACCACAGTATATCTCTCAAACTTCCACTATAAACACTCAAGCAGAGGGTATTGTTTCCTTAAATACCTATCAAATCACCGATCCTTCAGGAAATAATAATTCACAAATAAATTCTGGAGAGACTATCTCTCTAGCGACGACTTTTAAGAATTTTTCAACCCAAAACTATTCTAATGCAACAATAATTATGCAGTCAAACTCACCGTATATTTTAATAGCAGATAGTTTAATCAATCTAACATCATTCAATGCAAATAATATTAGTACAACTCATAATTTTGTTTTTACAGTAAAATCTTGCACACCAAATAATACAATAATACCAATCAGGTTTAAGTTTATTGCTAATTCAACTGTGAATTATTCTGAAATAGCATTACCAGTTTATGGGACAGATTTAACCTTTATATCTTATAATGCAGAGCCAAATTTAAACTATATTCCTATTGGCACTCCAACCAATTTAAAAATAATGCTAAAAAATACAGGTTTCGTTAATCTTAGTGAGTTAGATGCCTATCTTCTGACAGATAATAATAATTTAACGATTAATGATAACTATGGTTCATATAGCACAATTCTAGTGGATCAGCAAGCTGAAAATAATATAAATACTTTTAATATTACAATCAATCCAGCGGTAATTCCTGGTACACAAATACTGGTTCATCTCAATATATCTAATATATCTGGACTAATTAAATCAATCCCTTTTATGCTGACAACTGTTAATCCAACTGTTACAAATCCAGTAGGACCTGACAGCTATGGCTATTTAATGTTTGATATGAATGATGCTAGTTATCCTGAAGTCCCTGTTTATGAATGGAATTCTATAACAAGTATTGGGACAAACACATTATTGATAGATAGTGGAGATGATGGTGATCATGTTACCCAAAAACCATTACCATTTAATTTTAGATATTACGGTCAAACCTTTAATGAGATTTCAATTGGAACAAATGGTTGGATTTCTTTTGGTGCTACAGAACAAACCTGTATGAGAAATTCAGCGTTACCTTGGTTTAATGCACCAAGTAATATGGTTGCAGTTTGTTGGTCAGATTTAAAATTTACAGGAACGGGTAATGGGGTGTTTACTTATTTTGATGAGATTAACCATACCTACACCGTACAATGGAATAATGTAAGACAGACATATAATGGTTCATCTTCTCCTACTTTCTCATTTCAGATCATTCTTTATGATTCGCAATATTATCCTGGAAATCCAAATGATGGAATTATGAAAATACAATATCTTTCTTATCAATCTGGTTATTCTGGAACTGATGACGAACCATCAAACTACACCACAGTTGGTTTACAAAATGGCGACAGAACAGACGGATTAACGTATGTTTATAATAATGTTTATAATTCAGCGGCTGCACCAATAAGTGCCCAAAAAGCAATATTCATAACTACAGAAAATAATATTTCAAACTTTTCATCAATTTTAAATATGCCGTATCAGTTGAATGTAAATGAAGATAATACTCTTAATGTTAATATATCCCAATATATTGAGGGATATTTACCTGAAAATGCAAATCAATACACAATAACCGTTCCTTCTACCAACCATTTTAACTGTGTAGTAAATGGGCTTAATCTTACTTTAACACCTCAGTTAAACTGGAATGGTATTGAAACAATTCAAATCAATCTTGCATATAACAATTCCAATTATTTTGATATTTGTAGAATTGGTGTTAATTTTATAAATGATCCCCCTTATGTAAGACAACCCATTTTGCCAATCAATTTTATTGATAATCATAGTTATTATTTACTAAATATAAAAAACTATTTTTCAGACCCAGATTCTTTGTATGGAGATCATTTAGCATATAATGTAGTTCCTGTAGATTCTATTGGAGTTACTATCAACAACAATGGTCAGGTCATAATTACCCCAGCCCAAAACTGGTCTGGCATCAGAACAATTACTTTTATAGCAACAGATGACAGTTTAGCTACTTGTGAAACAACAGTTCTTGTTACAGTTGAAAATGTAAATGAACTACCTATTCTAAACTTTCCGAGTAATATATCCAGTAATGAAGACATACCTATTCATATAAACCTAGTATCTTACATAAGTGATTATGATACAAATTTCAATGATTTGACAATTATTGTAATAGGTTCTCAAAACATAGAATCTTTAATTAATGAAAATATGTTAACCTTAACACCTAGTCAAGACTGGTTTGGTTCACAATATGTTTATATTAGTGTATCTGATGATATACAGAGAAAGAGTAAATCATTTGAAAGATCAAGATCTGTTGTTCAAGATTCAATATTAGTGAATATCAATCCAATTAATGATGCGCCAATCATAGTTTCAGTAACTCCAGATACAACAGATGTTTATGTGGAGAATAATCATTTATTATCATTTACTGTAAATGCTACAGATGCGGAAAATGATAATATAAACTATCATTGGTTAATTAATCAGATTTTACAAACTCAAGAAGAATCTTCAAACACCTTTTCTCATACTTTCACTGAAGAAGGCGTTTATACACTCAGCTGTAATGTTTCCGATAATTTATTAACAACAATAAAAAGCTGGGTTGTTCATGTGACACCAACAGCTAATACAGATGTTGAAATTCTTAAAACAGAGCTTTTAGCAAATTATCCTAATCCCTTTAATCCATCAACAAGAATAAACTACAATCTTTTAGAAACGCAAAATGTTAAATTAAAAATTTATAATGCGAAGGGTCAGCTAATTAAAACACTAGTTAACGAAAAACAAAACAAAGGAAATTATTCTTGTGAATGGAAAGGAGATAATGAACAGGGACAAAATGTCGGTGCTGGAATTTATTTCTACGTTATGCAAACAAACAACTATAAAAAAATTAATAAAATGCTTCTATTGAAGTAATCTGAATCAATGTCAAAACAGGGCAGTATATTCTGTCCTGTTTTTTTAATACAAAAAGAGAGCTAACAGGTTAGCCAGCTCTCTTAAAAAAAGTAAATATTATTTTATAGTTGGTTATTTTTTAAAGGATGATAAATCAACTCATAGGAATCAATAGCTATTTGTAGTTCCTCATTTGTTGGGATCACCATTATGGTAACAGGAGAATATTCATGAGAAACAATTCCTTCAGAAAACCCTAATCTATTATTTAGAGAATAATCCATGAATACACCAATATTTTCCAGATTATGACAAATTCTTTCTCTCATGCGGACACCGTACTGACCAATTCCTCCAGTGAAAACCAAACAATCAACCTTTACCAAATTTGCTGAATAACCACCAATATATCGTCTAATTCTATAAGCATAAACATCTAAAGCTTCAATAGCATTTTGATTACCATTTTCAACTTCTTTTTCTAAATCTCTCAGGTCATTGGATATTTGAGATAAACCTAATAATCCAGATTTCTTATTAAGTAGATTATTAAGATCTTTAGAAGAATAACCTCTGTCCATTAAATAAAGAAGTATAGAAGGATCAATATCACCACATCGAGTACCCATTATCAAGCCCTCAAGAGGGGTAAATCCCATAGAAGTATCAACTGATTTTCCATGATTTATTGCAGTAATTGAGGCTCCGTTACCAAGATGACAAGTGATGAGATTTGTATTCTCAGCATGTCGTCTCATAAGTTTTAAAGCTCTATTAGCAACAAAACGATGGCTTGTTCCATGAAATCCATATTTTCTAATCTTATAATTATCATAAAGTTCTCTAGGTAACCCATATAAATAGGCAGAAGGAGGTAATGTTTGATGAAAAGCAGTATCAAAGACAGCGACCTGTTTTACACCAGGAAAGAGAAGTTCAGAAACCACAATACCAGTAAGGTTAGGAGGATTATGTAGAGGAGCTAATTCGACATTTTCTTCAATAGCTTTTATAACTGAGGAATCAATAATAACTGAAGAAGCGTATTTTTCGCCACCATGAACCACTCGATGACCAATACCACCAATACAGTTTAAATCTTCTATGATACCAAATTCTTTGTCTAAAAGGGCACCAATAACCATTTTCATTGCTTCATTATGATCAGGGATTCCTGTTTTACGAGTATAAACACCCTTTAATGAGCTTTGGGTAATTGTGCCGTTAGCTTCGCCAATTCTCTCCACAAGTCCTTTTCCAAGAGATATTTGAGAAGGCATTTGATAAATTTCATACTTTAAAGATGAGCTTCCACAATTAATAATTAAAATCATAGTTTCATTTTTTTCAGGTTTTTCATTAAAATCCATTTTCCCTCCATATAGAGTAATTTTTCAATATTGTCACAAATATCATCTTAATGTGTTTTGACAATATTTTTATTTTATTTTTCAGTTTCCTTGACAAAGTTTTGAGTATAAATAATTAAGATGTATGGAGGAAGTATGTCAAAGATCATAATATTAGGAGGGGGAAGCTGGGGTTTATCCATGGCAAATATGCTTGATAAATTTCATCATAATGTTACAGTTTGGGAAATTAATCAGGCTTATGTGGATGAATTAAAAGAAATGAGATCCAGCACTCGTTTTCTTCCAAACATAAAATTTTGCGATTCCATCTTTTTTAGTTCATCTTTGCAAGAAGTTTTTAAATTTCAGGAAAATGATTTAATGATTTTGGCTATACCTTCTCAATATGTACGTGAAACAGTAAAAAAAATAATACCCTATATTACTAAACAAAAAAGTCTAAAGGGAATTATAAATCTAGCCAAGGGTTTGGAGATATCAACATTAAAACGAATGAGTGAAGTGATAAAAGAAGAATTACCCGTGCAACTACAGAATATGGTTTCAACACTTTCAGGACCCAGTCATGCTGAAGAAGTGGCAAAAGAGAATCCAACCGCAATTGTTTTAGCAGGCAATGATCCAGACTCCATAAAATATGTGCAAAAAACAATAACTAATCATTTTTTTAGAGTTTATACAAGTACTGATTTAATCGGTGTTGAAATTGGTGGAGCTGTAAAAAACATTATTTCTATTGCAGCTGGAATCATAGATGGATTAGGATTTGGAGATAATACAAAAGGTGCACTTTTAACCAGAGGTATAGCAGAGATACAAAGATTGGGAATTGCAGTACATGCTGATCCAAAAACATTTCAGGGTCTTTCAGGAATAGGAGACTTAATAACAACATCAATTTCTTTACATTCGAGAAATCGGCATGTTGGTTATGAATTGGGAAAAGGCAGATCCTTAGAAGAAATTTTAAGCCAAATGGTTATGGTGGCAGAAGGAATAAATTCAACCAAAGCCATCTGGAAACTAAAAGAAGAATTAAAAGTAGAAATGCCAATAACAGAGCAAATCTATCAGGTTTTATTTCTTAAAAAGAATCCTCGAACAGCTTTAACAGAGTTAATGACAAGGAGTCTGAAAGATGAATACTAAAGAAATTTTTAAAGAAATATCAGAAGTATCTAATCATCTGTTTCATATGGGATGGGCAGAAAGAAATGCTGGGAATATATCTATACGATTAACTATAGATTCCATTCCTGATAGTTTTTCCAAAGAGATTTATATTAAACATGATTTTTTAATAAATTGCCCTAAAGTCATGTATTTATTAGTGTCCACCACAGGGTCGAGAATGAGATTGATAACAAAAAATCCAGAAGATCATTTTGGTTTGCTCTATTGCCATGGAAACGAGATAAAATGGTACACCGCAGACACAGACAATTTACCAAGTTCAGAGTGGATTTCTCACTTAAGAATGCATATATTTTTAGAGTTACACAAACCTTCTCATAAAATCATACTTCATACACATCCAACAGAGCTAATAGCCTTATCACACAAGTTATATTCATGTACTGAAGCACAGATAAATGACACCTTATGGGACATAATGCCTGAAGTGAAATATTTTATTCCAGAAGGGTTAGGCTATGTAGAACTTTTTGATCCAGGGAGTGATGAATTAGCTCAAAACACAATATTAGAATTGATAAATCATTCGGTTGTTTTATGGAAGAAACATGGTTGCTTGGCAAGTGCAAAAAATTTATGGGAAGCTATTGAACAGATAGAAATCCTCAATAAAGCAGCAAAGATTTATTTATTAGCTTACTAAAAACAGGAAAATTAAACAAAAGAGTTGACAAATTCAATTTAAATTTAATAAATTAGTTTTAAAATAAATCAAATAATTGATTTTAGATTAAATAAGATTATTATTTAAAATAATATTTAGCATAATTGAAAGGTGGAAGTATGAAAGATACAAAAGTATTATTTATTGTTATAAGTGTTGTATTAGCAATAGTAGTAATTTTTACATTAGTACATAACAGCAAATTAAAAAGAGATAATGACAAAGTTCAAGCTTATTTTGATCAAACATTACAAGCCTTAAATGAAATTCAGGATAGTCTTTCAATAATTGATACTAAGGATTTAGTCATACACAGAATAGCCACAGATCCAGAACTTTCAGACACAAGCTCAGTAAATCCCAAAGACAGAATAATGATTTCAATCCAAAACATTAATAATTATATAGCACAGAATAAGGAAAGATTAACAAATCTAGAACAACAATTAAAAGACAAGCAGATAAATATAGTAGGTTTAAATCGGATGATTACCAGCCTTAAGAAAAACATAGTAGAAAAGGAACAGATAATTATAGAATTAACGCAACAGGTAGGATCCCTTCAGGAAAAGATCATAAGAGAAAGAGAAACAGCTTCACTAGAGATTTCTGCCAGAGAAGAAACTATTCAGACGCAATTATCTACCATTGATAATCAAGAAAAAACAATTACAGAACAAAGCACAACTTTAGAAAAACAAGAAGAAGAGCTTAACACAATCTATTATGTTATCGGAACTAAAAAAGAGCTTATAGCAAAAAATTTCTTAACAAAAGGCGGATTTTTCTCTAGTTCAAAAAAAACCTCTGAATATACAGATTCTGAGATGAAACAATTGAATCTATTAGAAAAAAAAGAAATCCACATTGATGCACCTTTTAAAAAAGTTAAAGTATTAACAGAACAATCAAAATCATCGTATAAAATTGAAGATATCGGCACCTATACAAAATTTAGAGTAATTCAAACAAATGAGTTTCGAAAAGTTAAATATTTAATCATTCAAACAGATTAATTAATATCCAAAAAATTAAGAGCGAAGAGTAGATCTTCGCTCTTTTTAATATTAATTAGAATATTTTAAACAACGGAAACCTACAGCGGGACTATAATAATGATAGACAAGAAAAGCCCTATGATAAGATTTTAGAGTATCATTATTGCTTTGCCAATTCCCACCTTTAATTAAGCGATTATTATTTTCAATATTATTCAGATCATAATAACCATTCAACCAATTTGATACATTGCCAGACATATCATAAACACCATATGGAGAAGGACTATCCAAGGTATTTGGATTGTTTCCATTGTAATATCCAACAGGTGTTGTACCATTATCCCAAGGGTCATCACTGTTAAAATAATTAACCCTTAGTGAGCTTAAAGTAGAGCCGTACGGATAAAGATCCCCAGTCATACCTCTTGCTGATTTTTCCCATTCAAACTCATTTGGAAGAGTAAGTCCATAAAAACGAGCAAAAGCCCAAGCTCCAAACCATGTTAAATAATTAACAGGATGATTATCAAAACTTCCTTGAACCCATGCAGCAGGAACATCTGTCTCAAATTGACCATTATTAAATATAATCCTACCATACAAATATGTATGAGACAAACCCATACTATAAAATATTTGATCTCCAGCAGGAATCCTATCATCTCCTGTAAAATATCCCATTACATCATTCCCAGAGATATATATACTATCAACCGCTAAAGCTTCTTGTAAAAATTGACAATACTGGCTATTTGTCACATCATACTTCATAATTTGAAAATCATAATCTAGTGATAGTATGGATGAATAATTATTGTCATCAGTAGGATATCCAAAAGTATAATTTCCTGCAGGAACATTACACCATTCAAAGTCATCAGCTATTTGATTTTTTAAGTCATCTGCAATAACATTAAAACGATAATTGATACTAAACTCTTCAGGAATATTTAAACCTGCATCCCAAATTATATGTTTTGAAGTTCCTGAAATTACACCAAGGCCAATATCTCCTGATAAATATTCGTTATTTAACTCTACATTCCAGTTTAAGCCTTCATTATTAGAAACTTTTAAAATAATCTCAAGAGTGTCAGAGTCATTATCATAGACATCATAATAAATATCTACTAATTTTGAACCATCAGTTCTTTGTAATACAGATATATTGGAGAGAACTGGAGCTGTATTGGCAAAAAGCAAGAAACTATGAAAAGTAAAAAAAATAAATAAAAGAACTGATTTCATAATAAACCTCCTAAGTCTTTAATTAAATTATTAATAACTTAAACTTAAAAACAAGTCAAGTAAGAAAATCATCATTTTTGAGAGATAACAATTTTATTTTCATTTTGTAATATCTACAATATCATTTATAATAATGTCAACAAAATGAGTGAGTCGAATACTCTCCAATTTTTGAACCTGAGTATTGTCCACTTGAGTTTTCTTAGTTCAAGTAAAAAATGGGTTTTAGCTATTACAAAAGCAGGGAGAAGCTGAGTTTGACGAAGATTAAGATCAATCATGGATATGTAATTCTCGATGAATTCACAAGAAATTTGGATAAACTGGCTGAGAGTTGACGTTACTTTTTTAATTTTGTAAGATAGTTCAAGTTGATGAAATCAAAAACAGATATTTGCCAAAGAGTTTTAGATAGAGATCACAGTAAGAGATTTCATTTTTAAATAATTTTTGAACTACAGAGAAAATGAAAGAATAAATTATAAGTGTATAATATTTGAATATTTTGAACCTAAGTCTTTAAGATGTTCTTTTGGTGGTAATACAAGCTTATATTGCATATTCATTTAACAAGCTCCAAGGATGGAAGGAATTAGGAAAGAGGTAAGATAGAGACTAGAAGGTATTACTAATTGGATCTACCCTGTTATGAGATAGTGGAGAAGTGAGATTGGCATATATAAAAGATGAAAACTCACAAGTATGAATCAATATACAATATAAAAACAATGATTTATACAACAAAATGTCAATTATTAGAAGAAATTATACCGAGTATATCCTAAAAATTCTTGTTAGAATAGTTGTACATTACTAGAACTTGTATCTAATTTATTAATGCTTTATCAGCAGGTAATCCTAACAAGAAAAGATAAGTATCTCCAAGGAAGGAGTAAGCAATCAGTAAGATTTGAGTAAGGATAGTAAAGATGAAAAATGGAATAAGCGTTTAAAAATATATTTATCTAACCAGGTAAATTTCAAATAGTAAAAAAGAAAGAAATCCAGCTAATAAAAGCCATTGAAACAAAATATTGAGAGAGTTTTCTTTTTCAGAATAGAGAAGAGTGGGAGTTTTAGTTTTACCAAATTGCATTAATTCTAAGGCAATTGCTTTATCTTTTACATTTTGAAAAGAAATAGCCAAAACAGGGAAAGTAATTTTTTTAAATAGGTCAATTTTTTGAAGTAATTTCATTTCAGACAAATTAAAGCCTCTTTGTTTAATTTGAAGTTTTACAGTTTTGAACTTACTACTAAATTCATCCATATAATCAATAATAAGAATCAGGATTAGAACAATTTCATTTGGGAAACGCCATTTTCTCATCAGAAAAAAGAAACTTTTTTGTTCAATATCCTTCAAAATCAGAATTGAAAGTAAGCAAAAAAGCAATCGGTTAAGAGAAAACCACAGATAGTTAATACCATCAAAGTATATTTTAATAAAATAAAAATGATAGAGAAGGTCTCCCCCACGTCTAAACAGGAGTTGTAGAAGAATTAAACTGAAAATTAAATACTTAAATTTCCAGAGTAGAAAAAAAAATTTTATTCCGATTTTTTTATTCATAAAAACAATAAGAATTATAATAATTGAAGAAATCAAATGTAATTTAAAAGAATGACTTAGCAGAATTATCATAGAAATCAGAATACAAAATAATATTTTACTTTTTGTACTAAGAATCATTAAAAGATAACCGTTTCAAAACCAACGCTATAGTTAATGCCACTGCCAGGATAACCATATTCTTCCTGATAGTCTTTGTCAAAGATATTTTGAAGCCCTGCTGTAAGTTTTATCTTTTTAAAAGCATAATTTGCTTGAATAGAATGTAATTGATATGCTTTTAATTTATGAACAACATTTAAGTCATCATTATCATATCTGATAGATTGATAAGACATTGAATATTTTAGAGAGAGATTTTTACATAAATTATAGTTCAAAGCAAAGCTGTCAGAGAAATTAGGAATGGTGTAAAAAAGATAGTTTTTATTTAAATAAAGATTCATGTAACAAGCTTGGTTTTCTAAATTTAAGTTCTTCATGATTTTAAAATTAACAATATTTTCGTATCCAAAATTCTTAAGTTTATTCATATTTGTATATAGGTTACCATATTGCTCAATCATATTGACAATATCATTATAGAAGAAAGAATGCTCAATAGAATAACTCCTAGCAGTTGAATATCTTTGATTAAAATTAAGCTCATATTTATAAGCTCTTTCTGGATTAAGATAAGGGTTACCTCTTGATGAACTATATAATTGGTGCATAGTAGGGTACTGAATATTTGCAGAAAAGCCTAATCGAACATCATATTTGTCATTTATAGGATAAAATACTCCGATTGAAGGTTCACCAAAAAGACTAGTATTAATAGTTTCATTCTTATAGATTCTCTGAGAGTAAGACAATCCTGATCCAAGAGAGAAATCGATTTTTTTCCAATGAGAAACAGTCATTAGAGAGAAATTGTGTAAGCGGGTATTATTGGTAGTCCATTTAAGATAAGAAGCATCATCTTTTCTATTATAGACCTGTTTTTCAAAAGAATAATTCCAATTAGACTTTAGATTAGGAAAGATCTCCCAATCGATCAAACTTTTACTAGAAAGAGACCAGCTCTCAATTACAGAATGTAGAGTTTTAATTTGCATTTGAGGATCTAAGTATTCTTCCAGAGTATTATTATAAGCATCATAAGAAACAGTTTGATTTAGTTTAACATAAGGAGTAATCATAATGTTTGATAGAATAGAAGATTGATATCTTTTCCAGTCAGTGAATTGTCGATAAATTGACTCATAAATTGAAGAAGGAATCTTTTTTTTATTAGCATCAGTGTATCCAAAAGAAAAACCAATCGAATGCAAGTCCAGAACAGAAAAGTTTAATTTACTTTGAAAATCTAAGGAAGCATTATCAGAGTTGTTTCTAATTTTACCATTTTCAAGATTAGTTGGTTTAAAATCATCAGAAAGAACCATACCATCCGTTTTATTACTAGAGAAATTTGTCCAAAAATCCCAGTATTTAAACTGATGAGACAGGCTTAATCTTAAGTTTTGCGTGTTATTTCTTTTAAACAAAGTGGAGAGTTTAAGCCAATCTTTTTGGTTAGGTTTTTTTGTAATATAATTGACCACTCCACCCATATTATTAGTGCCATACAATGGAGAAACAGGTCCTTTAACAACCTGAACTTCGCTTAAATCGAACATTGGGATTTCATTGAGACTCACATTACCAAAATAGCCACCGTTAATCATTCTTCCATCAATCATAATTTTGACATCTTCTTTTGAAAAAGATCTGATCCTTAAATTACTTTCACCTTTATTTCCAACAGTAATGTTTAAACCGGGTATATCTTTTAGAGATTCACCCAAATTCATATCAGGACTGATGGTATTTTTATTGATTTCTTTTATAGTGATTTTTCCAACAGATTCTTCGGGTGTTTTTGCAACAACCCTGATAACATCCAGCTCATAATATTTCCGGTTAATTTTAAGAGTATCTTGTTTGGTTATAATAGAGGTTAATTGACAACTAATAAAAAAGAAAATCAGAAACATGCTTATTTTGTACATTTTATTTCTCCATTCAAAATTTGAAATTTTTGTGTATTTATTTTATTGAATTCATTAGAAAGATGACTAAATATAATGATAGAACCGTTTGCTTTTAAATGCAAATCAATCATTTTTAATAATAAATCAGACATATATTTATCTAGACCTGAAAATGGTTCATCCATAATCCACAAAGGTCTAGGTATCAACACAAGGGAGGTCAAAGCATATGCTTTAATTTGGCCAAAGCTCAAAGACCAAAATGGGGCTTCTGCCTTACACTTTAACCTAAAGAGAGTCAATATATCATCCAAACACAATTCAGAGCTGATAGAAGTAAAATCGGGGTTATAAAAGACTGATTGGGATTGAGAACCTTTTCTCCACAGCTTGAAATCACTATCAGGTGTAATTCCCAAGAGGTTTTCTTCTGGCTTTTGTCTTAAATAATGAAAAAAAAGATAATAATCTTTTTCTGGAATAGTTCTAATGTTGTAATCGTTGAAATAAATATCTCCTGAAAATGATTTAAAAGAGCCTGATAAGATTTCGCATAATGTTGTTTTACCACAACCACTTTGACCTTCAATAAAACAACAATGACCTGGAGGTATTGAGAGAGATATATTATTTAATAGATTATTATTATTTTTATAAGCAAAGGAAAGATTATTAATACTAAGCAAGATTAAAATCCAAAACTCTGTCTGCTATGATATTAATTTGTTCAAGATGTTCAGCAGTAATGATAATTTTATACCTAGATTTCAAAAACAAAAAGCAATCCATGATTTTATCTCTATAACTTTTTGAAAGTCCTGCAAGAGGTTCATCAAAAAGATAAACAGGTTTATCATTAATCAGTAAAGAACAAAGGTGGATTAATTTTTTCTGTCCCCAGGAAAGTTCTTTCATTTTATGATTTAGTAAATGCTTAATTTCAAAGAAATCCAACCAAAACGAAAGTTCGGTTTTAATCATGAAGGGATCGGCAGAATTATTACAAGCAGAAAATGTCAATTGAGTGTAGATATCGTTAAAGACGAGTTGTTTAACAGGATTTTGCATTAGGTAATTAAAGATATTTGCTTTTTTTTGAATAGAATAAGGAGTAAAATCATGGTCATTCCAGAACAACTTACCAGAGATTTCAGCAGGAGAATACTCTGGAATAATACCAGTAAGGCAATTAAAAAAGCTGGTTTTACCACTACCATTATTCCCTTTTATCAGATAAATAAAACCTTCATTGAAACTGTCTGACATTTCCTTAATAATTGGGGATGAAGCATCGGGAAAATGACAAGACCATTTATCAATAAGAAGACAATTCATTTAATCACAAGCTGATCGACATATTTAATCCAACGCTGATGGAAAGGATCAGCAGGAATGAAGAGTCGATAATAGATATTATTTTTTTTAGATTCAACGAGCAAATAAGTTTTTTCAAATTCATCAACTGAGATAAGCTGTCTTAAACCATCAGAAGAAATAAACTCTATACTTTTTAACTTATTTGATTTAATATTTACAAAAGTGAGCAGATCCGAAACAGAATAGGCTATTTGTTCTTTTTTTAAATCTGGTAGAGGAGAAATAGGTATTTTTTTTAGATCAATCTTGGTAATTTTAGAGATCTTATTATTATAAGTAATTTTTAAGTCAGGTAACTGATTTTCACCCCAAAGACATAACACACAAAGTAACATTATTAGTAAGCTAATTTTTTTCATAATAACCCTCCACGGCTAACATATCTTCAATAACATTTATTCCATGAGTCCCATAGACAGAACCATCCGATCTTTCCACAGTATGTAAACCATGATCAGAAAAAAGAATAACTTTCCCCTGCCATAGCTCTGATAAATCTTCAACATATGCGAGAACATTCTTGATAGTTTCGGTTGTTTTAGGATGATATGGAGAAAACTTATGTGCCATATCGTCAATACTGTGGAAATGAACAAACAGGAAATTTGTATTATTACTTAGTATTGTTTTTTTAGCAGAAAAATAGATTTCATCATCACAAGAGCCATTTTTGTTTTCATCAAGGTTTAAAAGAAGTTCGCAACCAGGAGTATAATATGTCTTAGCTTCTTCTATTACAAGACCTTGATCCTTTTTAAGATCAGCAAAGATCTTATTTATATTTTTTATTTCTCTATGAAAACCATTTCCCATAATATAATATGCATATTTAGTTTGAGGAGGATAGCAAGAACGCATAGGGAATAATTTAATTTTGGGATTTAAGGTATAGAAATTCTGATAGTTCTTTAATAATTCATTTCCAAGACCATCAATAAAAATTGCCAAAACAGGGTGAGTTTTAAAACTATTCAACAAATTTGAGTAAATTTGATAAATACTATTCTTGGGAGGATTGTTCCAAACAACCACAATCGAATCAGAAAACATTGACAATCCATATTGACAATTCAGTATTTTTAGATAGTCTGTTTTATTAATCTGAACTTCAGTACCTTTGTTATTAATCAGAATAAGGCTATCTGACAGATTTGAAAAGACAAAATCAAGTTTTTCTTTTTTTTGATATTTATTAATCTTAAATTCATTTTTTTCTGAATTTCCAATATTCTTATATTGATTCATAATCAATTCTGATGGATTTAAGGTAAGTAATTGTTCATTAGCATCAAAAAATGATATTGCATGATAGTCAGTATTCCTTTTTAAGATAATTGATTTTAAATTTTTAATATTTACAGTTGGAGGTAAGACATTATTTAGAGAAGCTACATTTGCATCATCAAAAACAAGCTTTTCCAGAGCTATTATATCAACACTGACAGCGATATTATCATTTGAAAGGAGAATAATTTCATCAATATGATTTATCTCACATATGGATCTTAATTGGGCAGGACTCTTAAAAGTGTAAGTTTTATCAATGTCACCCAGGATAGTTATATTATTCTTATTACAAGAGGTCAAAAATATGATTACAAAAATAAGACAGAATATTTTAATTGTATTAATTTTCATAAATTATTCCATTATTAAGTTTATTTCAACAATATTTGCCCATTCATAGTTATTAATCTGTTCAGGAAGAATTATGTCTATTTTTCGGTTAAGAAGGTTAACTTTAATCTTTTTGATAACCTGACCATTGAGACTCTTTTCTAAATCATGGATATTTGGTTTTGTTTCTTTTTGATTGAAAACAATCAGAATATCATTAAATCTAAGAGAAGCAATATCTTTTTGCCACATACCTCCAGGCATTGATGGACTTTTTATATCATAATTTAGATCATTTTTAACTAAGATAGCCTGATCCAAATATTCTTTATAATTTAATTCTTGAGTTAAATGATCAAAAGTAATAATTTGAATATTAGTTTGTTCATCTTTAATGAGATTTTTAAGCAGGTTATTTAGATAGTATCCTTTCACTTTGACAAAAGGTTTAGGATCATTAATTATAGGGTTACGAGAAGTGAGTGTGGTAATTGGGATTATACGATTAACTGATTTGTAAAGAATTTCATCAACAACAGAAATTGATTTTAGATTGGATATCCAGAACATATCTCTCATTTTTGGAGACACAATTCTAAAGTCATTTTCAGGCAATTCAGTACCATTTCTTTTAAAAGCAAGATATACATCAGAAGTATCTATATCAGCTTTCTTCAATCTAATCATATAATTATCCTGAGAATTAAATTGCAAGAGATTGTAATTAGCAATTTGATTTGAATTTAGGAGATCTTTAAGTAATATGCCTTCCCATTCATCAACGATATGTTTATCTTTTTTAAATCTATCAGTTTTAAACTGATACTTTTTGAAGCTGTTTATTTGTTCAAGAGAAATGGTTTTATCATTTAACGAAATTGCGTTTGCTAGAGAAAGAGAAAAGAAAAAAAGCAGAATACTAGTTAAGATTTTTTTAATGATCATAAGAGACTCCTTATATAATACGAAATTTTTTTAATTCATTGAAGAAAAAGTAAGCAATTAGTCCGCCAACAGCCCCACTAATCAAAGCGAGAGACGTTGAGAGTAATAATGGTATAAGTGGTAATCTTAAGAGTAAGAAAGAAACAAAAAGGGAGCCTGTACAATTTGACACAATACCCAAAAACAAAGCGTAAAGAGCTTTTTTGGGCATAGGTATTAAAGCAAAAATATCAATAGCCAATCCTGGTAACGAATAAGATATGATAGATAAAATCCCATGACTTCCAAATAAACCAGAAATTATTACGATGATAGCCTGAGAAAAACCAATAATGAAAGCACTTCCTTTTTTGGGAACTATTAATTTTCCTAAGACTAGCCAAAGCATATAGAATCCACCTGCAAGAGAGCCACCAGGTATCATCAGGGGAGCAGAAATCAAGTGAACTAAAGGCGTAACGATGGGTTTAACAGATAAACCCATCGCTGCCAATATAGCAAGATATAAAAGCTCTTTTATAGAGAATTTATTTAACATTTTCTAGTTGTACTACATGTATTTCCATTAGTTTTTTGTATTTTTTCTTTGAGTTTGGCATATCAGTAAAACTAGGGAAGATAGTTTTTTGAGAATATTTTAACCATTTTCCATCTTGAATTTCTTCCCAAGTATAAGTCTGAGAATAGCCATCAGTGCTGTTATCTTTAAAAACGTATGAATAGTTTGCAGGAGTGGTAGTAATGTAGGAAGAAATCAAATCTTTAAGATTATAAGCTGTTTCAGGGTTTCCATCATGATTGTTAACAGTAACCGTGTCTAACATGGATATTTCCCATAAAACTTTTTCACCATCTGGTTTTACAACAGTAATAGCACGATAAAATTTAATAGTACTAATGGTATCAACATCATAAGCTTTTGGAATAGCATCAGACGGAAAATAAGTTTGGTAATCAACCGAAGGCAATAAATATCCAGATTTTAATTGATCCCATGTTAAGTCATTGAGTGGTTTATTTCTTGGAGAATAACCATCTTTTCCAATCAGATGATACGCAAACAACTTTTGAGTCATGGTCGTATCAGAAGAGGAAGCTAGAACAATTTGATCAGTAATTTCTTTTGTGACAAAATAAGTGAGTGGTAATGCCTGAGTTGTTGCATCATTGTATTGAATGTCTTCTAAAAGAGTAGGATCATACTGGGTAGTTTCATCAGGAACAGTTAATACATGAGCAGGTATTGCAGACATAACAGGTGGGTTTGATGTTACAGGTGAATTGTTATCATCTTTTTCTGAGCAAGCAGTGATGAGTAATAATCCAATTAGTAACACGATTAAGAATAAAGTTTTTTTCATTTCATCCTCCAAATTTTTATAAGGAGGCAGTAGCATTATGCTATCCGCCTTTCCATAGGGAGGCAATACGGTTTCCCTTATTACCCTATCGGTAAACGTTCATGCCAAAGGTTTAGAACTATTTACTCGGCTGTGATAATAATTTAAAAAATAGATCAAATTGTCAACCAAATTTGTTTAGCAAAAGGAATAAAAATAAACACAGGCAAATGTTAAAGATCATTTGCCTGTGTATTAAAAGACTATAGTTTAAAATAAATGAATCTTGATTAGAGAAAGCTTTAAATTTTCTTTCCTACTGTAGCCATATAGATAACAAATTCGTTAATACCATCAATATTGAGATAATTATTCATTAACTCATCACTAAAAGCGCCAATCATACAAGCACCACAATCGAGAGTTTCAGCAGCAAGGTGAAGATTTTGACCAACATGTCCAGCATCAAGATAAAGATATCTATACCCTCTTTGTTGGTAGCGCCATTTCATTCGATAAGGTAAGGCAGTCCAAATGAAAGTAACAGCACTAGCTTTTATCATAGATTGTTCAAATGCAGCGATGCTAAGTTTTTCGAAGAGTTCTGGTTCTGAAGAGATTAAAACAATCGAATTGTTTTTAGCATTAAAATGATAAAGACCTTTTTCAATATCCTGTACATGATTAATAAAAAGATAGGTTTCAAATGGGTGCCTTGCTCCAGCTGAAGGAACGTTTCTAAAGGTAACTTCTACTTTTTCAGTAAGATGGTGTTTTTTTACTGATTGTGTAGCATAGAGCAACCAAGAGAGATCATTAAGAGATATTGGATCTCCTTTATAATCTCTGATGCTTTTTCTTTGCTGAATAACCTCAGCACAGTTTTTTTCAGGAATAGAGAGATTTTCTAAAGGAATAAGATTAATACTATTACCTATGATTTCTTTTATAGCAGGAGGCTGTTTAATTCCCTTACTTTGATCAGATTGATCTGAGAAAAAATAAGAGGTGTATTTTTGAAAATCATCACCAATATTTGAAACACGTTTTTTAATCTTTTTTAATTCATTAATTTTGCTTTTCATTGTGTCGTTATAAGTTTTATATTCATCATTTGTCATACTTAGTTCTTTTTTAATTTCATTAGAACTCATATTGCTTAGTTTACACAATATAAAGTTAAATTCAGTCTTATTCATGTTTTTTTTCCTTTTTATGTGAATTTTTGTCATCATCAGAATTTAATTCATCAAACATAGAACTTTTATTTTTTAATTTAGGTAAGAGGTTCCATTCCATAATAATGGCATGTATAATAAGAGCAACAGAAAGAATAGCGATCACAACATATAGAATTTGCAGAAGGATGGGTAAAGGATAGTCAAGCGATTTAAATCTATTAAAGAGCATACCTTGGTTTAAAGCCATGTCAGCTATTAATAAAAGGATCAATAATACGCCAATCAATCTCATATGCCCACCAAGTGGTTTATTTCCGAGTTACCGGATAATACTATTTCGTGAAAATATTGGATTTCTGTAGTTTTAATTTGAATAATTTATCTGAAAAGACTACATAGAATGAATTTTCAATGGAATCATAATCAGAAATAAAAGAAATATCTTTTTCATATTCAAAAGTATTGAGACTATCGCCTGAGACATTGTCCAGAATATGAATTTTATTCTTTTCTGGAATAACAAGTAAAGAAGAAAGAAACCGCTTATCCTCATTGAAGGATATCTGATAAGGTGTCATATTTTGATTAATTTTAGGAATGTTTAATCCATCAAATTTTTTACTCCAAAGATTCGAACCATCATTTCTTTTTAAAGTAAATATATGATTAGGAGAATCAGCAATTAGGATTTGATTGCCATCTATAAGAGAAAAATAGATTAGTGGTTTATCAAATTGTCTTTTCCAAACGATTCCAGCAGTCTGTTTATTATAGACAATCAATTTATCATAAGAAATAAGAAAGATGTATTTTAAATCGAAATAAGGTTTCATAGTTACATCAAAAGGTAAATCTGTATTCCAAGAATTTTCAAAGTGAATTTGTTTTGCATCAACAAGAATCTTTTCAACTTCAAGTTGAAGGTTTATTGGAATTTTTTCTAGAGAAATATTCCTGATTTTTTCATTAACGATATATCTACTCTTATCAACAGTTACCTCAATTTCATTACCTCGGAAAAAAGCATAATAAAGAGACAGTAGAATAACAAAAACCAAAAGAATCATGGTAATATAAGTTTTTTTCACAAAATCTCCTTAAGTCCACCATTTAATAAAACTGCGATAAAAAACTCTTGTTAGAGTAGGAATATCAAGTAACATATTTGTATAAGAAGCATTTGCCAAAGGACAATAACACTCCTTATTTCGAATTGATTTTCTTTCAGCGTTAAAGGCTTGTGAGAACCAGATTTTTTTGAAGTCAAAGTTTTCTTCTTTTAAATTTCCCATAGATTCTGCTTTAATACAACAAGACCAAACATCACCATCAGGGGAAATTTGACAAGATGCTACACCCGAATAACAAGGAATAATCTGAGTTTTATGTTTTAAAACTTCTTTAACCAAATTATAATACTCAATTCTAAAAGATTGAGTGATGCGGTTCATTTTTTTTTGCATTGATGTATTCTTTATTCGATGAATTAAATAATCAATTGCAGCTTTATAAGAAAATAAAGAGGGTGTAATGCCTGTTCCTATTGTATCCAATTCTATTCTTTCTTCAGCGATCTCAGTGATATATTGATCAGGTTTAAGTTGCATAAGAGAATTTGAGATAGCTGAGAAACGATCTACATTAAATTTTGAAATCACGGTATGAATTCCAATGGAAAGATTAGGCAAATTTAGTTCCCTAAGTCCATTATAGGTAGCAATTACTTTTTGGTAATTTCCAGGAATATTTCTAATACGATCATGTTCTTCACCGACCCCATCAATAGAGAGATTAATAACAATCTGAGTTTTAGGACAATTTTGAGCAATTTTATCTACATTTTCAATAATTTTTTTTGTAAGAATCCCATTACTTGGTATATTTAGAATAGCCGGATGGCATCGATTATATAACAAAGAAGCAATGTCAACGATATCTTCTACCAAGAAAGGTTCGCCGCCACTTAAAGTAATCCAATAGGGAGATTTTCCAATATTTTTAAATAATTTATCATATTCTTCTAATGTGAGTCTTTCTGATTTCTTTTTATAAATATTACAAGTACTGCATCTGGAATTACATGAATAAGTTAAACTAATAGTATAATTCATTGGGAGAGATTTTGGAAATCCGAAATAGTATATCAGCTTATATTTTAAAAGTTTAGGCAATATTTCGACCATATCAATCCTTCTTAAAATTATTCATATTTAAGTCCTTTGACGAAGGTATCATACTCCATTTAAAGGGGTTTTTCTTTTTGATTTTATAGTCATACCATCCAAGAAATCTACAGATAATTTCGAGTTTAGCAGTAAAAATTATTTTTAAAATATTGGAAGGATCCGAGATCATAGCATGAATCATCAAAGAGATCATCAACATAGGATTTTGAGAGCTGACTGTGTATTTTTGATTGTCTTTTAACCAAAGATGACCAGCAGCAATTCGTCTTCTTTGATTGATAAAATCTTTTAAATTTTCAGGTCCTTTGTTATATATAATGGCATCAGAAACATAAAGAAGATTTAGATTATGGTTCTTAATTTGAGCCTCTATACTGGCTTCATCAACAGCTGATTTTTCAGGTATCGATTCAAATACTTTCCTAAAAGCAACCATTTCGCCTAATTTTGCTTGTTGTATAGCCATTTTATGATGCAAATTCCATAACAAATGTATTGAATAACCGAAGAGAGAGTTTTTATTATTCAGAGGAATGGGTCTTCCTCCAGTCATGCCAATTTTTGGATTAATGAAAGGTTTAATAAGTTTTTCAACAGTGTCAGGAGCAGGGATTGTATCTGCACTTTCAATGATTAATATATCAGTATGGCTATTTTTTATAAAATTATTAATTGCAGCAGATTTCCCGTTTCGTTCTTTTTCAGCAATTAGTTTTATTTTATTTGATTTTAATTCAAATTCTCTTACAATATCATCGGTTCCATCACTTGAAGCACTGGAAACTACTATTATTTCATTAATCACTACATTATGAAGTCTTTGATCTAACAAAGCCTGAAGTAATTTACCAATATTTATGGCTTCATTATATGCTAAAACACCAATACTACATGAGAGTTTATTCATTATGGAGTAACCTTAATATTTGTATGGTAGATTGCATCAAGTACTGCATTAACAAATTTACTTGAGTTTTCAGCACAGAATTTCTTACTGATTTCAATTGCTTCATCAATGACTACAGGGGCAGGTGTTTTTAATAGCATCATCTCATAAACAGCAAGTCTTAATATGCAGAGGTCTAACTTTGCGATACGTTCAATAGGCCAACCTTTACTGTGTTGAATAATTATTTGATCAACTTCTTCCATTGCTGGGATCATGTTTTTTAAAAGAGAATCAGCAAATTGTAGAATTTGTTCATGAGATTCCTGATGATTTTCTAATGCAACAATTTCAAGGATTGCTGGGTATTTTTCTAAATATTCTAACTCCATTAGTAGTTCACTGGTTTCTTCATATAATAATCCGTATAGAGTTTGTACGACTAATTCTCTTGCTTTTCTTCTAAATCCCATTAATTCCTCAAATTTGTTTAAGTAGGTTAACCATTTCAATAGCAGACATAGCTGCGTCCCAACCCTTATTTCCAACTTTTGTTCCAGCTCTTTCAATAGCCTGCTCAATAGATTCGGTAGTAAGAACACCAAAAATAACAGGTTTAGAGCTATTTAGTGATACAGAGGCAATCCCTTTACTCACTTCAGCACTCACAAAATCAAAGTGAGGCGTCGCACCTCTTATGACAGTACCTAAGCATATTACAACATTATATAAGGGGTTGCTGGCGAGTTTTTGAGCCACAAGAGGTATCTCAAAAGCACCGGGAACCCAAACAATATCAATATCATTTTCCTGTGCACCGTGCCTGTTTAAGCAATCAAGACATCCACCTAAGAGTTTATTATTAATAAATTCATTAAAACGACTAACGACTATTGCATATTTGATATGATCAGAAATTAATTTACCTTCGATGATTTTAGCCATAATGGACTCCTTTCTTTAGATTAACGACTTTAATAAACATAACTTTATCGTCAACCTTAATTTACTATCTTACTGATTCAGGACTTATTTTTTTAGATATATTTGAAACTCATCTTTATAAATATCAATTAATGCAATAAACAACGCTGCAATAATTGGACCAATTACAAATCCCATGATTCCAAATAGAATGATCCCTCCCAAAGTTGAAAAAAAGATAATCAAATCATGCATTTCTGCATCTTTTCCTACAAGAATTGGTCTTAATAAATTATCAATACTTCCAATAATGACACTACTAATAAAAAACATCAGAACACCTTGCCAAATGTTTCCATTTAACAATTGAAATAAAGAAGCTGGGACTAGAATAACCCAAGTACCAACCATTGGAATCGTTGCACAAATCACCATGACAAAGCCCCATAAAATCCAAGTTTTTACTCCAAATATTAGCAAGGTAAGAGCTCCTAAACTTCCCTGAATTAAACCAATCAGTAGTGTTCCTTTTACAGTTGCTCTTGATATTTGAGAGAAACGATTAAACAATTTTGTTTCTTCAGCTTCTCTAAGCGGACTAATAGATTTGATAAACATAAGTAGTTTTTCACCATCCCTAAAAAAATAAAACATACAAAAGATGGTAATTAAAAGATTCGTTACTAACTGAAAAACACTTTGAGAAGATTTGTTAATTACAAAAGAAATAACCTGTACAGCTTTATTAACAATCTCTTTTATAGAGCTTTTCCAGTCTATATTTAGATCTAGAACCCATTTAAAAAATTTGGTATTTTGTAACTTTATTATGATAGGTTGCTTTTCTATTGAACTGGTATTTTGGAAATAGGGAGACAAAGATTGATAAAATATTTGTAGTTGGTCGATTATCAGTTGAAATAGAAAAAATAAAGGAATAAGTAAAACTATTACGATTAACAAACAACAAATAAGTGAAGATAAGTTTTTTCTGTTTTTAGTTTTTCTTAAAATCTTACTATAAAATGGATATAAAAGTGTAGTGAAAGAGAAACCAATAATTATCGGAACAAAAAAGTAGCTTAACATCTTAAAGAAAGAAAATCCGATAAGTAAAATCAAAGTTAATAAAAATATAATTCTGAAGTGATTATCTACTGTTTGGTCGAGTTTAGTTTTCATATTATTAATCCTATAAAATTATTTACAATTTTTAAAACAAGAATATTAGAGAATCTCATCAAATCTTTTTAGATCTCTCTTTTTAAGCTGATACATTAGTTTTATAAAGTTCCAAATCTTATTTTCTAGATTTTCTTCTGATCCATTATTGATAATCACCAAACCAGAATTTGGCATTTTATCTTTATCTGGTAATTGAGAATTTATAATAGCGTCAGCCTCTTTTTCATCATAACTATTACGATCCATAAGTCTTTGGAGTTGAATTTCTGGAGTTACAGAAATTAGAATAATAAAATCGAAACAATTCTGCATACCGCTTTCAAAGAGAAGTGGGACTTCAAAAAATAAGTATTCATGACTACTATGATCAACAATATCATCCATTACTTTCAGAATCTCTGGATGTACAATAGAATTTAGTTTTTTTAAAGCTTCAGGATGTTCAAAAACAATTTTTCTAAGAAGATTTCTATCAATTTTTTTATCTGAGATTATATTCTGGCTGAATTCCTTCTTGATTTTATTGACAATTTCAGGATAACTCAATACTTCGTGACCTATTTGATCACTTGAAATGACTGTAAAGCCTTCATGCTTTAAAAAATTACAAACTGTAGATTTTCCTGAAGCAATTCCGCCTGTGATACCAATAATAAAAGGTCTCATTTTTTTATCTCATCAGTTAATAATTGTAAAAGTTCTTCAATTGACAAATTTGTAATAATCTCACCTTTTGATGCAAAGGAGATTCTGCCTGTTTGTTCTGAAACAACAACACAATAAGCATCAGTAATTTCTGTAATACCCAGAGCAGCAAGGTGTCTGGTACCAAAAACTTTACTATGCTCAATATTCTTTGAAAGAGGTAAAACTACTTTGGCAGCATATAGTCTTCCATTTCTAATAATCACAGCACCATCATGAAGAATTGTTTGAGTATTAAAAACCGTTAGAATAAGTTTTGAAGATAGAGCTGAATCCAAGATTTCACCAAATGCAATGAATTCATCCAGTAATTGTGTTCTTTCAAAAACTATCAAAGCACCGATATGTCTTTCAGAGAATATAGTTACTGCATCTAGGATGGGATTAAAACTAATCCTTTTCTGCGACTTAAAGAATACTCCAAATAGATTTCTGGTTTGAGAAGCTTTTGAAATTCCATTTCTAATCTCTGGTTGAAATATAATAACTAATGCAAGTATCCAGAAGTTTTGAAAGCCTTTCAAGATTGCCATGATCATTTGTAATTTAAAATATGCTGAAATAAAATATAAAATTATAAAGAAACTTAGTATTAAGAGTATATCAAAACCGCTTGTTTTTCGAAACAATAAAATTACACCATAAAGAATAAATGCAACAAGAAGAATATCAAGAACATCTGAAAAACCGGGAATTAAGAAATTCATAATTGACCTTTTATCATATTCATTGTTTTTACAAACCGAAGATTCTCTTTGACATCATGAACTCTTATCACCTCTATATCAGCTAAAACTGCATAAGCAGAAGAAGCAAGAGTTCCTTCGAGTCTATCAGAAGGTTCTGATGTATAAATCTGATTAATAAAGCTTTTTCGAGATGCTCCTAAAAGAATTGGGAGTTTAAAAGACTTAAATTCTTTCAAATTATTTATTATTTTTAAATTATCTTCGAGTCTCTTCCCAAATCCAATACCTGGATCAAGAACAATTCTGTCTCTATTAATTCCATTGTCTTGGCAGAAAAGAATTCTCTCCTCAAAAAAGTTTATTATTTCATCAATTACATTGTCATAATAAGGGTTTTCTTGCATATTTTTTGGATTACCTTTCATATGCATTAAAATAACAGGTATATCAGAATATTTTTTTAATATATCTATCATTTCTGAATCAAATGAAAGAGCAGAAATATCATTTATGATATCTGCCCCTGCTATAATTGCTTTTTCAGCAGTATGAGCATGATAAGTATCCACTGAAATTGGAATAGAACTAAACATTCTGATAGATTCAATAACTGGTAAAATGCGAGACAACTCTGTTAACTCATCTACAGGATCAGAACCAGGTCTTGAAGATTCACCACCTATATCAATAATATCGACTCCATCTTTAATCATCTTAACTGCATGATTGATAGCATTTTGAGAGTCTAAGTAGAGATCGCCATCAGAAAAAGAGTTTGGTGTTATGTTTAAAATCCCCATAATCTTTGTTTTGTCAAAATATAATTCTCGATTATTTCTTAACTTAAGTATCTTATAATTACTCAATTTATCAGTTGTGCTCATAATTAATCCAATTTAAAACTAAAAGTAATAATACCAGTATTTTTTTTGTCTGACATATTAAAACGCCATTGGCTGAGAGCATTTATACTAATATTTTCAAATACTGGATCACTTTTTTTTACAATAGTTATTTCTGAAACAGAACCATTAGCCATAACAGAAAATTTGAGCATAACTGTTCCGTTTTTGGCAAGATCTTCAGGATATTTTGGTAACACTTTTTTTAAAACTTGTCGATTAATGACATCTCCTTGCATTTCGAATGAAGAGCTACCATCACTGTTTTGACCACCTGTATTATTTTTATTGGAAAGATTGGAGTTATTACCAGTTAATTGACTATTAGAGTTAATCTTTACAGAGGTTGATGGCGCTTCCCTCATAGTAGTAGATTTTCCCCATGAATCATCAATGTCAGTTTTGTTATAAGTAGTATTCGTATTTTTGTCTTTTTTTACAGGTAATTGATTCATTCTGATGATATCGTCTGAATTTTCAGCAGTTGAAGGAAGGCTGATTCTAATTGAAGGAGCCGAACTCTTACCTGCTGAAGACAAATCACCCTGTGAACTATTGGTGTTAACTTTATTATTTTCAGGTTTTGGTAAGACTAGATCATCAATGGGTACAATCTCAATATTTTCATACTCAACTATTGGTTTTATATTAAATTTCATAGTAGCAAAGAGCAGCAGAAGCATAAGATGAACTAAAAGAGCGATGGTAAAACTAATTTTACTGTCCGACATTGGTGTTATCTCCAGGTTGAATCATTTTGGTTGCAATAAAGAATTTTTTGCATCCAGCTTTTTTTGTTACATCAATTAGAGCGATAACTTTTTTGAGTGGTATTTCCTGATCTGCTTGAATAAGAATAACAGATTCAGGAGTTTGTTCATAAATTGTTTTCAAATCATCGACAACAGAATTCCATTCAGAGAGGTTATTATTGATATAGATTTGATCATCGATTGTTAAAGTCAAATATACATTCTTACTTACTTCTTTTTGTATAGTAGTTGAAGAAGGAATATTGACTTTTATCCCATTATAGGTTACAAAACTAGAACTGATGAGCAAAAAAATCAGTAATAAAAAGACAACATCAGTCATTGAAACCAAGGACGTAGAAGTTATCGGTTTATTCTTCATTTTGATTTTCATTTTTTATTTCCTCTGAACTTCAGAATAAGATCATTACCTTTATCTTCAAGATGTAAAGTGATATTTTCTATACGATTGACTAAGTAGTTGTAAAAAAGCATACTCATGATGCCAACAACTAATCCGCCAACAGTAGTTAATAAAGCTTCCCAAATACCTCCAGCTAGAAGTTGTACATCAACACCAGCTTGTGCATTTTGAAGACGAATAAACACACGAACCATTCCGGTTACAGTTCCAAGAAAACCCACTAATGGAGCAACATTGGAAATTGTTGAGATAGTTGTAAGATGTTTTTCTAAATCTCTAACAATATTAGAAGCTGAATTTTCTACCATTTCTTTTGCTACGTCAAAACCTAGTGGTAAAGCCTGTAAACCTTTTTCAATCATATTCTTTACAGGTGATTGTTGTAATGAGGATAATTTAACTGCTTGATCGAGTTGATTATTTTTTATTAATTCAGCAATTTCATTAAATATTTTATCATCGATTCTTTTTGTTTTAAGTATTTTAAACAATCTTTCAATAAATAATGATAGAGAAACGATAGATAAACCAACCAAGACGTACATTAAAATTCCGCCTTTTTGTATTAGATCAAGAATTGACAGGGTCATTATACCTCCTTATTAACTTAGATTACCATTTTTAAAAGCAATTACAAAAATATCAAGCAAAATTTTTATTGTCATTCAGAAGGTGAAATATATGAAAAGAAAATGCAAAGCTTTTCTCAGAAAAGCTTTGCTAACTAATAATAATATATTACTTTATAATGTTTCCCTTTTCATCAATTTTTGATCCAAATATCTTAAAGAAAAGAATTATGGCAAAGGTACCAATAACAAGAGAAATCCATGGATTTAAACCAAATCCCACAGGAATATAACCAACTAGTAATGAAATGACTGCCACAGTGGTTGCATAAGGTAACTGTGTATTAACATGGGCAATATGATCTGATCCTGAAGCAAGTGATGCAAGAATTGTTGTATCAGAGATTGGAGAACAATGATCGCCATAAATTGAACCTGCTAAAACTGCCGCTATCGTAGCATTGATGAGTGGAACAACCTGTGTGGGATTGCCAGCTGCTGAAGCAGCCACGGGGATAGCTATAGGCATTAATATTGACATTGTTCCCCAAGAAGTACCAGTTGCAAATGACGTCCCACAGGCAATTAAAAAGATCAAAGCCGGGATAATTGGTCCTGAAAGCCAGGATTTTGTAACTTCAACAATATATTGAGCCATGCCTAAATCAGAAACAACTGCCTTTATAGTTAAGGCAAGTGTCAGGATAATCACAGCATAAAGCATAGATCTCGCTCCGTTAATCCACGAATCGTAACTACTCAGGTACCCTTCGTTAAGTTTTAAAAACACCATTTTTGTTATTTTTAATAAACATTTTTTGTTATAATCATGCCTTATTATTTACCTTTCCAATAATATATATTAAAACTTAGAATATACACAATATATTATAAAAAACTATCAATATTAATAAGAAATACATTGACATATATAGTTAATTAATTCATTATGTACTTATGGATTATAAAAGTAAATATTATGAAGCTAAAGCTGAAAATGACAGGCTTAAACTGGAAATTTGCCGGTTAAAAATCAGCATTGCAGAAGAAAGAGCTGAACTCAAAGAAGAAATCAGGCTTTTAAGTGAAAAGGTTGATTTCTTAATGAAAATTCTCGAAAAGAAAAATAACCCTAAGAACAGTAACAATTCATCAATACCTCCTTCGATGGACTTATCAAGAAAGAATAAAAGTACAAGAGAAAAAAGCAATAAGAAAAGCGGAGGACAGTCCGGTCATAATGGAAAAACCCTTTTACAAGTAAAAAATCCGGATCAGATTGTTGAATTAAAGGTAAATCAATGTCATTGTGGACATCATTTTAATGATGATGAATTTAGATTAAATTCCAAACGACAGGTGATTGATATCCCTTCTATACAAGCATTCATCAAAGAATTTCAGCAATATTCATGCATTTGCCCTGATTGTAATAATAAATATCTGGCTGAATATCCTGAAAATGTTACGGCCCCGGTTCAGTACGGTGAAAACATTCAGACCATCGTTTCGTATTTGAATGTTTACCAATGTATTCCATTTAAAAGAACAGCTCAGCTGTTGTCTGATGTTGTTAATATAAGAATTTCCCAGGGATCATTGAAAAACATATTAAGGAAATTTGCTGATAAATCTAAGGTTATCTATGAGAGAATTAAAAAGAATCTGAGCTCCTCGAAAGTTGTTGGTTCTGATGAAACAAGCGTAAAGGTCAATGGTAAAAAAGGATGGATTTGGGCTTGGAGAGACATTAAGAATGTGTTTCTTGAATATTCTCATACCAGAGGATACGAGACAATTCAAAAAATATGGGAAAACGGTTTGCCTGAATCTGTGTTAGTTACGGACAGATTTTCCGCTCAGTTAAAAACGAAGGCTTTAAATCATCAGATTTGTCTGGCTCATATTCTTAGAGATCTAACTTATATTGAGGAAAGAGAAAAGCATCCTTTTTCTACTGATTTCAAAAGCCTGGTAAAAGAAATTTTTCAATTCAAGCGAATCCAAACAATAGATTATGACAGATCTTCTCCAGAAATGAAACACTTTGAAGATAAAATCAATATTCTACTGGCGATGACTATTTGCAAAAAAGAGTTTAAAGAAACCTCTACTCTTCAGAAATCTTTGATAAAAATCAGAGGATATATTTTGCCTTGTGTTTATGAAACAGTCATTCCTCCGGATAACAATGATTCAGAAAGAGCTCTTAGAAATGTTAAAGTTAAACTTAAAGTGTCTGGGCAGTTTAAAAATGGGGCTCAGGACTACTGTATCATTAGATCCGTTATTGATACTGCTAAAAAAAGAGGATTAAATATCTTTGATATTCTGTCTAAAATCCCTGAACTTTCTCCCAGATAATATTAATACCTGAGTAGTTACCACGAATCTATAATCTTACTAAATTTCATTTTGGTAAAACAAAGATTCATTAAAATAGCTACAATGGAACCTATACCTGAAGACCAAGTTAAAACAACAGAAGCATCTGCATTTCCCAAACAATCTCTAAATTCCCTTCCTGTTTCATAACCATTATACCATAGTCCTAGTATCGTTACAATTATAAAAGTAAAGATGGGTACTATAGCATGCCAAACTGTGCCATTAATCCCTTCATCAGGAAGAATTTCCTTATCGTCAGAAATCATTGGTTTTGAATCTTTGGCAAAAACTTCACCTGTTTTACGGGCTCTAATTTCTGCCTTGAGCATTGGACCATACTCTCTTTTCATAAACAAACCAACCATAATAAAAACAAAAAGGAAGACAATATAAAATCTTCCGGGTATCGTATCTATAAAAACGAGCAAAGGATTTGCCTGAATTCCAACAGATTCCAGACCTGTTTTAATTAGTCCCAATTCTGTGGCAATCCAGGTTGATACAGGAATGATGGAAGAGATTGCAGCCGCTGTAGCATCTACAATAAAGGCAAGCTTTTCTCTTGAAATATTCTCTGCATCGGTTATTGGCCTCATCGTATTACCGGTTATCATGCAACTAGCATAATCGTCGATAAATACAACTGTCCCCAACATTGTTGTTGCAAATTGTGTAGAAGTTGAACCTTTTGCTTTACTAGCAATTCCTTTGGCAATGGCAACCATTCCTCCAGATTTGTTAATGACCCCTACCATTCCACCAATGATTAAACAAAATGTTATCAATCCTGCGTTATAAGAATCTGCGATACCTTTTCCAACAATATACTTGGAGAAAGTGTCCAACATAGCTGTACCAGGATTCCAGTTATTTATAACCAAAACACCTGAAAATATTCCCAGTAATAATGAAGGAATCACCTGACGTGTCATAATACACAAAAGGATCGCAATAAGTGGTGGTATTATGGATAAAAATCCATAAATGACGTGTTCTTGTCCTTCCATATTTCCTCCTCATTAGAGTATCGATATAGTTTATATAAGAAAAAAATATTTCTGTCAAGATTAAATAGTTAAAAATTTAATTTTATGTCATGATAAAAAAGCTTACGGAGTACAGTAAGTAAATTAAGTAGCAAATTGTATTACTTTCCTCTCAATCCCTAAGCATTTCTAAAAAACTTTCTATTCTGATTTTAGTTCTTGCGTCTAAATCTCCTGGTTGATCAGCTTCTATTTGTAAAATAGGAAGATCTAATCTCTTTTTAATCAATAAATGATCTAACTGTCGATGACAGAATGATTGTGTATAACTAATTATTGCATTCAACTGTCTCTTTTTAATCGCATCCAGAATATCTTCCAACCTCTCCTTTATCGTATAAGGATAAGTAAACTGAAGATATTGTTCTACAATATCATTCGTTTCATAAGGCATACTAAATTGTCTTTGAACTTCATTATACACAACTCTGGTTTGATTGTCCTCTAAAAATCGATTTAAATCATCGATTATAGGCGGAACGCCTACATACCCTAATCTGATAAAATTTCTCGCTTCTCCCCTGTTTTCTGCACTTTGAAGAAACAAATCTAAATCACTTTCAAACTGATCAGGATTGCCTTTGAAATCTGAAGAGTTCACCAACCAATAATGATTCTCTTCCCCAGTAATTTTATTGTATTTCCACGTTAATTCATCCAAATACTTGAGTTTTTCTCGAATCCTGTCCAATCTTGATTTCATTTCTGTAGTTTCTGCTCGAGTAACATTGAAATATTCTTCCAATTTTCTTATTTCTCTATCCATATCTGCATACTTTCTTTCATATGGAAAAGAAAAAGGAAGTATCTTTTTCCCATGCTCTTGTAATACAGACATTAACGAATGTGTATTTGAACAATCTCCCTGAACAATACCTATCACTAAATCAATATCATTCTGCATAATCGTCGAATACATCCCTTTAATCCAAGCACATAAACTTCTGGGAAATCCTTTGATTTCAGCATCTGTTACATAATGGGCTGAATCTCCCGTTATAAAGATATTATTTAAATCAATCGCTTCATGACCAGCAGCTAAGACAACTTCAATTGGAAAAGATGTTGTAAACCCAATTCTCATTGTTCGGTTAACTCCAAATACTTTAATTCCATATCATCAATGTCATTCTTTAATCTTTTGAGAAAATTTGTTTTTTGATCAATCTGCTTATTTATTTCTTTTACAAGCTCTGTTTTGTTATAAGTTGAAGAATCTGAAAATCGAGTTTGTAGTTCTTCTATCTCTTTCATAATTTGTAAAATTTCATTTTCTTTATTTTCAATATCTTTTAATAACTTCTCAGCAACCCATGGATTTATTTTCTTTTGCTTTTCCTGTTTTTTGCTATTTTTTAGAGGTATTCTCAGATTATTCTTTTTAGAATCATTATCCGAATTTTGAAGGATGATCTGATTGATTAAGTCATCTGGATCTTCTATTGATTCATAAATCGATTGATCTTTAAACATCCATACCTTCTGAGCTACTCCTTTGATAAAATAACGATCATGGGATACAAATAATATAGTTCCATCATAATCTTGCAATGCTTCTTCTAAAGATCGTATCATAGATATATCCAAATGGTTGGTAGGCTCATCCAAGATCAATAGATTTGGCTTTTCATGAATCATCTTGGCTAAATATAAGCGTGCTTTCTCTCCACCACTTAAACTTGAACATAACTGCTCAACCTTATCTCCGGTAAATCCAAATTTCGCCAGATAACCCAATACATAACCTATAGTTTCATTTGGAACAAGTTCCCAAATTGTTTCCATTATTGTTTTATCCAGATCAAGTTCAAAATGTAACTGGTCATAATAGCCGATAGAAAGCCCTGCTCCTGTCCAACGAATTCCGCTTAAAGGTTCGATATCTCCCAATAAAAGCTTAATAAAGGTTGTTTTCCCACATCCATTGGGACCCAATAAACATACTTTATCACGATAATGTAAATATAAATCAATATTACTGCCAAGCACTTTATTAGTAAAACCATACTTTACATTTTCTAATCTAAAAATATCGTTACCACTTCGCTTATCTGGCTCAATTTTTATCCTTAATTGCTTATCTTCATTTGGTTTATCCAAGACATCCATCCTATCTAACATCTTCAATCTGGATTTAGCCTGATTCACTTTTTGACCTGCCATATTACGACGAATAAAATCTTCTGTTTTATCTATCAACTTTTGTTGCTGTTCAAACTGTTTAATCATTTGTTGTTGTCTTAAAGAACTTTCTGTCTCAAAGGCACTATAATTACCCGAATAAGTCTGAATTGTCTTTCCCCTTAATTCATAAATCTTATTCACTGTCTGATCTAAAAAATAACGATCATGGGAAATCAATAAATATCCGCAATCTAGTGACTTTAAATACCCGATCAACCAATCTATCATTCGAATATCCAAATGGTTAGTCGGCTCATCCAATAATAGTAAATCATGCTTTTCCAACAAAGTATGAATCAGACGTAATCTTGTCTTTTCTCCCCCTGATAGAGATTCAACAGGTCTTGTAAAATAATCTTCGGTAAAATTAAATACTGTTAACATGGTCTTTATGGTGTTCTCATAATTATATCCATCAAAAACTTCAAATTCATGTTGAACATTTGCTAACTGATCTAATATCTTTTCAGAATGATCGGTTTCCAGTATAATATTCAATTTATCAATCTCTGCTTTTAAATCCAAAATATCCTGTCGTGCTGTTAATAACCAATGGAAAACTTGATCAGAACACTCAAAATCAAACTCCTGTGACAAATAGGAAACATTTGCTGATTTAGAGCCATTAACTAGACCATCTTTTGCTTGTAACTGTCTGGTTATTATCTTAAAAAGTGTTGACTTACCTGTCCCATTTCTACCAACTAATCCGGCTTTTGTGTTTTTATCCAAAACTAAATTTATGTTCTCAAATAGTAAAGAACTTCCAAATTCATGTTTTATATTGTTTAAATCGATGATACTCATTTTCAACCTTATTTATTTATCTTATTGAACGAATGTATAAAAGCTTCTGCTTTTGTCAACTAATATCAAACCTGATTTTTCACCTGTCTAATTTTACAACTTCATTAAGAAATGCATAATTAATTTGTTGTATGAAAAAAGGAGTTATCTTATTCACGAATTCTCAATCAAAGATCTCCAATTAAACTTTTAACTCTGCTTTCAAAATTCTCATTTATAGATAATTGATTAACAATTTTGTTACTTCGAACTATCAGCGCTTCATCATTTAGATACATATTGATTTTTTGATGCAATTCCTTTGCTTCAAGATAGGTTTCTATCCCAAAATCATCCATTCCATACACTTGATCGGCGATCTGAAATTGATTTGCCATCATTAAATCAAAAGTTCGATTATTGATAAATCCATATTCATGCATGGTTTGTTGGTGATCATTTAAAACTATTTTTGAGCTTTGATAAAGCTGATTTAAATCTTTCCATTCAACAAACTCAGCTAATATTTGACTTTCTGGAACGACCCCTCTCCATGCTGCTCCAACCACCTTGAAATTAAAATCAATCTGTTGAGATAAAACATCTGACACTATTTTTCTTGCTTGCCCATATTCAGCTAAATGATTATTCCCTACAAACAAAACATCTATTGTTTTTTTCACACCTTCTATTGGGAAGAAATGATGAGCATCTCCAGCTTGAGGTAAAAAAGATGCTTTTATCTCTTGTTTATTTAATAAGTCAGTAAATAATTGCGATGCACAATATATCCGTGAAAAACCGTCTAATTCTTGTTTAGTAATGAGTTCAGGATGATTGATGATCCATAAATAACTGTGAGATTTTCTTTTTGTGATATAAGGTTTTAATCCTCTTAAATGAATGATAAGCTCATCGTCTTTTACAATCTGCCACTGATCCATACAGTATATTTTACAAGATAACCCACATAATTGAAACTCTTTACGCATACTTTCCGCATAATACAGATCTCCCCAATTGGCAAATTCTCTAGTCGCTGATGGCACACATATTGTTATGGCTATTTTCATTATTCTTCTCCATAATTGGTTTATCTAATTAATAATTACCTCCTTGTCAAGCAGATAAATTCGTTCTAATAAAATTTAAGGACACGATCAACTCGTGCCCTTAAATGACTATTTCTGATTTAAGATACTATTTTAAAAGAATTATTCTTTGAATATTATTGATATGTGGACCATGAACTCTTACAAAGTAAATTCCAGAAGAAAGATTTTTCCCTCTTAAATTCTGAGCATTAAAATTAAAAGTTCTGGTTCCTTTTTCTACATTTCCCTGATAGATAGTTCTGATTTTCTGACCTTTAATGTTATAGATATCCAATTTTATCTCTTCTTTTTGAGGCATATCAAGCATGATCTTTATTTCCGGGTTAAATGGATTGGGATAACAAGTCATCTTAAAAGGTTTATTCTCCGGCTCAGGAGTATCATGATTCGGAGTAATACCCTCTAAAAAGGCTCTGGAAAGATAAATATTATTCCACTTTATCTCAGAATCTTCCGGATCTATTAAGTTAGCTTTTGTGATAATATAAAGAGAATCAGATCTGTCTGTTTGAAAAGCAAATCCAGAGATTGTATTTGAAATGCCTGCTGTTGAGAAACTATCAACTACACTAATCTCATCTAGATTTATATTATAGATTTTATGATGATTAGCAGAAGGGCAGAATAATAAATGATTATTATTGGTTGTAAAAATCAACTGAGAACCAATGTCCTCATTTAACGAATTAAAATTACCATTAAAAGCTCTATAGGATTGAGTCTGATTCGTCAGATTTACAGAAAGTAATCCCAATTGATTTGTTGAGTCACTTTGTTCAAATAAGATATGAACAAACAAACCTTCAATTTTTATCGAACGAGGTTTCATATTTAATGAAATATTGAGACTATTATACGTCTCACCTGCATCTAATGAAGACCTAAGTATCATTGCTGGATCTTGCTTTGGAATTATCAGCATTGCAATGATATCATCTTTAGATGTGACCATCATATTCTCATATTGTTCTGGATTTTCTATAGTTTGGGTTTGAAAATCTCCTGTTTGACTATTTAGTATGATATTTTTAAATTTATACTCATTTGTTTTAGTATAAGGAAACCATGAAAAAGGATTATTACTTAACCGACTATCATAATGATAATCCTTTTTGTATCCTGTGTTCTCGTGTCCAGGTCCATATGTCCAATTGTTTACATCCCAATCACCCATATCAGGATTACTGGAATTTACAATACCACTCCGATGTACATAACCTCTTCTTCGTTGAGCTAAACTGCCAAAAACATGCAAGGTTCCCTGATCCCACGTTATAGAACCAGCTCCTTCGGGCCAAACAGGATTTAACCAAGGCCAATCAACTGTTGGATAATAAGGAAATGATGGTAAAGAACCAATTGGATATCCTTCAGTTACATTATTAGGTGTCAGATTTGGCCATTTTTTCCAAGCAGGTACTCCAGTTGCATTAGGTGCTAAAGGCTCATACATATAACGATGAAGATCAATATAATCATAAAGTGTATCAGCTCCTGTATATTGGCTAATTCCCCAAAATGGTTCTGTTGAACCATGTCTATGCTGGTATTCGAAGGAAAAAATGCCTTCTGTCTTATAAGAATTAACACCCAAACTTAGATCTGCTTTACCTAATGCGGCATAAGCTCCATAAAGATAGACATTACCATTAGGTCCTTGACTGTTATTATTACTAAAATAGGTTTCTCCTCCCATTCTTATTCTGTATTTATATTTTAAATAAATACTTTTATCAGAAACTAATCCAAAATAATCTATCGCATTAAAAACTTCTTCAGTATCTGGAGAGGCACCAATAGGTGTTGAACTATAAGTAATATTTCCGGTAATATAAGTATCTTTCATTGAGTGATAGACTTGTTTTCCAGTGACTTGCCCTTCAATCCATAATTCTGCAGGAATTAGCAATGTTTGATCTGACATTTGAATTGAAGGACCATTCGTCCAAATAGTATCTCTTTTTACAATTACATTTGTCCATAAAGAGTCTCCGATATAAGTGCTTGAATCTCCTAAAATGACTGGATGGAGCAAATCAGGATATCTGGAATATACAACAAAACTTTCAGTTCCTAATTCTCTGATATTACCAATCATCGTATTTGCTATTTCACCATCTATTACAATTTTTATAATATCTTGTTCCTCTAATATTTCAGTACCAAAAGGTGTTAAAACACTTTCAGGAGGTGCTGGTAAGATCATTTCTTCTTTATTTACCTCTTCTTCCCACCCACCAGAAAAAATGGCATTCTTTTGTGCCTCTGTCGGGAATTCTCCAGAAGAATATATCCTAAAATGTCCAGTAGTTGTTACCTTATCGTGAAACCAAGGCCAATCAGGATTAGATGGATTGACGCAGGTTGTTCCTGGTAGTTTTCCATTCCTTAACCAGATATCTGAATTGCTGTGAACTTTCCCAAAAGATTCAGAATTTCCATTAAATAGCACAATAAAAGCATCTAAAACATCATTTGATAAAACACTTTTTTCTGTGTCAGTGATATATTCATAATAATTAAGTTGCTTAAATTGATCACTCTTTACATTGATAAAAACTTGATCACCTAGAGATGAGATCTGCGCTGGTGAATCAATCCCTTCTGCAAGAATGAGATTACTGATAACTGTTCCCGCTGAAAACTTAGCACATTGAAGAACTGGAAATCCTGAACTTCCATTGTTTTTAACATAAAATACCTGACAATTCTCATCAGAGTCAACTAATAGTGCTGATGGAATCATTGGATTTGATATTGGTAATTCATCAATAGTGTAGCTTGTAAAATGTAGCCCTTGATCTGTTGATATACTCAATTTTACTAAATATGAATTATCTTGCTTTTCTAAATAAGTGATAAATAACTTGTTATTAACAATCTGAAATCCAGACTGTTCGTAGAATAATACGGGGTTTGCCTGATTAATTAATATTGGCTCGGTTACAATTGAAAATAATCCAACTTGAATACCAATAACTAAAATTAACAAAATAATAGTTTTTTTCATAAATTTCCTCCATTAAGTGTGTTTTTCATAACATTAACCTCTCTGGTTTATTTATACCATAGTTTTTTTATTTGTCAAGATTTTTTTTATATTTTTATATTTTAAAAAAATTACTGATCTTTATTTTGAATACTGAGTAAACTGTTTCCGCAATTCTTTCTACAAAATAACTTTACTAACCAATATAACAAAGAAAATTTCTTTATTATTCTTCAAGTTTGATCACTTTTTTAAATCAATACCTTTTAGTAATAATCCGTTTTCGATCTCTCTCGCTAATACATTCTCTTTTATATTTATAAGTTCTTCTAATAAATCATTAATGAAATCTCTAAAAGAACAATGATCATATTTATCATTTTTATCTAGTATTTCTTTAATAATCTTTCCAACATTAGAGGGATTGCTCTTAATAAAACTCTTTAAAGCTTCATTAAACTCAAAAGTATTATCAAAATCTAGATAAACACATGATTCTAAAACCAATTTTATTATTTCATCATTTAAATCGTCACAACAATTTATTAAAAACATAAATGAGAATGGATCATATTTTTTTCATTATCTTCATTAAAAGTTTTGATCTTTTCATTCATTTTTTTCCAAATAAAGATAGTTTTATCTATTGGGTGGCCTTTACCAATACGCTCAAGTATTTTGAGTATTTCTAAAATGGAATTTAAATCATTCTTTTGTAAAAGGTGATTGATATCTGTATTTGAATCATTAACATCTATATTTTTATCATAAATGTAGTTCATAACAATATGATCAATAACCCTATTATTGAGATCCTTGTTTTAAAATTGGTATTAAGAGCTTTTATATAAAGTCCCTTTGTAGAAAACATATTATAAATTGTTATATATAATTCTGAATTTAAAAGATATCCTGACATAGCAGATGTCCAAAGCTTTTCATCAGGAGAATTAAATATTAAATTGAAATTAGTTTCCAACCACTTTTTATCCAACCAATAAAAATTCCTAAAATACATACCGATAACAAACCTTACCTCGAAATCCTTTTCCTGTAATTGAATCCTATCATCAAATATATCTTTTATCTTTTTTCTCCAAAAAGATCTTATCTTGTTGTTTTTTAACCTTGAATCAATAAACTAAAATCTAAAAGAACACTGTAAAATTTTCCTTTTAATGAGTTTATAACATAAACCTCAAAACTTGTTACATCTTCCTTTGAAGTTATATCAAAGGTATTTATTACAGTCAAAATATCTTCTATCAAATTAATTCGTTTATCTAAAGTATCAATCTTATTGTTCTGTATAAGTTTTTCTATAAAAACTAAAATCGGATAGATCAAGAGGGTATCGTTCTTAGCTGCTTTTTCGAGTAATTCTTTTGTAAAATGTAATACTAAGAATTGTTCTTTTTCCCCCAGCTTATTAATGGTTTCTATTAGTCCATAATATAACCACACTTTATAGAAATCCTCCAATTTTTCAAATTCTTTTTTGTGTGAAAGAATTTGCTCATAATTAGTACGAACATAAAGACTAAATGTTCTTGCTAATCCATCTTTTGTCGGTTTGCTAATTCCAGGTTCTTCTATAAAATCGTTTAGTAACATTACAATTTCTTTGTTTTTTTTATTCTCAAAATCTTCTATACTGTATGGGCTTATTTCTCCAAATCTTAAACCTGTATGACTCATACTAAACCTTTCTATATCTACAGGCTCATCAATCAGTTTACTAAGTTCCTCATACAAAATCATTAATATCATTATTATTTAAGTGTAACATAGCATGCAGGAAAACTTTTTGGTGATATATGAAGAATTCTTTTAAAGATTTATTATCTTTAGATTGATCAATTCCTTTAATCCATTGTAACAGAATTGTTATTTGTTCTTTCTTAAACAAATGGCATTTCTTTGTAAAAAGCTGTATATTTCGTAAGTTAGTTTATCCTTTTTTAACAAATTTCTTTTTTTTACCCAGAATACACTATTCAATTCTTCATAAAAAAGGGTTGTTAAATGGATTCCCATTAGTAAATAGATCTCATGAGATTCAGAAAAGTATTGCTTTATATTTTTTTTTCTTATTTTTTTGTTACAATTCTTCAAAAGAGTTATGTTGAAGTTGATTATCATATTTTCATATTCATTCAACCTTGGCATATTCATAGTTTCTTTTAAGGTGATATTATCGATTGAAAATGAATATATATAAGTTTTTAACAAATCTTTTATCAAATCATTAAAGATATTTAATAATCTATCATAATCATCTTTATTAACATAGGAATCTAAACTTGTTAATAATTTTTTTAAATTATATGTACTAATAAAAGATTTTATTGAATAGATACTTTCGCTTTTATTATCAGCAGAAATCAATATTTTTAATAATTCAAAAAAATCCTCTGGAAATTTTTTATAATAGAGTGGTAAAAAAGTGTCTATCAGAACAGAAAGAACTCTTTTTAAAACTATAGGGTTAAAGATATTTTTTTGAATATACCCTTTTATAAGTGAACTATCAAAATCCAAATTTAGTCTTGTTATAGATTTTAGGATTAAAAAGTCAATACGATAATCAACTATTTTATCATATTCTTTGATATAGGCTGATATTAATTTTTTTATTTTTTCATTCATAGATGGATCATTTTGTGTTATACACAACTCTAAATATTCCAATTTTTCTAGAATTGCTTCCTTATCTTTAATATTTAATAAGTTATTCTCAAAAAGTTTGAAAACACATTAGTTTTAATTGGATATTTTATAATAGTTCTGAAAAAAATGAGCTTCAGGTTTGAAAAATCATTTAGAATTTTAATAATTGAATCAATATTATCATCTTTTTGCTCACTTTGCAAAAAGTTATTGATTCTTATCTAAGAGTTCTGGTTGATTATTGGATTTATGTTGTATTTTAACAGCCCATGCTTGAATTATTTCAAATAATTGATCGTAGCCCTTATCATCCTTAGAATATGGAATTAATTCAATACCCAAGGCTTCATAATATTTGGTTTCATAGTTAACAATATTCTCTTCTCCAGTAAAATATCCTTCTAAAATATATTTCTTTTTTGAATTAGTATTATCAGATTTTGGAATAATGAATTCTAATAACTCAAATTCAGATAATCCATAACCAATAAATAAGACGGTATAGGTTTTAAACATGCTTGTTAATATTTTTTTAAAATTTTCATCTCGATATCTATTTTATATAAGCCTCGACAGTAAATACAAGACTTTGTGGTTCAATTTTAAAACCATGCAAATGAAATAAATAATTGCTATAATCTTTATCATTTATTTCTAAAAGTGTCAATTCTTCCAATAAATATTTAATCTGATTTCTTGGAATTATTTTATGAAAATAATCATCAGCATTTGAGGTTAAATAGATGGCATTAAACTTCGCCAAATCCTTATAAATATCAGGTTCTTTTTTTTTCTGGTTTTTTGAGCAATTTATCTAATTTATCATAAAATGTGTTTTCTGAATTTCTATTCTTCAATATATTAAAACAGATCGAAATAATTTTCTTATTATCTTGATAACTTAATAATTTATCTTTCTCTTTATATTTGATATGTCCTTGTTGATAGCATATATCTATTAGTTCTTTTGCAAAGCTCTCCCAACTTGGACATCCCATGATACGAGAAACACCTGCTCCAATGAAAATTGCTAATGTATGATTATCTTTTGCCTCAATTATCTCTTGCTTTATTTCAGGAATTTTTACTAATGGTATCAATTCCTCACTTTTCATATTTGTTTCCACTATTACCTCTTGTCATAAAAGTAATTAAAAAAACTTTAATACTCACTTCTACCAAAATCTCAGTTTATATTGATTGCAATATTTACAATCAAATAAAAAAATTAGTCAAGCATAAAGTTCAATAACTTTATATATATTCCTGACACCATAATTATATTCACTTTTTTGTTTGTTTTCTCAATTATTCTCAATTCATCTGAATATACCGATCGTTTAGAGCATACGTTCCGATTTAATAGAGCATATGCTCCGAATTTATTGAGCCAAGCCTCCGTTAAGAGAGCCACATAAAACTCTCTTACTTTTCATTAAAAATTTGTCCGAGAGATCGGTAAAACTACTCGGACAAATTATCATTATTTTTTAAACCCCTTTCTTTCTCTCATTGACATTTTTCCCTCAATTAATATATCGTAAGCATTATGAACTATCCTATCAAGGATGGCATCCGCAAGAGTTGTTTGTCCAATCTTCTCATGCCATCCTTCAATTTCAAACTGAGAACAAAACATGGTTGAACCATTTTGATATCTAGACTCGATTATTTCAAACAGATCATTTGCTTCATGTCCTCTAAGAGGAGTTAATAACCATTCGTCTATTATCAAAAGTTTTACTTGTTTGTATTGATTTATTGCTTTTTTGTACCGACCTTCTCCTCTTGCTACTTCTAATTCATCAAAAAGTTCTGGTAGTCTTATATATTTTACTGAATATGATTTACGACAAGCAGACATACCTAAGGCACATGCAATATATGATTTGCCACTTCCAGATGCCCCTGTAATTATTATATTGTATGTTGATGTTATATATTCACATGTTGATAACCGCAATATTGATGGTTTATCGATTTTCCTGTCATCGTGATATTCTATATCTTCTATGCAAGCATTTGTAAATTTTAAATTAGCAGTTTTGATTAATTTTGCTAATTTGTTGTTCTTTCTGTTAATCCATTTTTTATCTACTATAAAAGCAAATCTCTCTTCAAAAGATAATTGTTTATAAGCCGGATCCTTTATTTGTTCTTTAAAACTTTCAGCCATAGTGCTTAAATGCATTTCATACAATTGATTTATTGTTTGACGATCTATCATTTCTTTTTCCTCCCATAATATGATGAACCCCTGGTTAAACCATGACAAGACGGTGCTACTGTTTCTGAAGGTTCAAAACAAACAGATATCATATCAAATCCTCTTTTTAAAATCTGATAAAACTGTTTTAACTCCTGGATTAGGAGAATAGGTTAATGCTCTTTCGCAAGCTTTTTCAAGGCATTCTGCTGAATATTTATCAGCTGATTTCAATAAGGTCATGCATGTTCTATAGCTTTGTTGCTCTACTTTACATGAGGAAATAATGCTTTTTATTACAGCTTTTGTGTTTGATCCAATTTCATCTGACCACGCAATAAATTTTTCTGTATTCCATTCAAGATATTTTTGATGCTGTTCTGGCATATGTTCTGGGAAAGTCTGATATTGTCCTGCATTACCATATTTTCTAATGTGTGAAGCTATTCTGTTGCCATTATAAAAGATCTCTATTGTCTTAATGGTAGTTCTCACGTCTAACTCATGCTTTATATATTCGTAAGGTACTGAATAATTGATTTTATCTATACAAACATGGTAATTATATTGTACAATTGTTTTTGACCATATGGCAAGTTCATATTTTGATAAAGGCAAGGGTAATAATTCATTTTGTTCTTCTGCCAGAAAAAACACTCTCACGACTTCCTTCCTTCTTTTGAAAAGGCTTTCTATTGAACTCATTTAGCTTTTCTTTGATTAATTCATTTAACTCATTAAGAGTAAAAAAAAGGATATTCCTTAATGAGGCTGTTATCCATGTCGAAATAACGCCTACCGTTCCTTCTACACTTGCTTTATCTTTAGGTTTCCTTACTCTTGCAGGAATAACGGCTGTGTCATAATAAGCTGCCATATCACCGTAGACTCTGTTTATGACTGGATTAAACCAATGAATCCTATCTACTCCTGTTTTTAGATTATCTGGAACAAGTATCTTAGTAACACCATTGAAGTAATTGAACGCATTGATATGTGCTTGAATCCAACTTTCGGTATTCATAGATAAAAAGCCTTCTACATATGAATATCCGCTATAAGGAAGTGTTGCAACAAATATGTATACTTTAATAGGAGATCCTGTGATATTATTTTTTATCATTGCAGTCTGACCAGCCCAATCAACCTCCATTTTCTCACCAGGTTTATGATGGATACGCATAGTTGCTTTTGTTTTTACGGAAAAATCATTATACAATTTACAAAACTGAGAATATTTGTAGGGTATTTGTTCTTTATCTCTACATGTGTCTGAATATTCTTGCCATAGTAAAGATAATGTTACACCACTTTTGGCTAAATCCTTGTGAATTTGAACAAAATCTGGTTCCTGTTGCTGTTTTCTTAAATAGAAATCAGGAAATAACTGAATTTCGATTTGTTGATTTGTCAGGGTTTCTGCAATAAGCCAGGTTAATTCGGCTTCATTTGCTTTTTGAATGACTTGTGACACAGTGTTACGTGAACAGGATAAACTTCGTGATATCCCACGAAGACTAATACCTTGACGGTATAAGCGTAGTATCTCTCGATAATTGGTCATTTGTGACCTCCAAATTTGTATTTACACTTAATTTGTGTATATATTAAAATGGAGTATTATCTTTTATTATGACAAGTGGATATTACATCGGAGAGCTGGCTCTATAATTTCGGACTAGTGGCTCTGACTTTTCGGATAGTATGCTCTATTGGAAAAGAATATTCAGTCAAGCATAAAGTTCAATAACTTTATATATATTCCTGACACCATAATTATATTCACTTTTTTGTTTGTTTTCTCAATTATTCTCAATTCATCTATTTTAATGCATACAGGCTCAAAGAGTAAAAACACCTATCTTTGGTCGTTCTTACAATAAGCAACCATCATACTCATTAAAATATTTTATTTCAATATTTTAATTTTTCTACAATTTATCAATGCCTATATTATCTTTTATCTCCTATGAAACACCTTGTGTATTTGTCTATTTTAATTAATTAATCCATAAAATATATTAAATATCCAGGTATCAAGACAAAAGAAATGAACAATACTATCTCAAAGAAATATCCATATCTTCTCCAATAGATGTCAATTTTTTAAAAGGACAATCTCAAAACAAGGTGTTTCATTTTTACCAAACAGGCGACAGCCTGATATGAGCTCCTATGAAACACCTTGTGTATTTGTCTTATTTAATTCTATCTAATATAAAATCCTTATTTAACTATAATTTTATTGTTTTATGATATAAAATATTTTGCACTTATGCTATTAAATCTATTTAATCTCCTATTCGGGATAATATTTTTTCAAATATCTCACCAGTTATCAAAACAAAAAAGCATAAGCAACCAAGCTCCTATACGGGGATTTATCCACCAATGATAAAACGGCCTTTTGCAAAATATTTTTTTAATTAAACTACTTGTTTGATTTCATAACCAAGTTTTTTTGCCAATTTTTTAAAGTTATCTTCCATTTTCTTTCTATTCAATTCTTCATAAAAATTTTCTCCTAATTCAGAATAGGATTTTTTATATCGAATCATTGTATAATAGATAACTGCTATTTTTCTGCCTGTAGCTGTTATTGCCTTCTGATAACCAATTTGTGCCATCTTTTTACGGAAAAATGCACCTAAATAACTATGGCTGTTTCTCAATGTAGTTGCACATTGTCGAAAAATTGAAGCTGCATTACTTTGAACTTTATTTGTACTATTTTGAAAAACTGTCCCTCCGGTTATTCTATGATTCGGAGATAATCCAAGCCAAGATGTAAAATTTTTACTATTTTTTCCATTTACTCATATCAAAGCCTGTCTCTCCAATTAACTTTTCTACTGATAGTATATTAAGACCAGGTATCTCACATAAGTCAACACCTATTGCTTGAACGATGTTATGATTAATATCATTACTATCATTTTCTTCAATTGAAATATTGTCCTCATCAATTGGTTGACTCATTAATATAAATAAATTATTAATCTGTGAATCTGTCTCTTCAATTTTTGATAAGAAAAATTCATAAAAATTTACTGCCTGTTTGAGAATGTACAGTTGTTCAAATTGCAGACTACCACTCAATGCTTTAATGATCTCTTCATTACTTTTTTTTACACCTTTTTTTTTATATGACACAAGAACTTCAGGATTTGTCTCTCCTGAAAGTATTGCTTTTATTATACTCATTCCTGTCTTGCCAGTAATGTCAGAAATGACTTGATGAAGATAAAAGTTCATTAGAGTTAAGGCTTTTTGCATATGCTGGATATGTATGTTATTCTCTTTAACTAATTTGTCTCTATAACGAGTTAATACTTTTATTTCTCGTATATTCTTCTCCGGAATAAATGAGGGTGTTAGGAGACCATAGGAATGTAATTTTCTCAGCCAATCACAATCAAATTTATCTGTTTTCTTTCTACCTGGTGCATTTTTAACATGTTTTGCATTGCATAAACTTAATTTAAAACCTCTTGATTCAAGTATTTCATAGAGGGGAATCCAATAGATTCCGGTTGATTCCATTGCCACTGTTGTTACTTTGCAAGAAGTTAACCAATCAGCTATAGCATTTAAATCGCAGGTATAAGAACCAAACTTGCGTATATGATCTTCACAAATAGTAGGAGATACACTTACCCAATTTTCTTTGGAACCAATATCGATTCCTGCAGAGTGATGATTGATTACTGAAATTTCGTTAGATGCTGATTCAATTTTCTCATTTTTTTTTCTCATTTTAAGTCCCTCCTTTTTGATCATAAATACAACATTTTGATACTAATTGTCAAAAATATTTTGATTTTTACAGAGATATAACAAGGTGTTTCATTTTTACCAAACAGGCAACAGCCTGATATGAGCTTTTATCTATTATCTGCAACACTTCAGTGTTGCCTTGCTTACTCCTTCCTTGGAGCTTACTCATTTTTGCTTTATACTATAAACAAAAAAAAATAAATAAAAAAAAGATTGACAATTAATCAACTTATAATGTTATATTATAGCGATGTTTAATTATTAATCTGCATAAAAAGGAAAAATTATGCGAGTTTTCTTTAAACCAGGCTCTACACTTTATCCAAAAGGCGGAAAACGAGACGATGTCGTCTATTGTTACCATAATGAAGGAGCGATTTGCTTCACCAGAAATTACTATCCTGTTCCCGAAATGCCACAAAACCATAAGATTAAAGAGTTGCAATCCGTAACTTTACAGATATGGGAAGTTCTCCCCCTCCGCTTTAAAACTGAATTATCTCTTTATGCTAAACAATATAAAATAGAATATCCCCATATCAGACGTAAATTTGTTAGTAATTATTCGATTTTCTTAAAAATCACTCATAAGCTTGATCAATTAATGCAGAGTACACAAAATAAATCACTCACTGCTGATGATTTTTATAAATACTTTGTTTCCTTTTCTTTAGCAGATTATATCCGGGTGAAATTTCTTCCTAAAGTCATCAATTTCTATAAACTCAATGCACAGTTATTGATTGAGTATATCACATTTTTCTTTGAATATAAAGCAGTTTTATCAAAAGATTATAACCCAGTTCAGCACATTTCAGCACCTTTTGGGTAGTGTGTAGTTGTTTTTTATATATTTGGGATATGATTATTAAACTATATCGTGCTCTGGAGCTCCAGTGGTTTTTGTACCACTTCACTGGGTTTACACCCATGTTACACAGATACCGATCCTAATGTACGGTTAATTATAAAATTATTGGATACCATTATAAATGTGATAAATGCACGGTTAATTATTAAATTATGGGATACCATTGATAAATGTTTAGTAGGGGCGAACCTGTGTGTTCGCCCAGAAAAGTTAAGTAATGTTCATATTTAAACTGTGCAGGATTCGATTAATTAATGAAATTCAACAATTAGGGGCAGGCACACAGGTCTGCCCCTACGATTACAAAAAAACAATTACGATTATATTATTTATTATTGGATACCATTGATAAATGTGATAAATGTATGGTTAATTATAAAACATGGGATACCATTATTAATGTGATAAATGCACGGTTAATTATTAAATTATGGGATACCATTGATAAATGTTTTGTAGGGGCGAACCTGTGTGTTCGCCCATAGTGATACACAAATAAAAAATACTGCTGTATTATCAATTTGGTGTTTCATATCATCCTATTTCATTAACATCATTTGTTGGGGTTGAGAATATATCCCTGCCTGCATTTTGTAAAAATAGACGCCTGAACAAGAAGGGTCTCCCTTATTATCTTTACCTTCCCAAACAATAGAATGCTTACCTGTATTGTATGCTCCTTTGACTAAGGATTTGACCAATTGACCTTTCACATTGTAAATATCAATTCTGACAATTTCTGGAGAAGATAACTCAAAAGAAAGAGTTGTACTAGGATTAAAAAGATTGGGATAAGCATTTTTCAAAAGAGCTTTTAAATCTGAAGGGAGTATAATTATAATATCATTATTAGTAATACAATTTGAATTGTATAAATATGGGTAGCCATTATTCAATTCAGGATTGATATTCCAAAAATTAGAAAATCCCAAACCGGCATCACAAAAAGTTAAGAATGTTTTCTTTTCTTCTGTTGTTTTACCTGTACCTCCAGCTAAGGTAGTTTGACCTGTACCTCCAGCTAAGGTAGTTTGACCTGAACTTTCAATGTCCCAGAAACGGTTGGTAATTGGGTCAACATTATGCCCCACAATCCCACCAGTGTTAAAATTTCCAATAATATATGTATTAATCAAACCAATATTTCAAACTCAGATGTTGTATCGGTATATCCAAATATGCCTACATAAACCGTTAATGGATAATTGATGTATAATCCTGTAGTGGTTTTGTTGTCCATCAATAATGCAGAAGCTAAATATTGGATGAATAATTTACTTTAGCTTTTGCAATTAAAGCATCTGGATTCTTTTACACATCTCTCATACATATATTTTTTTTCTAGAATCTGAAATTATCTCAATATCGGCCAGTATATGATATAAAGTTGTAAGAAACCAAGAACTTTTTTATGTAACCATTTGCGTTACCAGTAAATTCCAGAATGAATCACTAAGAGTTATTTATTGGGGCATATTTGCTAGAATTTGTTTGTGATATTAATTTCCTGTTTGCACTTTATACTCTGCAAACATGTTGTCCACAGAACAAATTATCTTACTCTCATTGGAGAATTCTCAGGTCTAACCAATAAAACTATCTTAATATGTTGGCAAAATTGTCTAACATATTGTTTCATTCAATAATAAATATATTCTATTCTTCTCATAGCTTACTCCTTAAATAATCATTGCTATTTTTTTTTAATCTTGACTCATAGATTTATAAGATTAACTTGTCATTTGAAATAAGATTTTGAGGTTATAATGCAACGATTAATTCAATCATTAGATTTAAAAAACGAAGAATTAAAAGTTTTAATATTCGATGAAATAAAGATAATCTGTAAAGAGATCGATCAAAACTACTGGGAAATCTCATACGGAACGGAATCTTTTCAGATAATATTAAAAGAAGCTTTGAGAAGACAAAAAGAAAAAGGAAATATTACTAAGAGAATGTTACTAGAATTGGAACCTGAAGACAGAAAAATATTAGGTATTATTTAGATACTTTTTTAAAAATATACAATACACATTTATTAAATTTCGTTATACCTTTTTTATAAATTCAAAATAGTCTCTTCATTTTTGCAAGAATTATATAATAAGTCAAAAAATTTTAATAACAGAAAACACAAAAAACAGCATTATAAGAGGATAATATCAAATTTTAAACATGCATGTGTAAACATAATGATCAATTGGTATTTTTTGGATAACCTTTGTGTACACTGATAGTTTATCTAATATTATTGCAAGTAGTTATGAGACTTTTTTTATCTTTATTTTTTACAATATAAAGCTATTTTTTTGTAAATTGTAAAAAAAATTGATAAATTGAATTTTTTAGTTGACAAGATATAATAATAATCACTAATTTAGTCACAAATCTGTATTTGGAGGAAGTTATGACAAAAGATGATCTCATCAGCAAAGTTGCCGAAGAAGCTCAAGTGACCAAAAAGGAAGCAAGTAGAGCAATTTCTATTATTATTGACAGCATCACAGAAGCTTTAAAAAAAGGTGAAAAAGTTTCATTTGTAGGTTTTGGAACATTTGCAGTTGCAGAACGCAAAGCAAGAAAAGGCGTTAATCCACAAACTAAGAAAGAAATTAATATTCCAGAACGCAAAGTCCCAATTTTTAGAGCTGGAAAAAAATTAAGAGATTTTATAAAATAATCTTTATTGGCAAGTCTATTAAGGAGCCTTTAGAGATGGCTCCTTTTTTTATTCTTCTATTTTTATTGAAAATGAGGCAAATAATGAATTTAAAACTAAATTCTGTAATTTCTCTATAATAAAAACTGCTGCTGGAACCAAGGTCATTACACCAATAATTTTAAATGAAGTTATTATTATATGTGTATTTATCGTTGAAAACATATAAATCATAACTACTGAAATGATTCCAGCAAAGAATCTGATAAACCAGGAAACAAAATGCATAAAAATATTAGCCCATTTATGTTTATACATATCATCTAATTCAAAAAAGTTCCATAATTTCGCCATGTAAAGATTAAAAATAGCAAAGAAACCATTAAAAGAAATAAAAAATACATAGTTTAGATGAAAAGGGCAAAGAAAATGATAGATAATCATCACGAATAGAATATAAAGGCTTGAAGAGACAAATAGTTTCCAATCAAAATAGGCAAAACTAAAAAAGTTAAATAAAATACCTAATAATGAGGCTAAAATCGGATTAATCATAAGAACTCCTTTATTAATTTAGGTATTAAAATTAAAAAAATTTAAATTGTCAATAAATTTAAATTGACAATTTAAATTTTTTAATAAATTATAAAATTAATAGTGGGTAATGATAGCCTGTAGGAGGAATAAATGAAAAGAATTTTTAGTATCGGAATTCTAATACTCTATATTTTGACACTAAAAGCACAACTTTTACCGGTAAGAAATTATTCTACACAACAAGGGTTACCACAAAATCAGGTTATGCGTATTATTCAGGATTCACAGGGATATATTTGGTTCAAAACTCAAGGAGGAGTCTCTAAATTTGATGGTTATAATTTTAAAAACTATAACATCACAAACGGACTTCCAACTAATAACATCAGAAACTTTTCTGAATTTAATGGCAGTTATTATTTTTTGTCAAACAATAGTATAAGTGTTTTGGAAAATGACAAAATGACTATTTATGACAACACTTATTTCAAAAAAAATATTAATGATTTAATTATTCATACATTTTTATCAATAAATACTGAAAAGCCTACTGAATCAAGATTATTTGTTGCCTCTCAAAAAAAGATTTATAGTATGTCATTGGATAATAAAAAATTTATTGAGTTTTATGATCTTGGTAAGTTACCTGATAAAATGAAAAATAGTGATTTAATTATTGATTATATTTCATCAGACTTGTTTTATATACAAGGAGTTAGCAAATCCTTTTTGGTAGATGTGAAGAAAGACACCTTTTTTGAGGTGTCAAAAGCTTTAAATTTTGAAATAAATGAAGGAATTTCATCTCAATTTATTTCTTTGGATGATAAAAAAAAGAAATATATTTTTATTTATAATGATCTGGCAAAAGAAAAAGTCATTTGGTATTTTTTTGATAACCAAACTAAAGAATTTATCAATGTAATGGAAGCGAGTAGTATTCTCTTTATATTAAAATTAAATGATAAAGATGAATTAGACTTTTTTAGTGCTTCAAAAAACGAATATCATTTTATTAATGATAAAGGTGACATCTTTATTATCGATATTAGTAACGGACAAATTAAAAAAAGTCAATATACAGTCCAAACTCCAGGAATGAATCTAAAGAATATATCTGATTTGTATGTTTTTAATAATGAATTGTGGATTTCCACTCATCAGGGCTTGATTGAATACAATTTGAAAACAAAAAAAACTATAGTTTATACCACAGAGAATGGTTTATCAAATAACAATATTCAAACTATGCTTGTAGATCAGGAAAGAAACATTTGGCTGGGAACCAACGGAACGGGTGTCGATATGATTGTGCCTGGAAACATAACCAATTATACCGATAAAAATGGACTGTCTCATAATGGAACAAGCAATACAGTTCAAGGAAATGATGGCTCTATGTGGATTTCTTCAGATAATGGATTAACCCGCTTTTTACCTGATGGAAGCCATCAATACTATACTACAAGCAATGGTTTAGCTAGTAATGATGTATGGGCTCTAACAAAAGACTTGAAAGGGAATATTTGGATTGGTACAAATAATAATGGAATTTCTCGTTTTGATGGTAAAAAAATAATTAATATGAGACCTTCAGGGTTAGCAAAATCTGGGAATTATACATCAGAAATTTATGTAGATAAAAAAGGAAATATTTGGGTGCCTTCATACTTTAATCTTTTAAAATACTCACCAGATTACAAGCTATCAATTTATAAATTTGATGCCGGTACAGTTATTTATCAGATTATTGAAGACGAAGAAGGTAATTTAATTATGGCTGCAGCGGATAAAGGAATTCTTATATACAAACAGAATGGAGAATTACTTGCGCAATATCCTCAAGATAAATCAATATTTGACAGTAACATAGTAGGTATTGAATTAATTAATAAAAAAACCTTATGGTGTTATACTTATGGAGAAGGAATTATTGAATTTAACAGAGATCTACATACTTACAAAAAAATATTAACTGAAGAAACTAAAGGATTTGAAATCATGAAATCTTATATCAGAGATAAATATCATAATCTCTGGATAGGTACAATAAACGGTATTTTAAGAATTAACACCGGTGGAAATGTCACTCAATATACAAAAGATGATGGTTTAGTAGGAAACGATATTCGATCAACTGGAGCATATATTGATTCTCAGGGAATTCTATGGTTTAATTCATCTTTTGGAGTAATCAGAATAAACCCGGTCGAACAATTTGCTGACAAAACAGCTCCAAAATTATATATCAAAGAATTCATTATGAATGAGCCTGTTGATTTATCCAAAGGTAATTATGTTTTTGATTATAAACATAATACTGCTGTTTTTAAATTTGTCGGATTAGAATATCGAAATCCAACTCGCGTAAGATATCAATATTATTTAGAGAATTTCGATAAAACTTGGTCTGAGTATAACAACGACAGAAATATCAGATACACAAATCTTGATCCTGGGCATTATAAATTTCGCGTTCGGGCAATGGATCACGCAGGAAACACGAGTGAAATAACTAGTCTTGATTTTATCATTAAACATCCTTTCTGGACAACTTGGTGGTTTATTATATTAGAAATTTCTACTGCTTTAGCAATTATCATCTTGGTCACCCGATGGAGAATGATGGCCCTAAAAGAAAGAAACGAGATATTGGAGAAGACTGTTGCTATTCGAACTAAACAATTAAAAGAAAAAAATGAACAGCTTCTGAGTAGTATAAGATATGCTGAAAGAATCCAAAAAGCTATATTACCTCATGAAGATCAACTAAAAGAAGTTTTTAAAGAACATTTTATTCTATATATGCCTAAAGATATCATATCTGGAGATTTTTATTGGTTTACTGAAACACCTGAAAGTTACTATTTTGCAGTAGTTGATTGTACTGGACATGGCGTACCAGGAGCTTTATTGTCTATTGTAGGAAATATGTTATTCAATGAGATTATTAATCAAAATCCATTATTAAGGCCTTCTGAAATCTTAGAATTGCTTCACGAACATATGCGCACTGTTCTTTGTCAAAACAATGGGATAGGCAACAATCGTGATGGTATGGAAGTGATTTTATGTGAATTTAGTAAGGACTTTGAAACACTTATTTTTGCCGGAGCAAACAGACCTTTATACATTTTTAATAGCATGATGAATTCTGAACCTAGAATTATCCGTCCTGATCGTAAAGGAATCGGTGGCAGACAAAAAGAAGACAGAAGAATATTTAATAATCATTTGATTGAATTAAAAGATCATGATATGATCTATTTAAGTACTGATGGTTTTGTTGATCAAGCTGATCATGAAAACCATAAGTTTGGATCTCGCAGATTAAAAGAGATCTTGAAACAAATAAATTCAAAGCCTACAGAAGAGCAGAGAAAGATTTTACTGGACAATATAACAGAACATAAACAAAATGAAATCCAAAGAGATGATATCACTTTAGTCGGTATCAAAATCTTAAAGAATAAGGAGTAAAAATGAATAACCTTAGTCAGGTTCCAGATTTTTACATGACCGATTCTGACTTATTTGCACTATACTCAAGTGGCGGTTTAGAGAAAACAATCTTAATGTTTAAAGGTTTATTAACTCAAGACATTTTAGTAGTTTTAGCAGAAATGTTGGCAAACAATATGTCAAATGATCCAATTCATAAAACTACTAAAAAAATGTTCTTTATTTTTGTGGAATTAGCTCAGAATATTCATCGCTACTCTGCTGAAAAACTAATGACAGAAAATAAAGAAGTAGGGTCAGGAATCGTTTTAGTTAATGAGTACAAGGATTATTATACATTGATATCAGGAAATCTTGTAAAAAATGATGTGTATGAGTTTTTAAAAGAAAGAATTAATTATTTAAATTCATGTGATGAAGAAACCCTAAAGCAAATCAGAAAAGAAAAATTAAAAGCAAAAAGCAAAGAAGGAGAAAAAGGGGCGGGAGTTGGTTTAATTGATATTATCAGAAAAGCTTCTCAACCTATCGTCTTAAAAGCCAAACAGATCAACCATGATCATTGTTTTATAAGTTTTTATATTCTGCTTAAGAAGGAGTTTTGAATGGATCACCTCATTATTGAAGAAACAAAATTTACCATGCGTGTTGATTTTAATGCAGAAACAGGGATTTGTAATTTGTTTGGCAATTCTTATCCTGAAGATGCAATAGTATTTTTTGAGCCTATTAATGCTTGGTTTATCAGGTTTGTAAAAGAAGTCAAAAAACCGATTGTTTTAAATATTACTCTGAATTATGTAAATTCAAGCTCTTCTAAGTGTTTTATGGATATTTTTGATTTGTTGGAAGATTATTTTACAAGTGATGGAAAAGTAACAGTGAATTGGTTTTACGAAGAAGATGATGATGAAATTAAAGAAGCTGGAGAAGAGCTTTTAGAAGATATGTCATTTGAAGTAAATTATATCACTTTATCAGAATAATGGAGTTGTAAATGAATATTCAAACCGTTAATGATTTGAATATAAAAAACGATAAAGATGATCAGTTAAAAAAATTCTATAAGAATGAATATGAGGAATATTTAATTAATGTAGAAAATCTAAATCAAGAAAGTCTTGATTTGGACTCGATCAAAACTCTTTATGCTCAATTAAATCGAAATTATTATAAAGCTTTAAAGAAAATGATGAAAATCACCAACATCGGAGATACAACTCAATATAAACTCATTAAAGTTCAAGAAACATTAAGAGAGCAAGAAGAAAAACTTAGAGCAATATTTAATAATGCAATAATTGGAATTGCAACAATAAATCTTAATGAAGAAATTATATCTGTAAACCATAACTTAACAGATATGCTAAATTTAGTTGAACTGGATTTATTAATTACTTCTTTTGAAGATTATATCTATATTGAAGACAAAGAATTATTTAAAAAAAACATTTCTAAAATAATTGATAGAAATCAGAATCAATTTAGGATACAAATCAGAATTACCAATTCTGAAGGGTATTTCTGGTCAGATGTTTCAGCCTCATCAATAAAAGATCATAATGGTAATCCTGAAGCTGTAATCTTAATCATTGCTGATATCGATGAACAGGTTAAAGCACAAATCAAATTAAAAGAGTCTTATCAAAAATTACAGGATGCTCAAAATGAAATTATTGGACTAGAAAGAAAAAATACAGTATTAGCTATGGCTGTAACCGCTAACCATGAAATCAATCAGCCTTTAATGATTTTAGAGGCTAATATCGAAATGCTGTTCATGAGTTTACCTGAAGAATTAAAAAATGAAAAGATCAATCGCTATATTAAGCGAGCTTCTGAATCTGTTGAAAGAATTGTTAATATTTTAGAACATTTTAAAAAAAATGAGATAGTTGAATTTGAGGATTACGGTGGTGACACAAACATGGTATCTTTCAATTGTAATGAAGAGGAATAAAACAGAATTATTTTCATTCAAAATAGAGTTTATTTATTAAGAATTTGAAAGAGGAGCTATGTTGTTTATTTACAGAGTTATAACACTAATTATTTATTATATTTTTTTCCCTTTTATTTATATTATTTTTGCCAAAAATAATTTTAAACAGAGAATATCCTTCAAAAAGTTTCCTGTTGATTATTCAATATGGATTCATGCCTCTTCTCTGGGCGAAGTAAACGCAGTAAGACCCTTTATTCTAGAATTATTGGAAAAGCACCCCTCTCTCCCCATTATAATCACAAGTATGACCAAAACTGGGATTGATGCTGCAAAAAAAATTAGTGGTAAAGTAATTGTGAATCAATTCCCCTTAGATCTTTATCCTATCATGTTAAGAGCTTTTAAAGAAATCAAACCAAAATTAATATTACTGATGGAAACTGAATTATGGCCGAATATGATCTCTATTGCATATAAAAAAAAAATACCAATCATTATACTTAATGCTCGATTGTCAGATCGATCTTTCCCGAGATACAAAGCACTACGAATATTTTGGAAACCTCTACTAAAAAAAATTAGTTTGGTTAATGCACAATCTGAAAAAGATAAAGAAAGATATCTGTATCTTGGAGCTCAAAATGTGGTTAATGTCAATAATCTAAAATTTTCTATTGAATTACCTGTTTTGGAAAAATCAGATTTAAGAAAAGCATGGAAATATCAGTTCAATGATTTTATCATTGCTTTAGGTAGTAGCAGACCCGGAGAAGAAAAACTTCTAATTGAAGTAATTAAGAAAATTGAAACATTAATTCCCAGATTGAAAGTAATTATTGTTCCCAGACACTTACAAAGACTATCTGAGATAAAGAACCTGTTTTCAGAAGGAGAATACTCTCTTTTTAGCGAAAATAAAAATGATCATCTCTTTATGATAGTTGATGAAATGGGCGTATTACCTCAGGTCTATGCAATAAGTGATATTTCTATCATTGGAGGAAGTTTTTATAATTTTGGAGGCCATAATCCTTTAGAAGCCGCTAATTATGAAGTTCCTATTTTAATTGGTCCATATCATCATTCTTGTGAAGATATTGTTAATAAGTTATTGAGTAATCATGGAATTGAAGTGTGTAATCATGAAAGTCTGCAAAATTCTATACTAAATCTAGCAAATAATATTGAAATACGAAGAGAAATGGGGAAAAATGCAAAAAATACAATCCTTGAAAATATGAATAGTTTAGAACTCCATTATACGAATATAAAGCCATGGATCGAAAGAATAAAATAATTGCCGATTATTGGCATAAATTGGAAAACCAGACTATACAATGTGACTTATGTCCTCATTTTTGTAAAATTGAATTAGATCATTCTGGGATTTGTAGAAAAAGAGTTAATATTGATTCAGTATTAATTGCTGAAAATTATGGGAAAACAACCGGAATTCAAATAGATCCTATAGAAAAGAAACCCCTTTATCATTTCTACCCAGGTACTCAAATCTTATCTTTGGGGGCAAATTCATGTAACTTTAAATGTAAGTTCTGCCAGAATTATACTATTAGCCAGCAAGAATGTAAGACAGAATTGATAAGCCCTGTAAAAATTTTGGACATTTGTAAAGAATATAATATTAGCTCAGTTGCCTTTACTTACAGTGAACCCATTACTTGGTATGAATTTATAATTGATTGTGCAAAACTTCTTAAAGAAAATAATAAAAAAATTGTTATGGTAAGTAATGGGTTTATCAATGAAGAACCTCTTAAAAAGTTGTTGCTATATACCGATGCTTGGAATGTCGATCTAAAAGCTTTTAACGAAGAATTCTATAAAAATGTATGCTTTGGCTCATTACAACCTGTCTTAAATGCAATAAAAATCATAAATGAGAAAAATCATATTGAAGTAACACACCTAATGATTGAAGATGTAAATGATGATGTAAATGATTTTATAGAGTTAGTTAAATACATATCAAGAATTAATGAGAATATCCCTCTTCATGTTTCCAGATATTTCCCAAAATATCTAATGAATAACCCCGCTACTACTATTTTAAAAATAAATGAATCGATTCAAAATGCGAAATCTTATTTAAAATATGTTTACTCTGGAAATATCATTCTCGAAAATATGAAAGAAAATAATACTTATTGTTCCTTTTGTCATACTGAATTAATTGAAAGACATACTTATTCAGCATATATAACTAATATGAAAAAAAATAAATGTAAAAATTGTGGTAAAGAACTTTATGGAGTCTTTTCATGAAATCATTACTAAAAAATCTCATTTCGTTAATGAATAAATGGGATTATTGTTTAATTCTAATATTACTCATTTCAGCGTTAGTTTTTTTTATCTTAATCCATAAATCACAAAATAAAGATACTGTAGTGATTGAATATAATAATATGATATTTAAAACCGTTTCATTACAGGAGAATCAATTAATTAATGTAGATAATCATATGATTATTGAAATAAAAAATTCAAAAGTAAGAATAAAACAATCAGATTGTCATAATCAATTATGTGTTAAACAAGGTTGGTCAGATAGCTTTCCCTTAATATGTGTACCAAATCATGTGCTTGTAAAAATTGAAAGTCATCAGAATAATAAACATCAGAAAAAAGTATTAATCACATATTAAGATGAAAAGAATACTCTGGATTTTATTATCTTTGATTGTTTTATCGGTTCCAATAGTAATATTCTACTATTCCAAGCTTAGTATCCTTAAACAAGTAAATTTTTACAATATTATAAATGAAATATTTAACTATGTTTCCGTTTTCATTATTGTATCCATAATTTTTCTTGTTATCAGAGAAAATTCTAATCCAATAAAAACAATAGCTTGGATTCAAATATTGATTTTTTTGCCAATAGTAGGTTTTATTCTTTATATTTTTTTTGGTATTAATTATCGAAAAAGAAAAATTTTCAAAATGAAATCAAGAACGGATGAGATATCAATAGATAGTTTTCTGCAAACACTTATTCCTTATCATAATAAACGTTTAACTCTCAAAGAACAAAAAGATCCTTTATCATCTCGATTAATTACTTTAATGCAACATAATGATAAAGCATTTTTATCCTGGCATAATAAAATTGATATTTTTTTTAGCGGAAAAGATAAAATTAACCAATTATTCTTAGACATTAGCCGAGCTAAAGAATCAATTCATTTAGAGTATTTTTCTATACTTTATGATGAAACTGGTTTTTTACTTAAAGAGTTGCTAATTGATCGATTAAAAGCAGGAGTAGAAATAAGAATAATCTATGATAGCGTTGGTTCTTGGAGAATCAGACATCATTACTGGGAAGAAATTATTAAAGCAGGTGGAGAATGCTATCCATTTTTACCTGTCTATTTCCCGTTTTTATCAAGTAAATTAAACTATAGGGATCATCGAAAAATTGTTATTATTGATAATCAAATTGGATATATCGGTGGCGTAAATATCGGGAATAAATATATGGGAATGAGCAAAAAATTTGGTAATTGGAGAGATAGTCATTTAAAAATTGAAGGAGAAGCTGTTCTTTTACTTCAAAAAATATTCTTATTAGATTGGTCATTTGTCAGTAATAAAAGTCTTTTTATAGATAAGTATTTTATTACACACTCAACGAATGATTATCTTCCCATGCAAATAGTTACTTCAGGTCCTGATTCAGATTGGGAAAATATTCTTCAAGTTTATTTTACAATGATAAGTTCTGCACAAAAATACATTTATATTCAAACCCCTTATATGGTTTTAGATGAAAGTATATTAATGGCTTTGAAAACCGCTTCCTTATCTGGTATAGATATCAAGATAATGTTACCAGAAAAACCTGATCATCGACTTGTTTATTATGGTTCAAGGTCATATTATTCCGAATTAATATCATGTGGAGTTAAAATCTATGAATATACAAAAGGATTTATTCATTCAAAAATGATTTTAGTTGATGATCAGATTGTCTCAATTGGAACAGCAAATATGGATTTAAGAAGTTTTAAGCAAAATTTTGAGATAAATGCGTTAATTTATGATTTAAAACCAGTTTTAGAAGTTAAGAAAAATTATTTAAATGATCTTGAAGATTCTCACTTAATTTATGAAGAAGATTTCAAAAAAAGATCATTTTATCTTAAAATCTTGGAATCATTAGCCAGATTATTTTCTCCCATTTTATAATTTGATAAGAAATTATATTCATCTTCTTTTGTATTTAGTAAACCATCTATTTTCAATTTCAAAAGCAACTTTTTTATTGTACCGATAGTTTTCCCTTTTGGAAATCCTATAAGAATTAAATCTTTTCCGCTTAATTCAGTATTTATAAATCTCCAGTTAGTAATAAATTGTAAGATTTTGTTTTTAATAATTTCATCAGGAATAGTAATAAGCAAAACAAGCAAAGTTTCAACACTATATTGAAACAGTATTTCAGAAATCTCTCCATTTGATGTTATTTCCTGAAGTTTGTTATAATAATTAAGATAAAAATCATGATATTGATCATAAGCTTTTAGTAGGGTTTTTGAGAATTTTAGTTTTATGGATATTTTTGTTTTAGCTCTAAGAGATAAATTTAAAGTCAAAATGGATAAGTAGATGACCCACTCTTGAATATTCTCATTAAAAAATGATTCTTTAAACCATTGAATCCTCCGAAAAGCTTCATTAAAAAAAGAAGTTTTTTCCTGATCAAAAGTAAGATTTACGTGAATTTTTTTTAAAACACCTAATTCATGCAGACGAATAAAGAATTGTGAGGGAATCGTTTCATAACAAGCTTTAATGATTTCTTGTTGGATTCGCTCCACAGCAACAAGATTAAGAGAATTATTTGTTATTGCTTTTTGCATTAAAAAGAAGGTTTTTTGATCAATTTTAAAACTAAATCTTTGTTCAAAACGTATTGCTCTCAGTATTCTGGTAGGATCATCAGAGAAACTCATATTATTTAAAACTCTGACTATTCCAAGTTGTAAATCACGTCTGGCATTAAAAAAGTCAATTAATTTGCCAAATTCAGATTGGTTTATCTGAACAGCCATACTATTAATGGTAAAATCTCTTCTATAAAGATCATTTCTTATGGATGAAGTTGAGACAGTTGGTGTTTCTCCTGGTTTACGATAGTATTCACTTCTGGCAGTAACTAAATCAATCTTGCCTAATACTGGAATTTGAACTATTGCAGTTTTAAACTTAGGGAAAGACACATAATTATATCCAAATTTGTTATTTAAAATTTTAGCAAATTCTATGGCATCGTATTCTAAAACGATATCGAAATCAAAATTTTCTCTATTCATTAAAAGATCTCTGACAAATCCACCTACAATATATGCTTTTGCCTGAACTGTATCTGCCATGATTCCGATTTTATAGATTTCATTAAGAACCTCCTGTTTTATCTCTCTTTTCATTTTAGCAGAGACATTATCGAAATATGAAGGATCTTCTGAGTTTTTAATTTTATTCTGAGCAAATAAAAGATCTCTGCGTGAAATTATTCCAATCAAATTGCCATTTTCAACAACTGGTAATCGTCCAATGTCTTTTTCAAGCATTAATTCCTGCGCTTTAAAAATAGAAGCATTAGGATTTATGGTATATAAGTCAGTGGAAATAAAAGATTCAACTGACGAGTTTTCGATTTTTTGTAATAAAGCTTTACTGATATCTTTTTTTGTAATAATCCCAATATGTTTTGAATTTTTTACAACTATCAAAGCACCGATATTCTGATTAGTAAGAATTCTAATCGCATTTAAAATACTTGAATCTGAATCAATTGTTTCAACCTGATAATTCATAAATTCTTTCACCGTACCAAAGCTTCTTACAAATTTTTCAATAATTTCATATAAAATAGTTTGAATAGAATTTGTATCAATATTATGAATGGTAGCAGATCCTGAAGATGGGTGTCCCCCGCCTCCAAAAGTTCTTAATACTTTATTTACTGGAAGAAATGAATAATCACTTCTTCCAACAATTAAAATTTGATTATCATGTTTTGCTAAACAAAAAATGCAGGGTAAATTTTCAGATTGTCGAATATATTGTATAAGCATAGAAATACTTTGTTTAGAATCTTTATAATTAATTGTTAAAAAATAGATTGGAACATCAAGAATATCAATTCTTTCAATATTATTGATTAATTCATTCATTAACTGAATTTGATCAGCTGTAAATTGAGGTTTCACATATTTTTTTATAAGTGTCAAAGAAGCACCCATAGAAAGCAGAAAAGCCATTGCAGAAAAATCTTTTTGAGTTGTATTAATATTTAAAAAACTACCAGTATCCTCATATATGCCCAAAGCAAGAACAGAGGCATAAAAAGGAGTGATTTCAACATTTCTTTCTATCAATTCATTCAATATTACAGAGACACAAGAGCCTGTATTTTCATGTCTATAATATACAAATCTCTTTTCATCAATTTTTTCATTATGATGATCATAACAAACAACTTGTAAATTATCATTTTGTTTTATATATTTTCCAATTTTTCCAGTTCTGCTTATATTAGTGTTATCTACCATGATGATAAAGTCAATTTCCGATAAAATAACATTTTTTTCTCTTATAAAATTGAACTTTTCTTTATGATCATGGATAAATCTTAAGACAACTTCATCACTAGCACCAGTAATACAGATAAAAGCATCAGGGAAAAGTAATTGAGCCGCTACCATTGAAGAAAAAGCATCTAGATCACAATTACTATGACTAACGATAATTTTCATTTTATATTATCAAACTGATTAATAGTTTTAAATTCATAATTATTTTGTAAAGATCTCTTTAACAATACCTGCAGAAGCATAGTGATCTCTGATTGCAATACAATAACAAAACGATTGTCATTGATTATAGTCCAAAAATTATCGATATTTTTACACATATGCAATAGTAAGGGATTTATAGAAATAGTTTTTAGTTGATTTTGCGATGAACATTCATTACAAATCAGATGATGATTTTCATAACAGATAGTATAATTATCTTTTTGTTTATGACAATAATCACAAAATAGATTACATAAAGGATGACCTATCAACTGTAAAATTGAATTATAGAATTTTAGAATATAGAGACTATAGTTTTTTTTAATATTTTTTAAGTAATATATATAATTGTTGACGAGTTTATATAATTCATCATAGTCTTCATAAGGCACAGAAATATTAAATAAAAGTTCAGTACAAGCTTCCATCATGAGAAAATGCTCATAGGTTAAAGAGAGTGCTGAATTTAAAATATCATTTATAGATTTCACTTTAAAAAAAGAGGAGGAATCAGATTTAGATAATTCTAAATCAAGTTCATTATATAATTGAAAATTTTCACTTTGTCCTTTATTTTTTTTTACACCTTGAGCAATTATACTAATTAAACCTTCAGATTGAGACAAAGCCTGAAAAATATAACTTGATTCTTTCCATTGGTTTTTTTTTAAAATAATCACATTTGTATTTAGAATCAACATGAAGACAGTACTTTATTAACGACATTCATGAGTTCATTAAGAGTAAAAGGTTTTGATAATCTGGCAGAGAAGCCAAAATCTGTATATTGATTTAAGATTGGATCATTAGAAAAACCGCTAATAACAATCGCATTAATATTCGGATCAATTTCTTTTAATTGTACAATTGTTTCTTTCCCACCTAATCCACCTTGAATGGTTAGATCCATAATTGCTAAATCATATTTTTCTTTTCTTGTTATTGAATCCTGATACTTATTAATCATATCATTTCCATGTAAAGCAATATCAACTTTGTAATTAAAGCGTTTTAATATTTTTGATATGATATCTCTGATCATTGGATCATCATCCATAACAATTATGGACTTATTTTTTAAAGGAATAGAACTTTTTTCATTATCATTTTCTGAAAGCTGTATTTTTTTTATTAAAGCTGGTAAATAAATCTTGAAAGTGCTTCCTTTATCAATTTCAGAAGACACTTCAATCAGACCATCATGTTGTTTAATTATTGAATAACAGATGGTTAAACCAAGCCCATTTCCTTTAATTTTTGTAGTAAAATAAGGGTTAAAGATCATATTTAAGTCTTCTTTTCGAATACCTGAACCCTGATCCTGAATAGAGATTAGTACATAATCTGTTCTTAGCAAATCAGGATGAGTCATATTTCTATTATCAAAGTGTTTCATTTTTATAACGATCTGACCGCCATTATTCATAGATTGTATAGAATTGATTACTATGTTTTGAATGACCTGAGATAATTGTCCTTTATCAACCAAAATATTACTAATAGAAGGATCTATGATATAATTTATAAAAACATTTGAACCTCTAACAACAAAATTTGCAGAATCTTTTATCACATTCACGATATTTGTGACTTCTTTAATTGGAGCTCCACCTTTTGAGAAAGTCAGTAGTTGTTGAGTAAGAGTTTTTGCTCTACGGCATCCCTTTTCAGCTTCGTCAAGTAGAGGATATGTGTCAGCAGGTTTATCAACAGTTAATTTTGCTAAACTGATATTCCCCATAATTGCTGCTAAAATATTATTAAAATCATGAGCTATACCACCTGCAAGTAAGCCGATTGATGAAAGCTGGTTTTCTTTAATCTGATTTTGTTCAAATCTTACTTTTTCAGTAATATCAGCCATAATTACAATAAATGTTGGGATCGTAGGATCATCTTGTAAAAGAGAGAACTGTAATTCGACAGGAAGATTAATAAAACCTTTCCTTTTTATATTGCATCTGAATGCATTTGATTTTCCCAAATCGAGGGCTTGCCTAATTTTTTCTTTAATCAGTTTTTGACTCATATCACAAAACATATCAATAAATTTAAAATCTGTTATTTCTCTATCAGAAAGATTTAAAAGATTTAATGCAATCTTATTATAATAAGTGAGATTAAATTCTTGATCGATTTCAAAAAAACCAAAAGGAATAAATTCGATAAAGCTTCTAAATTTTTGTTCGCTAATACTTAAAGCATTTTCTTTTACTCTTAATTGAATAGTACTTTGCCATTCTCTTATAGTACGTTCAACAATATGAGGTGTGTCCATAAAACTATCATCGCTTTTAACAATATAATCCAAAGCACCTGCTTTAAGAGCTTTAACTGCATATTCTTCATTACCAAAACCAGTCATAATAACCACAGGCACTAAATCTTTAATTTCAGGGAAGATTTGAAAGACATCAATACCTTCACCATCTGGTAGTCTCCAATCTGTGATAACTATATCAGGTTTAAAAGATTCATAAATTTGTTTGATGTTTTTAATATAGGATGTTTGCATTAAATTATAGTTTTTAGAAGCGTTTTCAAAACTTCTTTCTATCAATTCAAAATGAGAAGAATTATCTTCAATAATTAATACATTAATTTCATTATCCATAAACACCTCATGAATAAATTTACCAAAAAGAATAATTATTTGTCAATATAAATAATGAGTTACTTCAATTCAAAGAGATATTTTTTAATTTTTCGGTATAATTATTGCATAAAAATAGAAAAAGAAAAGAGGTGGTTATGCCAAGAATATATATTTTAGCTTTAATAATTCTAATGCCAATCTTGTTATTTAGTTACAGCTGGACCTATAAATTTGAAACACCAGTCTATTCAAAAGATCAGCTTTCAATAAAAGACTGCGTTCTTAACCAAAAACCATTTGAACCAGAGATCCCTGTTAAGCCTGTTATGTTATTATTACCCTATAATACAGAAGCTCAGTCAATAAAAATTATTTATTCAGAACCAATAGAAATGTCAGAAACATTAATTATTAAACCGGTTTCTCCATCTGGAAGATTAAGTATAAATCCGCCTCATAAGCCCTTACTACACTCTCCTGTATATGAAGAAAACCAATTTTATCCAGAATTGTCTTATGAAGGAAAATTTGTAAATCAAACAAAAAATGGACATAACCTATTAATCACGTTTATTTATCCAATTCAATACAACCCCGTTACACAAAAAATCAGATATTATAATGAAATTACCATTCAAGTCGAAACTCAATATAAACCTTCGGAACTGTACAAACATAATAACTCTATTGTAAAGAATCTTGACACTCTCATTGATAATAAATCAATATTAGCTACATTTCCAGTAACTCAAAGAACAATTAATGATTATGATTATTTAATTATTACTTCTGAAACTTATCAGGAAGAATTTCAGGCAATGATAAATTTTAATCTAAGTCGATGCCTAAAAACCAAGTTAACTACTTTAGAATATATTATTAATAATATTGAGGGGGAAGATACTCCCGATAAAATAAGGAATTATATTCGAGCTGAATATATACAGCATGGGCTTACCTATGTTTTATTGGGTGGAGATGATGAAATTATTCCTCACAGAGGTTTTAGAACAGAGATAAATGATTATGGTTATGACTATTATGATGAACAAGATATGCCTGCTGATATGTATTACAGTTGTTTAGATGGAACCTGGAAACTCGCTGGAAGCCAATTTTATGGAGAATCTGGATCTGAGGATTTGTTATTTGAGGTTTATACATCTCGTTTTACAATAGCCTCCCCTGAGGAATTATCAGCAATGATCAATAAAACAATATCATATTCGAACACTCCTGTCGTTGAAAGTTTGCAGAATAATTTATTGGTTGGAGAGTTTTTATGGGGACCACCTGAATTTGAAATCTTAACATATGGTCAAATGTATATGGATGAATTTGTAGGTCATTGTACTGCTAATAATTATAACACAGATGGTTTTAATGAATTTTGGACAAATCAGACTTTATATGACAATACAAATAATTGGACTGGAGAGGACTTAATGAATTCTGTAAATCAGAATTCAACTTTTTGGATTGATCATCTAGGTCATTCCAATGTAACTTATAATATGAAATTAGCCAATCCAGATGTAAATAATACAAATTTTCAAAACAATGGGACAAACAGCAATTTCTTCATAGTTTATTCTCAGGGTTGTTATTCAGGATCGTTTGATAATAGAACTTCAAATGGTCAAATTTTGGATACTGATTGTATAGGAGAGAAGTTTGTTACAATAACAAATGGAGCTTTAGCTTATATAGGAAATGCTCGTTATGGTTTGGGTTCTCCTTATGACACAAATGGATCTGGCCAAGTGTTTCATCGATATTTTCATCACGCTTTGTTTAATAAAAATATATATGAAATAGAAAAAATGAATGCTTATTCCAAAGAAATTTCAGCTCCTTTCATTTTAGAAGCAGATATTACCTTGGCACCCTATTATGGACAATGCAAATGGATAGCTTATGGATTGAATATATTTGGAGATCCAGCATTAAGTATATGGAGAGATTCACCATTACAATTGGATCCCATTTTAGCTGATACATTATATATGAATTCAGATTTCATTATTCAATCAGAGCCATACACCAGAATCGCTCTATTCAATACAGATCATAGCTTTTTATATACTACAACGACAGATTCAACCGGATATTATAATTTATCAGAGCAAAATGAAATAATGAATTATATATCAAACCATGTGTCTGAATCCTATATCATTAATCTAAAAGCAGAGAATTATTATTCTTATTCAAAAGCCTTACAGATCAACTGTGTTTCCAATATTGATCAAATAATTAACAAGCCATTAGAATATATTTCAATATATCCAAACCCATTTAATCCAACCACTCATGTTAAATGGTCAAATCGAGCAGATGGTCGTGTAAAAATTGATATTTATAATATTAAGGGGCAATTAATCAATACATTAACCGATAAAAGTTACAGAGCAGGTATTCATCAGATTACATGGAATGGGTTAAGTAAGAAAAATGAAAGATTATCAAGCGGAATTTATTTTATAAAAATAAAGCAAAATGATCAGAGTATGATGAAGAAGGTTTTATTATTAAAATAATGAAAGAAATACTTCTTGTTTTTTTAAAGTTTTAAAAGAAAAATAGTTTGATCAAGAATCATAATTTAAAAACAATAAATAATCATATTTGCTTAAAAAATAATTTTTTAAGCTTTTTTATACAAATATCTGGACAATTTAATCCATGTTAAGAAAATGGCTTAAAATCTAAAAATTGATTGGGAGAAATCATATGACTGATAGCACAAATGAAAAAAACATACAAGAAACAGAAGATTTCGGTGCTATGCTTGAGCAAAGTTTAAATCAAGCAAATTTTAAATTAAAAAAAGGTGATGTTGTAGAAGGCAAAATAGTCTCTATTAACGATTCGATAATTAACATTTCTTTAGGCTTAAAACAAGATGTTTTTGCAGAAGTTGGTGACTATTTAAATGATGGCAAGTTTGAATACGCAATTGGCGATACCATAAAGGGTTTTATAGTAAAGATGTCTGACCAAGAAATCATAATTTCCAAGAGTTTAAATGCATCTCATGGGAATAAAAAGCTTTTAAAAGAAGCGTTTGATAAGAAGATTCCAGTAAAAGGAAAAGTCACACAAACAGTTAAAGGTGGATTTTCTGTAGAAGTATTAGGTATCAGAGGATTTTGTCCAATATCACAAATTGGTTTTGCTCCTTCATCTGATATGACAGCTTATATTGGAAACACGTATGACTTTGAAATTATCGAATTTGAAAGAAACAATATCATATTATCAAGAAAAGCTTTTGCTCAAAAAACAAATGATGACAAAAGAACGAAAAGATTGGAAGAGATCGAGATAGGCAATATAATAGACGGTAAAGTTGCACGCTTGGCATCATTTGGAGCATTTATTGATATTGATGGAATAGAAGGACTTTTACATATTTCTGAATTTTCATGGGAAAGAATTGAGAAACCAGAAGATATGCTTCATATCGGAGATGAAGTTCAAGTTCAAGTTATCCGTCGTGAAGGTGATAAAGTTTCATTAAGTATGAGAGCTATTCAAACAAATCCAATGACAGCAGCTATTGAAGAAATTCATGAAGGTGATATAGTAAATTGTAAAATACTAAGACATGAGAAATTTGGTTCTTTTGTTGAGATAAAACCAGGGGTAGAAGGATTAATTCCATTGTCTCTTATGTCTTCAAGAAGAATAAAACATCCTTCAGATGTTTTAGAGTTAGACTCAACAGTAGAAGCAAAAATAGTTCGTGTAGATAAAGCAACACAAAAGATTTCATTATCTATTAGAGATTTAGAACCAAACCCTTGGGAATCAATTGAACATCTTTATCAAGAAAATCAAGAAGTTGAAGGGACCATTGAAAGTGTAAATGCACATGGTGCGTTTATAAAATTATCAGAGGGTATTGTTGGTTTATTACCAAAATCAAAAATAGCTCGTGCACAATTAAAACTTTCACCAAAGAGTATTGGCACAACTTTAGCTGTAAAAATCACTCAAATAGATTTAGATAATCGTCGCATTTCATTAGAACCATTGAATATGCCAGAATGGGATGAATCTAAAGCTCCTGCTCCAAGAGAACAAAAAGATCATAGAGAGCAAAGAGATAGCAAACCAAGAAGAGAAAGAAAATCTTTTGAGCCAAAATCTGATAAAGAAGAAGAATGGAAAAAATATAATAGTAGCTACCAAGGAGTCCCAGAGGACAATCCTTTTAGTAAATTATAAAATAGATTTAAATTTAGAGCCTGATTTATTCAGGCTTTTTTTTTTGTTGACTTTTAGCTTAACATTTAGTACAGAATAGTATAATTATAATTAGCGAAAGATAAGTGAATAATTATGGAGAATAAATGAGTAATTTTTCAAAGGTTTTTTTTAAAAATTATAAAAAATATTATTTCTTACTAATTATATCAATTATCATATGTTGTTTTACTTTCTCCATAAAAGATTTAACATTATTTCAAAGAATAGAAGCCAACACGCTTGATTTCAGATTTAACAAATATCCACTAAGTGAATTAGCAGACACCTCAATTGTATTAATATCCATTGACAATAAAAGTTTGGAATTTGCACAACAGAATCAGGTATTTTGGCCATGGCCCAGAGAATTTTATGCTGTAGCGACAAAATACTTAGCTGACGAAGGAGTTAAATCAATCTATTATGATATTCAATTTTATGAGCCTGATTATGATAGAGCCACTTTAGATTCAAACAGTAGTGATGAAAGCTTTGCAGAAGCTATTGGTTATCATGGTGGAGTGATTCTTGGAGTACAATATGGAGAAGATAAAGTTACCATTCCAGAGGATGTTAAGAACTTTGCAATCAAAGTCAAAATCAATAATAAGAAAAGATCTTATCCCCATCAATTAAAGGGAGCTCAATATCCGATTGAAAAATTGTTAAAACAGACAAATTCTATAGGTGGGATAAACATTCAACCAGATGATGATGGTGTGATCAGACATGTTCCTTTATTTTACCAAATAGATTCACTTTACTATCCATCAATGAGTTTTGCAGGTTATTTAAAAAGTTTTAAAAATACTCCAGAAATAGTATTAGAACCCTATCAGTTAAGAATAGAAAAACAATATATTCCTTTGAACCATAGTTACAATTTTCCAATAAATTGGTATGGGAAAGGTGGAACAGAGGGTGTATTTAAATACATACCTTTTAGTGCGGTTATTCAATCAGCAAGTGCTAAGTTATATGGAGGAGAATCCACAATAAAGGCAGGATATTTTAAGGGAAAAAGTGTAATTATAGGAACAACTGCTAATGGATTGATGGATTTAAAAACAAGTCCCTATTCAAAAGTAATGCCAGGAATGGAGATATGGGCAACAATATTAAGTAATCTAAAAAACAATCATTTTATAAAATTCCAACCTGATCTTTATCTATATTTTATGAATATATTATTATGTTTCATTATTATGTTTTGTTTTACCAGATTAAATCCCATTCAGGGGAATGTATTGATTTTAATAATGATATCTTTATTAATGTATGCAATTACATATATTTGGAAGTATCGTTATTATATTAATATGACAATTCCATTGTTATCTTTAATCTTTTCATATTTTATTATTGTATTAATTAGTTATTTCATGGAAGGTCGATCTAAGCGAGAGATACGACGTATCTTTACCAGATATTTACATCCAGATGTGATAGAATTCCTTATGAAGAATCCTGATCAAATCGATATGGGCGGAGAAGAAATCGAAGCAACCATTATCTTTTCAGATATTTATAATTTTACAACCTATTCAGAAGGGAAAAAACCTAAAGAATTAGTAAATGATTTAAATGAATATTTTAACTCTATCACCAATTCAATATTAGAGCACAATGGATTATTGGATAAATATACAGGGGATGGTTTGATGGCTGTTTTTGGAGCTCCTATCGCAAGAAAAGATCATGCAGAGCTAGCTTGTTTAGCTGCCCTTAAGCATAAGAAATTTTCGTTGGAAATAGCAAAAATGAATAATAAACCTTCTACAGTTTTTCATCTGAATACCAGACTTGGAATTAATTCAGGTATGATAGTAGCAGGAAATATTGGCTCAGAAAAAAGAATGGATTATACGGCTATAGGAGACCCTGTTAATCTATCAGCGCGATTGGAAGGTGTCAATAAAATCTTTAAAACACAGATAATAATCTCAGAATCAACATGGGTTTTTGTAAAAGACAAGTTTATTTGTAGAGAATTGGATTTTTTAAGAGTAAAAGGAAAAACAGAACCAACAAGAATTTATGAATTAATTGATGAATATAGTGAAGAAAACATTAAATTATACCCTTGGATAGAAAAATATAAACAAGCGCTTGACATTTACCGTCAGGGAGATTTTGTTTTAGCAAAAGAAAAATTCCAAGAGCTTTATAATAGTTCATATAAGGATAATCCGTCGCAGACAATGATGGAAAGATGTGAATATTTAATTTTAAATCCACCAAAAGATTGGGATGGGATTCTTACATTAAATGTAAAATAGAGGGGGAGAATATGAAAAGATCAATATATTTTCTAATAATGATCTTCATGGTTTTATTAATTGCTGCAGGAAATCTTATTGTCCAGCGAGACAGAGCAGTTCTCAGATCGGGACCAGGGTCATGGTATGATATTGTCATAGATTTACCTTTAGGAACACAATTAACTGTTCTAGATAACGATATTGATGAAAATGACAGTGATCAATGGATAAAGGTTAGTGCATGCGGAAAAACAGGATACATATCAAACTCAATAATCAAGAAATCAGCCCCAAAGAATAATGTTTTTCAATCCATGGCAAAACAGAAAACAGATTTAACGGCTTCGAAGCATGGAGTATCTGCAGGTGTGAAGGGATTTGGAGAACGATTTACCAAAACCTTTAAAGGTGACCCGTCTTTTTTAGAGATTGCCATGAAATATAAAATTAATCCCAAAGAATACAAACAATTTAAGAAAGATACTTATAAAGGTTTTAACTTAAAAAGTAACAAGAAACAGATAAAATTTCCCATATATCCAAAAAATGAATACTTCACATTTTCAGAGGAAGGTTTTGGTCTTGGTGTTGCTTCTGCAATCGCTTCTCAGGGTCTTTATAAAAATGAGAGTATGCATCATTATGTAAATTATATTGGGACCATTCTGGCGGAAGCTTCAGATATGAGCGACATTGAGTTCAAATTCTTTATACTGAATTTGGATGCTCCAAATGCGTATGCGTGCCCTGGCGGGTATATTTTTGTAACCAAGGGCATGATAAAACAATGCGAGAATGAATCTGAATTAGCGTGTGTTTTATCCCATGAGATAATTCATGTGCTTTACAGTCATGGGATGAAAGAGTTAGAAAAAAGAAAGAATAATATTGTTGCAGACCAAGCGTTTGACGAAATGGATGAAGAATTACCAACAGCAGATAAAGAAGTTGAATTGACAGAAAAAGAGATGAATGATGAAGCCTTTTCTATGTATGAAACAGTTATACAGGGGCGTTTAGATGCTTATGAACAGGAAGCAGATGAATTAGGCATGGTATTGGCAGCAAGAGCTGGTTATAGTCCCACTTCTCTAAGCAGTTTATTATCCAGATTAAGTAAGTCCTCTTTACAAAGTAATAACCAGCATTATCGTAAAGAAATCATTCAGAAGAGATTAAATTGGGTTAACAGCTTTTTATCTAAAAAGAAATTCCCCGATAATCTTTTTGATAAAAGAGATCGTTTTTTAAAGAATAGAATATAAATTCAGGAGATAATAATGAAGAAAATCATTTTAATTATGATAATACACTTATGCTTATGTTCTTTATTTGGTATTCAGGATTTATTTTTTAAAACTATTAATGATGATCATTTAAAGAATGATCTTTTAAAAATATATAAATTATATGAGGCATCTTCTGATATTAAAATGTCAGGAAATTTCAGACAAACAAACAATATCACCCAGCTTTGGACAAATGAAACCTGGACAAATTATTCAAAAACTGAATATCTCTATATAAACCAGAATAATTATCAACAGATAAATACCTATTTGTTGAACAATAATTTATGGAATAATAACGACAAAACAGATTATTATTATGAAAATGGTTATGTAAATTATACAATAACCAGTAACTTTGAAAATAGTATTTGGAAAAACTATTGGAAATCTTTATCATTTTATAATGAAAACAATATAATTGAATCAAACATATCTCAGGAATGGGACGATGAAAATAGTGTTTGGGTCAATTATTATAATTATCAATATTTATACAATTCAGATGGTTTGATAGAAAATATTATTATTAATAAATGGAGCAATGATAATTGGGTGAGTTATATGCAAATAAGCTATACTTATGAGAATAATTTAGTTTCTCAATACAACATAAAAATGTGGGAAGCAAATAATTGGAAGAATTATTATCGAATCAATTATACTTATAATGAATTAGGAAAGAATATTCAAACAATAAATCAATTGTGGCTTAATAATACATGGGAAAACAACGGGAAAAATGAGTATAGTTATAATGATCAAAATTTATGTAGTTTAGAAGTGTATTCTGTTTGGTTAAGTAATACCTGGGTAGAAATGATAAAAGTAGTCAATGAATATGACAATAATTTGAATTTAATTAGTTCAATCAATTTAGATTCTGCAGATGGAATATGGGAAAATAGGAGTAAAACAATCAATACTTATGAAGAATACGCAAACAATCAGGATATACTCATCCCATCACAATTATCCATCAAGAGCTATCCCAATCCTTTCAGATCAGAAGGCACTTCAATCATTGTATCTTCTCAAAAATCAAATATATCAGAAGTTTCAATCTTTAATATCAAAGGGCAATTTGTAAAACAGCTGAAAAATAATGGAATAGATGATAAAAACAATAGGATCTTTATTTGGGATGGGAAAAACCTTGAAAATAAAATAGCACCTTCAGGAATTTATTTAGTAAAAGTTAAAGATGGAACAAAAATATCATGTCACAAAATATTAAAACTAAAATCTTAATAATACAAGATAAAAAAAAGGCCGGGAAACCGGCCATATTTAATTATAAATAAAAGTAGATTATAAGAGTTTTTGATTGATTTGATCTCTTAGTTTTTCAGTTTCTTTTTGAGCTGTATCAGCAAAAGAGGAACTTGAATCAGCAAAGATAATCCCTCGAGAAGAATTTATTAAAAAGCCTGCATCGTCATTATTCATACGAGCAAATTGACAAACATCATCAAGGCTTCCGCCCTGAGCACCTATCCCTGGAATCAAAAATATAGATTGAGGCATAAGATCTCTCATCGCTTTTATATCTATGGTTCTAGTCGCTCCAACAACAGCACCTGCTTTATTTTCTCCAATATCAGCAATATCAAGAGCAAGAGTTTTATATAGATCATTTTTCATGATGTAATCTTGTGCAGAAGGATTTGAAGTTAAAGCTAGAATAAATATGTAGCGATCAGTTTTTTTGAAAACTGCATTGTAAACATCTTTCCCCATTAATGGATTGACAGTAATAGCAGAGACTTTCATTTCATCAAAAAAAGCATCAGCATATTGTTCCATGGTATTTCCAATATCACCAACTTTACAATCTAGAATGACTGGAATATGAACAGGGATATAATCAATTGTTTTTTCAAGAGCTTCTAACCCTTTTTTTCCAGCAGAAAGATAGAAGGCAAAGTTAGGTTTATAACAAGCTGTATAGTTAGCTGTTGCATCTATGATTTCTTTGTTAAAAGACCAGATAGGATTAGTTTCATTTTTAAGGCATTCAGGTATTTTTTTTAATTCACTATCTAAACCAACACAAACATAAGATTTATTAGTTTTTATGATGGATTGATATAAATTGATAAAATTCATATAATCCTCTAATCTTCTTTTAAAACAATTTTAACAGAATCTTCGCCATCTGTTTCGAGGAAAGAGACTTTAATGATTTCTTCAGAAGAGGTTGGTACATTTTTTCCAACATAGTCCGCTTTCACAGGTAATTCTCTATGCCCTCTGTCAATAAGTACGCATAATTGAATTTGATTAGGTCTGCCAAAATCTAGAATTGCTTCTAAAGCAGCTCTTACAGTTCTTCCAGTATAAAGGACATCATCAAATAAGATAATCTTAGATTTTTCAAGTTCAAAGCTGATTTCAGAACCTTTGATCACAGGTTGATGTGAGATGGTAGATAAATCATCACGATAAAGAGTAATATCCAAAAGACCAACATTCAGTTCAATACCTTCAATTTCTTTAAGGTATCCTTGGATTCTTTGAGCGATTGGAACACCCCTTGTACGAATACCAACAAGATAAATGTTCTCCAAACCTTTGTTTTGTTCAACAATTTCATGAGCCATTCTTTTTAAAGCTCTTTCAATGGAAGCAGAGTCCATTATTAAACTTTTTACTTTCATGGTTCCTCCTCTATATATTTATTTGAATATCTCTTTGATATTAAATTATAAATTCTAAAGAACAAAACTGTCAAGTCAATAACTGATCATTATACTTAACAGCATTTTCTTTTCCTTGTTTTTCATTAACAAATTGTAAAAGAATAAACCCAGTCACGAAGAAAAATATGACTGATAAGATAGAGAATTTTTGATCATGAGAAATTCTAGCGATTTCGCCATAAACCAAAGGACCGATAATAGAAGCTAATCTACCAGTTACACTATAAAAGCCGAAAAACTCAGTTGTTTTTTTAATAGGAGTTAATTGAGCAAAGAAAGCACGGCTGTTTGATTGACTGGACCCCATGGCAAATCCAGCCAGCAGTCCAATGAAATAATACTCTGTTTTACTTTGGCAGAAAAATACCCATAACACAGTCACAATCCAGATAATCAAAGTTATTGATATACTTCTTTTAGCGCCAATTTTATCATATAATCTACCAAAGATCATAGCACCAGCAAAGGATGCAGGTTGAGCCAAAATAAAATAAAGAATCATTTCAGTTGCTTTCATTCCAAATTTCTGAGCACCATAAATTGAAGCAAAGCTGATAATTACTGTAATCCCATCGTTATAGAGCAAGAAACTAAACAAGAACTTTAATAGTTCTTTAAATTCTCTGATATTTTTAAAAGTAGAGCTAATTCTTTCGTAAGCAATAGAAAAATAACTCATTTTTCTGGGGACATGTCCAACAGGATCTTTAATCCACAACATAGAAGGTAACGCAAAGAGGCCATAAAACACAGCTACAAGAATAAAAGACAATCTATAATTCATATAATCTGGAAGGGTAATTTTCATTAATGGGATGATCAAAATCAATGACACCATTCCACCCAAATAACCTATCCCCCATGCCAAACCAGAGATTTTTCCAATATCTTCAGGTTTTGCAATCATTGTAAGGAAAGAGTTATAAAACACATTGGCACTATTGAAAGAGAAATTTGCTATGATAAAAAACAGCATCGCTAAAAATATAGCACCTGGCGTAACAAAATAGAGTGTAGCTGTAAAAAACACGCAAGAATAGGTAAAAACAGTTAGTAATTTCTTTTTAGAATGAGAGTAATCCGCAATAGCTCCAAGGATTGGAGCTGATATGGCAACCATTAACATCGAAATGCTTATAGCTCTCCCCCATAGGGCAGTTCCATATTCACCTTTCCCAACAATGATATTTTTAAAATACATACTATAAAGAACTGTAACAATAATTGTAACAAAAGCCGAATCGGCAAAATCATATAAAACCCAACCCCAAACTGCTTTACTAAGCTTTCTTAAATTCATATCATAGCTCCAAAACAGGCAAAGATAGCAAGTTATAATGTCCAATATTCGGAGAGGCAATAAAGATTTGATGATTATGAGACAGATTGTGTAATAAGTTTTCAGAACGATATTTATCTAATTCAGCTAGGGTATCATCAAAAAGAAGAATTGGGTAAATATTAGTTGAAGAATAAATCATTTTTGCTAAGGCGAGTTTTAAAGCAATCACAATAGATCTTTTTTGACCCTGAGAAGCAAACTGATTGGCATTTTTATTATTTAAACAAATATGAAAGTCTTCAGTATGTGAGCCAAAGAGAGATCTTTGATATCTTATTTCCTTTTCTTCATACTTTTTTAGGAGGTTTTCATATTGGTGATTTTGAATAGAAACATGATCATCAATGATATAATTAATTGAGACAAATTCTTGATTTGAAGAAATTTGATGATAGGATTCTTGAAATAATGATTCAAATTGAGCAAGAAACTTAATTCTCTGATTTAATATTTCTTTTGAGCTTTCTAAAAATTGTTCATCCCATACTTTTTTTAAGGTAGTATTAATTTCATTTTTAAGAAGTTGATTTCTTTGGTTTAAAACATGGTGATAAGTTTTTTGTAGTTCAATATATGGTGTGAATAGTTTTGCTATAGACATATCAAGAAATCTTCTTCTGTTTTTTGGAGAGCCTATAATTAAATGGATATCATCAGGAGAAAAATAGACAATCTGTAGATAGGAATACAAATCACTTTGCCTTTTTATCATGGTATCGTTTATTTTGATTATTTTTTCGTTTTGAAAGGAAGCTTCAAAAAGATAATCTATATTTTCATGTTGGTAGTTTGCTTGTATTAAAAAGAAAGGATCATAAAAACCTTTTATTAGTTTATCTGAGTGATTATTGATAGATTTACCATACGCAAAGTAAGTGATTGCTTCAAGAAGATTAGTTTTACCAACACCATTTTTCCCAACTAAGATGCACCCATTAGGAGAAAAAATAAACGAATTATCATGGTAATTACGATAACCTGATAAATTGATATTTTTAATAAACAAATTTTTCTCCTAAAAAAAAAGGGCACTATAAAGTGCCCGGATTAGTTAATCAAATCTTAAGGGCATGACGACGAAGCGAACTTTATAGTTTTCAAACTCCTGATTGTTTAAAATCCAGATAGGTTCAGTCGCTTTACCAATTTTTAAAACAACATCATCAGACTCAATCACACTTAAAAAAGACTGAATAAATTTTGAATTCAACCCAAATACAATAGGATCACCATCATAAGAGAATTCAGATAAGACATCTTTTGCATTTCCCAGTTCGCTATTGATTGCTTCTATCACTAAATCATACTGATTGATATCAAATTTTATAATATTAGCATCATCGTTAGTAGCGAGCAAAGAAACTCTTCTAATTGCATCTCTGAAAACAGTTTTATTAATAATAACCTGATGTTTATGTTCGTTTCTGAAAACAACAGAATAAATTGGATATTTTCCTTCATACTTATTACTCATAACTACAATATTTTCATAAAGATAGACAACTCTGTTATCTTCAAAAATCAAGTCAATTTCTGAGGTGTTTTCATTGAGGTATTTTTCAATAAATAACATTGGTTTGGAAGGAACGACCACCTCAATAGGGTTTTCCATGTCAATATCAAAAAAAGTTTTTACTTCAGCGATACGTTTTGAGTCAGTAGCCGCCATAATTTGTTCTTTAGCAGAAATATTCCAGTAAATACCAGCATATATCTGACTGCTCCCTTCAGATCCGGCAGCAAAAGTAGTGTTATTAATCATCTTTTTAAATAGATTACAGTCAAATTTGACAGCTTTTGATCGATCTACTTCAGGCACTAAAGGGAAAAGAGAGTGATCAACATAATTGAGATTAAAACTAGATTGTTCACAATTGATTTTTAATTTATCATCAACCGTAACAAAATGAATAACAGCTTCAGGAAGAGCTTGAATAATGTCAGCAAAGCTTTTTGCTGAAATGCATATTTTTCCATCTTCTAAAACATTGGCATTTATGGTGAGAACAACGGTAATATTTAAATCTGTTGCAGTTAATTTAATTGTATTTGTAACACTATCCGCTTCAAGCAAAATATTAGTAATAATTTGCATGGTCGCTTTGTTAGAAATTATCATGTTTGTATGAGAGACATAATTAACAAAATCTCTTTTATTGATTGAAAATTTCATTTCCACCTCACATTATTTAGATCATATTATTACAAATAAAATATTCTAGCAATTTGTCAATTGAAAAAATAAATTTATATGAGATAATTATGATAAATTATACAGTTTCTAATAATGATAATTCTAATTATTGATGAAATCAATGTAAGAAATTATAACTTAATTAAAGAAAGATTTTTATCCAAGCTCCAAGGAAGGAGTAGCCTTTCAATAACTGATCATTAATAAATGAAATAGTCATCAAATAAAATAACATTATTTTCATATAATTAGAGAGACTATATGTCCAATGAAATCTCCTTTACTATCCAGTCTTGGTATTATTGAGAGCATTGGTTGGTTAAGACATCAGAAGAGATAAATTGTCACTGATTTTAAAAAGAAGAATCTTTCACTATTACATTAAGCAAAATCAAATTCTTTGTTAGAAAAGCAATAATATCATCAATTAATGGTTTCTTCAATCTATTTTCTGATATTTTTTGAAGCTCTGTACAAGGGTTTTCTAGTCAAACGTAATTGAGAAAAAAAGACAGAATAGCAGGAAAATTTATAAATCATCTGACATTTAATATATTGATTTTTAATACAATTTGCTTTTATTACTAAACGAGCTATACTATAATTAGTCATTTGACAGTTTCTCTTGATTTAGTCACATGATAGCATTCAATTAACAATGACTAAGAAGAGAAAGAAAGAGGAGAAAATGAAAAATTTTTTATTAATTGCAGTTCTGATATTTATTATCGGGACTCTCTATGGACAAAGAACGGCAACAAAAGGTCAAACACAATTTAATGCAGGGGTTGGATTTTCATCATGGGGTGTCCCAGTTTATATTGGATTAGATCATAGAGTACATCCGAATTTTTCACTAGGTGGTGAGCTATCATACCATTCTTATGACGAGAATTACTGGTACAACTCACATGATAGTCACAAATACCATCATTCAATCATAGGTTTTTCAGGTAATGGGAATTATCATTTTAATCAATTGTTGAATATCCCACGAGAATGGGATTTTTATGCAGGGTTAAACATAGGTTTTTATGTTTGGAATTCACCTGATGATTATCCCGGTTCTCATACTTCAGGTTTAGGTTTAGGGGCACAACTAGGTGGCAGATATTATTTTTCTGACAACTTTGGAGTTAATATGGAATTTGGAGGCAACAACGCATTTTCTGGTGGAAAGATCGGAATAACAATTAAGTTGTAATTAGCAACAAGAGTTTTCAATACTTTAAATCATTTGGAAACATTCTTCAATCAAACCTTGAAATATCAATAAATCTTGATTATTTTAAAGCAAACAACAAAGGTGAATATAACCTAGAATTGCAAATGTTGTTCTAGGTTTTCATGTTTAAACTACTGTAAAAGTGACACTTTATCTACATATAAAAGCATATTAGGATTTCAATTATGTCTTTATTTCTTATATTTCTTTTGCAGTTTATACTAACTGTAATTGATTTTCTGGTTAGATCTCCTTTTTTATGATCAGCAAAGAATGAAGGCTAATATAATGGATTAAAAAAATCGGATAAACTGTCCGAATTTTATAAGAATAGATGTCCGAAAAAAATGAGAGTGACTGTCCGAATTGCATGAGAATAGGTGTCCGAAAAAAATGAGAATCACTGTCCGAATTCATGAGAATATACAGTTAAGTAAAACTAAACTTATAATAAATGATGACTTCGTAAAAAGTATTTATCCTTAAAAGATTGAAAAATAATGACATAAATGCAATAAATGTCTTGACAAGATCCAGCAAATCATAGTATTATCTCTATAAATAAGAGGTAAATAGCTATGATTAAAATAAAAAGTAAAAATCAGATGGAACTGCCTGGATTAGAGACTTGGAGAGTTCAATATACACCAGTAAAACTAACAAGACTTGAAAAAAGTTGGGCAGGTGTATTTCGCACTTGTGTTTTACCAGTACTTCCCATCAAGAAAGTATTAAAGTATTACACATCGGATCTTGGTCGTCCAAGCAAAGAATTATATTCGGTAATGGGTGCCACTATCCTTCAACAGTTTTTTAATCTAACCGATGAAGAGACTATTGAAGAATTAGCTTTTAATCAGCTATGGCATTTTGCACTGGAATGTTTCAACGAAAATGATCAGGTTATTTCCCTTAAAACTTTATGGACTATGCGTAATAGAATGGTTATTCAAGGAATCGGTAATGAAGTGTTTGAAAAGGCAACCGATTTAATGATCAAACAATTAAACGTAAATACAGACAAACAGCGTCTTGATTCGGTTCATGTCTATTCAAATATGGCTAAACTGGGAAGAATCAGGGTATTATCAAAAACCACCGAGCTGTTTTTAAAGGCTCTGAAAAAGAATTTTACAGATATTTATGATTCAAAAATTCACCAAGAGCTGAAAGATCTGTATTTCAAGGGTAAAGGCATCAGTGTTTTTGGACAGGTAAAACCATCAGACTCCGAAAAAACGCTTCAAAAGCTTGCAGAAGAGATGAACGGTCTTCTTTTAATGTTTGTTGAGAATGAAGAAATATCCTCATCAAAATCATTCAAATTGTTAGAAAGAGTGTTTTCTGAACATTGCATTGTAAAAGATAACATTGTTATTATAAAGAAACCTAAGGAAGTCGAATGTACAAGTATTCAGAATCCTTCTGATCAGGATGCCGGCTATGATGGGCATAAAGGTCAGGGTTATCAAACACAGATAGTCGAGACATACTCAGAAGAAAAGGAAGGTGAAGAAAAACCGCTGAATCTGATTACCTACGTAAAGACAGAATCAGCCGCTATTCATGATTCTCATGCATTAATACCAGCGTTAGATAATTTAAAAGATCGGGATATCTGCCCTAAAAACATGCTTGGCGATGCATCTTACGGTGGTCATAAAAACATTATAGCAGCAAAAGAAAAAGAAGTGGAAGTTATTTCCCCGGTTCTTGGTAATGCATCCCAACGAGGCCTTGATGATTTTCGCTTTGATAAGGATAATTTTAAAGTGTTAACATGTCCTGCTAATCATAAACCTGATCAGTTTAAAACTGGTAAAAATGATAGTTATTGTGCCAAATGGAGTCATGTAATCTGTAACAAATGTCCTTTAAAAGAAACTTGCACATCAAAAAAAGGTAAGAACAACCGAGTTTTGCACTATAAGAAATCTGAAGTGGCTTCCTGTTTAAGAAGAATTTATGAACAGAGTGATGAGTATAAAGAAAAGTATCGGTATCGAAGTGGAATTGAAGGTACCAATTCCAGATTTATAAGCCAAACTGAGGCTCGAAAATCAAGATATAGAAATCTTGGCAAGATGTCTTATTCTCAATCATTAAAAGCATTATTTATTAACCTGTTCAGAGTAACAAAAAGTAAGGTATGGGAGAAGCATCTCTTATTATTAATTATAATATTGGAAAAAATCTGTTTTCCTGAGCTTAAAAATGAGAAATGTAGTAAATATTCGGTTTATTACTCATTTTGTGCTTGAGAAACTTCAAAATATATTTTTTTGAAATTATTCTTTTTTACGAGGTCATCATAAATAAATAAAAAATCATAGATTTTCCTAATTTTATCAATAAAAGACATTAACAACTTTTATAAAAATAGAGTCAAATAATTTATATTTACAGAAATTATAAAATAAATCCGTAAGAAGATTTGAAGGTAAACTCTGAAATAACTTAATATTTACAGTATTAAGAATATTTTTATTATCCAAATAACTATAAAAAAAAGATTAAAAACAACTGATTATAAGTAACGGGTGTGATTCTCCTGAATATACCGATCGTTTAGAGCATACGTTCCGATTTAATAGAGCATATGCTCCGAATTTATTGAGCCAAGCCTCCGTTAAGAGAGCCACATAAAACTCTCTTACTTTTCATTAAAAATTTGTCCGAGAGATCGGTAAAACTACTCGGACAAATTATCATTATTTTTTAAACCCCTTTCTTTCTCTCATTGACATTTTTCCCTCAATTAATATATCGTAAGCATTATGAACTATCCTATCAAGGATGGCATCCGCAAGAGTTGTTTGTCCAATCTTCTCATGCCATCCTTCAATTTCAAACTGAGAACAAAACATGGTTGAACCATTTTGATATCTAGACTCGATTATTTCAAACAGATCATTTGCTTCATGTCCTCTAAGAGGAGTTAATAACCATTCGTCTATTATCAAAAGTTTTACTTGTTTGTATTGATTTATTGCTTTTTTGTACCGACCTTCTCCTCTTGCTACTTCTAATTCATCAAAAAGTTCTGGTAGTCTTATATATTTTACTGAATATGATTTACGACAAGCAGACATACCTAAGGCACATGCAATATATGATTTGCCACTTCCAGATGCCCCTGTAATTATTATATTGTATGTTGATGTTATATATTCACATGTTGATAACCGCAATATTGATGGTTTATCGATTTTCCTGTCATCGTGATATTCTATATCTTCTATGCAAGCATTTGTAAATTTTAAATTAGCAGTTTTGATTAATTTTGCTAATTTGTTGTTCTTTCTGTTAATCCATTCTTTATCTACTATAAAAGCAAATCTCTCTTCAAAAGATAATTGTTTATAAGCCGGATCCTTTATTTGTTCTTTAAAACTTTCAGCCATAGTGCTTAAATGCATTTCATACAATTGATTTATTGTTTGACGATCTATCATTTCTTTTTCCTCCCATAATATGATGAACCCCTGGTTAAACCATGACAAGACGGTGCTACTGTTTCTGAAGGTTCAAAACAAACAGATATCATATCAAATCCTCTTTTTAAAATCTGATAAACTGTTTTAACTCCTGGATTAGGAGAATAGGTTAATGCTCTTTCGCAAGCTTTTTCAAGGCATTCTGCTGAATATTTATCAGCTGATTTCAATAAGGTCATGCATGTTCTATAGCTTTGTTGCTCTACTTTACATGAGGAAATAATGCTTTTTATTACAGCTTTTGTGTTTGATCCAATTTCATCTGACCACGCAATAAATTTTTCTGTATTCCATTCAAGATATTTTTGATGCTGTTCTGGCATATGTTCTGGGAAAGTCTGATATTGTCCTGCATTACCATATTTTCTAATGTGTGAAGCTATTCTGTTGCCATTATAAAAGATCTCTATTGTCTTAATGGTAGTTCTCACGTCTAACTCATGCTTTATATATTCGTAAGGTACTGAATAATTGATTTTATCTATACAAACATGGTAATTATATTGTACAATTGTTTTTGACCATATGGCAAGTTCATATTTTGATAAAGGCAAGGGTAATAATTCATTTTGTTCTTCTGCCAGAAAAACACTCTCACGACTTCCTTCCTTCTTTTGAAAAGGCTTTCTATTGAACTCATTTAGCTTTTCTTTGATTAATTCATTTAACTCATTAAGAGTAAAAAAAAGGATATTCCTTAATGAGGCTGTTATCCATGTCGAAATAACGCCTACCGTTCCTTCTACACTTGCTTTATCTTTAGGTTTCCTTACTCTTGCAGGAATAACGGCTGTGTCATAATAAGCTGCCATATCACCGTAGACTCTGTTTATGACTGGATTAAACCAATGAATCCTATCTACTCCTGTTTTTAGATTATCTGGAACAAGTATCTTAGTAACACCATTGAAGTAATTGAACGCATTGATATGTGCTTGAATCCAACTTTCGGTATTCATAGATAAAAAGCCTTCTACATATGAATATCCGCTATAAGGAAGTGTTGCAACAAATATGTATACTTTAATAGGAGATCCTGTGATATTATTTTTTATCATTGCAGTCTGACCAGCCCAATCAACCTCCATTTTCTCACCAGGTTTATGATGGATACGCATAGTTGCTTTTGTTTTTACGGAAAAATCATTATACAATTTACAAAACTGAGAATATTTGTAGGGTATTTGTTCTTTATCTCTACATGTGTCTGAATATTCTTGCCATAGTAAAGATAATGTTACACCACTTTTGGCTAAATCCTTGTGAATTTGAACAAAATCTGGTTCCTGTTGCTGTTTTCTTAAATAGAAATCAGGAAATAACTGAATTTCGATTTGTTGATTTGTCAGGGTTTCTGCAATAAGCCAGGTTAATTCGGCTTCATTTGCTTTTTGAATGACTTGTGACACAGTGTTACGTGAACAGGATAAACTTCGTGATATCCCACGAAGACTAATACCTTGACGGTATAAGCGTAGTATCTCTCGATAATTGGTCATTTGTGACCTCCAAATTTGTATTTACACTTAATTTGTGTATATATTAAAATGGAGTATTATCTTTTATTATGACAAGTGGATCTTACATCGGAGAGCTGGCTCTATAATTTCGGACTAGTGGCTCTGACTTTTCGGATAGTATGCTCTATTGGAAAAGAATATTCAATTCTCCCAACAAACTTGTGAAAAATTGTGAGTATCTAAGTCAACAAAGATTTGTTAATTTAAGAGCCTTTCAATACTTAGAATATATAAAATGCTTATTTTTTATCTTTTAATAATATCTTAAAATGATACCTTATTGCTATAAACAACATAGTAGAAGATAAAATTGCTACCATTAATGAAGACAATGAAGCTCCAATCATCCCATATTTTTTTATCAAAAAGTAATCAAAAAGAATATTTAAACTACCAGTTATTACAACAACAGTAATGTTTGTTGTAACCTTTTTCATAGCAAAAAGAGTATTTCCAGAAGGGAGTTTTATTGACCCATTAACCAAATATCCAAGAAGAAGTATCCTAAATGGAATGACAGCATCGATAAAAGCAACTCCAAACATGAGTTTTATTAGAAATGGTGCTAAGAAAAAGAGAATGCTTACGATTATACAATTTACTATTATCATATATCTAACGATTTTGTAATACAATTCTTTTAGTAATTCTGGTTGAGCTAATCTTTGTGCTAAAAAAGGAAATAGAAAAACGATAACAGAAGAAGGAATTTGTAATAATGCAAAAGGTATAAGCGTTGCAGTTTTATATATTGCTACAATGTTTTCGTCTTTGAGGAGAAAACCAATAAAAAAGACATCAACAAGAAGATAAATTGATGTAAATACATTTGCAACTAAACAAGTAGCTGAATATTTCAAAAAATCAATTAATTCATTCTTTACTAAAACAGCACTTTTCAATACTTCTGGTAGTATATTTTTTAGTTTATAAGTTGCGTAAATAATTACAAAAATTACAGCAAGATAACGTCCTAGAACCACCCCAGTTATCTTAAAGAAATAAGCACCACTGACTGTAAAGATTAAAACAAAAGCAGAATTTAAAGTATTCAAAAACGAATACAATTTATTCTCTAAGCGTATTCTCAGAAATATCATAATAATATCAAATATAATATTAAATAAAGGTAGTAAAAAAAGTAATAAAAAATAAGGTTTAGAATTCGGAATTGAGAATTTACCAAAGAAATAATAAATTAGAATTCCTAAAGATGCAATAATATTTGTTATAATACCTATGAATAAACTTGTTTTGAAATATACATATTGTTTTTTGGGATCCTGATTTTCACTGGCATATTGAAGTAAACCTGCAGTTACGCCTAAACCTTGAAGGAGTAAAAATATTTGAAGGATATTTTCAGCAGCAGACCAAACACCGTAATTTGATTTTGTTAAAATCCTAACAAGAAGAATTGATGAAGAGAAATTGATCACTCGATTTACAATATTTGAACCAAAAATATGAAAAAAGCCTTTATTCAATAATTTTTTAAAAAGATGTATCATAGATTTATTTAACTCCCATTTCTACATTTTTAAAATTTGTTAAGATCGGTCAAGAGCAAATTATACTTCTTGACAATTTTTTTTAATATTTTTTTTGTATAATTAAGGAGATTAAAATGTTAGGATTATCAGGAATTATATCAGTAAAAGAAGTTTTATCAAATATAGATCATTCTATATTAAATATTAAATCAATTAAAAAACCAACAGAACCAATTATTAATAAATCAAATCGATCAATTTTTTCATTACAAACAAATAGAAAATTTGAAAATGATAAAGTACTAATTGAGAATACTACCCATATTATCTGTATTGACGGAGTCATTCTTAATAAGAATAAACTTATCAAAGAATACGCTGAGAAAAATTATGAATCATTATTATTTAATTTAGTATTAAAGGGCAAATTATTACCAAGTGTTCTGAAAGGAGACTTTGGAGGCTTTGTTTTTGAAAAAAAAACCAAAATAATAACATTATTTACTAATCCCGCAGGGACAAAATTTTTGTATTATTACAAAGATGAAGATTTTTTTATTTTTTCCACAAGTGTAAAAACTATTACCAATATTTTAAAAAAATTCAATAAGAAATATCATCTGTCAGAAGAAGGTGCTTATCAGATAATGAGTTTTGGTTATATGCTTGAAAATCAAACAATAATTGAAGAAGTAAAAAAATGTGAACCTGGTAGATACTACGTATTGTATAATAATCAATTATCGACATTTGATTATCAGCGTTTTTCAAATTCTCCTGACTTAAATAGAAGTAAAACTAAAATATTAAACACTATGGATGAACTTTTTTCAGAAGCAATAAAGCTTGAATATGAAAAAGATATAGAATATTCATACAAACATATTGCTACTCTGAGTGGGGGCTTAGATGCTCGCACTTCCCTTTTTTATGCACACAAGTTGGGTTATAGTAATATTACAAATTTTACATTTTCACAAACAGGTCATAGTGATGAAATTTATGCAAGACAAATGTCTCTTTATTTACACGATCCATTTATTTTCCAAAGCTTAGATCATGGAAGTTATTTACATAATATTGAAGACAATATTATTTGTAATGATGGGTTAGTGCTTTATTCAGGAGCAGCTCATCAATTATCAATGACCCGTAATATAAATATGGATAATTTTGGTGTTGTGCACACAGGAGCAGCAGGGGATGCAGTTTTAAGTGCATTTGTCACAAAGAACAAGAATAATGAATTTTTCACATTTTCCAATCTGTTAATTAATAAAACGAATATAAAAAATATTTTTAAAAAATACCAGAATACTGAAATGTTTAATCTTTATAATAGAACAATGAATGGTGGTACTAATTGTTATGCTATTACTAGCCCATTTTCTGAATGTGTCTCAGCTTTTTTTGACACAGAGTTTATGCAATATGTAATTTCTATTGATCCAAAGTTAAGAAAACATAGAAGAATCTATTTTGAATGGATAAATGAAAAGTTAAAGGAATCAACCAAAGTTAAATTTGAGAAGAATAATTTAAGGCCTACCAATCTAAATTTTAAAATAATTAGATCAATACCCTATCGGTTTTGTATGATGATGAAATATAAATATTTCCTGAATATAAAGCAAGAAAATGGTATGAATCCATTTAACTATTGGTATCAAACAAATCAAGACCTTAGAGAGTTTATAAATAAAATATTTATGGAAAAAATTAATACAATAGAGGATGCTTCTTTAAGAAATGATTGTACTTTACTTTTTAATACTAATGATTTCATCAGTAAATCTTTAGCAATTACATTTCTTGAAGTAGTCCAATATTTATTTTAATAAAGAGTTATTAATCTATGCCAACTTTTAAACTTTACAAATTATTTAATTGGTAGAGAAAGTTAATTATAATTGAATAAATTGAGACTTAGTAAGAAAAAAATAATTTGGAACATAATTTGCATTAAAATAAATAAAAATAATCCTGTTGGAGGAAGTAAAATGAAACAAGTCATGTTTCTACTTTTAAGTTTAATGTTATTACTTGGAGCTTGCGCAAAAGCTAACGACCCTGTCAATAATTCAAACAATGGTGTAGAATACATCAAAACGATATCGACAGTAGGCGACCCATTAGATCTGGAAATATCAGACAATTTACTTTTTTCTGCAGAAGATCAGGCTGGTTTCAGAGTTAGTGATAAAAATAGCGGAGAGCAAATCGCTTGGGTTACAACATATGGTTATATGTCTCCATTAACAGAAACTAAATTAGTTAAATATCAAAAAGAAAATAAATTTCTTTTTATTTTTGACAGAGAGGGTCAAGACTACATAGCATATTTTGATGTAACAGATCCAGCACATCCTGTTTTTAAAGACAAAGTTCAAGGTGATACAAACTATATAATTGATTTACAATTGTTACCAGCGAATCCAGCTGACAGTAGCTTTAGTTTTTACAGAACGGGTAACTTTGGCACGAGTTATCAATTAAAAAAGTGTGATTATAATCGTAACAAACCTCAACCAACATCTGATGTAGATAGTTTAACAATCAGATTTCCTTATACTTGTGGGAAATTTGATTTTGATGTTTCTACAAATCGCGCCTATGTCAGTGCAAGACAAAATGGTTTATACTGTTATGATGCTTTAACAAAATCTATACTACATTCTATAGATACTAATGGAGAAGTGTTAGATGTAAAAGTTCAAAATGGATATGCTTATTTAGCAGACAGACAAGGTGGATTTAAAATAATTAATGTAAGTGGCAATTTTGAACAAATTTGGTCATTCCCCACACCTAGCTTTGCTACTACTGTAACAGTAAATACTAATTATGCTGCTGTTGCAGCAGGAACCAATGGGACTTATATTTTCAATATCAGCGACCCAAATAAAGCCTCTTTAAAGGCACATCTAACCTTTGCTGAAGTTGGATATGTTAACACTGTTCTTCTTGACGGAAATGACATTTATATAGCTAGTCGTGATAAAGGAATATTAAAATACCACATCAATTAATTATACGTTAAGCTATAAAAAATTAAAAGCGCTTGAAAAAGCGCCTTTAATTTTAAAAATTTATATTTTCAGTAACTTGGTACTCTTTCCAAGGTAAGTTCTTCCATAGAATTCCATTAAGAGAATCTACAATTTTCTGGTCTCCAAAAAATACAGGGTTTTTAGAATCTAACATAAATAATACTACTTTTCGGTCAGTAAAGAAATTGTCCTGAAAAAAACTTAGTCTTTTCATGAGTTTATCTTCAGATTTCATTAAAACACTATCAGTAAATACAACAGAAATTTTAATCTTGTTATTTTCAAAAACTGCCGCTTTAAAATTTCTCATTCTTAAAACTCCTTATCAAGCTTTGTCACATTAACAATTTTAACTTTTCTTTGATTATCTTTTACATATTCAAAATATAGATGCCAAGTATTCCTAGGTAAAAGAGGTATTGCAATTTCTGGCCATTCAATAATAGTAATACCATGAATAAAATTTTCTTCTAAACCAAGCTCCAAGACCTCGTCAGTAGAAATTAGGCGATACAAATCAAAATGATAAATTGTGAAATTCCCATTATAAATATTCTGAATAACATAAGATGGACTTGAAACATCATCATTAGAGCCAAGTGCTTTACATAATTTTTGGACAAAGTAAGTCTTTCCCACTCCAAGATTTCCATGAAGGGCAATAATATCTCCATTATTCAAAAGTTTAGCTAATTTTTTTGCTAAATTGGTTGTATCTCTTCTAGATAATAAATCAAGCTCTAGAATCACTAACTATACCTTTATTTTTTTGAATGACAAACAGCAACAGGAAGGATCATTTCTTCCATTGATATCCCTCCATGCTGAAAAGTGCCATTATATTGTTTTTGATATTGATGATATGAGTTCGGATAAACAAAATAATAATCATCTTTGGCAAAAATATAATTATCGACAATATTTCTGGAAGGCAAACCAAATTCCTGAGGCTTTTTTAATTGCATAGAGTGTTTTTCATTGCATGACAGGTTTTTCCCTTCTTTATATCGAACAGTAATCGTGGTATCTCGATCTCCTATCACCTGAGTTGCTCTAGTAACACGAATAGAACCATGATCTGTACTTATCACCAAAATAGCGTCTTGTTTACTAATCAGTTTTAGAGTTTCATAAAGTGAGGAATGAACAAACCAATGCTTAGTAAATGCTCTGAAAGCTTCTTCATCTGGAATAGTTTCCTGAAGAATTTGATCTTTTGAACGATGGTGGGCTAATAAATCAAGAAAGTTGTAAACTAAAACCACTAATTTTTCATTCTTATAAGAATCTATTTTCCTGAGAACATAGTTGCCTTCATCAATATTGAAAACCTTAATGTACTTACTAGCAGGAGAGATTGAATATCCGAGATCTTCAATATGTTCATCTAACAATTGATGTTCGTTTCTATTTCGACTGTTTTCAATATCTGAACTGTCAGTCCAATATTCTGGAAATTTTTGTGCGATATCTATAGGTAAAAGTCCACTAAATATACTATTTCTTGAATAAGGTGTTGCTGTTGGTAAGATGGAATAGTATAAATCTAAATCAATATCAAACAATTCTTTTAAATAGGGTTCCATTGATAAATATTGATCATATCTCAAACAATCTAGTATGAGAAAATATATAGTTTTCTTTTTTTCTAACAATGGAGCAACGTATTGAGAAACTACATCAAAAGACATATTCGGACGATCGGTTGATTTTAGCCAAGAACCATAATTGGATTCAACGTAATTGCAGAACTCAGTATTACAATTCCTTTTTTCGAGAAAATGAGTTTGTTTTAAATTATCATCATTTACTTGATCAATCATAATATCCCATTGGCACATTTGTTTATAGATATCTTTCCATTCATCAAAATTTGGAGACATGACAAGTTTTCTATTCATTTGGGCTATAAACTGAGAGTATTCCTGGCCCATTCGATTTAATCTAATTTCATCAGTTAGGAAAATTTTCTTTATTGCCATGATGATTTGATTAGGATTTATGGGCTTGATTAAATAATCAGCGATTTGTCCTGCAATCGCTTCTTCCATTAAGCCTTCTTCTTCACTTTTGGTTACCATAACCACAGGGATAGAAAAATTGATACGTTTAATTTCTTGAAGAGTTGATAACCCATCCATACCTGGCATCATCTCATCTAAGAGGATTAAATCAAATTTCTCATTGACAACAGCAACAACAGCATCAGCTCCATTGGTAACAGTTTTTACAATATATCCCTTTTCTTGTAAAAATAAGACAAAAGAAATTAATAGATCAACTTCATCATCCACCCATAAAATCTTAATTTTTCTATTCATAGTCATTCCTTATTCGTTTGAGTCAGAAAACATTCCAGAGAATTCTCCTGAAAGTTCTAATTTTCTTTGTTTTTCTTTTATAACCTGTTTTATAGAATCAAGATCTTCATCTTGAAAATAGATAGCAAGTTTAAAATTCAATTCTTTCATATTACAATTAAAAAAAGTAACCATTTTTTCGTGATGTTGTTCAATAAATAATTCTTTAAATGTTTTTTGTTTTTTTGTTTTCTCTTTTTCGTCTTTAATTATTTGTCTTAGTTCAGGTGTAGTTTTTTCTCTTGCTTCTTCAATCCAAGATTCGGCAATGCTAATTTCAGTGTCTTTCACAAAAGGTTTGATCATAGCAAGACGATCAAAACCAATTTCTTTCAATGATTCTTCGTCGATGTCCAATTCCTCAATATAGAGTTCATAGGTATCAATTAGTTTTGTCGCAAACGCAGAAGCAAGATTATACTCGGTTTCAATAAAATCTTTAAAAGTTTTATACCCTTTGGCTTTATAAACACCTTTTCTTTTTATTTCAGAGAGTAACGCACCAAAAGCTATAAAATCTTCCTGAAGTCTGTTTTTAAATCTTAATACGGCTTCAAATTGTTTTTCAGGACTGTCATCTAATTCATCTAATTCATCAATCATATTACCCTCCTATTTATGAATGGGGAAATAAACATTTTCTTCCCCAGGGAAAACTTTATTTTTTACATCATTTTTATAACTCATAACTGATTCAGTAAATATATCTGTACCATTTACCCATTTTTTTGAGAATTTAGCTGTAATGTTGCTTAAACCAAGAACATCATGCCAAACCAATACCTGTCCATCTGTATATCTTCCAGCCCCAATACCTATAATTGGAATTTTAAGATTTTCACTTATTAATCTTCCTAGTTCTTCTGGTATTCCTTCAAGTACTAACATAAAAATTCCAGTTTCTTGAAGTTTTTGAGCTTGAAGATAGATTTCATCTTTTTCCCATTGCTGTTTTCCCTGTACCTTAAAACCACCAAATTTATGAATTGACTGAGGGGTTAAGCCAAGATGACCAACTACTGGTATTTCGCAATCTACGATAGCCTTTACGGCGTCCAAGCGCGAGGAAGAACCACCTTCCAGTTTAACAGCATCAGCTAAACCTTTGATCAATAACTGAGAAGCATTATATTTTGTCGTTTTAATATCCAAATGGTAACTCATATATGGTAAATCTGTAATGATAAAAGTATCAAGAGCACCTTTTCTGACAGCTGAACTGTGTCTAATCATATCATCCATAGTTACATTTAAAGTATCAGGATGACCATAAACAACCATCCCTAAACTGTCACCTACCAATATTATGTCAACCTGTGATTTTTCACAAATCTGAGCTGAGGAATAATCATAGGCTGTTATCATCGAGATTGGAACTTGTGATTCTTTCATTTTATAAAAATCAGATATATTTAGCATATTAACTTCCTATTCCTGATCCATTAAAAGATCAACTTTGGGATAGTGGGTATGAAAAAATGATTCGAATCGATCTTCTAATATTGCTTTTCGTGTTTCTTTAACAAGATCAAGATAAAAATGTAAGCTATGAATTGTGGTTAATCTCATCCCTAAAATTTCTTTCATTGAGATAAGATGCCTGATATAGGCGCGAGAAAAGTTTTTACAAGTATAGCAGGAACAATTTTCGTCTATTGGTCTGAAATCTTCTTTATATCTTGAAGCCTTAACTATCATTTTACCATTCCAAGTAAAAACGCTACCCTTACGGGCATTTCTGGTTGGCATTACACAGTCAAACATATCCACACCATTTCTGATATTAACTAAAATATCTCCAGGAGTACCCACTCCCATAAGATAACGTGGTTTATTTTTGGGTAAGATTGGGTTTAAAAACTCTGTAATTTCAAACATATGTTCTTTAGGTTCTCCAACTGCAAGCCCACCAATGGAATATCCTGGAAAATCCATATCCATTAAAGCTTCAGCACTTTGTTTACGAAGATCCTGATATATCCCTCCCTGAACGATTCCAAATAAAGCTTGTTTTTCAGTATTTTTATGAGCATCTTTACATCTATTTGCCCAATCGAGGGTCATTTTTAAAGATTTTGCAATATAGTCTTTGGTTGCAGGATAAGGAGGGCATTCATCAAAAGCCATAATAATATCAGCTCCGAGAGCGTTTTCAATTTCAATAACCCTTTCAGGAGTAAATAAGTGATAACTGCCATCAATATGAGATTGAAAGCGAACACCTTCTTTGGTGATCTTTCTCAATCCAGCAAGGCTCATCACTTGGAAACCACCACTATCAGTCAGTATTGGTTTATGCCAGTTTTCAAAACCATGTAAGCCTCCTGCCCGAGCAATTATTTCGTGCCCTGGTCTGAGATAAAGATGATAGGTATTACCCAGAATAATTTGAGCCCCAATATCAGATAATTCATGAGGACTCATCGCTTTAACAGTCCCTAATGTACCAACAGGCATGAAAATGGGAGTTTCAATATTTCCATGAGGAGTTTCAAGAATGCCTGCTCTTGCATTTCCAGACTGTTTTAATAAATCAAATTTAAAAATGTTTTCCTCCACATTTAAGGTGTATCAATAATTTTCTGATTTTCTTTCATAGAGATAGACCGAGTTGCCATTTTAGAAAAATCATTATAAAAGGCAAATACCATTAAAAATATCAAAAGAAAAAAGCCCACTTGTTGTAAGTTTTGTTGAATTTTGAGAGGGATTTGACGTTTAAACAATCCTTCTATTAAACAGAAAAAAATATGACCTCCGTCAAGAATAGGAATTGGCAAGAGATTCATAATCATCAATAAAATACTGATAGCAGCCATAAAATTTATCGTATCAGAAAAACCTTTCTCAGCAGTTTCTTTAGTCATTGAAAAGACCATTACTGGCCCTCCTAAGCTTGCTTTTAGAGAGGAAGGGCTTTTAAATACTTTATAAAGAGCCAAATAATTGAATACAGTAAAGTTTATTGTTGAGATAGATCCCAATTTAATAGATTCTAGGATATTATTTTTTTCTTCGATTTTCACAGGCAAATATTGAGTAATCCCAATCATTTTAACAGCTTTTTCTTCTAAAGGATTGGTTTCGAGAATGACAGTTTTATCAAAAATATGATCGTTTCTATTTATTGTAAGCAATACAGATTTATTCTTAGAATTTTGGATGGTTTCTCTTACTTTAGTCCAGGAATCCACAGTTAACCCATCAATTTTCATTATTGAGTCCATACTTTTTAATCCTGCTTTCCAAGCAGGCATTCCAGAAGCCACATCACCGATAATGGTTCCAGATTTTGGATAAACATTAGAGTAAAAGTCACTTCTTGTTTTAATTGGGATATTAATTTCTTTGATAATTTGATTATTTTGAATTTTAAAAATATTATTTTTATTTTCATTAATTAACAGAAACATTTCAGAGTAACCATTAACCACTTTATGATTAATTTGAAGGATTTTATCATTTTCATGCAAGTATGAAGCATATTCAGAGGTAGCTTTTTCTATTATAGGATCCATATCAAAATAGGTTTTACCAATAGCAAAAGAAAAAATAAAAAGAACAAAAGCAAAGATTAGATTTGCAAAAGGTCCAGCAAATGCAATGAAAGCACGTTGATACCAAGTTTTTTGAGCAAATTCATCCTGATCACCCTTTTGATCTTTATCATAAGGATTTTCCCCTTTCATTTTAACATATCCACCCAAAGGGATAAGTGAAAGAATGTATTCAGTTCCATTACGTTTAAAGCCTAAAATTTTAGGACCAAAGCCTATAGAGAACTTTTCAATCATCACACCACACCATTTTGCAGCAAAATAATGTCCGCTTTCATGAATGAAAACTAAAGCGCCAAATACCATAATTGCAATAATAATGCTCAAATAACTATCCTCATTTTACTAATAATAATCTATAATAACAAAAAAGATAAAGGGTTAATTAGGTCAAGGAAAAAGTCTTCATTTAGTTTTTTAATTTACTCTTAAATTTGAGATAATTATGTATTTTAGTCATATTTTTTTTTTAGACATAAAACTGTATCTGATTATTGACAAGCAATCCTGTTTCGTTAATTTTGTATCGGAGGTAAAATGCTGATTTTATTTATACTTTTAGTGTTAGTATTTTTAATTTTAAATATTCTTGATGCAATTTCGACTTATAAGGTAGTTAAAAGAACCTCCTATATGAGTGAAAAAAACCCTATTGCTCGCTTTGTGATCAAGAAGGTTGGGACAATTAAAGGGATAATGATTATAAAATCCATGATAATAGTTATCATGCCTATGATCATATATGCTTATATTATATCAAAAAAAGAGATCATTTATGTATTGATCTTTATGAATATTCTCTATTTTTTAGTAGTATTTAACAATTTTAGAATAACCAGAAGAATTGATAGGAGTTAAAATGAAAAGAATTATTTTTCTAATCTGTGTGTTGTTTTCTTTTATTGGACTGTATGGACATCCAAAATTCTCAACTGTTTTAAGTAGTAGAGATTATTATTATACTAGAGCAGATTCAGCACACGGATTCAATGTACTCAATTATGATTTAAATATTTCAATCAATGCAAGTCAACATACTATAACTGGAATGGTAGAAGCTCAAGTGTTAGCTGAAGTCAGTTTATCACAAATCCAATATGAGTTAGTTTCATTAACAGTTGATTCAGTAAAAGTGAATAACAATCCAGCAGTCTTTACTCACCAAAATGGCATTATTACAATAAATCTAAATATTCCTGCAGAACAAAATTTTTCAACTAAAGTCTATTATCATGGTGCTCCTGTACTATCAAATGATGGATATGGTAATGGGATGACATTTTTAAGCAACCAAGTTTTTACTGTATCTGATCCAAATGCATCCAGGTATTGGTGGCCATGTTATGATCATCCTTGGGATAAAGCCATAGTGAATCAACATATAAGAATAAGATCTGATTGGAAAGTCGCCTGTAATGGTTTAAGAACCCAAATAGAAGACCATGGTGATGGGACATCTACGCATCATTGGATAGGTTCAAACCCAATGGCAACCTATTTAGTTTGCTTAACCTCTGCAGATTTTGCTGAAGTAAATGAAGTCTTTCAATCAATACCTTTACAAAATTTTGTCTTACCTAATCAGGTAAATACAGCCACACTGTTATTTGGAGACATGCCACAAATGATGGAAGCTTTTTCAGAGGCTTATGGTCCTTATCCTTTTGAAAAATATGGAAATGCAGTAGCTAATATTTCTACTTTTGCTGCTATGGAACATCAAACAATGACAACAATAGGAGCCTCATATATACAGAACAATAACACATGTAAATACATTGTAGCTCACGAAATGGCACATCAATGGTTTGGGAATTGTTTAACACCCCTCACTTGGAAAGATGTATGGTTAAGTGAATCTTTTGCAACTTATTCAGAAGCAATCTATGCAGAACATCAACTGGGTTTTGAAGGTATGAAAAACTATGTTTTATCATCATTTCAACTCTATTATAAAAATTGGTCTCATTCTTATGGTGACCAAGTCATTTATGATCCAACCTATTTAAACTACTTTACACCACCAGAATATGAAAAGGGAGCTTCTGTATTACATATGCTCAGATTAACAGTTGGAAATACAAACTTTTTCAATATCCTTCAAACATATTTTAATACATACCATAATAGTAATGTGATCACTACAGAATTTAAGGATATATGCGAACAGGTATCAGGTCAGAATTTAGATCAATTCTTCACACAATGGATATTCAAAAAAGGGCTTCCATCTTTTGAATATGCTTTATTTTTTGACAGTAACAGACAAAATGCAAAGATCTTCATAAAATCTTTGACATCTGAAGATTCTAATCCATTCTATGTAAAAGTACCCATTAATTTTGAATCAACAAATGGGACTAAAGACTCATTAATCGTCAATGCTAGTCCTAATGGAAATGTCTTTGATTTTTCGATGAATGCTGGTATAGCAAACTATGAATTTGACAGTAATAACTGGATATTGTATAATACCGATACGGAAATGAAACCAGTAGTCAGCGCAATTTTTGCTGCAAATAATCAATGTAAAATTGTATGGAATTCCTTAGATATTCCAAATCAAGAAGTTAAATACAATGTTTACAGATCTAATCAAATCAATGGAACTTTTACAAAAATCAATACAAATCCTTTAATAACCGTAAATTATACAGACACTAATCTCCAAAACAACCAAACTTACTATTATGCAATAACTGCAGAATTAAATGGTTTTGAAAGCATATTATCAAATATTATCAGTGGAACACCAATTTCTTTTCCTTTAGATCAAGGAATATTAGTAGTAGATGAAACTAGAGACAATACAGGATCAATTATGAATCCAACAGATGAAATGGTGGATAATTTTTATCAAGCAGTAATAAATCGTGAATTTACTCAATGGGACATTGCATCACAAGGTTTACCAGATATCAATGTATTAAAGAATTATAGCATGGTAATTTGGCATGATGATGACTTAGTAATGAGTGCAATAACAGAAAATACAAATCAAGATTTCAGCCTTTATGCTTTTGCTGGGGGAAAACTAATGATTAGTGGATTAAAAACTGTTCAAAATCTAACAGAAACTTTTATTTCGACCTTTACAGGTTGTAATACGACAAGTTTATTGGGAAGTCCTCTTTTAGAATCAATTCAGGGAATTAATTACCCAGATATTGAGGTTAATCCTGACATGATTATCCCAAATTGGAATGGCAATTTGAATTTTGTTTACACTTTCTCAAGTGCTCCAAATGTTCTATATAAAACAGTTTTAAGTGAAGAAAATGAATATAATCATCAACCCTGTATTATTTATGGAAATAATGTTGTCATCAGTGGCTTACCCTTATATTATCTTAACCAAACAGAAGTTACTTCCATGTTTGATCAATTGATTACAAACTGGCCTGTTAAAAATGAAGAAATAGTAATTCCTCGACCTTTAAGTATTGATTTAAAAATCTATCCAAACCCAGTTAGAAATAACAGAGTTTATTTTGATGTAAAAAGTGCTGAACCTTTAACCAAAGTCAGTTTATATAATATTAAAGGGCAGAAAGTAACAGAGCTTGTTTTTGATCAAAATAAGAGAGATCAACTATTTAATTGGGATAAAAGAGATTCAAAAGGACAAAGTGTCAGTTCTGGGATATATTTTCTAAAAGTATCAAATTCAAAAAGTGCAAAAACAGAAAAATTCATTATATTTAAATAGATGGAATATTTAGAATTAGAAAAAGTCAGGATAGAATACCCTGAGTTTATAATAAGTGATATCAGTTTTTCTTTAGAAAAGGGGAAAATGTTAGTTTTACTAGGGCCAAGCGGATCTGGTAAAACAACCTTAATTCAGGCAATTTGTGGAGTAATTCCCATCCAACAGGGAGACATTCGAGTTAATAATCAAAGTATTATCAACATCCCCATACATAAGAGAAAGATAGGAATAGTATTCCAAGATTTTGCTTTGTTTCCACATTTAAATGTATATGACAATATAGCTTTTAGTTTAAAAATAAAGAAAATTAATCAGAAGGAAATCAAAAAAAGAGTAACAGCTCTTTTAGATTTGATAGAATTAAATGGGTATGAAAAAAGAAAGGTTCATCAGATTTCGGGAGGTGAAAAGCAGAGAGTTGCTTTGGCTAGGACTCTTGCTTCAGATCCAGATATTATTCTTTTTGATGAGCCTATGTCAGCATTAGATGAAAACCTGCGCGAACGATTGAGAGAAACAATCAAACTGATTCAACAAAAGATGAATTTGACAGCTATTTATGTAACTCATGATCAAGAGGAAGCCTTTTATTTGGCTGATATGATTGGAATCATGAAAGAAGGTAAGTTAATTGCTTATGATTACCCTGAGACGATCTATTTATCTCCACCCAATTTGCAGGTTGCAGAGTTTATTGGTATTGAGAATATATTCCCAGCGCAAGTAATAAAATTATGTCATTCTGAAGTAGAGCTCAAAATAAATGATTTTAAAATCAAGGTAAAGAATAAAATAAATGTTAGGATTGATGAGTTCGTTCATGTTTTGATTAAAGCTGAGAGTTGTCTAATATCTTTTGAACAAAAAAGTGAAAACAGTTATCCAGCGAGAATAATAAATTATCAACTAAGAGCAGGAATATTAGAGATGATAGTAGAAATGAATGGATTACAATTAAAAGTCAATACTTATAGAAGCTATAATCAGATTAATCTTCATCAATCACAGATTTATATTACAATTCCTTCTGAATCAATAAGTTTGATTAAGCAATGAAAACAATAAATTTTACATTAATTTTCATTTTTATATTTTTTTCATTACATGGATTATCTACTACTTTTCTTTTTTATTTTGCAGCGGATAATGGTCTTTATGAGAATGCATTAAATGATATCAATGAACTGGAAAAAGGTATCAGAGATTCTATGAATGTTTTAGCATTTATAGATCATGGATTTCCGGAAGATACAAAAGAGTCTGAAGTATTTTTAATAAAAAGAGATGATAGTGCAGAGATCACCTCCCCATCAGTCAAAAAATATGGAGAAACTGATAGTGGTGATTATCATACTTTAGTAAATTTTGTCAATTGGGGGCTATCAAACTATCCTGCTGAAAAGACAGTGTTGGTCATATGGTCTCATGGAACAGGCTGGTATAAGAATAAAGAAGACAGCAAATATATTTGTCCAGATAATCAAAGCGAGAATCTAATTTCCATATATGAGGGAGATATAAAAGAAGCTTTTCAATCTTTCAATAAAAAGATAGATTTAACAATAATGGATGCTTGTTTAATGGGAAATATTGAAGTTTTGTCAGAAATATATGATCGGACGAATTATTTTATTGGCTCAGAGAGAGAAGTACCAACTAACGGGTTTCCCTGGGACATCATTTTATCTAACTGGAATCAGTACCCAGAAGAGATAAATCGTTATAAAATGGTGAATCGGTCTTATATGGAATCCTATGAAAACGGAGGAAGTCAAAACCCTTATGGAGAGTTTAATCCTTCATTATCTGTCTGCTTGGCAGAGAGTGAGTATTTTTTAAATCTCAAGACAGTTCTTAAGAACTTTTGTTTAACTGTTGCCCCTCTTTGTTTTGTTGATCAAACCCTATGGGAAAAATATAGTCAAATTAGGAATAATTGCCAGGATTTCAATGATCTTCATGCAGATATAGATATAATGGATTTTTTTACCAAAATGGAGACAGAGAAAGAATTACCAGATAGTCTATTAGAAAAAGCAAAAGCTGTTTCATTATCATTAAAGAAAGTTTTTATTGATACACATGATAATACAAATAAATCAGTAGGATCCATGAGTATATTTTTCCCAACAGAAATCCAGATGTTACAGTATTTATATAAAAATAAATATCAATATTTAAGCATATCAGAAACTCAATTCCCATATTTTACCAATAGTTTAATAAGACCTGATGATATAGCTCCTTTCCCAATAGAAGATTTAAATGGCAAAGTAATTTTAAAAACTCTTTTTCTTACATGGCACCCTGTCCCTGATCCTTCTCCAGTACTTTATATCATAGAGCACTATGAGAATAGTAATTTAGTAAATACATACAGGCAGATGTCTTCAACAATAAATTTTTCTATTAATCAGGCTGGTTTTGTCAGTATAAAAACATTGGATTATAGCGGAAACTTATCAGAAGCTACTCTTTTTACGTACTTGTATGAAGACCCAAAGAATGCAACCGTGTATATTGCGCCAAATCCAGTGACTGCAGGAAAAGGAAACATAAAATTATTCTTTAAGGAAGACTTGCATAACTTTGATTTAAAAATTTATACACAATCAGGAGATCTTGTAGGAGAAAAAAAGATTGTTTTTTTACCTTCAGGGGAGAACACGATAGCGTTAAGTGATGTATATTTAAAAGGTAAACCATTATCTTCAGGGGTGTATCTGTTGGTTTTGCAAAAAATGAGTATAAAAGTTTATTACAAATTTGCAATCATAAGATAGGTATATAGTTACCTGACCCACAAACATGTGTATAAGATGTGGATAAGTGTCTATAAAGGAGGACAAATGAATAAAACACCTAAGGGAGAAAGGCTTTCAATCTCAGTGATTGGAAAGACAAATACTGGAAAATCATCTTTAATAAATGCTCTTATCGGACAAAATGTTTCAATCGTATCTGAGCATCCAGGGACAACAACTGATCCTGTTGTAAGAAGTTATGAGTTAATACCCATTGGACCAGTTACTTTTTATGATACTGCTGGATTAGATGATCAAACAGAGCTCGGACAAAAAAGAATTGCTTCAGCAATGAAAGTATTAAATCGTTCAGATATAGTACTTTTAGTTGTAGATGAAATAGGTATAACAAAGGAAGATAGAAGAGTTATTGAAAAGCTACTTAAAGCGCAAATCCCATATCTTATAGTACGCAATAAAAGTGAGCTTCTGAATAAAGTTACAATAGAAGAAGAGCATATAGAAGTGTCAGCTCTAAATCAAGAAAACATAGACGGATTAAAAGAAAGAATTGTCAACCTACAAAAGGAAATCAATCCTGAAAACAGGCAAATCCTTGAAGGAATTGTTTCACCTGGTCAGGTCGTCGTCTTGGTAATACCAATTGATACCTCAGCTCCGAAAGGGCGTGTTATCTTACCTCAAGTACAAGTATTAAGGGAATGTTTAGATATTGGAGCAATATCAATCAGTGTACGAGATTTTGAATTAGAACAAACCATAGAGCTATTTGGAGATAAAATATCTTTGGTCGTTACCGATTCACAGGCAGTGGAATTTGTAAATAAGACAGTGCCTTCAAATATTCGTTTAACAACATTTTCAACTCTTTTTGCAAGATATAAGGGAGAATTATTTCCTTTTGTAGAAGGTGCTGAGGTCATTGACCAATTAGAGAATGGAGATGAAGTCTTGGTGGCTGAAGCTTGTTCACATCATGTAATGGGTGATGACATTGGTAAAGTAAAGCTTCCAAATTGGATTAGAAAATATACAGGAAAAGATATCAAATTCACAGTTGTTAATGGTTTTGATTTTCCAGAGGATTTGGAAAAGTATAAATTAGTTATCCATTGTGGAGGATGTATGATCACAGCCAAAGAGATCCACAGACGAATCCGTGAAAGCAAAGAAAGACAGGTCCCTATCAGTAATTATGGAATTTTAATCAGTAAGATCCATGGTGTTTTAGATCGGATTGTTTCAGTGTTTCCAGAAAGTAAAAAAGAAAAAAATTGACACATAGACCCTAAATAGGTTAATCTTGTATCAAATGGAGAATTTTGGAGGGAAAATGGGAGAATTAGACTTATTGCCAAAATTGCAGGATGCTGATTTGAAAGGCAAAATCGTATTAATCAGAATGGATCATAATGTCGTTAAAAAAGGGAAAATCAAAGATGCCTATCGTATAGAAGCTACTTTCCCCACTTTAATGCATGTGATAGCCAAAGGTGGAAAACCGGTTATTATGACCCATATTGGCAGACCCAGAGATAAAAAAACAGGAGAGATACGAATTTCTTATGATGAGGATGTATCTCCAATCGTAGAATTTTTAAGAAACAAATTAGGATTAAAGATATTAGTCCCTCAATTTACAGCTTATGATAATAAGGGATATATTGGGATAGACTCAACAATCAATTTTCATTTACGAGCTTTAAAAAAGGGAACTATCGACGCCATTTATTTACCCAATACACGTTTCTTTGCAGGAGAAGAAGATAAGGGAGATTTAAGAGAGCTTTTTGGCAAACAATTAGCAGCTATAGCAGAAGTTTTCGTAAACGATGCTTTTGGATCTTGGCAACCTCACGCTTCTACAGTCATTCCTGCTGAATATTTACCATCTTATGCAGGACTTATTATGCAGAAAGAAATTGCGAATCTAAGAAAAATATTTGAACCAGAAAAACCTTTTATTGCTGTAGTAGCAGGCTCAAAATTTGATACAAAAATTGGACCTTTGCGTTCATTAATTGATAAAGTAGATCATTTATTACTAGGTGGAGTTATTTATAATGCCTATTTAGCTGTAAAATATGATATAGAAATAAAGGGTATTGATGCAGCCGATATCGAAATTGCCAGAGAGTTTGTTGAATTAGCAAAAAAGAAAACAGGAAAAGTATTGGAGCCACAATATATCGTAGAATCTGACACTTTAGATGGCAAGATTGAAAATCAATATCGTACACATAAAATAAGTGATTTAAAACCAGGGACAAAACTAAACTATATTCTGGATATCAGCCCAGAATCTTTTAAGGATCCATTGATTGAAGAAAGACTACTATCAGCAAACACAATCTTTGTAAATGCCGTCATGGGCTTTACACCACATTTCTGGGAAGGGACTTCTGCTCTATATAGTTTGATTGATCAGAATAAGAATGCTCAAAAGCTATATGGTGGTGGAGATACTTTACAAGAATTAAAGAATTTATTGCCAGGGATGTATATGCAGTGCTTAGACAACCCAAGCTATTACTTCTTTACAGGTGGTGGAACAATATTAACAGCCATAGAGCTTGGATCACCTTGGAAATTAGAATCAATAAAAGCTTTATTAAAAAAGAATTAAGATTATAATCATTAAGCGGTTTCAATCAAGAAACCGCTTTTTATTTGTTTATAGGTAACTACTCAGAAAGTAGAGAATAATTATTTCCCTGTGTGATCTTTTTCAGTAAAGAATATTTTGGAATTTTCTTCTCTAAAATTATATTGAAATACGTTCTGTTCACACAGATGTATCTATTGAAATGGTAACCATATACTATTCAGACGTTTCTACACTTTATGGACATTCGGTTATTCCCATTCTTTGGTTACAGCATAATTACTTCATAATTTTGTCTGACAAAATAATATTACAATCCAGCTGTCCTTTTGTGTCAGTTTATACTGCCGTTAACAAGCATCAAGAAAGAAATGAATTAGGAAGGAGTTTGGATAGAGTTATCAAAGATAAAGAGTTGAGTATGGAATAATGACTAACTATTAAAGAAACAAACATTCATAACAATGTTAACTACTTAGGAGTCATACATTCTAAATATTTTATTGGAAGTATGCTAAAATATAAAGTATTAAATAAATAACTTGACGGCAAGATTTTATTTATTAATTTTTATACAATTATAAAAATGAATGGGGTTGTTATGGAAAAACAATGTTTAAATTGTGGTCAACCTATTACATCAAATTATTGCAGTCAATGTGGTCAAGAAACATTAACAAAGCGAATAGATTGGGCATATTGTTCAAGAGAGCTTTTTTATAATAATTTTACAGTTCATAATAAGACAATGTTTACAATAAAAAACATGATAATAAGACCGAAAGAGATGATTACCGAGTATTTACAGGGGAAAAGAGTTCAATATTCTGGGGCCATTCAGTTTTTATTCTTTATTCTGATTATTCATGGGTTAATATATGTCATTCTTGGACAACCTGAAGATTCAGATCAGACTAAATTAAACATTGATATAATGGGTAAAATCATAGATTTAAGACAATACCTAAAAATAATTATAGTCTTATTTATCATTTTATCAGCGTTTGGTAGTCGTTTAGTTTTTCGAAAACAAAATTATAATTTTCCAGAGCATTTGATCATTAATTTTTATATTATTAGTATTTGCTGGTTGTTGTCAGCTTTAATAAAACTTGTCACATGGAATCAGTTTCCTGGTTATTATTCATGGGTTTCATTGTTTTTTATAATAATTTATTATTCACGAGTTTTTAGAATAGAAGAGAGTTATATTAGAAGTTGTTTAAAAGCAATCTTTTGTATTTTTGTGATTATGATATTTGTTTTTATGTTTATCTTATTGGGAGTAGGAATAATTGCTGGAGCATATTATCTAATTCATTGATAAAAAGATATTTTATTACGATTTTTATATTGACATTCATGAAAAAATATGTATTCTTATAAAAATAAAGAGGTGAAGAGGTGAAAATGTTTAAAGATATTAAAATTAAAACCCGTATTATTACGTTTTCTTTGGTGAGTATGCTATTTGTATCAATCGGATTTGGAATAATTGCTTATTATTTATCATCTAAAGCTATTCAAATTACATTAGAGCATACATTAACAGCTTTAGCAGAAAGAGGAGCAAAAGAAGTTGAAGCAAAAATTGAGCTTTATAGTACAATTTTAGAAGGAATAGCCAATCGAAATGTAGTTCGATCAATGGATTGGGAAGGAAAGCAAAAATCTGCTCTTCAGAATGAACTTGAGAGAACCTTTTATATAGGTATGGGTGTAGTCGATTTAAATGGAAAAGCAAAATATCCAGATGGAACAGAAGCAGAACTAGCAGACCGAGACTATTTTAAAAAAGCATTAAATGGAGAAACCAATATCAGTGATGTGATCATCAGTAAAGTGACTAATAAAGCTGTCTTAATGGTAGCTACACCAATAAAAGATGATAATGGTACCATTCAGGGAGTATTAATTGGGAGATTGCCTGGAGAAGCTTTAACAGATGTCACAGACAGTCTGAAATTTGGAGAAAAAGGATATTCATATATTGTAGACGAAAAAGGAAATCTTGTTGCTCATAAGAATCGTGAATTAATAATTAAACAGACGAACTTTATTAATGAATCCAAGACTAACAAAGATTACATATTATTAGCTGACATCATATTAAAAATGATTAAGGGAGAAAAGGGATTTGGAGGTTATCCATATATTGGTACTTATCGTTACATGGGATACGCACCAATACCAAGTACAAAATGGTCACTTGCAGTTGGATCTTTTAAGAGTGAGGTTTTTTCAGAAATAAATAAGATGAAATATATCATTCTTGTTTTAATTGTACTATTTGCATTCTTGTCATTAATAGTATCATATTTCTTAGCTAATGGAATTGCAAAGCCAATCATGTTGTTAAATAATAAAATCAAAGATATTTCAGAAGGTGATGGCGATTTAACAAAGCGTTTGGAAATAGCTAGTCATGATGAAATCGGAGAATTATCGCAGAACTTTAATAATTTTATAGATAAAATATATCAAATCATTTTTAATATATCTCAAGGCATAACCACATTAAATTTTAAAAGTAAATCATTATCAGACACAGCAAACAGTTTAGTAAACCAATCTTCGTCCATGAATGCTCAATCCCAACTTGTTTCAGCCTCCTCAGAACAGATTAGCTCAAATGCACATGTCATCGCATCCTCAGCAGAGGAAGCCAGTGTTTCGGTATCAACAGTAGCAGCAGCTACAGAAGAGCTCTCATCCAGTATAAATCAAGTAGCTTCTGTCTCTGAATTAACAAATGAGAAGGTAAATTCAACAGTTAAAGAAATCAATCATTTAACCAATAATATCAATGATGCAGGTAACTCTGTTACTGATCTTGTTCAGGAAATCAATGGAATTGTTACAGCAATAGAAGAGATGAATGCTACATTATTAGAGATTGGAAAAAACACACAACATGCATCAGATATATCTTTAAAAGCCAGTAAAGAAGCAGAAACCGCAAATCAAGTCATGACAGAAATGCAGAAATCTTCTAATGAAATTGGAAAAATTGTTAAGTTAATCAATGATATAGCAGATCAGACCAATATGCTTGCTTTAAATGCAACGATAGAAGCTGCTAGTGCAGGAGAAGCAGGGAAAGGTTTTGCAGTTGTGGCAAATGAAGTAAAAACACTGGCAAAGCAAACAGCAGATGCCACAGCAAAAATTGCTTCTCAGATTGAAGATGTGAGAAATTCAGTTAGCAATTCAACTGTTAGTATTTCAAATATCACCCAGATAATACAAAAATTAAATGAGATAAATTCGACAATAGCCTCTAGTATAGAAGAGCAAAATATAACAACGAATGAGATTGCACATTCATCAAGCCGTATGGCCTCCACAGCCAGCTCAGTAAAAGGGCAAATATCAATTGTTGTTGAATTTGCTCATAAAATAGCAGATAATGCCAATGAAGCCAATAAAGCAGTCAATGAGATATCCATGAATGCCAAGGAATCAGCAAATGCATCCAATGAAATTGCCAATAATAGCGAACAAGCAAACATAGGGGTTCAGGAAATCACAAGAAATACTGTTGAGATCAGTTATGGAATACAGGAAGTTACCAGAAACATTTCTGAAATGCTTGTTAACATTGAGATGACAGCAAAAAATGCAGATGATACCATGCAAGCATCCAATGAGTTATCTATATTGGCAAATGATCTTAAAAAAGAAGTAGATCAATTTAAATTATAAATAATCAAATGATATACTAAATAAGTATCGGGAGGAGTCAAATCCTCCCTTTTTAAGTAAAATTATTGTAGTTATTGGATTTAAACAATGTCAAAAAGCCAATGAAGGAATCAGTGATCTACTTTAAACAGAAACAATACTGAACTAACAAGTACAGTAGAAAAAGAAGATTCTATGCAAATCGTGTTTTAAAAAAGAATAAAAAAAAGCTTACAGAATAATCTGTAAGCTTAAATTTAAAAAGGGTAGATTATTTTTTTTCTTCTTCTTCTACTACTTCTTCTTCTTCTTCTTCGTCGTCGTCGTCATCTTCTTCGTCATCTTCCATTTCAGCTAATGCTTCAAAACGAGACTGGAATTCATTAACAACATTATTGAATTCTACTTCGTCGTCGATGTTAATAATTTCAACACCGTCATCAACTTCATTGTAACCATAAATGTAATATTCTTCCTGATTTTCAGGCTGAAGCGCCATATAGTTTTTTCCTTCAAGTGTGATTGTATCTAATACTTCACATTCAACTTCAGTTCCATCTTCAAATTCAAGAGTAATATAAGTTGCTTCATCCATTTCGTGATCATGCTCAGTACATCCGCATTCACAGTTTGTGTCTTTTGTCTGATCTGTCATTTTATACTCCTTGCCAGTATTAAGGATAAATCCTTAGTAAGTCGAATATTTTAATTGTGAAATCCTTGCAAGGAAAATATTAATTTTCTTTGTTTTTATTAATAATGATGAGACTAGTCACAAAATCATCGAGTTCCATATGAGGTGCGAAGTAAACGATTCGATTAACAATTTCCAACATATTTGGAAATTGCATGGATAGATAGAATTTTTTATCTATGCCATTTTCAATATAATGAATAACGAATAATCGTTGTTTACCAGTATAGACTTCCATTTTTTTTAAGTTTAACCAAGGGATAAAGATGTTTTTTTTACCAATAAAGAAAAACCCCACTTTTTCTTCAAAAAGAGTTATCTTATTGATAGAGAATAAATTTCTTGAGACTGAATCAATAGCAAAAAATAAGATAATAAAGGGTAAAACCTTTTGGAAAGTGCGTGAGTTTTGATTTACATGAGAAAAGATAAAGAAAAGGGAGTAAGCAACAATTAATAGAGCCAATAGTAGTGTAAAACCTCGAGTAAATCTTGAAAAACGATAGGTTACCGGGAATTTTGTTTCTTCAGTGAATGGGTTTATTTGGTTCATTTTCTCTCCAATAAGGCTGATTTTAGTTCTTTCATACAGATATCAGGGGCAGAGAAGTTAAGATAGAAAAAGTCAAATCCATGAAAATCAGATCCGCCAGTCCTGACTAAATTGTGTTCAAGGGCAATTTGTTCATATAATTTAATTTGACCAGAAGAATGAGAAGCATAATAAACTTCAATACCTTTAATACCCATATCTATAAAATCATAGATCATAGCATCATCATCCAGACGTCCTGGATGAGCAATAACGGGAATCCCGCCAGCCTTAATGATAGTCTGTATTCCGATTTCAGTATCAATTCGATATTTAGGCACATAAATTGGAGAGTCATTATTCAGATAATGATCAAAGACCTCTTTAATAGTTTTACAGAACCCTTTTTCTATCATAGCTCTGGCAATATGGGGTCTTCCGACATATTTATTTTCACCAGCATATTTTAGAACGTCAGTCCATAAGAGATTCATACCAAGCTGAGACAAGTTTTCAACTATCTGTTTTGCCCTGCCATAACGGCTATCATAGATTTTGGTTAACATGACATTTAGATCTACGTCATCAACATCCATATAATAACCCAGAATATGAACGTCATTACCTTGATAGGTAGTACTAACCTCAACGCCAGGGATCAGTTCCAAGGGGTACTTAGAAATGTGTTTTCGGGCATCCTGATAACCATATGTGCTATCATGGTCTGTAATTGATATAAAACCATAATGATTTTCATAAGCATATTTTAACAAATCTTCTGGGGCGAGTTTCCCATCAGAAAATGTAGTGTGTAAATGTAAATCTATTTTCACTTCAACTCCTCTTCAAGTTTTCGACATATTTCCTCAACTGCTCGAAAGTTTACCTTCCCACTCCCAGCTAAAGGAATGTTTTCAATCACATGAAAACGTTTTGGAATTGCAAGGGAAGGCAGATTTTTAGCAAGAAGTTTTTTCATCTTTTTTTGATCGATTTCTCGAGTGGTAACAGCAGCCACGATTTCAGCGCCTTTAATGGGATCAGGGATTTCAACAACGCAACATAAGGTTCCATCAGGTAAAATCGCATCTAATTCATTTTCAACTTTAGCAAGAGATATCATTTCACCAGCGATTTTTACAAATCTTTTTAATCTTCCCCGATGAAATAAAAATCCCTCTTCATCGAGCATTCCCACATCACCAGTATCGTACCAGCCATTCCTAATTCGCAAGGTGGTCTCTTCATAATCGCCATAATAACCTTTCATTACAAGATCGCCTTTAACCATGATCTTTCCTTCTTTTCCAGCAGGGACTTCCTGATCAGTTTCTAATCCGACAATTCTAACTTTTACACCTGGAAGAGGTTTACCGATACTTCCTTCTCTTTTAACTTCAGGGGTATTTGTAGAGACAACAGGAGATGTTTCAGTCGTACCATAGCCTTCTAAAATTTCAAGATTATGATGTTTAAGGAATTCATCCCGTATTTGGGGATGTAATTTATCAGCTCCAGAAATAGCATATCTTATAGTGTCAAAATCACCTGTATTCATTTTTTTAAAATAACCATAATAAAAAGTTGGAGTGGCAACCATGATAGATACACCCCGTTTTTTTACAGATTCAACAACCGCCCTATAATCAAGTGGATTAGCATGAGCAGAAATACTACTCCCTAAAAAGGCAGGTAACCAGAAGTTAATAGTTAGCCCAAAAACATGAAAATATGGGAGGTTAGCACAAAAAACATCTTTTTCTGAAATAGACAATATTTCTTGAATATTTAAGATATTATGCAAAATGTTTTTATGAGATAGCATGACAGCTTTTGGATCTTTTTCACTTCCACTGGTAAAGAGTATAACCAAAGTATCATCTTCTTTGCCTTTATGAACTAAATTTTCAAGCATAATATAAGGTAATTTTGCTAAAGCTGCACTACGAATTTTATCTACCAAGGTAATATTCTTAACCAAGTCTTCTAAATAATACATCCCTGAAACAGGATCTTCTTGAAGTTTTTCGATCAATTTACGACTCGTAATAATTGTTTTAAACGTACATTTTTTTTGAGCATAAAGGCAATTATTATGAGCACCTGTAGAATAATTAATCATGACAGGGATTTTGCTGGAAAATAATGAAGCTAGCATAGCGATCATACAACCTCCAGAAGGAGGCACCATGATACCAATATGTTTACCTGAGAAGTTTTTGAATTTATTAGCCATAATAAGAGAAACTATAAGAATCTTTTCATAGGTGTATTCTGTACCTGTTATTTCATCATAACAGAATATTTTTTTGGGATTCAGTTTAGCCATTTTAATAAATTGTAAATGTAATTGCATTATTGTTTTTAACCTTTCACATAGATCAGTTCTGGTTTATCATTTTCTATTAGGCAAAAACTGTTGTTTTTAATCCAGTCTCCGCTATTAATATACCAGCCATTATTCATGGCAATTAATTTTGGTTTATGGGAGTGACCCATGATAACAAAATCATGAGTTTCGAGGATTATCTCGGCAGAATGAAGTAAACCTTTTTCTTTTTTTTCTTTCATCATAGGAGAAGCCTCTCTGCTACGACTTGAGCGTGAGAATAATTTCCCGATATTTAAACTTAGATGAGGATGTAAACATTTAAAAACTAATCTAGGGAAAAAACTTCGAATAAAGCGACGGTAAATTTGATATCTCAGGTCATTTATAGTATATAAGTCACCGTGTGTAATGAAGAATTTTTTATTGCCAATATAGTCAGAAAAATGTTTATCATAGATTTCTAGACCAATAGTTTTAGTTAGAAAATCACCAAACCAAAAATCATGATTTCCAGAAACAAAAATAATACGAGTGCCTGATTCTTTGATTTCTGCAAGAAGTTTAAGGGTTAAAAAATAATCTTTAATTATAACTGTGCTCCAATCATACCATAAATCAAAAATATCTCCAGCTAAGATAAGAACATCAGTTTTACCAATCAGAGATTTTAGAAAACGATTAACTCTTTCTCTTCTTTGGAGATCTTCTTCATTTTCTTTATATTTGAGATGAAAATCTGAAGCTACAATGATTCTCATTCGTTTTTCATACCTGATAAAAAATAATAAATAATATTAGCCCCGAATTTTAAGGCTTTATCTTTAACAGCAGGAGGGTCATCGTGAGTATCAGCATTTGCCCAACCATCACTAATATTACTTTCGTAAGTATATAAAACCAACATTCTACCATCTTCATTGAAAATACTCAATGCTTGGGGTCTTTTTTTATCATGTTCATGAATTTTAGGAAGACCGGCAGGAAATTCAAATGCATCATGAAAAATAGGATGAGAAGAGGGTAATTCAACAAAATCTTTATCGGGAAAAACAGCTTTCATTTCTTGTCGAAAGGATTTATCCATCCCATAATCATCATCTACATATAAGAAACCACCATTTTCCAGATAATTTCTTAGATTATTTCTTTCATCGGAATTTAGCTTAATATTACCATGACCAGTGGCGAATAAAAAGGGATAGTCATAAAGCTTTTTATCACTTAAACGAATAACCTTTTCTTTATTTTGAATGGAAGTTTTAATATTCTTATTGCAAAATAGAGCAAGATTTGGTAGAATTTCAGGGTCATTATACCAATCCCCCCCCCCGTCAAACTGTAAACGAGCCAAAACGAAAACATTTTGAGCGTTACAAGGAATTAAGTAAGCCAGAAACAGAATGAATAAAGATATATTTAGGAGAGTCTTTTTCCTATTAAATAATTTCATATAGTTTTTTTCTTTTTTGTTTTTTTGTCTGAAAGATTTAGTTGACGACTTTTAAATCCATGCCCTAAGACATCAGAGACATCTGTCAGAGTCATGAAGGCTTTTGGATCAATTTCTTTGACTATATCGATAAGTTGTGGTACCTGTCTTCTGTTTAAAACACAAAAGATAATATTCTGAGAATCTCCGCTATAACCACCTTCACCCTTGAATATGGTTACACCTCGAGATAGTTTGTCTAAAATTTCTTCTTTTATCTCTTTATAATTTTGAGACATAATAAAAACACCTTTTACATAAGGGAGACCTTCACTTGTTAAGTCAGTCATTTTTGTGCAAATAAAGAGGTTGATATATCCAAATATTATCAATTTAGGGTCTTTAAATAAAATGCCCACAGACAAAATAATCAGAGTTTCAACGATCCAATATCCAGTCCCAATTGAAAGCCCAGTTTTTTGTTTAATGAAAGCGACAGGGATATCAGTGCCACCGGTTGAACCACGAGATTTAAAAATTATACCTAATCCTATTCCAAGAAGAACCGAGCCAGCAATAGCTGATAAAAAGATATCACTAGGAGCAAGAAAAGAATAGATAATATGTCCATCGACTTTATAGGTATATTTTGATAGATCTTTTATAAAACCAAATTTATGTAGAGTCTGTAAACTAAAGAAATCTGTCATCAAGCCAGTAACAGCCATACCATAGAAGGTCTTGAATCCAAATGATTTTCCCAGATAAACAATACTTAGAATAAATAGTGGAATATTTAGAGCAATCATAAAGATACCGACAGGTATTCCGAAGAAATGATAGAAGATCTGTCCTAAACCTGCTAAGCCTCCAGGAGCAATCTTATTTGGAACAAGAAACCAAGAATAACCGATGGCAAAAAAAACAGAACCAAAGATAATACCAACATATTCTTCAAGACTTTTTATAACTTTTTTTACATTTTTACTCATATACTTTCCTCATTTACAATTTTTAAAAAATAATTAAGAAAGTCAATAAAATTCTCTTTTCATCATTCCCAAGTCAGAAACTTACAAGATAAGGAGTAAATTAAATATCCACAAATTTACAATACTATACAAAAATAATTGTCTTAGCAAATTATTAAATCAACTTTTTAAAAAAATATCTTGCATAAATCTCAAGAAATGTCAAGATAGTCGAAGATGGAGGCGATAATGATTGGTTTTTTTGTTTTACATTCAAGTTTAGAGAAGAAGAATACAATAACAAATTGGAAAGATTCTTTTTATGGAGACTGGAACTTATCAGAAGAAGTGACAGATTTAGGCACGATTAACAAAATTGATCAATTAACTCAATTAATCAATGACAAGCATTTTACATCTTTCATTCTACTTTTAGCGACAGGTGGCACAGAACAATTGGTAGAGTTAGTCTTAAAGCGATTTATGATCCCAACATTGATTTGGACTCATGGAGATAAAAATTCATTAGCTTCAGGGTTAGAAATAATGGGAGCTTACAAAAAAACCTATCCTTTATCTATGGTTTACGGTTCAACTGTTGAAACAAAAGTGACCAATACAATTAGCCACTTTATCTCAGTTTCACGACTTATTCGAAAACTAAATTATAGTAATATTGGTTTTATTGGTGATCCTTCTGAATGGTTATTAGTATCTCAAAACACAAACAGTATTCCTTTCAATTTGGATTTTACATTTTTGGGGACAAAAGAAATATATGCTCAAATGAAACTAATTTCTGATGATCAGGTAGAAACCTGTTTAGCAGACAAAATACCATGCTTGAATAATAAAGAAATGATTTCAGAAGCTGATTTGATTACTTCATTAAAAGTTTATGAAGCGTTGAAGAATATGATAGAAAAGCATCATTTAGATGCCTTAACTTTACGTTGTTTTGATTTATTAAGCAAGAAATTCACAGCCTGTTTAGCCTTAAGCTTGTTAAATGACCAAGGGTTTCCTGCAGGATGTGAAGGAGATAAACACGCCATTATTGGTTTGTTGATAGCACAGATCTTAGGCGGAAAACCTGGATGGATGGCAAATCCTTCCTCAGTAAATGACAATGACAACACGATAACTTTTGCCCATTGTACAGTCCCAATTTCAATGTTGGACAAAGATCATGCCATAAATTTCAAGACTCACATGGAGAGTGATCTAAGCCTTGCCATCGAAGGTTCTTTGGAGAAGAAAACCGTAACCATTTTCAGATTGGGCGGAGAATATGATACTCTAATGGCTGTTCGAGGAGAAATAATTGAAAGTAATCAGAAAAATCCATTACTTTGTCGCACACAAGCCAAAGTCTATATAGAAGGCCATCTTTCTGAATGGTTAGAAAAAACATGTGGTAATCACCAAATAATCGTCTATGGAGACATCATAGAAGAGTTGAAGATGTTTTGCTCATTTTATAAAGTGCAATTAATTGAGATATCATAAAGTTAAAAAAAGGAGGAATCATGTTTAAAAACACATACTTACGTTACGTGTTTTATGCCATTTTAATATTCATTACAGGATATATCTTTATGGTACTAACACCTGTCATGCTTAGTGGCAATTCAGCCAAGATGATAACAATTATCTTCATAGATATTTTGTGGTTTTTTGGAATCATCTATATCTTTGTGAGAGGAAAAAGTAAAAAGGAGAAATAACAATGAGAAAAGCCGCACGATTTTTTGTGATAATGGTTTTATTAATAGTTTTTATAGCAATAGGAATAAGCAGTTGTGTTAAAATACCAGCAGGTTATCAGGGAGTAAAAGTTAAACTTTATGGAGATAATAAGGGAATTCAGAATGAGGTAGTTGGACCGGGTCGTTACTTCGAAGGGATTGGGATAGAGTATTTTAAATATCCCGTATTTACCAATATGTATCCTTTTACACAGTCAGCAGTGGAAGGATCAATTACTGATGAAGCCTTTTATTTTCAGACAAAAGAAGGTATCAAATGTAATGCTGATATCGGAGTACAATGTAAAGCAGATCCAGGCAAAGTCAATGTCTTATTTAACAGATATCGTGAACCAATGGTAAATATCATTAAAACGTATTTACGAGCAGAAATCAGAGATGCATTTAACCGTTATGCCAGCTCAATGAGTGTAGATTCTTTATATAGTAATGGGAAGATCTCTCTAATTAACCATGTGTTAGATACTGTTACTACAAAGTTTAGTGATAGTGGTTTAATCATAGAAAATATCACATTTTTATCTGATATTCGTTTTCCTGAAGCCATTCAACAGGGAATTATTGATAAAATGGCCGCATCACAAAGAGCTATGCAAAGGGAGAATGAATTAAGAGAAGCACGAGCCATGGCTGAAAAAACAGTTATTCAGGCAAAAGCGCAAGCTGATGCAAACAGAATAAAGATGACATCAATCACGCCTCAATTGATAGAATGGGAAAGACTACAGATGCAGAAGAACTTTATTGATAAATGGAATGGAAGCTCTGTTCCTCAATATTTAGCAGGGAACAATCAGTTTAATCTACTTTTTAATGCAGGTAAATAAATAATTGAAAAAAAATTAAAAAGACAGGAGATCTCTCCTGTCTTTTTTTTAATATTTCCAAAAATTATTAAAATCACCAGATTAATCAGACTCAATTTCTTTAGCATCTATGATAAATTTTTGCTTATAGATTGTTTTTTCTTCTTTATTTTGTAATCCAAAAGGTAATATATTTTGAAGTTCACTAATTAAAAAAGTAGATTCACCAGAAAATAATTGAAGAAAACCATGCCTGATTATTTTATTTTCGATCTTTATTTCTTCTATTCTTCGTTCTAAAAGAATATCCAGAAAAATCTCAAATTCAATTATATTATCATATTTTGTTAATCTTTTTACAAGTTGTTTTAAAACAGGAGCATTAATATTATCAAGTATAAGCTCTAAATCAGAATAACCATTATCCTCAAAATAATCTCTGAGATCAATAATATAAGTTATAAGCTCATTTATAGAATAGTTTGATTTTAAGTCTGGTAGCTTGATATCTGTTTTTTCCTGATAACTATTTAACAATTTAAGGGTAGTTTCTTCACTAATTTGTGGAAGTTCATCACTATTTTTTAATTTTTCAACCTGAGTCTGCAAATAGGTAACTGCTTTTATTGACATATTTTTAAATATTCTATCTTGAGCATGTTCATTAATACAATAGATTAATTTATTAAGTTCAGAACCTTCTATTCCTTTTAAGAATAACTGAAGTTGTCTGTTCCCCATTTCTAAAATTGTTTTAGAATAGTTCATTTTTGCCATTTTGAATCTCCTTTTCAAAATTAATTCTTAGTTTACTTATAATCTTTGACATTTGCCATCGTAAAGTAGCATAATTGATATGATGAGTTAAAGCAATTTCTTTGAGAGTTTTTTTATTGAAGAATCTTTCTTTAAGAATGATTAGTTCACGATTTGTTAGGTTATCAAATAACTCTTTGTTTAAAAGGAATTCTTCATTAATATCATTTTCAAGATTGAGGTCTATTAACCTTTTTTGAGATTTTTTTAAACGATAATATTCCTTTACCTTATTTTTGCATATTCCAAAGAGATAGCCTTCATAAGATTGATGAATCAAGGTTTTTTGCAACAAAAATGATAAAATTGTTTCCTGCAATATATCCTCCCTATCTTCATGACTAAAGACCTTTGAACTAAGATAACTCATAAGTTTTTTTTTAATTTTTTCATCTATAATCATTCTGTCCCTCATCTATTAAGTGAAAAAAAGAAAGTAATTGTTGGGGAAAAAGTATAAATTCTTTTTTTTTGAGTCATCTTTTCCTCCAATAATAAATAATAATTTTTATAATTGCCATAATAATTATACAAATATAGCATCAATTACGAATTGACAAGAGAAAAATTGATTCTTTAAAGAAAGAAAAATGAGACGAATTAATAATTTATTGATCACTTGGTTATTTTAAAAAACATGAGAAATCAATAATGTTTATTACTTTGAAAATGAGGACAAGTTGTTATCTTTAAACCTATAAAACTCGAATTAAAGCATTTCTCTTTCTTTCTGCGGATATTTCTTAAGACACACGACTAAACTATCAGAGAATACTTTGCAAGTAGCGATTGCGTTGTCATTTAAAAAACCAGACAACTTAACAGGATTTAAATATTTATCAAATATTGTAAAGAAGGATAATCATAAATAGTAATATTTTGTTTGAAAATTGTTAAGTGTCATATGGTTTATAAGTAATAATTTCAGAATTATTTAATTGGTTTAATTCTAAAAGATGTTCAACCCCAAAAGGGGTTAGGATATGTTTTGCAATATAACCATGGTTAAAAGCATGGGCAACCAAAATTCAACCTCGAATGGGGTTGTTGAAGTCAACGGCATTTTAATATGACACAGAAACATTGAGTTTTGAGATAGGTTAGCTGTTTCTCATTCTAAGAAGACAAGATGTCCAAGGAACTCCTCTTTAGTATCCCTTCTTGGTCTTACTAAGGTATTGATTAAAGAGAAGGAATCAATAGAGTCGTAGGAGAAAAACAAGATTCCAAATCTTCAAAACTGAGATGGTTATTTTTTTGAAGACTGGAATCTTTATAAAGTGTTAGTTTACACGAATAATATTATCATCAGTATTTTTATCAATAAGCAAGCCATTAGGATCTACACCGATTTTCTCAGGTTTATCTTTTGTAAAAAATTCGATATACTGATCTGTTCCTTTAAGGAAAACACATTTATTAAAAATTTCTTTACCGGATATATTATAAGCAATAATATAAACGTGATTATTAAAGGGGGCTTCTGTTTCTTTGCCGAAATCATCTGCAAAGAATTTATGGGTAGTAAACTTAAAAGATATTTTATAACCTTTGTCAATTTTACTTGAAACAGCATTTTTAGCTTTAAGATCAAAGAGTGCAATTTTCATAAACAATTCATCATTCATATACTTAAGGCTATCAGGTGTGAAATCGTTTAAAGCACTAATCATGTCAGTCGATAAAGGATAAATGTCTGACCGGTTTGCATACAAATCAAAAAAGGATTTCAATCCTTTAAACATATTGTCTTTCCCGATATATTCTTTCAGAGTGTACAATTGGAGCATTCCCTTTTGATAGGCTAAGTAGCTTTGATTGTGATGACAACGTACTAAAGGCTTTTCTCCGTCATTGTCTTTACCGCGTTTTTTTAAATAGATTTTCCGATAATCTTTTAAATAATTATTAACGGTTGTTTTGTTGTATTCTCTTTCCAAGCACATCAGATTCATAAATTCAGCCATTGATTCGACAGGAAGATAGAGTCCTTCAGCTTCTGCAGGCATTAATTCATAACCCCACCAATGATGAGCCATCTCATGAGCAGAAATTGAGAAGACCTGATCATTATCCTTTTTGTCATTTATACGGGCAATAAATCCTGAATCCTCATTCCATACATACATCATGGGATAGGCTCTGGCAGCTGCATAACTCATGTAAGCAGGAGTCTCAATAATTCTAAGAGTTTTATGAGGATAGTTCGAAAAAAAACTATTAAGATCAATAGAGGTTTTAAAACCATGAATGATACGATCAATGTTGAAGTAGTGTTTTTTGTTATAATACACTTCAACATCAATGTCTTTATATTTTTCTTTTTTAACTTGATAAATTCCTGAAGTTAAGACCAATTCATAAGATATAGGATTTGCAGATTGATAAAGGAAATAAGGTCTGTCATTCTGAGTCCATTCTTTGATCAGTTCTCCATTGGTCAGAGCAATTTGATTTTTTTCAGTACTGACTAGACAGGTATAATTCAATCGGTCAATTGTAGAAAAACCTTTTGTCCGATTTGCAGTTTCAAGGATAGGTAAAACCTGATCTTCAGGAAGGTTGTATTTTTTTCTCAGATAATCCTTACTGAGAAACAAGTCCTTATTGATCCCTATTTGTGGCATAAATTCAGGAGTTGCCCTACCACCGAAATTCATTATAGTACCGTTTTTAACAATATTTGTTTCGGGATTGTTATCAGTGAAACCTTTTGTTTGGTAATTAACTTCAAAAGTGAGTTTTATAGATTTACCAGGCAATATTGGCTTTTTAAGTTTATAAATGCCAAGTTGGTAATCTGTTGAGTTGAGAATACAATCAAAACCAGTTGAAAGTAGAAGAGTATTTAAATGCGCTCTTTTTTGATTCCAAAGAGAGATAAAAAGAGTATCGATATTTTTTTCAGTCAGATTCATCAAGATATATGAACCTTTGATCAGAGCACTCTGTTTGGAGGGGAAAAGATCAATACTCAGATTGACATCAGTTACTTTGGGTTGCGGATAATTTAAGTAAGGTTTTACCTGTTTTTCATAAGCAACTAATCCCATTTCATTGTCTTTTTTTGAAACATAGTTATTTAGGACATATCGATTATAAGCAATATTGATACCTATAGAAACAAATAGAGTTATAAGGCTTAAAAGAGCAATTCTGAGACGACCTGATGTTTTCTTGAGAGAATAGTGCCATCTTTGTTTTATGGAGTCGTTTTCGCTTGTTTTCCAGACAATTACAGAGAGGATAAACATGATTACAGCAAAAACAGACCAATAACATCCATACCAAAGCAGAGTTTTTGAATACGGATTAAACCCATTTAGATTGGAATAGATAAATGCTGGAAAATGACCCCATCTTAATAAGCTAAAGTCAAAGTTCATCACATCAAAAATGATAATATCAGCCACACAAAGTAATGCTGAGATAAAGAAACCAAGAACTTTTCTTTTTACAAGCGCTTGTATAAAAACAACCATGACAGTAAGCTGAATATAATTTAAAAATTCCATAAGAAAGAAACGCTTAAAGTATAAAGACAGTTCAATATCATAATATTGAAAAACAATAACCTGAGTGAAAATCCCAACCAGCATAGAAAGAAAAAGATAAGTAAATTGTATACCCACTATAGATAATATTTTTGCGAGGCATCTTTGAAAATCAGTAAGAGGGAGTGAATGGAATATATCCTGTGTTAGATGATCTTTTTCTCTCCAGACAATTAAACCTCCAAACAAAATGGTGATCGGAATCATATACAGCCATAAATGTTCTGTCTTACTAACCATCCAGGAAGTAAACAAATAGCTATTCATACCAGCAGAAGCAAGGTTTCCTATGACATTACTAATCCATTCACCAGCTCCCAAAATGAAAATTATGATAAAAGCAGGATGAGTGATAATTCTTTTCCATTCTTGAAAGACAAGGGCAAATATCTTTTTAAAAGAGTTTTGACTAATTGAGAGTTTTACAATTTGAGGATTAATCAAAGACAAAGAAAAATCTTTTTTATTGTAAACTTTAGATTTTTTTAATCTAAATTTCCTCATAATGTCATGAGTCATGGAAAATTTATAATAAGTATAAAAAAGAAGAAAAGCAGATAATATCAACCAGATTAAACGATTGAAAATTAAGACACTGTTCACAGGCATTGTAAAAAGATTTTTGTCAGAAACAGTCCAATATTGCGTTGAAATACTTAAAGCATTTTGAGCAAAAGGATCAATGATAATACGTATAACTTCACTTTTTAGATGTGACAAGTTAAATATTACGAACAAATAAACAATAATTAGGACTATTGAACTCAAATAGGTATAAAGAGTTTCACGAGAAAGAGTAGAAACACAAAAAACAAAAGAACCAATAATAAATGTATTTGGTAAAACTAAAAACAAAAAAGGATAGAGAAATGAGTGCCAATAAAAGCTACCTCTTAATTCTAAAGGTAAAAGCGAATTGCCAATAAAAAAACCGATGATTACAAAGAGATAAACAAGGAGACTGATCAAAAAACTACTCAGAAAACGACTACTAAGATATTGGAATTTGGTTATTCTGGAAGTAAAAAAGAAGTCATGTATTTTAAATTGAAAGTCTTTAACGACAGAACGTCCCATGAATACCATCACGAAAAATATCCCTGCAATTGACCAATTGTTAAACATTTTAGCAATTTTAATTGGTGCATTATTAAATTCTTTTCCATGAGATAAACCAAATACCTGAGAATTAGGATCGGTGCTTTGAGCATATAGCGTAACAAAAACCAAAATTATTATCCCATAGAGATAGAAAGGTATCTGTTTTAAATATTTTTTCATTTCGGACAAAAATATTTCTTTAAACATTTTCTTTATCTCCTAAGCCCTTTAAATGGAAGAAATAGACATCTTCCAAAGTTGCTGGTACTAATTTAAAGGAATCATCTGGAAGTGTATCAGAAAATATTCTAATGTATGTTTTTCCAGTAAATAATCTGGAAGAAAGAAATTTATATTTAATTTTGTAATTATTAAATTCTACTTTAATGATATCCTTTTCATATACTTTACCAGACAATTCGGTAATAGCATAATTAGGATTGTTTTGATAAAGAATTCTTCCATTGTTGATAATCGCCATATCAGTACAAAGCTGGCTCACATCTTCAACAATATGAGTAGAAATGATAACGATCGTATCTTCACTTACTTCACTGAGCAAATTGTGAAATCTGTTTCTTTCTTCCGGATCTAATCCAGCAGTAGGTTCATCGACTATGATTAACTTAGGGTTTCCAATTAAGGCTAAAGCAATGCCAAATCTTTGTTTCATTCCTCCAGAATAAGAGCCAATCTTTTTGTTGGCGCACTCCCAGAGATTAACTTTTTTTAAGAAGTATTCGACAATTTCTTTTCTTTGATTATTTTGTTGAATTCCTTTTAATATGGCAAAGTGATTCAATAAATCTATAGCTTTTTCAGTGGGATAAAAACAAAATCCTGAGGAAGATAACCTAAATATTTCTTAATTTCCATAGGTTGGGTGAAAACATTGATTTTATCAAAAAATATTGAACCCTGATCTGCTTCTTGAATGGTGGCTATTGTTTTCATAAGAGTTGATTTACCCGCACCATTAGGACCTAGAAGTCCAAACATTCCTTTTTGAATTATCAGATTCAGATTATTAAGTGCTTTTACCCCGTTATCATATGTTTTAGACAAGTTTTTTATAATTAAATCCATATATCCTCCCTTTAGTGAACAAAGTGCATATGCTATGCCAAGAGGGTAATAAATCTAAAAATAAAACAAGTGCGCTATCATACTGCAAATCAGAGTTTTTTTACACGATTTGTTACTTTTTCTCATATATTTCCTATATTGTTTTGATATATCATAAACACAAAAACCCTCAGATTTTTCGATCTGAGGGTTTTTTAATAAACTAAAGAATTGTTAACTGATTTTTTTAAGTAATTTCCAAGCAGAAGGTAAAACAGCAGATATAATCATTATCTTTAAAATATCTCCAATAATAAAAGGTAAAACTCCAGCTGAAAAAGCTTTATTGATTCCAATAAAAGCTGAAAGCCAGACAGTTCCGAAAGAATAGATGATTACATTACCTAAGAACATAGCAACACCAGTCTTCAAAATACTTTTTGACCACCCTTTGTCAGCTAAAGAACCGACAAGATAGGCTGAGACAAGAAATCCCATTAAGTATCCACCTGTTGGTCCCAATAAATGAACTAAGCCAAAACCAGCTTTAGAGAAAACAGGTAAGCCACTCAAGCCTTCAATAAGGTATGCTGAGACTGTAATTCCGGCTCTTGTTCCACCATACAATATAGCTAATAGTAAGACAGCAAAGGTTTGTCCAGTAATAGGGACGGGTGTAAAAGGCAAGATAAAGGATAATTGTGACATGATAGCAATGAAAAGTGATCCAGTGATCACTAAAGTGCTTTCCATCAATAAACGGTTTGTTTTTGACATTTCTTTTTCAGTGGTTAATACATTAACCAGATTGTTGTTTCCACACATTTTTTCACTCCCTGTTTTATTTATTAAATCAACCATTTGGATGATTCAAGAAATCTCTTAGTGCTTCCTTCCAGTGTCTGATGGAAAGTCTTCTGATTTTTTCATACTTGTAAGTATCAAGGACAGACCATTCTGGTCTGGGGGTAGAATCTGGGTATTCAGAAGCTTTGATCGGCAAGATATTACAATTTATAGTTTCTTTTTCTTCAAGAATCTTTTTTATTTCCTGAGTGAATTCATATCTGGAGCTAGCTCCGCCATTAGCAAAGTGCACGATTCCTTCGATTTGATTTTCCATTAGAAAAGCTAAAGCATCAGCTACATCAATGGTATAGGTGGTTTTTCCAAACTGATCAGCAACAATTTTTAATTCATCTTTTTGTCTCATTAAATTAGATATTATTGAAACAAAATTTCTCCCATTAGGACCATATAACCATGAAATTCTAATAATTAAACTTTTTGGCAGAAGATTTATTACTTCCAACTCACCTGCTAATTTGGAAGCACCGTAAGTGTTTACAGGATCAGTGTCATCTTCTTCAGTTTTGTCAATTTTTTGAATTCCAGGAAATACAAAATCTGTGCTGAAATGCACGAGTTTAAATTTAAATTCTTTAGCTAAAACACAAAGATTTTTTACACCTTCAGCATTGATTTTGAAGGCTAAATTTTTTTCAGTTTCAGCTTTGGTAACATCGGTATAAGCAGCGCAATTGATCACATATTCTGGTAGTAATTCGGAAAGGACAACTCTCATTTGATCAGGATTTGTTAAATCAAATTTATCCACATCATATGCTATATGATCCTTAAAAAAGCTATTGTTTTTAATAGCAAATGCAAGCATTCCATTTCCACCGGTAATTAAATATTTGGACATCATACCTCCTGAGAAATCCATTGTTCAACAAGTTTTGGTAATAATTCACCAGATTTACCCTGATGAAACTCCTCAATAAAATTTCTATTATCAGGTGAGTTAAAATTCACTCCGATAGTTTTTGCACCATTCATTTTGGCAAGCATGAGAAATTGAGCGGCGGGATAGACAACCCCGCTGGTTCCTATCGTAATAAAATGAGTTGCTTTCCTGAGAGCCAGATCAATTTCAGGAAGAAAATAAGGCATTTCACCAAACCAGACAATATCAGGTCTGAGAGAAGCATTACATTTTTTACATTTTGGTATATCCTGAGCCAGATTTATAGTATTTGTAGGGTAATGAGTTTTACATTTCAAACAATACGTTTCTTCGAGACTTCCATGCATTTCATAAATCCTTTTATTACCAGCTTGACGATGTAAACCATCCACATTTTGAGTAATCAGGAGGAAATTATCTGCCAAATATTCTTCTAATTTTACTAAAGCAAAATGCCCTGAATTAGGTATTACATCAGCAAGTTGATAATATCTTTGTTTATAAAACCGCCAAACCAGAGCAGGGTTTTTAAAAAACCCTTCAGGTGTAGCCACCTCTTCAACCGAATGATCTTCCCAAAGCCCATTATTATCCCGAAAAGTCTTTATACCAGATTCAGCACTAATCCCAGCACCAGTTAAGACAACCACAAAATCATTTTTACAAATTTTAATTTTAGTATTCAATTAAAACTCTTTAAAAAAAGGATAAAAATTGTTGAACTTTAGGATGAACTGAGTTCATAAAGTCTTTATAAGATCCATCAAAAACGAGATTCTGATGATCAAGCATGATCACATGCTGAGCAAGCCTTTCAATACATTCAATATCATGGGTAATGACTATAGAAGTCATTTTTAGTTGATTATGAAGTTTTTTAATTAAATCAATAATTTCAGAACCGGTAACAGGGTCAAGACCAGTAGTCGGTTCATCATAGATAATATACTGAGGATCCATAATAATGGAACGCGCTAAGCCAACTCTTTTACGCATTCCACCGCTTAATTCAGAAGGAGTTTTATCAAAAATGTCATCTAATTGCACTGCTTGAAGGGTTTTATTAACCTTATCAATAATTTCAGATTCAGGCATAGATTTGCGATGTTCAATTAAGGGAAAGGCAACGTTTTGATAAACATTCATGGAATCAAAAAGAGCGGCATTTTGAAAAAGATAACCGATATTTTGTCTTAGCTCCAAACGTTCATGGCGAGTTAGTTTGGCAATTTTTTTATAGTCAAAGCTAATTTCACCATTTGAGGGTTCAAACAAGCCTATTGCAGTTTTCATGAGAACGCTTTTCCCAGAACCACTCTTTCCGAGAATAACAGTGATGGTATTATTGGGAATTTTTACATTGATATCCTTTAGGATAATTTTGTCTTGAAGTGTAATCGTGACATTATCAAATTCAATCATAAACAGCCAATATCCCTTCCTGAAGCAATGATACCGGTTTAACAATAACAAGGTCACCTTTGTTTAGATTAGTGGCTTTAGCCCATATTTTTACAAAGTGATCACTTGTACCATAGGCTAAATCTGAATCGAAACCTTCAATGATTAGTCCTACTTTCACTTTTTCATTTATCAATTTGATTCGGTATTCCAAAAGCTTTTGTTTAGAGAGTTCTAACAATCTAGCACTTCTCTCTTTTGCCACCTGTCCATGAATCTGATCAGGCATTTTTGCTGCTTTTGTACCATCTCTTTTAGAATAGATAAAAACATGAAGATAAGTCAAGGGTATTTTTTTTAAAAGATTGAATGTTTCAGCAAACATTTGATCTGTTTCACCTGGTAATCCGACAATCACATCAAAACCAAAGGCTGTATCAGGTCTAACTTTCAATATTTTATCTATTAGGATCTCAAACTGAGAAGTGTTATATTTACGACCCATTTTGTTTAATAAATAATTACAACCCGATTGCAAAGGAATATGGAAATGACTACAAATTTTTTCATTTTGAGAATAAATTCTAATCAATTCATCTGATAATAATTGTGGTTCTATAGAGCTTATCCTGATTTTTTGAACATTTTCAATTTTGCAGATATCTTCCAGTAAATTACTAAGTAGATATGAGTCAAACTCAATGCCATAAAGACCGAGATTAATTCCAGCTAGTACAAATTCACGATAACCGAGTTCAGTCATTTTTTTTATTTGCTCGAGAATGCTCTTTTGATCTCTACTTCTAGGTTTTCCTCGAGCAAAGGGAACAGCACAATAGGCACAAAAGAAATCACAACCGTCCTGAATTTTAATAAAAGCACGGCTTCTTTCTCCCATAGTGACAGAAGGAATTTCGGTAAATTTAGAAAACTGTTCTATTGGGTTAAACCATTTCAGGTTTTGATCATTGCTTTTACATTCAATCAATTCCTGAATGGCTAAACCAATAATATTTTTTTGATTATTATCAATGATTAAATCAATATTTCCCAAAGAGATGGCTTCATCTTTTTCTCTTTGAATGTAACAGCCAGTCACCACAACAATTTTTAGAGGATTGTTCTCTTTAAATTTCAAAGCTTTCCTGATTAAATTTCTACTTTTAAAGTCAGTACGATTTGTAACGGTGCATGTATTGATAATAAAGATATCAGCATTATGAAAGGAACTAACCAGTTCAAAACCCTCAGAAATCAAAGAATCCGAAATAGCAGAAGATTCATATTGATTAACTTTACAACCGAGAGTTTCGATGAAAAACTTTTTCATTTATTCTTTAACATCCAACATTCTTTTTAAATCATCTGAGGGTACTGAAATGATCACATCTCTGTCTTTGAAATATTTTTGAGCAACTCTTTGAACATCATCAGGAGTAACAGCTCGAAATTGTTCAATGCCAGAGCTCATATAATCAAAGCCTAATCCAAGACTTTCGTAATAAACAGCATAAGAGCCGATATATTCGTCTGTCATATAAAGATTTAATTGTTTATTGTTTTCTTCAACAGCGCTGCTAATTTCTTCAGGGCTTACTTTTTCATACATCATTTTGTCGAGTTCAGCAAGAAGAACAGTTTTTAATTCTTCTGCCTTTTCTTTAGAGGTTTGGCTAGTCACCCGATAGATTCCGTAACGTTTTCCGCTCATTTCACCAGCATAAGCAAAATATGAAAGGTCATTTCTGCCTCTAGTAGCTTTATGAATTCTGCCATTTGAACCATTTAAAATAGAAGAAATGACTTTAATTACGACATAGTCAGGGTCTGTGACAGTTGGAGCTTTCATATTAATATCCAGATTGACTTGTTCAAACATATAATGATTGATATAGTTTTGATTTTTTACAGTAAATTGGAGAGAATTAATTTCATCATCAATGCTTTGATGATTGAAAGCATTAAAAACAGTTTGTGAGAAAATCTTTGCTTCAGACAGAGTTTGATCTCCAACAATAGAGAAAATAGCTTTATCAGCTCTGAAGTATTTATTGTAGGTTTCAATTAATTCCTGACGAGTAATCTTTTGAATTACTTCATTTTTTTCGACAGAATCCATTGCTTCTCTTTTTGACTGATAAATCATCTTACTTCTATAATCAGAATGAACTGTTTCAGGATCACTTAAAGATCTTTGTAAATCAGCATTTAATTCTTCTTTGTACATCATGATTTCATGTTCATCAAAAACAGGATTTTTAATGGCATCAATTAAGATATTTTGCATTTCTTTTAAATCAGAAGTAAGACAACTAAAAGAGATTTCCAACCCTTCTCTGTTTGAACTGACTCTGACAGTGGCAGCTTTATTTTCAGTCCAATCAATTATTTTTTCCATAGAGTATTTCTTAGATCCTCTGAAAAGCATATTTGCCATAAAAGAAATGTAGTTTACATTTTTCTCAGTTTCATAATCAGAAGAAACAGGGATGTTAATACTTCCTCTAACAATAGGTAAGTTTGAGTTTTGTTTATGAATGAGAGTAATTCCTTTCATTTGTTCATCTTTAATCAAATCAGAGACAATAGATTCTTTTGTACTACTCAATTTTAATTGTTCAGATTGACCAAGAGGAATAGCATAGAAGCTTAATTTTCCAGAAGGATTGAAGTATTTTTGAATCATAAGATTCAAGTCTTGAGGGTGGACATTCCGCATATTTTGCATAAAGAACAGATGATTATCGGGGACACCATATTGTCTCATATCATCACCGATTTCATTACATTCATCTTCAACGGTTCTAGGTTTTAAGAGATGTTCAGCTTCATATCTATGGAATAGAGTATTTAGTTGTTCTTGAGTAAAATAACCTTTTTTATATTTTGCTAATTCCTGAAAGAGAATATTAATAATTTCTTGCATTTTATCAGTTTCTTTAGCTTCAAACATAATTGTTAACTTACCACTATTAGTATTTCTATCAATATCGGTATAAGCTGTTATATAATTTACTAACTGAAGATCTTCATAAAGTTTCTTTTGGAGAGGAGAGGAGTATTTTGAAAAGAGAATATCAATAGTAGCTTGTAAAGCATAGTAATCTTTAAAGTCATTAACAGGGATGATTTGGTTTATAATTACATACGGCAAGTTGATATCAAATTCTTCTTTATGTTCCAAAGTACCAATAATGACAGGTTGAACAGGCAGATAGACAGGTTCAATAGCTCTTCTTGGATAAGAAGAAAAGACATTTTCAATTTCCAGCATTGTTTTTTCGACATCGATATTACCAGAGACGACAAAGGTCATATTATTTGGGACAAATCTTTTATTATAATATTCAATTAAATCAGTTCGTTTTAATTTTAAAAACTGATCAACATACCCAATAACAGGATATCTATCATTTGCTTTAGATTGAGCAATTTCATTGTATCGTTGAAACATTCTTGAATAAGGAGGCGTAGCGCGCATCACAATTTCTTTGGCGATTACTTTTTGTTCTCTAGCCACTTCAAGAGAATCAAAAGAGCAGAGTTGAACATGTTCAGCCAGCATTTGCAAAGCAGGAGTAAATTTTTCATTATTAACAGTCATATGAAAAGCAGTGACATCAGAGGTTGTATAGGCATTAGAAACAGCACCAATTTCTTTTTCAGTAGTGCTGTAATATTCTTCAGAATGCAAAGAAGTACTTCCCCCAGAAACAACATGTTCTAAATAATGAGAGATGCCAGAGCCGAGAAATCTACCTTCATATATTGATCCGGTATGAACAAAGCAAAAAATACCAACAGATTGATTCGAAGTATTTTTTTTAACCACCACGTTCATACCATTAGGGAGTGTTTTAGTCATAATATCTAATGACATTAAGGAAATGAAGCTCATAAGAAGAGCTATAACCATCCAATAATTCTTTTTCATAATTATTCCAATCTATTATAAATTACCAGAAATCCTATCTGGTTACGAGAAGACTTTTTAATAAAGGATCTTTTGTCAATAAAAAGCTGAGACTGTTCACTTCAAAATTCGATGAATAGAGGATAATCAGGAAAATCAGCAACAAAAAGTGAACATAGTCTTTATAATTAAACCTATTTCTAAAATTGACATCTATTGGAGAAGATAATGGTAGTACTGACGCACTACAGATAATAGCAAATCGGAGATTTGCAGATAAAAGCTCATATCAGGCTGTCGCCTGTTTGGTAAAAATGAAACACCTTGTTTTGAGATTGTCCTTTTAAAAAATTGACATCTATTGGAGAAGATATGGATATTTCTTTGAGATAGTATTGTTCATTACTTTTGTCTTGATACCTGGATATTTAATATATTTTATGGATTAATTAATTAAAATAGACAAATACACAAGGTGTTTCATAGGAGCTCATATCAGGCTGTTGCCTGTTTGGTAAAAATGAAACACCTTGTTTTGAGATTGTCCTTTTAAAAAATTGACATCTATTGGAGAAGATATGGATATTTCTTTGAGATAGTATTGTTCATTACTTTTGTCTTGATACCTGGATATTTAATATATTTTATGGATTAATTAATTAAAATAGACAAATACACAAGGTGTTTCATAGGAGATAAGAGATAAGCTTCATGGTTGGTGAATTGTTACATCTTGCCTTTTCATACAAAAACAAAGAGATTTAGCCAGATATGGGCACAGATTTAGTCCTCTCATTTGTTTCTGTTTCAATCGCGTTAATGCATTAAAGAGATAGCAAGAGGGTAAAAAACAGTAATTATTAATTCACCATTACCAATAATTAAGTTCCTGCAGCGCTAGCAGGTCAATTCTACCGACTCCCTTTTTTACCCGCTCTGGGAGCGGGGTTGAAGGGTGCTTTTCACGAACCTCTAAAAAAGGAGCAAAATTTACCCCTTTTTTTGAGTTTTTTCAATAGGTTTGCGCAAAACTGATTTTCACACTATCATGGTACAAAAGTATATGATATTTTATTACCTGTCAAGCAGATTATTTGTTGTTAGGATCTTCCGAAAAATTCAAATCGATGGAGGATATCTTTAGGATGGCAAATGTTGAATAAGGTCTTTTCATTTCTTCGAAATGATGATGATGATGAGTTATTAGCTCTGGATTTAATGTGTCGCTCCGATGGAGCTATATGTTGTTGGTTGGATATGTTCCGATGATTAAAATCATCGGCTACCAATATTTCGTTCCTCTGGAACGATTGAAAGCATTGAGGTTTTAATATTTCGAGTCCGAGCCGAACTCGCTCCAGAACACACCATTTTTTCATGGGCGATTGTACCATTTATACATTATCGTCAGGAAGAAAGATAGTTATTAGTCAGAAATAGGAGAATATTTGAGGATATCATATCATTATTAGTAAAGATTTATTACTGGATGTGTCAAGAATACATAGATATAGAGCCTATAGGCTCACTTTTCTCGATTATAAGTTCGAGAGTTAGTTAATGGGAGCTTATCTATTTTGGACAGTCTCAAAAGCTTGAGTAGAGAAAAGAGAATTATTTCTTTGACAAGCTAATCAATATCTGCTATATTATCACAGAGGGGTAAAGAATTGATGAGTAGATTAAAAGATATATTTCTAAGAGGATCAAAGATAGTTTTAGATCAAAGAAGATTATATATTTTCTTATTTCTTTTTATTATAGTATCAATAGGGTTTTCACATTTTTTATTTAAAGTTGTATATAACCAATTCAGAGAATATGCTCTCAATCAAAGAAGAAATTCTTTAGTTGAAAAAGTAGGAATAGCCCATAACATGATTAAACCGATTCTTGAAGATTATCAGAGAGGTCTAATCAAAAAAGAAGAAGCATTGGATCAATGTCGTTTAACTTTGAGAAAAATGGTATATAAAAATGAACATGATCAAAGCTACATTTTTATGAATACATTAACAGGTGTGATATTAGTCAGACCTTTCAATCCTGAGGATGAGCTAGAAAATCACTGGACAGACCAAGATTCACAAGGCAAATATTTTATGCAAAAGATAAGCCAGGATGTACAAAAAAAACCAAAAGGAGTTTTTACTACTTACCTTTTCCCCAATCCTTTAACCGGAGTTGAAGAAGAGAAACTATCCTATTCAATCCTAGTTCCCCAATTAAATGCTTATATAGGAACCGGCACCTACATGCAAATCATGACAAAAGAGCAGATGAAATTACTTAGATTTGGATATTATTTTTTTGTAACCGTCATAATACTATTTTTTATTCCATTATTCTTTCTTTTATTCTATCTTAATAAAAAGAATCAATTATTAAATCAGGAAATAAAGCAAAATCTAGTCAATCAGGAATTACATTACCTGAATGAGTTAAGATTGGAATCATTAGTAAACCTCAATCAGAAGTTTAATTCAAGTAAAGAAGAGCTGATAGATTTTACGATAAAAGAAATCATAAAATTAACCCAAAGCCAATTGGGATGTGTAGCATTTTTTAAGAGAGACAGACAATTACAATCGATGCACAGTTATGTATCAAAAGGCACGACATCACATTATTACAATCTATCTCTTTCAGATGTGAGACCTTTATGTGAAGAAGTTTTACAGAAGAATAATGCCATAATTCATAATACACCTATCACGATAGAAGGTGAAGATATATATATTGATGACATCAAGATATTCCGAAGCATGAATGTTCCTGTATTTGACAATGGTACTATCTGTTTAATAGCAGGAGTAGGCAATAAAGAAGAGGATTATCAGCAAAATGATTTAAGAATGGTTTCATTACTATTGGATGGATTGTTTCGTATCCTTCAAAAAAAAGATATCGAAGAAGAAATTAACCTAAGTAGAGAAAATCTAAAAACGACGCTGAATTCTATAGGGGATGCAGTAGTGAGTGTAGATATTAATGGTTACATATTTAAAATGAATGATAAAGCCGAGGAGATTTCTGAGTTTAAATATTCTCAACATAGAAAAGTAAAATTTGATCAGTTGTTTAAGCTATATAATCGAGAAAACCATAACATAACTAAACGGATAACAGAGAAGATTGTCAATAATAGAAAAGCAGTGATGGAATCAGATCAAATTTCCATGACTAATCGATTGGGTGACAAGTATTATGTTTCAGTCAACGCTTCTCCAATTTTGTCGACAAGCAATGAAATCACAGGTATAGTGTTTGCCATCAGAGATGTAACAGAAGAGGTCAGGTTAAGACAGGAAGCAAGAGATAAAGATCTGATCTTTAGAACGATTTTTGAAACGAGTCCATTTCCCACAGAAATCAAAAGATACAACGATGGAACATATATAATGGTAAATCAGGCTTTTTTAAAAGCAAATAATTTACAGCTTGAGGAAGTCATTGGAAAGACGACAGTGGAAACTGGAATTTATTTACAAGAATATCCAAAGATAAAAGAAGATTTTCATAAAATAGGGAAGCTTGATAATGCCTATTTAAAAGGAAAGAATAAATTTGGTAATTTTGAGATAATTTGTTCATCCAGAATCATAGAAATAAACCAAGAAAAGTGTATTTTAACCATCAGTTCAGATATAACAGAAGTAAAAAAATTACAGGAACAGTTAAACCATGCACAAAAACTAGATGCAGTCGGGCAATTAGCTGGAGGTATCGCTCATGATTTTAACAATATGCTGGGAGGAATCTTAGGCACAGCTGAATTGATTTTGTTAAAAGACATGAATAAAACAGAAACAGAGAAATATTTAAATATGATCACAGATGCAGCAGAGAGAGCGTCAGAGCTAACTAAGAAGTTATTAATTTTCTCTAGAAAAGGGAAGATAGAATCAACAGCCAACAATGTTCATAAAGCCGTGTTAGAGGCGGGTAATCTCTTAAAACGCAGTATCGATAAAAGAATTGAGATCATATTTGATCTTCAAGCAGAAGAATACACAGTGATTGGAGAATTTACTCAACTAATGAATGTATTTTTAAATTTGGGTATAAATTCTGGTCATGCCATGCCAGATGGCGGAAAACTAATATATAGAAGTCGCACTGTAGAGTTGGATGAACAGTATTGCCTGGCAAGTCCATTCGAACTGATATCAGGTCAATATATTCTTATTGAAGTAGAAGATACAGGTACAGGTATAGACTCAGACGTTTTACCTAAAATATTTGAGCCATTTTTTACGACAAAAGATCAAGGAAAAGGAACGGGTTTAGGCTTATCGGCAGTCTATGGTTCGGTCGTTCAGCATCATGGTGCGATTAGTGTCTATAGTGAGAAAAACAAGGGTACCCAATTCAATATTTATCTTCCTCTCAGTGAGAGAAGTATGCAGGAGAAAAACTATCAACAAGACGTTGTTAAAGGTAGCGGTTGTATTTTAGTAGTAGATGATGAAGAATTGATTCGTATCATGGCAAAGAATATTCTAGAGTATCTAGGTTATGAAGTATTGTTTGCAGAAAATGGGCAAGAAGCCATAGAAGTATTTAAGACAAATAAAGACAAGATTGATATCGTATTAATGGATATGGTGATGCCTATCATGAATGGTAAAGAGAGTTTTTTCAAATTAAAGCAACTAGATCCAGAAGTAAAAGTAATTTTATGTTCAGGGTTTAGTCAGGAGAAAGATATCACAGAAATGAAGAATTCAGGATTAAAGGGATTTTTAAAAAAGCCATATCATACATTGGACATCAGTAAACATTTAGATAAAATATTAAAAGAATATAATTTATAACGAAGATTCCAATCCGAAATGAATAAATCCATCTAAAGGATGAGACCATTTTCCAGATTCATGGTGAAAAGCATAATCAATCCTCATCAACCCCAATCGGGTATTAAAACGTAAACCTAATCCTATACCAAAAAGATCATTGAGAAAACTATTAATATCAGGTCGTTCATCCTGAACTATTCCATAATCCAAAAAGATAAATAAACGAGCATCCCTATCTATTAAATATCTAAGTTCCGTATTAATCCAGGCAATTTTGTTACCGCTAAAATTATCTTCTTTAAAACCTCTTAAAGAAAAAGTTCCACCAACTTTATATAAATCATAAAAAGATAATGATTTGTTTTCAATATATTTACCATTTAGTGAGGTAAAAAAGACATATTGATTCGTTAATTTTTGAACAAAATCAAATTGTCCTTCTAGTGCTTGTCGTTTGATATTTACATTGTCTTTATCTTCCAGTATATATTTGTATCTGAAGTTAAAAGAAGACCCTTTTCTTGGGTTTTGAAGATAATCAAAGCCATTATATGACCAAAATAGCCCTGAGTAGTTTTGAGAGCTTTTTTCAATTGAATTATTAACTCTTGAGCCAGGATTTATATCATTAAGACCAAAAGAAATACCATAGCGATTATTTGTATCATAATAAAACAGATCAATGGAAGTAAGAACTTTTATGTAAGTAGAGTCCATTGTTTCTCTTTCAAAATTTAAGACACTGCCAATTTGTAAAGCATAAGGACCTGGTTCATAATATTCAAATTTGATATAGCTTTGGTCTTTACGTAATCTTCTCCAGTTAAAATCAAGTGAACGATCAGCGCCAAAAAGATTTAGGAATTTAAAATTAAGAGAACCGACTAATTTACTTTCATTTTCAGTGTTATTATAGCCTAAAATTCCGCTAATTTTAGTCATTCTGGTTTCATTGATATTTAGGAGGAGAGTTTTTGGGTCTAAAGGGATAATTTTAGCATCTTGAATATATTCTTTGAGATTCAGATTACTTTCAGCATTCTCAATAAGATTTTGAGTAATCAGGGTATTTTTTTTTAGACCGCAAATTTTTAGTAAAGACTTTTCAGTAGAAACTATTCCTTTATTTATGATAACATTTTCAAAAAAGCATTGTTTCCCTTCATCTACTTTGAGAATAAGAGTATAAAACTCTAGAAAATCCAATCTGATAAAACTAATCTCAGTAAATAAAAAACCTCTTTCCAGATAGAGATTTAGAATTTTATTCTTAATAGTTTCTAAGTCATCGAGAGAATAGCTTTTCCCAGAAGGATTGATAATTGAATTTAGTTTATCTTTATTAAAATACTTAATCCCCTCATAGTCAATATCTTTGATTATAATTTTATTTTCTTCCTGAATATAAAAACAAATATTAATCAAAGCATTTGAGACGGGAACTTTATCAGGATATTGAACAATTACAAATCGCATCCCAATATTTGAATAATAGGATAAAATCCTCTGAGCATCATCATTAACCTGTTGATAATCAAGAGTATCTCCTTCATTACTTAAGATTACATTTTGAAGAATCTCATTTTTTACAAGATGATTTCCTGAGAAAATGATCTTATTGATAATAAACCCTTCATTCTCTGCAAAAAGAAAAGAAAACAAAAAGAATAGACAAATGAGTGTAAAAGTAAATTTTAGCAAAGAGTTAAGACTCGCTAATTAATTTGATTAACTCATCTAGCAGTTCATTTTCAGGAACTCTTTTTAGGATTTCTCCCTTTTTAAAGAGAATACCCTGTCCTTTTCCTCCGGCAATGCCAAAATCAGCTTCTCTAGCTTCACCGGGGCCATTCACTTCACAACCCATTACAGCTACTGTTATTGGTTTATCATCAAATTTTTCAAGTGCTTTTTCAACCTGTTTAGCCAAATCAATGAGGTTTATATTTGTTCTTCCACAAGTGGGACAAGAGATAATTTCCAACCCTTTTTTTAAACCTAAAGCCCTTAGAATGTGTTTTGCTACCAAGACTTCCTGAATAGGATCTGCAGTAAGCGAGACTCGAATGGTATCTCCGATGCCTTCGGACAATAAAGTACCGATCCCAATTGAAGACTTAATTGTTCCAACAAAATCTGTACCAGCTTCGGTGATTCCCAAATGTAAAGGATAATTGCATTTTTCACTTAATAAACGATAAGATTGAATAGTCAGAGGAACTGAAGAAGCTTTAACAGAAATCTTAATTTGATCGTAACTAAACTTCTCTAAAATTCTAACATGATCGAGGGCACTTTCGACAATTGCTTGTGCAGTGACTCCATACTTATCCAGTTTTGATTTTTCTAAAGATCCACTGTTCACACCAATACGAATGGGGATCAATCTTTCTTTCGCAACATCAATAACCGCTTTGACTTTATCTTCTCCTCCGATATTACCCGGATTAAGTCGAAGAGCGTTAACCCCTTGTTTTATTGATTCAATAGCCAATTTATAATCAAAATGAATATCAGCAATTAAGGGGATGGATATTGATTTTTTTATTTCTGAGATAGCTTTTGCTGCTTCCATGGTGGGAACAGCAACCCGAATGATATCGCAACCCGCGTCTGTCAGTCTATTTATTTGATCAATTGTGCTCCGAATATCTTCAGTTTTTGTATTACACATACTTTGAATCGTGATTGGGTGATCTCCACCAATGAAACGATTACCGATTTTTATAGTTTGAGTCATTTTTCTAAACATATAAACTCCTTACATTCTTGAGCGTAAAGCACTGCGGGAAATCCCTAAGTATTCAGCAGTTTTACTTTTATTATCATTAAATTTTTTAAGCGCTTTTATGACGATTTCCTGATTAATTGCTTCCAGATTTATGGGATGATCAGGTAATTCAATTTTTCCTGATTCCAGAACAAAGCCACCATCAATTGGAAAATACTGATCATTATCCAGAAATTTCAAATATTGAGGTTTTAATTCAATATCATCATAAAGTAAGACAATTCTTTCAATCGTGTTTTGCAATTCTCTCACATTACCCAACCATTCATGTTGTTCCAGAATTTTAAGAGCTTCAGGATGGATCATGCGGAATCTTTTCTTTTTTGATTCAGCAAACTCAAGCAAGAACATTTGAGCTAAAGGAAGAATTTCATCTTTTCTTTCTCTGAGAGGGGGAACCATTATTTTAGCAACATTTAAACGATAATAAAGATCAAGTCTGAATCTACCATCGTGAGACAATTCCAACAAATTTCTATTAGTAGCACAGATAAAGCGAACATCAAGTTTTATTTTTCTATTTCCACCCACTCTATAGATTTCTTGTTGCTGGATCGCTCTCAAGAGTTTTGGCTGAAGATCCAAAGGCATCTCCCCTATTTCATCCAAAAAGAGAGTTCCACCCTGAGCTAATTCCATTTTACCAATGCTGCCGCTTCTTTTCGCACCGGTAAAAGCACCTTCATCATAGCCAAAGAGTTCACTTTCAAAAAGAGAGGGGGTGATTGCTGCACAATTGATTGTAATAAAAGGCATGCTATTTTCACCATTGCCATAATGGATTTTTCTGGCGATAATTTCTTTACCAGTCCCAGTAGAACCTTCAATGAGAACAGGAAGAGAGCGGTCAGAATGTAGTTTTTGGCAAATATCCATGATAGATTTCATAGTTAAAGAAAAAATCCCAACATTTCCGATTCCCACGATATTTGCATAAGCAGACTGATAGAAGCTTAGTTTTTTTCTAATATCTCCAGTCGCATTATCTAGTGTTTCATTAAATTCTTCTTTAAGCAGTTTATTTTCAGATAATAGAGATTGATGCTCTTCAATTTTTTCGAGAATGGAGGCTAATTCTTCAATGTTAACCGGTTTTTGCATATAATCATAAGCACCCGCTCTTAAAGCTCTAACAGCTGTATCAACATCAGCGTAGCCAGTGATCAATACGATATCGACATTTTTCCCTTTTGGATGATCTTTTATGGCTTCCAACAAACTAACGCCAGTCATTTGAGGCATGCGAATATCACTAATAATGACAGGATAGTCGTTTTTTAACCAAGCCTCATAAGCTTCTTTACCATTTTTAAACTCAACAACCTTATGTCCTAACTGTTCAGAGATAAAATCGCTAACGGCTTCTCGGCTTAAATCTTCATCATCTACCAGCATAATATTCATAAAGCACTCCTTAAACATCAGCATCAACTAGTGATCTTAGAAAGAATAAAAAAAGAAAAATTCATGTCAATAAAAAAAAGACTTGACAAGGGCGCTACTGTTTTATATAACTACAACAGTATATAAGTTAAATGTAAAAGGAGGTGATCAAATGAAGATATTTAGAGAAGATCAGCCCATTTATTTACAGTTAAGAGATCATATTGAAGATGCTATATTATCAGGAACCATAGCAGAAAATGATGCTCTTCCGTCACTCAGAACCATGGCGAAGGATTATAATTTAAATCCAATCACCATAGCCAATGCCTTAAGCTCATTAGTTGAAGAAGAGGTATTATTTAAAAAAAGAGGTATAGGAATATTTGTTTCTGAACATGCCAGAGAGAAGATCATTCTTCATCGTAAGGATGGTTTTTTAAAGAGTCAAATCATCGAAGTTATCAAAAAAGCAAAGATGCTAGAGATCAAAAAGGCTTTATTAATCGAAAAAATCAATCAAATATATGGAGAATAGTATGGAATCTATCTTTGAAGAGAAAAAAGAAACAGGATTTGCTTTTGAGATAAGTTCATTAGACAAATTCTTTGGAAAATTTCAGGCATTGAATAATGTCAGTCTTAATATTCCCAAAGGGAAAATAATTGGGTTACTGGGGAAAAATGGAGCAGGCAAGTCCACCTTAATGCGATGTATGTTAGGATTTCTTCATCATCAGGGATCTATAAAAGTTGAAGGTCAGGAATTAGAGCATAGAGATTCAAAAATATTTGAGAAAGTTGCCTTTATACCAGATGTATCAGGCTTGGATGATCGTTTAACTGTTCAGCAAACCATAGATTATGTAGCAGGAGTCAATCCAAAATGGAATCAAGAAACATGTAATAAACTCATGGCAATCAGTTCTCTACCGTTAAACAAAAAAGTAGGTCAATTATCAAAGGGGATGAAAACGAAATTATTCCTTTTAGTTACATTATCTTTGGATGTGAGAATCCTTTTACTGGATGAACCGACATTAGGATTGGATATAGCTTTCAGAAAAGAGTTTTTTAATACAATCTTAGGTGAATTTTTTGATGAGAATAAAACAATAATCATTTCAACCCATCAAGTAGAAGAGATTGAGCCGTTATTACAGGAAATCATTTTTATAGATAATGGCAAGATACTTCTTTATGAAGACATGGAGCAATTAAAAGACAAATATCGTATTGTCACAGTTACCAATGAATATAAAGATGAGCTAATCAGATACAACCCTAAGTTATTAACCAAAACCATTGGATATGTAAGCGGGTTATTACCTTCTGATATAGAAATACCTGGTGCCACCTATACAAGAGCACTGATTTCAGATATATTTTTAAGTGTTGTAGGAGGTTCTAATGAAACAGTTTAAAGCACTCATTCTCAAAGAATATAATACTCATAAAAAGCAGTTTTTAGTAGCAATTTGGATAAATCTTGGTGTATATGCAGCTATAATTATTGGTTTAATTATCGATTTTGTACGTAATGGCAAATTAAATGTAATTAGTTTAAACTCATCAGATTTTGGTCAATTTTCTCCCGATTTGATCATGTGGGGAGTAAACTTCTTTTTAGCAATCGTACCAGCAGTTCTAATTTTCTTTGTGGCAGGTGTTGTCACAGAAAACATTTTAAATGAAGATTTTAAGAAGAAGTGTGCCATCTTCCATTTATCTCAACCAGTTAATCTTTGGAAGATAATTGGGAGTAAAGTTGCAGCTATCACAGGGATTTTCAGTATTGTCTTGTTATTGTTAACTTTACTGAACGGAATAGTTGTATCAACCATCATGAGTTTTTTGTTCAAATCAAATTTTGGTTATGGAATGATAGCAATGGTACAAAGTTACCTTCTCAATATTACTAACATCATCTTTTTCACTTCAATATCTTGGATATTTTCCTCAATGTTTACAGAAAAATCTGGCATAAAATCAGTGGGATTGATCATTGGATATGAAACAACAAGAGGTATATTGCTAAACATCTCAGGTATCAAACTCCCTTCCTTTGTTATGTATACAACAAAATTAGCTTTTAACAATTTACACACAGTGGGAGTGAACTTTCAAACTACTAAAAAGTTCTATACTATCCTTCCTCAAAATGATCAGTTAAGATTAATCATTCAGGAAACCTGGTTAAGTATTCTTAACGGAGAAATGGTATTAAAGCTTGTCATTAGTGTTGGTTTATTTGCGTTATCTTACTATTTCTATAAAAAAAGAGAGATATTATAATCATCTAATCAAATCATTCGATATGAAGGATACGTTTAAAGAACGTATCCTTTTTTTGTTTAAGAGAAAGGTATTTGTTGTATATGAATGGATAATATTTTCTGTAATCTATTGAATATTAGGTTGTTAATTTAGGTTCAACCCCTAAAGGGGTTAGGTTGTGTGTCGGCAATATTACCATGGTTAAAACCATGGCCTACCAATATTCAACCCCTAATGGGGTTGATATTAAGTCTTGTTCTGGAAGAACAATGTTAACGACAGTATAAAAGTGCAAACTGGAAGTTTGCACAACAATCATATCGCATCTCTGATGCTAATCATGTTTCAACCAGTTCCAGAGGAACAGAATGCTGGAAGAACAACATCTTAGCTCCATAGGAGCTCATATCAGGCTGTTGCCTGTTTGGTAAAAATGAAACACCTTGTTTTGAGATTGTCCTTTTAAAAAATTGACATCTATTGGAGAAGATAATGGTAGTGCTGACGCACTACAGATAATGGCAAATCGGAGATTTGCAGATAAAAGCTCATATCAGGCTGTTGCCTGTTTGGTAAAAGTGAAACACCTTGTTTTGAGATTGTCCTTTTAAAAAATTGACATCTATTGGAGAAGATATGGATATTTCTTTGAGATAGTATTGTTCATTACTTTTGTCTTGATACCTGGATATTTAATATATTTTATGGATTAATTAATTAAAATAGACAAATACACAAGGTGTTTCATAGGAGCTCATATCAGGCTGTCGCCTGTTTGGTAAAAATGAAACACCTTGTTTTGAGATTGTCCTTTTAAAAAATTGACATCTATTGGAGAAGATATGGATATTTCTTTGAGATAGTATTGTTCATTTCTTTTGTCTTGATACCTGGATATTTAATATATTTTATGGATTAATTAATTAAAATAGACAAATACACAAGGTGTTTCATAGGAGCTCATATCAGGCTGTCGCCTGTTTGGTAAAAATGAAACACCTTGTTTTGAGATTGTCCTTTTAAAAAATTGACATCTATTGGAGAAGATATGGATATTTCTTTGAGATAGTATTGTTCATTTCTTTTGTCTTGATACCTGGATATTTAATATATTTTATGGATTAATTAATTAAAATAGACAAATACACAAGGTGTTTCATAGGAGATAAGAGATAATCATCATCGTTGGAGGATATCTTTAGGATGGCATATGTTGAATAAAGTCTTTTCATTTCTTTGAGATGGTATTGTTCATTTCTTTTGTCTTGATACAAAATAAACGAACCAAAGAAAAAATCAAGCCCGGAAAAAATCTACTATCTCCAGTCACTCTCAGGGGCTCCACCATAAACTCGCTCTTCGAGCTCAAACATATGGCTGTTCGCACCCCTTCGAGTTTCCTTGCGACTTAACGTCATTTTTTCATGGGCATTGTCTCATTGATACCTGGATATTTAATATATTTTATGGATTGATTAATTAATTAAAATAGACAAATACACAAGGTGTTTCATAGGAGCTCATATCAGGCTGTTGCCTGTTTGGTAAAAATGAAACACCTTGTTTTGAGATTGTCCTTTTAAAAAATTGACATCTATTGGAGAAGATATGGATATTTCTTTGAGATAGTATTGTTCATTACTTTTGTCTTGATACCTGGATATTTAATATATTTTATGGATTAATTAATTAAAATAGACAAATACACAAGGTGTTTCATAGGAGCTCATATCAGGCTGTTGCCTGTTTGGTAAAAATGAAACACCTTGTTTTGAGATTGTCCTTTTAAAAAATTGACATCTATTGGAGAAGATATGGATATTTCTTTGAGATAGTATTGTTCATTACTTTTGTCTTGATACCTGGATATTTAATATATTTTATGGATTAATTAATTAAAATAGACAAATACACAAGGTGTTTCATAGGAGATAAGAGATAATCATCATCGTTGGAGGATATCTTTAGGATGGCATATGTTGAATAAAGTCTTTTCATTTCTTTGAGATGGTATTGTTCATTTCTTTTGTCTTGATACAAAATAAACGAACCAAAGAAAAAATCAAGCCCGGAAAAAATCTACTATCTCCAGTCACTCTCAGGGGCTCCACCATAAACTCGCTCTTCGAGCTCAAACATATGGCTGTTCGCACCCCTTCGAGTTTCCTTGCGACTTAACGTCATTTTTTCATGGGCATTGTCTCATTGATACCTAGATATTTAATATATTTTATGGATTGATTAATTAATTAAAATAGACAAATACACAAGGTGTTTCATAGGAGCGACACAATAAACCACGCTATGATAATTTAATATCATTAGTTAATTCTCTGACAGTTTAAGAATAAACAATAGATAAACTGAAAAGAAGATAATGTCAATACATTTATCATAATTGTTATTATCCGAGAGATAATATTGTACATAATATTTCCGTAAATTTAGGTTCAACCCCTAAAGGGGTTAGGTTGTGTGTGGGCAATATTACCATGGTTAAAACCATGGCCTACCAATATTCAACCCCTAATGGGGTTGTAATTAAATCTCGATCTGGAATGGCAGGATATTGTTGTTATTAGCAAAGCAATTAATGAGATGTCTATCAGCAAAGTGTTATGCTCTGAGTCAGAGGACACATATCGCATCTCTGATGCTGGTATGGTAGGCATCCCCTATCCCCAACTGGGTTATACACATATTGCATCTCTGATGCAAATCAGATCCAGAGGATAGATATCTGATTAATACTGGGTGTAAGCCCTTTGACAGTGGTACTAAAACCACAGGAACTCCAGAGGAGTGTTACAACAAACCAAGAGATTAGCCCTAAGAGAGAAAGAAATTCGTCTGTACACATCTTGTTTGCATAGTATAAAGTGCAAACTGGAAGTTTGCACAACAATCATATTGCATCTCTGATGCAAATCATATCCAGATTTTTTAAAACTTTACTTGCTTTAATCAATAGATTATTTAAACTATCTTATAAATGGAGGAATTATGAAAAGAATGATTGTTATTGGAATCATTAGTATATTTATTTATACCTACTCATGGTCCGCAGGAGTTATGTTAAAAACAAATGAAATAGATGAAGCATCTGGAATTGTAGCAGGTAGAGTGAACAAAGATTTCTTATATACTCATAATGATTCAGGAGGAAAACCTATTGTTTATATATTAAATAAGCAGGGTGAAAAAATTGGTGAGTTGTTATTAAAGGGTATAAAAAACAGAGATTGGGAGGAAATAGCCATCGGTAAAGGTCCTGATGATCATTTCACATATCTTTATGTAGGAGAGATTGGGAGGAAATAGCCATCGGTAAAGGTCCTGATGATCATTTCACATATCTTTATGTAGGAGAGATTGGAGATAACAAAGCCGTTTATCCGTCTTTATCGATTTATCGTTTTAAGGAAAAACAATATGAAGGGCGTAATATTCGAGATACAATCGAAGTCATTGATAAAATTGAATATAAATATGAAGATGGTGCAAGAGATGCAGAAGCATTTTTTGTAGATCCCAAAACCAAGGATATCATCATCATCAGTAAAAGAGAAGAAGAAGTTGGTGTATATAAACTGGCTTATCCTCAAAAAACAAAAGAGATGAATCTTGCTAAAAAGATTGGAAAACTTCCATTAAAATGGGTAACAGCTTCTGATATTTCGGCAGATGGCAATAAAATCCTTGTGAAAACCTATATGAGTATTTTCTTGTGGGAAAGACAAGGCAGTGAAGATATTAGTAAAACCTTCCAGAGACAAGGCAAAGCTTTGGATTATGAATTAGAACCTCAAGGAGAAGCCGTTTGTTGGGATAATGAATCAAAAGGATATTTTACATTAAGCGAAAAAAGCGGAGATAGTCCTCAAATCTTTTATTATTATCCATTTAGTGAATAGAAAGAGACATATCATAAAACAGCTTGACTATTTCCAAACAATATTAATAAATGTTTATTGGGGGCTATATGAAAGATGTGAATGAACTTTTTGAGAGTTGTGCAATAGAAGACATTGTTAGCGGTTATACTTTGGATGAGAGTGGAAAAGACTTTGTCTGCTTAATTTGTGGAAAAAGATATAATATTGAAGAAGTTTTTTCTTATGAAGGGCATTTATACATAGCAGAAAAGATGATAAAAAACCATATGCAAACTGAGCATAAAGGAATATTACCTTATCTGTTAAGTTTAGACAAAAAAATATCAGGTGTCAGTGAGCAACAAAGCAAGATCTTAACCATGATTTCACAGGGTTATTCTGACAATGACATTGCCAAAGAAGTAGGAGAAATCAGCTCTTCAACGATCAGAAACCATCGGTTTATCTTGAGAGAAAAAGTAAGACAATCCAGAGTATTCTTAGCAATAATGGATATTGTAGAGAAATCAATCAAGGATAACAAGAAGTTTATTAACATTCACCGTACTGCCAAGAACATTGATGAACGTTATAGCGTTACTGAAGAAGAAAATTCAGAACTTATTGGAAAATATATGAATGCACAGGGTCAAATCATTAATTTTCCTAGAAAAGAGAAAATCAGACTGGTGTTACTAAGGAAGATAGTTAAACTATTTGAACCTGGTAAAAAATATAATGAAAAAGAAGTGAATCAAATATTGATAAAAGTGTATAGTGATTATGTGATTGTTCGAAGATTGCTCATTGATTATGCCTTTTTGGACAGAACTCCAGATGGGCGCGAATATTGGGTAAAATAATAGAAACTTGATTATTGGTTAACTAGCTAGCCAAAAGGGGCGGATAAAAGAGAATCATTTAATTCTTTTCGATCCAGAAGAAGTTTTATTTCAACATAGTAATCAATAATAACTGATTGGATAACCGCATTTAAACGATTGAAATTTTTAACTTTAGGAAGGAAATTCATTCGAATATAATCTGCTATAGAGATAGAGGCAAAATTTTTTATAAAATCATAAGGTGTAAAAGATTTTTTCTCGGAGATATGATAGAAAGACTCAATTTTATGGATTATTTTGAGAAAAATAGAATATCCAGAGATAAATTTTCGTCTTATATGCTGATATTCAACTTTATATTGATCAGCATATAGTTTTAATTCTTTTTTAAATCTTAACCCATCTTTACCATTCAAACAAAGATTTTAAACTTTTTTTTCATTAATCCTTCAAAACAAGTTAATTGATAGCAGTTAACTAAAGCGTAAAACGCCTCAATAAGCAACGATCTCTGTCTTAGACGACTTTATGTTCAGAATAATGAAAAAAATATAGCAAGAAAAGTCAAATGTAGTGCCCCAAATACAAATATAATACTTGACAAATAATCAGCAAAAATATAATTTGATTACATTATGTATATAAGAGATTTAAAAAAAGGTAATAAGATTATTTTTAGACTCGTAGAGTCATACAGAGGACCAAATGGACCAAGGCAGAGGACAGTTTTAACTTTTAATGAATTAACTTTGCCTAAAGAACAATGGAAAGAATTAGCTAATATTGTTGAAATGCTCCTTGCAGGTCAAACTTTCATCAATAACAATACGAGTATCATTGATCAAGCTGAGTCTATTGTAAAGCTTATCAAAAGAAAAAAGATTTTAAAAGCAGATAATCAATATGATAAAGTAGAACTACCTGACAAAGATATTCAAAATGTGGATATAAACAGTCTAAAACATACAGAAGTCCGTTCAATTGGAGCAGAACACGTGGCTCTGTCTGTATATAAGGAATTAGAAATAGATAAGGTACTTAAAGAAAATGGATTTTCAGAGCACCAAAGAGAAGTTGCAGCTTTATCAATAATCGGAAGACTTGTTTATCCTGAAAGTGAGAAGTCAACAAGAGAATGGGCAATTAACAAATCAGGACTGGACTCCTTATTAAATACTTCATTTTCAAAATTATCAAATAACTCACTTTACCGAATAACAGATAAACTCTATTCATTAAAAGAAACCCTAGAAAGTCATTTGATTGAAAAAGAGCGTAGTCTATTAAATTTAAAAGAGAAATTAGTTTTATTTGATTTAACCAATACGTATTTTGAAGGTAATTGTTCATCAATACCAGGCGCAAAATTTGGTTTATCAAAAGAGAAAAGAAAAGATTGTCGATTATTGACATTAGGCTTTATCATAGATGAGAATGGTTTTCCAAAAACATGCAAAGTAATGGAAGGAAACCAAAGTGAGCCATCTTCTTTAGTTGATATGATTAAGCAACTGGAAGAAGCAAGTAATGAAAAAGACCGTTTGTTTAAAGATAAAATAGTCGTAATTGATGCAGGAATATCTTCAGAATCTAATTTAAAATACTTGTCTGATCAAGGCTATCATTACATCTGTGTTGCGAAAAATAAACCTTTCAGTTGTGAAGAAATTAACCAGTTAGAAGCTTCAGATATTTTTTCAACCCAAGACAAAGAGATTAAGGCAACCATTCTAAAAAAAGAGGATGAGACATATTTATACTGTGTGAGTCCAATGAAAAAAGTAAAAGAGCAATCAATGCTTGAAAGTTTTACAAAAAAATATATTCGTGATTTAGAATTATTGAAAGAATCCCTGGCAAAGAAAAAAACGGTTAAATCGTATGATAAAATATTAGAAAAATTGGGCAGATTAAAAGAAAAACACAAATCGATCTCGAGATTTATTGTAGTGGATATTGAACAAGAAGATAATCTTGTTCAAAGTATATCATGGGAAAACACATATTCTGATCAAAAGGACTTTTCTTATAACGGTTCCTATTTTCTAAGAACCAATCTGAATAATTTTAATGAACAGGAATTATGGAATATCTACTCAACACTAACAAACATAGAATATTCATTCAGATGCCTTAAAAGTGAGTTAGCATTTAGACCTGTTTATCACAAAATACAGGTAAGGGCGGAGAGTCATTTATTTATAGCAGTATTAGCCTATCATATTTTGAATGTTATCAGAACCAAATTAAAGGCTCATGACATAAATTTTTCATGGAATAAAACCAGAGAACTGTTATCAACACATAACCTTATTACAACAGAGATGAAAACAGAAGATTCAAAAATAATAACTATTGTTCAGCCTTCAGATGCAAATGAGATACAAAAAAGAATATATAAGGCTTTAAACATCAAAATCAACCCAATAAATAGAAAGATAATTAAGTTGCCGTAGTGCCCCGCACTTTTAATTATGTATATTTTACAATGACTTACGATAAATTATGGTAAAGATGGGTTAAGGGAAGAGATTTCCAAATTTGTAAAGATATGTTTTGCATGGACTTAATCTTCATATGTTGTGGCATTTCCGGGACAGAGTAATAACTTCTAGTAAAGCAAAACATGCCTTCATCGTGATAACAATAGACGACATTGTCTCGTTTTCCACCTTTTGGATAAAGCGTTGAGCCCTGTTTGAAAAAAACTCGCATCTCTTTTCCTTATATTTATCAGGATTAAAACAACATTACCTATATAATATAACTCCAAAATCAGAAAAAGTGACACTATTTTTAAATTTTTTTAATTTTGTTACGGTATCAACTAAAATTGACTAATGTCCAAGGAATGAATAGGCTATAGCTTAGTTACACCTTATCATTCTATTAGAATTCAAGAGAAATCATGTTAGTTTTCTATCAAATTATTAATATAGAGCAGAATTTTGAATTATTTTCATGAGAAACTAAGAATTTGCCGCACATTTCAGATTATCTTATAATATAAAATACATTATTTTACTTAATTAAATGAACTATATAAAACCAGATATAAATATGTTTTAAGTCCATTAAATGCTTAAGCTGATTTTCAGTAAATCATTATAAATCAAGAAAGTCCTTGACTAATGGGTTAAGCATATTTTCTTTACAGGAGAATAAAAATCTGGAATCGGAGATGATTATGAATGAGGAAATTGAGGTTTCATCCTTTATAAGCGAAGAGACGATAGTGGTTGTAGATGCCATTACCAAAGAAGCAGCTTTTGAATTAATGTTTGAAAAAATGAGTAAAAATGATAATATTGGAGATCCAAAAGAATTTAAAGAATGGATAATAAAAAGAGAGAAAATTAACAGTACTTCCATCGGCAACGGAATAGCCATACCTCACACCAGACTATCCTCGATTAAGGATTTTGTTATTGGTCTTTTAATATGCAAAGAGGGTATAGATTATAAAGATGGCAATGATAAAGTGAAATTATTATTCATGATTGCAGCCTCTGACAAACAGGATAAAAACTATATTAAGCTTTTATCACGATTGATGTTAAGACTCAAAGACCAGAAATTAATCCATCAAATCTTATCTTTTAACACCTCTGAAGAAGTGTACAATATTATCAAGAAAGCAGATTAATGAGCACGACTTTTGTTTTATTTTTATTGGGAATCGTTCTTTTAACTTCTGTTTTAATGGAACGAGGGACAGCTTTAATAAAAAGCCCAGCTGTTCTAGCATACTTAATTGCAGGTGCTATATTAGGACCTACAGCCTTAAATCTTATCACTGTGGAGAACATAAAATCTTTTGATTTTATCAATACGATATGTTTATCATTAATTGGTTTTAATGTTGGTAGTGAATTAATCATACCTGAAGTAAAAAAAATGGGTAAATCCATTATAATAATTGTTTTAACAGAGACTTTGTTTACTTGGCTGATTGTTACTATAGGATTGAGTTTAATATTAAAAAGTATTCCTATGGGAATAATTTATGGATCATTAGCTGCAGCAACTGCTCCAGCAGGAACTGTTGATGTCATTCGTCAATATAAAGCAAAAGGGAAATTAACCTCAACGTTGTTTGCAGTCATTGGGATAGATGATATTTTAACCTTGATAATATTTAGTTTGAGCATTCCATTTGCCAGAATCATGTTATTACATGGAGATTTAACCATACTTAACTCCTTGAGTCATGCTTTATATGAGATCGCACTTGCAATTGGTATCGGTTTATTTAGTGGATATATATTGATAAAAATAACGCGGTTTATTCATGACAGGTCATTATTTCTTTTATTTGCTTTAGGCGTTTTGTTTTTACATTGTGGTTTAGCAGAAATGTTAAAAATATCACCCATATTATTAAATATGAGTGCAGGTATATTCTTAGCTAACAAGAGTTCGATTATAACAAAAAAGTTTACCAGTACCTTTACAGAATGGTCTCCCCCAGTTTATTTACTATTTTTTGCTTTAATAGGCAGTCGAATGGATATTGGTATAATAGTCAAATATTTACCAATCATACTGGTCTATATCCTTAGCAGAACAATGGGGAAATTTTCAGGTTCATACATTGGTTGCAGTATAGGCAAAGCAGAGCCAAAGATAACCAAATATTTAGGTTTCACTTTATTATCTCAAGCGGGAGTAGCCATTGGTTTAGCATTAGGAGCCGTCAAGTTATTAGAAGAAGCACACTTATATGATAATGCGAGTCAGGTCATCAATGTCATGACTTCCACAACCTTTTTAATAATGTTAATAGGTCCGACTTTAGTCAAATATGGCTTAAGAAAAGCCGGAGAAATTCAAGATAATGTTTAGGAGATATCGATGTACATGATCATACATTTATTTCAGGAGAAATATTTGCAGGATGTGATATTAGCTTTATCAGAAGCCGGAATTGATAATTGTGTTGTATTGCAGGGAGAGAGTCTTGGACATAAACTTGTTTATGATATTCCATTATTCAGTACATTTAAGGACACATTTGGCAGTTCCAGAGATTATAGTAATGTCATCATGGGCACAGCAGAGAAAGAAGAAATAAATTTTTTCTTAAAGGAAATGAGACTATCCGGTGCGGATTTTATTAAAGAGAATTTAGGAAAGATTTATTTAATCCCCATTACTGAAACCATTGAGTAATAGAAAGAGTTTCATTAACCCTATCTAAATTGCTTAATTATAATCATATAAAAAGATCAGTAAAACATCTTATAAAGAATGTTAAACTGATCTTAATGACCCAAAAACTCATTTAGAAACAAATCTATATTTACGCGTTAACGACTCTCATCTTTAATATCTATCTTTTTCAAAAACTCTTTATTTGCCCATAATGCACACCCACCCTCAGTTTCTTTCAAAAGATGATGATGCTCTCTAATGTAGGAGAAAAGAGGAGAAGACAAGGCATCTTTTAAAGTACCATTGAATAGATTTTTATCTGAGAAGGGAGCAAAAGGACAAGGCTCTGCATTACCTTGAGGATTAATGTGAAAAAACCCTCTGCCAGCAGCCAGGCAACCACCATATTGATCTTCATCACCTGGAAAAGCAATAAAAAGACCAGGGAATTTAGCCATAAATCTATTGACAATGGGTTGCAGATTTTCTTTTTGATGAGGAGTTAAACATAATTCTTTAGAATCATCAGAAATCGGAACGTATTCAACATAAAAGAAGAGATTACATCCCTTATTTAGTAATTGTTTAGTATAATCCTCAGAAGTGATCAAATCATAATTATTCTTATTAAGTGTTAATGAAATCCCCCAAAATAGACTTTCTTTTTGGAATTTATCTTTCATTGTTTGAAAGTTTTCCCAAATACCATCGCCTCTTCGAGAATCCGTTTCATCTTCTCTACCTTCCAGACTGATGACAGGGAGAAGATTTTGATGAGATTTAAAAAACTGGCATTTTTCTTCATCAATAAGTAAAGCATTTGTAAATATTGGAAAGATAATTTTCGGAAATTCAGCAGCAATTTTAATGAGTTCCCATCTCATCAAAGGTTCACCACCAGCTAAAAGAACAAGAGAAATTCCCAATTCACCAGCTTCTTTGAGAATAGCATGGAATTTTTCTACCGTTAACTCCTGACTTGACTCTTTATGTAAATGCTTAGAATAGCATCCTTTGCAATTTAGATTACAACTACTGGTTATACTGATAATTAATAAGGGGGGTACTTCAAGATTATTTTCTAAATGTTTACTTCTCTTAATTCGAGCAGTATTTTGATTTTTAAGAGCTTTTATAAAAAAAAGAGCCTTTTCTGGTCTGTTCATCATAATAGTAATTGCTTTTTTGAACTGATCTGCAATATTTTTATCAAAAACTGTAATTGCTTTGTTCTTCATATATCCCTCTTGAATAAATCACTCAAATATACACACGCTGTGCATGTTAAATACAGAACGATTTCTGTCAAGAATTAAATTGATAATTATAAGAAGGATCAATCAGTTAATTGCATATCTACTTGGATAATAAGAAAATGAAAATGTAATCTAAAAATCCTAAGAAGAAAATAACGATAAAGATTCTGGAAAGATTGGTGGTAAGTTTGTAGAATATATACTGAGAAAGCTTTTAACAAACCAGAAGAAAGATATAAAAAGAATCAGAGCGTTACCTAGTTTTGTGTCAAATAATATTAATAATTAGATAATAACAAACAACTAATTATATCTTACTTTTAAAATGAGAGTCACTAAAAAGTTTTATTATTTGCAATCTTAATAAAAATAATTACTTTATCATAATTGAAAAAGAAGAAAATAATAAGGAGTTAAAAATGGTAAAAATGAATGTTTATTTAAATTTTGCAGGGAATTGTGAAGAAGCATTTTTATTTTATAAATCAATATTTGGAGGAGAATTTGCGTTTATAGGCAAATTTAAAGATATGCCTCCTTTAGAAGGAATGCCACCGCTACCTCCGGAAATTGAAGAGAAAATTATGCACATCAGTCTTCCAATAAGTAATGAAGCCATGCTCATGGGAAGTGATACCGGAGGAGAATGGGCAAATAGTTTTAAAGAAGGAAATAATATATCGATTAGCCTAGTCATTGATACTAAAGAAGAAGCTGACAGATTATTTAATGGTTTATCAGAAGGTGGAGAAGTCATTATGCCCATGGCAGATACATTTTGGGGAGAATATTACGGGCTATTTATAGATAAATTCAAAATTAACTGGATGATAAGTTATTCGTCAAAATAAATTCACTAATTTAGATATAGGAGATTGAAGATGAAAAAAGTTACAGGTATTGGTGGTATCTTTTTTAAATGCAAAGATCCAGTTAAAGTCAGAGAATGGTATCAAAAGCAATTAGGATTGGATACAAATGATTATGGTGCCTCTTTTGAATGGGTTGAAAGTTTAGAAACTAAGCAAAAAGGGTTTACTCAATGGAGTACATTTCCTGAAAATACAGATTATTTCCATCCCTCAGAAAAAGAATTTATGATAAACTATCGAGTTGAAAACATAGAAAAACTCGTAGAGGAATTAAAGGCAAACGGTGTAGAAGTTCTTGATGCAATAGAGAGTTATGATTACGGTAAATTTGTTCATATTCTTGATATAGAAGGAAATAAGATTGAGTTATGGGAACCTATTAAGGAATCAGAATAAAGTTAATCAAATAATAATCATAATATATTTTAGGATATAGAACTTTAATTATGATACTAAATAAGATTTAAGTTAATGTAAGGGAGACAAGATGTATGTCTCCCTTTTTTATATTAAATTATCCAAAAATTCCAAGCAAACAATAGTCAACAAGAAGGGCAAGAGGAAGAAGAGTATTCTTTAAATTTCTATACTTAATTTTATTAATATTTTAAAGAGGGTAAGAAATTTTAAATAAACAATAATTATTTTAATCAATAGAAAACATGGCCAATTTTCAATGCAAGCAGAATAAGTTCTTTCTTTTTATTGACAGAGAAGCAAATTTCTCTTTCTATAGATGAAAGTGAAATAAAGTCAAAAAAAACCAACACCTGAGAAGATTCATTCGTTAGTGTTATAGATATTCGGAGGAAGAATGGAATCAATTGAAGACATGGTAAGTAATCATGAAAGCGCATTAAGATCATTTGCAATGAATCTGACCAATTCAGAAGCCTTAACAGAGGATTTAATGCAGGATACTTGGCTAAAAAGCTTGAGTTATTCGTTTTTATTACTTACAATGCCGAAAACTAAACAGAGAAGTTGGCTTTTTTCAGTATTAAAGAATCGCTTTTATGATATCTGTCGGCGCAATAAAAGAGAAAGAATAAAACTGGAAGAAAAAGAATTCTACAGTCCTCAGGAGATAAGAGAAATTATTAATTGGGAGCCCTATTTATCTTTTTTAAAAGATAAAGAGAGAGAAATAATTACATTAAGATTTTGGAAAGGCTTAAATAGTAAGGAAATAGGGAATCAGCTTGATATGTCGGATAATACAGTTCGGTGGCATATGAGTAACGGGTTAAAAACACTAAGAAATAGTTATGAAAAAAAATGGAGGTAAAACCATGACAACATTAATTAGAAATATAGGATCACTTGATGCCAGATGGGCAACCAGAGAAACAATTGAACAAATCACAAAAATTAAGAATATCGGATCACTAATTGTAAATAAAGAGAATAAATCATTATTCATAGAAGTAAATATGGAAAATGTGGGGGCAACAGTAGAGATGGATTTAGATGTAAAATTACATATCGGGCCAATGAAGTTTACTAGGGAATTATTAGAATCAGCACCCACACCAATAAAATTATCAATTGTAGGGCCAGTTTCATTCAGCATGGATATTACACCTGAGTTGATAATGGAGAAATTAGAATGGCTTCAAGTAACGGGGCCAATAGAAGTTTATGAGAATATTTCAGGGATATTAATGAGTAAAGTTAATGATTCTGTGGGGCCTATAGATATCATTAGAATTAACGAGATTGTTCTAAAAAGAAAAAATACAATTGATAATAATTATCTAAAGAGTCTTCAGGATGACAGTGTGTTAACCTGTTCAGGTACACTTGAGTTAAGTGAAGATCTCGATATTGATTTATTTAATTTAAAGGTAAAAAGAATAAAAATTGGGAATAAACTCTCAATATATGATGATCAAAAAGATATCATCATGAGAAAGATATATGAAGAATTTGAAGAAACTAAAACGGAGACAAAGATAGGGATTAAACCAACATTATTTGTTTTTAAAGAGAACTATAGCAACAGATTAGACATTTTGAAACGTAATTATCAATACTTCCCTGAAAGCACAAAATTAGATGCTTTTAATTTGATGAATGTTAAAAAAGATGTCATTTGTTCAAATGGAGTTTTAGTTTTAGGGAGTGATATCAGTAATGAATTATTAGAGGAGAAAGAAATTCAATTTTCATCTTCAAAGAGAATCTATTTTCCCCAAGAATTGAGCAAAAATATGATGAAGTATTTAATTAATGATACTCAGGGTGTTCCCTACAATTCTGATAGTACTTCTTTTATCAATAATGAACAAATTATTACAAACAGTAGAATAAAAATAATAAAAGATAACTCCTGTTTTATAGTTTTTGGAGATTTAAAGATTTCTGATGAAATATCTTTTGAAGATTTGAATAGCAAGTTTGCAACTATAGATAATTATGGCTCTATAGAAGCAAATTCTGATGCGTGTAGCATCTTGCAGGATAAACTAAGGTATAATGAAGGATCCATAGGTAAAGGCGAATCAGAAGGATTTGAGGACGAAGAAGACATATCAAAGTATGATCATGTCATTCAAAATGCAGGATCTTATCAATTATAGTTGGATTTTTAATTAAAAGATGATATTATTTACAAACAAAGCTGTGTGTATAAGAGTCACAGCTTTGTTTATTTAATTTGAAGTTAGTAAAACAATTTATCTTCTATCTTAAAAGCAAATTTAGTTATTAAGGGATATAATAGTTTTAAATGAGAAAACCAGAATATTAACATAGAAACTATCTGAATATAGAAAAACAATAGTGTATCCTCAGTTAGAACTGGAAAAAAAATATATAGAAGATTTTTTTAAAAGGGTTTTATACGCATGAGCTGTTTAATTGTTCCGAAGTTAGCGTATTTCCAGATGGATGCTGCGGGAGTATAGCAGGTATTCCAACATCCTTTACAATCTTTAAAAGCCTTCAATTGGTTCTTCCATATTTCACTATTAGTAATTTCATCAGGAGTTTGCAAATAGAGATTTCCAACCTTATCACCAATACAGACTTTTACATCACCGTTTGGTTGAATAAAAAACTTACTTCCGAAAGTAGGAGAATTGATATATGGGCAAATTTTTTTGTAATTGTGATTGAGAAAATTTTCATACCCCTTATAAATCCATAGAGGTGTTTCTAAAAAGGGAGAATTAATAATTCGATTCAATATTTTTTTTAAATGTTTTAATTCTTTAATTTTCAACTCTTCATTTTCTCTATGCGAGTTTGAGGAGAAGCGATAAATATCAATATTAAAACTCCATCCTAATCCTTCTACATAATCGATAATTTCATCAATTTGATGGAGGTTTTTCTGGCTTATGACAATATTAACAGCAGTTTTAATTGGATCAGTTAGCTTTTTATTTTCCAGTGAAATCTTTTTCATGTTTTTCATTACAGTTTCAGCTACGTTTTTAGCTTGACGAATATCATCAGCAATATCACCAAACCCATCAAAAGAGCAAGAAACTGACAATTTATGTTTAAAGATAGATTCAATACCTTTCTCCACCAACTCGTCTGGTCCATAAAGATTAGACAGAAGGTTTACTCTCTTGAAATTTTTTGAAACAGCGTATTCTGCAAATTTATCAAGTAGAGGATGTAACATAGGTTCTCCACCAGACAAGCTAATTCCCATAGCTCCATAATTATCAAGTTTATCAATCACAGTTTTGAAAATATTTTCAGGCATAAAGGGTATTTCAGATTTTAAAAAAGGAATATTGCATTGTAGACATTTCTGAGTACAATGATAAGTCAGCAAAATATTATTCAAGACAAAGCTAGGTTTACGTTTGATAAAGTTTTTTATAATTTGTTTATTTTTTGAATCAATCATATTTTTAATCCTCATGTTTGTTAATATCATCAATTCAAAAGATATAATAAAAAGTCAAGTAAAATAAATCAAGCATTAGTGATTTATACAAAAGAGAGTAGTTATATTGAGAACAAAGGTCATTGATTTTAATAGGGTAAAAAATAAAAAAGAAATACAATAGGGTTAGAGCAAATAGCTTAATTTTAATCATAATATTAAGAGTAGATAATCATACTTTTTTATAATAATTCTTTTATTTAAAGGTTTAAAAACTTTTTATTACTTTATAGTTATATTTAATTTAATTTACTTGACAAAAACTTAATAAAAGCGTAAAAAAGTAATTCTAGAAGGGATAAGGTGTTTAGAATTATAACATCGAGTATTAGAACAATATATTAGGAGGAAAGGAGAAATTATGCAAGACAAAAAAACATTACTAATCATGTTAGCACTGTTAATCATATTCAGTGTAAGCTTATTTGCAGATCCTGTTTTTTATGAAGGCTTTGAAACCGCATGGACAGGATCACCGATTGCACCAACAGGGTGGGTTTCCAATGCAAGTTGGGTTCGATCAACAACTTTTTCTTATACAGGATTAGCCAGTGCAAGAGTCGGTTACTCAGCAGGAAATTATTGGTTAGTAACCCCACAAATAACAATTCCGGCAGGAAATTACCGTTTAAAATTTGCAGCAAGAGACCACAGTTCTGCAACAAATTATGATTATCCAGATGAATATTTAAAAGTGTATTCATCCAACACATTTACAGGAGATTTTTCTGTATTTACAAATCAATTAGCATCTTTTGGGTATCTTGATACAAATACATCTTGGGCATATTATTATATTGATTTATCAAGTTTTTCAGGTCAGACGCTTTATTTAGGTTTAAACAGAACCTCAACAGGCGGTAATTACGTATATATTGATGAATTCACAGTAGAGCCAATATTAAGTTTGCCACCAAACCCAGCAACATATGTATTTCCAATGAATAATGCGCCATCGATGAATAATCCATTATTGAAATGGACATTTTCACCTACAGGCGAGCAGGTAAATGGTTATAAATTATATCTAAGCACTTCCCAAACTTTTGGAGAACCAATTTATAATGGTCCATTAACAAGCTTCCAAACGACAGATCTTTTACCATCAACCCAATACTTTTGGAAAGTCATTCCATACAATCAAAATGGAGAAGCAACGGGCATTACCACATCATCCTTTACAACAGCCTCACCAGAACAATTAGTAGAGAGTTTTGAAGGAGTCACTTATCCACCAGCAGGATGGGATCGCGATGGAACAACTTGGTCATCATCAACTTCAAATTATTATGAAGGGATAAAAGCAGTTTCAGTTTCCACATCAAGTGCAACAACACCAGCAACAGCGAAGAAACTAATAACACCAAAACTTACGATTGATGCTAGTAGTTATATCCGTTTATTATGTTATACAACAGCCACACCAGTTCAAAGTATTCAATTAAAGACATCACCAGATAAAGTTACTTGGACCAATTTTGGTGAGCCATATGCATTAACTGCTGGCAGTTGGAATGTAATCAATGCAAATTTAGGCACATTAACTCCTGGCAATTATTATATAGCCATGGGAGCTTTTGGTGCTGGAACAGGCACAATTTACCTTGATTATGTCATAGGACCAAATATTACTCCTGAAATTCCAGGAATCACATCTAACCCAACACCAATTGATTTATCAACTGGTGTATATTCATTACCAACCTTAACATGGACAGCTCCAAGTACAGGTGGTGTACCATCTGGGTATAAGATTTATTTAGACACAGTCAATCCGCCATTAACTATGGTTGGAACAGTAAATACAAATGCTTATACAGCTACAGCTCATTTAAGTTATTCTACACAATATTATTGGTCTGTTGTGCCTACAAACAGTGCTGGTGATGCAACAGGATGTCCAGTATGGTCATTTACAGTAATGGAAGATCCAACAGTAGCAGTTCCATATGTTCAGAATTTTGCATCATTCCCTCCAACAAATTGGGAAAGAAAATCTGGATTATTAACGACTAATTCAATTTTAACCAATGTCACAACAGGATGGATCGCATCAACCAACTTTGGTAATGTTGCTGACAATCCAAACGGACCTGCAACAAGATTGAATATTTTTGGCGCAAATACAAAAAATTGGTTAATCACTCCACCAATAAATCTCGGAACGGGAGCAACACCATTACAATTAGACTTTGATTTAGCTTTAACTAAATGGAACAATGCGAATGAACCAGACACAAACGGAGTTGATGACAGATTTGCTGTGTTAATTTCAACAGATAATGGTATTACATGGTCATCAGCTAATACTCTTAAACTATGGGACAACGATCCGACTACAATCAGTAGTGTTTATCAGGGTATATCTTTAACAGGAGAGCATGTAGTCATTCCATTAACAGGTCGAACAGGTATAGTAAGGTTTGCTTTCTATGGTGAATCAACCGTTTCTAATGCTGATAACGATATGCATATTGATAATGTTAAAGTACGAGAAGTACCGACAGATCCAATATTTGCAGTAGATCCTACAGAAAAGAATTATGGAAACGTAATAATCAACACGACATCATCGCAAATTTTTACAGTAACTAATATTGGTGAAAGTACTTTAAACGTTAGTTCCATTACTTTAACGGGAGCAAATGCTAATCAGTTTGCTTTAGTATTAGGCACACCAGTTCCATGGAATTTAACAAATCTTCAATCCCATACTTTTACTGTTAATTTTACACCAACCACTATTGGGAATAAAATTGCTCAGGTAAATATCACCGATAATTTAACAAGAACTGTTCACACTGTATCATTAACGGGAACAGGTTTTGATCCTACAATATCTGTATTACCATATACACAAAATTTCGATGCACAAACAACCATTGATCTTCCAACAAACTGGACTTCATATGCTTCTCATACAGGAGCAGATGATCGAGCTTGGGTTACTCAAGTTCAAACCGCAGACAACCCAGGTGCTGTTTCTCAACCGAATTTCATAGGCTCATTCTTTCATTCAACATATCCAAAAAATGAATGGGCAGTTACTCCACCAATCCATTTAATTGGTGGAACACCTTATCAGGTTAGATTCATGGTAAGAGCACCAGGATGGCAAGGAACACCTGAGAAAATGAAATTAGCTGTTAGTCAAACCAATACACTTGCAGCTTTAGTTGCAGGGACTGTTATTTGGGATGATCCAAACATGTTAATCGCTGATTATACAGAAAAAACTGCACCTTTCACACCTACAACAACAGGTAATTATTACTTCGGTTGGAATTCATATTCAGCAGCTGATGTAAATTATATTGCTATGGATGATATCACAATAGAATTAGCTCCAGTATTCAATGCACCGACTGCTTTGAATGCAATTGCAGGTGATGCTCAAGTTGAACTAAATTGGACAGCTCCAGTTGCAGGTTCTACAGGAACACTTTCAGGTTATAATGTTTATCGTAATGACATTTTGTTAAATACAACACCAATAACAGCAATAACCTATACAGACAATACTGTCGAGAACAACACATTGTATAGTTACTATGTAAAAGCAGTTTATACAAATCCAGCAGGATTATCAAATCCTTCAAATACAGTACAAGCTTATCCGATGGCATTATATCCACCAGAGAATTTAACAGCCAATGTTAATGACAATGATGTAACACTCAACTGGATAGCAGGGGGTTTTGATTTCAACCGAGTTTATCAGAAATCAAATCCTGCCAATACAACCATCATTGATAATGCTAAACATAAACAAGTAATGTCTTTAGATATGACACCTTGTTTTACTGAAAATATTAAAAGAGTTGAGACTTCGAATTTACGTAATGTAGATCGTATCTTAACAGGTTTCAAAGTATATCGTGGAACAACTTTGTTAACGACTACTCCATTACCATCCACAACATTAACTTATACAGACATTGATGTGGCATATGGTCAATATACTTATAAAGTAACTGCTGTTTATACAGAAGGTGAATCAGATCCAACTGAAATCGTAGTCAATGTAGTCAATGAAGGTAATGTCATTATGAATGAAACTTTTGACACCTATGACAACTTTGCTTTAGAGTTTGGTCAATGGATTTTAAGAGATTTAGATCAATCAGCTACATCTGGTATCGAAGATATTACTTTCCCAGGTAGTGATGAGCCGATGGCTTTTATGATCTTTAATCCATCAGCAACAACACCAGCAGCTACAGACATTTCCACTCATTCAGGCGCAAAAATGGCAGCTAGTTTTGTAGCAACCACCCCTCCAAATAATGATTGGATGATAACACCATCTATTCAATTAACAGCTGGTGGAACACCTAAGATTAAATTCTGGGCAAAATCATTAACAGCTCAGTATGGTTTAGAACGCTTTGTTGTATGTGTTGGAACTTCTTCAGACCCAGCACAAATGACACCAATATCCACAGGTGATTATGTTGAAGCTCCAGTAGAATGGACAGAATTTGAATATCCTTTAACCAGCTATATTGGACAGACTATTCGTGTTGGACTTCATTGTGTTTCAAATGATGCTTTTGCATTTTTTGTAGATGATTTCCGTGTTTATGGTAATGGACAAATTGTTTCAAATCATGATATTCCATTAATCCCATCAACAACCGTCTTATTAGGAAATTATCCTAATCCATTTAATCCAGTAACAACCATTAAATATGCTCTTAAAGAGAAAGCTCATGTTTCAATAGAAATCTTCAATGTGAAAGGACAAAAAGTTCGAACACTAGTTAATGGTATCATTGAAGCAGGAACAAAAACTGCAGTATGGAATGGTAAAGATGATAATAACAGATCTATTGGTAGTGGCGTTTATTTCTATAAAATGAAATCAGGCAGTTATGTTTCCAATGGAAAAATGATTTTAATGAAGTAATCATTCATTAATAAAAACTTAAGGCAGATCATTTAGATCTGCCTTTTTTTATATTAGTTAAAAATCGAATTATACTATTTTTTTTTGATGGATTTTAAGTACAGAGTAAATCCAATGATCATTAATATAACTCCTAAAATCATTAACATAGGAGCTCATATCAGGCTACTGCCTGTTTGGTAAAAATGAAACACCTTGTTTTGAGATTGTCCTTTTCAAAAATGATAACTGTTTGAGAAGATAGGGTTAATTCTTTGAAATGGTATTCTTCATTTCTTTTGCCTTGATGCAAAATAAACGAAGCAAAGAAAAAATCAAGCCCTAGGAAAAAACTTGCTATCTCCAGTCACTCTCAGGGACTCCGCCATAGCTTGCCAATGGGTAAGTTAAATTATGAGGTAAACCATTGTCTTCAATCAGAATGGCTGTTCGTTCCCCTTCGAGTTTCCCTACGACTTTACGCCATTTTTTCATGGGCATTGTCTCATTGATACCTGGATATTTAATATATTTTATGGATTGATTAATTAATTAAAATAGACAAATACACAAGGTGTTTCATAGGAGCTCATATCAGGCTGTTGCCTGTTTGGTAAAAATGAAACACCTAGTTTTGAGATTGTCCTTTTAAAAAATTGACATCTATTGGAGAAGATATGGATATTTCTTTGAGATAGTAGTGTTCATTTCTTTTGTCTTGATACTTGGATATTTAATATATTTTATGGATTAATTAATTAAAATAGACAAATACACAAGATGTTTCATAGGAGCTCATATCAGGCTGTCGCCTGTTTGGTAAAAATGAAACACCTTGTTTTGAGATTGTCCTTTTAAAAAATTGACATCTATTGGAGAAGATATGGATATTTCTTTGAGATAGTATTGTTCATTTCTTTTGTCTTGATACCTGGATATTTAATATATTTTATGGATTAATTAATTAAAATAGACAAATACACAAGATGTTTCATAGGAGATAAATCAGCTTTCCAACTGAAACCGGAGGTTACAGGAATAATTTTTAACATTTTACAGATGAAATACTGATAGACAAAAATTCCACCCACTAATAACAAAACCCATTTAAGATATTTGTTTTCCATAATCACCTCATTTTAGAATTTATACAAAGAATACATTTTTTTCAATAATTATTCAAGAATAATTTTATTTTTTAAAGCAATAATTTCAGCCATAATACTCACAGCGATTTCTATAGGTTCGTGAGATCCGATAGGAACACCTACAGGTGCCTTAATTTTAGAAAAGAGAGATGGATTAATCCCAGTTTTTTCTAATTGTTCAAAGCTAATTTTTATTTTTTGTTTACTACCTAAAAGCCCAATATATTTTAAGTCTTCAACAATCAATTGTTTAAGAACAGTTTCATCATGTTTATGACCCTGAGTCATAATGACATAATAAGCTTCAAAATCTATTGGTATATAATTAAATACATGGTTAAAATCACCGACAATTGTTTTAAAAGCATCAGGGTGTTTTTCTTTGTTTGCCCATTCAACTCTTTCATCAAAAACAGTTACAAGAAAACCACATTGAGAAGCTAATTGGCTGAGAGCTATCGCACAATGACCTGCGCCAAAAATATAAAGTGGTGAACCCTGATATACAGGTTCTATGAAAAAACTTAGAGTTCCACCACAAAGCATTCCTGCTTCTTTACTAAATGATTCATTTAAGTCATATCGCCAGATAACAGATAGAGAAGGTTTTTCTGTTAGCACTCTTGTTTTCACCCAATGTTCCAGAATTCCACCACCTATAGTACCAATAGTTAATCCTTTTTTATCAATTGTCATTTTCATTCCGGTTTTTCCAGGAATAGAGCCTGTATTTTCAGTAATTGTTACTATCCATAAAAATTCTTTATTTGTTATTGCTTGATTTATTCTATTATAAACCAAATGATTCATGTTCTAACCTTTCTAAATCATCTTTATAATTTATATTTTTGACGAGACCTATGTCGTCAAAATCAAATGATAAGACATTTTTTTTACTTAAAGAGATAACGGAGCGCAAACTTTCCATATTGCCGTTAAAGCATCCTTTTAGAGACTCAGGGATAATAATTGGATGTCCACTAAGACCATAATATCGAGGCTTGATAATACAATCTTTATTCAGGGTACTTTTATGTATAAGAGAGAGATAAGTTTCTTTTTTTACAAAAGGAAAATCAATTGGTATAATAATATAAAATTGAGCAGAAAAGTTATTTATACCAATTTCAATAGAAGAGATCATGCCTCTTTCAGGAGAAGAATTTATCAACCAATTTTCGATAGAAGGATATGTCTTTTTTGCTTTTTCCAGATATTCATTTCTAATAATTACTACCGGATCCATAAGAGAATCCGGTAGTTCATTCATTATTAAATCTAAAAACCCAATATTATGAAACTGGCAAAACAGTTTTGGCATACCCATCCTAAAGCCGTTGCCAGCTGCCAAGATTAAAGGTTGGTATTGATATTCACTAACTGTTTTTAATGAGTTCATTAAAAGCAATTATCTGTTGGTCAATTAAATCAAGCTTATTTTCAAAGATATTTGACCAATACAGAGGATTCCATTGTTCATTAAGTTCTTCAAGATCTTTTCCTTGTTGTTCAATCCACGTATAATATTTAAGATTATGAATCGCTTTACGATCATAATAGGTAAGTTCTTTATAATAATCAATTCCTTGTTTGATGAGAGAGCCAAAGAAGTCTGAATTTGCATTACAGACAGAATAGTTTCCATTTTGTTCATTTAATTCAATAAGTCTGGATTGATACATCTCCGCACTATCGGTAAAAATAGTGAGAATAATGTCATTTTCATCCATTTCATAATATTTTGCTGATTTTATGGCAGCCAGGAGATTACAAATGCTGGATATACCCAGTAAAGGTAGTTTTTCAATAATGTCAGAAGAAACACCTTTAGCCGAAAAATAATCTTTTCCAGACTTTTCATTAAACAGACGAAGTAATCTCATACAATCATCATCATCAATAGCAGCGATATTATCTGTATTTCTAACATTATGAACCCAAGGAACATGTTTATCACCAATTCCTTCGATACGATGACCGCCAAAGCCATTCATCAATAATGTGGGGCATTGTAAAGCTTCTGTAGCAGTAATTTTCATATTTGGGTGTACTTTTTTTAACAAATCACCAGCAGCAATAGTACCTGCTGAGCCAGTAGCAGAAATATAGGCGGATAAGCGACTTTGATCATTTTTAACCTGATTAAATACTTCCAACAAAGCATTTCCGGTAACATGATAATGGAAAAGAGAATTACCAAACTCTTCGAATTGATTAAATATCATATAATGAGGATCGTGTTTAAGTTCATTACATTTGTCATAAATCTCTTTTACATTAGATTCACAACCAGGTGTAGCAAAGACTTCAGCACCAATTTCTTTTAACCAGTCAAAACGTTCTTTAGACATTTCTTCAGGAAGAATTGCAACCGAAGGACAGTCGAGCAAAGCGCAATCAAAAGCTCCACCTCTACAATAATTACCAGTCGAAGGCCAGACAGCTTTATGATATTCAGGATCAAAAATACCAGTGACAAGTTTAGGAGCTAGGCATCCATAAGCAGCACCAACTTTATGAGCTCCTGTTGGAAAATATTTACCAATCAACCCGAAAACTCTTGCTTTGATTCCAGTGATTTCTCGGGGAATTTCAATATAATTTGCATCTCCATATTGACCATTATTAATATTATTTTTCCAAGAGATTCTGAATAAGTTTAGAGGATTAATATCCCAAAGACCAACAGATTCCAGTTCTTTTTTAATTTCCTGAGGAACGTTTTCTTCAGGAAACATTAATTGTTTAAAGGTTGGTAATATGATGTTGTGTTTTTTACAGCGTTTAGCAGTTTTTATACGAACTTCTTCGTTAATAAATGGTATTAATTTAGACATTATTTCTCCAATTAACTATTAAATTTTTTTAGAATTTCAACAGGATTTTTGATTTTAGACATAAATATCATAGCTGCAATAACGAATGGTTTAAACCCAGCTTGATGATAAGTATGTAATCTATATTTTTCAAATACATCAGCAGACACTTCACCAGCCTGACAGCTTACCCCAGTAATATCAGCAGGTAAGCAGTGTTGGTAAAGGGCATCTCCACCTTTAGTGAGCTTCATCATATCAGATGTACATTCCCAATCTTTGAAGTTAGCGTTTTGAGTCAGGCATTTCTTTTCAAGGTCTTTTAAGCCTTCTTTATCACCATTGGTAAGCAGTTCAGTTCTTTGTTCCATGACTTTATAGGGAGCCCATGATTTTGGATAAACCACATCAGCATCTTTAAAAGCATCATGCATAGAATTTACTTTTTCAAAGCTTCCTCCACTTTGTTTAGCAAAGAGAGCTGCCTGATCAACGATTTCAGGAATGAGATCATATCCTTCAGGATGAGCTAAAGAGACATTCATACCCATACGAGTCATTAAGCTGATAACCCCTTGAGGAACAGACAAGGGTTTTCCATAGCTAGGAGAATAAGCCCAAGTCATGGCAATCTTCTTACCTTTGAGAGCTTCCCAAGAGCCAAAATAATCTTTTAGTTTGATAAGATCAGCCATTGCCTGTGTTGGGTGATCCTGATCACATTGAAGATTGACGATAGTAGGTCTTTGATGTAATACTCCGTTTTTGTATCCATCATCAAGAGCATCACCCGTTTCAACCATAAATTTATGACCTTCCCCAAGAAAGATGTCATCACGAATGCCGATCACTTCAGTTAAAAAAGACATCATATTAGCAGTTTCTCTTTCAGTTTCGCCATGAGCTATTTGAGATTTTTGTTCATCCAGATCTGTAACACCAAGCCCCAAAGCGTTACAAGCGGAAGCAAAACTAAATCTGGTTCTGGTAGAATTGTCTCTAAAGATAGACACCGCAAGACCAGTATCAAAAATACGAAATGATTTTTTCTGACGATGCATTTCACTTAGTATTTCAGCACAAGTTGCTAAAGCTTTAATATCAGAATCTGACTTATCCCAAGTTAACAAGAAGTCTTTTCCGAATAAATCGTGTTTTAAAGGTTCTAGAAATTTCATTAATTTGTTTAAATCTACTGTATTCATAATTTCTCCTTATTTATAATATTCTGATGCTCTTATCACAGCATCGATAATTTGCTGATATCCAGTACATCTGCAAAGATTACCTTGCAGAGCTCTTTTAATATCATTTAGAGAGGGATGATTATTCTTTAATAACAGAGCATGTGCAGAAAGAACCATACCTGGAGTACAAAAACCGCATTGTATTGCTCCTGCATCTAAAAATGCTTGTTGTAAAGGATGCAAATCTCCGTTTATAGATTCCATCCCTTCAATTGTGGTAATTTTGCAATCGATCACTTGTTTTAATAAAACTTTGCAAGATCTTTTAGTTTCATTATTAACTAAGACAGTACAAGCACCGCACACGCCAATTTCACAGCCGTTTTTAGTACCAGTTAAATGTAATTCTTCTCTCAGATATTCAAGCAACGTTGTATCTAAATAAAAATCAGGAAAAGTATAATCTATGTTATTTATAATAATTCTGTTATTCATGTTCACCTCTTTCATTAATATAGTTAAGTATGTGTTTTTTGAGAGGTAAATGATTGAATCTTTTACCAGTGGCATGAAAGAGAGCATTTGCAATGGCAGGCGCCATAAGCTCTAAAGTTGGTTCTCCGATGCCTTTTGCCCCAGAAGGAGACAAAGAATCAAAATTTTCAATAAAATAAGCATTTAATTCAGGAATATCGAAAATACGAGGAATGGGGTTTTTATCAAAATTAGTATTTTTAATAATCCCATCAATTTCATCAACTTCTTCGATCAAGGCATAACCCATGCCCATCACCATTCCTCCATAAAACTGCCCCAATAACATACCTGGATTGATTACTTTCCCTACATCATGAGCAGCATAGGCATTTTTAAGAATAATTTTATTAGTATTAAGATTAACAGTTAATTCAACAGCCTGACATCCGTAAACCCAAGTAAAGTAGGCATTTCCCTGTCCTGTTTCTTCGTCCCAGCTTACTTGAGGCGCTTGAAACACACCGAAAGCATAGGGATAACTTTGTTTTAAGAATAACTGTGAAACTGCATCATTGAAACTCAAAGATTTTCCATTATGCGCAGACAACTTATCATTTTTAAAAGTAATTTGATCTTCATTGCATTCAAGCAAATCATTTAGGTTACTTGTGAATACCTTTTTAAGTTCAGCAACCGCTTTACAAACAGCACCACCACCCATAAGAGTACCTCTTGAGGCAACAGTGGTTCCTCCATCGGGGATATTTGAGGTAGAACTCATTCTATAACGAATCCTGTCTCTGCTCACACCGAGTTCATTAGAGAGAATTTCAATCATAGCAGATTCAGAGCCTTGTCCATTTTCATGGATAGCAACTTCAAGTAGAATAGAACCATCAAATTGAACATTAATAATTGCAGAGCAGAAATCTTTTCCTTCAGCACCTAAACTCATACCTCTATAGCTCATAGCTAATCCAATCCCATATAATTCATCTTGAATTGGAGACCCTTTTGTGCAATTTTTCTTTTTATTAAAATAATCACTTTCAATAAGGATTTTTTCTAGAACTTCATCTAACGAGACTTTATGATTATCTAGCAACTGACCAGTAATTGTAGAATCCCCCTGAAATAGCATATTTTTCTTTCTAAATTCAATTTCACAAATACCAAGTTTTTCTGCAGCGCGTTCAACCATTTGTTCGATAACAAAATTCATTTGAGGAGAGCCAAAGCCTCTAAAAGCGCCAGTAAAGACATTATTTGTATAAACAGCTTTCGTATCACAGTAAACATTGGGGACTTTATAAGGACCACAACATTGGACGGTAGAACGCCAGGTGACCCAAGGGGAAACAGAAGCATAGGCTCCACCATCAGCTAGAATATCGCATTGAACGGCGTTAATCAGACCTTCTTGAGTGAGACCCATTTTATAATGAACACGATAATTGTGTCTTTTATAGCTTTCTCGAATAGACCATTCTCGTTTATATTCAATTTTAACTGGTTTTTTACATTTCCAGGCAACTAAAGCTGCTCTAGCACAGACAAGTGCGGCTGTATCATCTTTTCCACCAAAACCACCCCCCACGGGGATGGTTTTTACTTCAATCGAAGAAAGAGGTAAACCGAGATAATTAGCAGTAAATCTTCGAGTGCTAAAAGGGTGTTGCATACTTCCATAAATTTCATAAACACCATCAGATCGGGGAATACAAAGAGCAGATTCAGGTTCAAGATAAGCATGTTCAATTTTAGAAGTGGAGAATGTTTCATTTAGAATATAATGCGATTTTTCAAAACCTTCTTTAATATCACCTTTTCTAATATGATGAGTATTAATTAAATTATTATCTAAATGATCATGAATAAGAGGAGAGTCATTATTTAGGGCAAGTTCCATATCAGTAAGCGCTGGGAGTTCTTTTGCTTCAACAGAAACAAAAGATTGCGCATTTAAAGCTAGTTCTCTAGTTTCAGCAACTATTAAGGCAACAGGTTCACCATTATATCTAATTTTTTTCCAGGCTAATAAGGGCATATCCTGTTCAATTTGTCCAAAGAGTTTATTTCCGGGGATATCCTCAGCGGTTAAAACAGCAATCACACCAGGTTGTCTTAAAGCATTTTCAACATGTATTTTAATTATCTCTGCATGTACATAATCAGAATATACCGGGACAGCATGAATCATATCAGTAAAAAAGTAATCACCTGCATATTTTGCCTTTCCGGTTACTTTCTCATATGCATCATTTCTCCATGCATTTCCATTTAATTTTTTCATCAAGACTCCTGATTAATTTATTCTATTCAATTCATTACCATAAATTTCGTTAATTAAAGTATTATCTTTAACGACAATTTGACCAGCTTTTATGGTATAAACAACATTAAAATTTGTGTTTAAAAAATCATAAGGATTGTAAGCATCTGAAAGACTTGAGACAATTGGTCTTAATGTTCCTTGATTAACTAAGACAATGTCTGCATCAGAGCCTTTTTGTAAAACACCTTTAGCAGGGAATATTCCAGTAAGTTTAGCTGGATTCTCCGATAAGTGTTTTGCCATTAAAGAATAAGCTCTGTCACCTTGGTTTTTATATAATTCATAGATTAAGGAAGTTAAAGCACCTATCCCAGGCAACCCATTTGGTACTTTTCTAAAATCATGCAAGAAAGCATCCTTATCCTCGGCGTGAAAAGCGCAGTGATCCGTTGCATAACAATCAATTAATTCTCTTAAAGCACAATCTTCTAATCTTCCTCTGATAAGTTCCATTCTTAAAGGAGGAGAGCAAATATACCTATAACCATGAATTTGATTTAAGAGTTCATCATTTAAAAAGAGGTATTGAGGGCAAGTTTCACAGGTTATAGGAGCTTCTATTTTAGCCTGATTAATCATTTCAATACTTTTAAAACTGGAAACATGGACAATATGAACAGGGATTTGATGTTTTTTGCTAATTTCAATCATTCTGGAAACAGCTATTAACTCAGCCATTTCAGGTCTTACATGAGCGTGACTTTTAGCATCATTAGGATATTTATAATTCTGTCTATTATTTAAGATTACTTCTTCATCTTCACAATGAATCAGTAATTTAGCATTGTACATTTTCAAGAAATAGGCAATTTTATCAATAGTTTTATAATCACAATAAATACCAGCCTGTCTATAAGTTGTATATAATTTAAAGGTTTTAAATCCCTGATCAATTAATCTTTCCATTACATTGAAATCTTCAAGAGAAAATGAGGTTGGAGTGATATGCCAATGATAATCGCACAAGCAATGGTTATCAGCTTTCATTCTTTCCAGCATAATGGAGTTTTGAAGAGAGCAATCTCGTTCTTCAGTAATAAATGAAAATAAAGTAGTAACTCCAGTTTGAATAGCCATTTTACTTCCAGAATAATAATCATCAGCAAGTTGGTAATGTCCAATCTTATTATCGAGATGTGTATGAATATCAATCATACCAGGCAAAGCATACAAACCATTAGCATCAATAATAGTGGTGTCATTATCAAGATCAGATAACTCAGAAGAGATTTGAATAATTTTATCATTCTTTGTAAGAATATTTCCTCTTTCAATCCGATCAGAATAACAAATTTTTGCATTTTTGATTAAAATCTTCATAATAAGCCTTTATTCACATTTTAAATAATTAATGGTTGCCTCAATATCCTTTAATCCATGCCCTGTAATGAGCAATACGATTTGATCATCTTTCGAAATAATATTTTGATTTGAAACCTTTATCAAGCCAGCCAAAGAAGCAGCAGCAGCAGGTTCAGCATAAACTCCAGTAGTTTCAGCAAGAATTTTTTGGGCAGACATAATTTCATTATCAGAGACCAGAATTGTTGTACCATGAGATTTTTTAATAAAATCAACAGCCTGATAAGCATTTCCAGGATTTATTACAGAAATCGAATCTGCTTTTGTTTTAGGATTTGATGAAGGACTATAGTTACCAGTTTGAAAAAAATGATGAATAGCATCAGAGTTTTCAGCCTGAACAGCAATTAAACGAGGAATTTTCCTGATTAATCCGGCTTCTTTCAAATCATAAAAACCTTTATAAACACCGGCAATAATCACACCATCTCCAACTGGGACAAAGATAACATCAGGAGCATTTTGATCATTTTGAAGAAAGATTTCCAGAGACACTGATTTTTTTCCTTCAATAGTTAAGGGGTTGTATGCAGTATTCCGATTTAACCCAGTATTTTTCTGACTATAAATTAATGATTCCCGATATGCATCGTCATAGTTTCCATCAACAATTTTTAAATCAGCCCCATAAAGTCTTAATTGAGTTAACTTTGCAATTGGAGCAGAAGCAGGCACGAAAATAACAGCTTTTTTATTAGCAGCAGCACATACAGCAGCCAGAGCGCAAGCAGCATTACCAGTTGAAGCAGTAATAATGGTATCAATACCGAGTCTGTTAGCTTCAGCAACAACGAGAAATGAAGCTCTATCTTTCAACGAACCACTCAGACTTAAACTATCATTTTTTAGGAATAATTGTTTATATCCAAGTTGTTTAGCCAAACGAGGAGCAGCTTGAAAGGGAGTTTCTCCGACAATAACAGGAGGATAATACTCTTTTTCAACACAAGAAAAGAGATTAAGATCAGGTTTTTTAGGATTCCAGAGCCGTTTAATTTCCTGATAATCATAATCTACTTCCAGAACACCTTTTAAAGGAATATGAGGTATTTTTTCAGGAGAGCAATATGGACAAAGATATCTTACTTCATCTCTTTGATATCTTTTACCACAAGTATGACATTTAAACTCAAAAATAACCATATTATAACCCATTAAGTTTGGCGACTAGTCCTGCATAAAAAGCAGAAGCAGAAGATAAATGTTCGATGGGACTATTTTCATTTGGGAAATGAGCTAAAACTTCATTACCTGGGCCAAAACCAATACAAGGGATTCCATAAGTCCCAGCAATAGAAACACCATTCGTACTAAAAGTCCACTTGTCGATCAAAGGATCTTTCTCAAACAAAAGTTTAAATGTTTGATCAGCAGAAAATAACCAATGAGAATCTGATTCTAAAACCCAAGTAGGGTAGTATTTTTCAACAGGATAAACCAAACCAGTGTAAGCCGGTTCATTATATATTGGAATGGTAACTTCAGCCTCTTCATAACCAGCTTTTTTAGCTGCTTCTTTTACTTGTTGTACAGCGAGTTCTTTATTTTCACCAAGAGTTAAGCGACGATCAATATATAATGAAGCAAAGTCAGGAACAGCACATTGAGAAGGGCCAGAAGATTTAAATTCACTAACTACTAAAGTTCCTTTTCCCAAGAATGGATCATTTATGAGTTGTTCATTAAGTTTTTCTAATTCAACAGCAATTTTAGCCATTTTATAAACAGCATTATCACCTCTTTCAGGAGCAGATCCATGACAAGAGAGACCTTTTATTGTTACTAGCATTTCCATTCGACCGCGATGTCCACGATAGATATTTAAGTTAGTTGGCTCAGTAATAACAACTAATTCAGGTTTTATTTTATCTTCTTCAATAATATATTTCCAACATTGTCCATCACAATCTTCTTCATTAACCGTTCCAGTGAAATATATGGTAAAATCATTATTTAATGATAATTCTTTAATCATTTTTCCGGCTGTAATCATAGATGCCATACCGCCCTTTTGGTCAACAGAGCCTCTGCCCCACACTTTTCCATCTTCTAATTTTGGAGTAAAGGGATCAAAATCCCACAAAGACATTTCTCCCGGGTAAACAGTATCAATGTGCGCATCAAAAGCAATAACTCTTTTGCCATTACCAATTCTTCCAATCACATTTCCCAGTGCATCAATTCTTACTTCATCAAACCCATTACTAAGCATTTTTTCTTTAATTACAAGAATGACATCTTTTTCTTTGCAGGAAAATGAAGGAGTTCTAATTAAATCCATCAATATTTCAGCAGTTTCCATTTCATATTTTTTTGATGAGTCATAGATATTTTTATATAATTCTGACATAAAATCTCCTTTATTTAAATCTTTCCCACATTGCTTGAGCATTCTGTTGAGAATTGTGCATTAATAATTTTTCATCAATATCAATCTTAATTATTCTGTTTTCCATGAGAACATTACCTGCAATAATTGTCGTATCGACAGGTAATTGAGAGAAACCGTAAACTAAATGACCCAACATAGTCATATCATTTAAGGGAGTAGGAGGAATATAATCAAAAAGAATACAATCACCGACATAATCCTTTTTAATTTTTCCAATTTTTAAGCCAAAGATTCTTTCAGCAATTTTATAGTTATTTTCAGTTAAAAGAGAGACCATTTCCATAAAACCACAAGTTGGATTGTTTTGTTTCAAATGCTGGGCAAACATAGCTACTCTCAGCTCTTCCAACATATTAGTTGTCATAGCATCAGTACCTAACCCAACCAAAATACCTTTTTTTAGCATCATTAAAACATCAGCAATTCCAACAGCATTATTTAAGTTTGATTGAGGGTTGTGAACCACCATAGTATCAGTTTTTGCTAACAAATCCAATTCATCAGAATCAACATGAACACAATGGGCAGCAATACTTTTATTTCCCAAAATACCCCAATCATTTAAACGTTGCACAACTCTTTTTGAAGACATTTTCCAAGTAGTTGTTTGATCAGACAAAGCTTCTGCAGTATGAATATGATAGCCAACATTTAAATCTTTGCATGCAGTCATTACTTTATTCATAGTTTTATCTTCAATCGTAAAGCTGGCGTGCATGCCAAACATTGCTTTGTGAAAATCAGATTGATGATCAACACAGTATTTAATCATTTCAAGATTCTCTTCTATTCCTTCATCAGAAATAGTTTGACCATCTCTATCTGATAATTCATAACATAAACAAGAACGTAATCCAATTTTATTAAAAGCTTTAGACAGTTCATTTAAAGAGCCCTTAACAGCTAGTGGGCTTGCATGATGATCAATAACCATCGTGGTACCGTGTTTTATGGAATCTAAAGCCATGACTAATGCAGAGGAATAGCAATCTTCAAGAGAAAGACTTTTATCAAGTTTCCACCAGAGGTTTTCAAGTTGTTGTTGAAAATCAAGAGCTGGGGCAGCTTTTCCAAAGCCTCTTACCAGAGCACTATAAGCATGAGTATGTGCATTTATAAAACCTGGCATTAACCATTTTCCATCCGCAATGAAAGTTTTATCAGCATAAACAGATTTTGAGTCAGTTGGGAATATATCAGCAATAATCCCATTTTCAATCAGCAGATCATGATTTAACCTTACAGGAATATCATCACCAAATGAAATGATATTAGCATTTTTTATAAATAAAGAGCTCATTATTCAACTCCAATTTCATGATTTGATCTTTTACGCATAAATAATGCGCCAGCAAAACACTTTTGAACACAGATACTACAACCGATACACTTTGTATAATCAGTTTGCGGAATTTTATTATAATTTAATTCAATAGCCATATAAGGGCATCTAGTACAATTCCCACAGTGTTGACAGAGGTCTTCATCCACTTCAGAGATAAGTTTATCAGCGGTCAGATCCATAAAATCAGTTGAGATATTTGGTAAAGCACAGCCAATCAGCTCATCAACGGCTAAAAGTTGTTTTTCAGCTAATAAATAACTTAAGCCACTTTTTAGTTCATCAATGATACCATACCCATATTTCATAACAATCGTACAAAACTGAACATTCTCAGCTCCCATTGCCATAAAATGAGCTGCGGATTTATAATCCATAGGGCCTCCATTAGCAGAGATATGCATATTTAACTTGGATGCATTAGCTAAAGAGAGATTACTAATAGGGGTGACACCATCACCAGAAAGACCCACAATAACGCCTTCTTCCCATATTTTATCAGATTCTTCCTGTCTTTCCCTAAAAAGTAAAGCAGGGAAAGAATTTGCTAAGGTAACCCCAGCTTTTTTTTCAGGGTATTTATTGAAGACTTCTTTAATAGCAGAGAGAATGGGATATATAGCAGTGACAGCGCCAGTTAATTTGAAAAGCTTTGGAATATCTTTATTACTAATTTCCATAACCCAATCAATTATTTTAGCAGTTAATTCTGCATTTTGGGAAACGATATCTCCATGAGTCCCATCTCCTCCCTGAGGGCAGGATAAACTATATTCTATACCCATAGCACCAGCTTTTTCAAGCATTTTAGTGTTTGCCTGCCAAACCTTTTTATCAGCTTTATCATTACCGCTCACAGGACCACCAGTTGAAGCCATTGTCAAATGATCAGGAAATTCTTTTATAAGTTTTTTAATTTCTTCGCAGACTCTTTTTAGGGGATGAGCAGAAACATTATCGCAATTCGCATAAGTATCTTGAGTGTATGCAAACATATAGCGGGAAGGGATATGAATATCCAGATCATTAAAAGCAGTTTTAATGATACCGCCAGCCCATCCAGCAAGATAAGCCTTTTTCATTTGATCATACCCGTCAGAAGGAGGAGCAGCACTAAGTAGGAAGGGAGAAGAAATTTCCCTTCCAAAGAAAGAACATTTTAAAGACACCGGTTCTAAGATACGACCTTCAAGGTTTTGGTAGCTTTTAAGAGGATTTTTGAACTTTGGTATTTCATTATCACTAAGAAAAGCATCAACCTGAAGAGCCGTATTTTTTCCGGAAGCAACAGCTTCTACAACAGTTGTTGCACCATTTGCCATATCTCCAGTATAGAATACTTTTTTATATTTCATTCTATTTACTGAAGATTTTGAACCAATAGCCAGTATTACTAAATCAAAGTTGTTAATTGTAAAAGAACTATTATCAATTTCGTTCACTTTAGCTGGATGAAATTTGGTTTTTTCTGGTAAAGTCAATTCGCAACAATTTAAAGAGTATTTATCATCTTTATTTCTAATCAGTTCTTTTACTTTTATTCTTTGTCTGATAACAACATCAGAATTTTTAACCTCATCAAATTCACGTTGTGTTAAAGGCATTTCAGAAAGCTTTTCTAAGGCAATCATTTCGACCTGAGAAGCTTTTTTCATCATAGCAGTTGCAGCTACATCAGCAGCTATTGCACCACCACCAATTACAGCAACTTTTTTTCCTTTTAAAGAAAATAAGCTTGGATTTTTAAGAAATTCTGTCCAAGGTATAAGCCATTCAGAACCAGAGATAGGAAGATCGTTAGGTTGATCTTGACCAGTAGCATAGACAACAGCATCGAATTCATCAAGAAAATCATCATTATCATCAATTTCATGGTTTAAAAGCACTTTCATAACACCCAAGCGTTTAAAAAAGTTTATATCATCTTCTAAAACTTTCTTTGGTAAACGAAAATCAGGTATAAGTCGAGTCATTCCCCCCAATTTCTTTTCTTTTTCAACAAGTGTAACCATATAACCTTTTTGCATAAGCATTGAAGCAGAGCCTAAACCGGCAGGTCCTCCCCCAATAATAGCTACAGATTTTTCTTTATATTCAGGAAGAAGAAATAAGGGATCTTTTCCGTTTGCTCTAGCTCTGTTTATTATGGCAGATTGAACAGCAGGTATATTTACCGGACGATCAAAATCTTTATGTGTACAAGCTTTCATACAATGAAAATCAGGGCAGGTGTATCCACAAATTCCCCCCAGAGGATTACTACTCAAAATAATGGATGCAGCTCTTTCATAATCCTGTGGTTCACCATTTTTAGCAGCCATAATAAAATCAGCGGGAGAACAATTTGCTGGGCAAGCTTCCCGACAAGGTTTTTCTTCACAATATTCACAACGATTCAATTCATTTTTTAATTGAGCGTCGGTTAATTCTATAGTATCATATTTCATATGACCTTCCTTTTAAAATTTCTGTTTAATCTTTTCAACAGCTAAAAGAATAGCTTCAGGAGTAGCTGGGTGACTTAACTCAGCTTCGATATTATAATTATTTATAGATTCAATAGCGTCTTTAATAGCAAACCATACAGCTTCCCCATAAATCAAAGGTGGTTCTCCGAGGGCTTTACTTCCCAAGACACTATTAGCTTTACAATCTTTTTCCACCAATTCAATATCCCATAATTGAGGAATATCTCTAATAGTAGGGAATTTATAGGTTGAAGGGGTTAGAGCCAAATACCTACCTTTACTATCAAAATTTTCTTCTTCCATAGTACACCAGCCTAATCCCTGAATAAAGGCACCAGTGATTTGTCCTTTATCAATATTCTGGTTAAGAGATTTACCCGTCTCATGAACTATATAGACCTTTGGCAAGGAAAAATTCCCATGAACAAGATCAATTTCAGCTTCAACCAAAGCACTTCCATAGACAAAATAATAAAAGGGAGTACCTTTCCCTTTTTCTCGATCAAAAAAGATACCAGGAGTTGAATAGTAGCCATGAGCACCAAGATCAATCCTCTCTAAGTATGCTTTATGAATCAAATTTTCAAAAGAAATCGATAAATCAGGATTGTTTTTATGAGAGACCTGGTCATCTTTAAAAACAATATCAGAAACATCATCAAGGTTTAATTCTTTTAAAGCTAAAGAAGAAAGACGAAGTTTTATTTTTTCAGCAGCGATTCTAGCAGCAGAGCCATTGATATCAGTACCAGAGGATGCTGCAGTTGGAGAAGCATTACCAATCCTTTTTGTATTTGAGCTTTCAATTCTGATTCTTCCAAGAGATACACCCAAAGTATCAGCGACAATCAAGGCAACTTTAGTATTTAAAGATTGCCCCATCTCTACCCCACCATGACTTACAGAAATCGTTCCATCCGTATATATCCAAATCAGAGCAGAGCCTTGATTTAAAAAGGCGGTAGTAAAGGAAATACCAAATTTAATTGGAATGAGAGCAATTCCTCTTTTTTTAAGTAGATTAAGTGAGTTAAACTCCTTAATGGTGTTAATTAACTCAGAATAATTTGATTTAATTAAGCATTTCTTTATATAATAATCTTCAGGAGCATCAAGAACAGGTTGAGAAAAAGGAGTAAATTGTTCTTCTTTATAGGCATTAACACATCTAATTTCCTGAGGATCTTTGTTGAGAAATCTAGCAATACGATGTATAGCATTCTCGATGACTAATATACCCTGAGGCGCACCGAACCCTCTGAAGGCAGTATTTGGAGGCAAATTGGTTCGACAAGCTTTTCCAATAATTCGTGCGTTAGGGATATAATAAGCATTATCCGCATGTAACATGGCTCTTTCTAAAATGGCTACTGATAAATCAATAGAAGCCCCGCCATTACTGCAAAATTCTACATCATAGGCTAAGATTTTTCCATTATCATCAAAACCAATGGTATATTTAGATTCAAAAGGATGACGTTTTCCAGTACATTCGATATCTTCTAAGCGATTTAAAACTAATTCAACTGGTTTTTTTGTCATAAAGCAAGCAAAGGCAGTTAAGCAGGCAAAGAGAGTGGCATTTCTTTCTTTACCACCAAATGCTCCACCGAGTCTTTTAATATCAACAGTAATATCTTTACTTGATAAACCAAGCACTTTTGCAGTAATTTCTTGTACTTCAGATGAGCTTTGCGTTGCAGAGCTAATAATAATTTCATCGTGATCCCCCATAATTGCTCTTGATCTTTGAGTTTCCATATAAAAATGTTCTTGAGCACCAGACTTAAATTTACCAGAGATTATATGAGGAGAATTTTTCATTCCTTTTTTCAAATCACCACATTCGATCACACGTGGAGGAATATATAAATTATCATTTTTCAGAGCTTCTTCTATAGTAAGGATTGGTGTTAACTCATTGTATGAAATTTCAATTGCTTTTACTCCAAGTTCTGCGAGGCGAGGTGATTCTGCAACAACCAAAGCGATAGGTTGTCCGATGTAATTAACCAGATCCTCAGCAAGGAGGGGTTCATCAGCCATTAAATGACCAATTTGATTTTCTCCAGGGATATCTTTAGCTGTTAAAACAGTCTTTATTCCTTTAATATTTTTGGCAATCTCAGTATTAATGGATATAATATGAGCATGAGCATATTTACTATGAAATATTGCAATATAAAGCATCCCCTGAGGTTTAATTTCATCAGCAATGAATTTTGATAAACCTTGTATGTGTCTTAATCCGTTCAATTCAGGAGGTGTTAAAGAGAATTTATTCTTCTTTATTTCAGTCACATGAACCTCCAATAAACAATTGAAGTTTTTCAAGATGAGCCAAGCAATGATTTCGAATAAGTAAAAGTCGATATTCTCTACTTCCCCTAACATCAGAGATAGGGTTAAATTGTTCCTGAATATGATTAATAAAACCTTCAAAATCAGATCTTTTATTAATCAAATCCAAATCAGATAAATCAGAATAGGCTAGTTTAGGGAAAGCAGAAACTCCACCAAAAGATAATGTTATGTTTTTAATACATCCCTGATAAATCTCAACATTGATAAAGGAAACCACCGCAGAAATATCGACAGCAATTCTTTTAGTAGATTTTTCAAAATTAAAAAAACAATTTTGTTTAGGAATAATAATTTGTTTTATAATATCCCCCTGATTGAGGATGGTTTTTTTGTAATCCAGATAAAAATCTTTTATTAAAACTGAGCTTTCATGATCTTCATTCATAATCACAATAGAAGCCCCCAATCCTAGTAAAACAGTAGCCATATCAGCTACAGGAGAAGCATTCGCGATGTTTCCAGCTAAAGTTGCAGTATGTCTGATTTGTTGAGAGGCGATTTTTGAGATAATGTTTGAAAGAATCGGAAAATGTTTCTTAATAGTTTCATTATCACAAACCATTTGATAAGTAACTGTGGAACCAACAATTATATTCCTTTCATCTTCGATTATTTGAGACAATTCAGAAATTTTAGAAATGTCAATAATAGTTTGGGGGATGTTTCTATGGATATTAATATCAACCCACAAATCAGTACCGCCATTAATAATTTTAGCATCAGGAAATTTTTTTAGTAAAGTAAAAACTGAGGATTTTAATACAGGAATGAAGTAAGAAACTGTATCATAAGTTTCAACAGCTTTTGTAGAAAAAAAGTTTAATTCTTTATTTTTATAATCTTTTAAACTAAGTTGAATATCTTGGAAATGTTCAGGATAAAATGATTCATATAATTCCGGGTTTTTCTGATAATAAGTTGAGACCGCTTCAGCGGCGTCTAAAATAGCCAAATAACCTGTACATCGACAAAGATTTCCTTCTAAAAAAGCAAAGATACTTTCTCTACTTTGACACATCCCTTTCGAAAACAAGCTAAAGAGGGATAAAACGATACCAGGAGTACAAAATCCGCATTGAGCCCCATGATGATCAAGTAAGAACTGTTGAATGGGATGCAATTTGTCATTATCAGCAATCCCTTCAATAGTAATTAAATGACAATTATTTAATTTAGCTATAGGAAAAATGCAAGAATTGACAGAATTATAAACAAATTTGTCATTTTCCCATTGTCCAATAACTACTGTACAAGCTCCACAATCCCCTTCAGAGCAACTTTCTTTTGTTCCATTTAAATGTAAGATTTCACGAATAAAATAAAGTGTACTCCACCCAGGTTCTATCTTAAATTTGCAAAAATCGCCATTAATATAACATTCAATTAAGCCCATATCACTAACCTCATTTCCTAATAAACCAACTCTACGAGCGGAATTTTGTATTAGATAACAACTATAACAATATTCCAACATTCCTTTATACAAAAACAGGCAAATCTAATCAATCTTTTTTTTTGTATTTGCTAAAATAAACAAAACGAGGAATTATGAATATTCTTTTATTTTATTTATTTTTATTATTTTACAGCTCTATTTATTATAATATTTATACATTATCTTTACTATGATGTTCTATTTAAATTAGTTAAATATACTTGAAGCTATAAAGTAATTTATACATATCTCCAAGCAAGGAGTAAGCGATAAGAAGGCAATAAGAAGGAATCAAGATAACTCAACATAATAATATCAAAAGTGATGAATAGGGGGCTAATCAGGAAAATCAACAATAAAAAGTGAACATAACCTTTATATTTAAACCTATTTCAAAAATTGACATCTATTGGAGAAGATAATGGTAGTGCTGACGCACTACAGATAATGGCAAATCGGAGATTTGCAGATAAAAGCTCATATCAGGCTGTTGCCTGTTTGGTAAAAATGAAACACCTTGTTTTGAGATTGTCCTTTTAAAAAATTGACATCTATTGGAGAAGATATGGATATTTCTTTGAGATAGTATTGTTCATTTCTTTTGTCTTGATACCTGGATATTTAATATATTTTATGGATTAATTAATTAAAATAGACAAATACACAAGGTGTTTCATAGGAGCTCATATCAGGCTGTTGCCTGTTTGGTAAAAATGAAACACCTTGTTTTGAGATTGTCCTTTTAAAAAATTGACATCTATTGGAGAAGATATGGATATTTCTTTGAGATAGTATTGTTCATTACTTTTGTCTTGATACCTGGATATTTAATATATTTTATGGATTAATTAATTAAAATAGACAAATACACAAGGTGTTTCATAGGAGATAAGAGATAAAATTAAACTTATGAGTTGTTAATAATGGCAAATCAGAGATTTGCAGATAAAAGCTCATATCAGGCTGTTGCCTGTTTGGTAAAAATGAAACACCTTGTTTTGAGATTGTCCTTTTAAAAAATTGACATCTATTGGAGAAGATATGGATATTTCTTTGAGATAGTATTGTTCATTACTTTTGTCTTGATACCTGGATATTTAATATATTTTATGGATTAATTAATTAAAATAGACAAATACACAAGGTGTTTCATAGGAGCTCATATCAGGCTGTTGCCTGTTTGGTAAAAATGAAACACCTTGTTTTGAGATTGTCCTTTTAAAAAATTGACATCTATTGGAGAAGATATGGATATTTCTTTGAGATAGTAGTGTTCATTTCTTTTGTCTTGATACTTGGATATTTAATATATTTTATGGATTAATTAATTAAAATAGACAAATACACAAGATGTTTCATAGGAGATAAGAGATAAGAGATAAGAGATAATCATCATCGTTGGAGGATATCTTTAGGATGGCATATGTTGAATAAAGTCTTTTCATTTCTTTGAGAGGGTATTGTTCATTTCTTTTGTCTTGATACAAAATAAACAAAGCAAAGAAAAAATCAAGCCCGGAAAAAATCTACTATCTCCATTCACTCTCAGGGGCTCTACCATAAACTCGCTCTTCGAGCTCAAACATATAGCTGTTCGCATCCCTTTGAATTTCCATCCGACTTAACGCTATTTCTTTAATGGGCGATTTTACTATATTTTACATTTTAATCCGGGAGAGAGATAGTTGGAACTCAGATTTAGGAGATGATCTTATGAAATTGTTCCATTATTAGTAAAGATTTATTGCTGGATATGTCAAGAAAACGTCGATATGGAGCATATAGGTTCACTTTTCTCGCCTATAAGTACAAGAGTTGCTTAATGGGATCTTATATAATTTGGACAGTCTCCTTTTTGAGAAATATAGGTTGAGAAAAATTTATCTTGACTAAAGGATAAAAAGGTCATAATTTAGAAATATTGAGAAATTATATTAATAGGAGTCACTATGATAAGAAAAGCACAGTTTTCAGGCACATTTTATCCGGATGATCCGAAAGAATTAAGAAAAATGCTAGAGTATTTTTATAATAATGCAGATGTAGAAGCAACATCAGAGGATTGTTTAGGGTTGATTATCCCACATGCAGGATATGTTTTTTCAGGGCAGACAGCAGCTTATTCATTTAAATATATTTCCAAACTGAAAAAAAGAAAAGCTGTGATCATAGCACCAAGTCATCATTGTATGAATATAAATTTTTCAATATCAGATTATGAATCTTATGAAACTCCATTAGGGCAAGTAAAGGTAGATGTAAAAGCAGTACAGGAATTTTTAAATTCAGGATTATTTTTTAAAGATCAAAAAGCAGATATGACAGAACATTCTTTAGAGGTAATGTTACCTTTTTTATATTTTCTCAACCCAGAAATAGAAATCATCCCCATCTTGTTTGAAATTCCAAACCGAGAGAACTCGAATACTTTGATTAATTATTTAATAAATTATTATAAATCTGATTTTTCGGATGTAGTTTTTATCATTAGTAGTGATCTTTCTCATTATCATTCGAGTTCTATTGCTAAACAGATGGATTTACAATTGATCCATTGGATTCAATCATTAGAGACAGAACGATTTTTAAAAGAGATCTATGATCAAACCATAGAAGCCTGTGGTTTTGGAGGAATCTTATTTATAATGGAATTAGCAAAGCAGACAGGTTATCAACATCCCTTGCTTTTAAAATACAGTCATTCAGGCGAGATAAATCATCGCAACGATCAAGTTGTTGGCTATGTTTCGATTGCGATAAACAGATAGGAGTTATCATGTTAAAAAACGAACAGAAGAAATTTTTACTTACCTTAGCACGTCAAACAATTCGATCATTTCTTTTTAAGGAAGCTTTAGATTTAGAATGCTCAGATGATCCCATATATCAGGAAAAAAGAGGAGCCTTTGTGACCATCCATAAGCGAGGAAAACTAAGAGGTTGCATTGGATATATCAAAGGATATAAATCACTTTATGATACAATTAGTGATATGGCGGTAGCAGCAGCATTTAAAGATCCTCGATTCCCAGCACTGAAACAATCAGAATTAGAAGAAGTTGATTTTGAAATATCAATTTTATCTGAGTTAATTCTTATAAAAAAACCAGAAGAGATAGAAATCGGGCGAGATGGTTTGTTTATAGAAAACAATCATCAGCAAGGATTGTTATTACCTCAAGTAGCAGTTGAATGGAAATGGGATAAACTGACATTTCTCCAACAAACCTGCCAGAAAGCCGGGTTAGGGATAAATACATGGAAAGATTCAGCAACCAATCTTTGGCGTTTTGAGGCAGATATATTTTCAGAAAAGGAATTTCCAGTTAATGATAAGGACTAATAACATAAGGCAGCAATTATTACTTGATTGTATTTTGTTTGGAATACCGACCATATTACTATTTATTTGCACCAAACTTGTGATTCCCTTTGTCAATCTACACTACAATATTTCTTTGATATATTGTTGGTATCTATTCAGCTCTATATTAGTTTTTATCCCGATGTTTATTACAGCTTTATATTTTAAGCCGAGAGGTTTGACCTTTTTATCTAGTTTTAGAATCAAAGGGATGACCAAACGAGATTTCGGATATTCACTTTTTGGGATTATAGGAATATCAGTCTTAACCATGTTATTATTAAAAGTGATGGAAAAGTTAATTCCTGGTTTTTCACCCCAACCAGACTTTATGAAGTTAGAACCCACTGGGACAAACTATGGGATATTATTAGCTTGGTTACCGATGTTTTTCTTTAACATAATAGGAGAAGGGATATATTGGAGAGGGATAGTATATCCTATTCAGGAGCGTCATTATGGTGCATATACTTGGATAATTCATGGAGTATTCTGGTCAATTTTTCACTTAGCATTTGGATTAAAATTAATGATCATCCTCTTCCCCATATTATTTATCATTCCTTTTGTAATTCAGCAAACAAAGAACACAACAAACGACATAATCATTCATGCAATGATCAATGGAGTAGGATTTATATCCATAGCATTTGGGATAATTTGAGCAGAGGTCTTTTTTTTAATTAAGTCAAATAATTATCATTTAAAAAGTTAAAACAATTGAGAGAATAAAAAGAGAAATTAGAGAAAAAAAGTTATTGACAGGAAAAGTGATATTAGATAAATAGGAATCATAATCAATAGTGTGAAACGCGGGAATAGCTCAGTGGTAGAGCGCAACCTTGCCAAGGTTGATGTCGCGGGTTCAAATCCCGTTTCCCGCTCCATTTATTTTTAATGGCGACATCGCCAAGTGGTAAGGCTAGGGTCTGCAAAATCCTCATCCCCGGTTCAAATCCGGGTGTCGCCTCCATTAATGTGAATGATCTTGCCGGAGTGGTGGAATTGGTAGACACAAGGGACTTAAAATCCCTCGGAATTTACTTCCGTGCCGGTTCAAGTCCGGCCTCTGGTACCAATATATAAGCTGATCGACCGATCAGCTTTTTTTTATTGAATAAATCCAATAAAGATTAATACCAATAATATGACAAATAGATTACATATTTGTAAGAAAAATGAATAGAATGAGAATGTATTTGTTATACTAATTTAGAGTTAGAGTAGTTTTGCTTTAACTTTCTTTTTGTTTAAGAGAAATTGAACCGTATAATGTAAAGATGGGTTAGTGGTAGTATAGAGAAATTCTTTTACGATAGATCTGTCAATTTTTATCATTTCAGAGATTGTTTTATTATGAAATCTTTTCCCAGGCAATTGTCTTTCATATACATGAATCATGGTCATTTCAGTTAATTCTTCAAAAGTTTTGTGTTTTAGAAGTTCCATGAGAACAAGATAAGTCATCATCACATCACCATCAGCTGTATGTGGTTTAAAATGACTTAGCAGATTCTCATCCATATTAAATTCTTTTCTTAAAAACTTTAAGGAGCTTTTGCCTGTATTGAATATTTTTCTAGTGCAAAGTTCAGTATCAAGTATTTGACAAGAGCATTGGATTCCTTCTTTTGCGAGCATAAATATATCATTTTCCACAGCGTGACCAATAATCACATTATGAGAGCTACTGAAAATTTCATTAATGTAGAGAAACAGTTCTGTCTTTCTAAAGGAAGGCTTATCTTTTACCATTACATTGGAGATATTATGAACCCAACGAGCGCCTTCTTTGATGGAGACTCCTGGGTTAAATAGGCCTTTTCTAATATCTGCCAGCTTATAGTTATCATATTTGGCAATAGCCAAACTAATGATTCGATCCTCTCTTGAGGATCCGCTCGTTTCAGTATCAATAATATAATTCATATAATGGACGAATGATATAATTATTGAATTTTGTCAACTAATTATTACAGAAGACAGGGAGAAAGAGAGAATATCTTTCTGAATCAGAAAACATGGTAAGAGTAAAAGGATTAAAAAGCTTCTCTTGCAATAAAGATCACTTCTTTACTATCTTTTCCCACACCAAAATCAAGACGAAGATTCAATTTTTCCTGAGGAACAATAGAATACCTGAGTCCAAACCCAATAGCAGGTTTAAAATCGTGAAATACAAAATCATCAATATTCTTTTTTACCTGAGTTGTTTCAAAAAATGCAACTAATCCTAATCTTTTTTTCCACCCAGTATTCCAAGGAAAGGTTCTAATTTCAGATTTTAAAGAGATTAACTGATCATCAATAAAACGAAAATCAGAATAAGCTCTGCTATCATAGCCTAATTGAGTTTTTTCATAGAAAGGAGCAGAATGACTATTTGCTTTGTAAACAGAATTTAAAGCAAATATTGTATATTTATTATAGGGAACAAAGAATTTTATATTGAATTGATGGGTATTATAGGAGTAATTACTTTTTAATAATCTATTATAAGAGTAATAATCATAAAAAACATTTAACCCACTGGTTGGATAGAGATTGTTATCTCTGCTATCGTATTCTAAACCAAAACCGATGCCAGAAACAAATCCCCCATTTTTTCCCAGGTAAGGATGTTGAGAAAAAACAGAACCTTCTTCAATTTTTGAAAGAGAATTTTTTTGAAAGCGATAAAAAGATTTAATAAAAAGGTTTTTTGCAAATGAGAATTTAAAATCATTTTTAAATTCAAAGGACTCCATTAAGTAATCAGTTTTATCATTTAAGAGACTATTTTGACTGAGGCCATAGAATTCAGAAGGCCAATTTTGATACTTTAGAGAGGGACTATACCTAAGATTTCCTTTATCGAAAACAAATTCAGGTATTAGCATAACTAGAGCATTTTTTTTAATACTCAAAAGAGCATTTGCAACCACTGAAGTAGGAGGAATATTTTTCGATTGATTTTCAGGTCTAGACGTATATAAAGCAAATGCACCTAAAGTAAAGGATGTTTCACCAGTATAAATCAAGAAAGGATAACCAACTAGATTAGATTTTTTATTTGTTTTATTATCCATAGCAAACAAAAGAGAGAAGAATAAAATAAATAGCAGGAAATATTTAATCAAAAGTCCTCCAGAAATAATTACCTAAATATGAATTTAAATAAAAAAAATAAGACTGCCAAAAGACAGTCTTATTAATATTTATTTGTAATTATTTTTTAATAATTGCATCAAACTCATCAGTAAAATTATCGAAAGCTGATTCGATAGGCATTTGAAGAGATTGACCAAGAGCGCAGAATGCAGTATTCTTCATAGTTTGAGAGATAAGAACCATTTTATCCATATCATTTTTTGTACCAAGACCATTTCTGATTTTGTTAATCATAACATAGAGTTCCTGAGTTCCCATACTACAAGGAGAGCATTTTCCACAAGATTCGTGTCTGAAGAAGCGAATAACTGAATATAACATTTCTACCATGCTTACATCTTCACTCATCACAAGGATTGCTCCAGAACCTAAAACAGCAGCATATTCATTTAAGCTGACGAAGTCCATTTTTACATCGAGGAGTTTTTCAGACAAGAATACACCAGCAGCCCCACCGACTAAAGCAGCTTTGAATTTTTTACCTTGTTTCATGCCACCACCAAATTTATTGATAATGTCACGAAGAGTGATGCCCATATCAACTTCACAAAGACCAGGATATTCCACATCGCCAAGGATTGTATAAACTTTAGTGCCAGCACAGTTTGAAGTACCATGCGCTTTATAAGCATCTGCCCCATTTTTAATAATGTAAGGAACATTAGAAATAGTTTCAACGTTATTAACAACAGTAGGTTTTTGCCAAGCACCTTTAACACCAGGGAATGGTGGTTTTGTACGTGGAGTTCCACGATTACCTTCCATAGATTCAATCAAAGCGGTTTCTTCACCACAAACATAGGCACCAGCGCCAATTTTGATATCAACGAGGAGATTAAAACCCGTACCGAAGATGTTTTCACCAAGGATACCATATTCCATACATTGATTAATGGCTTTACGAATGCGTGAAATACAGAGTTTGTATTCACCACGAATATAAATATAAGCCTTATGAGCGCCAACAGCATAAGCAGCGATCATAACACCTTCCAGCATTTTATGAGGATCGCCTTCCATAATGAGACGATCTTTAAATGTACCTGGTTCACCTTCATCAGCATTGATAACAATTAATTTATCATCAGATTCAATAGGAGCAGTAAAACTCCATTTTAAACCAGTAGGGAAACCAGCGCCACCTCTACCACGAAGATTTGAGTTTTTCACTTCAGCAACTACTTCAGCAGGGGTCATTTTCGTAAGAACTTTTTCCCATGCTTCATAACCACCCACGCCAATATACTCATCAATGTTTTCAGGGTCAATAAGACCAGAATTATCAAGAACGATACGGTTTTTATAACCGAAATCATATTCTTTGAAAATATTGTTATTCATTGTTAACCGTTTAACAGGTCTTCCTTTAAGCAAGTGTTCATTAACGATTTCATCAATATCTTCTGCTTTGACATTTTTGTAAGTAATTTGTTCAGGAAAAACAGTCATGCAAACACCTTGTCCGAAAGGCCCTAAAGGACCTGTTTCCAGAACTTTGTATTCATCAGAAAGATCGTTTTCCTGAATTTTTTGTTCAAGCATTTTTTTAATGATATAAACATCTGCTTGAATAGCTGATTCATCGATCCCAATTAAGATATGGCCTCTGAATATTTTCATTGTTGACCTCCTTTAATTTTATCGATGATTGCAGTGATTTTATCGTCTGTCAGATCACCATACACTTCTTCATTGATCATGACTACTGGTGCATTACCACATACACCGAGACAAGCACATAATTCCAAAGTAAACAAACCATCTTTTGTAGTTTCTCCAACTTTTACACCAAGGATCTCTCTTAATTTTATTAAGATTTTTTCAGATCCTTTTAAGAAACAAGGTGGTGATTCACATAAACGAATGATGTTTGTGCCTCTTGGTTTGGTACTAAACATCGTGTAAAAAGTCAACACCCCATAGATGTGTGAAGATGGAACGGATAGATATTTCCCTACCACATCAACAGCGTCCTCTGAAATGTAATGTTGCGGATGAGCGTCCTGAATTTCATGCAAAATATAGATAAGGTTTTCTTTTTCAGGAGTGAACTTTTTCAAAATTTCATCGTACATTACTAACTCCTTTATCGGATTTATTTGATTATCCTATTTATAAATCCCAGATTATCATGAGTGCTATTTTTATTATACTTGTTCCTTTTTGTCAAACAGTTTTTTAAACTTTTTTATAAATCTCATCATTTTGATAAAAAGTAGAGAAAACATAATAATTAATTTAATTAGTCTATATTACAATAAAACCAAGAGATTAAAGAATTGTAATCTAAAAGTAAGAATAGATTTTAAGATGAACAAAAGATAAAAAAAAATTGAGGATATTGAATTATTAATAACTTAAGGCAAGCTCAATTATGAACAAGAATCAGAATAAGACAAAAAGTGATGGTTATAGCCTTATTCACTGCCAGTCTTTATTTGGTAAGGGGATTTATAGTTCTGGTAATGTACACTAATGATAATTACCATAAAGAATTGGTCAGAAACTGACTCTAGCAAAGAAAGTCCTTAAGATCTTATTGAAAAGAGTCATTGAGTCCTTTTTATAAATAAACTAAAAAAGTGAGGGTAATGGTCTTGGTTGTATATAGTAAAGAAAATTTAGATTAGCATCATAGTCAGATAAAACTGAAGAGTCAACCTAGTATAACCACTTTTATTGCACTTTTACCACTGGAATAAGAAGATTAAAGGAAAACCAGAAATTTTATATGTACATTTAGAGAATGAGAAAAAAAATAATTGACAGTTTAATAACTCAATTGAAAAGTAAATAAAAAGATCAATTTGTATATGAAGGTGCAAAAAATGAGGGTAATACATAAGAATTAATAGATGAATTTAAGGAAGGGTGACTAGTTTTTGATTAAAGCGCATATTAAATATCCCATAATGTAAAAATTAAGGTAATGAATCAAGCAAATTTACTGCACTGTATTCATAAACCATCTTTAGAAGAAGATTTGGTTAAAGAGATTATAAGAGGATTGGAAAAACTATGAAAAAACCTGTTATTCTAATCGTAGATGTAGAAAAAATTTTATCGGATAGTTTAAAAACAGAATTAAAAGGATCATTAAGGGATAACTATAGAATTAAAACAGCAGAAAATGCAGATGAATCTTTTGATATAGTTGAAGAAAGTATTATTAATAAAATAGATTTACCTTTAATTATAACAGATATTAAAGGTAATGAATTTTTAAAAATTATACATGAAAGTATTCCTCATACTCTTATAATTATGTTAACCGGACAAGCAGATATTCAAGCAGTCAGTAATGCAATTAATAATTCAAATTTATATCGATTTTTTTTAAAACCCTGGAATAAAGATGAAATAATATTAACATGTCAGGAAGCCATAAAGAGTTTTTTTAAATCAAAAGAGAAAAAAATAAAGACTAAAGAAGTAATTGAATTAAATACCCAATTAGAATTTGAAGTAGAAAAACTAACCGTTTTATTAAAAGAAAAAAATGATGAACTTCTGTTTTTAAATGAGAAAGTTCAAAATTTAGCTGATAATTCAGATCTAGGCTTTTTATCATTTTCGAATAATTTTATCATTGATCAAGGAGTCAGTGCAAAAAGCAATAAAATATTTGGAAAAGAAATTGTAGGAATGAACATACTCGATTTAATATCATCAAATGTTTCAAATCGAGAATTACACGAAAAAGTTATAAAAGACTTATTTACTATATCTGATGATTCAATAAGGAGCATATATCTTAGATTACTTCCAAAAGAAGTTTTAATACATGACAAGTTTATTGAAATTTCTTATAAAATGATTAATGGTACAAAAATAAACAATCCTAGTATTATGATGATTCTTCATGATATAACTGAAAAGAAAGCTTTAAATTTTCAAATTCAAGAAGAGCATAACAATCTGATTCAGGCGATATTTGCTTTAAATAATTCTTCTGATATCATAGACTATGTAAATGACTATAGAAATTTTTTAAATATTGAGTTAGAAAAAATACTTCAGTTGATTGATAGGGTAAAATCTTTTAAATTGATTTATAGACAAATTCATACATACAAAGGATTATTTTCTCAAATCAATTTTAATCATACAGCAGATAAACTTCATGAGATTGAAACTCAACTCTCTCAATTTAAAAAAGAAAACAAACCTTTTGAGGATATATTGGGAATTCTGAATATTGATTTAATTATAGGAGTTTTAAATCATGATCTAGATAAGCTTTTTATACTTTTAGGCAAAGATATATTTGATAAAAAATACGATACTCTTGAAATTCAGAAATCACGATTATTTGTTCTTGAGAATGAGATATTGAATAAATTGCCCTTAAACTTTGCTCAATTTTCTTATGAGGAAATTCAAAAACTAAAATATATTAATTTTAAAGATTATTTAACTTTTTATATTTCTTATGTTGATACTTTTTCCCAGAAAGTTGAGAAACCAATCTATCCATTACTTATATATGGTGATGACATATTAGTGGATCCGTTTTATTACAAATCATTTATTAAAACAATTATTCATATTTTCAGAAATGCTATAGATCATGGAATTGAAGATCCTGAAGAACGTCTTTTAACTGGAAAAGATGAGATGGCAACAATAAAATGTCAAATAAAGGATGATACAACAGATTTTTATCTAATAATATCAGATGATGGAAGAGGAATTGATCCAGCAATTGTATTAAAAAAACTGATAGAAAATGGGATTGTAGAAAAAAATAAACACTTAACAGATAAAGAAATTTTCCAATACTTATTTTTAGATGAATTCACTACCAAAGATGAAGTTTCTGAAATATCAGGTAGAGGTATAGGTTTATCAGCTGTTTATCATGATTTAGAGAAAATACAGGCAGAAATAAGTATAGAATCGAAAATCGGTGTTGGGACAGATGTTATTATTAAATTAAAAAAAGAGATAAAAAATTACGATAACATTCAAATACAGAGCAATTTGTTTGAAAATTTATTACAATTTACTAAAGATTATTTTTATAATGATTTTAATATAGAGTTAATAGAACACAATCAAACTAAATTGACAAATAGTATAATTACCCATCAATTTTCTGCTTTTTTTTCTTTATCAGGTATGTTAAGAGGATTGTTAATAATTAGTTTTAATTTAGAATTAATGACACTCATCAAGAAAAGTTTGGATATAATAAATGAGGATGAGTACAATTGGCATTTTAATGATATTTTTTCAGAGATATCAAATGTCATTATTGGAAGAGCTATAAGTAATTTACCAAATCATTGGCAAATGATTAATTTTTCAACACCCCTCATAGTGCTGACAAAATCAAAAATAAATGTTTTAGAAGAAGTGAAGATTATAAATGGTTCTTTACATTTTGAAAATTCAGAGTTAAGTTTTTCATTATACACAGGAAATTAAGAGGTGATTTATGGATAGAGAATATGGGATTTTAATAGCAGATGATTCAGCAATAATGCGTAGAACATTGGCAAAGATTTTATCTGAGCACGGTTTTATTGTTGTAGCAGAAGCAAAAAGTGGAGTAGAAGTCTTGCCATTATATATCAAAACAAAACCAGATTTGGTTACTTTAGATATAAACATGCCATTCATGGATGGGATAGAAGCCTTAAAGCGCTTAAAAAGTGAATTTCCTGAAAGCAAAGTGATAATGATAAGTTCACAGGGACAAGAAAATCAGGTTTATGAAGCCATAAAAGCAGGAGCTTCAAATTTTCTTTTGAAACCAATTATTTCTTCAAGAGTAATCCAAACAGTTAAAGAAGTATTAGGAATTCAAGATTGGACAGAGGCTTGATTCTATTGAATGGCATAACAGCGGTGATTTTAGCTGGAGGAAAAAATAGTCGAATTGGAGTAAACAAATGTTTTCTTCCAGTTGAAGATAATTATTTGATAGATAAACAGATCAATGTTTTAAAAGAAATATTTGGACGAATAATCATAGTACATAATTCTCCAATGATATTCGAAAGATATCCAGACTATATGCATTCTATTGATGAGTACAACAATATTGGCCCTCTTGGAGGCATCTATACAGCTCTAAAACAGTGCGAGACAGAAGCAATTTTTGTTGTGGCATGTGATATGCCTAACCTAAACAAAGAATTCATAATCAGAGAAATAATGCATTTTAACAATATTAATTGTGAAGGACTAGTCCCTATTCATCGTAAAGGGTTTGAACCTTTACATGCTATCTATAGTAAAACATGCTTGGTTGAAATGGAAAAAAATATTCAATTAAAAGATTACAAGATACAAAACATAATACAGAAATTGAATTTTCAATATTTAAAAGTTTCAGACAAAAGCATAGAAATATTTTTTAATATAAATACAAAAAAGGACTTTCTTAATTATACTTTAACAAAAAAGAAAGTCCAATAATTTTTTATTCCACAGTCACGCTTTTTGCTAAATTCCTTGGTTGATCCACATTCAATTTTTTAATGTCAGCAACATGATAAGCAATTAATTGAAGAGGAATAACTGTAAGAAGAGGTCTTAAACAAGGCAAAGTTTCTGGAATATAAATAACCTGTTCAGCCACTGAAGCAATATTTGTATCTCCTTCATAAGCAATTGCAATAATCCGACCTTTACGAGCTTTTACTTCTTGAAGATTAGAAATCACTTTATCATAGAGATAATCTTTAACAGCGATAGCAATCACAGGCATATTTTCATCAATAAGAGCTATTGGGCCATGTTTCATCTCAGCAGCTGGATATCCTTCTGCATGAATATAAGAAATTTCTTTAAGTTTTAATGCCCCTTCCAGAGCAACAGGATAGTCAATACCTCGCCCTAAATATAAAGCATGGTGAGAATGAGCAATAGTATTAGCAATTTCGCGGATTTGGTCATTTTGATCAAGAATTTTCTGAATCTTTTCAGGAATTTTTTTTAATTCTTCAATATGATTTAATCCTTCCATAGGAGAAACATTTCTCATTCTTCCCAAGAGCAAAGCAACTAAGATTAAGACTGTAACCTGAGAAGTAAAAGCTTTTGTAGAAGCAACTCCAATTTCTGACCCAGCATGAGTATAAACTCCCCCATCACTTTCTCGCGCAATGGTTGAGCCAACAACATTAGTGATCCCAAAAACTTTTGCGCCTTTTGCTTTTGCTTCTTTTAAAGCTGCAAGAGTATCAGCAGTCTCTCCTGATTGACTAATTGTAAAAACTAAAGTGTCATTAGGTACTATAGGATTTTTATAGCGATATTCACTGGCATATTCTACATCAACAGGAACTCTTGCCAATGTTTCGATGACATATTTTCCTATCAAAGCAGCATGCCATGATGTTCCGCAACCAATTATTTGAATACGTTGAACATTTCTCAAATCGTGATAATTTGAGCTTAATCCCCCTAATCTGCTTGTAGATAATTCTTCAGAAAGTCTGCCTCTAAAAGCATTATATACTGAAACTGTTTGTTCATAAATTTCTTTTAACATATAATGTTTAAAATCTGCTTTATCAATTGCAGAAACATCCCAATCTATTTCAGAAATTTCAGCTTTGACAATTTCATTTTCTAAATTTAATATTTCATAACTGCCAGCTTTTAATAAAGCAATTTCTCCATCTCGAATATATATTACTTTTTTTGTGTAAAGAATAGTTGCATTGATATCTGATGTAATAAATAACTCATCATCACCAACAGCAATGATAACTGGGCTTCCTTTTCTAGCAGCGAATATCTGATCAGGGTAATCACTGTGTAAAAGAGCTAAGCCATATGTTCCTTCAACTTTTTTTAAAGATTTTCTGAGAGCATTTACGATATTTTTGTCTTTTTGATAATAGTAATGGATGAGCATAACAAGAACCTCAGTATCCGTTTGACTTTTAAAAAGATATCCTTTTTTTTCTAACTGATTCCTAAGAACTTTATAATTTTCAATGATTCCATTATGAACTATTGCCATTTTGTTATCTGGATCGCAGTGAGGATGAGCATTTTCTTCATTGGGTTCTCCATGTGTTGCCCATCTGGTATGAGAAATTCCAATACTACTATTCAGATCATCTTTGTTTTCAGATAAAAATTTTTCTAATTCAATTATTTTCCCTTCTTTTTTATATACTTTCAGTTGGTTATTTTTATTAAGTATTGCAATTCCAGAACTATCGTAACCTCTATATTCAAGTCTTTTTAGACCTTCAATCATAATTGGTATAACATTTTTCTTTCCAATATATCCGACAATACCACACATAAATCCTCCAAAACTATTAAATGAATTCCATTAATCTTAATTAATAAAAAATAATCAAGTTTTAATTTTAAAAACATAAAAGAATTATTTTCTTAACAAATTGAATATTTTTCTCTTTTTTTTTATATAAGAATCAAAAGTGTATTTTAATTTTTTATTAACAAAATCCTATTTCATTATTTTTCATTATTTTATGTAATATAAAACTCTTAATGCTTCTATTCAATAATGTGCAATAGAAAAAAAAGTTTGGCATAGGCAATGCATGTATAGTTCTTTGGAGGTAGATATGTTAACTGATTTATTGTTTAACAAAACAGTGGTTCCAACTGTAGAACAAAGCATGAATACATATTCTTTGAGACAAAAGACTTTAGCAAACAATGTTGCTAATGCTATGACACCTGGATATAAAGCTCAAAAAGTTGATTTTGAGGAAGAATTAAGAAAATCATTAAGCAGCAATCATATAAAAGGTAATTTAACAGACAAAAATCATATTCCTGTAGGTTCTACTTCTCCTTCAATAATTAGTCCAAAAGTATCTTTAAAAGAAGATCCTTTAAATGATACAGGCGTAAATAATGTTGATATTGATAGAGAAATGGCTGAAATGGCTGAAAACTCACTAAGATATGAGATGAGTTCAAAATTGATAACTAGAAGATTTTCAGTTATAAAATCTGCAATTCGTGGAAGATAAGGAGAGAATTATGATATATAAATCATTATTCAGTACAATGGATATTAGCGCTCAGGGCTTATCAGTTAATCGCACAAAAATGAATGTTATTGCAGAAAATATAGCTAATGCTGAAACAACAAAAACAGAATCAGGAGAAGCTTACCGTCGGAAAATTGTAAAAGTGCAAAATGGAAATCATGAAAGAAAAAGTTTTTCTCAATATATGAAAGATAACAATTTAGATTTAACTCAAACTGAACAAGTACATATGCCAGATAAACCATTTGAATATCCTTACACTGATCAAAAAGCAGGGGTGCATGTATCTGGGATAGTTAAAGATAATTCAGCATTCAAAATGGTTTATGATCCATCTCATCCAGATGCAAACGAACAAGGTTATTTAGAAATGCCAAATATCAACATCGTACAAGAAATGGTTGATATGATAACAGCTTCTCGATCCTATGAAGCTAACGTCACTTCTTTAAATAGTTCAAAAGACATGATTAGAAACGCTTTAAAAATAGGAGGATAACGTGGCATTAACTATTCAAAATAATCAAATTGATAATGCATACAGCCTATATCAAAGAACAAGTGATCTTTACAAAAAGAACACAAAAGATAGACAAACGTTACCAGCTAATCAAGCTAATAAAGAAGCTGAAAGCGTTCGTACTTTAACTAGTAAAGACTTAAAATCATTTCTAAGTAATGATGAAAAAAAAGTTCTTAAAGAAGTATTTGGTGATTTATCAGTTGACAAAGAATCAATCCTTTTATATAATTCACCTAATTCGATAAATCTGCTAAAAGGCAGTAAGATTGATATTAAATTGTAGAGGAAAGAAGAATGAATGATCCAAGAATGAATGCTATCAATCAGATGCGTGGAATTGATTCGTCTTCTCCACTTCTTAAAACATCTGATGTTAAAAAACAAGGAGCTGTTTCATTTTCTGAAACTATGAAAAGATACATTAATGACGCCAATGATCTTCAAACAAAGGCTGATAATGATATTAAACGAATCATAGCTGGAGAAGAAGTTGATGCTCATGAAGTAATGACAGCCGTTGAAAAAGCCGGGATAAGTTTTGAAATGGTTATGGAAATCCGTAATAAAATGCTTGAAGCTTATCGTGAAGTCATGAAAACTCCTTTGTAAATATGGAAAACATGATAAAGTCTCATAAAACGCTTTCTTTTCTGAGAGCGTTTTTTATATAAAGAGGTTCTTTAATGAAAGATAAAATGCAGAATATGTGGAGTAAAACCCAAGAAGTTTATCTAAGGATGGAGCTTCGTCAACGTGTTATACTTGCTATACTGATAGCAATTACTTTAGCAGTAATAATTTGGTTAATCTCTTGGAGTTCAAAAGTTGAATATAGTCTTCTTTTTGGTAAACTAACTCCTGAAGATGCTCAGAAAGTAATAACAAAGCTAGATGAAGGGAAAATTTCTTACAAAATCCAAGATGAAGGAAGATCAATATATATCCCAGCAGATAAAGTGTACGAAACAAGAATTAAACTTTCATCTGAAGATATTGGATTAAAAAATAATGGTGTTGGTTTTGAAATTTTCGACAAAACACAATTAGGTATGACTGAGTTCGTCCAAAATGTAAATTATCGAAGAGCTATGGAAGGTGAATTACAAAGAACTATCCAATCAATTTCAGGAATCGAGTATGTGCGTGTGCATTTAGTCTTTCCTGAAGAAAAAATCTTCAAAGAAGATCAGCAACCACCTACTGCTTCTGTCATGATTAAAACATCAAGAAGCTTATCTGAAAAACAAGTGAATGGGATAACAAATTTTATAGCTTCCGCTGTAGAAGGTTTAGACCCTTCTAAAGTAACAATTGTTGATCAAGAAGGAAAAATATTAACTGACAATAATGAAGATGGGTTAACAGGATTATCAAATAAACAACTAAAAGTTCAAAATCAATTGGAAAATCAATTATCGCTTAAAGTACAATCCATGTTAGATCAAATTGTCGGGGTTGGAAACGCTGTTGTCAGAGTCAGTGCTGAATTGAATTTTGATCAAGTTGAAACAACTATTGAAAAATACGATCCTGAAGGTCAGGTAGTTAGATCTGAAGAGCTTGAATCTAATAATAACACAAATTTAAAAGATAGTCTTTCTCAGACTTCTGAACACCAAATTACTAATTATGAGATAAATTCTTCTGTTCAAAAAATGATAAATCAAATTGGTGGGGTCCGTAGATTGACAGTTGCAGTTAATGTAAATTATAAATTAAGAATACAAGAAAAAGATGGAAAAACAATAAAAGAATATCTAGAAAGAACTCCTAGTGAAATTCAACAAATTCAACAATTAGTTCAAAACGCAATAGGATATAATACAGAACGAGGTGATCAAATTGTTGTTAACAGTATGGCATTTGATAACTCAGAGCTAGAATTTCAAAAAACTACTGAAGACAAAGAGATTAAAAGAAAGCAATATATTAATTTAGCTGAAAAAGGATTGATTATTGTTATTTTAATAGTTTTACTTTTTGTGTTAACATCACAATTTAGAAAAATATTTGCTCAGCCTGAACCTGAAGGTGATTTAGAAGATGAGATGAGACCTGCATTTGCAGAAGGGTCAGGTGTTGGAGAAGGATTTTATCCAGAAGGAGAAGAAGGCATGCCCATGGGTGAAGGTAAAATTTCTTATACTTTTAAACCAATGAAAGATATAGAAATTGAACAAACTGAGGCTATACTTCTTCAGGAAGCAATTCAAAAATTCGTTATAGAAAACCCAGATGTTGCAGTAAGATTAATAAAAAGCTGGATTTTAGAATCATCTTCTATTGGCGCCAGCAAATATAATCCAAAAAAATGAGAGAGAGAACCATGGATTTAGATTTTCATTTTGATAAAGAAACTATAGAAATGTACCAAAGCTTGCTAAGGAATATGGATGGTTTAACAAAAGCCTCTATCTTGCTAATCGGGTTAGGTAAACAAGCTACATCTTTAGTTTTTCAATTATTATCAGATTCAGATCTGGAAAGCGTTACAACCAAAATTGCAACAATTAGTGCTGTTGATCCCAAAATTTCTGAAGCAGTCTTTGAAGAATTTTACGAGATGATTAAAGCTCAAGAATATATATCACTTGGTGGAATAGATTTTGCGAAAGAACTTTTACAAAATGCACTGGGTGACGTTAGAGCTATGGAAATTATAAAAAAAGTACAAAGACTTTTACAGGTTAAAGGATTCAATGTTCTTAAACAAGTGGATTCCACACAATTACTAACTTTTATTCAAAAAGAACATCCTCAAACTATTGCTTTAGTTTTAACCCAATTAGAGCCCATACAAGCTGCAAATGTTTTAGGAGAACTACCTGAAGATATTCGTAATGATGTAGTTATCAGATTTGCTACCATGGAAAGAGTATCTCAGGAGATGATTAATACTGTTGAACAAATTCTCGAAGAAAGAATAGATTTTAGTCAACAAGGTACCCAATTTGGTGGTGTTAAAGCAGCAGCTGAAATCATTAACATGGTTGGTTCTACAATAGAAAGAGCTATCCTTGAAGCAATTGCCACAAAAGATCCTAAACTAGCAACAGAGATAAAAAATCTTATGTTTGTTTTTGAAGATATCCTTTATTTAGATGATAGAACCATTCAAAAAATCCTCAGAGATGTCGATCAAAAAGATATTGCAATGGCTCTTAAAGCAGTTAATGATGAAGTCCAATCAAAGATATTCAAAAATATGTCTGAACGTGCAGCTGCAATTATTAAAGAAGAAATGGAATTCGCTGGACCAGTTAGACTAAGAGATGTTGAACAAGCGCAACAAAATGTACTGGATGTTATTAGAAAACTGGAAGAATTAGGTGAAATTCAACTAACAAAAGGCGGAGAGGATTACGTTTCGTAATGAATAACAAAATAAAAGAACCCTCTTTTCAATTTAATATTAACCCAGGTTATCCCGTAAAGGGAGCTCAAAAAACAGATCATCATCCTAATTCTAATGAAAGTATTTTTAATAAATATCAACAAGATATTATTTCTGAAATTATTCAATTTAATATTCAAGAAGCAGAAGATTCCTTTCAATCATCTCTTGAAAAAGAAAAAAGTTTAGCTTATCAAAACGGAATTCAAGCAGGATTAAAACAAGCGCAACAACAATATCAAAAACAAATTAATCAATCTCTACAGACTTTACAATCCATTTACAATGAACTATCACATTTTTCAGAAAGATTTATTGAAGATCAAGAACAGACTTTTCTAACATTAATAATGACTCTCTCTAAAAAAGTGATTGATACAGAATTAACAATAAATCCTGAAGCCGTTTTAAATGTTGTGAGAAATTGTTTAAATCTAATAAATGAACGAGAAGAAATTAAAATACTAGTAAATCAAAATGATTGGTCTACTGTTAAAGAAAACATAAATTATCTTAATCTAAGAAATGAATTACCAAAACAAATTGATATTATTAGTTCTCCTCAAATTTCTCAAGGTGGTTGCAGAATAGAGTTCAAATCAGGTTCTGTTGACGCAGATATCGATTCTCAATTTGAAGAAGTAAAAAGAAAATTACTCAAATATGCTAAAACAGATTAATCTTAATAAATACATTGAAATAATTGAAAAGACTAATTCCATAAAACAAAATGGAACGGTTTCTCAAATTATCGGATTAATCGTTGAATCTATAGGACCCTCTGCTTCTATTGGAGATATTTGCTATATTCATACCAATGATGATATAGTTCACATGGCAGAGGTTGTGGGTTTTAAAAACGAAAAGACTTTATTAATGCCACTAAAAGAATTATACGGTATTGCTCCAGGCAACAGAGTATCTACTTTCAGAGAGCCGTTTTCTGTCGGTTTGGGAGATGAATTAATGGGTCGAGTCTTAGATGGGCTTGGCAATCCTATTGATAACAAAACTCCATTAAAACTGAGAGAAAAAAGATCTGTTTATGCCCAACCACCAAACCCTCTGACACGTCAACGAATTCTTGAACCCCTTCAATTAGGAGTTAGAGCAATAGATGGTCTACTGACTTGCGGGAAAGGACAAAGAACTGGTATTTTTGCTGGTAGCGGGGTTGGAAAAAGTGTTTTACTAGGAATGATGGCCAGAAATACTAAAGCAGATGTTAATGTCATTGCTTTGATAGGAGAACGTGGCCGCGAAGTAAGAGATTTTTTAGAAAACGATTTAGGCGAAGAGGGCTTAAAACATTCTGTTGTTATTGTAGCTACTTCAGATCAAGCAGCACTAACCAGAATTAAAGGGGCCCTAGTTGCAACAACTATTGCAGAATATTTTCGAGATAAAGGCTTAAACGTTTTGCTTATGATGGATTCAGTTACCAGATTTTGTATGGCTCTCAGAGAAATTGGTTTAGCTGTAGGTGAACCTCCAACAACAAAAGGATATACGCCTTCTGTTTTTGCAACTCTACCAAAACTTCTAGAAAGAGCAGGAACCGCAGAAAAGGGTACAATTACTGGTTTATACACAGTGTTAGTTGAAGGGGATGATATGGATGAACCAATTGCTGATGCTGCTCGTTCCATTTTAGATGGGCATATTGTTCTTTCCAGAAGAATTGCGGCAAAAGGACATTATCCTGCAATAGACATTTTAAGCAGCATTAGTCGAGTAATGAACTCAGTTTCATCAAGTGAGCACAAATTAAATGCTAGAAAAGCTTTTGAGATATTAGCGACTTATAGAGATTCTGAAGACATGATCAATATTGGAGCTTATGCAAAAGGTTCTAACCAAAAAATTGATTTTGCTATTGAAAAAATTAATGTGGTTAATCAATTTTTAATACAAGATATTGAAGAAAAATCAAGTTTTGAAGAAACATTGTCCAGACTAGCTTCTATTTGACATTTATGAATCATGATTTTTATTTATTCGTAATTAATTGAATCAACAAATATCCATTCCTCAAGAAACTAAATTAGGCTAACATTAAAACAATTTTTCATAAAAAATACTATTCTTTTCTTTATTTATCGAATTCTTCTATACTATATTATTAATTATTTTTATGAAATTTGAAAAAACTTATATTATTATCTTTTAATTAGTTAGTATTAAAATGGACCTTAAAGATTTTTTGCGTTTATTATTTTTAAAAGTTGTAATAGAATTTTTATTGACACAAACTAAAATATATTACATTCTTGTTTCAGAAAAGTGAATATGTATAGTATAGAGATTTCAGGAGGATCTATGTTAAAAAAAATATTTTTATTAAGTATTGTAATTGCATTGTTAGTAGGTTGTTCAAAAAAGCAACCAGAACCACAACAAAATGCAGTTGCAAAAATTGAAACAAGAAATTTTACTCTTCCCTCTTTTGCGGATTTGTTTAACTCTTTGGATTACCTTCAAAAACCAGATTTTGATAAAGCGCTTGCAAAAGAATATAAAAGTAATCCCAATGATGTCTTTATTGCTTCTTTTGATTTAGGTAAATTAACTGCTGATGCCATCATTGCTACGAAATCCAGAAACAAAACCAAATTGTCTGAAATTGCAAATGCCATGATTGAGAATTCTAAACTTATTGGTGTTAAAGAAGATGTTTTAAAACTTGCTGATGAATTAATAACATTGATACAAACTGATAAATGGGAGGATCTACAATCTGCTTTAGACAAATATAAAAATCAGGTAGAAAACTCTTTGTATGAAACTCAACAGTTTGATCTTTTAACTCTTGTACAAACTGGAGGATGGACTCAGGGTTTAAATAGATTATCATTCCTTATAAGTGCAAATTATAAAGAAGATAAAACTCAGGTTTTGAATCAAAAAGGTATTTTGGTTAATGTAGTTACTAATTTTAGTAAAATTGAAAATACAGAAATTATCAACAAACCTTGGTTTAAAACAATACAGAATAATTATTCTGAAATTCAGAAAATAATAAAACCAATTGAAAAACAAACTTTTTCTTCTGATGACATCAATAAACTTATTAAGTTATCACAGTCCATCATTGAATCAGTAAAATAACAGTTTTCTTTTAAAAAAGGCACAGAATTCTGTGCCTTTTTTTTTAACTTTCCATAGCTATTAGCGAAATTTCAATATCTCCATTTTTTGGTAAACCTGAAACTTCTATGACTTCTCTCGCAGGATAAGGTTCACAAAAATACCGCTTATATATGTCATTTAATATTGCAAAGTTACTCATATCCTTAATAAAGACTGACACTTTTACTACATGAGAAAAAGTCATATTTGAAGCAGTTAATATGTTTTTAAGATTATTAAAAACCAATAATGCTTGATCTTCAAAAGAAGAAACTAATTCTCCACTAATTGGGTCAAGTCCTAATTGACCTGAAATAAATAATGTCCCTTTTTTAAAGGCTGCTTGTGAATAAGGACCTATTGCCTGAGGGGCATTTGGGGTTGAAATTGATTTCATTTTTTTTCTCCAATTCTTTATATATTTCCAATTGCTTTTTTTAACCGAATCAGATATTCTGATACATGGCCAATAGATATAACTTCTTGATAGTCTTTTATAAAATTTTTAATACTCACTTTTCCATCTCGTATCATTTCTTCTGTAATAAATATTACAACTTGTGATTCTGAATTATCTAATTTATGATTAATTTTCTTATAATCTTCATCAAAATCAATTATTTCTGTATGAATATTATGCTCATGTAATTCTTGAATAATCTGTAAGACCACTAGTTCTAAGTTTTTGGCCATGGGAGTGATTGTAACCCGAAAAGGTAATTCTTTTATGCTAATTAATCTTAAATCGCTCAATAATTGAATAATGTTGTCCATATTAGCGGAAAATCCAATAGCTGGCATATCTTTACCAATAATCGATTTTGAGAGTAAATCATACCTCCCTCCATTTCCCAATATCACTTTTTTATTATCAATTTCGTAAATAAAATTAAAAACTGTTTGATTATAATAATTGAATGATGATGGCATATAAGGATTTACTGAATAAATTATACCTAAATTTGAAAGCATCCTTTGAATATTTTTAAAACTCTTGCTACAATCTGGACAAAGAAGTTCTATAACATTCGGTGACTTTTCTGAAAGCTTTTGACAATTTGTATTAATACATTGAAGAATTTGTAATGGATTAATTTGGGTTTGATATTGACACTCGGGACACAAGTGATCTTGTTCTTCCTGGACAAAATTCTTCATTTCCTGAATATATCTAGGTCGGCAAACTTCACAACCAAAACTACTTAATTCAATTTTAACCTGATGAAGGCCTAAACGATGAAACATTTTTTGACCTAGTAATAAGATTTCATTATCAGCCAAATGGGTTACATTTCCAATTAACTCAACACCTAATTGATGAAACTGCACAAGTTGAGCATTATTCTTCCTTCTGAACATTGGGCCAATATAATATAAACGTTGTGGCATTTCTTGAGAATCAGATTTTATAAAATTTTGTAATACAGTAATCGTACCTTCAGGTCTCAGACTTAGGTTCTGCTGTTCGTTCAAGCTAAACAGAAATTGTTTAGAATAATCAAAATGCTCATTAAAAAAGGAGAGATAGGATTTAAACAAATCTTGTGATTGTACTATTGATGTTCTGATTTCTTTATAATTATTTAACTCCATTGTTTCATGTATTGTCTTTTCAACAGCTGTCCATTTCCACACTTCAGTTGGTAGAATATCCTGTTGAGTGTTCTTTGAAATATCAAAATGCATGTTGTTTTCTCCAGAAAGTGTAATAAGAATAATACAAAAGCATAAATACTAATATTCCGAGTATGTCAGCGATAATATCGTAAATTGAACAACTACGACCAGGAATAAATAATTGATGCAATTCATCTAATATTGGCATTATTATTAATATTTTTGATAAATTAATAATATTTTTCTTAAAAGAGTTTCCCTTTTCTATTTGGTAATTAACAAACAAGAAAGAAAGTATAAAATACTCAGAAAAATGAACAAATTTATCAAAGAAGATAATCCTGATTTCAGGAATATTTTTAGAAGGAATAGAAGTAATTACCAACATAAATGTTATCCACATTACTAATAAAAGCTTATTATTTATTATTTTTAACCTCAAAACTTCTCCTTTAATTACCAATTATATATATCGTTATGACAATTAATCTATTTTTCATAATCTGTCAATACCCATGTAACAGAAAATGGAAAAGTGACATATTCTGCTTTTATAGGAATCTGTTTATCATCATCTGTAAACCAAAAAAATAAAACATTCTTTTCATTTACTAAATTATTCGTTAGTAAATCACTCTTCTTCTTCTTTTTATGGTCTATTCTTATAAATTTAATCTGAACTTTTGCAGTTTTTATCTTTCCAAATATAGAAGAATTTTCTTCTATTCCTATTTTATGATATTGTGCTTTCCAGAGAATTTGATTTGAGTCTATAGAAATATTACCTTTATTGTTTAAATCAGTTTTTCTTAAATAAGATAATGCTGAAAAAAAATCTCTAGTTTCATTTTCTATTAGAAACTGATTACTATACTGAGTTAATGAATCAAAATAAACAGCATTTTTATCTGATCTATGATATTTAGTGACTGAATTTTCTTTATACTTATCCTGATTAATTATTTTTTTATAAACACTTGGCAAACAATTATCTTCAAATTCAATTTGATAATGATTGTCTAATTTGTCTGCCAAAAATTTAGTTATCCCTGATGATGTAGCTTCTACCTGTAGTGAATGATTATTATATAAAAATTGAACATTTGCTACTGAAATTCCCAAGTATTGGATTGAAAATTTAAGCTTTTCTCCATAAAGATGAAAAATCATGAATAATAATACTATAAGAATTTTATATTTCTTCATTACCTTCAGCATTCAATAAATGTAATTTTACATAATTAATTCTTTGTCTTTTGATTTGGGTAACAGTAAAAACAGCTTTATCGACTAATGTGTACGATTCGTTTTTTTGAGGCATATGATTTATCATATCAAAAATAAATGCTGCTAAATTTTCATATTCATCTTCTATTTGTAAATCAAATTGATGATTTAAATCTGAAATATTATACATCCCACTCACAATATAATCAGTATCGTTGATTTTTGTAATCAAAGGCATCTCTTCATCATACTCATCCATGATCTCTCCAACTAATTGTTCCAAAATATCTTCCAGTGTGACTAACCCTGCGGTTCCACCATATTCATCTACTACAATGGCTATTTGTATTTTCTTGGTTTTAAACTGGTTTAACAAATTTTGGATCTTCATGTTCTCCGTTACATAAAATGGTTTTCTCATAAGAGTATTTAATTGTTTCTTCTCTGGATAAATTATAAGATCTTTTGCATATAAAACACCAATTATATCATCAATGGATTTTTGATAAACAGGAATCCTACTATAGCCAGAATCTATGATTTTAGTTCGTGTATTTTCTATACTTTCAACTACATCAACACCAACGATATCTACTCGAGGGACGATGATCTCTTTTACTTCCGTTGTTGAAAACTTAAAAATACTATCAATAATCCTTTTCTCATTTTCTTCTAGTGGATGATTATTTGATTTAGATTTTATAAAATTGTGAAAATCTTCTGATGTTAAAGTTGAACTTGAAGATGAATCTACATCATTCTTTTTTGTTATTAAAGAAACCAGTTTTTCTAATAAATAGATAACTGGGAAAAAAATAATTTTTAGTATTTCTATTGGCAAACTAAAAAATGATGCAAATTTTATTGGTCTTGAAAAAGCAATAATTTTTGGTGTTATCTCCCCTAAAAACAATAATAAAATAGTCATTATTATAATTTCAAAAGTGATAATAAATGGCTTGTAAGATTGATTTTGAATTACTTTATCAGCAAAATCTATTGCAATTAAAGTAGCTAAAGATGTTGCTAGAATGTTTACTATTGTGTTACCTAATAATATGGTAATTAAAAGTTGTCTGGTTTTGTTTAATAATCTAAATATCCTTTTTGAGGATGAAGTGTTTATTTTTTCCAGTTTTTTTAAGTGAATTTTTGATAATGAAAAAAAAGCTGTTTCACTTCCTGAAAAAAATGCTGATAATAATAATAAGACAAATATGATTACGTAATAATAACTGTCATCCACGATAGTTTTTACACTCCCTTTGTATCTGTATTTTTTTTAATTCTGATTGAATGGATACTTCTATCTCTTTCATTTTCCTCTTTTCTATATCATTTAAATGATCATACCCTTTAAGATGTAGTAAACCATGGATAATCAATTCGCTGAATTCTTCCATCAATGACTTACTTCCTTTTTGCATATCTGCCACTCTCATGTCAATTAAAATATCTCCTAAAAATGGAATGCCTGCAAATTCTGAAGGAAAAGAAAGAACATCTGTTTCTTGATTCTTTCCTCTGTAACGCTGATTATACGATGATATTAATCCGCTATCATCGAGTTTTATACAAAATTGAGCATCTTCTGAAAACAAAGAAAAATGATCAAATACTCTGATAATGTCATCTATAACGGTTTCATTTATTGTATAATGACTTTCATTGATGAGTTCATAATGCGTCATTTTTTATCCTCTGGATATTCAATTCTCTTCCTATAAACGCTTTCCAAAATTGGTATCATTGTCGACTTTACAATATTTAAATCTCGCATAGTGATCGGAGCATCATCTAACTGATGATCTTCTAATAATTTCAAAATTGTGTCATTAACTATTTTATTAATAGTTACTGAATTATATTCTTTCAAAGATTTTGCTGTTGATTCTACAATATCAGCAATCATCACCAATACTGCTTCTTTTGTCTGAGGTCGAGGCCCTGTGTACATAAAAGAATTTTCATCAATTATTAATCCCTGTTCAAGTGCTTTATGTAAAAAAAACCTAATCTTACTGTCTCCATGATGCTGTATGATTATATCCTGTATTACTTTGGGAAGTTTGTGCTGTTTTGCTAATTGAATTCCATTTAAGACATGGTCACGAATTCTTGTTGAACTTTCTGTTGGTGCTAAATTTTTATGTATATTTACAGAATCAACATTATTTTCTATAAATATACTAGGTTCTGTTAATTTCCCAATATCATGATAATAACTCCCTACTCTTGCGATAAGTGGATTAGCTCCAATTGCTTCTGCTGTTGCTTCTGCTAAATTTCCTACAACCAGCGAATGATAATAGGTTCCTGGGGCTTCTTTTGCCAGTTGCTTTAATAATGGCTTATTGAAATCTAATAATTCCAACAAGGTCTGTTTACTAGAAAAGTTTAACTTACGATCTATAAAAGGAGCAAAAAGTATTGAGCCTATAATTGATAATATTATTGATACCGTGCCAAAAAACAAATTCTTACTGAATAGAGGTAACCCCTCATTCCGATACAAAGTCATGGCTATTAAACTTGTGGTAAACCCTAATAACATATAAATAAAAATAATAAAATAATTGACCTGATTGCTCCTTTTGATTGCTAATATTCCAAATACTGAAGCAAAGAATAAATTTATTAAATAATACATATTCCAGTTTAAAAACTGCCCTACTAGAAATATATCCATCACTGCAAAAAGTAAGCCATAATTCCCTGCATATATTAAAGAAACTACTAAGATGATTAAGGGAAAGGGTATCACGGATATGACTTTTGTATCAAAACTATAAAAAACTACAACAGATATTATTACAGAAAAAACAAAGCAGGATAAAGAAAATAAAAAATAATTTAATGCTTCAAATTGCTTACTAAAAAATATCATAGAAAATGTATAAAATACGCTTAAAAGCAATAAACAAAAAAGAAACTGCCCTAAAGAAGATAAAATCAAAGTGGGATAATCTCTCTGTAAATTCTTTTCCTTGTATGCTTTTACCAAAGATTCTATTTTTATAATATCTGTATTAGTGATCCTATGATTCTTAACCACTATATATTCGTTCTTTTCTACTTTGCCTAACACTGGGTCTATACTTTTCCGTATATCATTCTTTTCTTTTTCTGTCGAAACCTGATCTAACTCTAAATTCGCTTCTAATATCGAATTTAATAAATCATCCGCAACATTCTTCAGAGTTGAAACATCAATACTTCGCAGTATTCTTCTCTTTGCCTCATCTACAGATAATAAATCTGTCTTTTTATACACTTTTATCTGATTTTTGTCATTAATTCTTATTTCGGGATAAGTTAATCGTTCATCATATATCCCATATCTCATGATCAAAGAAATCTGTTCAGTAAATAAACTATAGACAAATAATCTATTTTTCTGATTTTTTAAATAGTTTAATGTATTTTGATTAAGATCAAATCCATTTTTTGATAATCTGTTTTTAAAATTTAGAGTATCACTTGATTCAAAAGCGTTATTAAATTCTAAAAATAAATAATCAATTTTTTTCTGTAAATTAAACTTAACGTCCTCAGATATTTTGAAAATTGGGAGTAAAATATTTAATCTTTCATTGACTTCATGATTTAGTATTGGTTCTGGTTTAAAAATTGTATATGAAAAAGGGGCTTTTATGGCTTCCTGTGTGATTTGACCAATCTGATATTGATACATAGGAATTGAATTGTTATAAAAACTCAAATAAAAGTAAATTAGAGCTAGTATTAAAGAAGCTCCGCAAATATAATAAAAATATAATTTTCTAATTTTCATACAAAAAATAGCCTCCCATTAGGAGGCTATTCTGTCAAGTAATTAATCTCTAGGTATCGAGAATATTTGTTCTGGATATATCAAATTTGGATCCTTAATCTGATCTTTGTTTGCTCTGTATATATGAGTCCATTTTGAACCCTTTCCATAAACCTCAGGATATGCTGAAATCTTCCATAAACTTTCACCACTATAGACTTTCCAACTTCCAGGTAAACCACGAGGAATCTTCAAATCCATTCCGTCTGAAATAACGTTAGGATCTTTGATCTGATCACGATTTGCTCTATAGATAATTCCCCACTTATTGGAATCACCATAAATAAATGAATAAGCTGAAATCTTAGATAAATAATCACCTTTCTTAACCTGATAATTATCTTCATAATAGGCAGGTTTATCACTAGAGGATATCTTGTTCATAGATTCTTTTATTGCATTGTATCTTCTGTGAATATCTGAAAAATCTCTTTTAAATTCTGGTAACTGAGCTAATCGATTCTTGCCTTCATTGTTAATGGTCTCATTTAATTCGATAAATTCTTTTTGTTTCTCCCAAAATTGTGAATCACTCATCTTCTCCCAGTTAGTCAAATCGTTTTTGATATTTGTAATTCTGGTTCTAAAGTCTGCTATGTTTTTTTCGGAGATTCCAAGTTTTTCAGTTAATGCTGTAATCTCCTGATTGACTGATTCAATCCTACTTTGTAACACAGCAATCTCTTTATCAAGATTTCCCTGATTTTCGATTGCTGAAGTTTTTCTGCCTTGTAATGCTATCATCTCTGCATTTAAATCATTGCAATACTGTTCTCTTTCGCTAGAACTGAGTTTCTTGTATTCCCCATCTGTCAAATATGTAACTCGAGCAGATAAAAGAATTGGAATAAGCAAGAGGCTCATGATCATTATTATAATTGAAAATTTTCGCATTTTTTCTCCTTACTGCTTCTGTGAATCGTCGATTTCCTTTAATGATTTTAATTTGTCTTCTCTTTCTTTAAGTTGCTTCTCCAAAAGAGCTTTCTGCTTTTGTTTTACCATCACCTGCTCTTCTGCCTGAAGTGTCTCACTTTCTGCAATAGAAAGTTGATCTTTACTTACTGGTGGAGGAGGAGGTGTACAGGCAGTTAACATAATCGCAGAAATTATTATAAATGCCAAACTTACTTTGATAATTGCCTTCATTTTTTTCTCCTTTTCTTAGATAAACCCAATTTTAACCAATCAACAATATGCTGTCAATATAAATCTTCTAAATAATATAACTAAAAATCATCTATTCGTCTCACTTTTTTTGTAAAATATCTAATAATATTTTCAAAAACAAAATAATAAAGACCAAGATAAAAACGGGACGTATTAATTTTGATCCTTTTTTAACCACCATTTTTGAACCGATCATGTTACCAGAGATCCCTGCTATAGCTGCTGGTATTCCCAGAAGAAGTATCACCTTGCCATTGATTAAAAATGTGGTCATGGCTGCTATATTAGAGGCTAGATTTATCACCTTGGTGTTCCCGTTAGCTACTACAAAATCGTAATGAAGCACTAATGTGAAAAATAATATTAAAAAGGATCCTGTCCCTGGTCCAAAAAATCCATCATAAAAACCTATAACCAAACCTGCTATTGAGGATAATAGTATTTTTTTAAAATTGCTGTAAATGTGTGAACTGTTCACCAATCCTATGTTTTTATTAACCAAAGTAAAAATTGTCATGACTGGTAACAATATAGCTAATATGTAACTTAAAAAATCAGGTTTGATCATTAAAACTACTTTTGCGCCAACAAATGAACCCAACAAGGCAAATACTGCGCTGAATACTGCTACTTTAACATCAATCATCCCATGTTTAAAATATCTCGCTGTTGAGAATAATGTCCCAAAACATGAAGAAAACTTGTTATTACCCAAGGCTAAATGAGGGGGTAATCCTGCAGCTAAATAACCTGGTACTGATATCAAACCACCACCACCTGCTATGGCATCAATGGCTCCTGCCAAAAATACTATTGGTAAAACTATTAAATAGGTATATAGTGTTAGTTCCATTATTTTCCCTTTTTATTTATCATTAAAAAATAATACAATCCTGGAAATGCTGGGATTATTGAATTATAAAAAAATATGATTAGTGAAACTGCTACTGCAATTTCAGCAGAGACTCCATAGCTCTTAAATGTGTACACAAAAGCTGTTTCTCTCACACCTAGCCCACTATAGCTAACTGGTAGAATCGTAGATAATAAAGCTATTGATACGCCCTTACAAACTACAAACCAATGAGTTCTCGACAAGGTTTCAAATAATAACCAATATTGGAAAAAGGTGAAAATCTGATGTATATATTGAGAGATCATTAAATAGGGTATTTTTTGATTGTAACACTTCCATAACAAGTTATTTCCTTGTTTCTTAAAAACCAGTGGTACTAAAAAAGGAGAAATTGAAATAATTATTAACAAAATCATCCATAGTATCTTGTATTTTGTTGCAATAAACAAAAGACTAAGAACACCAAAAAAAAGACTTATCCAATTTTGAAAAAACTTTTCAATTAATATTGAAAGAAAAGTTGCCTTTTTTTGATGTTGATTGATGAAAGCAATCTTACCAAATGTTCCATACCCTCCTGGAATAATTAATTTTAAATATAAACCAATAAAATGTGTCTTAATAACTTTTGACCAAGACTCATTAAACTGTGGATCTATCTTTAATACTAATGACCAATTCCATACTTGTGAAAAAAATTTAATGATGGTTGTTATCAAAAGCAAAAAAATGATTCTAATGGGTAAATCCAACATTAATATCATAATTTTATGTAAATCTATTCTTGTATATAAATAATAAAACAATAGGCATGATAATAGGATTTTTAAAACAAATATTAGCCATTTCATTGATTCTTTATATTTCTTATAAAATAGTTGTATCCGTTCAAACATTACTTCTTCCACTCCCAAGATTTACAATTCCCTATAATAGATTTATATAGCAAATAATATGGATATATGATTGCATAAATCAAATAAATTATTCTAAACGGCTCTTTGTGAAGAAATATTGTTTTTAAAACTAACAAATTAATTGTTATTAAATAAAAAAAAACTAAATAAAATAATTTATTGAAAAATAATAAGGGAAATACTAGATAAAATAATGCTACAAATACGGACAGAATTTGCCATTCGATCCGAGTCATAAAAAACTTGCCAAATCGTCTGTTATCCTGATTCTGTTGCTCCTTGACAGTTAAAGTATTTCTAGTAATGACTTTAGGACTTGGAAAATAATTGATTTGTTTTTTTCTTTTTACAAATTTATTCAATAAAAGCTTATCATCTCCCGATTTCTCTGAAAACAAACCTTGATAACCCTGAACTTCATTGAATGCTATCCGCCTTAAAACAAGATTTCTGCCTGAACAACTCATGGCTGAACGAAGAGATGTGGTGACTGCAAAAATAGTAGCGGTTATTAGTTGCGTAAAATGTCTAAATGACCCTGATTCTCGTTCAGGAGAATATCCTATTAACATATCTGGCTTATGGTCAGGATTTATCCATAAATTTAATTCTTTTATATATTCAGATGAAATTTCACAATCTGCGTCGGTTAAAATTATATAATTAAAACAAGAAAATTCTATCCCCTTTTGAAGAGCATACTTTTTACCTTGAAAGGGATAATCTGTTCTAAGAGCATGATAATTAGATCTTTGAGTTGCAAATTGTCTGATGATAGGAAATGTATTGTCTGTTGATTGATCATCTACTAAGATTACCTCAAATTCTCTTTCGTTATAGTCTATTTGCTCTAGTGATTTTAATAATAAGGATAGATTGTTTTCTTCATTTCTGCAGGCAATAACAATTGAATATGTTTCTTGAGATCCTTTTTCAGGTTTTTTTACTAAAAACAAACTAAAAAAAAGTAAAAGAATAAAAAAACTATAAACGATAGTTATTATAATTATTATCATAATAACTATCTTCATCTAATCCTGCTAATTGTCAATACAAATCTCTCCATTATTAGGTAAATTTTTCCATGACCAATTTAATTGAAAAACTCGTTTCTTTTGACTATATAAAAAATGGTTTTTTAAAACTTAGATTAGTGTTATTTTTATTGATTTAATTGATACTCTTTTGATTGCTTACTGCTTGCTTGGAGATCAAGGTTTGTATTTTGTATGATTTCTTAATTTTCTACCTGTTACATTTATAAAGTTTAAGTCTTCAGTCACACAGAAAATATGCTTAAAAAATTAACTAATTAAGAATATACTTATGTCTAATATAATGAAACATTTGTAGTTAACTATTTTAAAGAAAGCTATTCAAATGATTATTAAAAAAATGACTGGTATAGTCAAGATTAAACAAACAATCTGATTTATCTAAAAGAAATCTTCAAATTACTGATATCACTTTTTACTTTGTTTGACATCACCATTTCAAATGAATGAAAAGGTGCAATATCTATACCAGAATTTTCAAAAGTCCCTACATAATTTGTGAAATCAGCTTCACCTTTATTCAAATCTTTAAGAAAACTATACATATAATTCTCAACATTAATAATTCCAGAAGTAATAGTAATATCCTGTAGTTCAGGATAAATGTAAAAGAAATCAACTTCTTGCCCGACGATGTATTTCCCATTTTCTCGGACACCTTTATAAGCTATTTGATTCTTCTCTCCTATAGCTATAAAATATACAATGACATTTTTCTTGGATAACTGATTGATAAGAGATAATATAAACTGATCAGAACGTTTTTCTTCTACTATTTGATCAATAAACTCAACTGATTTTTTATTATCTGAATTAAATTGAGAAACACCTTTTTTAAACCCTTCTAACCATAGATTTCTTCTTGAGTCTGTATAATGTAAAAATGATACTTTTCCGTCTCTGGGTAATTTTATATCAGCAAAAACTGCAGCTATATATCCTGTTACACAAGCGACATTATCAATTTTATAATCTATACATTTTAAATTGTTATATTTTTCTTCCAAAGTAACACCAATAACAATGAATTGAATTTGAGGATTCTGCTTTACTGCTTTTAATAAAAACTGTGGATTATCTGGATTTATAATAAAGATAGCTTTACGATTGAGTTTAAGTTGTTCATTTAATACGATGACAAAATCTTTACCTTTTATATCAATTTCATCTATTTTGAGATTAAGATCAAAAGTTGATTTTTCCAATCCCCGTTTTACACTGCTATTAAATCGTTTATCTTCAAAACCATCTGAATCTGATATTAAAACTAAATTAGAATGTGATGTATTTGTATCTTTTTGCACACAAGCACTTAAAATTAAAAATATCCATACTATGGAAAAAAAGTATATTTTCATTCATCCTCCAAATATAAACAACATAGTCATTTTACATTAATAGTCAAGTTTATTTTTGTTTTTCTTTAATTGACAAATTCCTTTCAGACGATAATTATGGCATAGTGAGGTGCTAGTAAAATGGAATATAAATATTTAAAAAAATGGTGTTATGAAAATAACAATCAAAAACTGTCTTTTAAAACTATGTACAAAAAACAAGATCAATATTTCATCCAGTTCAAAAATAACAAAAAAACTCTACAAATTAACCTTTCTTCAAAAGACTGTTATCTGTTTTTTACTGAAATAACCAACACTTTTGACACTTCTTCTCATGAAATGACCATGCTGAATACTCACCTTTCTCACTCAAACCTGAATACTATCAATATTGATGATAATGATCGCATTATCTACCTTCAGTTTGAAAAATTTAATATCTATAACCAAATAGAACAATATACCCTAATTTTTGAACTCATTTCTAAATTTCAAAACATAATCCTGACTAAAAAAACTGAAGACAATTCTATTATTATTGATTGCTTAAAAAAAATTAGCTATAGTGAAAATACCACCAGACAAATTCTGCCTGGATTAAATTATGAAAAACCTTCCACTCAATATAAACCGTATAATACTGAACTTTCTTATCCTCTCTTTTTAAACAATGATGGTCTAATTAATTCTACTCAAAAAAACTATGAATTAAACAATATGAATGAATTATTCAATCTTCTTTATTATCAAATTGAAGTAACTAAAGAAAAAAACAGATTAAAAAATCAAGTGATAAAAAAAATTGAAAATCATATAAAAAAGAAAACCGATAAAATTTGCAAACTTGAACTGGAACTAACTTCTGACCTAGATGCTCAGGAATTTAAAAAAAAGGGAGATCTACTGCTGGCGAATTATCATCTGGGTAAACAAGGAATGAATGAAATAAAAGTTCTTGATTTCTTTACTGAAAGCTCTGAGGAAACTACCATTAGTTTAGATCAATCTATCAGCTGGCAACATAATATTGACCGTTATTTTAAAAAATACAGGAAATCTATAAATGGTAAAGAAAAAATTGAAAACCAGATAAATCTTACCAAAAAAGAAATTATCCTACTTAATTCAAAAATTAACCAAATAAATAGTCTTGAAGATTTTAACGAAATATCTGATCTGGTTAAATCAGAAAAAGACTTTGATAAACAAGAAAAAGCCAAAGCCTTTAGAAGATTAATTATCAATGAAAATTGGGAGATCTGGATTGGACGATCTTCAACCGAAAATGATTTGCTTACCTGCAAATCATCCCAACCAAATGATTGGTGGTTTCACACCAGAGTCTTTCAGGGAACTCATGTTGTTTTAAGAAACTTTAAAAAAATAGAACCTGCAGAAGACTTATTAATGCTATGCTGTCGTCTAGCTGCTTATTACAGTCGAGCTAAAAATTCTTCGAATGTTCCAGTTGATTATACTCAAATACGATATGTACGTAAACCCAGAGGATCTGCTCCAGGTTATGTAACCTATACGAATCAAAAAACCATTTTTGTTGAGCCAATTTCCTTTAGGGATGCTGGTTTAATGGTTGCAAATAAATTATTAAAGGTTTAATATGAATCCTATATTTTATTCTTATATCATTCTTCCGCTAATTATCATTATTGCCAGAATTATGGATGTTAGTCTAGGAACTCTACGTATTATTCTCATCTCAAAAGGATTAAAAAAAGTTGCTCCTCTGATTGGCTTTTTCGAAGTATTCATCTGGATTGTTGTTGTCAAACAAATTCTTACTGACATTCAAAACCCCATAACTTATTTTGCTTATGCTTTTGGTTATGCTCTTGGCACTTACATTGGTATTTGGATCGAAGATAAATTATCTCTGGGTAATGTAATGATACGTTTTGTGATTAAAGATCATGCACAAGTTCTGACAGAAACTCTTCGTTCAAAAAACTATGGCGTCACGACTGTTGATGCACAGGGAAAAGATGGTTTGGTAAAAATTGTTTTTACTATTATCAACAGAAAAGATTTAATCCAAACAATTAAAATTATTGAGAATATAAATCCAAATGCCTTTTATACCATTGAAGATATTCAATCGGTTAATAGCGGTTTTTTTTATATGCCTCTCACAAAACAATCAGGAAGAGATAAAATCAGATCTATGTTTCTAACAACTAAAAAAAGCAAGTAACCTTTAAATAAATATTTATTCTAATATCTTTTCCAAAACCATTTTCACACTCACTGCTTTCATGCATTCACAAACACTTGGATTGGGGCATTTAAAACACTTTCCAGCTTTAACCACAACTTTTGCATTTATTCCTACAGGAGCCCATCTACCTGGATGAATTGGTCTTTTAGGCACAAATATTCCTATGGCTTTAATACCAAAAGCTGAGGCAATATGCAAAACCCCTGTACTTGCTGAAACTAATGCTTCTGATTGACTGATTAAATTAATAAGCTCTTCTAATGTTAATAATCCACAAGTATTGATGACGTTGTCTCTACGAATAGTTTGAAAAACCTTTTCACCTTCTTCTTTGGTTCCTGTTATAATGATTTGATAATCCTTTTTATGCAAAACATCAATTAACTCTTGAAACTTTTTTAAAGACCATTCTCGTGCACTTCCTTTTGATTTCGGATGAATAATTATAGTTCTTTTACTCTGATTGATAATGCTTTGAACTTTTTCACAAACATTATGTTCTTTTTTAAAACCATAATAGTTAGGAATCACCTCTAAATTAGGTATACTAATTTTGAATGGTTTTAATAAAAGACTATTAAGCTGGCTTTCATGATATTGTGAATTTTTCCTGTTTAGTGGTATCAAAATGTTGCAATAAAGCCAATGAAAAAGCCTGTGAGATGTTCCAATTCGATTAACAATCTTCGCTTTAAAAGCAAGTCTGGAGATTCTTTTATTAGGGAAAACATGAATAATGGTATCATAAGTATCCAATTGATATTTATTTATGATTTCTTTATCTGTTAATCCAGAAAACTCATCATAATCAATCAAAATATCTAAATGAGTACATTGAGAAATAATGGGTAATGTATATTTTTTCCCGAGGAAGGCAATCTTGCAATTTGGAAATCTTTCTTTCAATAATCCTGCTATTGGTAAGGTCAAAACCACGTCACCGATATTATCTGTTCTGGATATTATGATTCTGGATACCTTGTTGATAATCTTCATATTCTTCTCCTAAAGAAAAAATAAGGTCTGCATTACACTTGTCAAGTAGTTCTTCAGTTAAGCAAAAAAAAAGTAATGTTAACCAAATCTTCATAAAACGCTTATACTAAAATTAACAACTGTGGTATAGATTCAGAGTAAATAAAAAAAAATTGTGGAGGAATTTATGAGAAAAATCATGTTAATCTTAGGATTATTAAGCATGTCTGCCTATTACTTATTTGCAGAAGCTGATATCAAACCTTATGGTAGTGCTAGATTGGGGTATTGGTACGAAAACCTAAACAAAGATATGACAGGCTATGACAAAACAGACATGGATTTAAACTATATGCTTCAAACAAATAGTCGTTTTGGTGTTAATTTTAAAAATGATAACTTAACTGCAAAAGTAGAATTAGGCTCAAAAGATCCTCTAAATCTCAGATTATTATGGGCAAAATTTAAATTCACTGGCTACAGCGTATTGATCGGTCAGGATAATGATGGAACAAACGAATATTCTGCTCAAGTATATGGTGAAGATTTAAATCTTATTGGGTATGGTGCAGTGGATGGAGGTCGTAATCCAATGGTAAAAATGGAATTGGACAATGGTTTTTACTTTTCTTTAATTAAACTTTATACTGATAAAGACCCAGCATCTGTTTCAGATACAAAAAAAATGGACATCTTATTCCCAAAATTAAACCTTGGTTATAAAATAAAAATGGATAATCTTTACTTTCATCCAACCTTTGTTTACCAATCCTATTCTTATGATAAAGATGCTACAACGGTTATTGATGGTTCTGTAAACTCATGGTTAGTTGCTTGTACTGCTCAAATGAATTTAGATCCTTTAACCATCCGTGCTCATGTAAACTATGGCATTAATACTGGCAATATGGGCTACAAGGGGCCAAGTAATAAAGCTAAATGGGATAGTGAAAAGAATGAAACCATTGATACAACTACAATGGGTGGTTTTGGTGAAATAGCTTTCAAAATGAATGATACAATGACATTTGATTCTGGAGTTGGTTTTGCTTCTTCTGCAAATGATACATTTGTTGATGCCAACAATAAAAAGATTTCTGATTCTCAAATGAGTGCTTATGCGCAAATGAAAATAAAAATGAGTAAATTACAACTAATACCTGAAATTGGTATTGTTGATAATATGAAAAAAACTGATGATACTAAAGAAGGTTCAAAGTTATATTTTGGAACTCAGTTAAGAATGGATTTCTAAAAAAAGAACTTTTGAATAACAAACCTCTAAAATGGAATTACCTCTTAACTGAGGTAATTTCATTTTTTTCTTGACATCCTTTTTACTATATATTATATTTTTAATATAAAATTAAGTGTGGGAGGTTTGTTATGAAAAAAATCATTATTGGGGTGATATTAATGACTTCGTTAATATCAATGATTTATGCTCAAGTGGATATTAAGCCATATGGTAGTGCTCGCGTAGGTTATTGGTATGAGAGTCTCAGCAAAGAAATGACATCTTATCAAAAAGAAGACATGGATTTAAACTACATGCTTCAATCAAACAGTCGTTTTGGAGTTAATTTTAAAAATGATAAATTAACGGCTAAAGTTGAATATGGCACGGGTGTCAATTTAAGATTATTGTGGGTAAAGCAAGATATGGGGAGCTATAGTGTTTTAATTGGACAAGATTACGATGGTACAAGTGAATACTCTGCTCAGGTTTACAGTACTGATAAAGGTCTTATAGAATTTGGTGCTGTAGATGGAGGACGTAACCCTCAAATTAAACTTGAAATGAAAAATGGTTTTTATGTTTCACTAATAAAACCTAATACCCTTACAAATCCAGCTGGATATGATAACAAAGCTATTGACTTGCTCATTCCAAAAATTAACTTAGGTTTCAAGTATAAATATTATAATTTTTATTCACACCCTACTTTAGTATTCCAGACTTACTCCTTTGACAAAAACTTCCCTTATATGTATGCAGGAACAGATTCTGCAAAAACTGGTATTAACGAAAGTGTCAATTCATGGTTATTTGCTTATACTGGACAAATAAATATTGATGATTTGATGATTAGAGGACATGTTAATTATGGGAGTAACACTGGTTATATGGGTTATAATGGACCTAGTAATTCAGGTTATTGGGATGCAACTAGACACGAAATTACAAACACAACTACAATGGGGGGATTTTTTGAATTTGGTTATAAATTGAATAGTCAAGTAAATATCAATACTGGTGTTGGATATGAAGCCTCTTCCAACGACAAATACTTAAATAACAATAACAAAAAAGTATCTGATGAACAAATGAGTGCTTATGCGCAAATAAAATTCCAAGTTAACAAATTTATGATTATCCCTGAAATTGGATTGTTAGATTATATGAATAGCATTTCTGGAGAAAAACAAGGATCACTTATGTACTTCGGAACACAACTTAGAATGGACTTTTAATTAGAGCATAAACTTGTTATAAAATACCTTAGGGAAACTTAAGGTATTTTTTTTTGCTATAAATAAAAAAAAGGTTTGACAGCAAATTAAATATACTTTATATTTTTCCAAATAAGAAATTATGGAGGTTTGTTATGAAAAGAATCGTACTACTCATGGTGCTAACAGCTTTGTTTATTACATTAGTTGCTACGGATATCACTACTTCTGGTGATTTTAGAACCAGATTTACCTGGTACAAAGATTTTGGCAACTCTTTAGCGCAAAACTATTTTGACTCTAGAGCTCAATTAAAATTTGATGTTAGTCTTGAAAAAGATTTAAGCTTTGTTTACTTACTTCGTTCAGGAGATATGCTATGGGGTGGTTCTTCAGCAGGCGAATTTAGTAAAGCAATAAATGTTAAAACAAGACATGCTTATCTTGATTGGAAATGTCCTTTTACTGGAATGAATGTTAAACTTGGGTTGCAACCCTGGTATGATCACAGAAGTTTAGTTTTAGATGATGATATGGCAGGACTTATCCTTTCTTCAGAGATGAATGAGAACACAACCGTCCAATATGGTTATGTTCAATGGGAAGAAGCAAACGAAGAATCTGAATTGAATGGTTATGACAAACAAATGTATATGGTGAATTTTGATAGTAAACTCAATGAAGAGTTGGGATTGGGGTTAAACACCTTATTTAACCGCTTTAGAAATGATGCCGAATATTCTGCTTATGATATGTGGTTAATGCCTTTTGTTACATATACAACAGGTCCATTATCTCTTGATGGTATGTTTGCTTTATCAATGGGTAATTCTCCAAAAGCATTAGGAACTGATGATTTGAAAAACTCTGGTATGGCTATTTCTGTAAAAGCTGATTATGATATGCAATCTCAGGGTACTTATGGATTTGATTTCCTCTATACATCTGGTGATGATGGCAGCGATCCAAAATCAACTACTGAATTCAAAACAATTTCTTCCTATTATATGAATGGCTTAGAATATTTAGGGATTGGCGTTCATGATAGCTTTTGGCTAAATGGAAATCCCATGCCTACTTATTATTTCGATGGAAATGGTCAATTAAATAATCATCCTTTTGGTATTATGAGTATGGTTATTAAAGGAAATTATCCACTAAAAGAAAAAACAAACATCCACTTTGCAGCTGGTATGGTTAATTTTTCAACAAAAATTAAAAATTCAAATATGAAAACTGATATCGGTACTGAATTCGATTTGGGTGTAAAACACCAATTGTACGAAAAATTATCTGTTGATCTCGTTGGCGCTTATGTCCTCCCAGGTGAAGCTTATGGCCCAGATCTTGATAATGTGTATGAAGTCAGTTCTGTATTCACTCTTGAATTTTAATTAATTTAAATAAACATTAAGCGGTCTTCGGACCGCTTTTTTTATGGATTACATTCAGAACAGGGTTCCAAACCTTCTTTTTCTGCTTCAGACTTTTTATTAAAATATCTCCTGTTTTCTTTTGCTATCTTTTTCACCCATTTACAGGTTGATCGATGAAATTTATTCGAATTTGACGAAGCAACATAAGCTCCTGATTTTAAATGGCTATCACTCATTTTTGGTCTTTGCGGACTCAATAATCCTTTTTTCTTTGCTTTTCTAAAATTCCAGGGTTCTATGGGATTATTATCCTTCCAAAGCCCCAATTTTGCCTCTCTCGCTTGCAATTCCATCTCAGACAGTCTCTCTTCCTTGTTATACTCTTTATAGTGCCAGGCAAAACCATTTTTAAGTAATTCATCATTTAAACATCTTCCATCTTCCAAATAAATCTCTGCTACCGATCGACCATACATATCCATGTTTTTTATATCTGCTTTTACCATTTTTCCAAAAACAAGAGATGAAGTAAACATTTTTGCTTTTGTTCCATAATCCTGATCTTTTTCAGGACAATCAACAGCATAAAGCCGAATACGTAAGGGTATTTTCGCATTTAATATCTCAATGGTATCACCGTCTAATACTGAGATTACTTTACCTCGAATCGTTTCAGATAATACTAAACTACAAACTAAAAGCAAACTAATACATAAGATTATTCTTTTCATAATAATTCCAATCCCTCTTCATAAGAAATAGGCTTTCATCAAGAAAGCCTATTGTTAAAATTCTTTTATTATTCAAAACAGATCATTTTAATGTTTTTAAATCTGGAATTATCGCTTGAAAAGCTCGGGCTCGATGACTGATCTGATTCTTTTCTGCGTCTGTTAACTCCGCAAAAGTCTTATCAAATCCTTCAGGTTGAAAGATTGGATCATATCCAAACCCGGAATTTCCCTGAGGGATTTCTGTAACGACACCATTTATCTGACCTTTTTTAACAGAAACAATTTGTCCATCTGGATTAACCAATGCAACAACTGTTTCAAACCTTGCCTTACGATTGGATTGATCACCCAAATTCTTTAACAATTTATTCACATTATCCTGATATGAGCAATTCTCACCTGCATAACGGGCAGCAAAGACTCCAGGTTCATCATTTAATGCGTCCACAAAAAAACCAGTATCGTCCGCTAAAGCTGGCAAACCAGTATATCTGGAAATTTCAACAGCTTTCTTAATGGCATTTCCTTCTATTGTAGTTTGGTCTTCATCGACATCTGGTAAATCTTTGATATCTGCTGCACAAATAAACTCAATATCGATTTCGTTTAAAATATCCTTCATTTCTGAATATTTATGTCTATTTTTTGTTGCTAAAACAATCTTCATTTCTTTGATCCTGTCACTTTATTAAAAAACTCTTTAATAGTTTTTATCGCCGGATTCTTCATTTTTGCCTGAATCATGGCTGTCAGAGATCGGATAAGCTCGATTACATTGCTTTTCCCACTCCAATTATCAATTAATACTCGTTCTTCTATATCATTAAGAATTTGATCCAAAGCTAAAACAACTAGTACTAAATCATCTAAATACCCTAATATCGGTATAAAATCAGGGATCAAATCAAAAGGTAAAAGCATGTATCCAATGATGGAACCAAGGAATACTTTTTTATTTCCAGGAACACGTTTATCTAGAAATAATCGGGTTAAAAGGATAAAAAAATCTGGTAAAGCAAACAAAAAGTCGGTTAATTGAAGTTTTTCTGGATCCTTACTTTTAGGCAATTTACTCCCTAATTTACTCCTTAGTTTCTCATAAAACTGTAATTTCTTTTTATCATCAGAAATGATCTGCTCATTAATACGCTTTAGCTCATCCAGATCAATATTTTCTGTTTTTACTTCTTCAGTTTCTTTAGCCATAAAACCTCCCTTTATAAACCGGTTAAAATGTCCTTCAATTTGTTCAACTTATCATTGACTTCCATCTCTTTTTCTTTCTCTTTAGCAACAACTTCTGGTTTGGCATTTTGAACAAATTGCTCATTATTCAATTTTCTCTGAATATTTAGCAATTCTTGTTCGATTTTCTGTAATTGCTTAGTCAACCGTTCTTTTTCAGCATCTACATCAATTAACCCTTCAAGAGGTAAAAATATCTGTACATTCTGAGCTACCGCAGCTAATGAAGCTTTTGGTCTTTCGATCTGAATTCCTACTGAGGCAGATTGTACCTTTGCCAATTTCTTCAAATAATTCCTGTAATTGTCATATAAATCAACCTGAGCTTGATTTACTACATTGATTGTGACATCAATTTCAATCCCAGGTGCTAAATTTACCTGTTTTCTTAAATTTCGAATAGCTGTTATTGATTCCATGATGAGAGACATATTGTTCATAATCGTTTCATCAATCATGGTAGGATCAGCTATTGGAAACTCAGCAATGATTAAAGCTTCCTCATCCATTGGATAACATTCCTTAATTAACTGCCAAATCTCTTCAGTTATAAATGGCATGATGGGATGTAGTAAACGCATTGATTTCTGAAATACATCCAATAAAACTGTTTTAGTTGTTAAATGAACGATGGAATCTGTGTCTGTATAGAACTTCTCTTTGGCAATTTCTAAATACCAGGAACAATAATCATTCCAAACAAATTGCATTAAATTCTGAGCTGCATCATTAAATCTTAAGTTCTCATAATCATCTGTTACCTGAACAATTACCTGATTTAATCGACTATATATCCATTTGTCTGCCAAATCTAAGCATATAGTTTCTTTTGTGGCTAAACCTTCAATTTTCTCGATATTCATGATCATGAAACGAAAAGCATTCCAAATCTTATTACAGAAATTCCTGCCAGTTTCCAGGATAGCATCAGAGTAATATGAATCTTGACCCTTTGGTGTATTAAAAATCATTGAAAATCGAAGTGCATCAGCACCAACTGTTTGAATGATATCTATCGGATCAGGCGAATTACCTAATGATTTACTCATTTTTCTACCAAGCTCATCTCTTACTGTTCCATGCAATAAAACTGTATCAAAAGGAATCATATCTTTAAACTCTAAAGTTGCCATAATCATCCGGGCAACCCATAAATAGATGATCTCAGGAGCTGTTATTAACAGATTGGTAGGCAAAAAGTACTTTAAGTCTTCTGTTTCTACAGGCCAACCCATTGTTGAAAATGGCCATAACCAGGAAGAAAACCATGTATCCAATACATCTTCATCCTGTTTGAAACTATGTGAATGACATTTTGGGCATTCTTTAGGAGTCTCAGAATCTACAAGCATCTGACCACAGGTTTCACAATAATAAGCAGGAATTCGATGACCCCACCAAATCTGACGGGAGATACACCAATCTCTGATATTATTCATCCAATGCATATAAACCTTAGTCCAACGCTCAGGATAAAAATTGATCTGTCCTGTTTCTACCACTTCTATAGCCCGTTTTGCTAAGGGTTTCATCCGAACAAACCACTGAGTGGATAAATAAGGTTCGATTACTGTATCACAACGATAACAATGACCAACTGAATGATCATGATTCTCTGTTTTTTCCAATAAACCTTCTGATTCTAAAAGAGAAAGTAATTTTTTTCGACATTCAAATCGATCCATTCCGATAAATTGTTCACCAGCATCTTCATTCATTTTTCCATGCTCATCCATGATGGTCAAGGGTGTTAACTGATGACGATTCCCAACTTCAAAATCATTGGGATCATGGGCTGGTGTGATCTTAACACACCCTGTTCCAAACTCTTTATCTACATAATCATCGGCAATAATGGGGATTAATTTATTAGCTATAGGTAAGATAACATTCTTACCAATCAAATGTTGATATCGTTCATCCTGAGGATTAACAGCAACAGCTACATCGCCCAACATCGTTTCAGGTCGGGTGGTAGCAACAACTAAATACCCTTCCCCATTCTCAAATGGATAACGAATATGCCAAAGTTTGCCCTTTTCATCTTCATATTCAACTTCATCATTTGCTAAAGCTGTAACACAGCGAGGACACCAGTTGATTATATATTTTCCCTTATAAATCAAATCTTTGTTATATAAATGAATAAATACTTCTTTTACAGATTTGGAAAGACCTTCATCCATGGTAAAACGTTCTTTAGTCCAGTCACATGAGGCTCCAAGCTGTTTTAGTTGTTCAATAATGTGACCACCCTTTTCTTCTTTCCATGCCCAAATCCGCTTTATTAATTCTTCTCTGCCAATATCATGACGAGTCAAGCCCTGTTTAGCTAAGTCTTTTTCAACCATATTTTGTGTAGCAATACCGGCATGATCTGTACCAGGAATCCATAAAGTTGGCTCTTGTTTCATACGATGATAACGAATAGCAACATCTTGTAGAGTATTATTTAAAACATGCCCCATATGCAAAATACCTGTTACATTTGGAGGGGGGATTAAAATGGTAAATGGTTTTTTATTGGGGTCTTTCTTTGGTGTAAAATGACCATTTTTCAACCAATAAGCATACCATTTTTTTTCTATTTCTTTCGCTTCATAATGTTTATTTAATTCCATATTTTCCTCTATTTGATATAATTTATTTTTCTTAAAAAATGAATGTGTGATTTAAACGCTATTGGGGGGAGTGCCCCCACTGAGTAAAATTTAGCTTCTAAGGCATCATCACCAGCTTGAAGTCTTCCACCCTTGATCTTCATCACAAATCCTAATGAAAGCACACGTAAATAAATCGGTGAAAAACCATTATAATAATCTATAAAGCTTTCTACTTCTCCGATCAATCCTGTCTCTTCTTCCAATTCATCAATTGCAGCCTGCTCAGGTGATTGCCAAATTTCCATATATCCACTTGGTAAAGCCCATTCATTTGGTTTTGGTTCAAATTTCCTCTTAATCAGTAAAACCTCGTGAGCCTCATTGATAACAACACACGCGACAGCAGGTATGGGATTTTTATAATAAATCCATCCACATTTGTTGCATTGAGGTCTTTCCTTTTCTTCCCGGTCTTCCCGTATCTCTAATTCATTCCCGCACCGGATGCAGAAATTGATCTGATCATACAAATTATCGAATTCTTTCATATCTGCTTATTATATTATTTTAACTTAAATGTCAAGCAAAATGATAGAAATACAATTTAAACCATTGTTATATAATACTTAATACTTATTTGCCATAAACATATCTTCTCTTAATTCCAAAAGTGATTTATAATAATAAATTCAACTCTATCTCGATAAATACACTAACTCCTCCTGAAATAGCTAAAAATCTATAGTAGTAAACATGTTAATTTTTTAAATTGACAAAGTAAAGATAATGTTTCAACATATTTATAGAGGTAATTATGATAAAAACAGATTATTTTTCTCATGAGTTTGCGTATCAAAAGTTAAAAAAATCTAATAGTTTTGGTTGGGATACTGAAGAATCATCAAATGATTTCATTCAGATTATTGAGAATTTCCTGGACAATAAAGCTCTTTTAACTAAGGGTAAAATCTTGGAATTAGGTTGTGGAAACGGAAAAGTTATCAAATACTTTGCTCATAAAGGAGCAGAAGGTTTTGGTATAGATGTTTCTCCCACAGCTATAGAATGGGCTAACGAAGACAAAGAAGATTTGGATATCAATTTCCAAGTTGGCGATGTTACTCGTTTAACTAATTATCAAGATAATGTCTTCGATTTATTGATAGATGCTCACTGCTATCATTGCATTATCGGAGAGGATAGAGTTCATTTTATCAATTCAGCTTATAGAGTTTTAAAAAATAATGGCTTTTTATTAATTGCAAGCATGTGTGGAGATGTAACATTCAGTCATCCCAACAGTACCTTTGACCCAATTTTAAAATGTTTGATAAACCCAGGAGGTGTTGCTAATCGTTATATAGGACTTAAAGAAGATCTTTTACAAGAAATAGAAAACAGCCCTTTTACTCTGATTAAATGGCAAATTGTTGAGAGAATTGAACCTGATGAGCAGGATATGTTTTATGCTCTTTTAATGAAATAAAAAAAGCCGCTTTACAGCGGCTAAATGGCGGGAGAGACGAGGCTCGAACTCGCGGCCTTCTGCGTGACAGGCAGACGTTCTGACCAACTGAACTACTCCCCCGAAAATCGGAAGATCTATAAAATGGCGGGAGAGACGAGGCTCGAACTCGCGGCCTTCTGCGTGACAGGCAGACGTTCTGACCAACTGAACTACTCCCCCGCTTCACTATATCTAACTAACAACTCACTTTTATTAAGCTATAGTTTTTCTGTCAACACTTTTTTTATCCTGTATTTCCCAATTTTCATAATTTTAACCTCTATTTTTTTATAAATCAATGTTTTAAATTAATTCATTTTTTTATTGTGTTTTATTTATCAAAATCTATTTTTCAATTTTTTATCGCTAATCAAGTCTAAAATATTGGTGTAAATTGATAAGTATCATATGGTCGATAAGTATTAATTTTTGTATTAATTTAATAGGTTTTGTTCTAAAAAGTATTTTCAGTTATATTGTTATATAGACTATATGGCAGTTATTATCAGTATTCGAAATCAATTTTTATTTTATTCTCCAAACAATTTGATCATTGTTTTATCAATAAAAAGAATATTCTTAAATTTATCAGAAACAAAACAATCAAATTTGGTATAGAATAACTTTCCAGAATTATCATATAGCTGATTTAAATGATCTCTATAGGGATAGTATTTGCTATAATTAATAATCAAATTATTATTTTTATTGTAAACAAGAGATTTTCCAACCAAATTTACAGTTTCTTTACTTTTTTTCTGATTATCAGCAAAGGTTTTATAATTCTTCATACTTTCAATTGAATATTCCTGTAATTTATTATCCAATACTGCTAAATATGGAGCTGAGTATTTCATGATCTCATTACCTCGAAGATCATAGACAGTTTTTGATACTCTATCAATGAAGTAGTTGTTAACTTGTATTAAACTATTTTCCTGAAAGAAGAAATTATTAATATCATAATTATAATCATTTTTAAGATTCGTTGTTTTTATCAATGAAAGTGTATTATTTTTGAAACTATAGAATTCAAATTTTTTAGAAACCTGATAGGACTCTCCTTCTCCTGATCTATATTTTTTTAAACAAACGATTAAAGAATCGTTAAATACTTTACAGGTTACCAAGGCAGTATCTTTGTTAAATCCTGATAGATTAATTGGTTTTAAATATTTGTCATAAATACAGATATTGTAAAAATCTTTAAAAAGCAGAAATTCTAAGGAATTAAAATCTCCATCAAAATCAATATATTGTTTGTATATGTATTTACCTGAAGGTGAGACACCATAGATCGTTGGTTCATCTTTTATTTCAGCTAAAAGATTACCCTGATTATCCCAAGAACTAATCAAAAAAAAACCAGGTTCATCATTTTCTGATGGTTTGTGTAATACAATAGTACGACCATTATCAGAAATATAAACATCATTAGATCCATTTATAAGATTATTTTTTTTCTCCCATAAAATCTTTAAATCCTTATCATAAAAAACCATCCGATACTGGTGGTTCAGTTCTTCAATTACAACTAAATTGCCAGTATCTTTGGCATAGGCATAATTAATAATTTCACCTTTGAAATTTAAGGTTTTAATCAAGTGTTGTTCCGGGGCAATCATTTTAGCGGTTTCATCGATTGATTTGAAAACTATAGTCTCGCTATTTGCCCATAATCCAAAAACCAACAACATTAAGGTTAATAATATGAATTGTTTTTTAAAATTAGTATGCATAAATGTGCTCCATAATTATATACTTTTTGTTTTTAAAATTTATTTAGCAAATATAATATTTGATTTTCTATTTGTCAATAGTAATATTTATTTTAAAATTGATGAGTATCATATGGTCGATAAGTAATAAATTTTGTATTAATTTAATAGGTTTTGTTCTAAAAATGTTCAACAGTAAAGAGATTTGGGTATGTTTTGCATTATAACCAAAGTTAAAACCATGGCCTACCAATATTCAACCCCGAATGGGGTTGTTAATTTTTATTTATCCAAGGAACTCCCCTTTACCACCCCTTCTTGGTATTACTCAGACTAATCGACAACTAATTACAGAATGAATTAAAAGCCAAACTCTAAAAAAAAATCTACATTTTCTAGTGTTGTTCTATTTGCTCTACATCAATAAATCTGACTTGATTAGCAAAAGGGAGATACTTCAATTTTTTGCTTGACTTAAAGCTGGGAATAAAAAATGATGTAATTTAAAGAAAAGATTAATCTCAAGGAGATAGAATATGTCAAAGAATCATCGTGGAAAAGGTTTGAAAAAAGAACCAAATCATGGAAGAGGCATTTGTCCTGTATGTCATAGAACTGGAATTAAGATAATTTTTGAATCTAAGATAGAAGAAAACACAGTTAAAGTTTGTAAAACTTGTAGCAAGACTATAGCAAACAAAGCTGCATAATCTTAATTACATTCATGAAGTTTTAATCGGCAAACTAAAGTTTGTCGATTATTTTTTTTAAAAATCACTTTACAGGTTCAAACCCATAATTAAATTCGTCAAAGAATTAGTAATATAAGATTAATTCTAAAGATCAATAAAGTAGTGACAGGGCAAAATATGAGAAATAGATTATTTCTTTCAGTGCTTTTTTTTAGCATAATAATTAATTGTTTTTCAATAGGTTATTTAAAAAAGAATATTCCCATTGAAGCATTAAACGATAAAGGTATCAACATATCCTATCATCAATCCCAAATAGACTATCAGTTATATGGTAGTAAACAATGGGCTGTCTTATTTGATTTTACACAGTGGTTTCCTTCAGACACAACCACTGTGTTTCAAGCAAGCGGAGTTGCTTTTTATTCAGAGGTTCCTGTAGATACTTGTAAAGTTTATATTTGTGAGTCCTTAATGAATCAGCCAGGTGCTGTTTTAGAAGAAAAATTAATTACTCAGGTAAATGCAGGATGGAATGAGTTTAATTTTACCAACATTTATGCCAGAAAGAAAGTTTGGATTGTTATAGACTATTCAACTTCAGCAAATGGTCCTTATATGAGTGCCTCATTGGGAACAGGAAAAAACAGTTATTATCGAGAAACGGCCAATACAGGCTCATCTACAATTGGTTCATGCTTTTATAATTTTTATGAGACAGGCTTACAGGCAGAGTTATTAGTTTCACTGAAGGGTTCCTTTTCTGATGATGTCATAGATCTTCAACTAAATGATTTTTCATTTAACGAAGCAGTTTCCCCCAGATCAGAGGTAAAACCAATATTTTCGATTACAAATAATTCTAGCACTCCAATAAGTAATATTTCATTGCATATTTCAGCAACTTCTCCGGGTTTAGTCATGCAAATAGCAGATTCATTATATATTACAGACCGGTTAAACCCTTATGAAACGTATAGCTATGACGGTTCTGGAGAATATTCTATTACTTTTCCTGAACTACCAACACAGGTGAGCTTTACAGTAAGAGTAAAAAGTGAATCGGATGACAAGGATAATGACAACAATAATATTAAGAGTTTTACAATAAATTCTTTTTCAAAAGATAAGGGTCTTGTGTTTTTTGAGGAGTTTATTCAGTCTTTTGATCAAACATCAAATGAGTTATTTTTAACAAACAACTCAAATTTAAACGATAATGAGTTTTTAATCTTAACCTATTTTCCTGATTTATCGGACACACTGAATACAAATATTTCTTTTAAAAGAAATCAATTTTACAAAAACTTTGGATATCCAAATAGTGTCATAGATGGACAATATAAAGTGAGTGGTTATTTAGACACTTATAGGCAATCAATATTAGATAAGGTTACTTTTGCAAAGAATAGTCGAACATTTTTAGATTTAATTCATTTTGAATTACATCAAAATGAGTCTAATCTGGACATGAGTTTTGTTCTTGTTAATTCAGACACAAAGCTTTCCACCGCATATTTAGCAAAGTGTAATGTAAATGTATATATATTAGAGAAATTTCAATATTTAGGCCGTTCAATAAATTCGATATCCAATCAGTTAACAAGTGCTGCAACACCTATCACTTTATTCGATTTAGAACAAGGCTATGAGAAACAGATCACTTTATCAATCCCTTTTGACCAGATTTTTTTAAAATACACCAAGGAATTGAATAATAATATGATCTTAGTTACAGTACAGGATCAGACAACCAATGAAATTTTATGTAATTTTACCTCGGTGATATCAGGCATAGATTTTACACAAGATTCTGCTCCAGTTATAACTCAACCAGATTTTTCTATCTATCCCAATCCCATCCAATCGACCAAAATATTATCTATAAAATCTGAGAATCAAGAAGAAATTCAATCTCTGGAATTATTTAATATAAAAGGGCAAAAGATTAGGACTTATAGAAACGAAGGACAAAAAACCCAATTAAAAGCAGATATCAGCAAGCTTTCTTCTGGGCTATACTTATGTAGAATAAAATATTCAAATGGGAAAAACCACGGAATGACCAAAATAAAACCAATCGTAATTGTAAAGTAATATGATAAAAAAACTAATAATCAATAGATACTTTAATGAATTAACAGGTTCAATCCACAATCATACAGAGTATTCCAAAGATGGTAGAGTTCCTGTTCGTGAAATCATGAGATATGCAGAGAAAGCAGAGCTTGATTTTTTTACTATTAATGATCATAATACTCTTGAAGCGAAAAAGGAAAAGATCCTCAAATCAAAGAGCTATCCCATTGTTATTGTTGGAATAGAAGTAAATGATCCAGAGGATAACCATCATCTATTAGTTTTTAATAGCTCAGTAATCAAGACAGAGGTAAAAGCTCAAGAATACATGGATTATTATCACGAAGAAAATGCAATTACCTTTGCTGCCCATCCTAATGAAAGACGAATTAGTCAGCAATTTCGTAAATATGAATGGCTTGATAGAAGTTTAAATAAATTTGATGGATTAGAGATATGGAATTACAGCTCAAGTTGGTTGGGCAAAGTAAAACCATCTTTAAATGGGTTAATTTGTGTATTATTCCCTCAGTTATTTATAAGAAAACCACTACGAAAGAACTTAAATTTCTGGGATTCTTTAAATCTAGCAAACATGAGAAAATCAGCTATTGGGTCCGTAGATGCTCATGATATCATTAAGAGAGTGTGTTATTGTAAATTGCACATATTACCCCATAAAAAATTATTCAAAACAATTAGAACGAATGTTTTGATTCCTGAAAAAACGGAAGTCAATGAAGAGAATATATTAAAAGCTTTAAAACAGGGAAACTCTTATATAGTAAATTATTCTTTAGGAAAACCTTGGAATTTTTATGCTGTAGCGAGTGATAAAGAGGGACATTCAGCAATCTTTGGAGAAGAGATTCGTTTGAGTCCCACCTTAAGATTTTTCTATAATTTACCCATGGAATCGACTGTAGCTTTATATTATAATGGGAAAAAAATTGATGTTAAAAAAAGCAAAAATGGTTATTTTAAAATTAATGAAGCGGGTTTTTACCGTTTAGAAATATCAAGATATCGTTATGGTTGGATATATTCAAATCCAATCTATGTATTACCATACGATAGTGAATAAGAGGACATAATGGAAAGACTAATGAGAATTCAAACACAAGATTTATATCAATATGTAAATCAGGAAATAACAACTTATATGCTGGTAGTATCCAAAGAATTAAGAGAAGGAAAAAAGGACTATTATATAAGAGTCTCTATGATGGATAAAACAGGGCCTATCATTGGGAATGTCTGGTCAAATGCGATGCAAATGATAGACACTTTTAATGATGGAGATGTAGTAAAGATACAAGGAATGGTTCTCAATTACAAAGAACAGATACAGATTAATTTAAAAAAAATCAGGAAAGCCGGTCAGGAAGAGTACGATATGATGGATTTTATTCCAAAAACAAATAAGGATCTCGACGAGATGGCGGAGCAGTTTTATGGTCTTATTGAGAGTATCACAGATTTAAACATTCAAAACCTTTTAAAGAGTATTTATGAAGATAAAGAGTTTTTCACAAAATTTGCACAATGCCCAGCTGCAAAATCATGGCATCACAATTATATTGGGGGATTATTAGAGCATACGTTATCTGTTATGAAGATTTGTGATTATGCCTCCAAAAACTATGCTGTAAATCGTGATGTCCTCATAGCTGGTGCTGCATTGCATGATGTAGGCAAAATCTATGAATACACCACTGTTCCTGTGATTGATTTTACAGATGAAGGAAGATTGTTAGGTCATATTCCAATGGGAGATCAATTAGTGAAAGAAAAAGCCATGCAAATCAATAATTTCCCTATGAAAACCTTATTAAAGATTAGGCATTTAATCTTATCTCATCACGGAGAATTAGAAAAAGGAGCAGTAAAAATCCCACAAACTGTTGAAGCAGTCGTTTTACATTTTGCTGATAATCTTGATGCTCAGACAGTAGGAGTATTACAGTTAATTGATGCATCTACTGATCCAAAAGCAAGATGGACAGAATATGACAAACTAAATAACCGATACATTTTCATGGGATAAGTATGTTAAAGACATCAGTAATTACTAGTGGGAGCAAAGGGAATTGCATTTTAGCCAGCAGTGGAAACACAAATTTATTAATTGATGCAGGGATTACATTTAAAAAGCTTAATCAAGCTTTACAGACTTTTGAGATTCCATCAGAGAAGATCAATGGGATTTTGATCAGTCATGAGCATAGCGATCATGTGAATGGAGCAGGTGTTTTATGCCGTAAGACAAAAGCACCTCTATACATCACAGTGCAAACCTATCGCAGATGTAAAGAGAAATTAGGCGAATTACCCTACCCACCAGTACATTTTGAAGTAGGAGATACAATCCGGATAAATGACTTAACCGTCAAAACTTTTACATCTTCACACGATGCAATAGATAGCTGTAATTTTGTTATATTTCATCAAGATTATCCTGACAAACAATTAGCCATAGCCACAGATTTAGGTTATTCTCCACAAATCTTAATAAATAATTTGAGAGAAGCGACCACGATCATTTTGGAAAGTAACCACGATGTAAAGATGCTTTTAGAGGGTCCATATGACTGGCATTTAAAGCAAAGAATTAAAAGCAATGTTGGTCATTTATCCAATGAGCAAGCTGTTGGAGTAATTTCTCAGATCATTAGCGATAAACTGGAACATTTATTTTTGGCTCATTTAAGTGAAATCAATAATTCTCCAGACCTTGCCTACAATTTAATGAACAATTTTTTAACCTCTATCAGTGCAACAACCAAACTAATTATGACTTCTCAGACAGAACACACCCCTCTGTTTAACGTATAATGAAAGATCGAGCCAAACTAAGTGTTTATAATGATTATATAATAAAGAGTTTTAGATATCAAAAGGATTTTAGTAATGAACTCTTAATCTATTCCTTTCATATAGATATGGTTCCCGAACTTATAGAAACGGGTTTTAAAAAGTTATATATTCAAAGAATCGAAGATCAGTCAATCTTTACAAATCCGTTAACATCAATCCCAAAAGCAATAAAAAGTTTATGCAATTTTCATACAGCTTTACAAGCACGTAATTCTGATCTTATCCATTTTGATACCAATCCAAAGAATTATTTATTTACAGAGGAAAAAGTATATTTAATTGATTTTTCAGAGATGGCAGTTGGTAGAAAGGAAAGTGATATCATATCATTTTTTTTATACTGGTGTTTAATATTAAACTCTTCTGAGTTTGAAACAGTGCTTCTGTCTTCAACAGTATATTTGAATAATTATCACTTTATAGAGTCAGATTTTATAAAAGAATTTGAGCGATTTAATGACAGAAGAATAGAGTATAATGACGGAGAGGGATTACTCCGAAATGATAATCCTGCCTATTTATTTTTAAAGAAAATATTACTAAACAAATAATTGAATTGATATAACCCTTACATTTTATCCGTCTTTATCTTCCATTGGCATGTACTATGCAATTATTAATAATAAAATTCAAAACAGGGAAACCAGGATAATCCTATAGTTAAGATTATCCTATAGGAAATGAGTTTTATTTTTTATTGGGGGAGGTATTTAAATGAAAGCTGTTCAACACTTTAATTGTAAAACCATACATATATCAATCCGAACAGAGAGAAAACAGAATATAGAGTATTTATCAAATTATACAGACTTATCTCTCAAAATAGAAGTCGGTCAATAATGAACCACATACATAAACTAAGTTTATATTTCGAATCAATGGTAAAAAACGTATTAACAGGGGGAGAGTATATGCGTGTTTTATTTATGTTAATAATGCTAATCCCTTTTATGATTCAGGGAATAGTTGTTCCATTTTCAAATGAGCTAATAAAAACAGAGACTAATCACACAGGGCAAATGGTTAAAACAAGTCCACCTGATCAAGCTGTAGCAAATTTAAAAACAGACACATGGTTTTGGCATGATGGGAAAAATCTTTACATCTACTGGGAAGTCGAAATAGATGACAATTTCAGAATCCTATTGGTTTAAAGTTTCAAAAATGTGTTAATCACTTTGTTATTAAAAGGAGCGATGATGTCAAAGAAAAGAGCAATATTTATTTTGATACTATTCAGTATAGTATTCAGTTTATCGGGTCTAAACCCATTATTTAACCAAAAATCTACTTACCCAAGAGTCAATTTGTTAAATCAACCAGAAAGTGTGGAGTATTATTCAGCAGAAAACCTCTGGTTAGTATCTAACTGGGGAAGTGGAGAAATCATAGCCATTGATAGTTTGGGAAATCAATCCATATTTAATCAGGATCTATCATCGGTTGCAGGGATTAAGATCTATAACAATAAGCTTTATTGTTGTAACACCACTGGGATTGGGATCATTGATTTATCAAGCAGAGTGCTTGATACTTTAATTGTGATCGAAGGGTCTGATCTGTTAAATGATCTTGTGATTAATGATGGGAAAATCTATGTCTCGGATTACTGGGATCCTAAAATTTACATAATCTACATGGAAGATTATAGTTACGATATTTTAGTTCAAGAACCTAATTTTGTACCTAACGGTTTATATTTTGAAGAAGAGAACAATAGAATAATGGCAGTAGTCCGAAATGAGAATGGTACCCAACCCAGAGTAATGGCTATAAATCCTGAAAATGGAGAATTAACACTTGTAAAGAACACACCCTATTATTCTTTGGATGGAATCTATAGAGATTGTGAAGGCAATTATTACATTACCTCATGGTTAATATCAACGGGTGTTGAGGGGGTAATTAAATATAACTCAGATTTTTCTGATGCTGGGGAAATAATTACCACCAATTGTTCAGGTCCTGCTGATATTTTTATTTATGAATCCATTCTGGCTATACCAAATCTAAATAGTAACACATTAGATTTGGTTGATCTCAATATTACTGGTAATGAAGATGAAGTGAAGCCTCCTCTGGTACGATTAAACCAGAACTATCCAAATCCATTTAATCCGGAAACGACAATTTGCTTTAATCTTCAAAAAAAATGTAAGGTAGATTTATCTGTTTACAACATAAAAGGTGAAAGAGTCCAGAATCTCATTCATCAGGAATATTCTCAAGGAGAACATAAGATTACATTTAATGCAAATCATCTATCAAGTGGCGTATATTTTTATAAATTGCAGACAGGTAATCTCGTTCAAACTCGTAAAATGCTTTTAATTAAGTAAAGAACGAAGGCTGGTGAAATAATTAAAAGGTTATTTGTTATGACTTTTATGATGTGCTCAATACAGTTAGATTCCAAAGTGTACAGCACCCAATTTTTAAAATTCACATTATACTCATTAGCTTACCCGATTCTTCAATAATTTTCATGTATTTTATCAGATATTTAAACAAAGATCTTTAACTACTAAAAAGACTAAGATAATTTAATGAACAGGCAGAAACCACGGATTTCACGAATATGCACGGATAGAACACGAATTAGCCACTGAGTTACACTGAGAAACACAGAGGAACACACCGATAAAAGATTTTCACAACCGCTGCGCTCGAGTACAAGAGAAAAGAGAGAGATGATAACAACTATAATTTTCCTAGTCTTCCTCTAATCCACACTAATTTTCAAGAAAGATAAGAACAACCCTCCGGGAACCACCGAGTTTAGCGAATCACACAGAGGAACAACACTTTTTTAACTACTAAAAAGACTAAGATAATTTAATGAATAGGCTGGAACCACGGATTTCACGAATATGCACGGATAGAACACGAATTAGCCACTGAGTTACACCGAGAAACACAGAGGAACACACCGATAAAAGATTTTCACAACCGCTGCGCTCGAGTACAAGAGAAAAGAGAGAGATGATAACAACTATAATTTTCCTAGTCTTCCTCTAATCCACACTAATTTTCAAGAAAGATAAGAACAACCCTCCGGGAACCACCGAGTTTAGCGAATCACACAGAGGAACAACACTTTTTTAACTACTAAAAAGACTAAGATAATTTAATGAACAGGCAGAAACCACGGATTTCACGAATATGCACGGATAGAACACGAATTAGCCACTGAGTTACACTGAGAAACACAGAGGAACACACCGATAAAAGATTTTCACAACCGCTGCGCTCGAGTACAAGAGAAAAGAGAGAGATGATAACAACTATAATTTTCCTAGTCTACTACTAATCCACACTAATTTTCAAGAAAGAAAAGAACAACCCTCCGGGAACCACCGAGTTTAACGAATCACACAGAGGAACAACACTTTTTTAACTACTAAAAAGACTAAGATAATTTAATGAATAGGCTGGAACCACGGATTTCACGAATAAAAGAGCATTTGTATATCATCTACGTGCGTTATTCTTTCTGAAAAAGGGCAGACACACAGGTCTGCCCCTACAAAATATATTTTACATTGAACATAAATATATTACATTCGGTTTGCAGAATAGTTGTTTACCATTAATTTACGTCTGTCCTTTAATATCACAAGCTGTGGTACTGGCTCTGGCTTTGGGCGATTCGTGAATCGCCCCTACACAAATTTCTACCAGAATTTTGTTTTTACAAACGAAATGAGAGAATCTCCCTGTGGAATTCCTCTTTCCCTTATACATTCAACAAAGTTGAAAGCCCCTGCAGCGCTTACAGGTCAATTCTACTCTTCAAATTGTTCGACGCTAGAGGAATTTAAACAATGTCGCAACCCCTGCAGCGCTTACAGGTCAATTCTACTCTAAAATCAAAACTATCGTTACTCATAATGGACAATTGTCGCAACCCCTGCAGCGCTTACAGGTCAATTCTACTTAACGGTTAAAGTAGACCAAGAGATTAATGCCGAATATGTCGCAACCCCTGCAGCGCTTACAGGTCAATTCTACATACTAGAATATGTCTTAAAAATGAGACTAAAGTCTTTTAGTCGCAACCCCTGCAGCGCTTACAGGTCAATTCTACCGACTACCTTTTTTACCCGCTCTGGGAGTGGGTTTGAAGGGTGCTTTGCGCGAACCTCAAAAAAAAGAGCAAAAAACACCCCTTTTTTTGAGTTTTTTCTATAGGTTCGCGCAAAATGGTTTTCCACACTATGATTGTTCAAAATTATTATATTTTTTATTGCATGTCAAGTAGTTTAATTTAAATGTTTAATAAAACCCTGCCTCAATAGTCAAAGGCGATATTGAGACAGGTCATTCTTCTCTTGTTCATTCATCCCTTTTTTTGTCCTTTTTTCTTTTTCTCCTCTTAGGGATATCACTTTTTCATTTCGGACATATCAGGAGATATCTTATAATACAATTAGCATTTCATGCTGATCATTAACTGCCACAGCTTTTTGCTCGCAGGATGAACATAAGGTGAAAACATGTATCTTCCCATTCTTCTGGTTGATTTTCTCCAGTTGATTCATAAACCAATTTATATTCTTTGAGTTGATATTAGCTACAAAAACAGATTCCTGAATCCTTAAACCATGTTTTTCCAAAAACTTTGAGAGACGATAACGAATCTTATCATTAGGGATGTCATATGCAATCACTCTTTTCATCATTACCTCAACCGATAGGTTTTATATTCCACACCAAGAACAATGCTATTATGCAAAGAACTGACAGTTTCATCCAATAATCCATAATGGGTCATAACTTTATCATGATATTTCAATACCTGATTCATTGACCATTCAAAACGATTGAGAAACTTTTTAAACCCTTCATTATTTAAACGAGTACATTTGCCACCATGTGTTGAAAAATCAACAAAATCTTCAGGCAGAATCTGATGATTATGGATCAGATGCAGGATAACTCTTTCAGGAATAAAACGAAGTGGTTCCATAAGATCTGAAGCAAGGGCTTTATGTAAACCTTTCACTATATGATAAACACCCTCATAAGGATAGTATCCTTTACTAATTAATACTTCACAAAGCCTGTTATATAGTAATGTATAACCCAGAGAGAGCATTGCATTAACAGGTCCCACAGGAGGATAGTATTCTCTTTTCTCAAAAGGGAATGGGGTTGTCAGTTTTCTGAAATGCCGAAAATACTCTGCAGAGGCTGCTCCTTCTTTCCCACGAATAGAATCAATATTATCCATATTTGAGATAGAGTTTAAAATTTCCTGTAACAATTCTGATTTTATCTCTCTCTTTTGAAGCATCATTTTCTGATTATGAATCTTGGCTTCAACGATTGTTTTGATAAAATTCATAACAAAGTGATCATAATTGTTGCCTCTTCTCTCAACTAATTCTTTGATATTTATCCATTTGATTATATTGTGAAAAGCACCTTTGGGATTTCCTAATATATCAGAAAAGATAATTCCTTTTTGATACTCCAAAGCTTTTTTGATAACAGATGCACTAACTCTGGGCTTTCCAATGATTACCAGCCTTTGAATTTCCTTCCAGGGTATCTTTCTTTTTTCTGAATCCATTTCAATGACAAGCGTTTCCCCCTCCGTCCTGGCATAGGAGTTATAATAAGAAAGATAAACAGGAATTCCACCCAATCTGTTTTTATCAAAAAGATGAGTCCAGGTAGGATCAGTATTTTCCTGACATTTAATAGATCTGGCTTCACCATTCTGAACCAAATGACCTAAAAATTCAAAAGGAATATTCGGATCAACCTTGACAGTTTTATCAATAGACAGCTTTAAATCATATTTAATCAATACATTTTCTACAAACTGAAGGATCTGATCATTATTTTCTTTACTGAGAATAAGAATATCGTCAGCAAAACGTACCATTCGAAAAGGTTTTTTTTGTAAATCCTGATCAAATCCAATCATATAGATATTCGACAATAAAGGAGACAGGGCATTTCCCTGATTTAACCCGATCTGATCCTCTGTGAAAATTTTTCGAAGAATGCCCAATAGGGGATCAAACAGAAACAAAGCCTCTAATATCAGAAATATACTTTTTAAAGGGATACTGTCAAAAAAAGATTCGATATCAACTTTTACACCATATCTAAAGCCTTGATCATACAGTTCTTTCACTCTTTGCACAGCTTTATGGTAGCCCATTCCGCTTCGATAGGCATAAGAGTCTGAGGACATTAATTCATCACAGGAATTTGCTAATAATTTAGCTAAATTCTTAAAAACAAAGCGATCAGTGAAATTAAAAACACTTATTGTTCTATATTTGCCATTTTTCTTTTTTTTATGAAAAGTTTGAAATTCAGAGGGGATAAAGGTATTGTTTTTTAACTTTTCAATTAATTTATTGATATAATCCTCTTTATTTAAAAGCACATCATTCAGGTTAATGCCATCAAAATCAAGGCTTTCCTGATCCATGTCATTAAGATGCTCTTCTAAATAGGAATGGGTGGTCATCTGCAGAAATAGATTTTTAATAGATCTAAACTCATCATAAAAGATATCATTCTTTAATGATATTCTATACTGACCAAAACCAAAGCTTGTATTTTTTCCAATACCTGCTGTCTGCCCCCATACCAGCAATTGAATCAACTCTTCTGAAAACCTGCCTTTTATAATCAAACTACCAATGATTCCACCTAAAGAATTTTTGTATGCCATATCCACCCAGATGAATTGCTTGTTCGACAGGATATATTCAGTAGAAGATTGAAGTTTTTGTCCTGATTTAATCTCAATTATTCTGAGAAAATCATTAAAATTAAAGTAATCAGAATCATAGTATTTATGCCCCTTTTCTTTATCCTGATCAGGTCTTTTCAGCCTTAAAGGGCTGATGAAGATCACACGAATTTCATCTGATGAAGTTAATTTTTGAAGAGAGTTTTGATCAAGAGGAAAATTGTATTTCGTGGTTGGATTATTCAAATTTTCATTTGGATCAAGGGCCTTAATGAGTTCAACCGTTTTGTTAATAATGAACTGTCCGGATTTACCATAATTAACCTGTTCACCGGATTGAACAGCCTGAATCCAGGCTTGAATATTATCAGAAATATCTTCAGGGAAAAACATTAAAAGAGATATCTTGTCACCTGGAAAGTATTCAATAATGCCCTTATTTACAGGCAGAATTTTAATGTTACTTTCAGAAAGAACATTAAGCTGAATATTATTCAACCAGGGTCTGATGGAATGACTTATTCCTGCATACCACTGAACTCCGCTATATAATAAAACATGATCTATTTTTTTTATGCACTTGAATTCCAGTTGAAGGCATTTCATAGTCCCCCCTTCTCCTAACTTCAATTAGTTAAACAACAGAATTCAGTAAATCGCAGGATCTAAAAACATCTTTTGGTTTATAAATGTACAATGTACTTCCAGTTGCGTTTCTTCTGCTCATAAATGTTTCCGGAATATCATGTTACATATCGCAATCCATCATTTAACAATATAAAACTCAGCATCAACCTGATGTTCTCCCACTCACCAAATTACTTTTTTAAATTATAACTTCAACGAAGTTGAAGCCCCTGCAGCGCTTACAGGTCAATTCTACGAAAACGTAGTTTGTGAAAAATTAGAAATAAATAAAAAAGTCGCAACCCCTGCAGCGCTTACAGGTCAATTCTACTAAAGAAATATCAATTCAGGCTGAAACAAGGAAAGGCATACTATAGTCGCAACCCCTGCAGCGCTTACAGGTCAATTCTACGAATCAAAGGAGGGAACCATCTGAGATACGCAGAAAGTCGCAACCCCTGCAGCGCTTACAGGTCAATTCTACCGACTACCTTTTTTGTCCGCTCTGGGAGTGGGTTTGAAGGGTGCTTTGCGCGAACCTCAAAAAAAAGAGCAAAAAACACCCCTTTTTTTGAGTTTTTTCAATAGGTCTGCGCAAAGCCAATTTTCACAGTCTATAATGATCCCAAAATTACCTTTCCTGATAAACCAGTCAAGATAATTTTCTATCTAATGCATGAATGATATTCCTGAATTTTGCTAATTACAGATATTATCGCATGTAAACCACATTCTTAGACTTTTAAGATCATCCATCCTGATATTATTTTCTGAATTCACAAACCAGTCATTCATCATACTAATAAATCTAGCAAATTCATATAATTTAAAACATTCTTCCTTTCAGTTAATGGAAGTCAATCTTAGTTGATTGACATTCAACATCTTCACATATATTTGCCATTTGATTCAAAATATACCCAAAATCAAACTTAATATTGATTTTGTAGTCATAAATTTTCCATATCATCATTTCAAAGGATTGTCAAATTAATTTTCAAAAAAAAACCCGGGTTTTCACCACGGGACATAAGATAATATGTTACTCTCAATTATTGTCTAACAAAAATTAATTATCGAAAATAGATTTAATAAATGAACAGATCCCTATTCCCACGCCAATAGTAACGGCAATTGGAGTAAGAACCACTGCACCTGTTGCGATTACCCCTGTTGCTCCTATAGTTGTAAGACCAGTGGCAATTGCCCCACCAGCAAATGTTCCTGCCGCACTTCCAGCTGCTGCTGATATTGCTCCTATTGATGCGCTTTTTGCTACACTACCTGCAGCTTCTCCGATGGAGTGTTCTCCGTCAATAACACTTTTTATTTCACAAATAGCCGTTATACCTGCCGAAATTGCAGCACCACCGAAAGCACTTCCTTTTGCAGCAGTCTTACAGGCATTACCTATTCCCGACAATCCATTAACCCCTGCTTTAGCTGCTAATGCTGAAGTTGTATTTGTTGAGATACCAGATGAAGTGACTGTTTTTTTAATTCCTTCTTTAGTTAGTTTTTCTCCAATATTTTGGACGGTTTCTTTTGTACCAAAAATCTTTGCGGAATTGTACTGTCCTGATTTTATTTGCGAAACAACTTTCCCCACTGAAGCAGGAGTATCTTTAGCCTGAATTCGGCTGATGATTTTTCCGCCTTGTTTAACTACGACATCAACAGTTTTTGCATTAGTACTTTGAGTTAATTGAGCATTAATTCCCTTAATGATATTCAAAGGATTGGCATTAATTCCGTCTTTGATGAGAATTTCATGAATGATTCCTTTTAATTGTGGATTATTTCCTGCACGATTGAAAGCTTCAGCAATAACTTTTCCTTCATAACCACTTCTGACTGTATTGTTAACGGCACTGGTAAATTGATCTTTAGTTCTGTTTTCCATTTTCCCTCCCAAATATTTAATACCATTGTAATTTGCAGTACCTGTGCCATTTTATAAAGAAGATTCTAAATATTTTATTATTATATAGTTATGTAATAATAGAATCAGATAAGCATAAACTATAGATTGATAAAATACACTTAAAGTTTATAATCTATAACTCAAATTTTTACAAATAGTAATATTTATTACTTATCTTTGTTAGATGTTTTATTGTGGTAGTCTTTGAGCCATTTCGATAAAGCTTGTGGAGTTATTTTTAAGACTTCAGCGACAAGATTTTGTTTTCCATTATATTGATTGAGCAAACAGTTAATAGCTTTAAATCTTATTTGGGCAATTTCCTTATCTAAATCAATAAAATCATTTTTCTCCATAACAATGTTTAAATCATCCTGTATTGGGAAATGTAGAGTATCTGGTAAATCAGTAAAGAAATCCTGATGAAATACATTTTGCTTTAAGACTGTTTTATTAATCATAATGTCATCTGAATTAAAACAGCATCTTTTTATTACAAATTGTAATTCTCTAATATTTCCTTTCCAGAGGTATTTTTTTATAAACTCTTGACCTTCATCATTCAACACTTTTTCTACATAAGATTTATTCATTTTTTTAAATTCATTGTTACATTTTGTAAGAATCTCTTTGGCTATTTCTATAACATCTGTGCGCGTTCTCAAAGGTGGCAGATCAATCACAACATCAGCCAGCCGATAATAAAGGTCTGGTCTGAGTTTTTGAGGACTATGAGTGGCAGATATAATTCTAACATCAACCCCTATATCCTCTACAGAACCAACTTTTTTTATTTTTTTTTCCTGGATGGCTCTCAGTAGTTTGACTTGTGAAGTTTCAGGCAAATCACCGATCTCATCAATGAATAATGTCCCTCCGTTCGCAGACTCAATTAATCCAATTTTTTCTTTATCTGCACCGGTAAAAGCACCTTTGACATGACCAAATAATTCTGATTCTATAAGAGTCTCAGAAATGGCGGAAATGTTAAATTCTACAAAGTTATTTTTTCGTTTTGTTGTTTTCTCATATATTTTTCTGGCATAGTATCCTTTTCCAGTTCCTGTTTCACCTAAAATTAAGACATTTACATTATTGTAACAAGAAAGTTTATCTACCATTAAATTAATAGCGTTTATCTTAGGATCCGAACATTCTTTATTAATAAAATCAGTCATTTTTGAATCTATATCCAAATAAGATTCTTCATGCTTTTTTAAATTCTCTTTCATCCTCTTCAATTTGATATCCAACTCAAGCGGGATAACATATTTCTCACATTTTGTTACATCATTTTTTTTATCATACCAGGATTGAAGTAACGAGGCTCGATTTTTTGCTATGGAGATCAAAGTCCAACAAACCTTCATAATATCTGTTCCTGATGTTGTGTTAAAACTGAGATCATCATCAATTTGAAGAAAACCCTCGTTATACAGATTAGTAATTGCATTTTCAGTCATTCTGAACACAGCATTTATATCTGCAGCATTGAATTTATCTGTTTGATAGCTTTCGATCTTTTTGTAAGGAAATGCCTTTCTCAATGCATCAAGATATTCTTTAAAAGACTCATAATGCCAATTATCCTTCTTATTTTGCTGATCATCTAACACAATTACTTTTTGAAAATCAAAAGTATTTGAGAATAACAAAGCTTCCAGAGGTGCCATTCTATTTTTCATTTCAATTTTGGTTTCAAAGTCATGAAACCCCAACCAGGAGATTAAACAATTTTTTTGCACAAAGACCTCTTATAAAACTATCTGTATTATTAAATGTATCAAGTCCAAACCGATTTCCCTTTCGGGAGTTAAATGATTAAAATCTTCACCATAAACATTTTTTGCGATCGTATGAAAGATTGTATCTTCAATTAACAGGGATTTTTCGAAGTTAAGGATATCTTCCCATTTGTATTGATCGCTGTTTATTTTTCTCATGATATCATTATATAGTCGGGTTATTTTTAAAAAATGAAGAATATTTTCTCTGATTTTAAAATTCCCTAATTGAGACATCCCCCGATGTATGAAAAAGTTTCTTTCATCTCTAAATTTTTGATAATTTCCTGTATAAATTAAACGAAATTTCTGATAAATATTTTTATTTTGTTTTAAAAATAAGGGTTTAAACTTTAGATTAAATTCATCAATAAGTTTTTGAAATTCTTGATTATTCGGACTATCTATCAGTTTATCAATCAGATTTATATTTATATCCTGTTCGAAGCCATTAATCAGTATTTTTTTCTCTTTATCTGTAAAGAGTGAAGGATCAATATGTTTTTTTATGATAAATCTGAAATACTGATCTTCCAAAGAAACCAAAAAGACCGAAGCGGTTATAAAATCATCTTTGTAGATTGAGGAAAAAAACAAGGAAAAAAGATTGTAAAACCAGTTTTCCTTATTTTCTTTAAAATCTTTGATTTTTTTAAATAAAGCTTCGATGTCATTAAGAACAGGTTGATTGAGCTCAGTATTGACATAATTCTTTAATAGATTGTATTTTCTATCCGCATCATAAAAATCGTTGTTTTTGACAGACTGTATTAATTCCTTAAGAATTGTATAATAACTGTTGGCGTTTTTTGTAATCTTTAAGTAAGAAGAACTTTCAGTAATATAAACCGGAATAAGGTTTGCATTAATGAAGCCTGTATAGAGAATATTTTCAACCGCTTTTTGCAACAGTGGCAGTCCTCCTGCATAAAGTGAAAGGAAAATATTGTTTTCTGAGTCATCCATCTCTGAGAAATCGAACAAACTGATGATTTTATTATGAAACTGCCTGGTTAAATAATCAATATTGTTCAAATCAAAGGATTTCAGATAATTCATCATTTGAGATGACGTTTCTATCACAACATTATTAAAATCTTCCTCGAAAATCTCACCAATTGACAGGATATCCACATCATCAATTTTTATCTTGTGATAGTTAGTAATCTCATCCATTTTCATGATTATAAGTTCTGCAGTTTGTTTTGATTTATCATTCTGAATATATTTATTAACAAGATCCTTTGCAAAATCTGAGCAATCCTTCCATTTCTGATGAAGTGATTCCTCTTTTGCTTTATTTATTAAAGTGAGATTATTTCTTCTATCTGTGACAATTAAAATTAGCTTATGAATATGGTTTTTACTGTGAATATCTTTCAAGGCACTTAGATTTTTACTCAACATGGGAAAATCTAAACCTTTTAAATCTAACTCTTTTGTTTCTAACTTTTCTTTTTTTGGATTGATCTCTATATTGGTTTGCAAAAAAGGTAAAGAAACAAGATCTTTGATGTTTGAATTATTTATCTCTATACGAGTCAAATTCCCCTCATGATCAACAACTCCCATGCAGTCCCTTTGTCCTATGGTCATAAATAAAAGATTCATTAAAATCTCCTTTGATTTTGAGAGGGTTTGTTTTTAGGTTTAGGTTTATTAGAAACTAAGCTTTTTTCAGAAGACCCTGATCTTAGTTTAAAATCATCTGCTCTGATCTCAGAATGCCATTTCGGAATTTCACCATCTCTCTGAGGATAAGAAAATTCTTTTGTTTTTAATTTAAAAGAATCCTTCAGTTCTGATTTGTTTTCAAAAGAATGAGCATTAATAAAATCCAAGGGATTGAATGATTTTTGGTTTAATTTTGAATCCAGCACTATCATTTGATCGATAAATATCTTTACTGCCCCTAAACCGTAATTTTTACCATATCCTATTTGATGACATAATATATTTTCGTTTTCATACTGAGTGAATAAATCATTTTTTTTCTTATCATCAAGCTGAAGAGAAAAGCATAAAAGAGATAATTCATCTTGTGTTAAGTTGTTAAAATGCAACTTGAATTTAAATTCTGGAAAAGAGTCTAAATTGTTCTTAATATTATGTGGTCTCACAACTTTCTTGAGACAGATCATCATTTTCTGATCTTCATCGGTTAATGATATGGGAAGATAATTTTTTGAGGAGCGTTTGTAAACTTTACGCCCGGATAAGACGGCTTTGTCGTGATCCTCTCTTGCCCGATCTCCATAAGTGATTAATGGTTTCTCTTCATTATCTGATTCTTCCTGTTTAAGATAAAACTCATAAGCACTTGGCATGGGTTGACCTGGTCTTTTGAGATTAAACCCATTTCTATCAATACTTCCTCCGGATATATATTGTGCATAATTGATGTGAATCTTTCCTGCTTTAGAATTTTGCACCTTATCTTTGTGGTTTTCATGTTTCAGCATATCTTCTTTAGTGAAACCGAACATTTCATAAAACCTGGAAATTCTGATTTCGTCATTTATTGTTTTGAAGAATTCATCTTTCAGATTATTCTTAACAATATCCTCCAAACTGTTTTGGTAAAGCCAAAGGTAATAGAAGTTTTTTCCAAAGGAAATAATCTGATCTTGTTCAGCATCATATTGAAAAATTATCGGTTCTCCGACTTTAAAGATTCGCATTTTCTCAATATTCTCTTTTATTTCTTTTTTTTCATCTTCATTAAAGTGAAAAGGATGTTTATTAACAAATCCGGATCCTAACTCATCAATAGTTTTATGATAATGATCTAAAATGTCCTGGTTCACTTTTAATTTTAAATGATCACCAAATTTTATAGCATCCGTAAATTTTTTTTTATTGAATCCAATACAATTATGATGCTTTAACTTTGAGTTATTCTCTTTATCATGCTCTAAAAATTTATCAACCGTAAGTCCGTTTCCGACCCATCCATCAGGATAACTAAAGAAATAATATGCTGTTTTACTATTACCAATCTTTATATTAGTCTCGTGTAATTTTTCGATATCTTTTTCATTAAATGAATTTAGTAATGGGTTTAAAGAAATATTTTTTAATGAAGAATCTTCGAACTTCAGAAGACCATCAATCGGCAGAATTTCCATACTGTCTTTTAAAACTTTAGTTATTATCCCGGCTCCGGTTATTAATCTTTTATTATCTTTGTTATCATGAAGTTTTGTGTATATATTGATGTTTGGTCTCATCATAAAAGATTGTTGATTAATTTTCCTAATGGGGACATTCAAATATTGTTTCACGAAGGAAGCAACGGCTCCCTTTAAAGTATGAGGAGAGATTAGTATTTTATTGTTCATTTCCAAGGGATTGATGACAGTATATTCATTCTCTTGATCTTCATTTTCTTTCTTGGTGAGATTTCCAACTATTAAATGATTTAATGCATACAGGGAACAGTTGATAGACCCCGAATACAATTCCTCATCCCCTTTTAATATTTTATTGAATTCGGCAATGTTAACATAATCAGAATCTTCATGAGCTTTGACAGGTATAAAAGAATAGACTAAATTATCTTTAGCGGTTTTGATTTTATTATAAAGAGTCATGATATAATCTCCAATTGTTTTTCTCGTCAATGAGAATGGTTAATGATTCATTTGGGATGTTTTTAAGTATTCCCAATTCATCAGCATATGCGTAACGCTTTTTATTATTCTTAATCGATCTAACAGTTACTTTTTTTACATTCTCATCAGATAATGATAATGTTTTAATAACTTCAAAATAGACATCCCTATCTTGCAGGTAATAAGATCTCTGTTCATTTTCATTAAACAAAACAAGAATACTTAAATCTTTGATGCTTTGAAGTGTAATTTTGACATCCTTAGTAATAAAGAACATCCCGGCATGATCATTTCCCAGATTGTTTCTTAATTGATCGGTCCAGCCTCTTTCTCCAATAGCCCAATCACTGTTTTTAATTTTTTCTATCATATCAGTAAAAGATATTTTATTCATGATTCAGCTCCAATTCCCAAATAGGATAAGTTGAATGAGCTCCCAGAGAAATAACCCGGGCTTTCATTCCATTATTTATTAATTCAAACATTTGTTTCATTTCATCATTCCAGTCTTTTTTGTAAATTTTAATAAATCCTGAAAATGAGGTATAAAACAATGCTTCCTCATCAAACTTTGATGATCCTAAAACTGCTCTGGTAAATTCATCCTGAGCATGGTGATTGATGACAGCCAAATGATCCTTATTAAAGTTGTCTGGATAAAAATCAGATATATATACCTTTCCTGCTGTTGCTTCTTTTTCTTCAGTTTGACCAAAAAAAATCTCGTTCCATTGAATATGACCATACTTTTCTAAAAATGCCGTAATAACCCCTTTAACCGATGAACCAGGAATTAGCAAACGAGTTCCATTATTCATAAAAACAGCATCTGGTTCAATATCATCTTTATTTCCAAGACTAAACATAGCCTCTCCACCTCTTATCAGAAGAGTGTTGGTACCATACCCATCTGCTTCATCTTTTATAATTATCCTGAGAGGAATCTCAACAAATAGATTATTATGTACTTTATTGTTGTCATCGTTAATATTCACATCTTTTTTCGGATAACAATTAAAACTTTTAAGAATAGCCCAACCACAACCGGAGCTTGAAAAAGCTCCAATAAACAGACCATCCTTTTCCCACGAGTTGAAGACTTTTTCAGCCCATGTTTTTAACAGATCAATATCCCATTTTTTAATATCATTTTCTGAAGCTGTAGGAACAATATCAGATGAGTCAAAATCAACAGGCAGATACTTGTCGGTATTGATAGTCATTTCCAAAGTCATCATAACTGGATTTTCATCTAATTCATAGGGTTCAATTTCCCAATGCGAAAACTTTGCTTTATCTTCAGCAGTTTTTCTGGATCTGTTAATTTTCACCCTGTCTCTGATAGCCGGTTTAACTTTTGCCATATTAAAGAAATAAGTTGAAAACTCATAAGGACTTGAGAATGATTTCAAATCTGTTTCCCTTTCCTGATTACCTGACTCCTGATGATCAGCTGGAACGATTTTTTTGTATTGATCAGTTGATTTTTCATTCTCTGTTAAGAGCTGATCAAGTCTATCAAAAAAAAGACCGGCAATACTGGTTCCGGGAATGATAAACTCACCTTTTCCATTTCTGACCATATTTGCGGCACCTAAAGCATCTTCAATCAATCCGGAGCCAATATGAAGTGCTGTTTTCAATTGGATATCCAACTTATATTTTATCTTACTCATTATCTTCTCCTTTCAGAACTTCTCTGAGAATGAACCCTAAGATTTCATAATTGGATATGTTTGTTAACATTTTATTTAAAAGATCAAAAAGAAGATTATGATCTTTAACTTTTACTTTTTTCTCTTTTAGTAAATCATAAATAATGTTCAAGGGTGTACCAGCTTCAACGAATGTTAAAGTGTAGCGCAAGATTCTTTTCCATCGTTTCAAAGTCTTCATTGCTTTTAATTGATCAGAATAACTTTTCTTACAATCATGTTTTTGGGACATTTTAAGACAGAAATCATCCTGTCTGGGAATATAGATCTCAGGGTTATCTGAGTTTTGGTTCTGGTTATTTATGCTATGTACAGGGTGGTTGATTCTTACCTTACCAAATCCTTCATTTTTTCGTAAACCGATGCCTTTATCTAAAAGTTGTTTAAGATTGGCACGGTCTTCAGGAGATAAATTTATCAATTTATATTCAAAAACACTCCCGGCTTTGATTGCTTTCACCCCAAATCGACGGGTTCCACTTAATCCATGAAATGAATGAATAATCCTTGTTTCTGAATTGTGTCTCTTTAAAACGATTTTTTGATCTTCTGTAAGATGAATCTCTTTTGCAAAGTATCCCGGTTTAATGATTGAAGCAAAACTGCCATTTTCTTCGAGTAAAATCGCATCAGATTGTAAAGTCAATATGAAAATATCTTTATCTATGACAGAATCTTGGCTTATCTCAGTAAAGTAATAATCAAATATTTCAACAGGTTTTGACCCTCTGCCCAAATGCAGCCAGACATTTTTATCTAACCATGGTTTCATTAGTCTTAAAAACGTATGTAAATCTTCATTATTTTGAAAAGTAACTGTCCCCTGAAAATAATTATTCTTCAATACCTTCTCTTCTGTAAAAAGTGACTGATCACTTACAGCCTGTGTAGAGCTATCTATTTTATTCCTCATTTGAATTGTAACCGGAACAGAATAATAACTCATATCTCCGTTTTTATTGATCAGATATCCACCAGAAAAACTTTTATTGGATTCGTTATTGTTTTTATCATTGATAAACTCATCTTTATCAATTTTATTCCCTAATGATTTCAACGCCCAATGTGGTATGGGTTGATCTTTAAATCCATCCTTTTTCTTCTTTCTAGCAGTGAAAGGAATAGGGATAATATCAGGATTTTGATTCTGATCTTTAAAATAATTGATACAGTCAAAAGGAATAGGCAGAAAATTACTTACCATGATTCTCGAATCATTTAACATTGATAAATCCTGATCAGTTTTTGCCAAATGTACTCTCAGCATACCCAGCACGCTTGTACCGCTGAAATAATCTAAAGTTCTATAATGATTATTGTTAAGTAATGCGCCATCTGCAATGGTTACGTTATCCTTTAATTGTAATATCAAACTGATGGAATTAGCAGAACTTTCAGACAAGGTAGCTTCATCAAAAGAATATTCATCAATACGGTGAACTATGTTTGATATAGAAATTTTCCCAATACCTCTGGTTCTGCTTCCACCAACTCTTTGAAGATTTAGTAAACTTTCTATTAACAAATCAGAAATTTTGTTTAAATCTACAGAATCATTTGCCAGATATCTGATTTCACCATTAAATGAGCACCCTTTTTTAAGGCATTCAATGCTTCGTAAAGACTTATCTGTTGATTTACGGGTATTTCTATCAATTCTGGTAAAGGTATGAATAATAAAGGGATATTCATCATCCTTTTTGTTATAACTGATTAAAATATCAAGAGATTGTTGATTTTTGTAGAAAAATAAGTTTGAATATTCAGATTTAAATTCAGGTTTTTGATGGATGATTTCATGAGCTGATTGCCTTAATAATCCTTTAAAGGTATCAAAGTTGAATATGGGGTCACCGTTATGATCTTTTGTAAAGCCATCATCATAAAGCCCCGGACAATTAAGCCCATTGCCAAGATGAATATCTTCCAAAGTTTCTATACTAAAGTTGATGTTTAATATTTTCATAATTATTCTCCTTTTAGTGAGGTAAAACATCTAATAGTTCGATATAATCTAAAGCATTACAGGTTCTTACTAAAACGTTGTTAATAAATTGACCTGCAGCAGGTTTTAGAAACTCATAATGATTTTTAAATAGTTGATCGTATATGTATTCAGTATGTTTTAATCCCTTCTTCAATGAAGTTCGATAGCTTTTAATTTTATTTCGCCCGAGTTTCTTGTTTTCATTCTTAAAATCATTATTCATTTCAGTTGCCTTTTTATACATATTCACAGCATCTGTAATCATGTATGGTCTCATTGACAATAATTCTATAGTGTCCCGAGTATCTTGTTTATAGTGCATCATATAGTCTCTTCTACGTATATCTTCAATATCTTCAGGCATTGTAGAGTATAGAATGTGCCAATCTACTGCAAACTGATCATTTTTTTCCATTTTTCTGATTTTAGTTTTTGCAGAGGATAATAATGATTCTGCCAGGGCATGTCCATGAATAAAGGGATAATTGTATTTAGTAAACGCAATACCAGCACAGAAACTGGATTTTTCACACTTTAACTTATAGTTTTTTTGAAATATTTCTAAAAAATTAAATGCAAACTCAGGTGTAGAGACGATTAGCAGATCGTCCCCCCCCAGCATGAGTATTTGATAAGGCAGATTATAAAACTCTGCATTCTTTGTTAGAGTTTCTATTAATGCTCTTCTCATTCCTGATCTTTTTGAATACCAGAATTTTTCTATCTCAATAAAAGCCTCAATAGCAGAATTTTTGTTTTTTAGGGGCTCTTCAATTTTCCTAAACAAATTTCCCATTTCATTACCGTCGATAGCGGTAATAGCCAGTAAATTTTTCTTTTTTGTAGTGGATTTTTTTTTGATTCCTTCGAAACTATATGATAGGTTTTGCTTACTTATTTCATTATTTTCAAACAATTTATTATATAAGAAACTTAAAAAATTATCTGATTTTTGATTATAGAAACGATTGCCATGATTTTCCAGTATTTTTTCAATATTTAAATCATTATCATTCAAGTTTGCAGTCAAACCATCGGCTGATAATTCAAAAAAGGGGTTATCCAAAAACATATCATTCATTGAGTTTTCAATAATTCTTGATTGTAATTCTGGTTCCTCTTCAAATAATGAAGCAGAATCTTTGAATTTTTTATACGATTGATTTTTAAGAAGCTTTTTAATATCATAGGATAATTTTAAATTGGGTAGTTTTTTCTTTATAAGATTCAAGCTCTCAATAATAAAATTTACAGCATCCTCTTTATTTTTAAACAAGGCTTCAAAATGCCCACCTGCAGAACAAAGAATTCCTTTTTTAAATAATAAATTGGGATTGTCTTCAGAGATATCTGATGGATTAATCATTACTTGATCTTTTGATTTATCCAAAGGGACAATCTGACTATCCGTTTTCTTTTTCAAAGCTGGCAGATCTACATAGAAAAATTCACCTAAGGCTGCATTTGCCCCAAGCATACATTTTAAAGTCGGGAACTGAAAAATAAATTTCTGAACTTTTTTAGCAGAAATGGACACATGATAATAATCTAATTCAGCCATAGTATCTCCTTTATATAACAAATACTTTAAATAAGTGGGGAGTGATTATAATTTCACTCATTCATAAATACAATTTTCGGACTTTCATTTGTTAATTGTCAAGCATAATTTTTCCTTTTTAAATTTTTTAATAAAGAAAACATTGTAAGTATAATAGCTATAACTGCTATAAATAAAGATACTGATATTTTATCATTTACAACTATCATGATAATTCCTGTTATTGATACTCCGAGAACATGGCCATAATTCTCCCAACTATCAACATTTTTTATTGAATTTGTGGAATGCAAATATTCTTTAATAGCATATACACTTCCTCCTCCAAAACCACCAAATATCCAAAAAAAGGAGAATAGTATTATGTTCTGTTGAAAAATAATCATACCTGTCAAACAAAGTAACAACCAGAAATGACCCAATAAAACTGCTAAAATTGAGGATAATCGAAGGATATCCTTTAAAATTTTCTTTCCGGTAATGTAGCTTATCCAACCTAAACAAAACAAAGTGATTGAATAGAATGGAAAATGGATTAATGTCTGATGATTAAGATCGAATATAACAAAATACAATAAAATATTGTAAGCATAAGCAAAATAATGGATCTGATGAAACATCATTATCAATCCTGTTTTATAACCTGAAAACAAAGCAATGGATTTGTTTTCTTTAGTTTTACTTCCTTTTATGAAGGTGACTAAGAATGTTGAGAAAAAAATAATTAAAAAAATAAATAGAAAATTACCGAAGTCATTTTGAAATCCAATAAAAATACCTGAAGAAAATCCAAGTACCCTAAAGCATCGTTTTACACTTTCCGAAATTTTGTTTTGTGGAGCAATCAATGACTCTCTCACATTTTGTAAACCTGCACTTAAAGAGGCAATAAGATAGAAAATAATGTAAATATTATCGGGAATAGATTGATAAAGAATAAGTGCTATAATCTGGTTGATTAATATATACTTTAAATCTATACGAAATGGTTGAATAAATAAACACCCGATTTGATACCCTAAAACAAATAACAAAGCAGTTAGTAAATCAAAATTTATATATCCAAAAACCACAACTCCAATTTCAAAAACTCCTGAAATGAGGCTAAAAAATAAGTATAAAAGACCTGCCATTGCATTAAGTACTTTTACTTCCTTCATATATTCTCCTTAATGCTTATAGAAACCCTTTAATGGAACACCTATCTGATTGCACATTTGAATCATATCATAATTAGTTTTATTCCAAAATTCCTCAGATTGAGCCAAATTAAGCCAATCTTCAGAAATATGACATTTTTTATAGGCATATAAAACATCATCAAAATTTCCACATTTAAGGTTTAATCGTTCTCCCCATATCTCATCGGTAAGGGATCCAATTTCAGAAATTATATTGTTAACATCTGTAATCAAAGGTAAGATTGGTCCAATAAAAAGATAATTCGAGATACCATATTCCTTTAATGTTTTGATTATCTTTATTCTCTCCTCTACACTGGCAGCACGTGGTTCAAAGATTTTTCTAAACTTATCATCTGAAAATGATAGACTAATCCCTATACTTATTAAACTTCCTGCTTTTTCAAAAAGTTTCAAATCTCTATGGACTAATGATGATTTGGTTAAAATTGAAAAAGATATTTGATGATCAATTAAAATCTTAACACATTTTTCAGTAATTTTATATTTTTTCTCAATTGGTTGATAGGCATCACAAACTGAGCCCAATAATACTTTCTTAATTTGATGTTTACCTGACAGCTTTTTTTCCAACAAAGTATCGGCATTAATTTTTACATCAACAAAAGATCCCCATTTTTCCTTATGTCCTGTAAATCTTCTCATAAATCGTGCATAACAATATTGGCAATTATGTAAACAGCCAATATAAGGATTAATACAATAATCAGATTCAGGCAGTTTACTCTTGTTTATGATTGTTTTTACTTCAATTTCATTTATCATTTTTACCTCCAATCTATAATAGTTTTAAAGCTTGACATTCACAAAGACAAACACAAAATCCACATCTTTCACATTTTTGTTGGTCAATATCAATTTCACCATTTTTAAGCACAATATTTTCACACATCATTTGTTTGAGACATTTATAACAATGAGTACATTTTTCATGATTTACCAGAACTTTATGATCATGCTTTATATTTATGTAATTTTCTTCAGGAATGTTCTCAATAATTTCAAGAATTTCTTTTATCCATCTAGGTCCCCTTTTTAAAATTGCAGTGCACACCTGAACGGCATCTGCCCCAAAATTGAGAAGATGCTGAATATCCTTTACATTATTAATACCTCCACCAGCCAAAATGGGAAGTTTTGAATCTATTTTTAATTTTGTTAAATAATCAGATGTCAATGGGAACTGCCATTCTCCAAACAAGGAGGCTTGATCAGGATAACAAATTCTTTGAGTTAAATTTGTACTATCTGGTATATAGACAGATTTTACTGAATCTAAAAGAGACCATCCTGCAATTCCGGTATTTTCAAAATAATAAAAGGCACTTGATGGACGAATCTCGATGTTTAACTTGGGTATTATTGCCAATTCGAAAGCAGATGTAATTTTATTCAGCAATATGGACAATTTTTCCATGTTATCAGGTAAAGCAATCCTGTCATTCAAGTAGAAAAAATCAAGTTGTATGACTTTTGCATTCACTTTATTAAATGATTCAATAGTGTCTAACCATTCATTACAGTTAAAAGTTAAACCAGCAATGCTTGGAATCAAAAGCATATTTGTTTCATTAGAAGTCTCATATAAAATCTGCAAAGCAGTTTTTGTCTTAAGCAATTCTCTTGAGCAGGAAGAATAACCCCATATACCATATGAATTCTTTGCAAAATGCCTTTTTTGATAATCATCAATCATGTTATTTTGAGTTAAACAGGATTTAATAATTGCTGCACCCGCTCCTGCTTCTGCACAAGCAATAAGGTTACTTTTTGTTTCTGTGCATGGAGAGGAAGCGACAACAATAGGACAAGGTATTTCTATACCTGCAACAGAATATTTTTTTTTATTCATTTACAACCCCTTTATCCATTTCAGCAACAATCCCAAAGATTTTACATTCTGACAGAAACATCTGAATTAAATTTCTCCTTTTGATATTAGCATTCTCCATACACATCTCCATTGATTCATAAAGAAGATTACCTGCATAAAAGGACGGATCAAGATAATTTCCTTGTTTACCGTAAGCCCAGGGACAGATTAAAAGATTACCATTGGGCATGACACACCAGGTTGAATCTCCTATCTTACATCTGTATATTCCGGATAATTCATCAAAACTTTTCAGTGAACATTGTACTTTTACACGTGTCTTATATTGATATAACTCTTCCAACTCTCTATACAAATTAATGCTTTTTTTGTATGTTTCACTGTTTGGTTCATTTATCTTGACTGTATTCAATACAGCTCCTCTTCCAACAGGATAGTATCTCATAAGCAAGATCTCACTGATTTGATTTTCCATTGCTACTTTAAAGATGCTTTTAATACATTCAGATGAAGTATTGTCAATAGTTAAGGGACATTCAATATGAACATCAAAACCGAGATTTTTTAAATTTTTAACTAAAGATATATTATCAAATGAATAGGATCTAATGCCATCGTAAGTTATGTGAATAGATTTTGGCAATATGTTTTGATGTTTCAACTTTAATTCTTGTATCCATATTCTTAATGAATCAGCAGTTGCTGTGATACTCACTTGTTCGGGTTTTACTCTTTTCATTAATTCGGGGATGAAGTTGTTTCTTATTGCTGGGATTATTAAACAATCACCTCCTGATAAGTCAAAATGGGCATTTTCATTTTTTGTTAATATTTTATCTACAACTCTTAACCATTCATTACAACTCATTTCTTTATTGATTTTTATCATTTTATTATTCATTTCTATACACTTTTCTATGGATCCTCCATAAGCATCAACAGCACAAAAGGTACAGGTTTGAGCACATCCTCTCGTTAATGTTAAAATATATGTTTGAAAACTAACTTTGTTTGATTTGCTTAGATTTTTCATATTTCCTCCTGACAAGAGTTATCGCAACCCATGCCAAAAATTGGAATTATAATCTAATAGCTTATAATACAATTAGTTGTGTAAATTATAATTAATTTTTTGATAAACTTTAAGTTTATTTAATAAATAAATAGTTAATTGAGTTTGTGAGATTTTTTTATACTAATGGTGTGCTTTTAATTATCTTTATCAACTTCTTAATGATATTATTGATATAGTTTATATTTCCCATTCCCAAAACTTGTTTGTTTTCCGACCTGAAGGACTTCACCGATTTTTAGAAGATAATGAAGATCTGGGTCAGGTTTGTTGATTATGATATGACCGATCAATCCGCCGATACTCATTTTTTGTTGTTGACGCAGGGATTTGCGGTATTTTTCTTTCCATTAAAGATTTGCCTTAAATTCTATGTCTTTCCATTCTTCTTTATATATTGGATCTTGTTTCAGATTCAGATTGAATTCTGAATTCATGAAGCGGATTCTTCTGATCATACTTTTTAAAAAGGCTTCTGAATTGAAGATTGTCATTAATCTGTTTTGGTATTTCATTCTTAATGGGGTTATAAAATCTATGGTTAGGAGATGGAGACACTCATTTTTAAAATCTATTGTGAAAAAGGAAAAGGGGTTAAAAACCTTATTTTTTGCTTCAAAGATAAAATGGTCGTTGTAATCAAGTATTTTAGTTATTTTGATCTCTGTTTCTTTTCCAGAAATTTTTAATTTTCTTTCTGCTAATTGCATGATGGAGGCAAAAAGACGATCGGCATTTTCTGCGTATATTCCAAAGAAACTGAAATGAATTTCAACTTGAGATTGATTTAAAATATTATGAAAGATTATGTAAGGTTTGTATTCTTCTCCAGACTCATAGGTTTTCTCGAAAATGTTATAATAAAGACAATTATTAAAAGAACAGTCTTGGCAGTTAATATTTTTTTGAAGACAGAACATATTTTTTAGACTTCTTCCCCATAATCCTCGAAAAGCAGAAGAAAAGTCATATTCAGGATAGGGTATAAAATCTAGTTCAAAAAAACATTTAAACACAATTAACTTCACAATTACTCCAAAATATTTATTTGAAACGAGTGTATTGAAATTATGTTTGTTAGAAATTATGATATCTGTTCAAAGAAAAAGTATGAAAAAAATAATCAATAAGCTTTTCTTTAACTTCATACTTCACTTACAAATTCTATAACATATTTTCAAGACATCTATAAATACAAAGATAGTAAAAGTATTTATTCCATGTCAAGAAAAAAATGATAAATAATTTATTTTACGTATTGAGACTGTGCACTTTTCTTTTCCACTAAGCGACTTTCCGATAGGCTTTGATATCAAATAACTGTTCCATGTGGTTTATTTCAATCATTTCTTGACTATATTTTGGAATATTTATAGTAGAAATAATAGATTTTGAGTCTAAATGAACTTTGCCATTCGTGATAAGTTCTTTGAACCATAAACAATGAACAAGTTGCTCAATCGTTTCAGGAGTTTTTAGTCCGTATTTTCCTGAAATAACCTTATCAATTTTTTTATTCCATCTTTCAGCCGCATTAGATGTATAGCTCTTGGTTAAGTGTTTCCATTGCCCCACAAAACTGGAAATGAAATATTCTTTAGCAGTACCTGTAATCATTTTTTCTAATTCTAACAGTGCTTTCCTTCTAGCTCCAACAGTTTGCCTATTGAAAACTTGTTTGAGTTTGTTAATTATTTTTTTTATTAGTTTAATGTCTTTTTCACTTTGATATATATTTTTAATCAGGTTTTTCATCTTATGGAATTTGCAGTATTGAAAACTTACTTTAGGAAACACCTCTTTTCTGCCCTTTGCCAGCGATGGACAGCCATCACTGATTATTAAAGAGGGATTGCCATAATGTTTTTTGAAAAGTGTGAAAAAAATCTTCCAACTATCAGCATTCTTTTGAGGGTATAGCTGAACCATCAAAGGAATACCTGTCTTATCATCAACAGCCGAAAAAACATATAGAAAAACACCATTCAATTTAACATATTTTTCATCAACACTAATGATACCGCTGTATCTAACTATCGAACTCAGTAATAATTGATAAAAGTATGGATCTCTATACACCAGTTTTCTAACATTTGATTTCGACATACCCATAATAAAAGCTATCATTTGATAACTCATAGAAGCACCTACTAAAAATTTTACTAAAAAGCTTTTAGTTTGTGTACTTAACTTAATTATGACTGATACTTTTTCTGGTTTTGTTTCAATCTCGGATTCTTTCATCTCTTCAATTCTTTTTTTTACCACCGGATTCTCATTGTTTTTTAAGAGATATGAAAACAAATGATTTTTATCCCAATAGTTGCCCTTTTTACTGATATTTTTATGGATACTTTGTAAAATTAAGCAGGTATTCGCTTGTGAAAGGTATTTATTAAAAGATACTGCGCACATTTTAACTAATGGAAACTTACCTTTAAAGATCAGGAATAGTTCAGGTACTGTTAAAAAAGGATTATCGATCACAATTTTTTGAATAATGTCGACATACTTGGATAAATCTACTTTCCGAGTTAATAAGCCAAGAAAGTCATAGCCTTTTTTCTTAAACTCTCTGTAGTAATTATCAATATCCCTTCTGTCATTAAATCCCAGAATGTTAGCTATTTCTTGAAAAGTAAACAAGTTTTCACAACAAGCAAAAAAAATAAGTCTCAAAAAAACAGCCAGAAGCTTTCTGTTGGACTCAGTTTTTGGGATTTCTAAAACAATATGAACCTTAATTTTAATACAATAATTATCTTTGTTTGGTATAAATTCAAACAAATTATGAGTCGATTTTTTCATCATATTAACACCTTAATAATATTTTATTTATAAACCATTATAATACTATTAAGTATTATGTAAAGCTATTTATTTAATATTATTATAAGCATTTCTTGTCATAGGTGTATTATGATTTTAGAGTATTTAGACGTGTCTAATATTGGTTTAAAAAAACAAGAAAATAAAAACATAATGTCAAAATGAAGTTTTAGGAAAAAACGATGATACTCGACCAGTTTTTTTAAATATCAAAATAGTATTGTGCAGATAAGTAAGAAATTAGTTAAATTAAAAGGTGCACAGTCTCTACGTATTTTTGATAACGGTAAATACTCATTTCATTTCATTTCATTCTCATTCGAGTCGGAGGGGAAATCCTTAATATGACAGATATTATTCAATTTAATCTTCATTTCTTTTGCCTTGATACAAAATAAACAGAACCAAAGAAAAAATCAAGCCCTAGGAAACCCCTATCGGGGATCTTGATTTTCATCTCTTTTCATTGAAATATAAATATCTGTATTTTTCTGATGGTATGCCATTTAATCTCCAGTCACTCTCAGGGACTCCGCCATAGCTTGCCAATGGGTAAGTTAATTTATGAGGTAAACCATTGTCTTCAATCAGAATGGCTGTTCGTTCCCCTTCGAGTTTCCCTACGATTTTACGCCATTTTTTCATGGACGATTGTAACACTTATATCTGGATTATTTCTTGTATTAGATTGATAAGGTATAGGAATTTGTAGATAAAATGAGTATTATCTTCAAGTATTCGAGTCCGAGCCGAACTCGCTCCATAACACGCCATTTTTTCATGGGCAAATGTACCATTTATACATTTTTATCAGGGAGAATAGATTGTGCCGATACACAGTAAGGTATTATAGATAGTATGGATTATAGCTATTTTCAGGGGCGATATCTCATTTATATCTGGATAGTTACTGGCAACACAGGTGTGTTGCAGATAATGGCAAATCGGAGATTTGCAGATAAAAGCTCGCATCAGGCTGTTGCCTGTTTGGTAAAGATGAAACACCTTGTTTTGAGATTGTCCTTTTCAAAAATGATAACTGTTTGAGAAGATAGGGTTAATTCTTTGAAATGGTATTCTTCATTTCTTTTGCCTTGATGCAAAATAAACGAAGCAAAGAAAAAATCAAGCCCTAGGAAACCCCTATCGGGGATCTTGATTTTCATCTCTTTTCATTGAAATATAAATATCTATATTTTTCTGATGGTATGCCATTTAATCTCCAGTCACTCTCAGGGACTCCGCCATAGCTTACCAATGGGTAAGTTAAATTATGAGGAAAACCATTGTCTTCAATCAGAATGGCTGTTCGTTCCCCTTCGAGTTTCCCTACGACTTTACGCCATTTTTTCATGGACGATTGTAACACTTATATCTGGATTATTTCTTGTATTAGATTGATAAGGTATAGGAATTTGTAGATAAAATGAGTATTATCTTCAAGTATTCGAGTCCGAGCCGAACTCGCTCCATAACACGCCATTTTTTCATGGACGATTGTAACATTTATACATTTTTATCAGGGAGAATAGATTGTGCCGATACACAGTAAGGTATTATAGATAGTATGGATTATAGCTATTTTCAGGGGCGATTGTACCATTTGTGGAAAGTTTAACCCCTAAAGGGGTTAGGTTGTATGTTGGCAATATTACCATGGTTAAAACCATGGCCTACCAATATTCAACCCCTATCGGGGTTATGATTTCTCATTCAAAAAGAATAGTATTTAATAATTTATCGGAAAAATTTGTGATAGTGTTGTTGAATGGGTTATTTCTCTTTCCAAAGGAAAGGTATATTGGTAGCTGATGAGTTGATTTATAGGGATAAATCAATAACTATGTGGCAGCTCCGGCTGACCAACAGATGTCTTGCTCATGTGTAATCCACGAGCCAGAGGGTGTGTCTCTCATCTCTGATGCGGGGATGGAAGGAGTCTCATATTCCCCTTACCCAGATCTTACGAACTGGGTTATATACATATTGCATCTCTGATGCAAATCATATTTCTAACAGATATTACATCTGTATTCATTTTAGTACGAGAGTAGCTTAAAGAGAGCTTAAATATTTCGATCAATCTTAACTTATAACAAAAACAGAGAAATTGCAAAAAACTTGACAAAAAGGAACCTTGTTATAAAAAATCAAAAAGAAAGACTAGTGAAATTATCTCAGATAATTAATTATTGGAATGAGTTTCAAATAATTTTTGGAGGAGTTATGTTAATTAAAGATTTAAGTCAATGTCTTGAATTTGCAGCAGGAGATAACACTAAATTAAGGGTAGTTTTACATCCTGATCATGATTCAGTTCAAATTTCCTATAGTTTTGCGCACGCCATCGTGAAATCAGGAGAGACTTCTTATCTTCATCAGTTAAGTACTTCAGAAGCATATTATATATTACAGGGTGAGGGCATCATGCATATTGATCAAGAAGATTGCGCAGTTTTCCCAAATCAACTCATATTTATTCCACCTAACAGCAAACAAAATATAACCTGTACTAGTGAAAAGGATTTAGTATTTTTGTGTATTGTTGACCCAGCTTGGAAAGTTGAGAATGAAGTCATTTTATAGCAATTTCATATTATAAAAAGAAGGTATTATGAAAAAAAATATAATGTTATTACTTTTCTGTATGTTATTTGTAACCTTAGCTTATTCATTAAAAGAAAAGGTACAGGATTATTCTTTAGATGTCAAAATTGGTCAGATGCTTATGTTTGGTTTCAGAGGAACAGATGTAAAGGAAGAATGGGTTCAATTGGTACATAAACAAATTACAGAAAATAATTTGGGTGGTATTTTAGTAATTAATTATAACATCAAAAATCCAAATCAGACAGATTCATTAATGAGCTATTTACATTCTGCTCAGTCGGAATTTCCCGTTTTATTTGCTATTGATCAGGAAGGTGGATTTGTACAGAGATTGAGTAAAAAGAAAGGGTTTAAGGGATTTCCATCTGCTCAACAAGTTGCGGATAGTCTGAGTATCAAACAAGCTTTTGAGACATATAAACAACTAGCTAGGGAGTGTAAGCAATATGGATTTAATTACATTTTAGCACCAGTCGTAGATGTCAATGTCAACCCAAATTCTCCTGCTATAGGAGCAATCCAGAGAAGTTATTCAAAGGATCCTCGAGTTGTTACAACTTATGCTGATGCTTTTATAAAAGCAATTGAGTCAGAAGGATTGATCTCCTGTATCAAACATTTTCCAGGTCACGGAAGTGCTACAAATGACTCACATCAAGGACTTACTGATGTATCTGAAAGCTGGCAAGCTTATGAACTGGATCCATACAGAGATTTGATTAAGACAAAACGAGTAAAATCCATCATGTCATCTCATATCTTCAACAACAAAGTCGATAGTTTGTATCCAGCATCACTTTCAGAAAAGCATATATTGGGTACTCTTAGAAAAGAATTGAATTTTCAAGGGGTTGTCATAACAGATGATTTACAGATGGGAGCGATCAATAATTATTATTCATTGGAAGAAATCGTTTTACAGGCAATAAAATCAGGAAGTGATCTGTTAGTTTTTTCTCAATATTTCAATCCCAATGAGCATTTACCAGAAGAGGTGATTGCCATTATTAAAAAGGGGATACAGCGGGGAGAAATCACAGAAGAACGTATCAATGAATCTTTTAGGCGAATCCAAAGAATGAAAAAAGAATAGTTACAGTCTAGCCAAAAGGTGCAGTCAGTTGCTGATATTGGGAATAATCCTTTGTTAAAATGGTTTTATATTCAAAGAAATAATGTATTTTTTCTATTAGAATCTGAGCATTAAGTTTATAAAAATTTATAATTTTAGGAAGAAATTTTACACGGATATAATCTGCTAAAGATAAGGAAACAAAGAATTTATAGAAATCTTCAATTGTTAGAGATTTATTTTGAGTACTCTGCATTAACTGATCAAGCTTATGGGTAATTTTTAAGAAAATCGAGTAATTACTAAGAAATTTACGTCTGATATGCGGGTATTCTTTTATATATTGTTTAGCATAGAGTGCTAATTCAGTTTTAAACCGGAGTGGGAGAACATTCCAGATTTGTAAAGTTACTGATTGCAACTCTTTAATCTTACGATTTTGTGGCATTTCGGGAACATTGTAGTAATTACGAGTATAGCATATTGTTCCTTCATTATGGTAACAATAGACGACATCGTCTCGTTTTCCGCCTTTTGGGTATAGTGTTGAGCCTGGTTTAAAGAAAACACGCATAATTAATCCTTTTTTTATGCAAATTAAAATTAAAACACCTACTTAATATAACTCCAAAAGGTGAAAAAGTGTCAATCTTTTTTTTAATATTATAGTATAAAGCAAAAAAATGTAAGCTCCAAGGAGATAAGCAGTGCTGAGGCACTGCAGATAATGGCAAATCAAAGATTTGCAGATAAAAGCTCATATCAGGCTGTTGCCTGTTTGGTAAAAATGAAACACCTTGTTTTGAGATTGTCCTTTTAAAAAATTGACATCTATTGGAGAAGATAATGGTAGTGCTGACGCACTACAGATAATGGCAAATCAAAGATTTGCAGATAATAGATAATAGATAATAGATAAAAGCTCATATCAGGCTGTCGCCTGTTTGGTAAAAATGAAACACCTTGTTTTGAGATTGTCCTTTTAAAAAATTGACATCTATTGGAGAAGATATGTTTATTACTTTTAAATGGTAATCTTCATTTCTTTCTCTTGAGAGTTTGTGCAAACTTAACGGTTATAAATAAAAAAATACTATAAATAACTTGACAATATTTATATATAAAGTATTATATCACAATATATATAGGAGGTTGCATGAACAGATATGACAGTAAGATAAATAGAAATGAAACTCTGCTTTTTTGTGTTGATGACTATGTTCCTAAAAATCATATGGTACGACATCTTGATTCTATCGTAGATAGTATCATTAATGAGGATAGCAACTTTAAATGTTTCAAAGCCAATAAGAATAAGACAGGTAGACGTGCTTTTAATCCTGGCGATTTGTTAAAATTGTTTATTTATGGATACATGAATAGATTGTCTGCCAGTAGAAAACTTGAAGAAGAATGTTTGAAAAACATATACTTAATATGGCTAACCAACGGCATAACTCCGAGTTTTAGAACTCTTTGTTATTTTCGGGAGAATAATGGGGATAATATTGAGAAATTTTTCTATTCTTTCGTACAGAAGTTAATTTTAAACAACTTAGTAGACACTAGACTGTTTGCAACAGATGGAGTAAAGATCAAAGGTTACGTTTCCAAACCTAGTAAAAACGAAAAAGAATTGCAGGAATATAAAAGAATGAAAATAGAAGAATTTAAAAAATTTATCAAAGAATTAAGAGAAAAAGATGAGTCAGAATTATCTCCTGCTACCAAAAGAAAAATCAATAAATTTAAGAATAGAATGGCTAAGATAAAGAAATGTGAAGTCAAGATTAAAAACGGAGAATCAAAATACGTAAATCCTGAAGATCCGGATGCTGTATTGTTGAATAATCACGGAAATCACTTTAGAGGTTATAATTGCCAGGCTACAGTTGAATCAAAAAACAAGTATGTTGTAAATGTTAGGATCAGTACTAATAGTAATGATAGCTATGAATTAATACCTACTATTCAATCAATAAAAGACAATTTAGGTATATTACCTGAAAAAATAGTCGCAGATAAAGGTTACAATACAATAGGAGGAATATTTAAAGCAGAAGATGAATATAATGTGAAAATCATAACAGAGTTAAACTGTATTGAAAAAGAGAAATTTAAAGGTTTTATTTATAATCCAGTTGATGATTCATATACTTGTCCTCAAAATCAAAAGTTAACATATCATTGCAAAAAGAAAGCTAAAAATGGTAGAATGGTAATGGTTTATAATTGCAAAAATTGCAAAAATTGTCCACTAATGGGAAAGTGTACTACTTCAAAAAGAGGCAGAGATTTTCATCGATCCATTGCTTATGAACGTGAAACAAAATATCGAGAATTAATGAGTCTTGAAAAAAATCAGAAAATATTCAAAAAGCGTAAAGGGATGATAGAAAATGTGTTTGGAACGATAAGACGAAGAATGGGATATGTTCCGCTATTATTACGCGGAACTCGCAAAGTGACAATAGAAATATTCCTGTATTTCATTGGGTACAACATAACCAGATTTGTAAACAATATGATAAAGTCCAGATTAATTAATGTCTTTAATTTTAGCACTCTTATTTTGTTTTTAAGATCATTTGGAGTTCGTAAAACGCATCAGGAATCACTCAATTTGTGAATTGGTATGTTTATGTGATTTTTGATATAAATTTTTACGAACTTTAAAAATCGTTTTTGCACAAACTCTTGAAAGAAAGAAACGGAAGCAAAGAAAGTTCAAGCCTTAGGAAAAAACTTGCTATCTCCAGTCACTCTCAGGGACTCCGCCATAGCTTGCCAATGGGTAAGTTAAATTATGAGGTAAACCATTGTCTTCAATCAGAATGGCTGTTCGTTCCCCTTCGAGTTTCCTTACGACTTAACGTGCTTTTTTCATGGGCAATTGTAACACTTATATCTGGATTATTTCTTGTATTAGATTGATGAGGTATAGGAATTTGTAGATAAAATGAGTATTATCTTCAAGTATTCGAGTCCGAGCCGAACTCGCTCCATAACACGTCATTTTTTCATGGGCATTGTCTCATTGATACCTAGATATATAATATATTTTATGGATTGATTAATTAAAAATAGACAAATACACAAGATGTTTCATAAAAGCTCATATCAGGCTGTTGCCTGTTTGGTAAAAATGAAACACCTTGTTTTGAGATTGTCCTTTTAAAAAATTGACATCTATTGGAGAATATATGTTTATTACTTTTAAATGGTAATCTTCATTTCTTTCTCTTGAAAGAAAGAAACGGAAGCAAAGAAAGTTCAAGCCCTAGGAAAAAACTTGCTATCTCCAGTCACTCTCAGGGACTCCGCCATAGCTTGCCAATGGGTAAGTTAAATTATGAGGTAAACCATTGTCTTCAATCAGAATGGCTGTTCGTTCCCCTTCGAGTTTCCCTACGACTTTACGCCATTTTTTCATGGGCATTGTCTCATTGATACCTGGATATTTAATATATTTTATGGATTAATTAATTAAAATAGACAAATACACAAGGTGTTTCATAGGAGATAAGCTTCATCGTTGGAGGATATCTTTAGGATGGCATATGTTGAATAAAGTCTTTTCATTTCTTTGAGATGGTATTGTTCATTTCTTTTGTCTTGATACAAAATAAACGAACCAAAGAAAAAATCAAGTCATTGGTGAATTGTTTTAACACGACAAATTTTTGATAAACGTAATCTTCATTTCTTTCTCTTGAAAGAAAGAAACGGAAGCAAAGAAAAAATCAAGCCCTGGGAAACCCCTATCGGGGATCTTGATTTTCATCTCTTTTCATTGAAATATAAATATCTGTATTTTTCTGATGGTATGCCATTTAATCTCCAGTCACTCTCAGGGACTCCGCCATAGCTTGCCAATGGGTAAGTTAATTTATGAAGTAAACCATTGTCTTCAATCAGAATGGCTGTTCGTTCCCCTTCGAGTTTCCCTACGATTTTACGCCATTTTTTCATGAGCATTGTCTCATTGATTCCTGGATATTTAATATATTTTATGGATTGATTAATTAAAAATAGACAAATACACCATTGTCATATTTACGTTCAATTAAACAGGGGTTGTGTGCAATTGATAGAGACGCAAAGCATTGCGTCTCTACGAGATATTATCAAAAACAACAAAATCAGAAAGAAATGCAAGAAAATTCCATGAAACCGATTTAGGCAACACAGGTGTGTTGCAGATAATGGCAAATCAGAGATAAGAGATAAAATCGGCATTGATACATTGGTGAAAATGGTAGTGTGGGTGAACTAAATGGTCTATATGAGAAACTGCTTAATTTAGTGAATATGTCATAAACTCGCTCTTGGAGCCCATACATAAGGTTGTTGGCCCCTCTTTAAATTTTCCTTGTGATTTAATGTATTTTTTTTATGGTCATTGTCTCATTGATACCTGGATTATTTCTTGTATTAGATTGATGAGGAATAGGAATTTGTATATAAAATGAGTATTATCTTCAAGTATTCGAGTCTGAGCCGAACTCGTTCCAGTAGAAGAAACAAGAAAGGATTCTTGTTTTACTGAGAAGAGATGAAAAATGAAGAAACAAGAAGGCATCGAGATGAAGCCTATAGATTCACTTTTCTCGTCTATGAGCAGAAAGAAGCTAAAAGGGAGCTTATATATTTTGAACCGACTCCTTAAGACAAGTCATAAATTTTTATAATTAATATTGACTTTTTTTTTAGCATCTAATAATATTGAAAATATAAAGAAAAGAGGGAAGTATGCAATTTCCTGAAGAAAAGTTAAAAGCATTATATGATGAGTTAACAGATCGAGATAAAGATATCGATTTTGTTCAGAATCATCTCCAAGAAATGCTTAACACAAGTTATGATCATATAGAGGAAAGTTGGCAAGAGTCTCTTAAATGGTTAAAAATCATATTAAATCTGGCTATAGAATATGATATTGAATTATTCATAGCCAAATCAAAGCACAATTTAGCGATAATAGAATACAGACATTACAATTTAAGTGAATCGCTTGAGTTATTTAACGATGCTCTAATTATTTATGAGAGATTGCATTATTTAACAGAGACAGGATTAATTTATAATAATATTGCCATGATCTATGTACAGATGCAGCATTATGAACAGGCTTTGAACTATTTAAATAAAGCAATAATCATACATAAGAAGTTGAAGGATGATTTTAGTTTAAATAACAATTATTTAAATTTAGCGATTATTTATAAAAGAATGAATAAAGTTACAAAGGCATTGAACACATACAAAAAGCAATTACAAGTTTCAAGAAACATAAAAGATGATAGTGTTTTATCCAAATGTTTAAACAATATTGCCATCATTTATAAAGGCAAGCAGGATTATGAACAAGCGCTTACTTGTATACAAGAATCGATAATCATTCATAAAAGGTTAAATAGTTTTGAAGGATTAGCCTCGAATTATTTGCTGTTAGGGAGCATATATTTTAATCAAGATAAAGATAAAATTGCCTTTCAATATTTAAACAAATCTAAGCGAATTGCAGAGAGGCTGAATTATAGAAAAGCTTTATTGGAGATTTATAATGATTTTTGTCTCATTTATGAACATATGGAGGATTATAAAAACTCTTTAAAGTATCACAGGAAATATTCTGAACTACAGTTTAGTTTGCAAGCAGAGAATCAAGATAAAAGATTGACAGATATGATGACGGAGATTGAGAAACGAGAGCTGGAGAAGAATGCTGTATTTAGTATGGCTGTGACAGCCAGCCATGAGATAAATCAACCTTTGATGGTTTTACAGGCAAATATGGAAATGATGATTATTAAATTAGATTCACATGTTCAAGAGTATAAAATTGATAAATATGTTGGTAAAATAGTAGAATCCATCAATAGAATTGAAAGTATTTTACATAAATTTAGAACTTCAAATTATTATAATTATACAGATTATGTACAAGATATAGAAATGATAAACATGAAATAAACAAGTCAATTTAAAACTTATTAAACAGGATAGTCTTTTCCAGTTCAATAGTCATTTTTTTCATAAAATTCCACTCGGTTGTTTTAATAGCAGAATAAGCTTGGAACTCTTTTTTACCTAAGACAGTTCTGAGAAATTTGCTATCTTGAGCATAATTAATAATCTGTCCAAAATTTTGAGGTAAAGGTTCGATATCGAATTTATTAAGTTGTTCTTCATTTAGAAAACCTGGGTCAAAGCCAATGGGTTTAGGTAATTTTCTTTTCTTTTCAACACCGTCCAAACCAGCAGAGATCAAGGCACTTAAAGCGAGATATGGATTAGCGGAAGCATCAGAGGTTTTTAACTCAATGTGATTTACACTTTTACCATCAGGAGAAGAGATTGCTCTGAGAGCAGCCTCACGATTATCATATCCCCAGCAGTTAAAGGCACCGCTCCAGCAATGAGGTTTAAGCCTTTTAAAGGAGTTAGAAGTAGGAGTCGAGAGAAACATAATTTCTTTTAAATGATACAGAATTCCAGCAATAAAATATCGTCCAATTTTAGACAAATCATTGTTTTCTTTTAAATTATTAAAAACATTTTCATTTTGGTAATAGAGACTTAAATGCAAATGACAACCACTCCCAGCCAGTTTTTCATCTACTTTTGGCATAAAGGTAGATAATAATTGGTGTTTATATGATATAGCATGCACCGTATTTCTAAAATGAATTTGGTTATCAGCAGATTTTAAAGGATGGTCATACTTAATGGTGATTTCATGTTGTCCAGAACCAGATTCAGGGTAATATCTTTCAACATTTAAATCTTGTAAAACAAGGTTTTCAGACAAATCATTAATAAACTCATAATTCTGATCATAGGTTTGATTCATAGCAAATAAGGAATTATTTGAATATATTTTTTTATTCTCATTATTAGGAAAAGAGTAAAACTCATTTTCAAAAGCAGAGTGGAAAGAAAAGCCTTTTAGTAGAGCATCGTAAAGAACCTTATTAAGAATATTTCTTGGGCAATACTCCCAGTTATCTTCAAAATAAATCATATCAGCCATGACAGAGGCATGCCCTTTTGAATAAGGTAAAATCTTTAGGGTATCCCAATCAGGTTTTAAAAAAACTTCTCCAACAGGAGATAACCCTGAATTTTCGGCAATCCCATCATAAATAAAAGGAACTCCCTGTTGAGCACAAGAAATACTGACAGGGTATGGTAAAGAGTATTCCAAAGCATTTATATGAATCGCTTTAGCTCTAATAATATTCGCATTATCAACCCAGAGAAAACGAACAAACTCAATTTGCTTACTTTTTAGATAGCCAAAGATATTATTTTCTTTCATAATTCACCCCTAAAATGAGTAAACAAAGTTATAAAAAAAAAGCAAGAGTTTTTTTTAGTGGTGGATAAATCATTTAACTCATTCAATTTATAGTTGATGTGATGTTTTGGAGATAAAGTTTTGGCATGATTTTTGCCAAAAAGGTTAATTTTCCAAATAAAAGCATTGACAAAATAGAGAAATTATGAAAAAATCAAATTGTATGGAAAATAGAATAAAAGTAGAAAATTTAGTAAAGTATTACGGCAAAAGAAAAGTCGTAAATGAGATTAATTTTGAATTGAAGCAGGGTGAGATAGTAGGGATTTTAGGGCCTAATGGAGCAGGAAAGTCAACGACTTTTTATATGATATTAGGTTTAACAAAGCCAAACTCAGGCTCTGTTTATTTCAATGACATTAATATCACGCGTAAACCCATGTTTAAAAGATGTCAGCTAGGAATGGCGTATTTAGCTCAACAGCCATCGATTTTTCACAAATTGACGGTTGAAGAGAATATTCTAGCAATCCTTGAGACCATGAAGTATAGTTCAAAAGAGCGAAAAGACAAGTTAGAAGAATATCTTGCAGAGTTAAATTTAACTCCATTGGCAAAGCAAAAAGCATACACCTTGTCTGGTGGAGAACGCCGAAAGCTTGAGATAACCCGATCATTGGTTACCAATCCATCATTTCTTTTGATGGATGAGCCTTTTGCGGGAGTAGATCCATTAGCAGTAGGAGAAATTCAGGACATCATTCGAAAATTGAAAGATGAAAAGAATATGGGGATATTAATAACAGATCATAATGTTTTAGACACATTAACAATCACTCATAGAGCTTACGTAATCTTTCAAGGAAGAATTTTAATATCAGGAACATCAAAAGAATTAATTAATGATCCTGAAGCAAGAAAAATGTATCTTGGTGACAGATTTCTTAATCCGGTATTTGAGTAATTTATGAATAAAATGCAACAAATCCTTTCCTATAAGCAAATACAAGAATTATCATTAAAACCTCAAATGATTCAATCGTTAAAGATGCTTGCTTTACCAATGATGGAACTGGAGATGGAGTTAAAGCAGGAGATCGTTACCAATCCCATGTTGGAAATGGTTGAGGATTATGAAGAAGATAGTTATAAAAACGAAACGGATGATGTTGAAATAGTCGATGCAGATGCAGAAGTAAAAGAGACATTAGAAGAAGTCAAAGAATTAAGTGAAATCTTAGACACTTGGAATGAATATCATGATGATAGAGAATATTCAGGAAAATCATTAGATGAAGAAGACAGTAATTATGATAATTTTATTCGAGTTGAGGAAAATTTAAAACAGGAATTCATTGATGAAGTAGAAAAGTATCCATTATCAGAACATGAATTTTCATTTGCCTTTGAATTGATAGAATTAGCCAATGCTTATGGTTTTTTACCATCAGAGTTTGATTTATATGCTCTAGGCAGAGAATATGAATTAACAGAGGAAAGAACCGATGAAATTCACAAGTTGATTTTACGTACTACGCCGAGAGGCATTACAGCAAGAAATATAGAAGAATGTCTTTTATCCCAGTTAGAAGAATATGAGTTGGATGACACGATCTTAGTTGGAATAATTAGACATAATTTTTTTGAATTAATCCATCGCAAATATGCAATTATTGCAGAGATTTATGATCTTAATGAGAATGAAGTTTTTGCATACAGGGAGAGAATCTCTTCTTTGGATCCAAAACCAGGCATGAGATTGAACTCTTCTCAGGCTAATTACATTATTCCTGACATAATAGTAAGAAAAATAGATGATGATTATGAGATCATCATTAATGATTTTTACATTCCAAAAATAGTATTAAACCGACGATATAAAAGTATGCTTCATGAGTCAGTGAATGATAAAGAAACGGTAAAGTATATTCGATCAAAAGTGAATTCAGCAAAGTTTTTAATTAAGTCTATATTCATGAGAAATCGGACATTAGAAAGGGTTATGAAATCAATCATTTCTCATCAAAAGAATTTCTTTTTTAATGATTCCGGGATGCTTGATCCCTTAACATACTCAGTAATAGCGAACGATTTAAGTGTAAATGAATCAACTATTTCCAGAGTGGTCAAGCAAAAGTATGCAGACACACCTTTTGGAATCATGTGTTTGAAGGATTTTTTCTGTTCTGCGGCAGGTAAAGACAAGAATTATGAATCTGTAAGTCGTCAGAATGTACAAATACAAATAGAAGAATTGGTTGTTAAAGAAGATAAAAACAACCCATTGAGTGATCAAGAGATTGTAGCAATATTAAAGGAAAGAGGAATATCAGTTTCCAGACGAGTTATTGCAAAATATCGAGAAGAAATGAAAATACCCAATAGCCGATTGAGGAGAGCGTAATGGAACATTATCAAGTGGCAGTTATTGGTGGCGGACCAGGAGGATATGAGGCATCTATTCGGTTAAACCAATATCAGATAAAAACAATATGTTTTGAAAAGTCAAGATTAGGCGGAGTCTGTCTTAATGTAGGTTGTATTCCAACAAAAGCTTTAGTAAAGGTTGCAGAAACCTATCATGAAATGAACAATCACGAAGAATTTGGAATCAATTTAGAGAATCTTAAATTGGATTTTAATAAAGTTTATCAGAGAAAGTCAGCAGTTGTAGAAAAACTAGTATCAGGAATAGAATATATATTTAAAAAACGGTCAATACCAGTCGTTAATAAAACAGTGAATAAGATAAAAAAAGAAAGCAATGTTTATTCAATATATTGTGAAAATGAAGTTGTGTGTACGGCAGACTATATCATATTAGCTACAGGATCAGAACCCAAAGAGTTACCATTTTTGCCTTTTGATGGAGCAAAGATTTTATCCTCCAATCATATTTTGACATTAACAGAGCAACCAAAATCCTTAGCTGTAATTGGTGGAGGAGTTATTGGATGTGAGTTTGCATCTATTTTTTCGCAATTTGGAACTCATGTGGAGATAATCGAATTTTTACCAGATTTAGTTGCGAATGAAGATGAAGAAATATCAAAAAGACTTTCCTTAGGATTAAAGAAAACAGGAATCAAAATCCACACAAAAACAGGAGTTAAAGAAGGAATTATTAATGAAGAAGGTGTAGAATTGACACTTTCTAATGATAAAAAAATAGTAGTAGATAAGGTATTAGTGAGTGTAGGCAGAAGACCTGTCTGTGATATAGAATTTGATTCCTTTATTATAGATAAAGAAAAAGATTTTGTTCTAATTGATGAGAACTGTGAAACCAATGAGAAGAATGTTTTTTGTATTGGTGATGTAACAGGTAAGCTTCAATTAGCTCATACAGCCAGTAAGCAAGGGCTACGTGTAGCAGAAATAATTAAGAATAAAATCAATCAAACGAATCATGAACAAGAAGAGTTGGATTATATCAATATTCCTCGATGTACCTTTACGAATCCAGAAATAGGATCTTGTGGATATACAGAAAAACAAGCCAAAGAGAAGTTTGGAGAAATCTTAATTGGGAAATTCCCATTTGCAGCGAATGGGAAATCATTAGGCATGGGTAATCAATTTGGATTTGTAAAAACAATAGCAGAAGCAAAAGATGGAACGATAATCGGAATGCATATAATAGGGCCTCAGGCAACAGAATTAATAGCTCAAGGGTCAATTTTAATAAACACAAAAGCCACAGCAAATATCATTGAGAGCGTCATTTTTGCTCATCCAACCTTATCAGAATGCATCATGGAATCAATAGAAGATTTGCACAAAATGGCAATACATATTGTATAGAATAAAAATTCAATAACGGGTCATTTGATCCGAAAGAAAGGGGAATGCTATGCAGATTACAATTACTGCTCGCCATTTCGAATTGACCAAAGCAATTCGAGATCATGTTGAAAATGCTTGTGAAAAACTTACACGATATTTTGATCACATTATTAACATTCACATAACATTAAGTCTGGAAAACAGCAGAAATCTTATTGATATGTCCCTTCATGCTTCAAAATTCAATCTTCAGAGTCAAGCTGAAGCCATGGACATGTATATGGCGATTGATGAAGCAATAGACAACATGGAAGCACAAATCAAGAAGTTAAAAGATCGCGTTACGGATCATCAAAAACGTCGTATGAAGGAAGAGCCTTCATTTTTTTATGCAAATTTATATGAAAAGAATCATGAAGAGAAAACGAGACGAGTCATTAAGACAAAGCGAATAGTAGCCGAAGCGATGACAGTTTCTGACGCCATTGATAAATTTACAGACATTGAAGAGAACTATTATATTTTCAAAAATATTGAAACAGACAGGATCAATGTTTTAGTAAAAAAAGATAATGACTACTTTAAATTGCTTGAACCATAAACCAAATACAGGGCAGTACTAAACTGCCCTGCTTTCTTTAAGAGAAAATGAGAATACAATGAAAGAATTAAGTGTAAAAGACTTTTTCGATCTAACCAAAAAAGATTATGTACTATCCTTGATTACTGATCCATCTACGATGGAAAAAAAGATAACAGAACCCCATATTCACAGACCAGGACTTGCTTTAAGCGGTTATTTTGAAAGATTCCCCTATCAACGAGTTCAACTACTTGGTGAGACGGAAATTAGCTATTTACAAACATTAAAGGATGATATGTTGTATGAACGTTTAAAGGATATTATGACGTACAACATACCATGTTTTGTAGTGAGTAAAGGGTTATCAATCCCAAGCCAGATGGAATTTATTGCCAATGAATTAAATATTGCCATATTTGTTAGCAGAATTTCAACCATAAAACTCTTTTCTCATCTCAGCAAATTTTTAAGAGATTATTTTGCACAGGAACAGTCAATTCATGCAACTTTAGTAGAAGTATTTGGTGTAGGAATATTGTTAACAGGGAAAAGTGGTATTGGGAAAAGTGAATGTGCACTTGAGTTAATAGAAAGAGGACATCGGTTAATATGTGATGATTTGGTAAAGATATCTCTTCGGGAAGAGAATATCATGGGTTTTGCGGCTAAGAACCTAGGACATTTTATGGAAATTCGTGGAGTGGGCATAATTGATGTGGAAAGAATGTTTGGTATTGAAGCGGTGAGAAAAGAAGCAAGAGTCAATATTCAGGTAGAATTGATGCCTTGGCATGAAAATATGGATTATGAAAGAATTGGATTAACAAACAATTTTGCAGAGATCTTAGGTGTTAATATACCCATAACATACCTTCCAGTATCTCCTGGGAAAAACGTATCAGTAATCATAGAAGTAATTTCTATGAATTACATATTAAAAACCTATGGGTATGATGCTGCAGAAACCTATAATAGAAAATTAAATGAAGAGATACAGAAGAAATCAAGACTTCGAAAAATCAATTTGTGATTAAGGTCAAAGGAAAAAGATGAAATGATAAGTAAGAAAATCCAGATTCAGAACCGATTAGGACTTCATGCTCGTCCATCTGCTCTATTAGTAAAACTTGCTAATAAATTCAGATCTGAGTTCCATATCAGCAAAGATGATATGGTAATCAATGGTAAAAGCATAATGGGAGTCATGATGCTTGCGGCAGAGTACAAATCTGAAATAGAGATTTTAGCAGATGGAGTTGATGAAGAATACTTAATGGAAGAGCTTATCAATCTGTTTGAAAGTAAGTTTGGAGAAGATTAATGCAGAAATTGGAAGGTGTCTCTGTTTCAACAGGAATAGCAATTGGAACTGCAGTAATTTTAAAAGAAAAGAAATATGATTTTGAACAGAGAAAAATTAACGATTTAGAAATTCCGGAAGAAATAGAACGTTATCGATCAGCAGTAGAATTTTTATGTCAGGAGATTGACTATAACATTGAGAAAATTATCAGTGTAGAAGAAGATAAACATATCATAGAAGCACATAAATTAATACTTTCAGATCCAGAAATAGAGATACAAGTTAAAGATCTTATTTGTAAACAAAAGCATAATTTGGAATATGCAGTCCATCTAGTCTATAATCAGACTATAAGCTTTTTTGAGAAACTAGAAAATGAAATGATGGCAGAACGTAGTTCAGATTATAAAGATGTTTATCATAAATTAATCAATTATTTAACAAAACGTGATTCTTCAATAATATCGAAGTTAAAAGAAGGACAGATTATTGTTTCTGAAGATATATCTCCCTCTATGATTTCTAAGCTAGTTGAAATCGGAATAAAAGGGATAGTACTTCAGAAAGGAGCGCGGACCTCTCATTCTGTAATCATTGCCAGAGCAATGAATTTACCAATAATAACAGGGATCTATCATTTACATAAAATTCATGATGATGATCGATTAATCCTTGATGCAGGAATGGGACTGGTAATCGTTAGTCCAAATCAAGAAGAAGAAGAATTCTACATAAAATTAAAAAGTAAGCATGAAGAAGAAAATCATTTTTTAAATAAAATAATTTCATTTGAGTGTCTTTCAGCAGATAGCAGAAAGATACATTTAATGGCAAATATAGAGTTACCAATTGAGATAGATCAGGTGAGAAATTTGCATGCAGATGGAATTGGATTGTTTCGCACAGAATTTTTCTATATCAATCGATCTGTATTACCTTCAGAAGAAGAACAGTTTAATGTCTATAAATTAATTGGTGAAAAGATGAAGTCAAAACCAGTGATCATTAGAACAATTGATGTTGGAGGAGACAAAATGGCCAATTGGTACCCAAATTTTAAGGAGGATAATCCTTATTTGGGATGTAGAGGAATCCGATTTTCATTAAAGTATCCTAATGTTTTTAAGACACAGATTAAAGCGATACTGAGAGCATCTCATTTTGGGAATATTCAGATAATGTTTCCCTTAATATCTTCATTAGAAGAGTTTATGGATGCAAAGAACTATGTTTATGAATGTATGAGAGATCTTCAAAAAAATGATATCTTATTTAATAATGAGATAAAGATTGGCACAATGATTGAGATCCCTTCAGCAGCCTTGTTATCAGATAGTTTAGCTAAGAAGTGTGATTTTTTTAGTATAGGGACAAATGATTTACTTCAATATACATTAGCTGTTGATCGCAACAATGAAAACGTTCATCAGTATTACAATCCATTCAATCCAGCATTTATCTATTTAATTATGAAAACAGTTGAATCAGCTAAAAAGAATAACATCCCAGTAGCAGTTTGTGGGGAACTTGCAGGAGATGAGAAATTTATAGCATTTTTACTAGCTTTAGGAATTGAAGAATTAAGTGTTAGTATTTATAATATTTTAAAGATTAAACAAAGCATTCGTTCGATAAACATATCTTTTATAGAACAGATGGTTTCAAGTGTGTGTGAACTAACCGAAACGAAGAAAATGGAAGATTTTTTGGAAAAACTGGATCAAATGTCAAGGAATCCAGAAAATATTCTTAATGTTTAAAATTTTGGGGGGAGGGGAATTATGTCAATAAAATTTGATTACACGAATTTAATGTTATCCAATATGATTGAATGTGGGATTACAGAAGCGCAATTAGAAAACAATTCTCAATTATGTTTAAAAGCCTTTGAGAGGTTTCAAAAAGAAAGAAAAGAAGATATATTAGGGTTTTATGATTTACCTGATCAATCAGTAGATCATATATTGAACTACATTGAAAAAGTAAAAGACAAATATGACCATCTAGTTGTTTTAGGAATTGGTGGTTCAGCTTTGGGCAACAAAGCATTATATACAGCTTTTAAGGTAGAAAAAGAATTAAAAAAACAAATACATGTTATGGATAATGTAGATCCAGATATGATCTATGATATACTTAATCAAATAGATATAAATAAAACACTCTTTAATGTAATAACGAAATCAGGAACAACAGCAGAGACAATGGCAACATTTTTAATCATTTTGGATATCTTGAAACAGAGATGTCCAAACACATTAAAAGAACAATTAATAATCACAACTGACAAAGAAAAGGGATTTTTAAGAAAGTTGATAAGAGAAGAAGGATATCAGGATTTTATAGTACCTGATAATGTTGGAGGACGTTTTACTATTTTGACAGATGTAGGATTAGTTTCTTCAGCTTTTGCTGGAATAAACATAAAGGGATTATTAGCCGGTGCCAAAGAAATGAGAACTCTTTGTGATTTAGAATGTGTTTGGCAAAATCCTGCATATTTAAACAGTTTAATTCATTATTTATACATGAAGCAGGGGAAGAACATATCTGTGATGTTACCATACTCAAATTCACTTTATGATTTTGCTGATTGGTATAGACAATTATGGGCAGAAAGTTTAGGGAAGAGATATGATATCAATGGAAATCTGGTTGAAGTTGGACAAACACCGGTAAAGGCTTTAGGGACAACAGATCAACATTCACAAATCCAATTGTATGCAGAAGGGCCAAACGATAAAGTCATTACCTTTATTACGATAGAAAAATTTGCACATGATTATATAATCCCAAATTTATATCCTGAAAGAGGAGAGATAAATTATTTGGGAGACAAGAAATTGTCAGAATTACTCTTAGCCGAAAGACTAGGAACTGAGATTGCATTAACAAAGGCAGGAAGACCTAATTGTAATATAATAGTACCTGAAATCAGTGAAGAAAACCTTGGAGCTTTTATCTTTTTGTATGAGATGCAAACTTTGATAACCGGATATTTACTTGATATTAATCCTTTGGATCAACCGGGAGTAGAAGCAGGAAAAATTGCAACTTATGCCAGAATGGGGAAAAAAGGTTTTGAAAAAGAAGCTGATGAAATTAAAGCTTATATTGAGAACAAAAAACAGTTAGGGAGGAAACTCTAATGCCATTAAACTCACAAGAAAAATACAATAAACTTGATACAGAAGATATGTATCATAAAATTATTCATATGCCAGAGCACATATTAAATGCATATTTTAAATCGAGTATTTTTATTCCATCAAATTTTTCGAAATTAGATTTGCAGAGAATAAACAAAGTTGTAATTTGTGGAATGGGTGGATCCGCCATAGCAGGAGATATCTTTTCAGCAATTTATTCAGATCAAATAACAATACAAATTGTCAAAGATTATAGATTACCCAAAATCGATGAAAATACATTTGTAATTGGTTGTAGTTATTCAGGGCAAACTGAAGAAACATTGTCCTGTATTGAATCAGCTCTCAATAAGACAAAATTTATAGCAGGCATATCAACAGGTGGAAAGCTAGAAGCAATATTAAAAGATCAATATTATTATATTAATATTCCTTTAGGGTATCCCCCACGCTCAGCTATAGCATTTTTATTCTTTTCATTGATTAAGATAGCAGAAAATTTTAAGATTATATCAAGTCAAAAAGTAATTATAGAAAAGATTGCTGCTAATCTAATGATAAAAGCAGGAGCAATAGCCAGATCAATACCAACAGTAATGAATTTTGCTAAGAGTAATGCAGAAGCAATCCACAATAAAATCCCCATTATATACTCAGTAAATCCCCAGTTAGCACCTGTAGCATATCGATGGAAATGTCAGATAAATGAAAATTCAAAGTACCCATGTTTTTATCATACTTTCCCAGAAATGAATCATAATGAAATTGAAGGATGGGAATCAAAAGAACATAATGAGAAATTTATACCGATATTTCTTAGATTCTTTGAAGATATACCAGCATATGAAAAGAGACTTAGCGTATTTAAGCAAATATTAAATAAAGAGAATATTGAATATCTAGAATTTTATGGAGATGGAGAGAGCTTGCTTTCCAGAATATTTTCGTTAATTTATTTAGGAGATATGATCAGTTATTATTTAGCAATATTAACAGAGACAAACCCTACGACGATCAATCATATTTCATTTTTGAAGGATAATCTTTGAAATTAATTGACATAAAACTCAGAAAAAATTAATTAAAACAGAATAAATAAATGGGAGGATCAATGTTTAAAGAACCACATATCTTTACATCAGAATCAGTAACAGAAGGCCATCCCGACAAAATGGCAGATCAAATTTCCGATGCAGTGTTAGATGCTATCTTTACTTGTGACCCATATGGTAGAGTAGCATGTGAAGCTTTTGTTACCACAGGTATGGCTTTAGTAGGCGGAGAAATAACAACAACATGTTATGTAGATATACCTGAAATTGTCAGACAAACAATAAAAGAAATTGGATACACCGATGCAGATTATGGTATAGATGCCAGAACATGCGCCGTATTAACAACAATAGACAGACAATCACCAGATATCGCAATGGGAGTAGATAAAACAAAAACTCATGCTATGGGAGCAGGAGATCAGGGGATGATGTTTGGTTATGCAGTTAATGAAACGCCAGAATTAATGCCTCTTCCAATATCTTTAGCACATCGTTTAGCAGAGAGATTAGCTTTTGTTCGAAAGGGAGATAAAAACAATCTTCCAATTTTACCATATTTAAGACCAGATGGAAAAACTCAAGTCAGCGTAGAATATGATGAAAATGATAAACCGATTAGAGTAGAAACCATCGTAGTATCAGCTCAACATAATCCTGAAATTTCACAAGAACAGATAAAAAAAGATATTTTTGAGCATGTAATTAAGGCTATTGTACCAGCAAATATGATGGATGAAAAGACAAAGATTCATATTAATCCAACTGGACGTTTTGTAATAGGTGGCCCTCATGCAGATACAGGATTAACAGGACGAAAAATAATAGTAGATACATATGGTGGAATGGGTCGTCATGGTGGAGGTGCTTTTTCAGGAAAAGATCCTTCTAAGGTTGACCGTAGTGCAGCATATATGGCGAGATACATTGCAAAAAATATTGTTGCATCAGGAATCGCAGAAGAAATTGAAGTACAATTAGCTTATGCCATAGGAATTGCAGAGCCAGTTTCATTATTAGTAAACACTTTTGGAACTGCAAAGATATCTGATCAAAAAATTGTAGAGATAGTCAGACAAGTTTTTGACTTAACACCTGAAGGAATCATAGAAAGTTTGAAATTACGTCGTCCTATCTATAAACTCACAGCATCATATGGACATTTTGGTAGAGAGCTCGATGAGTTTACATGGGAAAAACTAGATAAAGTAGAAGAAATTAATGCTTTAGTTTGATTTTTAATAGTCAAATATTAAAATATTGACAAAAATCGAACAATTTAAGAATATGTAAATAGCCAGGCCCGATGCAATTGTTTCGTGCGAACCAGGTCAGGATCGGAAGATAGCAGCCTTAAGCGATGTAAACGATGTGACATCGGTCACCTGGTTTATTTTTTATTCAAAAACAGAGATCTAAAAAATAAATCAAAAGAGACTGTTCACTTCAATAAGTGATGAATAGAGGATAATCAGGGAAATCAGCAACAAAAAGTGAACATAGTCTTTATAATTAAACTTATTTCTAAAATTGACATAAATTGGATAAGATAATGGTAGTGCTGACGCACTACAGATAATGGCAAATCGAGAATTTGCCGATAATAGATAAAAGATAAAAGTTAAGCTTCATCGTTGGTGGATTGCTTTAACCCATCTTTACCACTCAAACAAAGATTTTAAACTTTTTTTTCATTAATCCTTCAAAACAAGTTAATTGATAGCAGTTAACTAATGCGTAAAACGCCTCACTAAGCAACGATCTCTGCCTTAGACGACTTTATGTTCAAAATAAAGAAAGGAATATAATAGAAAAAGTCAAATGTAGTGCCCCAAATACAAATATAATGCTTGACAAATAATCAGCAAAAATATAATTTGATTACATTATGTATATAAGAGATTTAAAAAAGGTGATAAGATTATTTTTAGACTCGTAGAGTCATACAGAGGACCAAATGGTCCAAGACAGAGGACTGTTTTAACTTTTAATGAGTTAAATTTACCTAAAGAACAATGGAAAGAATTAGCTAATATTGTTGAAATGCTACTTTCAGGTCAAACTTTCATCAATAACAATACAGATATTATAGATAAAGCCGAGAATATCGTTAAACTTATCAAAAGAAAAACAATTTTAAAAGTAGAAAATCAATATGATAAGGTAGAAATAGTTGAGAAAGATATTCAAAATGTGGATTTAAACAGTCTAAAACATACAGAAGTCCGTTCAATTGGAGCAGAACACGTGGCTCTGTCTGTATATAAGGAGTTAGAAATAGATAAGGTACTTAAAGAAAATGGATTTTCAGAGCACCAAAGAGAAGTTGCAGCTTTATCAATAATCGGAAGACTTGTTTATCCTGAAAGTGAGAAGTCAACAAGAGAATGGGCAATTAACAAATCAGGACTGGACTCCTTATTAAATACTTCATTTTCAAAATTATCAAATAACTCACTTTACCGAATAACAGATAAACTCTATTCATTAAAAGAAACTCTAGAAAGTCATTTGATTGAAAAAGAGCGTAGTCTATTAAATTTAAAAGAGAAATTAGTTTTATTTGATTTAACCAATACGTATTTTGAAGGTAGTTGTTCATCAATACCAGGCGCAAAATTTGGTTTATCAAAAGAGAAAAGAAAAGATTGTCGATTATTGACATTAGGCTTTATCATAGATGAGAATGGTTTTCCAAAAACATGCAAAGTAATGGAAGGAAACCAAAGTGAGCCATCTTCTTTAGTTGATATGATTAAGCAACTGGAAGAAGCAAGTAATGAAAAAGACCGTTTGTTTAAAGATAAAATAGTCGTAATTGATGCAGGAATATCTTCAGAATCTAATTTAAAATACTTGTCTGATCAAGGCTATCATTACATCTGTGTTGCGAAAAATAAACCTTTCAGTTGTGAAGAAATTAACCAGTTAGAAGCTTCAGATATTTTTTCAACCCAAGACAAAGAGATTAAGGCAACCATTCTAAAAAAAGAGGATGAGACATATTTATACTGTGTGAGTCCAATGAAAAAAGTAAAAGAGCAATCAATGCTTGAAAGTTTTACAAAAAAATATATTCGTGATTTAGAATTATTGAAAGAATCTCTAGCAAAGAAAAAAACGGTTAAATCGTATGATAAAATATTAGAAAAATTGGGCAGATTAAAAGAAAAACACAAATCGATCTCGAGATTTATTGTAGTGGATATTGAACAAGAAGATAATCTTGTTCAAAGTATATCATGGGAAAACACATATTCTGATCAAAAGGACTTTTCTTATAACGGTTCCTATTTTCTAAGAACCAATCTGAATAATTTTAATGAACAGGAATTATGGAATATCTACTCAACACTAACAAACATAGAATATTCATTCAGATGCCTTAAAAGTGAGTTAGCATTTAGACCTGTTTATCACAAAATACAGGTAAGGGCGGAGAGTCATTTATTTATAGCAGTATTAGCCTATCATATTTTGAATGTTATCAGAACCAAATTAAAGGCTCATGACATAAATTTTTCATGGAATAAAACCAGAGAACTGTTATCAACACATAACCTTATTACAACAGAGATGAAAACAGAAGATTCAAAAATAATAACTATTGTTCAGCCTTCAGATGCAAATGAGATACAAAAAAGAATATATAAGGCTTTAAACATCAAAATCAACCCAATAAATAGAAAGATAATTAAGTTGCCGTAGTGCCCCGCACTTTTAATTATGTATATTTTACAATGACTTACGATAAATTATGGTAAAGATGGGTTAACATGACAAATATTAATAAATGTAATCTTCATTTCTTTCTTTTGAGAGTTTGTGCAAACTTAACGGTTATAAATAATAAAATACTATAAATAACTTGACAATAATTATATATAAAGTATTATATCACAATATATATAGGAGGTTTCATGAACAGATATGACAGTAAGATAAATAGAAATGAAACTCTGCTTTTTTGTGTTGATGACTATGTTCCTAAAAATCATATGGTAAGACATCTTGATTCTATCGTAGATAGTATCATTAATGAGGATAGCAACTTTAAATGTTTCAAAGCCAATAAGAATAAGACAGGTAGACGTGCTTTTAATCCTGGCGATTTGTTAAAATTGTTTATTTATGGATACATGAATAGATTGTCTGCCAGTAGAAAACTTGAAGAAGAATGTTTGAAAAACATATACTTAATATGGCTAACCAACGGCATAACTCCGAGTTTTAGAACTCTTTGTTATTTTCGGGAGAATAATGGAGATAATATTGAGAAATTTTTCTATTCTTTCGTACAGAAGTTAATTTTAAACAACTTAGTAGACACTAGACTGTTTGCAACAGATGGAGTAAAGATCAAAGGTTACGTTTCCAAACCTAGTAAAAACGAAAAAGAATTGCAGGAATATAAAAGAATGAAAATAGAAGAATTTAAAAAATTTATCAAAGAATTAAGAGAAAAAGATGAGTCAGAATTATCTCCTGCTACAAAAAGAAAAATCAATAAATTTAAGAATAGAATGGCTAAGATAAAGAAATGTGAAGTCAAGATTAAAAACGGAGAATCAAAATACGTAAATCCTGAAGATCCGGATGCTGTATTGTTGAATAATCACGGAAATCACTTTAGAGGTTATAATTGCCAGGCTACAGTTGAATCAAAAAACAAGTATGTTGTAAATGTTAGGATCAGTACTAATAGTAATGATAGCTATGAATTAATACCTACTATTCAATCAATAAAAGACAATTTAGGTATATTACCTGAAAAAATAGTCGCAGATAAAGGTTACAATACAATAGGAGGAATATTTAAAGCAGAAGATGAATATAATGTGAAAATCATAACAGAGTTAAACTGTATTGAAAAAGAGAAATTTAAAGGTTTTATTTATAATCCAGTTGATGATTCATATACTTGTCCTCAAAATCAAAAGTTAACATATCATTGCAAAAAGAAAGCTAAAAATGGTAGAATGGTAATGGTTTATAATTGCCAAAATTGCAAAAATTGTCCACTAATGGGAAAGTGTACTACTTCAAAAAGAGGCAGAGATTTTCATCGATCCATTGCTTATGAACGTGAAACAAAATATCGAGAATTAATGAGTCTTGAAAAAAATCAGAAAATATTCAAAAAGCGTAAAGGGATGATAGAAAATGTGTTTGGAACGATAAGACGAAGAATGGGATATGTTCCGCTATTATTACGCGGAACTCGCAAAGTGACAATAGAAATATTCCTGTATTTCATTGGGTACAACATAACCAGATTTGTAAACAATATGATAAAGTCCAGATTAATTAATGTCTTTAATTTTAGCACTCTTATTTTGTTTTTAAGATCATTTGGAGTTCGTAAAACGCATCAGGAATCACTCAATTTGTGAATTGGTATGTTTATGTGATTTTTGATATAAATTTTTACGAACTTTAAAAATCGTTTTTGTACAAACTCTTGAAAGAAAGAAATGAAAACAAAGAAAGTTCAAGCCCTAGGAAACCCCTATCGGAGATCTTGATTTCATCAGTTATCTCTGATATCTTTATTTCTTATCCTTTAGATGGTCTGCCATTTAATCTCCAGTCACTCTCAGGGACTCCGCCATAGCTTGTCAATGGGTAAGTTAAATTATGAGGTAAACCATTGTCTTCAATCAGAATGGCTGTTCGTTCCCCTTCGAGTTTCCCTACGACTTCACGCTGTTTTTTCATGGGCGATATCTCATTAATACATGGTTATTTACTTGTGATAGATGGAGGTAATATTGGAAAAGAAGATAAAAGATGGGTATCATCTTCAAGTATTCGAGTCCGAGCCGAACTCGCTCCAGAACACACCATTTTTTCATGGGCGATGAACCATTTATACATTTTAATCAGGGAGAGAGATAGTTTTTTACTCAGAAAAAAGAGAAGAATTGATGTAATTATTTTTATTAGTAAATTCTATTGCCAGATATGTCAAGAAGGAGCATCCATTTACATTTTTCTCGCCTATAAGTACAAGAGTTTCTTAATGGGAGCTTATATAATTTGCACAGTCTCAATTAAAAAAACTGATTTATGAATTATTTTTGTATTGACATTTTAAAAATTAACATTATCCTAATTTTCAGCATTAATAATTGAAATTTAGGAGAAAAGATGGAACATGAACTTATTGAGGATTTAAATGGTTTCTCCGGTAAATATCTAACGATAAACCTAAAGGAAGAACTATTTGGCATAAGTGTTAGGCATATTATGCAAATAATTGCTATACCAGAAATTACTCCAATCCCCAAAACACCAGATCATATAAAGGGTGTGATCAATCTACGAGGGAAAATCATTCCAGTTATTGATTTAAGAACTAGGTTTAATCTACCATTTGAAGGTTATAATGATCGAACGAGTATTGTCATTGTTAAATTAAAATTGTCTCAATCGGATCTTTATATTGGAATTATTGTCGATAAAGTTAATGAAGTGTTAGATATACATTTAGAAGAATTGGAAAAAACTCCTTCTTTTGGAATAACACTAAACACAGAATTTATTCAATGTATGGCAAAAGTTAAAGACAAAGTAGTAACACTTTTGGATATTAACAGAGTATTAACTGAAGATGAATTAAAATTAATAAGTTAACTTAATAAAAATAAAAGGAGTAGATCATGTTTTTAAAAGCAAAAATCGGCAAAAGATTAAGTATCTGTTTTATTACAATTATTTCAATCATGATTATTATTACAGTTTTATCCATCATTAGATTAAATCTGTTAAAAAGTGATAATGATGCATTAATTAATGAGCAATTTCAAATAGTAGTTTCAGCGAATGGTGTCATTGATAATTTAAATATTGTAGCCCGATCAGTAAGAAATCTATATATTTATGATGATGCAAATGAAAAGACAAGAGATTTTGACAAAATTACTGAAGCTAGAGTCAATATTCCTAAACAATTAGAAATAATGGATAAGTTTATCAATAATGAGGAAGGGAAAAAACAACTAGAAGTTATGGTAGAAGCCAGGAAAAAATATGTATCAAATTTAGATACATTTCTGGATTTTATACGAAATAATAATAAAACAGATGCAGCAATTCTTCTTAAGGGAGATATGAGAACCACTCAAAATAACTATATGGATTATCTAAGAAAACTTATCGATTATCAGACAAAACAAACAGAGCAAAAAGGTGTTGAAACTCGAACAACCATACGAAACTTAATCATAATATTAACAGTTTTATTAATACTTGCAATAATCATTTCAATAGCTTTTGCTCTTTGGATAACCAACAGTATAAAAAAACCAATCTACCAATGTGTTGAAGCGGCAAATGAAATTGCAGATGGTAATACCAAAGTATCATTTAAGATTGAATATGAAGATGAGACTGCAGATCTGATGCATGCAATGGAAAGGATGAGTCATAACATAAATTTAATGTATCAGGATGCAATATTTTTATCAGAAGCTGCTATTGAGGGTAAACTAAAAACAAGAGCCAATACAGCTAAGCACAAAGGAGATTTCAAAGCAATCGTTGACGGGGTTAATAAAACCTTGGATGCTGTTATAAACCCTGTAAATGAAGCCATGGAGATCATGAGTAAACTTGCCAATAAAAACATGACAGTACGAGTAAAAGGACTTTACAAGGGAGATTTAGACCTTTTTAAAGGAAACATCAATACAGCTGCGATAAATCTAGAAGAAGCATTGATTCAAGTCGAAATGGCAATCGAGCAGATAACATCAGCTGCTGGTCAGATAAGTTCAGGAAGTCAAACCTTAGCAGAAGCAACAGGTGAGCAGGCAAGTTCACTTGAAGAGATATCCAGTTCAGTTGAAGAAATCAATTCATTAACAGCAAACAATGCGAGCAACTCAAAAATTGGTTTAAACTTAACTGATGAAGCTGTTAAATCGGTTAATGAAGGCAATGTTTCAATGAGCAGAATGAGTGAAGCGATGGCTTCAATACTGAAATCATCACTTGAAACAGGAAAAATCATTAAAACAATAGATGAGATAGCCTTTCAAACTAATCTTCTTGCATTAAATGCGGCAGTTGAAGCAGCCCATGCAGGAGAAGCAGGTAAAGGTTTTGCAGTTGTAGCTGAAGAAGTGAAAAATCTTGCTTTAAGAAGTGCTGAAGCAGCCAAAAATACTAGTAATTTAATCGAAGGATCAACCAAGAATGCAGAATTAGGTGCAAAAATTGTAGATCAAGTAGCTCTTTCATTCACAGAAATCAAAGAAAAATTTGCAAAAGTAAAAAACATTGTTGAAGAAATTGCTGCCTCATCTGAAGAACAATCACAGGGTATTCAACAGGTCAACACTGCCATTCAGGAAATGAATAAAGTAACACAGCAAAGTGCAGCAAATGCTGAAGAATCTGCTTCTGCGGCAGAAGAGCTAAATGGACAATCTTCAGAACTTCATAATATGGTATCACAATTTAAGTTGAATAGACAATCCTTTAACTACAATAAAAAAAGGAACTCTCAAGTATCTGACAGAAGAAACCAACAAAAATTAGTAACACGTAAGTCTAATGAAATTTATGAAATCAATCCAGAGCACATACTTCCTTTAGATGAAATGGATGATTCAGATTTTGAAGATTTTTAAATAATCACACAATTAATTAATAAGAAAAAAATGGGAAATTGAGTTTTCCCATTTTTTTTTATCTGTTATTATTGAGAGAAGCTTTAAAGAATGAGATAGAGAGTATTACTTATATAATTTAAAATTAATTTCTATATCCACATTTCCTTTTAACATAGCATAGACAGGGCAATATGTTTCTTCTGCCAAATTAATAACACGTTTAATCTCTTCATCAGTTGCATCTGATGAAGTAATCTGAATATTTAAAACAATTTTTTTAAAAGCAGTGGGGTGCTCTGATTTCCGAAATCCTTTTGTTTGAATATTAAAAGATGTTATTGTTTTTTTCATCTTTCTTAGGAATGTCAACACTGCTGAACCTACACAGGAACTTAAACTCAACAATAGCAGTTCTAAAGAGCAATATCCCAGGTTATCACCCAAAGGAGCAATATAATCAATTGAAAGAGGTTGTTGACCTTCACATAATCCGTGAAAATTCAATTTCTCATTAACAAGAGTTAATTCTGTAATCATTTCTTTGTTCTTATCTAGCATAATCACATCCTTCATAATTCAAATATTAGTTTCAATTTCTTTTATCAAATAATAATATATTCGACATAATTATTTGATTCTACAAACTACACTTTAAGAAACAATGATATTTTTTTTGTCAACGAAAATTATGAAGTAACTAATAATATTATTTTGAAAAAAACCATTTTTTTAATAAACAGGTCAGAGAAACACCTTTTTAGCCTCCAGTCTTGGTCTTATTGTGATAGAATAGTAAATATAACAATCTTAAGGGAATTAACTACTATATTTAATAGAATCGTATAGAAGTTATGTGTTTAGATCAATTGGTTCTTTTTGAGGTAGTATTCAAGGAGCATATAAGTTTAAATAATAAGATTATAATTTTATAGTTTAAGATAAAAAAAAGATATAGGATTTCCTGATTAAACGAAATAACTAAACAATTATTGTTGTTTAAACAAGAAATCCATTAATTTGTTATTTTATCTCCATTTTAAAGTTAATTTCCTTAATAACTTCATTTTTAATCCGTTCTACTTCAGTTTTATCGACATTTAGTTTATCAGCAAACCTATTAATGATACTAGCTTCATCAAACTGAAAGACATGATCAGCGAAAGCAACAAAAAATAGTAATCTGATCACATAGAAGCGTTTTTGAGGGTTATTTTTGTAAACTAAGTTTATCATATCAATTTGATGATCAATATCAACATTCTGAGTTTCAAAATCAGCCAGCAGTTTATCGAAGAGGTGAGAGATGATCTCTTCTTCAGACTTACCATAAACAGACTTGTATCGTTCATATTCGAGAGGTCTTTGGTGTAACTGAAAAACCAATTCGGTAATAATTTCTTTTTTCACAGCAGGGCTGATAAAACCTTTAGATTTTGCTAACACCAAAGTCAAAGCCATTGAGCTGGAGACTAAAGAGAACTCTTCAAAAGTCTTTTTTTCTTCATCAGTTTCAGGGATATATGTTTTGTTAATAAAAAAAGTTTCCAGACTATGTTCTTTGGTATTTGGATCGGTTTCTTTCAGATAATCATCAATTGTAATTGACCATTTAGACATTTTTTCCTCCTATATTAGAATCAGCTTACATTATTTTGATTCTATTAATATTATAATACATAAAGAATATAAAGTCAATAGATAATAATAAAATTTACTATAATCTTATTCTGGCAAATTTTTAGTGATCACTCTCAATGCGTTTTTATAAAAAAGTTTTTCAAGTTTATCATTTTCTAAACCGATATTTTTCAGATACTGAGCCAGAGTAATAAAAGCATCTGGATTTTCTAAACCAGGGCTATATTCTTCGATTCCATCAAAATCAGAACCAAAAGAGATATTATCCCAGCAATTCAGAATATCACAATGATCGAGCATTTTCTTTATCCATAAAAAACCATCAGGGATTTTTTTATCAGGAGGTATTTCACATCTAAGAAAGTTTGGATAGAAATTAATCCCAATAAGTCCGTTTCTTTCTTTGATAATTTTGATAATATCATCAGAAACATTTCTTTTAGCAGGATTTAAAGAACGAAAATCAGAATGAGAAGCCATGATAGTCCCATTAAACATTTTTTCCAGATCAAAAACAGACTGATCTGACAAATGAGAGATATCAACCAAGAAATTAAATTCATTAAGTTTATCTGTCAGATCTTTTACAGAAGAGAAAGCACCAGTATTTTCAGTAACAGGAGAGAACCAAGGAGTGAGACGATTCCAGGTAGGAGCAATCATCCGTACACCCAATTCATGGAAGACATCAATCAGATTCAAATTTCCTTCAATGATTTCTAAACCTTCAATAGAAAGAAGAAAAGCGTATTTATCTTCAAGTAGTAGATCTTTTTTTGATTTGAGCAGATAGAAATCTTTGTTTTTTTTAATATCTTGAATTAAGCCTGAAATAATGGATAGAGCGTGATGTAGGGGTTTATCCATAAACGAATTAAACATGAATAATGAAGTTGTGGTAATTCTAATATTTGCAGAACGGATTTTGTTTAGATCAACATCATAAAGAGGGGTATTCTTATTTTGATTTAAATCCTTTAATTTTTCATAAGAAGGGTATTTCTTAAAAAGCCATTTTTTTGAGTAAGTGTCATTATGAAGATCGATTACAGGTAATTTCATATATTTCCTTTCACCCAAGGTAATTGAGTCATTTCAGTCACAATATTAATTTTTTGACATTCTGAGTTAAGATAGTCATACAGAACTTTTGCGTTTGGAGATTCACAACAGTACTGATTTCCGTATCTTTTTTCATATTGTTTTTTAAGACCGGGAAAGAGTTCATCGAGTTTTTGATAGAAAAAGGTTTTTTGCTGGTCTCTTAAAGTAACAGCAAACCAAGGGAAAACAAATTTAGCTCCAGAATCATGAGCTTTTTGAATCATCAGTTGCACATTTTTTTTATTATCTTGAATATAGGGTAAAACAGGCATAAGTAAAATACCTGTATAAATTCCGGCATCAGTCAGCTTTTTAATCAGATCAAAGCGAAGAGAAGAGACAGGAGCAAACGGTTCAACTTTCTGAGACATTTCATCAAAAGCAGTTGTAATGGTGATGGCAACAGAGGTATGAGTAAAAGCAATTGATTGTAGGAGGTCAATATCTCTTTCTATTAACAGACTCTTAGTAACCAGATGAATCCCAAAGTTTTGATGATAGATTTCTTTCAGACAATTCCTAGTTAAACCAAGCTGTTTTTCTAAAGGTAAATAAGGATCGCTCATTGCGCCAGAGCCAATCAAACATTTTTGTCTTTTCTTAGAAAGTTCAGATCTTAACAATTCCACAGCATTTGTTTTTACGGTAATGTCATAGAAATCCTCAATTTGATAGCATTCAGAGCGTGAATCGCAATAGATACAATCGTGGGAACAACCTCTATAGATGTTAAACAGATGTTTAACACCAAACCATTCAGAAGGACCTTTGTTTGGAACAAGGATTTTTTTAGCTAATATTTCTTTCATAATCTTTTCTCGATTAAGATAAAAGCTTAATAGAACATTTTGTCAATTGGATTTTTAAAAAATAAAAAAAGCAGTTTTACAACAAAGAGTCATAAAACTGCTCAACATTTTAATAAGATTAATCTAGGATGTTTTCTTTGATTATTTTTTTATGAAGATTTAATTTTTCATTTAATGATAAATAACGTGAAGATTCTTTTACATTCATAGAAGAAATTATCAAATTATTACCAACAGTGGAATAATTCAGAATTGTTACAGAATTTTCTTCCCAATGTTTACTTTCAAAAGTATAGGTTCTTAAAGAAGTACCAATACTTTTGTGAAAATCATAATCATTTCCATTTTCTTCCATAGCGTATCCATCAACACTTTGGTATTGAACAGAACCGGTATATGACCAGGTAAGAGTTGGAGTAAGAGTATTTCCATCGTTTACAAATGAAGTAAAGCTAGGGCAAACTTTTATAGTAGAATTAAACTGTTGGCCATTGATAGTAAGCACAACAGGATATGATTGATCTGGCACAAGGGCAATACCAGTAACATGAAAGCCCATTTCAAATTGTTCCAAAGCAACTGTTTGATTATTAAAAACTAAACTGGCAGAAGTGATGGGAGTTGGATTTTCTTCATTTAAACTCACAATCAAAATACTATTTTCAGCTGGATTACCAGATTCAGCACGGTACACCATCATACCAAAAGTATAATTAGAAGTAGTTGGATCAGATGCACTTGAAGAACTACTGCTTCCACAACTTGTTAACAAAATTGCGAGAGTGATAAAAAGAACTAATAAGATTCCTGTACGTTTTTTCATAACATTTTCCTCCTGATTTTTCCTTTAAAAAGGATATTTATCCAATTTAATAAAATAAATTTATTTTGTAAAGATAAAAATTTTTATACAAATAAAAATTAAAAGAATTTACAGAAGTATTTATTACACAATAGATTCTGGTTAAAGAGATTTATGACAAATTTAAAAAATACATATATTGGTATATAGCTTTATAAGCTTACCCATGCAATTTAAGTAATTTTCTATTTCTGATGCAAAATATAATCAAAGTAAAAAGTAAAGTAGTAAACTCAGCTATAGGGACGATCAACCAGACGCCTATCATACCCCATAAAGAAGGCAAGATAAACAAACCAATTAAAACCATAAAAATAGTTCTATTAAGAGTAATTATAGTAGCTATAGAGGATTTTTCAATGGACTGTAAAAAGGAAACAATGACCATGTTCAAAGCCATAAAGGGCATAGCAATAAAATAAAGTTTTAAGCCTTGTTTTGCAGTAAATAATAAAGCAGGGTCTGAAGCATTGAATAATTTAATAATTGGCATAGGGAAAGACCAGATAAAGAGCATTTTAGCAATTCCGATAGAAAGAGCAGTGATTAAAGCTAATTTAAACACTTTATTAACTCTTAACCTATAACCAGCCCCAAAGTTTTGACTGGCAATTGGTTGCATTGCCTGAGCAGTTCCGATAAAGAGGACATTGCCAACAAAAGCAATATTAGCAATCACACTATAAGCAGCCACCCCCAGATCTCCGCTTAATTTTAGTAACACTTGGTTAAAGGAAAAGATCACAATTCCAGGAGCTATGGAATCTAAAAAGCTAGCGAAACCATTTCTAAGAATTCTATAAACTTTTTTAAATGTATTAACAGGTCGAGTCAGTTTTAGCTGATTATGTTTTTTTTTAAAATGAGTCATCAAGACAGCAATTGAGATCAGAGGACTAATAACTGTTGCTAAAACAGCACCAGTCATACCCCAGTGAAAGACAAAAATAAAAATAGCATCGAGAATGATATTAACAAAATTACCTGTTAATCCTGCTATCATAGCAGTTTTGGGAGAATGATCATTTCGAATAAAACAGGAAAGGATTGAAGTAAAGATAAATGCAGAACTAAACCAAATGAGAATTACACTATATTCTTTAGCTAAGTCAAATATTTGAGATGAAGCTCCCAAGAATCGGCAAAGCTGGTCAATAAACAGTAGATTAATCAAAGTGAAAACAAAACCAGCAATAAGACCCAAAGCAAGGGTAATCGTAAAGATTTCTTGTGCTTCTTTAATGTTTTTCTTCCCAATAGAAACAGAGAAAGCCGTAGCTCCTCCCATTCCCAGAAGCACTCCTAAACAGATAAACATACTAAAGATTGGCAGAGTAATGTTTAGTGCAGTGAGACCTTTAACTCCGACACCCTGACCGATAAAAATAGTATCAACCAGAATATAGAGAGACAATCCAATCATAGAAGAAATTGCAGGAATTAAATATTTAATAAATAATTTTGGAATAGAGCCTTTTATTAAATCCAAAGAGTATCCTTTTAATCAGTATTTAAGATATAGAAGAATTTGTAACCCTGATAATTAACTCTTTGCATAATAACAGTTTGTTTATCTGAAGTTGCTAAAAGATTCGGGAAATCATTTTCAGAGATCTTTAGATTTTTATCTAAGGAGTAGTTTGCTAGATCTATTCTATTGAGAGAGTAGAGTTTTTTTTGTAAAGTTTCAGACCATATATAGGACAAATAAAAAGTATAATCTTTTCCTAAAGCAACAGATTCAAAGTTTTCATAAGGATTATCAAGTAAACTAGGGATCTCAAGGCGAGAGTAATAATCGTCAGATAGTTTTTTATACCATGTTCCCCAGACGGGTGTATGATTAAAGGGGGCATTATTAAATTCATTATTTATATCAGCCAGACTATACAGATAAAAATCTCCATATTTATTATGATCTGAGTTTTTAATATTGTTAAAGATAAATTCTTGAGTATTTTCATTGCGATTATTTGCAACTTTTGGGTTAATCTGTTTAAAATTCTGATCTAGATAAATTGTTTCATCAGAAAAAGAGAAAGAAAACATTTTATTACTATAGGCAACAGAGGCATAACCCAATTTCTTTCCCAGATAAATTCTCTTAAACTGGCTAGTATCCATTGTAAATTTATCAACAGAATAAATATTGAAGATACCAGATAAGAAATCACGTACACAAAAGAAAAGCGTATTCTTTTCAGCACCAATATATGTCAGATCATTTATGAAAAGAGGGTCAAGATTAAAAACAAGAGGTTTAAAATCACTCGATAGAACTTTATAATATTGAGGATTCATCTGATAAATTGATTTTAAAAAATAGAAAGAGCCATTATCTCTTTTTTTCATTTGATAGAGAATAGAGTTAATAAATACAGATTTATTTTCATTTTGAAAAAAGTTCACTTTAAATTCATAGAGATTTTGATTATAAACAGTAATTTTTTCTAACTCAGTAAAATTAGCTAGAGGGTAATCGTTGTGATAAAAGCTTAATATTCTGGGATCAAAGGCAATCATGAGGGATTTAATATTAAATACAGCTTCTTCAAGATTTTCTACATACAAAGTTTTGATATTTAGATGATCATTGCAAATAGAAATGAGATCACTCACATGAATATAATAAAATGGGACAATAGATTGTTGTTTTTGAAGAGAGTTAAACCCATTAGTGCGATAATATTCATTTAAGCAATATCTAACGACATTATTAACAGGGATTTCAGAGACATCGTTAAACCCGCTGGAAGGGTTCAACTCATAGACTGCATTTTTGATATATTTTTGCCAAAAGAAATTTAATGAATCGGGATTTGTGTAAACATGAATAATTGAAGGATTTTGAACAGGAAGAGCTGACAAGGAAAATGATAATATTATCAGGAGGAGAAAGGTTAAAAGAAAAGGTTTCATTTTAATATTCCTTCTTTAGTGATGTAACAATTTTCAGTATTACTATCTGTAGAAAGTTTTAAAAAAATAATAACTCTACCATCGGACAATAATCCACCAATACGAAGATCATCATTATAAGGGAAGTCATGATTCATGGTAATAATTGCATTATTTAACACTTTAGTTTTTCTATTGTAAATATTCAGACAATTTCCCTGATCAGTTGCGGTAATGAAGGCAATAAAATCAGCATTAGAGAAAATTTTCTTTTCAGTGATTAATCTTCCGTTAAGAGAGATATTTTGAGATGAATTATCAAAGCTTCTAATTTTCAAGATCATCTGATCGTAAGATTCTTCAAAAACAAAGAGAGATTTGTTATCAATTAAGAAGTGATTGCTCTGGTAAATCTCATCACCGAATTTTTCCAATATATTTTTATTGATATCATAAAGATAGAAGTTGCCAATCGATTGATCATTGTATTTAATAAAAAAGATATTCTTGTCATTATTTACAAATTGGATATTATTCAAGTTCAAAGGTTCTTCGCTTTTCTTAACAATGATAATTTCATTTTTACCAGATAAATCGTATAAAAACAGTCCATCGATATTTTGATACACAATTTTTGTTTTATCCAAAGAGAAATCAAGAGGAAAATTAGAGAAAGTTTGGAGATAATTGTTAATTTCTTTTGTTGTTTGATGATATGGCAATTTAGAATATTCGATTGTATCTTGTAGTAAGCTATATTTTAACGAGTATTTGCCATTAATATAATATAAAAAGCCATCTTTAAGACCTTTAAAAACAATATCATAAGAATCATTAATATAAATATTTTTTACTTTTTCATTAACTAATTCAAAATTCTTTTTTTTAAAAGTAGAGATATTTAGAGTATTTTTTTTATTTATTGAGAAGGCATACAGATGATCATGATCATCCGAGAACATTGTTTTAGGATCGTAAAATGATTTATAAGAGCAATTTAAAGGAATCGTATTTTCATTTAGTCCAAAAATTGAAGTATTGTTTTCCACATAATTTCTATTATAACCATACAGAATTCTGGAGCAAACAAAATAATACTTATTATCTTCAGCTTTTTGCAAATAAACTATGTAATTATTACCTGTTTTTTGTTTATTATCAATACTATAAATATCGAAATAAACTTTGATAACATTGTTGGTATAAAACTCAAGATGAGAAAAAGCTTTATTATATTCTTTTTTAAGGTAATCCTCACCTAGACAGATATTGACATCGTCTTCACTCACAGAGAAGGAATCTTCAATCGAGTGAAAAAAAGTCTTTCTAATTGGGCTAATTAGATAATCTGGAATAGTATAATAATTATTTTTATTTAATCTCAATCTGGAAATACCGTATTTTCTTAGATATCTAGTAATGCAATAGAGATTGATATCATCAAAATCAATAATATCCTGAACAGACTCAAAAGTAAAGGAACAAGGCAAGCAATCTTTTAAGTAGTTTTCCCAATAGAAATTTAGGGTATCCTGATTTGTGCATCGGCTAAGAAAAGAAATCTCCTGATAATTATCATCAAGTTTAATCCTATCTGATCCAATGGCAATTAAAGTAAAAGCATAGAATAGAAATATAAGAGCAAGCATTTTTTTCATTTATAAACCTGAATTTTATAATAATTAATTATAAAAACTTTTCAAAACCTTCTTGAAACATGGTTGGTAAAACTTCAATGATAGAGTAAACAGCAGCTTTTTCTATATAAAAGGGATCTTCTTTAATAATATTTTCTGCAGTTTCTTTATTTTCAGCTCGGCAGATAATGAGACCACCTGTTCGAGGATTTTTTCTTCCTGAGCAGATGAATAATCCTAAATCATAGTATTTTTTTAGGAAAGCTTTGTGATCAATTAACAATGAATCTATCACTTCAATGGGTTTCACATATTCAGATAATAATAAAAACATAGTTTCTCCTTTTACAAAATAATAGAATTTATACAGGGAGACTTGTCAAGTAAGAAATGAATACTAATGAAGAAATGTATAAAAATGTGAGTAATTGTTCAAAAACAATTAACTTTTACTTGACAAAGAAAGATTTTACACATTTAGAAAATACAAGGAAATAGAAATTTGAAATTAGATATATAAGTCTTATGTCATCATTGAGAAAGGAAAAAGTGATGTAAGTGGAATAGTTATTGCTAAATTATATAACCTGAAATTGAAGGGGTAATAAATTTTGAAAATAGTATTCATTCTAAGAGATTAAGATGAGAAGACTAGATTAAAGTCGTTACTTCTTATTCATTTTCATAATCATGATTGATTATTGAATGTAAAAACCAGTAGTGAAAAGATAAGCAAAATTATTAAAGGGAATGCTTAATGGAAAAAACCATATGGGAAATACCAATATCGGTATTGTTTCATTATATCAAATATAATGTCATTCAATATAAAGATCAGGATAGCATTAAGAATTTTCAGTTAAAAAAAATACGAGCATTACTTACACATTGCCATCAGAATGTTCCCTATTATAGGGATTTATTCAAGAATATTGGATTAAATGATCCAGACAAAATCAGTTGGTCAGATTTTCAACAAATCCCACTATTAGATAAAGAGACAATTCGTCGAAATCCTGATCTATTTATAGCAGACAATGCAGAAAAGTTTGGTATTACGAAGGATTCAACAAGCGGATCCACAGGCTCTCCCCTACACTTTCTATTAAGTAATTCTATACAAGCAAACAAAATTGCAGCTTTACTAAGAAGTTTTAATTGGGCAGGATATTCTTTTTTTATGCCGACATTAAATGTTCAAAGTTATTATTTTCAAGACAGGGACTTCAAATTTAATCCATTTTATCGATCCCTCAGATTTGATTCAAATCGATTAAGTAAACAATCATGTATATCCTTGAGTGAACAAATCAAGAAGGTAAAGCCAAAGATAATCCTAGGATTTCCTTTTGATATTGTGAGTATTGCCAGGTTTTTAACAGAAGAATCTATCAAGATCCCGTTACCTAAAGCAGTTATAACCTATGGAGAGACTTTGTCAGACAGACGAAGAGAGCTAATAGAGAGATTTTATCAGGCACCAGTTTATGATTTTTATTCAATGCATGAAGGATCAGCTATGATATCACAATGCAATAAGGGATCTTATCATTTGATAGAGGACTTTTCTTATATGGAGATAATTGAGCAAAAGACAGAGGATCAAATCAATCAGGGTAATTTGGTTGGTACCAATTATTATAATTACACAATGCCTTTTATACGATACAAAATAAGAGATAACGTGGAGTTGTCTGATGAAAAGTGTACATGTGGGCGTTCTTTTAGAGTTATTAAAAAGATATTAGGCAAGCAATGTGATTATATCCAAACAGAAGATGGCAGGTTTTTAGGAGCAGTCATGTCTCATTCCATAGATCAAGCAGGAGGGGTTATACTTTCTCAGTGTATTCAGGAAAGTTTAACCAAAATCACAGTAAATCTTATCGTAGATAAGGATTATAATCATCAAAGTCAACAAAACTTGGAGTCAGGTTTCAGGAAAAGATTGGGGAATAAGATGGAGATATCTTTTAAGATAGTAGATCAGTTAGAAAAAATAAAGTCTGGAAAAACACCTTTTATAATATCAAAAATTGGGAATAAATATGAATAAAATGGAGAAAAGATGAATATCTTGAGTTTAAAAGAGGCTTTTTTACAGTTAAAAAGCAACAGGAATTGCTTGGTTTTAGCTCATAATTATGTAGATATGGAATTACAAGAAATCGCAGATTTTGTAGGAGATTCACTTCAGATGGCGGAATATGCTCAGCAATCAGATTGTGAACAAGTTCTTGTTTGCAGTATAAAGATAATGGGTGAATCAGTAAAAATGTTAAATCCTGAAAAGAAAGTGATTATGTCACACCCAGATGCAGACTGTCAACTTGCTAATATGTTATCACCTGAGGAAGTAAAAGAATATTTAGAAAAGAATCCTGATATTGAAATAGTTTGTTATATTAATACAACAGCAGAATTACGAGCTCTTAGTACAATTACCTGTACATCGGCAAATTGTATAGATATAGTTAATGCATTACCTTCAGATAAAGAAATCCTTTTTATACCTGACAGTAATATTGGTGCTTGGGTAAAATTTAAAACAAACAGAGAATTAACCTCTTTAATTCACATTGCAATGCACATAATCAGGTAACTATTGAAGAAGCAACAAGATGTCGAGCATCTTATCCAGATTATACGATGCTAGTTCATCCTGAATGTAATATTGAGGTCTCAAAATTAGCGGATATCGTTTGTTCTACCAGCCAGATGATAAACTATACCAAAACTCATAATAAACTAATAATAGGCACAGAATTGGGGCTTTTAGAGCAATTAAAGACCAAGTATCCTGACAAAGAAATTATTCCTTTACAAAATCAAATGAATTGTCTAGACATGAGGAAACTATCTCTTGAAGATGCATACTATAGTCTTTTGAATGAAGAAAATGAAGTGATTCTTGAGCCAATTATTCAAGAGAAGTGTCTTTCTTCATTAGAAAGAATGAAAACCTTGCTGAAACACAACAAACAATGATTTTAAGAAAAGATAAACGCTGGGAATTCATAATAAAAATTATGATTTCAGTCATGTTAATAGTATACTTGATCCATCGATATGGAATAAACAGAAGTATATTTAATAATTCAACCGACAAATATTGGATTTTCAGTTCTATAGCGATATCTGCGATCCTAATCCAGTTTTTTGCAGCTATTCGATGGTATATTTTTTTAAAAGGGTTAAATATCAGAATATCTTTGAAAAAAATAATTGAGATAAATTATAAATCAATATTTCTTGGTTCATTCTTACCATCAACAGATGGGTTTGCTTTTATTAGAGCTTATTATGCAGAGCAAAGCAGTTCAATGGATTCAGGGAAAGCTTCAGGATCAGTATTGATGGAGAAATTAACAGGTTTTTTTATCACATTAGTCACAGCATTTATAGCTAATATTTTCGTATTAACTCATACATTTCGAAAAGCTCTTTTTATAATAATCCCATTATTTTTAATAGTTTTGGCAAGCATAATAGTTTTATTAGTCATGTATAGATCAATTAAGATTAATAAAGTAACTCTTTTTATTCAGAATATTGGGAGAAGTATTAAGGAACTATTTAAGAAAAAAGTTTTTTTTAAAGCAACCCCGTTGGTCTTATTTGTTCAATTTCTATCTTATTGTTGTATCATTTTTTTATTCAGAGCTTTTCAAGTTAACTTGCCATTTATCATTCATTTGAGTGTGATCCCACTAATCTATATAACAGGGTTAATACCTTTATCTATCAGTGGATTAGGTATTAGAGAGAGTGCATTTGTTTTTTTTTATGGTTTTTGGGTAAAGGAAGCTTCAACTTTGATTAGTATTTCTCTGCTTTCGTTTATCATATTAACCATAATTCCAGCTTTTATTGGAGGGATGATCATGCTTAGTCAATTGATCATAAAATATATTAATCGAGTTCAAACATGACAAATTTATCAATCATTTTACCAGTATTTAATCAGGGAGAAGTATTAAAAATACTTCATAAGAAGCTGACAGAAGCGTTAAAATCTTTATGTATCTCATATGAATTGATATTTATTGATGATCTGAGTGTTAATAATTCATTAGAAATCCTGCTTGAAATAGCTCAGCAAGATACAAGAGTCAATATTTTGAAGCTAAAAAAGAATGTGGGTCAAGCCAATGCTATTTATGCTGGGTTAACAAAGGTTAAGGGAATTTACACACTTGTCATGGATTCAGATCTACAAGATAAACCAGAAGATGTAATCGGGTTGTATAATATGATAGTTTCATCTAATTGTGATATGGTATTAGCTCAAAGGAATACGCCTAACAATTCAACACTTCGAAATCTGTATTCAACCTTTTTTTATAAAGTTTCCAATCTGTTCACAAAAATGAAACATCCAATGGGAACCGGCGTATTCAGAATCATGAAATCATCATGTTTTCAGGATATCATATCAGATCCTTTGGAAGCAGGCACAGTTTTTAGTCAATTATTAATGGCGAACACTTCCTATCAGCTTTATCTTACAGAACGAGATTTAAATCAAGAAAAGAAGAGCAGTTATTCTTTTACTAAGCTATTATGGTTAGCCCTAAACAGATTAATAATATTTCCCAGAATCCCTCATAAAACAACAGGAGTAATTCTAATTGCGACATCATATATATTGTATCTTAATATAGAACAATGCAAATCATTCATGTTTATTACAGTAATTCTATATTTATTGTTTTTATTAATTGGTAAAAAGATAGTTAATAGTTTTATTCCACATTTTGAAGAAGAATATTATAAAGAGCAAACCCATGAATAAGAAAAAAGTAGTAATTTTACAATCCAATTATGTGCCATGGAAAGGATATTTTCATTTAATTCAAAAAGCAGATTATTTTGTATTTCTAGATTCGGTACAATATACTCCACGTGATTGGAGAAACCGTAATCAATTTATTACACCAAATGGATTAAAGTGGCTTACAGTTCCAGTTCATGGGCATCAATCTTTAATGATCAATCAGGTAAAGATAGATATGAGTCAAAAATGGCAGAAACAGCATTATGAATTTTTAAATCATAATTATAAAAAGGCACCGTATTTTAATCAAATACAACCATTATTAGAAGAAATATATTTGAATCAACAATGGATTTATTTATCAGAATTAAATCAGTTTTTGATCAAAAAGATATCTTCTCAATTAGGTTTAAATACAGTATTTTATAATGATAGAGAGTTCCCTCTCATTAATGAAAAGCATAAAAGAATTATCAATATAATCAAGGAATTAGGAGCCGAGGTTTATTTAACAGGACCTAAGGCTTTGAGTTATCTTGATCCGAATTACTTTTATACTCAGGATATTAGGCTTGAGGTTATGACTTATCCTAGCTATCCTGATTATCCTCAGTTATGGAATATTCAGGAGCAGAAAGTCTCAATTTTAGATTTACTATTCCATCAGGGTAATCAAGCAGGAAATTTTATATGGGGTAAGAATGATTCCATTTAACCGCCCATTGATCACAAATGAAGAAATTAGTACATTATCGGAAGTTTTCAAAGAGGGTCGTTTCAGTGGCGGAGGAAGATTTCATAATCAGTTACAATCCGAATTACGAGCTCTAATAGGCTGTAAAAAGGCATTTTTGACACCTTCTTGCACTACTGCCCTAGAAATGATAGCATTAGCCATTAACATTAGGCAAGGAGATGAAATCATAGTGCCTTCCTTTACACATGTTTCAACGGTAAACTCATTTGTAAAATATGGAGGAATCCCTGTATGGATAGATATCAAAATGAGTGATTTGTGTATCAATGAAGATTTGATTGAGGGTAAGATTACCAACCATACAAAAGCTATAATCGCCGTACATTATGGAGGTTTTTCATGTCAACTCCAAAAATTAAAGGCATTAGCTCAAAAACATGATTTGTTTCTAATAGAAGATTGTGCGCAGGGTATTGGTTCCAGTTATGAAGGGAAGGTATTAGGAAGTTACGGAGACTTTTCTGTGATGAGTTTTCATGAAACAAAAAATATACATTGTGGAGAAGGCGGGGCATTATTTGTAAATCGAACAGATTATGAAGATATCAGTCAAAAGATTCATGATAGAGGAACTGATCGGGAAGAATTTAATCAAAAGAAAGTCAAGCAGTACACTTGGCATTCATCAGGATCGAATTACTCATTACCAGAAATATCCTCAGCTTTTTTATACACTCAATTTCAGCAATTAAATAGAATTACGCAAAAAAGGGTTACACTTTTTAACAGCTATTTGTTATTATTTTCAGAATTTATAAACAAAGATAAATTACCGAGTCCCATAAATCACAATGAACTAAATGGTCATTGTTTTTATATTCTAACAGAGACAGAAAATGAGAGAAATGATTTAATCAAATATTTATACAACAAAGGGATACAGACAGTATTTCATTTTCAGCCACTTCATTTAGCACCATATTGGAAAGGTCAGTATGATAATGTATATTTACCTGTCACAGAGATAGTTGCTAATACTATTATAAGATTTCCTATGTTTTATAATCTAGATCTAACTGATATAGAATATATTAGCAATGCAGTTCAAGAATATTATAGTAATAAGCTTTAAATAAAATGTTCGATCACTTTATAAAGTCAATAGCCTATCAAAGTAAAGACTACTTCAAAATAATTCTATGCTCAATAATTGTTTTATACTGTCTATTAGTAGTAATTACATCCATGCAAGGTCCTTCTGATTGGCATGATGATTACTGGTATATGCGTGATATGGAAGAATTTTTGCAAAAGGGAAGCATGCAAAGCAATCAGTATTATCCAGCCATGTTGACTTTTGATTATACTGATCCAGCAAAGGTATTGCATAATTTACCGCTGATGTATCTTACAATTCCTTTCATATTTGTATTAAAAAGTTATTGGGGATGGATAGTCAGCAATATTTTATTTAATCTAATGACCCTCTTTTTAATATTAAAGATTTTACAGTTGCATAAGGGATCGAAACAAAGTATGTTAATGATCTCTTCCATGTTTTTATTCTGGATCACCACAGTACATACTGCTGCTCATCCGATTTCAGAAGCAGGTGTTACTTTCTTTGTAGTATTATTATTTTATCATTTTCTAACTCAGAAGAAGAAATATTCTTCAATAATAATTAATGCGTTTTTATTGACAATTACTGTTTTAAACAGGCCATCCTACTTGTTTTTATTACCATTTATTCTGCTGTTTTATTTTGATCATGATAAAAAAGCAAATGATGAAATTCATCTTTCGAAGTTTAAACAAATAAGTTATCCAATAATTTATCTATTAGATTTCTTAGTTTTCTATATGATAGGTCAAAAGGCTTTTCCTCAGGCAGGGATAAACCTAATGTCTCCACTCACTTTACCAGCAGGTGGCAGTATGATCCATTTTTATTCATTCAAAGCATTACCTTTTAGTTGGGGGATGCTTTGGGAAAAGTTTTTATATGCCTTTAAACTGCAAATAATGGGCAGAGGGGCGTCTCACTTACCCATACTGGTGTCATTTAACAGCTTAATTATAATTTTTCTTTACGGGCTTAAAAAAAAGAGTTATCCTTTTAAAGTAGCTTTATTCATACTCATCAATTTAATATTGTATTTTTTAATCATTTTCTTAATTCAATATCAAACAAGATTTTTGCATACCATGATCCCCTTTTTATTGATATCTTTCTATTTTGTTTGGAAGACCAAAGCAACAAAATTTTTGTTAAATTATGCAATACTGTTTATTTTTGTAAATGCAAGTATAACTATTTTTAATATTAGATTAAACCATCAGCAGGCAATGGAAACAAAAGCCATGATCTCTGAGTTACAAGAGCTTAAAAATATGAACTTAATGGAAGGGAATCTACTTTGCATATCTGGTCCCAAGCCCATAAATTGGATATTTAGAGAGCAGAAGATCGTTATGTTGGACAATCGAGTCAAATATACACTTGAAGATTTCAGATTTATCTTCAAAAAAATACCATTCCAGTATATGCTTTGTAAAGACAAGAGAAATTATCCACAGATTTTATCTGAATATAACCCTATTAAAATATATAAGTTATCTTACCCTTTAGAAGATTTAATATTATATAGATTTGATTATAAGGAGAAACAAGAATGAAGGACTATCAGTATTTACTAGTAAATTTAAAAACATCCTTAAAAAAAGAAATTGATATAAAAACAGTCATTCTTGACCGATATTTTTTCCTTTCCAAGATCTGGGAAGAAAATAATATTTCTTATATTATCAGCAGGCGATCTATTGATGCAAGAAAGAAAAATCAACTATTTTATAATTTCAGTGTCATTTTAAGCTCAAATAAACCATTAAAATTACAAGATGCCTATGAATACAATGGCGTAGATAAGGAAGAGCTTCCTTCAATAAAAATCAAGGATAAGCACCCCTTTATCATAGGAATGGGACCAGCAGGTCTGTTTTCAGCGTTAGAATTAGTAGAAAAGGGATTTAAACCTTATATATTTGATCGAGGTGATTCTGTGGAAGAACGCAGTAAGAAAGTTGAATTGTTTTGGAAGAATGGTAAGCTTGATGAGGAGAGTAATGTTCAATATGGAGAAGGTGGGGCTGGGACTTTTTCAGATGGGAAGTTAACGGCACGCGGAAAAAATCTATATTCGCAAAAAGTATTTGAGTATCTAATACGTTTTGGAGCCAATCCATCCATTCAGATAGACAGTCTTCCCCATCTTGGAACAAATGGGTTAAAAATAATCTTAAAAAATATTAGAGAATATTTAGAATCTAAAGGTTGTTGTTTTCATTTTAATCATCACTTAGAATCAATAACTTTGAACAATCAGAGAGTTGAAAAAGTAAGAATAAATGGCAAAGATTATCATCCTGAATTAATCATTTTTGGACCTGGCAATTCAGCAAGAGACAGTTTTGAGATGTTACATAAACAAGGAATAGCACTTGAGAGTAAACCTTTTGCAGTTGGCTTTAGAATAGAACATTTACAAAGTATGATCAACGAGAGTTTTTATGGTAAACAGACAGATTTTAGTTTAACTGGCCCTGCTACATACAATTTAACAGCAAAATCAGGGCAATACGGGGTTTACACATTTTGTATGTGTCCAGGAGGAATGGTCATCCCAGCTTCATCAATAGCAGGCCATCAGGTAGTGAATGGGATGAGTTATTTAGAAAGAGATAATCAATATGCAAACAGTGCAGTTGTTGTCACCGTATCAGAAAGAGATTTTGGAACAGGGCTATTCGATGGAGTAAAGTTACAAGAACAGATAGAAAGGAAATCATTTAGAAATTATTCTGCGCCAATACAGAATGCCAGTGATTATATTATAAACAAAGTCAGCAAAAGAACGTTTGAAACTAGCTATAGTTTAGGAACAACCAGTGAAGATTTAAATAGTTTATTTCCCAATCAATTAAATCACGCATTAAAAGAAGGACTCTTACATTTTGAAAAAAGAGTACCTAATTTTTGTCAAAGAGGATTATTAATAGCTCCAGAAACAAGGACCTCATCCCCGATAAGAATAGTTCGAGATCAGAATTTTAGATATTCAATAACAGCAAACAATCTTTTTCCAGTAGGAGAAGGATCCGGTTATGCAGGAGGCATTATCAGCTCGGCTTCAGATGGATTAAAAACAGCTATGTTGTTTTATCTTCCGGATCAACGTAAGACATAATTTCAGTAAGGGACTGTAAGCGATTAAGTTCTTTAAGGATGATATTAATAATAGAAGTAAGGGGAACTGCTAAAAACATACCAACTGGTCCCCAAACCCAAGCCCAAAATATTAAAGCACACAAAACCAATATGGGAGAAAGATTAAATTTTCTTCCCATAATTTTTGGTTCTATATAATTACCAAATATCGAGTTAATCACTAACAACATGATAATCGTTAGCACTAATTGAATAGAAAAACCGAACTCAAATAGACAAAAGATTATGGGGAATAAAGCTGCAACAACAGAGCCAATTTCAGGAATAAAACCAAAAACAAAAATCAATATACCGCTTAAAATTGGAAAATCAACTCCAATCAAATATAGAAATATTCCAGAGGTTATTGCACTAATTGTATTAATCATAGTTTTATTGACTAAGTAACGAATAAGCTGTTTTTCAATCTGAAAAATAATTTTATTAGTAAAATCTACATTTTTACTTGTTAAATGAACAATTTTCTTAAATAGGCGATTATCATCAGAAACAATAAAGACAAGAAAAAAAATCGTTAAAAGAACATAACTCATAACAGTCATAAAATTATTCATAGTATTGGATATTAACTGATTTGTTGACAAGTTATTTAGGATAGAGAAAACATTCAGTTCATTAGTAATAAAATTATTTATTTTATCATTAGGGATATGCAAATAAGCACCTGTTTGTTGAATAGAATCAATTATTTTTCCTTCATATTTTGGAGATTCTTTAATAAAATGATCGATACTAGTAAAAGCGAGATTAAAAACAATCCCCATAATTAAAAATAGGAGAATTCCAAGAACTAACAAACGAATCACAAGAGGAGCTTTGAATTTTTTAACTAAAAACCTATTAATAGGAGCATACATGAACGAAATGAATAAGGAAAATATGATAGGAATAAATATAGCTTTCAATGTTTTTAAGATAATAATGACAATAGTGATAGCAACTATTCCTGTAAAAATGAAGATAAATTTTAAATATTTCTGATCAGTGACATCTTGATTTTTCATTTAGAATCCTCTGTGGAATTTTTTAACTTTTTTTGTTTCTTAATTTTAGATTTAATAATACTTTTTGAGTAGGAAAGAATGGCCTGTTTTCTTGTTTCATCTGGATTTTTTTTCAAATCGTAAATAGCAACCCAAGATCCTTTATCGAGATAAGAACTTTCAAAAAGCCGACTTAACAAGCTCGATTCTTTAAAATTGAAGGATATTTTGAAGAACTTGATCATGAAGATTTTAGTAAAAAATATATCAAAATATCTATTAAGCAAGAGAGTGTGAATGAGAGAGCTACAGACAGAAAGAATAATAAAAATGATTAAAGAGATTAAATAATCAGGCAATTTATCTAAAAAATTGAAAGAAGATAAAAGTGATTGCAAAGGATTAAAAGCAATAAGAATAATAATAAGACCGAAAATCAAAGTAGAAACCGATTTAACTATCAGCACTTTAGAGTTCCAACGTTCAACATCCCGAATATCTTCTGGCACAAAACCTCCTTATCAATCAAGTATTAAAAGCATCCAGAGCGAATTCACCCTTTAATTAATTACTATCAAATTGAATTAAACAAGTCAAGACATTTATTTAGGAGTTAAAAAGAAAATTTAAGGAGACTGTGCACTTCAAAAAGAGATGAATAGAGGATAGTTTAGCAACACTAGAGTGTTGCAGATAATAGATAAGAGATAAGAGATAAGAGATAAGAGATAAGCTTCATGGTTGGTGAATTGCTTTAATATGACAAATATTGAATAAAGTTAAACTTGGAACCCGCGATCGGGGGTATTGAGTTTCGAGGGCAAGCTGCCCTCGCTCCATAGAAATCTGCAAACAGGATGTTTGCAGAACGAGGCAACATACTAACAGATCAATTTAAAAATAAAACAGTTAAAAATTGATCAAGTTAGAAACCGGCTGGGAAACCGCCCTTATAGTGCAAAATATTTGTCACTTTTTCCAGTAAAACGGCATAAATTGCAATTTATCCTTTCAAAGTGGAATACCGATTTAACTGTCTATAATATATAAATTTATGCATACATAAAAACCGCTTTTCCATGTGCAGTTTGGGGTGTCACATTATAGAGAACATTGGCAGAAGCCATGATTATGAAAAATGCAGAGCAAAGCTGGGTGGACTCCCATATTGTGATAATCAAATTCTGATCAAATAAACGTTCAACCCCTAATGGGGTTGGGATGTGTGTTGCAAAATTACCATGGTTAAAACCATGGCCTACCAATATTCAACCCCTAATGGGGTTGGGATATCTAGTTCTAGAGGAAAGGAATTTTGGTAGCGGATGAATTTAATCATCGAGGGAGTAAAAGTGCAAACTGGAAGTTCGCACAACAAACATATCGCATCGCTGATGCTGGGTGGACTCCCATATTATGATAATCAAATTCTGATCAAATAAATGTTCAACCCCTAATGGGGTTGGGATGTGTGTTGCAAAATTACCATGGTTAAAACCATGGCCTACCAATATTCAACCCCTAATGGAGTTGGGATATCTAGTTCTAGAGGAAAGGAATTTTGGTAGAGGATGATTTTAATCATCGAGAGAGTAAAAGTGCAAACTGGAAGTTCGCACAACAAACATATCGCATCGCTGATGCTGGGTGGACTCCCATATTATGATTATCAAATTCTGATCAAATAAACGTTCAACCCCTAATGGGGTTGGGATGTGTGTTGCAAAATTACCATGGTTAAAACCATGGCCTACCAATATTCAACCCCAAATGGAGTTGGGATATCTAGTTCTAGAGGAAAGGAATTTTGGTAGCGGATGATTTTAATCATCGAGGGAGTAAAAGTGCAAACTGGAAGTTCGCACAACAAACATATCGCATCGCTGATGCTGGGTGGACTCACATATTGTGATAATCAAATTCTGATCAAATAAATGTTCACCCCCTAATGGGGTTGGGATATCTAGTTCTAGAGGAAAGGAATTTTGGTAGAGGATGATTTTAATCAATAAGGAACATCAGAAAACATCATAGCTCCAGAAGAGTGGTAGATTAAACCACGCTATGGTAATTTAATGTCATTAGTTAATTCCTTACCAGTTTGAGAATAAACATAAATTAGATAGAAAATAAGGGTATGTCAATATTTTTAACAATTATTTATATTTAGTTTGAAAGAAACAGTCCAAAATAAAAAAGCTGTCATTAAGCTATTCTCGAACTTTTCGGAGAGAATGGCAAAATTATATTTTATCTGTTTGAGTGAGACGAAATGTAAAAGAGAGACGCAATGCATTGCGTCTCTACTTTTTTATTGACTCAAATCAAATATTATGTTGTATTGTATAAGCAAAACCAAGGAGGTTAGAAATGAAACCAAAAGATCTTTCAGAATTAACCGATCAAGAGCTGTTAGATGAAGCTAAAAAGGTGAAATCAAATTCTATAGTAAATGCACTCTTTATTGGATTCTTGATTGGAATAGTAATTTTTAGCATGATTGTAAACAAATGGGGATTCTTAATAATCATATTATTGTATTTTATATATAAATTAATAAAAAAACCTAATAATAATAAAGAATTGGAAAGACTATTTAAAGAAAGAGATTTAAAATAAACTATGGAGAGGATTTGTAAAAACTGTAAATCTACTATAACACAAAATTATTGTCCAAATTGCGGACAACCTGCTATTCTGAAGAGGATTGACGGGCAATATATATATGGTGAAATTCGTAATCTTTTGAATTTTGAGAAAGGAATTTTGTTTACTATTGTAGAATTAACCATTCGTCCTGGAAAAAGCACGATAACCTTTTTAACAGAAAACAGAAACAGATTAGTTAAACCAATAGTTTTTTTAATAATTTCATCATTAATCTATTCAGTTTTGAATAATTTTATACATTTTGAAGACAATTACATGCATTATTCAGGGAATAGCAAATCTGCAGTCATATCAATTTTTAATTGGATCCAAGTGAATTATGGTTATGCCAATATTATCATGGCTGTATTTATTGGGATGTGGTTAAGAATAATTTTTAAGAAAAATCCGTTTAACTTTTTTGAAATACTAATACTCCTTTGTTTTGTAATGGGTATGGGTATGTTAATCTATTCATTTTTTGGAATTCTTGAAAGTTTAACCCATGCTCGATTAATGCAAGTTGGTGTTGTTATTGGTTTTATTTATATGACATATGCTATTGGAGAATTCTTTGATAAAAGAAAACTAATGAGCTATATTAAATCATTTTTTGGATATTTGTTAGGAATGATAACATTTTTTCTAATTGCTGCATTTATAGGGATTGCAATAGATCTGATAATCAAATAAAAGTTTTTATTTTTAAGCATTTCAATCAGTTATAAAACATTTATTATAAACTATCTATATCTTAATCTATATCACTATATTTTTGAGCAAGTAAGCTATACTTGCAAGTATAAACTAAATTTGGACTATCTCCAAGCAAGCAGTAAGGTATAAGTAGAGAACAAGTAGATTACATGAAGAAACCAAGAAGTGTCAGAATAAGATAGGCAAACTATTTGCAAGGGTGTTCTTTTATTTTCCTTTACAAAATTTGACAAATACGCTTTTTTGTTCCATAGTAATAAAAGAGTTATAGATTTAGAGGAAAAAATGCAAGCATTTGAAAATAGAAAAGCGAAATTTGAATACTTTTTCATCATGGAATGGGAAGCTGGGATTGTATTACAAGGAACAGAGATAAAATCCATCCGTCAGGGCAAATTAAATTTTAAAGACAGTTATGGTCGGATAGTGGACAATGAAATTTGGCTATATAATTTACATATCAGTCCATATGACAAAGGCAGTTATTTTAATCACGAAGCAGAACGGAAACGGAAATTACTTTTACATAAGAAAGAGATCAAGAAGATTCGAGCAAAGGTAGAAGAACAAGGCATGACATTGGTACCCAAAAAGATTTACATCAATGAATCTGGGAAATGTAAGGTCATTATTGCTTTAGCAAAGGGTAAAAAGCTATATGATAAAAGAGACAGTTTACAGGAAAAACAATTGAAACGAGAAAGTGACCGTAAGTCAAAAACCGGAGATTTATGATAAAGATAATTTTAAATTTAACATTAACCATCCTCACTTTATTTTTCACTACTTTATCAGCTTTAACAAAAGAAGATATTCAATTTATTCGAACGCATGAGTTGTTTGACTATGTTCAGGACAACCAAAAGAAGATCCATGACTACATAAAACAGAACAAGAATGATGATATTGCATGGAATATGCTTGAAGATAACTATCGTGTCAGAAGAGATACACTTTCTCTTTTTAGATGGTATATTGAGAGAAGTAAAATTCAGAAAAGTTTAAGCCATGCCAAAATGGCTTTAGACATCTCAGCAATTCATCCAGAATATTTATCAAAAGCCTGTTATGATTCTCTTTTAAAGGCATACGCTACCCCCTATTCAAAAGATTTTATTACCTATTCGAAATCTCCAAATGAAAATCTTAAAAAAAGAATGATAAGGAAATATATACCTTATCCAAAACAGATAGAGCAGTGGGCGAAAGACTCTTTTGATGAGTTTTCAATCGAAGCAAATCCGGAAAAGAGATTGGTATTAATAGAGAGTTTTTTAAAGGATTATCCGTCCAGCAAGTATTTCCCAACAGCTTTATATTATTATTATTTCACCTTAAAATCATTAAAGAAATATGATACTTTTTCAAAAGATTATCTAAAACGAATTAAGAAAAATATTAGCCCTGAAATAGCTTATGTCGTTTCTTCTCAAATAAATGATCCGTTGTTTAGAAAGCATTATTTTGGTGGGCAGCCCAATAAAATGTTGTTAACCCATTCATTAAACCGATTAAAAGCAGCACTAATTAAAGTGGATAAAGATAAAAAGACTTTGTATTACATCAATGGTGCTCCCTGGAACAAGAAAATGTTCAAGAACAAGATTTATATGGAGATGGCAAAGACGAATTATTATTTAATATTACATCAAAAGAAAGAGTATGGTGACGAAGAAAAAACAGCTATTCTTTTTAACAAAACAAGTAAAAACTTTATTGATGGAATAGATAACTTAAAAAAAATTAAATATGAGAATAATGATCAGGGAGAGATCGCTAATCTTCATTTTTGGTATGGTAAATTTTATAAAGACATAAAGACACGTCAAATGCAGATGGAAGCTTTAGATCATTTTTTAGAATGTTTAACATTAGGCGCACCGAGAAACCCATATGAGAAACAGGTAATGACCTACATTACCCAGTTGAGAGGGTATTTAAATATTCATGAAGATATGTTAACCTGGTCAAGAAAAAGATTGAATTATAAAGGTCCTATTTTTTCAGACATAACCAAAAGTGCAGGATTAGACAGCATAAAAGCAGGAAGAGTATCCTGGGGAGATTATGACAATGATGGATATGATGATTTATTATTATCAGGAAATCTAATTTTTCATAACAACCGAAATATGACTTTTTCAAATGTGACAGACAGTTTAGGATATGTATATCAAGCAAATACAGGCGGAATATGGTTTGATTTAAACAAAGATGGGAAGCTGGATTTTGTGACGTTATCTTCGTCACACGAAGGTGAAAAATTGATGCTCAATAAAGGCAACAAATTTGTTTCTATCAATGATAAAGCTGGAGATATTAATGATGGTATGCCTTCTGAAGGCATAGCAGTGGTAGATTCAGATCATGACGGTTATGCAGACATTTATACAGCTAATTATGAGACATGGGGCGAGAAGTCAGGATATCCAGATAAATATTGGGAAAATGAAGAGGGTTATTTTACTGATAAAACGAAAAAATTAGGTTTTGTAAATGAACTATATCCTGAATTAGCAGGCAGGGGAGTAAGTCCCGCCGATTTTGATAATGATGGAGAACAGGAAATTTTTGTTTCAAATTATCGATTAAATAAGAATTATTTATGGGATAAGCAAAAAGGAATTTACCAAGATATATCTTCATTGGCAAGAGTACAAGGCGAATGTCAGGAAGGGTACTATGGTCATTCAATCGGAGCAGATTGGGGTGATTTTGATAATGATGGAGATTTAGATCTGTTTATTGCCAATTTAGCACATCCACGTTTTATAGAATTTTCCGACATTAGTATGCTTTTACGCAATGACGGTATGAAAGACTACACACTTGATGGAGAGAATATAAGCTATCCTGTTTTTACCAATATCACGAAACAATCAGGAATAAAATATGATGAGACGCATTCAGATCCCTTGTGGTTTGATGCAGATAATGATGGAGATCTTGATTTATTTATTACCAGCATATATCCAAATGAGCGCACTTATCTATACCTGAATAAAGGGGATGGCACTTTTAAAGATGTGACATGGTTAGCTGGATTACGTACATTTAATGCATGGGGAAACGCCTATGCAGACATAAATCATGATGGCAAGCTTGATCTTTTGGTAGCAAGTGGTGATGGAGTTAAGTTGTATTTAAATCAAACAGATAATCATAATCAATCCAAAACATTTCGAGTAGTATGGAATCAACAACAAATCAGCGTTTTAAATCAGGATCAATGGAATAATTACAACAATTCGCCTGCATATGGAGCTCGTTTATTAATCAAATCAAGAGCAGATAAAAAGAGTAAAATTCGGATACATGAGTTATGCAGTGCGAAAGGGACAACCTCTCAAAATGCACAAATAGTTCATATTGGATATGGTAAAGAAAAGATAGAAAAAATTCAGGTAATGTTCAATAATCAAGTGATTTTTGAGACAAAACCTGAATAAGAATTTAGACAATATCTCTTAATACAAAAAATCAAGGACTAAATAATTACATTTTAATGATTATTGTCTATTTGAAAGAGAGTAAATGCCTATATAAAATTAGTATTAGTTTTGAAATTTACACATCCACTCCGAAATAATTGCATATACTCTTAGTTGCTCTTTTAGTGTTTAACAGATCATAAGAAGGTTAACATACAGATGAATCTCATCATCATTTTCTAACAAAAACAATAATAAATCTTCATTTTAAGCATACATATTCCAGAGGAACAGCCATTTGACATCGCTTCCAAATAGCATTGCTATGGCAATGCTATGGGAAGGATAGTATATACATTATCTTAAAAAATTGTACTATTTCATTAATAACATTCTTTTTGTTAAGACTTTGTTATCTGTTTTTAACTGAAGAAAATAAATACCAGAAGATACTTTTGAACCATTATCATCATTTCCATTCCAGATTAACTGATGAGTCCCTTCATGGAAATAATCAGAGCTTAGTTTTCTGACTTTTTGTCCTTTGGTATTATAAATAGAAATTTCAGTAAAGTCTTTTTTAGTTAGAGTAAAAGAAATAGTAGTAGAAGGATTAAAAGGATTAGGGTAGTTTTGGTTAAGTTTGAGACTTGTTAGATTTATAGGATTATCATGATTGCCGACACTATAATGTTCTAAAATAATTGACCCATTTATTAATTGAAGATTTTTTAGATTTCCATAAGTATCAATTCCTGCATAACAGGGATAATTTTGAGGGATATTAAAAACAGAAGAGTTTTGAGAGACATTAAATTGACTGTCAAATGATTCGTAAGGATAAGTCATCAATTGATACCCAAAGAGTTGATCCATATGGAGATATTGTACATTTGCTTTTCCTTGATAGTCAAGTTTTTTATAAAAGACAGCATTTTCGCCGACAACATTAATATCATCCCAAGCAGTGAAACCAGAAATGACCTGAGAAGGTGAATTAAAAGAAATACTTATACGATAATCATCCAAATCATCAGCAGGTGTAGTGATTTGAGTATTATCATAAAGTGCCATAACAGTGTCTATTACTACTTGAAAATTGTATATTTCACCATTTACAGAATTATCAACAACATTAAGGTATTGAGAAGAAATGAGAGGATTTGAACCTACAAGAGAATTAACTCGGACATAATAATGTCGATTATCACCTACAATAAACTGAGTGTAACCTTCGTTATCAGTATAATTCAACATATCAAAACGAATTGAGCCATTATCATTAATTGCAAGAATGACAGAAGCTCCATCAATAGGGTTTTGATTATTGTCAAAGACATGTAAATTAATCGTAGAAACACCTGAAGAATATCTATCTGTAACAGCTTGTAAATAGCCATCACTTCTTTGTTCAAAAACTGAGCCAAAGACTTTACCCCATCCATTTTCATAAACTAAAGGATTATTAATATCATTATTAACAGGCTCCCAATGATGCCAACCATCGTCCCAGAATTCATTCCAAACATGATCAGTAGAAGCTGAGACAATACTAGTACAAGGAATCAAAGCTGATCTGGTCGCTGCGATAGTCATATCTCCATGTTCACCGCATCGTCCTATCCCCTTGCGTAAGATGCGCATTGGTTGATGAGGTCTTTCTGTGTTAGAATCAAAATCCATCACATTATTAATCCAAGCCTGAATAGTATGAATGGCAGAAGAAGAAGAATTTGAGGGATTCCATACAACCTGACAAGAATCCAGCATAGAACCTAAAATGGGGAAATTGTTTTCAGATTCGTAAAAGAAGTATTGTCTCCAAAACTTACCAGTAGGCTCATCAACAATATTATTATTATGGGTGCTATTATTTTCCACAATATTTGGGTCAATATAAGCAGGGATTTCATCTGATGTTTTAGGATGAACGATATACCAGTAATATATTTCTTTAGGTACTTCAATTTCAGTAATGTTTCCTTCATTATCCATTTTTCTATATTTGGTTGTAGAATAATAATCAGGATCAGCCATAGAATTGCCATGATCAATAATTTGCACATATGAAAGTTGAGAATCGATAGAATAAAGTAATTGAGCATTTTCGATAAACAATTGAGGATTTGAATAAACAGAATTTAGGTAAACTACAGAAGAATGAGCTATGCAAAAAGCGATTTCATCGATATAAGGGTCTTGGGCATTATTGATCACATTTGACCAAATAATCTGTTTTTCAGGATTTAATTGTCTAAGCACATTTTCTAAATCTGCTTTAATCCAATGAGGTACTTTTTGAAGCGCAGTCATTGCTGAAAAATCCAATATTTCCAGATTATCTATAATGCCTCCATACTGATTATCATTGAACAAAATACCAGTATATTGTCCTGGTCTTAGCAAAGATTCAATATGAATAGAATCAACAGGATTCCAGGATTCTCGCTGATAAGTGACAGGGTTTATAATTGATTTAGAAATTGGAACATATTGTTCAGCTTGTCCGGAAACCCCTGTACCATCAGGGTAAGGATTTTGAGTTAGTCCTCTTTCAACTGCATTAAGCCCCAAGAAGGCTATTGATAGTAATAGTAGAATTGCTTTCTTCATGTCTCCTCCATTTTATTTTGATCTATAATACTAATTATTCTTTAAGATTATCCCTTTGAAATAGAGATTAAACAATAGATTATACTTAAGAAGTTAATTAATAATTCGTCAAGTAATTTTATTTACATGATTAATAATATGGTAAATTTTAAAATTCAAGGCGAACACACAGGTTCAAATTTATCAATGGTATTCGATGTTTAATGATCATTTGTTGTTTAAATATTCAGGGCGAACACACAGGTTCAAATTTATCAATGGTATTCGATGTTTAATGATCATTTGTTGTTTAAATATTCAGGGCGAACACACAGGTTCGCCCCTACAAAACATTGATCAATGGTATTTAATTTTTAATAAATATACCAAAGTTATTGGGACGATAATCCCAAGGCTAATGGTGTTATTTATTTGGAATGAGTACATACATATTTTATAAGAAAAAGGCACGAAACTTCGCGCCTTAGATACTATTATTTTTCATTAAAAATGAAGATATATCTTATGTTTTTCACATGATACTATTTCACCAGCAACATCTTTTTGGTTTCTTTTACATTTTTAGTAGATAATTTGTAAAAATACAAGCCTGAAGAGACTCTTTGACCAGCTTGGTTTTTACCATTCCAATCAATTTCATAATGATCTGCTACTTGATGTGTATTCACTAATTCTTTTACAAACTGTCCCTTTACATTAAAGATTTGAATTTTTACATCTGAATCTTCTACAATAGCATATTTTATTTTAGTAGAAGGATTGAAAGGATTTGGATAATTACCAACCAATCTGGATTTTGCGGGTAAAGTGTGATCTATAAAATCATCAGAATTAAGAGAAACGCGATAGAACTGTTTTTGTTCCAATAAGTTTAGAGGAACAATTTCATATTTTTCTCTAGTAAAATTATAAACTGCATATTCTGTAATTTTTTGATCTGTATTCCCCATTTCAGAGGTATGGAATCTGAATTCAACATTGTTAAGACTATCAGGCAAATCGCAAATAAAAGCGTTAATTTGCACAGTATCACCATAGACTACTTCAGCACCATAACAGACGCCATTTATGTAAAAGGCAATCTCAGAATTACTTTTACATTTCTTTTTCATAGCTGTATCTAAAACAACAAATAGAGGAATATAATCAGCTTTCTCATTAAAAGAGTAATATTCAGGATAGGGTTCTGAATAAGGCATTGTAGATGTCGTATCAGAGCTTGTGTACCAGTTAAAATCTTTATCTCTAGTGCCAGTATATCTAATAGACACAGCTTCTCCCTGATTGATTAAGGGCTTTCTATTGGGGATATTCCAGTTTTTTGTTTTATCTGTTCTATTGATTGACCAGTTTTGAGTTTTAATCTCAATCAAATCTCCTGCAATTTCAGCTAAAGCGATCAAAGGATCCTGACTTTTAGGATTAAAATACCCAATCCATTGTTCTGTATAAGGTTGAGATTGACAAGCTTTTATACTTAGCTTTTTGTCGTTATTACCGATCGTACCGCATAAAAAACCTGAGCTAACCAAGAATTCAGATTTTGATCCTTCTGATAATTTTAGTTTATAACCAATCCTGCTATCTACAGTTTCGTTAGAATTTACCCAAGTATCTGATTCATAAGACAACTTTTTATATCCAGAGTATATCCATTCCATGTTTTCAATAAAAGGATTTTGAGAATTCAATAAATTGTTATTCTCATAATCGTTTAAAATATAATATAATTTATCTACATCAAAATAAGTAGTAGTTGAATAGAGTTTATCAAGATAAGGGAAACTGATCCAGTAAATTCTTTCTTTATCTTCTGATTGAGAGAAGTTGTGAATCATTGTCCCATGAGGGTAATAGATAGCACCAATATCTTTTCTAGTCCCGTCAGCATCTCGATCATCTGAGTCAGTCAACCAATCCTGTCCATCTTCATCAAGATCAGGTTTACCATTATCGATACAGATTGATTTATCCTGTGCAGACCAAATCGGAGTAAAAGTAAACGTATTCAAATTGGTAAAATTGCTGACAATATTATTATTTCCTGAAAAATCTCCAGCAGAATAGAAAAAGTTATACTCAATGTGAGGTGTTGAGCCATTCAGATTTAGAGCAGTTATATCACAATTTTCAAAAATATTGTTGATAACTCTCACCAAATTTGTACCATTGGTATTAATCCCATAACCCTGAATATTTTTAAAAGTATTGTTAACAACTGAAGAGGATTTTTGAGTTAGATTGGGAAGCTCAGATGAATTTCCATTTGCAGAAAAATCTAGTGCACTGATTATTGACCTGTAAGTTTCAAATTTATAAAAAAGGTTTTGAGTAACAGACAAAGAAGTTGCCTTAAATTTTTCCACATATTTAATCCCAGTAGAATTTAAGTTTTTAAACTGGTTATTCTGAATAGATATATCACATGTACTATAATAGAAGGGATCATCATCCTGATCATAATCTGCACTGAAAAGTTGTATAGCCGGTTTTTGCATAAGAGAGTTATTCTCAGTTCCTGTAAAAGTACAATTTTTTATATCAATGCTTTTTGTTTGATCAGCTCTCAAAACAAAGATATCTTTTGCGAAATTCTGTGATTGATTATAGGTAAAAGAGCATCCGTCAAATAAGATTGAAGTCGGGCAAACATCACTATAAACAAAGACAGCACCGCCACCCATAATTCCATTAAACTGTTCTGTATCATTAGTTGTGACAGTATTATTGGAAAAGGTGCAACTTTTAAAGACAGCTCCACCGTTAAGACCTACAGCAGCACCCCCATCTCCTCCCTTGAAAGTATTATTTTTAAATAAACATTCAATAAAAAGAGGTTGATTGGTTTGCCCAGCAATACCTTCAACATAAACACCTAACCCCATATATTCTTTCTGATTGATAGGATTAGAATTATTTAATCGCACATTATGTTCATTAAAATGACATTTTTTTATAGTTGGAGAAGCTCCATTCAGGAGTTTTAACTGTCCGACAATATTAGCTTCATTAAATCTTAAGTTTTCAAGTATATCACGATTATCAATCAAGCTGTCTTTGAGGATAAGCTCATCAATAATAGCATAAGCTTCGTCTGAATACAATTTTATATGTTTATATTTCCATCCAGTTCCAGTGTAATTACCGCATAATAACCGGATAGAGCCACCATCCTGAATCTTACTGAAGGCTTGATTAAGAGTCGGATAATCCGTAGGAACTTCAATGAGTTTATCAGGATTATGCTTTAATAAAGCTACTTGATTATTCTGTCCTGTGTTAAAAACTACATTTTCTGCTTGGTACCATTCATAATCTCCACTACTATGAAAAATATTGATATCATAAGGAACGTGGGCTTCAATATTAGGCACTTGTAATGTTGAACCAGAGGAATAATAGACTTGTTTTAAATTAGTATTCTTATTAATCATTTCAATGATAGCTGAACCGCTAAAAAGCCCAGTACTCAAATTGGTAGTAAAATTCACTTGGCAAAGTGGTTTAATGTCATAAACCATTCTTTGTCTGTAATTAAATTGTTCATTTTGTGGTCCAAGAGCATTTAGCGACCACCATTGATTTGCATAATAAGATCCCCATCCCCAATTAACACAGTATAGATGATTGTTAGGATCGGTAAAGTTATAACCTTTAAGAATAAATGCATGACCTGAATGTGGATCTTCCTCATCAGTTGTACCAATATAAAGAACAGGTAAATTGTTATTTATGTTTGATTGTATTAAAGATTCCCAAATAGCACCCGATCCGTTTCTATCTAGTAATTTAGAAGAATAACCTGTTTTAGCATAAGTATTAACATATTCATCACTAGAAGAAGAAGAACCGGTATGACCAAAGCTCATTTTGCATAGTACTGCTGTTGCAAATGAAATATGTCCTTTTTGAGTGCTTGATAAATATGGATTACCTGACTGATAAGAATTTGAAACTGTTGCCATATATCCATTTAAGGTTGTAAAATCAGGGAAACTATAGATTTGTGCATTCTGATCAATTTGAATAGCAATTGGATCTATATAGTGAACGTAAGAGTATTGATCTTGAGCATTAAAAGTATGATTAAAGTACTTGTGATAATTTATAATTTGCACAATAGCTGTCGCTCCGCAACCTACATAACATCTTGTTCCATTCACTAAAGGACAAAACGCATTGTATATCCCATCTTGATTCCAATCAACTTCCATTTCAATGTTTTTGATTTGTTTGGATTTTCTAATTTTATTATTTATTAGCAAATTCCATTCATTTGTAGCCTCTTGATTTTTAAGTTTTTGAGTAAGAGAGTAATTAATCTGATTTTTTAATTCTTCAAGTAGAGCTTTCTGACTAGGATTTAGATGATCAATAATTTGGTTTTCACTTGAATAGGCTAAGACAGGACTAATTGTATTATCCGCACTCATAATCACAAAGCCCTGAGGATCAAAATCAACCATTAATAATTGTGTTTGATTGTCATCATTGGTAACAGGGTATAAATTCATTATTTTACTATTCAACCCTGTTTGAGCATTAAACCAGTTTTTAGCAGCTTGAACAATTTGTTCTTCTTTTAAAGGTAAAGAACATAGCATTAAAGAAATTGACAAAAACAACAGAAAGAATCCCAATCTTTTCATACAATACTCCTTTTTTTTGACCTTACTTTTTAAACGTTTTACAACGTTTGTATGTCAACACTATGATAAATTAGCAATAAATGTTCCACATTAGAAATTAGAGTTTTTTTTTTGCTTTTATAAAATTTAGTTCAATAATATTAGTTTAATTTTGCAAATACGAAAAAATAAAACTTCTAAAATGACGCTTGTAATGGGTGTTCTAATTTTTTCTATTCTTAACAAGAATAAATTTATATTAATAAACAAAAAAAACTTGCCAAAAAAAACACAGTTTCACAAAATTAACATTCTCTTAACTGGATGCTTATCCAGAAATAATTTTAGAGATTATATTATAGATAAAAATGGAGGAAAAATGAAAAAACTAATTACTTTAACCTTTTTTATAATGTTGCTTTGCTCTTTTCTTTTTGCAGACAATATTATTCCAACCAGAACTGATGTTGCTGGATTTTCAACATGGACAGACACAAGTGTTGCAGGTACCACATATCTTCAGTTAGTTGTAGCTGGAGCTTCAACTATCACTCCAGCTATGGATTTTAATGGTTATACAGCAGAAACATTAAATTTCAAAGCTCGTACATATGCTGGAACGGACATAACTGAAACCACCATCTATATAGCAATATCTACAGATAATGGTTCAAACTGGACTGTTATAACAACTAGAGTTCCTGGAAGTTCTACATTAACAGCTATGGATTCAATTGATTTGAGCAGTTACAATGGTACACAAGTTAAGATAAAATTCTCTGTTGCTGGCACAAGTAACACTATTGGAGCTGGTATTGATGATATTACTATTACAGGTACCCCTGCCCCAACTGGTCCTACAATTACTCTTACCCCTACTACTTTATCTGGGTTTACTTATGTACAAGGAGCAGGACCATCAGAAGTACAAGCATTTGTTGTTAGTGGTTCAAGTTTAACAAATGATATCACTATAGATGCTCCAACTAATTACGAAATTTCTAAAACCAGTGGAAGTGGCTATACATCTCCATTAACATTTACAGAATCAAGTGGTACGGTTACTACACAAACTGTATATGTACGTCTTAAAGCAGGATTAACTGCAGCAAGTTATAACAGTGAAGCTATTACAGCCACTTCAACTGGAGCTACTGATAAAACTGTGACTTGTAGTGGTACGATCTATAAACCAGAAGCATCTAATCATGTAACTTCTTTTAATGCCTCTACAGGGTCTCCATCCTCATCGAGTATTAATTTTACATGGACTGCTCCTTCTGAAGGAATCTTCCCTGATGGATATCTAATCCGTGGAAGCAATGTTTCTTATGCTGCGATCAGCAATCCTTCTGATGGAACACCTGTGTCAGATTCAGGATTAGATAAAAACATAACTTATGGAACCAATAACTATACATTTTCTGGATTAACAGATAATACAACCTATTACTTCAAGATTTTCCCTTATACAAATACTTCAACGAATATTAATTACAAAACAGATGATCAAGTACCAAATGTTTTAAAAACAACAGATATCAGCCAATACCTTATTAACGAAGGCTTCAATGCTGGGACATCTGCTCCTTCAGGGTGGATATTTACAAATATTGGAGGAACATATCCAACCTCAGGAAATTATGGAAATTCTTCTCCTTCAATTAAATTTGATAATAGTAATGATCGAGTTGAAACAAATACTTTTACAAATCCTGGGAAACTAAGCTTTTGGCTAAAAGGTATGGGTGCAACTGGATCTTTAAAAATTGAAGCTTATTATAATTCAACATGGAATGAAGTAAATAATATTACATCATTACCAACAACAGGTACAGTATATGAATATTTATTAAACCATTCAGCCACACAAGTTAGGTTTACTTATACCAAATCTTCGAGTAATATTGCTTTAGATGATGTAACAGTTACTCGAGCATCTACTTATGAGTCAGGGTCTGCTTTTTCAGTCCCATCGATTACACCTACTGGAAATTTCCAAGTGATTGGAAGATTTAAAATTCATGCTTTTGAAACAGGTGCAACATTAAACTCAATAACTGTTAAATTAAATGGAACTGGTTTATCAGGAATAACTTCACTTGATTTACACAAATCTTCTAACGATACATTTGAATATGATGAAAATAAAAAGCTTGCTTATGAGTCAGTTGATCTTAATACTCTTGCTAATATTGATTTACAAGTTCAAGGTGGTGATATTATTAGTACAGGAGACACGTATTATTTTTTAACAATTAATACTCAAAATGCCACAGGGACAATTAAACCAGATTTAATAGCGTTAAATGTAACAGACGGAAATGTTTCTGATTTTACTAATCCTTCTCCATTATCAGATTCTGATGCTCAAACTTTGCCAGTTGAACTTTCTTCTTTCACAGCTATTCCAAATGCTGTAAATCAGTCAGTAACCTTAAACTGGATTACCCAGTCAGAGACAGATTTAGTCGGTTATTATGTTTATAGAAGCAATGATAATAGTTTAGAAACTGCGAACAGATATAGCAATATCATCACCGGCACCAATACTTCAACACAACAAAACTACACTTGGACAGACAGTAATGTTGAAGCTGGAGATTACTATTACTGGTTAATGTCAGTTGATCGTGATGGTTCTACAGATTTTTACGGTCCTGTTGCTGCAAAAGTTCTACCATCAAATCCTGAAATTCCGACAATTGGGATCAAAACTGCTTTCAATAGTATTTATCCGAACCCATTCAATCCTTCAACATCTTTAGCTTATAGCTTAGAAAATGCAGGCGATGTAAAAATAACTATCTACAATATCAAAGGTGAAATTGTTAAAGTTATTTACCAAAACAATAAAGCTGCAGGCAACCACGCTGTTGTTTGGAATGGAACCGATTCTAATTCAAAAACATGTGGAAGCGGAGTTTATTTCTTCAAATTGGAATCAGGAAAATATAATCTAACTAAAAAAGCTCTTTTAGTTAAATAAATCTTAATTCTAATCCCTATTAAGGCAGATCAGCAGATCTGCCTTAATTTCTTATCGGATATCTATCATATTGTTCTTTTGTCTCATAATAACGATCATCAAAAAAAAACATTGACTATAATCCCTACTTTTCTATTTTCTTCACTAAAGATGGAGGTATATATGAAACGCATTCTAATTATTTTAATAACTATTAGTTTACTATTTGTTTTATCATGTAATAAAGGCGGTAACACGGCTAAGGGAAAAGTAGAAATTACTTTCTGGCATGCATTGGGCGGTCCCCTTGGCGAAGCATTAACGCAAATGGTTGATGAATTTAATCAAACGCATAAGGATATTCATGTAAATGCGATCTCTATGGGAAATTATCAAGCATTATCTCAGAAATTAATGGCTTCCATTCAGGCAAGTAATCAACCAGAGATTGCTCAGGTCTATGAGTCTTGGACAGCTAATCTTATCTCTGGTGATGTCATTGTTCCATTGAATCAATATATTGATAATGATAAAGAATTTAAAGCAAATATGCAGGATATCTATCCAATATTTTTAGATAGTAATACTGTAAATGGACAACTATGGTCTTTCCCTTTTAATAAATCTGTTCGTGTGATGTATTATAACAAAGATATGTTTTATAAAAACAAATTAAATCCTGATCAACCACCTGTAAATTGGGATGAATTTAGAAAAGTATCAAAACAGCTTACCATCGATACAAATAAAGATGGGAAACCAGAAGTTTGGGGTACAAACTTAGCTATAAGTGCTTGGCAATTCGAAAACCTACTACTTCAAGCAGGAGGGCAAATCATGGATCCTACCTATACAAAACCTATGTTTAACAGTCAGGAAGGCATTCAAGCACTTGATTTCATGAACAATCTCCTGAATGTAGATAAAACAGCTTATCTTTCTACAGGTTATGAAGGACAAAATGACTTTCTTGCTGGCAAAGTAGCGATGTATGAAAGTTCAAGTGTTTCATATGCTTATATGAAAAAAGCAGGTATCACTTTCAATTTGGGTATTGCTCCCATCCCTGTTCAAAAAACAAATTATTCCATTATCAGTGGAACAAATGTTTGTATCTTTAAGAAAAATGATCCGGCAAAAGAAGCAGCTGCCTGGGAATTTATAAAATGGTTTACTGACACGAAACAAACGGCAAAATTCTCAGAAATGACATCCTATATGCCTGTAAGAAAAAGTGCCATGAACGAAACAAATATCAAGAATATGCTTCAGGAACATCCTGAATTAGTTGGAGTTTACGCTCAATTAGAACATGCGAAATTTGAACCTCAAATCCCAGAGTGGTTTGAGTTAAGAAAGTATTTTGAAGAACAGGTTCTAGAAAAAGTTTTTAGAAAGACAATGACTTCTAAACAAGCTTTAAAGAACGCTGAAGACAAATTTTTAAAAGATTTAAAAAAAAGTAAATAATAGGAGAAAGAATGATTAATATTACTTTTCCAGACAATACTGTAAAAGAGTTTAATCCAGGTATCTGCGCCTCAGAAATAGCTGAAGGTATCAGTCACAACTTGGCTTTGAGAGTGATCGCTGCTGAATTCAATGGAGTTTTAATAGATGCAAATCATCCAATCAATGAAGATGGGATGCTTCTTTTACATACTTTTGACACTGAAAAAGGTAAAGAAGTTTACTGGCACAGCACTTCTCATTTGATGGCTCAAGCTGTAAAAGAACTCTTTCCAAAAGTTAAAGTAGCTATCGGTCCTGCTATTGAACAGGGCTTTTATTATGACTTTGACCGAGATGAAGCTTTTAGTGATGAAGAACTGGAACTTATAGAAAAAAAAATGTATGAACTTGCAAAATTAGAGCTAACCTATACACGTACTGAGGTATCCAGAGAAGAAGCTATAAAACGTTTTGAAGATGAAAATGAAATCTATAAAGTGGAAATCCTCAAAGAGATACCAGAAGGTCAAACCATCTCCATGTATTCTCAAGGAACTTTCACAGATCTTTGTCGTGGACCTCATATCTGTAATACAGGTAAATTAAAAGCATTTAAACTCTTAAAAACATCTGGAGCTTATTGGCGTGGAGATGAAAAGAATAAAATGCTGAAGAGAATCTATGGGATAAGTTTTCCTTCCAAAAAGGAGTTAACTGAATACCTAACCAATCTTGAGGAAGCCAAAAAAAGGGATCACCGAAAAATAGGTAAGGATCTTGATCTATTCTCAATTTCAGAAGAAGTAGGAGCAGGATTAGTTTTATGGCATCCAAATGGAGCGATGATGAGACATCTCATAGAAACTTATTGGAAAGAACAACATATAAAGAACAGCTATCAATTAGTATATACTCCTCATATAGGCAAATCTGATTTGTGGGTAACCAGTGGTCACCTTGGTTTTTATAATGATAGTATGTACAGTCCTATTCAGGTAGATGAACAAGACTATTATGTAAAACCAATGAATTGTCCTTTCCATATCTCAATTTACAAATCTCAAAAACGAAGTTATAGAGAATTACCAATAAAATATGCTGAACTTGGGACAGTCTATCGTTATGAAAGATCGGGTGTTTTACATGGATTAATGAGAGTGAGAGGCTTTACTCAGGATGATGCACATATCATTTGTACTAATGAACAATTAATGAGCGAAGTTGAAAGAACAGTAGAATTTTCTATCAATATGCTCAAAGATTTTGGTTTTAAGGATTTCCAGATATATTTATCTACAAAACCTGAAAAGTCAGTGGGAGATCAGGAAGATTGGGATAAAGCAACCGAATCTTTAAAAAATGCTCTAGAAAAGATGGAACTGAAATATGATATTGATGAAGGTGGCGGGGCATTCTATGGTCCAAAAATAGACATAAAAATCAAAGACGCTTTAAATAGAGCATGGCAATGCAGTACAATCCAGTTTGACTTTAACTTGCCTACTCGTTTTAATATGGAATATATTGGTCCTGATAATCAAGCTCATAGACCTTATATGGTTCATAGAGCTCTTTTAGGTTCAATAGAACGTTTCTTTGGAACACTTATCGAATATTATGGTGGTAACTTCCCAACCTGGATTTGTCCAGTTCAAACCATGATTGTTACCATTTCTGAGAATTATGAACACTATGCTCGTCGTATTCAAAAAAGGTTTTTATCACACGGAATTCGGGCTGAGCTTGATGTCAGAAGTGAGAAAATTGGTTATAAAATTAGAGAAGCTGAAATGAAAAAGATTCCTTTTATCATTGTTATTGGTGAAAAAGAAGAAGACACAAATACATTGTCTGTCAGAAGACATACCAAAGGCGATTTGGGAACTCATGATATTGATAAAGTTCTCGAAATGATTAAAAAAGATATTGAAACAGTAAATCCGAATAAAGCATAATATATAATAGGCTGGTAGTCAATAAAAAGGATGCCAGCCCATTATTTTAGAAGGGGTCTGATTTTAGAATGACCGTATTAGAATTTATAAAAAATCAAATGGCATTAGAAGCAGAATCAATTATTAGTGCTTCTGAGCGATTAACTGATACAGTTGAAACAGGTGTAAACATCCTGTTTGAGTGTAAAGGGAAAGTTGTAACAACAGGTATGGGAAAGTCAGGGATAATTGCCAGAAAGATATCTGCTAGTCTTGCCAGTACAGGAACAACCTCAATATATCTCCATCCAAGTGAAGGGATTCATGGTGATCTTGGTATGCTTCAAAGAGATGATGTGGTAATTGCTCTTTCTCAAAGCGGTAATACTCAAGAGATGGTATCTTTAATACCCTATATTAAATTTATTGAAGCCCCCTTAATCGTTATCACAGGCAACTTGCAATCTGTTTTAGCCACCAATGCTTCTGTTGTACTTGATAGCTCAGTACAGGAGGGATATGAGCCCTTCAACCTTGTTCCCACGTGTAGCACCACAGTTCAATTGGCTATTGGTGATGCTCTAGCTGTGGCGTTACTTGAAAAAAGAAAATTTAAAATAAATGATTTTGCCTTATTTCATCCAGGTGGCACTATTGGGAAAAAATTATTACTAAAAGTTGGTGAATTGATGCATTGTGAGGAAAACAATCCCATAGTACAATATAATACACCCATGAGTCAAACAATAATTGAAATGACCAGTAAAGGTTTGGGTTGTACAAACGTAATTGATAAAAATGGAATATTAATCGGGATTGTTACAGATGGAGACCTCAGACGATTTTTAAACCAAGGTTATACTGATTTGACTATCACAGCTGAAGAAGCCATGACCAAGGATCCAAAATGCATGAAAGCAGAAGATTTAGCAGTTGAAGCGCTAAATTTAATGGAAAAATTTAAAATCACCATGTTACCAGTTGTAGATGATGAACATAAGCCTACTGGTTTATTACATATGCACGATTTAATAAAATCAGGAGTTGTTAGTTGAAACTTAAAGATTTATTAATCAATGCCAACTCTTTTTGTAAAGGATTCATTCTTTTTTTAAGACCTGGAAGCTTTTTATCATTTTTAACAAATCCATTGTTATTCCTTTCAAACTTAATTTGTCTGAGTAAATGGATTATTAAGCATAATCGAAGAGATATTCTTAATGATTTTTATATTCCTTTCAGAGATTATGGGAAAAGATATAATTTATATGAAAATGTTTTAAAAAAAGAATTATTAAGAGAGACCCCTATTGATTATTTAGAATTCGGTGTTTTTCAGGGATCTTCTTTTCAATGGTGGATAAGTAACTGTAAAAATAGTAAATCCAGATTCTATGGTTTTGACACTTTTGAAGGGTTACCAGAAAAATGGGGTACTTTTGATAAGGGATCTATGGAAGCAAATTTTCCTCAAATTAATGATTCCAGACATTTATTTGTTAAAGGATTGTTTCAGGACACTCTTTTTCAATTTCTAAAAGATCATGATATTTCCGAAAAGAGATTAGTCATCCATCTAGATGCAGATTTGTTTAGCTCAACTCTGTTTGTGTTGACAAGTTTAGCACCATATCTCAAAGATGGAGATGTCATACTCTTTGATGAATTTAATGTACCTAATCATGAGTTCTATGCATTTAATACCTTTGTAAATACATTTTATATAAAATACGAACTGTTAGCTGCGGTAAACAACTTCTATCAAGTTGCTATAAAAATATCAAAATAAGGAAGTTAAAATGGATTTAATCAAATTTGGACTAATCGGTTGTGGCAGAATATCAGAAAGACACTTCGATGCAATCGATCAAATACCTGATGCTGAGATTATTACCTGTTGCGATATAATTGAAGAAAGAGCGAGAAATGCTGCACAAAAATATAAGTTAAAAAACTATTATACTGACTATATTCAGATGCTTGACACAGAAAAAATTGATGCAGTTTTAATATGTGGGCCTAGCGGTTTACATCCCCAAATGGGAATAAATGCAGCTAATAGAGGGATTCATGTAATCTCTGAAAAACCTATGGGGATCAATCTTTCTCAAGCTGATGAATTAATTAAAGCTTGCGATATCAATAAGGTTCAGTTATTTGTTGTAAAACAAAACAGACTAAACCCTCCGATTCAATTATTAAAAAAATCTATTGAAAAAGGAAGATTTGGTAGAATATTCAGTGTAAATGCGACGGTTAGATGGACTCGACCTCAAAGTTATTATGATATGGCTAAATGGCGTGGTACTTGGGAGTTTGATGGTGGAGCTTATCTAAATCAAGCTTCACATTATTTCGATCTTCTTCATTGGTTAATTGGACCAGTAGAATCTGTAATGTCCTTTACTGCAACTTTAAATCATCAACTAGAAGTAGAAGATATGGGTATGGGAATTATCAAATTTAGAAATGGAGCTCTCGGTTCAATAGAAGTAACCATGAATACTTTTCCACGTAATCTGGAAGGATCAATTACTGTTATGGGAGAATTTGGAACGGTAAAAATTGGTGGCATTGCCGTAAATAAAATTGAGCATTGGGAATTTAAAGACTATGATGATGATGATAGATTGGTTACAGATTCGCAAACCGTTCCTTCCAATGTGTATGGATTCGGTCATATCGGATTTTTATCAAATGTAGTAGAAGTATTACAAGGCAAAGCAGAGCCAAAAACAGATGGCAGAGACGGCAGGAAATCATTAGAATTGATCTTGGCTATGTATGAATCTGCAAGGTCAGGGAAAAAGGTTGCTTTACCATTAAAGTAATTATTTATTGACAGGAAAAGCATATTTTATAAGCTTAATCATGTGAAGTATTTAATATAAGGAGCCGACATGATCATACAAAAGTATTTTGAAGATAGAACTGAGATATTAAACCGTTGCATGGATGAATATTTAGTGGCAGCTGAAGAACACCCAAATGTTCTTTATGAAGCTATCCGTTATTCAATTTTCAATGGTGGTAAAAGACTCCGTCCAATTCTTTTAATGTCCACTTTTGAAATGTTAAATAAAACTGAGACTTATGAACAACTAAAACCAGCTTTGCCTGCAGCTGCTGCTATCGAAATGATTCATACAGCTTCATTAATTCATGATGATCTTCCATCTATGGATGATTCAGATGAACGCAGAGGACAACAAAGCTTACATAAAAAATATACTCCGGCTATTGCTATCTTAGCAGGTGATGCTTTACTTACTAAAGCTTTTGAAGTTCTTGCCAAGATAGAAGATAAAGAAAAAGCTGTGAAATGTATTAGTATCATATGTCAGGCAGTTTCGACAAGAGGAATGATCGGAGGTCAGACAGTTGATGTAATTTCCTCTGATAAAAATAGTATCCAAATAAATGTTTTAAAATATATTCATTCCAAAAAAACAGGAGCATTATTGGAAGCTTCTGTAAAACTGGCTTGTGCTATGGCAGGTGCAGATGAAAATGTGACAAACACTCTTTCAACCTATGCGATGAACCTTGGTCTAGCGTATCAGATTATAGATGATATCCTGGATGATGTTGGGGATTTTGAAATGTTGGGTAAAGAACCTTATGAAGATGCACGCAACAATAAATCCACTTATCCTTCCATAATGGGACTTGATAAGGCAAGACGTTCTGCGGAAAAACTATTAGATGACTCCTATAAACTAATCAAGAACTTCCCCAAAAATCAGATATTGGTTGAATTTGTTCGAATGATTAAGGATAGATTACCATAAATAAAGGAAATTCTCGAATGAATATTAAATCCTATTTAAACATTACCCGACCGGGTAATTGTTTTTTTTCAATGCTTTGTGTTATATTTGGTGGATTATATTATCGTAGTTCCTACATAAACATTTATTTAGTTTTTGCCGTTATATCAGCTGCTTTAATAGCAGCTGGAGGTTATATCATCAATGATGTATATGATTTGGAAATCGATAGAATAAACAAACCCGACAGAGTATTACCATCAGGAAAAATCAATATTAAGAATGCAGTCAGATATTATTTTATTATTACTGTCATTGGACTCATTCTTTCTGTTTTTACAAACAATCTCTGGAATATTTTATTAGCTGGTGTGAATAGCATATTGTTATTGCTCTATGCAAAAAAATACAAGAAAACACTGATATTTGGAAATTTATTAGTGGCCTATATGGCTTCTTCAACTTTCCTATTTGGTGCATTGGTAACTAAAAATGTATTTACTGTTTTACCTTTAGTTTATTTTTCTTTCTTTTATACCCTTCTTAGAGAATGGGTCAAAACAATTGAAGATGAAGTTGGAGATCGTGAGAATAAAGCTAATACGATGGCAGTTGTCTTTACTTCTGCAAAAACAGCTCGATTATCTTACTTCCCGACATTAATGATAATCTTAGGTGTTTATGCTTTTTATCTTTTAGATTTTTTTAATTCAATAGTTTTCTTTAGTTTAAACTTTCTAGTATCTGTTCCTCTGGTATTTGGAATGGTTATCCTAAATAAAAGCCAACATCCAAAAGTTATTAGAAAAATTCATTTTTATATGAAAATAGATATGTTGATCCTACTAATGATCTTTCTTGTACAATATGTTGCAATTCACATTTATTATCTATTTTTAATGAGGGCTTAATGAAAAAAGAAATATATCTGAAACTCTTGAAAAAAAGAGAAAAACATCCTTGTCTATTCTGTCTTTTAGATCCGGATAAGCATGAGATTTCTGAGGCAGTAGATTTAGCAAAACATTATGAAGATAATCAGGCTGATGCTCTTTTAATCGGCGGGAGTTTGATGATTAACAATCATTTTGAACAAAGTATCAAAGAGATTAAAAAGGTTCTTTCAATACCTGTCATAATTTTCCCTGGTATTTTTAACTTTGTTAGTTCTTATGCGGATGCAATTTTACTTTTAAATATGATCAGCAGCCGTAATCCTCAGTTATTAATAGAAGAACAAGTTCGCTCTGCCCCATTAATTTACCAAGCAAATCTTGAATCAATACCAACAGCATATTTATTAATTGAATCGGGTTGCTTGTCTTCAGTTCAATTTATGAGTCACAGCCTTCCCATTCCATCGAAAAAAAATGACATAGCAATAGTTCATGCACTTGCAGGTCAATATCTAGGGATGAAGATGATCTATTTGGAAGCTGGGAGTGGAGCAACAAAGCCTGTCCCTAATGAAATGATAAAAGCTATTTATGATAAAATTGAAATTCCTATTATTGTCGGAGGAGGCATAAAGGATCCAGAAACTGCTGTTAATAAAGTAAATGCTGGAGCTGATTTTATTGTGGTAGGGACAGCCTTGGAAGAAAGCAAAAAAAGTAATTTAGTGAATGAAATTGCTAATGCAATTAATCAAATACATAAACCATCTAAACCCTTTAAGGATTTGTAATGATTGATATCCATAACCACATATTACCTGCATTAGATGACGGGTCTCCTGATATTGAAACAACTGAAGAATATTTTAAGTTGATCAAAGAAGCAGGGATTAGTCATATAGTTTTTACACCTCATTATATGCCTGGTTTTTATGATAATACTCGTGATAGATTGGATAAAGCATACAATAGTATTTTACCAATAAAAAAAGAGATTATTCCTAACGTAAACACCTATTATTCAACAGAAGTATATCTTAATGGAGAATTTATAGTCAATGATATTATCAAAGAAAATCTCTTTATTAATAATTCAAAATATGTATTGGTGGAAAACAACTTAAATGGTTTTACCGAAGATTTGTATCATCTGCTATATCAATTAGTAAGAAAAGGATATAAACCAATTTTAGCACATCCTGAAAGATATCAAGAAATTAGAACAGATATATCAAAAGCTGAAGATTTTATGATTCGCGATGTGTATCTGCAAATAAACACCAGCAGTCTTCTGGGAGGCTATGGCGAGAAAGTACAGCAAACGGCTTTTGAACTAATAGACAGAGGATGGGCACATTTTTTAGGATCAGATTGTCATTGCCATTCTGGAGTTTATGACTATCCAGAATCTGTAGAATTGATAAGAAAAGAATTTGACGATAATATTGCAACATATCTCAGTAAAACCTTTCCTCAAAAAATGCTGAATAATGAACATGTGCCAATATTCTATATGGTTAGAAAAGAGATTCCCCAAAAAAAATCATTTTTTGACAAATTATTCAATCTTTTTGGAGACTAAATGAAAACGATTTTACTCACAGGCATCACGGGATTTATAGGTAAAAATGTTGCAAAACGTTTATATCAAAATTATCAAATAACAGCAATTGTCAGACCATCAACAGCAGTTAACAGATTAAGTTTTTTTGAAAATAAAGTTAAGTTTGTAGAAATTGATTTAACTGATATAAAGACATTGAAGACATTTCTTGATAAAAATAAATTTGATTATATTGTTCATATTGGTGCTCTCAGAGGTGGAAGGAAATTTTCAAAAGAAGATTATCATAAAGCGAATGTGTTTTCTACAGAACAACTTGTATTGAATGCCATGAAAAATGACAGTAAACTTCTTTTCTGCTCTTCGGTTGGAGTCTTTGGAGCAATACCCCTTGAATTACCTGCGAATAACTTATCCCCTAGACAAGAAGATAATTATTACCACAAAACAAAAATCATCTCAGAAGCTATTATTCAAAAGTATGTACTTTCAGGCAAATTAAATGCATACATACTTCGACCAGCTATAGTATATGGTTCTGGAGATTTTGGTTTTCCCTATACATTGATAAAGCTTATTGAGAAAAAGTTACTTGTTTTTCCAAATAAACCATTTAGAATACATATGACACATATTGAATTGATCACAGATGCTTTTGTAAAAGCGTTGGAATCAGAATGCATTTCAGGAAAACAATGGATTATTGCTGATGAAGTACCTGTTCTATTTAGTAATCTGGTAGATTTTATTTCTAACAAAATCCATCATAAAGACTATCCAAGAAATAGGAGAATTGAGCCTTTCTGGTTTGAATTGGGAATAAAAGTATCAAGATTTTTTAAAAATGAATTATGGGTAAGCCGATTTGAATTAATTTCAAAAAACTGGTTTTATGATGTAAAAGAAGCAAATGAAGACTTGCATTTAAAGCATTTTACGACAATACCCTCTTTTAAAACTGTTATCGATTGGTATAAAATAGAAAAGAATTAATAGGAGTTATGTATGGCTATTCCCATTTTAAACTTTTGGGAAAACTATTTCTCTAATCCTGATGAAGGTCTAGGTTCAACATATGAACGTTTTATAATAAATAAAGTACTCCTAAAAGTTCTTAAACATTATCGAGTTAAAAGTGTATTAGAGAGCCCTTCTTTTGGATTTACGGGACTTTCTGGAATTAATAGTGTCATTTTAGCAAAGAATAATTGTGAAGTTTTCTTAATGGATCATAATCAAAAAAGACTGGATTTAATAGAATCTGTATGGAAAAAACTTAACCTTGAACTTAAAACAATTTATACTAAAGACTATCAAAAAATCCCCTTACCTGATCAATCAATTGACTTAAGCTGGAATTTTTCTGCTCTATGGTTTGTAACTGATTTGGAGAACTTTTTAAATGAACTGAGCAGGGTGACTAGAAAGATTATTTTGATCATGGTACCTAATCAGACAGGTATAGGTTATCTTCATCAGAAATATACAGGCAAAAAAGATCTTCAAAAATACTTAAAAGAAGAGAATATAAACACTTCTACTATTAAGAATTACATGAAGAAAATCAATTGGAGTCTTTTAGATCATCAATTTATTGATTGCCCACCTTGGCCTGATATAGGGATGAGTAAAGAAAATTTCCTTAAAAAGCTAAAACTTGACTTTTTAGCAAACAGTTTTGAAGGGAAAAAAGAATCTGTCTCAATTTTAGATTATTATAATGACTCTCAACCAGAAATGATTAGCAGGTTTTTAAAGCTTGAGTGGTTGGAAAAATCTGCACCCAATGCATTTAAAAAGATCTGGTCTCATCATCAATATATGATTTTTTATAAAAAACAGTAGCAATGAAGAAACATTATAAAAACATTCTATTTAGTGTATTGATCGGGACTATATTTTTATATCTGTGGAGTAAAATTATAGATGACAAAGCGTTTTTAAGTTACTTTAGCAACATTAGTATATCTATGGTTACTACTTCACTTATATTCTATTTTATGGGTTATGGGTTCCGAAGTTTTAGGTGGAAAATATTACTCTCAACAACCTATAATATCCCTTTTAAAACAATCTTTTCTTATGTTATGGCAGGGAATCTGATTAATTATCTTGTTCCCATTCGAGCTGGAGAAGTAGGTAAATGTGTCTTTTTAAAAAAGAATTATCAGATAGGATTTTCAAAATCATTTCCTTCAATTTTTATAGACAAACTTTTTGATACATTTGGTATCTTTATCATTTTAGCGATCTTACCCTTTATAAATATAGAAATTAATAAATATCTCGAAACATTGATCATTCTATTATTGGCAACATTCATTCTTGGAGCTTTGATATTGGTTATGGCATCTTTTATGGAAGAAAAGGTCATCAAGTTTTTACAGAATTTATTTTATTTTTTTCCAAAGAAATATAAAGAAAAGATTCATGACTTTATTGAGTTATTTGTTCAGGGTACAGGGATATTTAAAAATCATATAAACTTATTACCAATTAGCATTTTTCTTACCCTGATAGCAATTTTAGCAGATAGTTTGTTTTTTTGGTTTATGTTTAAAGCTTTTTCACAGGACGTAAACTTTATCTATGTTGCTTTTGGATATACACTGATCAATTTAAGTTTTATATTTCCACAACCCCCAGCTCAACTAGGGAGTAATGAATTAATAATGATTCTAATTTTTACTATTGGAATGGGTTTACAAAAGAATATGGTTAGTGCTGTAACAGCCTTTTCACATATAATCACAGGCATTTTAATAGTAGTTATTGGGATGATCTGTTTGAGTTTTGCTGGTACTAAATTTTTTGAAATAATAAAAAACGGAGACGATAATGACAAATAAAGAACTAACTCAGGTTGCTTTACTTGAGCAGGTAAAAGATATTCGTAAAGATCTTTTAAATGAACTACATAAAATAATAATTGGACAAGACAAAGTCATTGATCAAATCTTAATCGGATTATTTTCAAACGGTCATTGTTTAGTAGAGGGTGTTCCAGGTTTAGCAAAAACATTAATGATCTCAACTCTGTCCAAAATCTTCCAGTTAAAATATTCGAGAATTCAATTTACACCTGATTTAATGCCTTCAGATATAACAGGCACAGAGATCTTAGCTGAGAATAAGAGTGACGGGAATCGATATTTCCAATTTATCAAAGGACCAATCTTTGCTAACATAATTTTGGCAGATGAGATAAACCGTACTCCCCCAAAAACTCAGGCAGCATTACTTCAAGCCATGCAAGAGTTTCAAGTAACAACAGGGAATTCAACCTATCAGCTGGATTCACCTTTTTTAGTATTAGCAACCCAAAATCCGATAGAGCAGGAAGGAACCTATCCCCTACCAGAAGCTCAATTAGATAGATTTATGTTAAATATTATCATGGATTATCCATCATATGAAGAAGAAAAAGCGATAGTAAATTTAACAACAACTCATAAACAAGAAGAACCTAAACAAATAATTAGCAAAGAAATGATATTAAAGATACAGGAAGCACTTTATTCTGTTCCTGTGAGTGACCATATTTTAAATTCTGCCGTAAAATTAGTTAGAGCTACCAGACCAAAATCAAAGGAAGCTCCAGATTTTATAAATCGTTGGGTTACATGGGGTGCAGGTCCGAGGGCTTCGCAATATTTGATAATTGCTGCTAAAGCGAAAGCAATTCTGGAAGGACGATTGACACCATCAATAGAAGATTTAGTACAAGTCTCGGAGATTGTACTCAGACATCGTGTGTTGATTTCTTATGCAGCAGAAGCAGAAGGATATCGGTCACCACAAATAATAGAAAAGTTAGTGAATGAGATTATTAAATAAAAAAAAGCCGCTAGAAGCGGCTTTTTAAATCATATAAGAATTAGTCCATTGGACTAAACATATCTTTACCTACACCACAAGCAGGACAAGTCCAATCTTCTGGCAAATCTTCAAAAGATATATTGTCATTTTCTACTGGATCATAGACCCAACCGCAAGCATCACATACGAATTTTTTCATAGTTTTCTCCTTTTTAATAATTTTCTACGAATACTTCAAAATATGATTTTGGATGTAAACAAGCAGGGCATTTTTCAGGTGCTTCAATATTTTCAGTGATATATCCACAATTAATACATTTCCAAAATACTTTCCCGTCTTTTTTAAAGACTTTATGTTCTTCAACATTTTTTGCTAATTTACTGTATCTAGCTTCATGTTTTTCTTCAACTTTCGCAATTAACCTGAAAGCTAAAGCGACGTCTTTAAAGCCTTCCTCTTCAGCTGTATTAGCAAAGGCAGGGTAAAGTTCTGTCCATTCTTCTTTCTCTCCATTAGCGGCATAAGAAAGGTTTTTAAAGGTGTCTTCTGACAAAGCTACAGGGTAGCCAGCGTCATTCAAAATAATAACTTCTTCATTCATTCCATGTTCAAGAAGTTTTTTATAAAAAATTTTAGCATGTTCTTTTTCATTATCAGCTGTTTCTAAAAAGATCTCAGAAATCTGTAAGAATCCTTGTTTTTTAGCAACGCTGGCATAATATGTATAACGCATTCTGGCTTGAGATTCACCAGCAAATGCTTTCATTAAATTTAAAGCAGTTTTACTATTTTTAAAATCAGGCATTCTTCCTCCTTATTAACTGATTTTCCACACCATGTGTATGTTACAAAATTCTCTAATTTCGATAACATCAGCTCTTCTAACAGGGAATTCTGCTCGAGGCTTCATTCCAGGTTTTAACTCTTTGCGGATAACCATATCCTCTGTAACAACTTCAATAAAAACAATATGATGTTCTTCAAGCATTGGATGATCTACAGATCCAATATTAACAATAATGCTAGTATCGGTTTCTTCAACAATAACTGGTATGTGTTTATCAGTTGTTGCTTCTGTAGTATTAGGGACTATTAGTAACATTGGGTCTTCACAACAAACTAAAGCTTCTGCACCAGTAGATACAATTTCAACCATATTTTTGCAATGTGTGCAATAATATAAAGATCTTAACTCAGTCATTATTCCTCCTATTTAAGTGTTTTAAGAAATTATAAGCAGATTTTAGATAAAGTCAAATAAATTATTTAATATTTTTGACTATTTTTTTTGGAATTATTAACTAAATATCTTAAAACCTTGTGAAACAAACAGGTTTTTGATTATAATAGAAAGCTTTATCTAACAGTAGTATTTTATCAGCTTGAGGTGTTTCTAATAAACCATATTCAAATAAAGTTGATAAATCAATAGCATTCATAATCCAAGAAGAAAAAGAACGAATTGACATATTAAGTTCAATATCAAACTTTTTGGTTTTCACTTGTTTTGCAACTGAGTTTTTCCATTCAATAATAAATTCATTGTTTTTTTCTTGAGCGAAATCATCAGATAAAACAAACTTAATACGAGAATCCGATAAATCACAAGGTCTTTTTAAGAGTAACTGAACAGAGTTAAGACTTTTGTACATTATACCCATCCCTGTTTCAGAGACAAAATGAAAGGCAGGTTGTTGTAATAACTTGAGATCTTGGTTCCTAATGTCTTTCATTAGGTAATAGAAATTCTCTTCTTGATTGTAGAGATGAATATATCTGACTTGATCAGCCTGAGTATTTAAAAAATTAAGAATAGCTTTTAAGCCTGTAGAGTTAAGATAAAAAAGAGTTGCATGCATATCGGTTTCTTCATGATTATTAGGATCGGTAGTAAAATAGAAGTTTAAAAATCCAAGCAATCTATCATTTTCGCGGAAACCGATCAGAGTATTATTGGGAGCAGTAAACATTGCCTGAAAATCCTTTTCAGTTTTTGGAATCACTCCATGATTGTTCAAATAATGCTCATTAAAGAAATCTACTAGTTCATTTTTGTGTGATTGATTCAAATATTCGCATTTTAAATTGGTTTGAAAAGCAGGAAAGCTTTGAGGTGAGAATTTATAGTTATAACAGGTAGTTCCAAAGCCAAAACCCATTTTAGCATAAAAGTCAGGTCTGAAAGAATAGAGTAAAGCCATTACTTTTTTTTCTTTTTGAGCATTGAGAAGATACCATTCTAACATATCTTTACAAACTTTTTGTTTTTTATGAAGAAAGTCCACAGCGACAAAGCCAATTCCCTGGGCTTCAATTCTATTTCCATAGTAATTAATATCGAAATCATATAGAACCATACTACCTAAGAGTTGCTCATCTTCAAAAAGTCCGTACCATCTTCTTAGAGGATTATCAAAGTCTTTTAGAATAGAAGTCTCAAATTCTTCGATTTTTTGCACATTATTTAGGCCAATTGAGGGATAAGCCATCCCTGCTAACCTAAGGGAATCCCTTAATAATTCTTTTTTTATTCTTTTTATTGATCTCATATTTACCTCCATTATAAAGAGATGCATATCTTGTTCCAAAAAAAATAAAAAAGAAATTAATATTTTCTTGACATTAAAACGGGGCTCGGTGAATATGACAATATATCGCGAGATGGAGCAGTTGGTAGCTCGTCGGGCTCATAACCCGAAGGTCGGAGGTTCAAATCCTCCTCTCGCTACCATTAATAACAGAGCGTGGCGGTGTAGCTCAGTTGGTTAGAGCGTCGGAATCATAATCCGCAGGTCCGGGGTTCAAGTCCCTGCGCCGCTACCAATAAAGAATATAGTGTGATAAAAATGCAACCACTCGGTTGCTTTTTTTTAATGATGAGAGATGATGCGCCAGTAGCTCAGCTGGATAGAGCAGCAGCCTTCTAAGCTGCGGGTCAGGGGTTCGAATCCCTTCTGGCGTACCATTTTAAAATATAATCAGTTTTCATGGTGGCTGTAGTTCAATGGCAGAGCACCGGATTGTGGTTCCGGGCGTTGTGGGTTCGACCCCCATCAGCCACCCCACTAATTTTTAAGCGAATCGAAAGATTCGCGTTTTTTTTTGCTTATATTTCAAATGTAATGTGACAGGTAAAACTGCAAAAAGTGACAGGTGTAATGTGACAGGCTAAATTGCAATTTATCTTTTCAAAGTGGAATACCGATCTAACTATCTATTTATTTGTAAGTTATGCAGACTGTAAAACCGTTTTTTCATTTGCAGTTTGAGGTGTCACATTACAATTGATCAAAATTGCATTTGCAATGATCAGGATTCTAAATTTAAATTGAAAAAAACCATTGTTTGTAAACTGGTATCAAATCACTCGTTGCGTAAACTTCCAGTTAGCACATTCCTGCAAGCTGGCAGCTCGCTGAACGAGTTTCTTTCTCACCATAGGGGCTGGACGAGAAAGAGACAAGAATTTCGAGTCCGAGCCGAACTCGCTTCAAAAGGGCTTAACACCTCGAATTTAAATTTTATAATATCATTAGCATTTTGAATTCATTACACCTCAAAAATCGGAGAAGATTTGAGGCAATTTTTTCTTTATTAGTAATAATATATTGCTAGATGTGTCAAGAAGACATCGATATAAAGAAAAATGGTTTTCTTTTCTTGGCAATGAAGAGAAGAGTGGTTAAAGGGAAGCTTATCTATTTTGGACAGTCTCTAACAATGTGGCAATTCATGTGTGTAACTTTATATTGACATTTTTTTTATTTTTTATATAAATTGTTTTAAGTGTTCACAGAATTGAATGAGTTAAAGGAGATATATTGGTCTCATATATGGAAACTTTTAGATTTAATAAAGCACTACTAGCTCGGGATATAAATGTGACGCAAGGGAATATCTCTGATTGGGTTAATGATAAAAAACCAAGTAAACCCTCTGTTATGGCTCTTGCTAAGATCAGAGAGGTCTATAATGTGAATATTAACTGGTTATTAACCGGAGAAGGTGTAATGTTCTCTCCAGATTCAGATGGCCGCTTTTATAACCTAGGTGAATCTAATAAAGAAGAACTGGAAGAGATAAGTGGAAACAAAGCGGTTTATCAATATAAGAGCTCAAGTCTTGAATCCAGAACAATCGCTCTTCCTCTTTTAGGATTAATATCGGCTGATACTCCTCTTGAAATTGTTAATCCGGATTCCTGGAAATATATAAAAATCCCGAAAGCCTTCTTATGGGATAAGTATGACAATTGCTTCGTATTCAAGGTTAATGGTCAATCAATGGAGCCTACCATCTTTCATGGTGACATCGTGGTAATCCATAAAAGAGATGACTGGTTCAATCTTACAGGAAAAGTCATTACGATCAGAACTTCCGATGGCATCACTTTAACGAAAGTTCAATACGATGAAAACGCAGACAAATTTTTCTCATGCCCTTTAATATAATTTCGATATTATTGTTTTGTCAGAAGTAGAACTGATAAATGTAAACATAATCGGCGAACTGGCTATGCAGTTTAGATTGTTTAAGTAGGAGATAATTAATGGATATGGACTTAGTTTCAACAATTTACAATAGTTATATTCTTCCAATTATTATAAATGTTATAACCAATAAATTTTCAAACAATCTGCCTTCTACTGATAAATCATTACTTGAAAATGAAATAAGTGAGATTTATCATTCAACAATCAGGATCTTTAACGAAAAATATAAAAATGAAAAGCATTGTGATTTTTTAGAAAAACAAGTAGTGCTTGAAGAATTGTTTAAATTTAGATATTTAGAAGGCTATATTATCGACAAGGATAAGCTACATGATACTCTTAATAATTATCAAGAGTATTTAACATTGAATGAAGAGCAAATAGAATTTTTCTTCAACTCTTTAGACATTGCATTTAAAAATAATCCTAAATTAAAAAACCTGTACATTAATGCAAATTTTCGTGAAGAGATTTTTTATATCTCAAAGGCAGTTGACAATATTCAAAACAATGTGATTAAGATCCTTCAGAAAATGGATGATAATTTCCAAGAAGGCCTCAAAGATCCGATTATTATGTTAATTAAAGATTTAAAAGTACAAACCGCTTTAAATCTAATTCAAAATTTTGAAGATAAATATAACTCAAATCCATCAAATTTTAGTAATGATTTAGTAGGAGAAATCTTTTTACTAAAAGGGTATTGTCAGAAGATACAATTCAATTTTTTAGAATCATATAAATCGTTCATTAATGCATATAATTATAATAAAGAAAATATAAAAATTATTAGAGAAGCTTGCTTTAGCTATTTTAAGTTAAATAATATTAAACACGAAGAGCTTATGGATATCCTTTATAATAAAAATCAATATGATCCAATCTATTGGGCAATCAAAATTATTAAATCAAAATATGATTTTAGATTATTAAGCAAAGAATCATTTTTTTATATAATAAAAGATAAAGAATTCATAAGCTGTTGCTATTCAGAATGTTTATTTAATCAAAATTCTGATCTTGTTGAATTTGGTACAAAATTTGAAATTTATAACCATGAAGAAATCACTAAAACTGATATTAATGGAAATACTATTAATTACTATATTTTTATTATGGATTGTTATTTATCAAAGTTGATTAAAGAGTCAAGAGAACAGAATATTGCAATATACGATATTGAGCACTCTTATCTTTATTCACTTTTAGATAATCTAAATAGTTGCTTATTAAAAAGTGAATTAATGAACTTAGATAACTCAAAAATGATTTTCTTTTTGTTTTGGTTATTTAAATATTTTAAAGAAAATAACGAAGATAATATGCAAGTTTTATTGAATCATTTTAATGAATTAAACAATGTTGATGAACTAACAGCCGTTTTAATGACTAAAGCAATTATGAAAAGTGGCAGATTCTTAGATGGTGTAGCTTTGATAAATAAAAATGGACATTTTAATAATGAATATTTGATTTATTCTAAAAATCTATTTCACTTTCTCTCTGATAATAATCCAACAATTATATATAATTATTTTAATGAAATAACCGAAATTAATGATAACAATATACAATTTGTGCTTGATTTTGCACTTATATCTCTTCGAAAAGATATATCTATAAAAGACAATGTATTAGAAATAATTACTAAAAAGAAAATGGCAGAACTAAACAAGAAACAGCTTATCTTATTTATAAATTCATTTTCTGAGAATGAACCTTTAAGTTTGGATAATTTAAATTCTTTAACTTCGATGTTCAATAAAGATAACCTTTATTATTACTTTGCAAATATTCTATTTAACCATAAGATGTACTATGAATGTGTAGATTTTCTAGTAAAGAATGGATTTGAATATACTAACACTCAAGAATTTGATTTGATTATCAAATCTTTAATACATGAGAATCAGAGATCTCGTTTATTATTAGATTATTTAATTTATTGGAGATTAAATTATGAGGGAAATGAGTATTATTTATTGAAAGAAATTGTGTTATTATCTGTCATAGATCGTTGGGATGATGTATACGATCTCTCTAAAAATTTTATAAATAATAATAGTAATAGTCCTTATTATGATCCTATAAAATATAACTATATTATGAGTATTGTTAACTTATCAAAAATTGAAGAAATTAAACACAATGCGAATGCAATAATAGATTTTAACTACTCAGATGAAAATCAAATTAAATATATTGTACAACATTTATTTTTAAAAGGATTAACGAAACTCTCATTAGACTTATTATTTAAGAATGCGAATAACAAGAATAACAAAAATTGTAGAGCATATTTTTTTGCTAAACATATTGATTATATCTCTCTCTACAAAGAGTATGATATGGTAGAATTTGGTAGCAATGTTGTTTATCAAGCCAATGATAGTAAATATCAAATGAAGATTAATAATTCTAATGATAAAATTCAAAGAGAGTTTATAGGTAAAAAGAAGGGAGATTTTGTAAAAATGAAGCTTTTATCTCAAAAAGAGTATTCTGTTGAGATAATTGCAATTTGTGACGATTATATAGCTTTATTTTATGAATTGTTAAATGAGTCTCTTGATCCTGCAAATAGCCTTGGAGTTGAGGTTATAATATTTGATGAAAAAAATCCTGAAGAATTTAAAAATACAATATTAACAATGAGTAAAGAAAAGAGATTAAATGAAGATAATAATGAGTCTTCAATTGACCTATCAATAGATTTGTATAAAAACAAAAAAATATCTCTTTGGGAGTTAAGTTGTTTACATTTCAACGGATCTTATTTTCAAAGTCTATATTTTTTAAATAATTATAATACTTGCATCCAGAATGAAGACATTCAAAATTTTTTTAACACACAAATATATAATAATTATTTCTTGGATTTGCCATCGTCATTTCAGCTGTACAATATTTGTATAGAATTTAACATTAAAGTAGAAAAGTTTTTTATTTCTCATTCTGTTTTAAATTTGATTAAAAAAGAATTATACCAACTCAACGACAAACTAAATGTAGAAAGTACAATTTATTCTGACGGAACAGATCTAGCATTAATACAAAATCAAAAAGATTTAGTAAAAGAATCAAGAAAAAAAATATTACAATTTGAGAGATGGCTAAAAGATAACACATTTGTTCAAACTCCTCAGGAAAAGCTTGAAATACCTCCCCAAAAGTTTAAGAAATTTAGTTTATTACATGAATATGCAATAGATTATGTAATATTATCAAGAATTCCTAATACAGTTATCGTTACAGATGACTTTAGTTTTGGTTTTTATAAAAATCATTGTAAAAACACTATGTCATTTTTACAATACATATCTACAATAGAAATTGATAATCTCAATGACGTGGTTTCATTCATAAATGGGGGAGGGAAATAGAATCGTTTTTTCGCTTTTTCAAGCGTTTTTGCGAAAAAACGGCAGAGAAATATATGAGAGCTTATTAATGATTAATCAGAACTTTATTATTTTTAAAGAGTTACAGAATAATTGTCTGAAAAATCGACCGCAAAAACGATCTAAAATTGCAAAAAGAGTGTCACTTTTTCCAGTAAAAAGCCTTAAATAAGTGGCAAAGCTTGCAAAGTGAAAAATCGACCTAACTTTATATAAATTATAAAGATAAAAATTCGTTTTTACGATTTTTCGCTTGCAGTTTGGGGTGTCACATTACAAATGGTATCAAAAATGCATTTGCAATGATCAGGATTCTAAATTTAAATAGAAAAAAACCATTGTTTGTAAAATGGTATCACATCACTCGTTGCGTAAACTTCCAGTTAGTACATTCCTGCAAGCTGGAAGCTCGCTGAACGAGTTTCTTTCTCACCATAGGGGCTGGATGAGAAAGAGACAAGAATTTCGAGTCCGAGCCGAACTCGCTCCAAAAGGGGTTAACACCTCGAATTTAAAATTTATAATATCATTAGCATTTTAAATTCATTACACCTCAAAAATCGGAAAAGATTTGAGGCAATTTTTTCTTTATTAGTAAGGATTTATTGGTGTAGGTGTCAAGAAGACATCGATATGAAGTAAAATGGTTTACTTTTCTCGGCTATGAGCGGAAGGGTGGTTAAAGTGAAGCTTATCTATTTTGGACAGTCTCCGGAAATATATTGAAATCCCCAAAGCTTTTTTGCTTGACAAATACGATCATTATTTTGTATTTATGGTAAATGGAAGATCAATGGAGCCTCAGATCTCTCATGGTGACATCGTGGTTATTCAAAAAAAGATGACTGGTATAATCTTGGAGATAAAATTGTAGCAGTTCGAACTTCCGATGGCATCACTTTAAAGAAGATACAGTTTGAAGATAAGAGACGACAAATAATCTTGTCTCCACTCAATACAGAATATCGAATTATAGTCCTTTCAGAAGAAGAGCTCGATAGCGTCAATCTGATCGGTGAGATGGTAATGCAGTTTAGGATGTATAGGTGAATTATATGTGTATTGAATCAAAAACTGACGAAATTAGTTTAAGTAAAATTTATACAGGGAAATGTAATCCAAAAAATCCAACTTGTATGGTAAAGGATGTATATGGTAAAGATTTGAAAGTACTTTTTATACTTGAATCTCCAGAAATAAATGAAGTTATTAATGGTTGCCCTGCTTTTGGATCTGCAGGGAAAAATATATCTTCTAAGCTCACAGATTTTAAAGGAGATACAGAAAAAAAAGGTTTAGGAGAACTTATCAAAAACAAAGATCATCGAGCCAATAATTATGGAATTATTAATGTTTGCCAGCGCCCTTTACAATGTAGAGAATTATTAGAATACTTAAGGAATAATATTAGTAGTAAACAAAATCTTAATAATAAACTAAATGGAGAGTTTAGTAAAAAAGATATTAAAAAAGATGAAGCGAAGATAATTCTTAAGGAAATCTACGATGATTTTTTAAGAAGGCTTCAGCATATTATACATTTCTCAAGTAATAATTTATTGATAATTCCATGTGGAAAATTTGCTGAATCATTTTACTTTCATTTTTTAGAAAATTTTTCTAATAATAATAATTATAAAAAAATAGTTCAAGAAGATTGGATGAAAGGTTTTCCTCATCCATCAATGGGTCATTGGGGTAAAAACCCAAATAAAATAACTCAAATGAATAATTCAATATCTAAACATTTAAAATAGTTTAACAAATGTCAATTTTTGAAGATTTTAATCCAACCAATGAAACCTACTGGCGAGCTGTAATTCTTTTTGAGAAAAATACTGCTTCGTATAAATTTGCATTAGCAAAGGCATTACTTGATTTTGCTAAAATTGAACAAACAAATGTCTCTCTCAATGATTTGGCAATGTCCTATTTAGGGTACATATGTGAACATTTAAGATTATCAGACAGACAAGCAACAAATAGCTCAAGTACTTTGATAGATGCTTGTCGCCAATTTAATAATAATCAGATTACACATAATAATCTTATTGAGATTACTAAGCAAAATGGTTTTAGATATGTTTTTGATGCTTTTCATAATGTTAATCAAGGAGAGTTACCTATCTCCTTTTTCAAAGTTGATAAAGGGAAAAGTATTTCACTCACAGATGATTTTCTGTCTTTAAAGGACAATAATCAATTTTCTAATCTTCTTTTTGAAGTTGAATCCAGATGGAGATTGGTTGAGACAGCTTGGGATTTAAATATATCATACAATCTATTACAAGTTGAATATGATAATGATGACAATATCTTAAAAATTATTGATAAAGATAAAAATAGAAGAGTAAGCATTACCTCAAGCAAAGATGCACTTAATGGGTATCAAAAAGGAAAGTGCTTTTATTGTTTTTCAGATATAGATATTGATTCAAATTCTAATAATCTTTCCGATGTTGATCATTTTTTCCCTTTTACTTTAGGACATACTAAAACTCAAAGCAATTTAGATGGTATTTGGAATTTAGTTTTTGCTTGTAAGAATTGTAATAGAGGGGATGGTGGTAAATTTGCACAACTACCTGATATAAAATATTTAGAAAGACTTCATAAAAGAAACAATTTTCTTATTGAGAGTCATCACCCTCTTAGAGAAACTCTTCTCCAATGACAAGGTCATCAAATGACAAAAGAGTTATGTTTCTACAGAGACATTATAACTATGCTAAAGAAAGACTCATTTCTACATGGAAACCAAAATATGAATTATTAGAAATTATAAAAACTGAGGATGTTCGTGAAGACAAGAAAGGTGATTACTGGTTGAACATCTTTCTTAGAATATCCCCAGATCTAACGAACTGGGTTATACACATATCGCATCGCTGATGCTGGGAGGGAAGGGATATCCTATCATCTTGCTCCATATCCCCAGATCTTACGAACTGGGTTATACACGTATCGCATCGCTGATGCTGGGAGGGAAGGGATATCCTATCATCTTGCTCCTTATCCCCAGATCTTACGAACTGGGTTATAAACATATCGCATCGCTGATGCTGGGAGGGAAAGGATATCCTATCATCTTGTCCCCTATCCCCAGATCTTACGAATTGGGTTATAAACATATCGCATCGCTGATGCTTAGATGGCAGGGATATCCTATCATCTTGCTCCATATCCCCAGATCTAACGAACTGAGGTATAAACATATCGCATCGCTGATGCTGGGAGGGAAGGGATATCCTATCATCTTGTCCCATATCCCCAGATCTTACGAACTGGGTTATACACGTATCGCATCGCTGATGCTGGGAGGGAAGGGATATCCTATCATCTTGTCCCCTATCCCTAGATCTTACGAATTGGGTTATACACATATCGCATCGCTGATGCTTGGAGGGTAGGGATATCCTATCATCTTGCTCCTTATCCCCAGATCTTACGGACTGGGTTATAAACATATCGCATCGCTGATGCTGGGAGGGTAGGGATATCCTATCATCTTGCTCCTTATCCCCAGATCTTACGAACTGGGTTATACACGTATCGCATCGCTGATGCTGGGAGGGTAGGGATAACCTATCATCTTGCTCCATATCCCCAGATCTTACGAACTGGGTTATAAACATATCGCATCGCTGATGCAAAGCAGATCCAGATGAGTGACAGATGTCCTGCACTAGTATAAGACTAAATTGTTAGTTCTAATGAAATATACAACCATTGCTTTAATATTCTGGGCGAACATATAGTTTCGCCCCTACATTGCATTTATCAATGGTATCCAAAATATTAAAACAACTACATACTACCCAAAAGGTGCGGAAAGTTGCTGATTTTGGTGATAATTCTTTGTTAAAATTGTTTTATATTCAAAGAAATATGTGATATACTCAATCAATAACTGAGCGTTGAGTTTATAGAAATTGATAATCTTAGGAAGAAATTTAACCCGGATATAATCTGCTAAAGAAAAGGAAACAAAGTATTTAAAAAAATCTTCAGGAGTGAATGATTTATTTTGGGTACTCTGCATTAATTGATCAAGGCTTAGAATTTAATCCTCTATTAAATGAGTCAGAAATATTAAATCAAGCATTAATAGAAAGAGAAATAGGTGGTCTTGGGATCATCATGGTAAAAAAGATAGTAGATCACATAAAGTATGAGTATAGGGAAAAAAGCAATATTTTAAAAATCTTTAAAAAGGTATAGCCCCATTATTATTATTTTACTTGAGAAGAGAGTAAACAAAATGATAGAGTTTAGGAGTGAAGATGCGTAAGATTTTTTTGATTTGGTTACTGGTTTTTATGATGTCAGCATTTATAGCTGTCATTTCAGTGTCCTTTTATGTCCAGACGAACCAAGCATCACAAAATTCTAAAATGTTAATAAATTTAAAAATAGATGATCTCTCTGAGCAGAATGAAATCAGCATAAACATTATAAAGAATCTATGCACAGATATAAATTTTCATACGGAAGCTAAGACGAGCATTTTAAAAATGATGTTAAAATAAAGTTGTAGGTATAATAACTTAGAAAAAGTGACCTTAGTTGTCGCTTTTTCTTTTGTTTTATAAGATAAAAAATGAAGGCAGATAGAAAACAAAAAAAATCCAGTTATAAACTGGAATTATTCTTAAGAATATTTGAAATAGTATCAAATCAACATATTATCAATTTAAGAAATTTTTACTAAATAAAAAACAATAATTCTATTTCAGAACAATCACTTTTTGAGTAATAGTATGATTCTTTGAACAGAAATTTATGAGATAGATTCCATTGCTAAGATCTGAAAAAATGATTTTGTTTTTTAGAGAAAGAGTATATTCCTTTTTAGTGAGATTATAAATTGGAAAAGAGAGCACCTTTTGTCCTTTTATATTGTACAGGCTCATAATTCCCTCTTTATCGGTAACATTTTTAAGTTGAGCAGTCAATATACCTCCCTGGCTAATACTCAAAGGATTTGGGTACAATTTTAAACTTACAGCAGGGGAATAAAAAGCAGGAGTATCATTATTTCCAGTAATTTCCTGATAATAAAAAACATAATTTGAATAATTGCCCCAATTGCTTACAGCAAAATCCTTTTTTGTGGAATAAGTATAGCTTATGGTATAAACTGAGTCTATTGAAGGGACATTGGCAAAGCTTACATATCCATTTTCAAGATCATAACAATATTCATTTAGGTTCATCACTCTGTTATTAACCTGAATTTCAGATAAAGCGTTTAATTGCTTATGAGGCAACACAAAAAATCTTCTTAGATTATCAGCTTCAAAAACATAATTGGTATTTTGAATACCATCTTGATTTGCATCTATAATAGCAATCCTTTCAACAACTGATGAAGTGTTAGTTTGAAAATCAGGTATAAAATCGAATAGAGAATCATTTTGACTCATAAAGATTCTAACATCTTGCCACCATCCACCAGTTATCATATCTTCATAACCGTCATTATTGATATCAAACAATTCTATTCCAGATGCATATTGGTAGTAATCAGAAAGCCATTCAGGATTACTTTGCATGATGCCATTTTCATTTAGATAAACTTTATAACCGCCATTACTATTTAATTGATTATTATCTGAAACAGCTAAATCTAACCAACCATCGTGATTTACATCACCGATACTTAACGAATTTGCACTTCGGGGATTATCTTGAGAATTCCAACCCGACAACATTGAGATAACACCATTAACATTGTAATATATCTGATTTGACAAATCATTTGAGACAAAAGCTATATCGGGGAAACCATTTCCATCAAAATCTGCCACATTGACATCATAAGTACAATCCAATCTTTCACCAGTCCAAGAAGGTAAATCCTCAAACATTCCGCCAATATTCATATAGATCTTATTATAATCTGGATGATTATAATAAGATTCACCTGTAGCAATAATCAAGTCAAGCTTTGCATCCAAATTCAAATCAGCAAGTTTACAACTAAAGGTATAGGATGAATCAGCAGAAGTCCATGTAGGTAAAGAGGATAATGTACCATTGTTATTAAGATACAATTTTACTCGTCCTTTTTCAGCAAAACCACTTGGGCCAATATAAACTGACACAACTACATCAGGAAAGCCATCACTATTTACATCGCCTACATCCAAATGACCATGATAATCTATATCTTCAGAGTGCCAGCTAATACTGTCTGATAATCCTGTTGCACTATTGAGATATACAACCAAATGTTCTCTGTTCATATCGTTTCCATTAGAAATTATCAGATCTTGCCATCCATCCTGATTAATATCTGCCCAAGCACAGCCTGTGGAATAATTAGTAGCATCTTGTGAAGACCAGTCTGGTGTATTGTGATAGGGAACAATAGAATATAAAAAAGTAAAAGAAAATAGCAAAAAAAGACCTAAGCCAAAACGACATGTTTGTTTCATACACATAATTACTCCTCTATATTGAATTTCTCCTTGATTGAAAATGTCTTATCTTTATTCAGCTTTCTATTTTGGTTAACCAATAATTCTCCAATTAAACCAATAGATATAAACTGAACACCAACAACCATAAGAATAACAGCAAAAAACAGAATTGGTCTGTTTGATAAATAACCTAAATGTAAGACTCTTAAAACTGTTAAATAAAGTAATATCATAAAGCCAATGAAGGACATAAATGTACCTAACCCGCCAAAAAGATAGAGCGGACTACGACTATAATCAGTCACAAGTTTAACAGTCATTAAATCCAGATACCCTCGTAAATAACGTTCAATTCCAAACTTTGATTTTCCATATTGTCTAGCTCTGTGTTCTACAACAAGTTCTTTAACTTTAAAACCTTTAGCTTGAGCCAAAGCAGGAACATACCTGTGCATTTCACCGTAAATATCGAGCTCCTTTGCAGTTTCTCTACTATAAGCTTTGAAACCACAATTATAATCATGAAGTTTTAAACTAAACATTTTTGAGGTCACAGCATTAAACAATTTGGAAGGAAGAGTTTTTGTAAGGGGGTCATAACGTTTTTGTTTCCATCCTGTCACTAAGTCATACCCTTCTTGAATAGCCTGAATAAATTGCGGGATTTCTTTGGGATTGTCTTGCAGATCAGCGTCCATAGTAAAAATAATATCTCCATCAGCATTATCAAAACCGGTTTGGAGTCCAGCTGATTTCCCAAAATTCTTTCTAAAGCGGATTATCTTTACGTTAGGATCCTTTATAGCAATATTTTTCATAACTTCAAAGGTTTTATCTTTGCTTCCATCATCAATAAAAATAATTTCATAGGTATAATTTCGAATATTTACCAAGATTTCTCTATATAAAATGCCTATACTTTCTTCTTCATTATATGCTGGTATTACAAAAGATAATTTCATTTTTTTAAACCTTCTTAGAATAGATTAATTAATAGAGAGCCAGTATCAGACACAAAAATAGAAACAATTGTCATGACAATGGCTGATATAATAGGCATTCTGACATTATCATCTACAGGAAGATCAACTAATTCTGCGATTGTTGCTGATAATGCACCAAAAAAGCCTATCAAAGGATGTATAAAAAATAACGAATAAATAAATGTACTGATAAAACAACCTAGAGATCCTTCTACGCTCTTCTTGTTAGACAAGAACTTTCTTTTACCAAGCGTCATACCTGTTAATGCAGCAAAAGTATCTCCTATGGCTAAAAATGAAAGAGCTAAGAAAGCTATATCCCTTGGGAAAAAAGCAATGCAAGCTATTGAAGAAGTCAATAAGAATGTAGCTCCTGAAAAATCATCTAATTCATGTTTTCTCAACATGATTCCAAAAGCTCCATAAAATAAACGTTTAAAAGAGCGATTTTCTAATCTAAAAAATTCTATTACAATAGAAATAATAGCCAAACCTAACAGAATCAGTAAGGTAGTTGTTTTGTTATAATGCATTATATAACGATAAAATAAAGGTATAGTTAAAGAGCTGATATGAAGTGATTTTCTTAAGACTTCTTTTACCTTTTTATCCATTATGTATGCCTAAAACTTTATCTTTGAGACTATAAAGGAGGTAGCCATTTTAGCAACTAAAATTGGATCTTCCTTTACTGCTTCTTTAAATAATGAAAACATATTAAAATTCTCAGCAGGAATTGATTTTGCAGCTTTAACAATATTGTTAAATTTTTCATCATTCATTTTCATAAAATGATTCTTTATAGCATACATAAAACGTTGATTAGGTCCTAATAGGTCATCCCATCTTTTTTCATATTCATTAAGAAATTTTTTACTGCAGTTATTACTCTTGATAGCTTTTGCAGAGGTTTCTCCGCATAGACGACCAGCAATCATTGCCTGAACGATTCCACCGCCAGTAATGGGATTTACCTGACGAGCTGCATCACCGACAAGCATACATTGATCTGTTATAAAATTCTTTCCTGCCAAAGTAGGAACACCTCCATAAACCATATAGTTTATTGAAGCTTGGGGGAAAACTTTGTTAATAAAACGATCAAGGAAAAACTTGGGACCTCGTGCAGGTCTTGTCATATCTCCAGAAACACCAATACCAATATTAGCAGTTTTATCAGATTTGGGGAAAATCCATAAGTAACCGCCAGGTGATACTTCTTCTCCAAAATAAAACTGACACATCTCAGCATCTATCTTGATATTATTTACAGTATATTGCACGCAGGTATCTAAATCACCCAATTGAAGTGTTGTATTAATACCAGCCCACTTACCTACTTGCGATTCAACGCCATCAGCACCAATAACAATCTTGCAATTGACATCATAATAGCTGTTTAAATGCTTGAAACGAACACCGTTTATCTTATTTTCTTTATCTTTTAACAGTTCAGTTGCATCAGCTTTACAAAGTAAAGTGGCTCCTTTTTCAGAAGCTAAATCACATAATGCTCGGTCAAATATCCTTCTTTCCAAAACATAACCTTTACCATTATTCCTCATTTCAACATTTTCACCGTTAGGTGCATGCAATATTGCCCCATCTATTGTTGTAGCTATCCATTTTTCATCAATTTCAATAAAATGTTCAATACCCGCATGAGAAACACCTTCTGCACAACGCACAGGAATACCTGGCTCTCTGTCTCTCTCCAACATTAAAACAGAAGCACCATTCTCAGCAGCATATCGAGCTGTAACACTTCCAGCAGGACCTGCTCCAATTACAACGATATCATATGATTCTCTCAAACCCTTTATCATTTTTCCTCCTGAATTGCTTCAATCGGACAAACTTTTATACAATTACCACAATGCACGCAAACCCCAGCATCTATGATAACATCAAATTCTCTTATTCTGATTGCAGAAACAGGACATACTGAAGCACATGTGCCACATACATCACATAACTCTCTATTAATTAGCATACTTGCCCCTTAAATTTATAATCTATAACCTGAATTTTCCCTTTATCATTTAACTGAGCAACCAAATCTAAGCATGGTTTATTCTTTTTGTCAAACAAATTCATGAATTCTCTATGTTTTTTCTCAAAAATTATGTCTTCTACTGATAATCTCTTTACTTGCTCAAAATAATATATATCATCTTCATTAATTTGATAATCTTTTAATGACATGATCGGAGAATGATTTTGCTCTCCAAAAGGCATCATCATCTCATAAAACTCTTCAAATTCTTTAAAAATCCCTGTTTTAAAGGAAATTTCAAGTTGACTTTTATATTGCAAGATTTCAGGTTGTTTATTTGAATATTTTAAAAAATAGATCTGATAATCCTTTACTAATAAATCAAAATTCTCAAACTTCATAACAAAGCCAGCTGCTTTGGCATGCCCTCCAAATTGTAATAGATTCTTTGAACAAAAATTAAAACAATCTAGCCAGTTAAACCACTCAGTTCCTCTAGCTTCACAGGCTAAATTACCTTCTGATTTTTCACATAAGTACATAACAGGCAAATTATAATATCGGCATAAAATCGATGTTAACCTGCCGATTTGAGAGTAATCACAATTTTTATCAGTATTTACAACTATCAAAGAAATCATACCAAAGTCGTTGTTACAAACAATTATCCCAGAGTTTAAATCTATATCAGAGCCTGACAAATACTGATCTATAGGCTGAATTATTTTAGTATATAACTCCTCAACACTTTTATCATAAGATCTGTTGCTTTCAATAATTGATTGATTTATACTGTGAAAAATCTGTTCGAATTGATCAGGTTTTTTTAATAATGAAAAACATTTATGTTGTCCTTTTTCTTCTCGTCCAGTGTAAAAATATTTAACAAGCCATTGGATAAAATCTATCTTATCTGCTAATGTTTTTACTGGTTTAAACTTACTTAAAAACAGTCTGATGACATTATCGTTAATACAGTTATCCCAGTTAATCAATAAATTTCTCACAATCAGCCTGTTGATCCCTGTTAAAGGCACTCTGTCTGCAATACTACCAACAGCTACCCAAAACTGTAAGGAACGGGGAAGAGAAATTTTCATTTCACGGCTGAGAAATCTGATTATTAGCCAAACCAAACCAACTCCAGCCAACATTTTGTCTGGATATTCGCAATCAGATTGTTTAGGATTGACAATAGCATAGGCTTCTGGATGTATAACAGGAACAATATGGTGATCAATAATGATGACTATTATCCCAAAACTATTTAACTTATTAATACCTTCAACAGAGGTAATCCCATTGTCCACAATGATTAACAAATCTGTTTTTTGTTCTAAACAAGCATCAATTAGATTTTGAGAAACACCGTGATTTTCAATCATTCGATTTGGAATATAGCATTGGTGTTTTTTTGATCCTATTATTCTTAGGTAAGAATCTAAAATATAAGTAGAAGTTATCCCATCAGCATCATCATGACCATAAATCATAATATTTTCTTGGTGATATATTCCTTCTATAATTCTGCTGACTACTTTTTTACTATCTTTTAACAATTCTTCAGAGGGTAAAAATGATAGATCTGATTCAAAGAATAATGAATCTTTTGAATGATCTTTTAGATAATCTAATAAAAAACTCATAATAATTACATTCCGGAATTGTCCGGTACAGGTATGTCTCTATGTCCTTTCCGATTTACAGGCTTTGTAAAAATGTCAAAACCTAAAGTTCCAAATGTAATTAAAAATCCTGAATCTTCATAGCCATTATCTGATTTATTACCACGTTTAAAGAGTTTTAATGCTAAATCAAGTTTTGAATCACGTAACTTTATTGGTAAAGATAAGCCAATCGTTCCTGAAATTTCATTTATATTGTTATTATTTAAAGAGAAAGGTAATACTTGGTAGGAAAAACCTGTTCTATATCCCATTTTTTTAAAAAAGCTGTTTGATTCTGGATTACCAGCATATTCAATCCCAAGGCCAGTTCTCCATGATTTGACAGGATTTTTTAAAGAATTAACACTTGTCCAATCTTCATAATCAAAATCAAAAGCCAAATCAGAAAATTTTCCAATTTTATAACCTGCTCCGACTGATATTTTAGCTGGAAGTTCAAATTTACTATCTCCATCGGTTTCACTGATAACCACGTTTTTAAAGGTTCGATCTCCTTTTAAAGTGGTAGGCAAAACAAAAGATAAACCTAAAGAATATTTATCATCAAAAGTTTTAGAAACACCGATTAAGAATCCTGGGGCTTTATAATTATTTTCTGTTTCTGTTTTGGTTGTAACTAATGAATCAGTGTTAAAACTGAAAGAGCTAAAATTTGTATCATGCCCAAAATAGTAGCAAAAACCTACACCAAAATCAGCTATTTGATTTTTATTGGCATAAACGATATCTGTTCTGTAAATGGATTGATCAATACGATGAACTTCTTTACTTGTTGATCCGTCTGATCCTGTTGAGCTAAATTCAGTGGAGAATAATCCATTACTGATTGAACTATAATTTATTCCAAAACGATGTTGTTTGTATGGCAAAATAAATGAAAAGTAAGGAAAATAACCTTGATCTCCATCATAAGATCCAAGGTCACCTTTAGAAGTAGAATTTCCAAATGAATAAGCTGTAGCAAAAACTGTGTATAAGTTATTTGTTAATAATGAAGGATTATTTAGTGATAAATTCTGCCTGAATACGTTACCAATACCTGTCTCCCCCATACCCAATCCAACAGCATCAGCCCCTGAAAAGGTTTCTGGCATTCCATATAAACTAAAAACAGATTTAGCATTCAAACTGATTAGTATCATCAACGCGCTGACAAGTAATATAACTTTTTTCATAAAAACCTCATTTATCTTTAAATAATTATCTCAATAATAAAGAATGCTCTTAATATATTAAACATTCTATTCATTTTGTAATTTTTTAAAAGCATGCACCATCAGTCAATGATTTTTTTTTTTAGATTGATTTTAACTTAAAATAGACTACAATAAAATCAAAGTTCTACGAATAAGAGTGTTATTATATTTATGAGATTTATTATAAGATCGTTTCTATATTAGATATTTTTAAAACTGGAAACCAGTTCAATCATTTATCAATTCATATCTTTATTGTTAAACTCAGATTTTGACAAGTAGAAAGTAGTTTACAATTACAGAAACAATAGTATTTCAAACAGAAAAATGGAAGTTACTTATCCGAAGTCCTTCCAGACAAAGCTAAGAAACCCAGAAAATTCAAATTGATGTAAGTATCTCTCCATTTGGCAAATTATCTTGCACCGATTGTTTTTTAAAGGTTTAAAAGGAAAATTAAGAAAGTTTTATCAGAAATTGATTTTTTTAATAAAAAAACAAAAATCAGTTAAAGCATTAAACTTTTCATAATGAATAAAAGAATGTATTGTAAGATGAAAATATAATATTGAACAAAACACATACTTTCCTATCCTAAACATAAACCAATTTTGTCATGAAAAGTAGATATGAAGCAAATAGGTTCACTTTTCTCGCCTATAAGTACAAGAGTTGCTTAATGAGAGCTAATATAATTCGGACAGTCTCCAACCAAATGAGACTGTGCACCTTTTAATTTAACTAATTTCTTACTTATCTGTACAATACTATTTTGATATTTAAAAAAACTGGTCGAGTTTCATCGTTTTTTCCTAAAACTTCATTTTGGTAACTACTCAGGTACCCTTCGTTAAGTTTTAAAAACACCATTTTTGTTATTTTTAATAAACATTTTTTGTTATAATCATGCCTTATTATTTACCTTTCCAATAATATATATTAACACTTAGAATATACACATTATATTATAAAAAACTATCAATATTAATAAGAAATACATTGACATATATAGTTAATTAATTCATTATGTACTTATGGATTATAAAAGTAAATATTATGAAGCTAAAGCTGAAAATGACAGGCTTAAACTGGAAATTTGCCGGTTAAAAATCAGCATTGCAGAAGAAAGAGCTGAACTCAAAGAAGAAATCAGGCTTTTAAGTGAAAAGGTTGATTTCTTAATGAAAATTCTCGAAAAGAAAAATAACCCTAAGAACAGTAACAATTCATCAATACCTCCTTCGATGGACTTATCAAGAAAGAATAAAAGTACAAGAGAAAAAAGCAATAAGAAAAGCGGAGGACAGTCCGGTCATAATGGAAAAACCCTTTTACAAGTAAAAAATCCGGATCAGATTGTTGAATTAAAGGTAAATCAATGTCATTGTGGACATCATTTTAATGATGATGAATTTAGATTAAATTCCAAACGACAGGTGATTGATATCCCTTCTATACAAGCATTCATCAAAGAATTTCAGCAATATTCATGCATTTGCCCTGATTGTAATAATAAATATCTGGCTGAATATCCTGAAAATGTTACGGCCCCGGTTCAGTACGGTGAAAACATTCAGACCATCGTTTCGTATTTGAATGTTTACCAATGTATTCCATTTAAAAGAACAGCTCAGCTGTTGTCTGATGTTGTTAATATAAGAATTTCCCAGGGATCATTGAAAAACATATTAAGGAAATTTGCTGATAAATCTAAGGTTATCTATGAGAGAATTAAAAAGAATCTGAGCTCCTCGAAAGTTGTTGGTTCTGATGAAACAAGCGTAAAGGTCAATGGTAAAAAAGGATGGATTTGGGCTTGGAGAGACATTAAGAATGTGTTTCTTGAATATTCTCATACCAGAGGATACGAGACAATTCAAAAAATATGGGAAAACGGTTTGCCTGAATCTGTGTTAGTTACGGACAGATTTTCCGCTCAGTTAAAAACGAAGGCTTTAAATCATCAGATTTGTCTGGCTCATATTCTTAGAGATCTAACTTATATTGAGGAAAGAGAAAAGCATCCTTTTTCTACTGATTTCAAAAGCCTGGTAAAAGAAATTTTTCAATTCAAGCGAATCCAAACAATAGATTATGACAGATCTTCTCCAGAAATGAAACACTTTGAAGATAAAATCAATATTCTACTGGCGATGACTATTTGCAAAAAAGAGTTTAAAGAAACCTCTACTCTTCAGAAATCTTTGATAAAAATCAGAGGATATATTTTGCCTTGTGTTTATGAAACAGTCATTCCTCCGGATAACAATGATTCAGAAAGAGCTCTTAGAAATGTTAAAGTTAAACTTAAAGTGTCTGGGCAGTTTAAAAATGGGGCTCAGGACTACTGTATCATTAGATCCGTTATTGATACTGCTAAAAAAAGAGGATTAAATATCTTTGATATTCTGTCTAAAATCCCTGAACTTTCTCCCAGATAATATTAATACCTGAGTAGTTACTCATTTTGACATTATGTTTTTATTTTCTTGTTTTTTTAAACCAATATTAGACACGTCTAAATACTCTAAAATCATAATACACCTATGACAAGAAATGCTTATAATAATATTAAATAAATAGCTTTACATAATACTTAATAGTATTATAATGGTTTATAAATAAAATATTATTAAGGTGTTAATATGATGAAAAAATCGACTCATAATTTGTTTGAATTTATACCAAACAAAGATAATTATTGTATTAAAATTAAGGTTCCTATTGTTTTAGAAATCCCAAAAACTGAGTCCAACAGAAAGCTTCTGGCTGTTTTTTTGAGACTTATTTTTTTTGCTTGTTGTGAAAACTTGTTTACTTTTCAAGAAATAGCTAACATTCTGGGATTTAATGACAGAAGGGATATTGATAATTACTACAGAGAGTTTAAGAAAAAAGGCTATGACTTTCTTGGCTTATTAACTCGGAAAGTAGATTTATCCAAGTATGTCGACATTATTCAAAAAATTGTGATCGATAATCCTTTTTTAACAGTACCTGAACTATTCCTGATCTTTAAAGGTAAGTTTCCATTAGTTAAAATGTGTGCAGTATCTTTTAATAAATACCTTTCACAAGCGAATACCTGCTTAATTTTACAAAGCATCCATAAAAATATCAGTAAAAAGGGCAACTATTGGGATAAAAATCATTTGTTTTCATATCTCTTAAAAAACAATGAGAATCCGGTGGTAAAAAAAAGAATTGAAGAGATGAAAGAATCCGAGATTGAAACAAAACCAGAAAAAGTATCAGTCAAAATTAAGTTAAGTACACAAACTAAAAGCTTTTTAGTAAAATTTTTAGTAGGTGCTTCTATGAGTTATCAAATGATAGCTTTTATTATGGGTATGTCGAAATCAAATGTTAGAAAACTGGTGTATAGAGATCCATACTTTTATCAATTATTACTGAGTTCGATAGTTAGATACAGCGGTATCATTAGTGTTGATGAAAAATATGTTAAATTGAATGGTGTTTTTCTATATGTTTTTTCGGCTGTTGATGATAAGACAGGTATTCCTTTGATGGTTCAGCTATACCCTCAAAAGAATGCTGATAGTTGGAAGATTTTTTTCACACTTTTCAAAAAACATTATGGCAATCCTTCTTTAATAATCAGTGATGGCTGTCCATCGCTGGCAAAGGGCAGAAAAGAGGTGTTTCCTAAAGTAAGTTTTCAATACTGCAAATTCCATAAGATGAAAAACCTGATTAAAAATATATATCAAAGTGAAAAAGACATTAAACTAATAAAAAAAATAATTAACAAACTCAAACAAGTTTTCAATAGGCAAACGGTTGGAGCAAGAAGGAAAGCACTGTTAGAATTAGAAAAAATGATTACAGGTACTGCTAAAGAATATTTCATTTCCAGTTTTATGGGTCAATGGAAACACTTAACCAAGAGCTATACATCTAATGCGGCTGAAAGATGGAATAAAAAAATTGATAAGGTTATTTCAGGAAAATACGGACTAAAAACTCCTGAAACGATTGAGCAACTTGTTCATTGCTTATGGTTCAGAGAACTTATCACGAATGGCAAAGTTCATTTAGACTCAAAATCTATTATTTCTACTATAAATATTCCAAAATTTAGTCAAGAAATGATTGAAATAAACCACATGGAACAGTTATTTGATATCAAAGCCTATCGGAAAGTCGCTTAGGGGAAAAGAAAAGTGCACAGTCTCAACCAAATTCCTAAAAATTGTCATAAATTATCCTTGACAACAATGAGGTTGATATATAATACACTGTGAGTGCATAAGGTGTATCATGGATATTATTTATCCAGATTCATTCTTAAAAGGAGTTGAAATGAATATTTTTATGAAAAAACTTTTATTGTCTGGTTTGGTCGCTGGATTTTCTATAATGATAGTTGGACTTGGACTTATCCCTCTTATTGGAAATCAAATGCGCGATGTCCTCTTAAATCACAATGCACTACCTCTTGGAACCTTTTCCATATTTTTCTTTACAGCTGTATCCTTCATAAATGGGTTTTATTTAATGGCTATCTATGCATTGCTCAAACAAAAATTCTCCTTTGAAAAAAAAGCAAATCTTTGTATTTCTACAGCTTTTTGGTTTTTAACCTATGTTTTAGCTAATCTGTCTTTGGTAGCTTATGGATTTATGCCTCTTAAACTATCCTTGATTGGAACTATATGGGGTTATTTCGAATTACTTAGTGCTGGGATGATGGGTTCTATTCTATTCAATAAAAAAAGTTAATAAGAAATGGAGAGGGTAGTGGAAATAAAACTTTTAGTTTATTGCAATACTGATAGTAATGTTTGTACAAGCAAAATTTCTACAAGCAATAGAAATCTAAATCTAAAAAATAACTGTGAAGAAAACTCTATCAAAACAGATAAAACAGTGAATATTGAGGAGATCAACTGTTCTGGATGTATTAAGGGAGTAATTGAAAGGGAAAAAATATATAAAAATTGCGATACATGCAAGATAAAAAAATTTGTAGTATAAAATTTGGGGAGTAGTCTGTTCAAAATGCAATGATCGCACGTGTAGAAATCTTGAGCTTCTATTGGCTTTGGCAATCTATTTTGTATATTCTCATGAATTCGGACAGTGATTCTCATTTTTTTCGGACACCTATTCTCATGCAATTCGGACAGTCACTCTCATTTTTTTCGGACATCTATTCTTATAAAATTCGGACAGTTTATCCGATATTTTTAAGACAATAAAAAAATGACTAAAGAAACACACTATCAATAAATTCTTGATATAATTTTACTAGAATTTTGTCATTAAATTTTCTTTTTTTCTTTTAGATATTTCTGAGACTAATTCGTACCGATACGAATTATGAACAATCCTATCTAAGATAGCATCCGCTAAGGTTGGATTATTAAATTGGGCAAACCAATCTTTTACTGCATATTGACTTGTAATGATTAAAGAGCTCTTGTTTATTGTAGCTTCAACTATTTCCAGTAATTCATATTCATCATTTAAAGTCATTTTTGAAACAAATAAATCATCCAGAATGATAACCTTATTCTTTGTGAATTTTTCTATAAAATTGAGGTAGTTTCCACTTGCTCTGGTATTCCTTATTTCTGTAGTCAGGAAATTCATGCGAGTAAATTGGACAGACATATGATTCATGATAGCTTGATTACCATATGCACAAGCAAGCCAGGTTTTCCCACATCCAGTTGATCCTGTTATAATCAGATTTTTACCTTGTACTACCCATTCACAGTTTGATAAAGCATTGAATAAATTAATGTTAATATTTCTTTTTGGATTCAAATCGATATCGACTAATGAAGCAGTCCGATATTTTAAACTGGATTTCTTTAATAGATTTTCAATTTTTTTCATGCTTTTAAATTGGATTTCGGATTGTAAAAGATCTGTTAATCTTTCTTCAAAACTAAGTTCCAGATAGTTTTGGTTTGTTGATTGTTTTTCAAAGCTCTGTAAAGCTCCATTTAACTTCAATTCCATCATTTGATTTCGGATTGTTTGATGATAACTCATTCATACACCTTCTTTCCTCTAATATTATCGTGTTCGTTTGTACAATTTTCTGAAAATCTTGTTTCATTGTTTTTTTCATTAAGATAACTCTTGTTTTTAATGATTAATCTATATGTTCCTATCTTTTTGTCAGAGATTGTCATAAAGTATTCAGAAGCGTATTCTGCTATTTCTATAGTTGAGTTTTCTGCTGACTTTAAAATCCCCAGACACCTTCTTGTTTTATAAACAGGATGTATTTCTTTATCAAGGATTTCTTTAATTAATAGATATGTTTTTTCTCCAATTTTCTCTGCTCTTGCTAACAAGGCTTCATCTGTTATTGTATTGTTATTATAAACTTCTTTATGCCTTACTGGCATATGCTCTGGTATTGTTGAGCTCCCATTGATTTCCGTAATCAACAAATGTGATGCTATCAAGACATTCTCATAGAATATATTTATAACTTTATTAGTAACATGAGCTATGACTTCATATCTGATGTATTTATAAGGAACACTATAAGACCGATTCAGATATTCTATATGATAATCATCCTTGACTTTGAATTTAAATAGCAACCTCGGAATGTATGGTTCTAAAGGCAAAGCACTTAATGCTTTCAAATCATATTCTATAAACAAATCTTTACGACTTTTTTGGATTTTTTTCATTATTTTAGTATTTACTCTTTCTAATAACTCTTTTATGTATATATTTGCTTCTGAAATACTGTAAAAGATCATATTCCTTAGTTTTGCTATTACCCATCGTTCAATAACTAATACAGAGTTTTCTACTTTTGCTTTATCTTTTGGTTTTCTTACTCTCGCTGGAACAATATATGTTTTGTAATAATCAGAAAGTTCTTGAAAACATAAATTAAATTTAGGATCGTAGAAATTGGCTGTTATGACAGCAGATTTTAAGTTATCTGGCACTAAATACTTGGGAACACCTTTACAGAAGTTCAAATTATTGACTATAGAATTACAAAAATCAAGTGTGTTTTGACTCTTAGAAACTTCTATATAAATATAGCTGGAAAACCCTAAACATGATATAAACAATGGATGTTGTGTTATCTCCCCTGTAGATGGATTTGTAATTGGAAGTCTATCTCCTATATAGTCTATAAAAAGCTTTTCTCCTGGTATATGCTGTTGCCGCATGGTTATTTTTTTTGATTTTGACCAGTCTGTATAAAGCCTACAAAAATGCGAATAACTGAAAGCATGAGGATTATTATGGGAATATTCCTCATGAAGAAGTGCTAGTGTTACATGAGGTCGAAGTAGTTCTTTTTCTATTGTTTTGAAATCTGGATAACTATTAGTTTCTTTTTCTGATATTTTTTCGGGAAACAATCGTTCTTTTAATTCTTGATCAGAAATCTTATTAATTTCTGCTTCTGTTATCCTAATTGATAAAAACCTATCTATATAATCGCTTAATGTGGATTTTGGTATGGAAAGAATTTCTTCAATTTTGCGTAAAGAGTAATGCTCGTTAAAATAGAGTTGGTAAATCTTCTTGTATTCTGACATCTTAACCTTCTTATAATTTTTTCTACTTTTCATGATATCTCCTCCATTTTTTAAGGAGAAGTATATCATGTTTTTTTTGTGATTAAAACTGTCCGAAATATTTAAGAAACTTTGTCCGAATTTGTTGAGAATGTTTGTCCGAATTTTGTGAGATTATGCATCTATTTTGAAGCAAAAAAAATATCTTGAACAAGAAATACTGTTTCTAAGATCAATATATTTTAAGTGATTGATGAAACTTATCTTTTTTTTAACAATGGATTTATGCTAGATTAACATATCATTGGTTGATACATAAATTGTTTAAACTTGACAATTTATCTAATTGTATTATATTATCAACCAAAAGGAGTGTTTATGCTTTCAAGAAAACAGCGTGAAATGCAAACGAGAAAGAACGAGATGATATTAGCTGCTGAATTACTATTTGCAGAATCTGGCTATGAAAACGTTACGATGGAAGATATAGCAAAAAAAGCTGAATTTGGTCGAAGAACATTATATTTATATTTTAAAACAAAAGAAGACCTTTATTTGTCTGTCTTTAATAAATATCAAAAGCTTAAACTTGAAGAAACCTCTAATAATCTTAATGAAGGTGCGACTTCTCTCCATAAGATCTATATTTGGGGAGAAAATTATTTTAACTTCTATTTAAAAAATAGCTGGTTTTTAAAATATCAACTCATTATGGATTCCAACAATATTTCTGATAAAAATATTAGCGAAGATATTCTCAACAATTTTTTAGAAATTAGTCAGGAAACATCTAAAATTGTATTGGAGATCATTAAAGAAGGTATTAGTAAAAATGAGATACGAAGTGATATGTGTGAGAGTCAGGTTTTGAGTTATTTCAGCTATTCTTTAAGATCAATCGCTTTTAGAAGCATTATATATATCATTGAAAATAAAGATAATGAAGAAGAAGTTACTTATTTTAAAAAATACTACTTTGATTTCCTCAATCTACTGCTAATCAGTATCAAAAAGGAATCAGAAAATATTAAAATCTGATCTATATTTCTTTGTGTCATATTAGAATTTATAGTTTAATTTAGATCTATGACCTAAATCTGATTGATTGCATTATCTTCTTTATCTTACTATATAATAAAAGTCTCTGATAATCCTTCAGTCTGTATTTCCATAAAGACCTTTCATGTGCACACATATTTCTTGGCGTGCACACTCAATGCAATTCATTATCCTTCTATTAAGGAGGGCAAATGAATCAGGTTAATGTAAAGATTGCAGGCATTTTATATATTCTTGGAACTATCTCTGGAATATTTAGTTATTTAGTGTTCAATATAGTAGAAAATTTATCTATCTTTCAACATTCTTTCTTTCAGGAAAACGTTTCTTTGTTTAGTTCAATTTTCATTTGGTTAAAGGGTATCATTCTGGCTTTGATTCCTATTTTTCTCTTAAGAATTCTGACCTTAATCAATAAATATCTAGCTTATACTTATGTTTTTTTCAGAAGTTTTCTTGAGTTTCTAATCTATATCATCATTGGTTTAGGAAAACTAAATTTGGATACAATTAAAGACTTTCCTTTTATAAAGATTATAAATACGATAAATGAAAGTGGAAAAACAGAATCAATTTCAATCATTATATTTATTTGTGGCTCTTGTATCTTCTATTACCTTCTATACAAACAAAAACTCATTCCAAATTGGTTATCTATTTGGGGTATTCTATCTCTTTTCCCATATTTTTTCCTGGGTTAATAAAACTGACAAACCTTCAAGATTCTTTACCAATAATTGACATTCTTCAGATACCCCTTGCCATACAAGAAATGGTTTTAGCAGTCTGGATGATTGTAAAAGGTTTTAGTCTACATAAAAAAACACTCTGATATTCTCAGAGTGTTTAAAACTGATTGGTTCAATACATTTAACAATTACATCAAACTTTTAGCAAACTTCTCAGCTAACTTTAAATCCTTCTTGTTGGGTCTAAACCAATTGATTCCTCCAAAAAATTTCAAAAAACTATTCGTATTATACCCAACGCAGTTAAACTCACCAACAACTTCATACCCTTTTGATACTAACAAATTTCTAAGTGCATCATGAGGATCTTCAATATCATGAGCTATACAAAATCTTCTGGAAACCCCACTGGTTGAAAAGATAAAGACCTTCTTGTTATTATTATTGACTGGCAAATTCTCTACAAACTGGAGTATCGAAATATGATGTTTCTGATCATATATTCCAGAACCAAAGCCGATTAGATCATATTTATTAAAATCCTCAATAGAAACATCCTCTGGAAGTTTAACATCAGCTTCTAATACAACCCTCATAGATTCGGCTATTTTAACTGTGTTATTATGATGAATTGAGCGTACAATTATCAATGCTTTCTGATTCTGAATTTTTGTGATATTTTCCTCATTTACTGCTTTTAAGGATTGAAAACAGGAAAAACAAACAACTAAAGCTAAAAATGACATATATTGTTTAGATTTTTCTAAGCCATTTCTAGCTGAAGAATGCATTGGATCTTTCTTGCTGAAAAAACCTAAATACAATAAATATCCTATCATAGATAACTCTGCTATCGTTGTAATAGCTAAACCTGGATAAGTCAGTACAATTAGTTCAGGCTTTAAGATTTTCACTGCAAAATCAATTATAAAACCAGGACTCCCTAAAATCAACAGAAGGCCAAGTACTTTTGGGATAAATTTTGACTTGTAAACCAATAATCCGTATGGAAACAACCACATTCCCCAAAATAACTGAGAAGTAGTGATGCCATTTTGATATAGATATAGAAAATTAACTGCCTGAATTGTTGCAGGACTACTTTTTATTTCTTGGAATGACAACCTGCCCAAAATATCACACATTGTAAATTGATAAGCTTGACTGACCATCGCTATAGGAATGCCAACCAATACAAGAATTATCATTAATTCGGCAGCCCTTTTGTGATAAGTATGCAACAGTTTGTATAGAAAATAAACAAGAAATATATAACTGATATTTCCTAATAAATCACCAATTATACTTAATCGGTATGTTAGAATATTATTAAAAATATTCTCCATTGTTTTAATATTATCCCCTTGTACGATCATTTGGTTTCTGACTATTTCTGCACCCCCCCCAAAGATAAGAAATAAGAAATAAAATATTCCTGATGATCTAGCTAGATTTTTGATATTTTCCATTTTCCCTCCTAACTTAATATATGACTATTTCAGTATTTAATCAATACTTTTTTTAAAAAAATCGGACAGGGTTTTAACCCTGTCCAGAGTGGCTTTTAGGAGAGTTAATGGTTAAATTCATCAAGATCATATTCTGGTATCAATAAGGGAGAATCCAGATTCAATAATAACCATTTTTCATAACTTTTGAAAAAGATGTCAATTAACTCAACTGAAAGCTTTGAACTAACCCTGCTTGGTTGAGCATCAATTGAAAAATCTGTAAGATGTGAGCTATGTTCTTTATAATAATTAATTAAATCAATATCACTATCTGTTTCCAAAAGATCCTTCATGGCTAGTTTAGCCTCTGTCAGACCACCTATCTCATCAATTAACCCAATCTCTTTCGCTTGTTCACCAGTCCATACCTTTCCCTGAGAAATTTGATCAACGGAATCATAGGACATTTTTCTTCCTTTTGCTACCTTTGTAACAAATTGATGATAAGTATTTTCAACACTTTTAGCTATTTTATTTTTTTCTAAATCATTAATTGGTCTTGTAATACTACCAAAATCTGCATTATCTCCCTTTTTGATCAAACTCCAGTTAATTGCTAATTTTTTAAATAAATTTTCTGCAGTAAAGGTGATATTTATCACCCCTATAGAACCTGTCAAGGTACCTGATTGAGCAAAAATTTTATCTGCATTCATTGAAATATAATATCCCCCAGATGCAGCAGAACCTGACATTGATACGACAACAGGTTTAAAATTTTCTTTTCTTGCTAACTCTATTTCATGATTGATAATATCTGAAGCTTTAGCTGATCCGCCATTGCTATCTACTCTTAATATTATCCCTTTTATACTCTTATCTTTTCTTGCTTTTCGGATCAAGTTTACGGTTTTTCTTTCAGCTGTAACTTTTCCATATTCACCATCACTTTCTGTAATAAAACCTTGAGTATAAACAACAGCGACTTTTTCCTTTTTGTTGTGATACCAGTTTAGATCCTGATTCTCTGATACTTTTTTGGTAGTTTTCTTAAAACCGAAATCTTTCTTTAAAACATTCTCCAATTGATCTTCATAAAATAAACTATCCACCAACCCAACTGTATATGCCTCTTGAGCAATCAAATAGGGTCCTTCATCTATGAGTTGTTTTATAGGCAATTTCAACTTATCTTTTCTACCCTCTTCTATCATTTTACAAGTTTGATTAAAAAGGTTTGAAATCAAAGATTCATTGGATTGCTTTTCTTCAGGTGTCATGCTACATTCTGAAAATGTATTTCCTGCTGTTTTTGTTGGATGACTTCTGAAATTATAAACTGAGATCCCAATTTTATCCAACAATTCTTTCAAATATGGAGAATTTATTGAAATTCCTTTCAAATCAACTGAACCATTGGGATTTAAATAGATTTTATCTGCAATGGATGAAGCAAAAACGTATTCACTATTAGATATATTGTCATAATAAAAGACAACCTTCTTCCCTGTCTTTTTGTATTCCTTTATCGCAGAAATTAGTTCCTGTTTTATAGCCAAAGAAGATGTAAAATGCTTGTTGATAAATAAAAGTCCCTGTACAGTATCATCATCTTTTGCTTTAATTATCTGCTCTGTTAATTCTTCTATCGATATCACATCATCACTAAAAATCTTTATAGGTCCTATTGTAAATTCAGGCGCTTTATAAGTGACTAACCTTTTCCCTGTATCGACTTGATACCATTTCTTTGGAGACTTACATAACGGATCCTTAAAACACTTATTTGTAAAAAGGATATAATCAATACCATATGATTTACTGACATAATCCTGATTCTTTTGACGCATATATCTTATACTACCACTTTCAGATTTTAAAGATATTGTACTAAATAATATTTGAACCCCTTTATCTTCCATATTATAGGTACCTTTGATTTTTAAACCGTTGATAACTTCAGTTGATATTCCAAAAATGGGTTTATTCCATTGTTTTTCTTTTGCATAAAAGCCATTATAGCTTAAATCTACAGATAAATCCAATCTATATGGATTGATAAAATCACTCAGGGCAAAAGGTCTGAATCCTGCCCCAATTATGTAATTTTGGGTTTCTTTATAAGACTTTTCAGAGACAATGCCAAAAGAACTGTAATTCGAAGGTCGATAAAGTAGTCCTGTTTTATAAGAAGGTTCAGTAATTTTACTATTCTCCCAAGAATAAGTACTTCCCATATACATGTTTTGTAAAAAATTTGGAGCATTTTTAAACTCTGATCCTATCGTGATGTTATGTTTTGAAACTTTGTTTTCTTTCTTTTCATAGGTATAGTCTAGATTCTTTAAATTGACTAAAAATTTATAGTGATTTTTAAACTTCTCGTCTTTGGAATAATGCATCCAACCAAAACCATTGAAATTAGTTATCCCAACAAATGCAGGATTCATTTGTATGCTCATCATGTTATCAGATGTGGCAACAGACTGCTGTAAAGGTAAAAATTCTTTCTGATTGCTTTCATTATCATTTAACGAAAAAGCTATAGAAAAATTTATAATTACCAGAATTAATAAAATTAACTTTCTCCAATTCATTTCTCTCTCCTAATTACATAATGCACACAACATGCACCTATTTGCATGTTGTGTGCATTTTTATTATAGAGTGTATACAGTCAAGTGTTTTTTTTAAATTTTTGCTAGTATTATTCAAATGATGAAAATTGTTTAAATTATTCTGATAAAGAATAATTCTTAAAATATCTAGTAATCATTTTTACTGAGAAAATTCAAATATATGATCACTTCTCTATTGTTTCAAATGAAGGAAAATCCGTTATATTTAAATACTATACTAAAAGATAGTAAACTAAATTTCTGCATCTGATTGCAAGTATAATTATGACTTTAGTCCAAATTGCATCACTTTATGATGATAAACCTACCGTTTATAATGTGTTCTTAAGTCTTATTCAATTCAGTGTAACGATTTCAATCCTTTTGATCGCTTTTGAATGGAAAATAGAAACGGATCAACTTTTATCTTTTCTAGCTTCTTATACTATCAATACAAAGAACGGTTTAAGAAAAAAAGCCTTGTACAAATAATACAAGGCTTCTTTAATGATGTACTACTTCAAAATAATTATTTTATCAATTCCTGATAATTCTCCATCTTTACGAAGCATTAGAAAATAGATGCCAGAAGATAGATTCTTATTTGGTAGATATTTTATTGTTTGGCTTCCTTTACTGAGATCTCTTGAAAGAAGGGTTTCGACTTTTTGACCTTTGATGTTATAGAGACCCAAACTGTATCTTCCATCCTTTTCTACACATAGTTCAATATTTAACAGTTTGGAAAAAGGGTTTGGATAGGATTTAATCTTTTGTGGAATGGGTAATTCAGTTTCATCATTGTTCCCTGTCTCTACTCCCAAAGTACCGTTTGCATTCAATGTTTGAATAAAAATATCTTCAACACCATAACGGCTATCAACCCATACATATTTGCATGTTTGATTGTTATCTAGGATCATATCTTCTCCAGATTTGGCACCAAGACAATCTGAGATTACCACTATACCTCCATCCCAAACAGATAAGCCATTCTGATTGATTAATCTTCCAAAATATCTTGAATATTGATCAGGAGATGATGTTTCATCTTTATAAGCTAACAAAATATTGTTATCTTGCTTTATTGCTCTAATAGAAGAAATTTCACAGCTTGTAAAGGCTTCTAATTCCATACCATTATCTGACCACTCCCGACCCTCGATGGTGAATTTCTGTCCATAAACAGCAAAAATACATTCAGGATTTCCTGCTTCCACCCAAAAAAGATAAGCTTCACCAGTTTGGGGATTGTAAAAAGGTTCTGGATTATTATGTGAAATATTTTGATTTAATGACCCTTCAATCCCATTTTGAGAAAACAAAAAATTACCATCACTGTCAATTCTTTGTAAAAATGAGCTAAACAACCAATCATGATTTCTGTCATCATACCATGCAATCACTGCACCATTATCTCCATCTGTTTTTGCTACTGGTTTTTGATATGATGAGATTGTCCCCATATCAGTAATTATTTTTGGTTCTGCCCAGAGTGGTAATCCATTCTCAGAGAATTTTTGAGCATAGATTTTTACAAAAGGAGTAAAGATTGGACCTGTTTGACCTGTATACACTACAATGATACTATTATTATCAGATGGTATCAACACAGGGTAACGGAAATTCTCTGTTTCAGTATGATTTATTATAATACCTGAATTACCCCATAACAAATTGCCTTCAGAAGTCATTCTCTGAAGCATTATGTCTGAATTGTTTGTATTAATATCTACTCTTTGATAACCAATAATAATATCTTCTCCACTTCGGCATAGATTTAATGATGTATCACTGTAAAAACCACCAGACAAGGAAATGCCATTTTGTCCCCATAGCTTCTCACCAGTCTGATTGATTTTAGTAATTAAAGTATTACAGTTTTCTTCTCCTTCATTTGAGTATGAATAGGCAATTAAAAAATTATCGTCATTATCAACCAATACTGAGTAATCGGATGTAATTGAAATTCGTGGATAATTATTAATCAATAACCCTTGATTACTGAAAAGTTTATTCCCTAATGGATCCAGTAATTGCACATAAACATCATCGTTTTGATTTCTTCCATCAATCCAAGACACAAAAGTTTTATTATCGCTAGTCGTTCCAATATGGGGCAGGATTTGCCTGCCAGTTGTGTCGCATACTGCCATATTTGCCTGTGAATCATTAGACCATAATCCAAATAGATTGAACAACTGTAAGAAAAATAGGCTTAACATCATAAATGATTTCATTTTTGCCTCCTCATTTTTTTTAAGAACTTTCTTTTTGTTACTGAATGCATTAGAATTTCCACCCAAAGTTTAATGAAGGTTCAAAAATGTGATTTGGTGCACCTTCTTCAACTTTTTTAAAATCTTCTGGAAAATTAGTATTAACAGGCCAATATTTCAATGCAATAGCAGGTTCAATGAAAAATCTCTTTCCGATAATAAAACTATACCCGCTAATAAACTGAAGATACAATTGAAACCCGTTTTGAATCTTCTTATCATTTTCATCATAGAATGTTTGAAAAAAGGGCGTTGCTTCGATTGTTGTAAAAAATTTCTTATAAAGAAAACGCTGATAACCAACCCCAACACCTATTGCTCTCACTTTCCCATGATACATTTCATCTGATGAACCATAAGTCCCTAATGGTTCATAATAGGTCCAAGTAATGGCTTCTACAAGAATTCTCTCCTTTGGACTTAAATCATAGCCAAAATTGAGTTGATAAAAGTGAACTGGGTCACCAGGAGCAAGATTTCCTAACATAAATACAGAACTCCCAATAGATTGCCTCAACTCTGAAATGTTTTGCTTTTGAATAACTTTATCATTTTCCTGAATAATCTGACAATTTATTACCATCCAAAATGATCCCAATACTAGTAATAACACTATAAATTTCTTCATATTCGCTCCATTGTATTAATCTATTGATAAGAATTTTACATTTCTCTTTAGATTAATTTTTAAGAATACTCTTAAAAAAAACAAATCTGTCCATTATAACTAAAATTAACTATTTTTTATAATTATTTCTAATTTTAGTTAACTCTCCAGATTTTTTTAAATCGTTTAAACCCTTATTCAAGAGCTTGAGAAGTTCAACAGAATTAACAGATTTTTTAGAAACACCAATATTCAAAGCCTGATTATCTGCGATATAGCTTAATTTCCGAACATTATTAACATTCATACTTTTAAGCATATAATATCCAACTAATTCGTTTGTAATCACTAAACTGACTCTGTTGTTAGCCAATTTTTTAAAAAGAGTTTCTTGATCTTTGGATTCTTCTTTTGTATAGCCATTATACTCATCAAATTCTTTTCCATAAAAATACTCTGTTACTATACCAATAGTTTTTCCTTTAAGATCTCCGATTGTTTTTATATCACCTTTGAAAGAATCATTAGCAAAAATTACATTTGTTTCATAACCTAATCCTTCTGATGGGAATAATAGAAATTTTTCTCTTTCTGGATTTTTAAACAAGCTAATGATTGCATCACAATCACCCATTTCTGCCATCGATAAAGCACGAGCCCATGGTACTAGAATATATTCAAATGATACATTTTCATTCTTTGCAATCGCTTTAAGAATATCAATGTCAAGACCTTTCATGGTACCATTATCATCCTTATATTCATAGGGAGGATAAGCATCAAAAACAATTTTGTAAGTTTTTGCCCAAACCAAACTCATCATAATCATGATGAAGATAAACAACATACATTTTTTCATTCTGTCTCCTTTGATTTAATCATTTATTTAGATCGAACACATGTCATTTTAATATAAATTACTATTTTAATAGTACAATCTTTTTTGTTTGTACACCTTCAGAACTCTTCATAAATACTAGATAAGTACCAGAACTAATCCTAGAGTTATTTTGATCAGTACCATCCCAATTAATTAAGTGTGTTCCTACTGTCTGATGATCATTATATAAAGTTTTCACTAGTTGTCCTTTAATATTATAAATTTGTATCACTAAATCAGTTTGTTTAGGAACTGAATAATGAATTGTCGTTGTGGGATTAAAGGGATTAGGATAAACAGCTAAGTGAGTATAATTAGCATTTGGGATTTGATCATTTTGTGATGGTGAATAGCTGTAAACCACTTGGAAAGAGTGAATCCAAGTACCTAATGGAGCCATCCAGACATCTTCCTCAGTAAGTTGTCCTGACTCATTGTATGTAAAAAATTCTTTTCTCACATTATTAAAACTTGTATAATCAGGTTCTAATGCTTGAAAATCAAAACGACTAATTAACTGATGATTAGTTTCTTCAATGACCCATTTCCATTTGTTATTCCAATGATCCACTGACCAGTTACGATCGAGAATAGTACATCTGAGAGTATCTCCGATTTCATAAGTAAAGGATCTACTAATTGAGTTAACCCAACTATCACCCTCCCATGACTTAAAGACCATATTATTAATCTGATAGCCATCCCACTCAAGATCTGAAAACGTATCATTGATCCAGATAAGATCATAGGGATCAAACAACTCTTTGAAAACTGAGAGAAGATGATTATCTTCATAAGTGTAGTTGTATCGATAAACCCCTACCCAAGTATTGAAAGAATAAAGTTCCTCAGATGCATTGATTAATCTACCTGATTCATCATAATTCAAACTAACTTTATAATAATCAACCCATTCTCCACTATATAATCTTTGCTCTAAAATTTGAATGGGTGAAGTAATTTCTGGAATATCAGAATATTCAAATAGAATCTTAGATGGAGCATAAAATGGACTTTGAGGGATCATATTCTCATTAATTTCAGAGATCTTTCCACTGTTATAACTAATTGTCCATTGTAAATTGGGATCTTCATCCAGGGTATCAAAATACCCAACATTATAATTGAGAGTTGATGCTTCTTCCCATGCCAAAAGCATTTCAGGATATAACAAACCAAATCCAGTTTTATAAAAATATGGGTGAAAATCTTTTGAATTATTTTTTTTCAATTCAGAACAATCATATTTTGACTCGAAATCAAAAGACCATAAAGATTGTGTCATAATCACAATCATTATTATTATAAAAAATATTTTCTTATTCATACCATCCCCTTTTTAATTACTTTCTTAATTTTTTTCCCAACAAATACCATAGTAAAGTATTAGTTTACTATATCCTGTAAAATCCTGTTCATAATCGAGTTCTATCATTCAGAATTTTCGAGATTATTGTCTTATTTGACTATTCCTTTGGTTGGTAATTGATTGAATCTTACCAAATCTTTCAAAATAGACTTTGTATCTACTTTTTTTAAGGCAGTCTCCAATTTTATCTTTAGTTCATTTCCAGAAGAGGTTTTTTGTACTGCCAAACCTGCAGGAATTGGCTCAGATGGAATATTCATATAATAAACATTTTTTATTTTCAATTTATCAATAGTACTCATTGTGGAGGATCTTTCAAACCAAATGGCATCAATCCTTCGTGCTTCGAGCATTTTCAACAAATTTTCTAAATCTCCTAAATAAAAGTTCTTAGCGGGAATTCCTAATAAATCACTGGCAAAAGATTCATTACCTCGGGGAATGCCTATTTTGAGAGCTTTGTAATCTTTAAACAACTTTTCATCCATTACATATAAATCTGCTTTGACTTCAATCGAAAAGTTGATTTCTTGTGCTTTTTCGTAAAATTCTTTTGTTTCCAGACAATATGGAGTATGCCCCATCAACTGTGAACTACCAGAAAAAATATCATTTCTTGCTCTGATGTATGGCATGATTACAATATTAAACTCTAAATCTGAGTTTCTTTCAATTGCCTTTAAAATCTCAATTGTATATCCTTTACTTGCATCAATGATTAAAGGAGGTAAAGGTTCAAAACCAACATTTACTACTTGCTTACCCAATAAAGATGTTATAATAATTCCTACCATAATTAATAAAATCAGTATTCTCATATATCCTCCTATTTTTCATTATATACATTCTCTATATTATTTTTACACATTGCGTGCTGTCAAGATATATTTTGATTTTTTTTGCATCTAAAGATAATTTGCGTAAATATGATAAACATAAGTAAAAAGAATTTAATTATTCTGATCTCCTATGATTTATGCATTATATTAGAGCAACTTTTAAATTAATCAATTCTGATTGTATCTATCTATTTTAATAGCATTACTTTCCGCATTTGAGCCCCCTCTTTGGTTTTCATCAATACAAAATAGGTTCCTGAACTAACACTGGAGTTATATTGGTCTCTTCCATCCCAAATGATACTAAATATTCCCTTTTTCTGATTTTTATTATATAAAGTTTTCACTAATTGCCCCTTTACATTAAAAATCTGAATCAACAAATCTGTTGAACTTTTTACTTTATATTTTATAGTTGTAGTAGGATTAAAGGGGTTTGGATATGCATTTAACCATGTGTCGCAAATAACAAGACTCTCTTCATTATGTGTCGGAAGATAGCTGTATGTAAAAAGACCAATATTAAGCCAATCATTTTGATAGTTTAACCAGGCAATATGTTCAGACAATTGACCAAAATCATTGTAAGAAAAAAATTCTCTTCTTTTATTTACAAAATAGGTAAAATCAGGGGCCATTGCTTCAAAATCAAAACGGCTTATTAATTTATTCTCATAAGTTTCAGTGGTTACTTTCCAATCATTTCTCCAATGATCATCACGCCATAGATGATCAATAAACGAACAAGAAAGGGTATCTCCTGATACATATTCAAAGGTTCTAAACTGCGAATTAACCCATGAATTATCTACCCAGTTTTTATAAAGTATTTCATTTAGTTGATCATTCTCCCAATCCAAAGTTGCTGAAACAGCCAAAGCCCAGTTTTGAGTAATCTCATCATAGTATTTTCTTATAACGGAAACAACATGGTTATCATCATATGTATAGAAAAATTGTAAGCTCCCTAACCAGACATTGTATGAAAATATTTCTTCTGTGGTTGATAATACTCTGTTGTCAGAATTAGAAGTCAAGGTTACCCTATAGTATGGGGTCCATTCTGTATTGATAAATCTGGACACTAATATCTGAACAGGAATAGTAATATCTGGTTCTTCAGAATAGTAAAACTGAGTCTTTACAGAGCTGTAAGAAGGATCATCAAGAGAAGTATTTTCATTTATTTCTGAGACCCGCCCATTAATATAACTTACAGTCCAATGATGGTTAGGATTTCCATCTAATGGATCTAAATTTCGGGAACAATAATGAAGATTGTTAACTTCTTCCCAAGCTAAATACAATTCAGGATATAAACCACTAAATTCAGGCTTGAATACAAAAGCATAAAAATCCCTATTATTACTTTTACTCGTGGTTGGCTTGCTGGTTTCTTTTTCATAATTAAATGACCATAAAGACTGCAATAATAGCATGATCAATAAGATAGCCATGTTTTTTTTCTTGCACATAATATCTCCTTTCTTTACCAAACTGTATTTTGGTTTGTTTTTTTTTCGATTAAGCAATTAAGCCTGTAATCTAATTTATTTGAGACTATGTTTAAATTTTGAAAATTAAGAAACAATACCTAAAAGTCTTTTAACTCTATACTATGAATCATCTTAGTTTAAAGTTCTTAAGATTTAAAATACTTTATTGATTTTAAACCAGGTAGTTTTGGAAGTAGTTTGATTACTGAATACTATCAAACTTTCGGTGCTTTGATTAGAGTCTAAAAGATTATCTTCTGTGGTCTTGAATCCAAGATAGAAGGTTGTAGAAGGATTGTATAACCAGTGCATTGTAGCGAAATATCCTAGATGCTTGGTTTGAGCAAAGTACTCATAGTTATTGTATCGAACTCCTGAAGAAATTTTAAAGGAATTTGAAAAAGTTAATTTAAAATCTAGATTAGTTATATCGTATTCATTATCAAAATGAACAGGAACTGATATTGGAAACGAAAGAAGGTCATACCAAATAACATGACTGTTTCTTATGTTATATGAGACAACTGGTCCCAAATACCCATTTACCCCTCCATAAACAACCTGATATGGTAAAGTAGCACATAAAGTTCTATATAAATTATCTCCATATTTATAACCAATATTCCCACTAAGAAATACCCATTTTGACCAACTTAGATTCAGGTCTTCAACCCAAGAAAATTTAAGTTGATCGTACATTCTTTCCTTGCCTGCAGTAAAAAAGGAGGCTATACTGTAGTTTTGAAAGAAATCAACATTTGCTTGTAAAGTGATGTCATTATTTATAAGTTTATAATCACCATTACGCTGATGAAACTCGTCACAATACAGACCTACATGGTATGACTTTAAGTAAGTGCCAGAAAAAGCTTGATCATAATCTATGGAAGTATTTAAACCTGAGATATTAACATCAGATTGGATTCCCATATCAGCATAATAATCTTTAGTAACATCTGAAAGGGTTGCACTCATTGCTAATCTGCCAAATCTCTTTGTGATGTCCAATTTGACATTAGAACCTTGTTTTTGAGAACGATAAGGAACATCAGTAAAAATATACGCAATCTGAGGAAAAATATAAAACGAAGGAGAAATATTCCATTTAGGTGCCCAAAAGAAAACATGATTATTTTTTTTATTTTTATCGTTGAATCTGTTCAGATAAGTAAACTGATTGGAAATGTTTCCATTATATTTTTTAAAAGCTAAAATATTGTAATAATCATCAGGATTAGCAACAGTACTATCTGCATTTAGTGTTTCTTCATCTCTGGCACTCAATAGACCAAAGCTCCAATCAGAACCACTGGAAGTTACTTTTGCTGCATATTGAGGCTGCATAATATTTCTAGAATAGAACAGAGAGCTTGTAACCCCAAATGCATTCATATCTTCAGTAAAAAGGAGTCTGTTTTCTATCAATTGAGGAGCATATTTGCTGTTGTGAGTATCAATCTCTTCATCAGGAGGAGTTTCTGTGAAATCAGGATTTAATGCAAATTTACAAGAAGTATTTTTTGAAGGACGATAAATCATGTTTAGTCCAATATGTTTAGGGTCAAAACTTTGAGTTTCATTTAACCAATCGTAAGATTTGTATAAATATGGAATAATCGTGATATTTTTTGGTGGATCGATACTTTCTTTTATTTCCAGAACAGAAAATGAATCATAATATTGTTTGACAGTTTTACCGGTAACAGGCACATAAGGATAACTGTAAATAGTGTTTGAAGCATTGATTTGACGAGCAGTACTAAATGTCCAACGGTATGGAGGTTTACCTTCATAACGTAAATCTTTAAAAGGGATGATCATTGTGCAACACCAGAGTTTATCGTTGTAATTAGATTCGCAATAGTATAGACTATTCCAAGCTTTATCCACACCCATGTTTTCATTCCTGACTCCATCATAACTTGCCCCTCTGGGATAAGCCGAGAAATAATAAGCATAATCTTCATTTGCTATAGTTTTAACTTGTATGCGTATATAGTCACATTGTTGAGTATCATCTCTTGTAGCGAAAGCTCCGGGATAGAATTGATCATCAATTTCCAATTCCCAATAAACATAAAGGCTTTTACCGTCATGCCAAAACCATGTATCTGTTTTCTGATCAATTGGTAAATTATCAGGAGGGCTTATCCTATTCATACCACTAATATGATTAGCATCCGTTTTGATCATTTGTTGAGAAAAGGGCACCTGAACAGCAAAAATGCTGAGAGGCACAATTAATAAGAGTAAGATCAGAGTTTTCATAACATCTCCTTAATGCTTATTGGTGCATTTTATGCACTTTGCGTTCATTTAATACATCATCATCTATTGTCAATAGTTATTTTTCTAATTGAATTCTTTATAAGGAGGAGACTGTCCAAAATATATAAGCTCCCATTAAGCAACTCTTGTACTTATAGGCGAGAAAAGTGAATAGATATGCTCCATACCGATGTTTTCTTGACATATCCAGCAATAAATCCTTCTAATAAAATAATTTCCTCAAATCTTCTCCAAATTATGAGTGTTCGTATACGAGGTTAGCCTTTTAAATAAACTTGCACTATCATTTTTATATTTTGCGTATCATTATCTCAAATGGAACACTTATTGCACACTTTGTGCTCATTGAACATAAGGAGTGAAACATGAGAGGTAATATACTTGCAATATTTGTCTTTCTATGGGCAAATTTTCTACTTGCTGCCCCATTTAGAAATATGCCAGCAAAGGTGTTACAACCAGATGGTTCTTCATTGAATCTTCTGAGTTCTGGTGACGAGTTCTTTAATTATCTGCATGATGAAAAAGGATATACAGTAATTCAAAATCCTGAAACTGGATGGGTTTGTTATGCAATTCTAGAATCTGAAGAACTTAAATCTTCAAACTTAATTTATGGAGAATCAGACCCTTATAAAGCTGGCATTAGTCCATATAATTTGATAAGCTATAAGAAATACCAGGAACGCCGTAGATTAACTTCAAAAAATTATAAAAGCAAGAATAACAGATCATGTCCAAGCCAAGGGACTGTCAACAGCGTTAACATTTACATACGTTTTTCCGATCAGAGTGAATTCACAGATCCAAGATCCATATCTGATTCACTCTTCAATGGTAGTTGGTATTCATTCAAGAAATACTTTGATGAAGTCTCTTATCATCAGCTTATTGTTTATTCTCATCATTATCCTGAATGTGATATGAATCAAAATCTTTCTTATCAAGATTCACATCCCCGTGCATATTATTCTCCATATAACACAGTGACTAATCCAATTGGATACCAGAATAACGACCAAAGAACGGAAAGAGAACACAGTCTTTTAGCCAATGCAGTATCTTATATCTCAGAGGAAGTACCTGAGGAGTTATTAATTGATTCTGACAATGATAACTTTGTTGACAATATTTGTTTTATTATTCAAGGAGAAAATGATAATTGGGCTGAATTGTTATGGCCTCATCGCTGGTGGCTAGACTCTCAAAATGTTATTTTAAACGGAAAACAAGTCTATGATTATACATTTCTTCTTTACAACCCTTTATTCGACACAAATGGTTTCAGACCAATCTGTCATGAATTTTTTCACTCTTTAGGAGCTCCAGATCTTTATCATTACAATTATTGGTTTTTAATTTCCTGTGGTCCATGGGATATTATGGATGCTGGCAGCTCACATCCAACAGCTTTTATGAAATGGAAGTATGGAAGATGGATACAAGATATTCCACTTATTGAGAGTAGTCAGTTAGTTACTTTAAATCCCCTGTTGATGGGGCAAAACAATTGTGTAAGGATCAAATCCCCAAACTCAGAAACAGAATATTTTGTTATAGAATATCGTAAAGCAGAAATGTCTACTTTCGAATTTAATATTCCTGGAGATGGATTAATCATTAGCAGAATAAACCCTGATGCAGGAGAAGGTAATGCCGATGGTCCTCCTGACGAGGAGTACATTTACAGATTATGGGGAGCACATGAATCAACAGGTTTTATTGGAGATATCTATCAGGCTTTTTTCAGTACACAATCAGGCAGAACATTCTTTAACGATAATTCAGATCCTAGTTGTTTTTTATCAGACAATTCTCATGGTGGAATAAACATTTCCAATATCGGATTTGCAGGAGAAACAATTCATTTTCAAGTCAATGTATCATCTCAAAATCAAGATGTTCAATCTTTATTTAAGAATGTTAAAATTTTCCCCAATCCTTTTAATCCAGAAACTACTATAAAATGGAATCAAACTAAAAAATCCCAAGTCCAAATATCACTTTATAATGTTAAAGGTAGAAAAATTAGTACTTTGTATAATGATGTTAACCCAGCTGGAGAACATAGCTTTGTCTTCAATAGTTCAAACCAAAAGAAATATTCTCTTTCATCTGGAATTTATCTGCTAAAGATATCTTTAGATGATACTATTATTACCAAAAAAATCATTCTATTAAAATAGTAAAAATAAGTATTTGAGTTATGGCTTTAAAGAAAGGAGGAGATAATGAAACGATCGATTATTCTGTTAATGACAGTCTTAATCAGTCATTTACTATCTCTTACCATCAGAATCCCTGAGCAATTTAGTTCTATTCAAGATGGGATTAATGCTGCCTGTCTTGGTGATATTGTATTAGGAGCATCTGGTACTTTTTATGAAAATATAAATTTTAAAGGGAAAAATATCTTTTTTACCAGCCATTATATAAACATTCTTGATCCAGACACCATTCTCAACACCATCATTAATAGCTCCAAATCTACAGAACGAGATACAGGCAAGGTTGTTTTATTTCTCTCAGGAGAAGATTCAACAGCCATTCTTAACGGGTTTACTATTACAGGAGGGGCTGGAACAAAATGGATTTATGAGTACGGAGGCAATATTTATAGAGCTCGAGGAGGCATTTTTATCACGATGTCTTCACCAACAATAAGCAACCATGTGATCATTTCAAATGTAACTATCTCAATCTACGACAATATATTAACTGGAAATGGTAGTGCAATCAGAGCAAGAGACGGGTCTCCATTCTTTATCAATAATGTGATTGTAAACAATAAAAGTTTATCCTGTGGGGAGATAGATCTAAACTATACCCGTACTGTTCTGAAGAACAATATTATAGCTAATAACAAAGTATACCAGGCTGTTCCATATGTAGTAACCTGGGGAGGAGGAGGTATCGGAGTTTATAAAAACTTTATGGGAAGACCTGTAATTCTTGAAAATAATACGATAATAGGAAATTTATCCACAGGCTTTTTCTCTGCAAAATCAGGAAAGAGCGGTGAGATGATCTGTTGGAAATCCAGTAATATTTTGCAGAATAACATCATACAGGGTAATTGTTAGGTTTCAGGAGGAGATATTTACTCAATTTCTTCCAACCTTAATTTTATGTATAATGCAGTAAGTGATCAAATAAATGGATTAGGAAATTTGGTTACTTATGCAGAATTTGAAGAGGGCACTCATAATCTTAAATCAAGCTCACCCAGTATTGATATTGGCAATTCAAAAAGCATTTTAAACGACCTTGCAAATCCAGATTTCCCTAATCAGAATACATCACCCTCCCTTCATACTCTTCGTGACGATATAGGTGTTTTTGAAGGTTTCAAGGCAAAAACATTACCAAGGGTAGAGTGCATTTCATGGTATAGTCCTACAAAAATAACCTTGATTAATGTAGAAAGGGATTGTGAAACACATTACAAAAAAACAAAACTTAGATCTGATAATATTAGAACTAGATTTATGGATTTCCCTTAGTTTTAATAGTTATCATACAGATAAAAAATCAAATTAAAGCAACAGATTGGCTGTTAGCAAAAAATAAAAAAAATGAAGGAGCAAAGATGAATAGTATAAACAAAACTTTGCTATCTGGTTTATTTGCTGGATTAATCATCCTAGTCACAGGGCTTGGATTGGTTCCTCTTATAGGTGATCAAATGCATGAAGTATTAAAAAGTCATAATGCTCCTCCTTTAGGAATTCCGGCAATGATTTTTTTTGCAGCTGTTTCATTAATCAATGGTGTTTTCCTGATGGCTTTATATGTTCTACTCAAAGATAGGTTTACATCAAATAAAAGAGCATTATTTTCCATTGTAACATGTTTTTGGCTTTTGAAATATGTTCTATCAAACATGTCTCTGGTAGCCTATGGTTTTATGCCACTTAAGCTTTCTCTAGTCGGTACAGTTTGGGGATTTTATGAGCTACTTGCTGGTTGCATTGTTGGAATCAATGTCATAAAGAAGTTATAATAACAATATTTCCATCAGACTAGCAAATGGTGAATCAATATTTGTTTGCACAAAAGTAAATAATCTTGGCGATTATCGACTAAAGTGTGCTAAATAGCAATGATTTTATTATGTAAAAGGGATATTTTAACTCCCTGTTATTGGAGGATATATGAAAAAAAACACTCTGACCTTTAAATTAATTTCTAGAATAGTTTTTGTTGTGTTGTTAATTATGTTTGTTTTTCTTGTAGTAACTTTGATCATATCAAAAAATCAGCTTTATAGAAATTTGAATATAAAAGCTGAAGAAATTGCACAAAGATTGTCAAAAACACTGAGTAATAGTATCTGGTCTTATGATAAAAAAGAAACTAAACTATTTGTAGATTTGGAAATGAAGGATAAAAGTCTCGTTTCTGTTACAGTTTTAGAAAACAATGGGAATAAATTTATAGAACAATCCAGAAATAAGAATTGGGTTGTAGTAAATGGATCATTAACCAAAGATCTTGAGAGCCTTATTACCTTTACTTTGAAGAAAAATATTTCCAGGGAAGAAAACAATATTGGAATATTGAAAATATGTTTTACAACAAAATTTATCAATTCTGAATTATTAAAAAGTTTTTCCTATACTGTATTACAGATAATTATTCTTTGTTTAGCAATAATAATAATGCTGATCCTGATTGTGAGACTTTATATATTGAAGCCTTTAGAAATTGTAATCAACAGTGTTGCAGAGATTTCTAAAGGAGAAGGCGATTTGACTAAAAGTCTTGATTTTAAATCTACTGATGAATTCAATACTTTATCAGATACAATAAATAAACTCATTTTCAAAGTGCGTCAGATAGTAATATCAATTCTCAAAATAAACTCAATTCTTTCAAAAAACGCTTATCTGTTATCGGATACATCATCTGATATGGCAGAATGTGCCTCAGAAATGCAAATGGAAGTCAATAAAGTAACAAATTCTATAGAAACAATAAGTAACACAGTTCATTCAATAAGTATGTATACTTCAGAAGCATCAGAAAATGTAAATTCCTTAGCAACCGCTTCAGAGCAAATGTCCGCGAACACAAACGAAATGGCAAATGCCTCTCAAATATCATCCCAAAGTGTTAATGAGGTTACAAATTCAATGGGGCAGGTTGTTGAAAAAATTAAGCATGTAAACAACAATCTAAATGAAGTAGTAAATAGTATCACTTACTCAGCTTCTGCGATTGAAGAGATTAGTTCAAGTTTGTCAAATGTTTCAATAAATACTTCGAGTGCTAGAGCGATTTCTTCAAATGCTGATAATCAAGCCAAATTAGTTTTGCAATCTATGGAAGAACTACAAGGATATGCAAGAGAGATTGGAAAAATTGTAGTAATTATCAATAACATTGCCGATCAAACCAACATGCTAGCCTTAAATGCAACCATAGAAGCTGCATCTGCTGGAGAAGCTGGAAAAGGTTTTGCAGTCGTAGCAAATGAAGTAAAGATCTTGGCAAAACAAACTGCCAATGCTACAAGCAAGATTGCAGAGCAGATAGATCAAGTTCAGAAATCTACAGAAAACACTTTTCATTCTGTAAATTCTATTAGCTCAACGATAAATGAATTGTTTAAGATTTCTGATATAATTGCCAACAGCGTTCAAGAGCAAACCTTAGTTGTCAATGAAATTGCCAGTTCTGTTGCAATGGCAGCCGAAAACTCCAAGCTTGTAGGACAGTTTTCAAAAGAAATTGAACAAGGTGCTATAATCGTATCAGATTCAGCAATGAATACAGCCAACAATGTCAGTCTTATCGCTAAATCAAGTAAAGAATCAGCTAATACAGCAATAGAAATTGCCAGTAGCAGTGATCAAGCAAACAATAAAGTAACCAACATAAATAATAGTGCAAAACAAATTAATGATAGTCTAAATCAGATAGTTTCTAACATGAATTGGATATCAATTGCATCAGAAGAAAGTACTAGGAGCAGTAAAAGTGTAAAAACATCAGTAAATGAGTTAACTAATTTAGTTAAAGAATTTAACGATGTGATTGGTAATTTCAAAGTCTAGGCAATTCATTTTATGGATTTGTGTATAAATGTAAAATATTAAATCTAATCAATAATGAGTTATTAAATTTATAAAATTTAAGATTTAGTCAAAGAAAATACAAGGAGGAATAATGTACAAGATTGAAAAAACAAATTACGGGTTTAAACTGACTTTTAGTGAAACAGTTAGTTTAAATGAAATTAACAAATGGTATCAGGACTGTGAAACAATTTTATTAAATCCACCAAATGAATTTAAAGTCATGATTGATATGGTTAATATATTACCATTAACTAATGATACTCAAGAAATTATGCAAAAAGGTCAAGAACTCTTTAAAAAAAAGGGTATGATTAGAAGCGTTGTTTTAGTAAACAAAGTTGTTATTGCAATGCAATTTAAAAGAATTGCCAGTGAAAGTGGTATTCGTAGCAGTGAAAGATATTTAGCAACAGAAAATCCTAATGCCATGACAATGGCTATGGATTGGTTAGTAAAAGGAATAGAACCATCAGATTAGCATTATCAGGTTAGATATAAAAGTAATCTCAATGTTAAGTTTGATATTTTGAGAAACAACTAATTGGTTTCCGTATTCATGAGATCATAATAAGAGTCTGTGGAAGCAGGCTCTTTCTTTTTTGCATTTTTTTTTGATACAAAAGTTATAATAATATCGTTTTAATATAGCAAGGTAAGCAATATATTCTAACATAAATGTGTTTATATTGCTATAAAACCATTAAAAGACTGTCAAAATCACAGATTTTTTTTAAGAAATACAATTGCATATTAGCGACAAAATACTTATGAAGAAGGAGACTGTGCACCTTTTAATTTAACTAATTTCTTACTTATCTGCACAATACTATTTTGATATTTAAAAAAACTGGTCGAGTTTCATCGTTTTTTCCTAAAACTGAAGAAGAAAATGAAAAAAGATTTAAAAAACACTTGACATACATTCAATATGTTTATACGATACTCAACGTGTATTAAGATAACTATTAGTTATCATAAGTGTCGTGTAATGCATATGTGTATAATTAAGGAGAAGATATGAGAATTCTATCCATTTGTATTTCATTGAGTTATGCAATTGATTGTTTATTTTCTCGGAATAGTGAGGGTCCTATTTTAAATGTTTTAAATAATAAAAAACTATCTAATAAAAATAATTAATGGTACAAATATATCTACAAAATGAGAGGAGAGATTATGAAACGCATCATACTTTTGATTATCACATTTTTTATCAATGTAGTATTGTTTTCAGTAACACTTAACATCCCAACACAATACCCTACAATTCAAGCTGGAATCAATGCAGCACAAAATGGAGACATGGTATTGGTTGAACCGGGCACTTATTATGAAAACATTAATTTCAGAGGTAAAAACATTACTGTTACTAGTCAATACATTAATGATTCAAATCCCAATACAATCCTAAACACAATTATTAATGGCTCTGCTTCTACAGAACCTGACACCGGTAGTGTGGTTTTAATCATTTCAGGAGAAGATTCCACGGCAGTCTTGAATGGTTTCACCATTACCGGTGGTTCAGGAACCAAATGGCATTATGAGCATGGAGGATCTGTGTTGAGAGCAGGAGGAGGTATATTCATTACACTTTCTTCTCCAACGATTAGCAACAACATCATTGTCTATAATGAAGCCATCACTGTTAACAGCAACATATTAACAGCTGGAGGTGGAGGTATCAGAGCAGGGGATGGCACTCCTTTGATAATCAACAACATTATTGCTCATAATAAAGGAATGTATTGTGGAGGATTGGACTTAAACTATACAGGAGCCATAATAAAAAACAATATTATAGCCAACAACAAGGTTTATCAGGCTGTTCCCTCAACCATTACTTATGGGGGTGGTGGATTATGTGCTTATAAAAATTATCAAGGTCACCCAGTTATTCTAGAAAACAATACCATAGTAGGAAATGAAGCTACAGGAGCTTTTTCTAGTGCAGCGGGCAAAGGAGGTGGTGTTATGTGCTGGGAAACTGTAATAATTATTCGTAACAATATAATTCAAGGAAATTGTCAAACATTTGGTGGTGATATTCACAATATTTCATCCAATCTTGAATTGACTTATTCAGCTCTAAGTCAGGTCAATAATGGAATTGGAAACATTACAGATTATGCCTATTTCTTAGAAGGAATGCTTACTTTATATCCAATGTCTCCATGTATTGATGCAGGAAATCCCGATATCATTTTTAATGATATCGAAAATCCTTTCTTACCAGGCAATGCACTTCACCCTTCCTTGAACACTCTAAGAAATGATATTGGGGCTTATGGCGGACCATTGGCAAAAACAATGCCTTTATTTGAATTAAACTCTTGGTTTTGCCCTGAAATAACTACATTAACCAATGTTCAGTTTCACTCAGACAAAATCTTCTCAATTCCTATCACCAATCAATCAAACAGAAGTTGGCAAATAATCTCTGTAAGCTCTTCTAATCCACAATTATACACCTCTTCAATCATACAAGAAACGCCCTTTCTACCTATGCAGAAAAACTCAATAGAATTTATTCTTTTACCTTCCAGTACAGGGATTCAAACAGATACGCTTTATTTTTATCACAACAACCCTGATGTCCCAAGTCCTTTTCAAGCTAAAGTTACTTATACAGTCACTGTTGGTAATGAAGATGCAGTAGAAAGTAATAAACCTCTGTTGGAAGGTTTAAATATATACCCAAATCCATTTAATCCTAAAACCAAAATTTCCTATCTGTTAAACAAAGGATCTCAGGTTAATGTTACCATTTATAATTCCAAAGGTCAAAAAATTGAAACATTACAAAATGGTTTCCAGTCTAAAGGTAACTATAGCTTAGTATGGGATGGAAATAAGGTCAATAACTCTCCCCTAAGTTCAGGAATTTATTTCTGTAAAATAACGACAGATAACATAACATCAATTAGAAAGATTTCCTTAATCAAGTAAAAAATGTTTAAAATGAATATAACAAAAAGAGCTTCCCTTATTGATTTGTTTTTTAAAAGAAGCATAAACCCCCTCCAAGGTAAGCAGATTACTCTAACCCTATCCATAAAGAGATCAAGATACCTTAAACATCAAATCAAATTGTGGCATCTATTTCGCAATTTCAAAAACACTGGTTAGCAGAAAACCTGATGTTTTTGCAGTGGGAAGCTCTTTTCACTCTCATACCCCAATTTATTTTTTTTAAAAAAAGGAGGTTATCCTGTATAAGATTGAAAAAACTGATTTTGGATACAAATTATCATTTATAGATATCATTAGTTTGGATGAGATTAAAGACTGGTACTTAGAGTCTAAAATAATCTTAAAATCAAATAAGACAAGTTTTTCGGTTTTAATTGATATGACAAGAGTTTCTCCTTTAGGAAGTGAAGCAAAACAAATAATGCTTCAGGGACAAAAAATGTACAAAGATAATGGAATGGTTCGTAGTGTTGTTTTAGTTGATCAAGTCCTTGAGGCTCTTCAATTCAAGATATTGGCTATGGAAAGAGGAATTAATATCACAGAACGGTACATAGCGACAGAAAGCCCAAATGCTCAGAAAAAAACATTAGATTGGCTAGTTAAGGGAATAGAGCCTGACACACACTAATGCATAGAAAGGAAATTATAAATATGACTAGAGTTAAAATTAAAGCTGTAAAATGCCCCAAATATGGTCCTCCCGAAGTACTTCAACTAGTTGAAATTGATAAACCAAAACCCAAAGACAATGAAATTCTAGTAAAAATCAAGGCAACTGCTGTTACAGCCAGTGATGTATTCATTCGTAGTGGGGATTTACCATTACGATATAAAATCCTCATGAGACTTTTCATAGGGATATTCAAGCCAAGGCGTTCGGTAATTGGATTGGTCTTTTCTGGGGTTGTGGAATCAATTGGTAAAGAAATCCTCAATTTCACACCAGGTGAAGAAGTCTATGGGATGACAGGGTTCAATCTCGGAGCATATGCAGAATATACATGTGTTAAGGAATCTTGTTCAACAACGGGGGTTATTGCTTTAAAACCTAAAAATATAAGCCATGAAGATGCGACCACAGCAGTATATGGTGGTTCTTTAGCTATGCAATATCTGGACAAAGCCCATATAAAACCAAATCAACATATATTGATTTATGGAGCTTCAGGCACTTCCGGACTCATAGCTGTTCAATATGCGAAATTTTTAGGTGCAATCGTGACAGCTGTTTGTAGTGGTAAAAATGCAGAATTAGTGAAATCTCTAGGTGCTGATCAAGTGATTGATTATACTGTAACTGATTATCTAGATACAGATATTAAATTTGATACTATTCTGGATTCCGTAGGAAAATTGAAAAATTCTCTACTTAAAGAGAACTGCCGTAATGCCTTGAAAAAAGAGGGAAAATACATTTCTATTGATGATGGATCATTGGTTCTCTGCTCCGATAGATTGACTTACTTGGAAAACTTAATCCAACATGGAATCATCAAACCATTCACGGGAAAAACATATAAATTAGAAGATATAGTAGAAGCTCACCGTTATGTGCAAAAAGGTCATAAAACTGGTGGTGTTGCAATCACTGTCTCTAGATAAAAGAAGGTTTTAATAAATGATACATCTGGTTTTAATACATTTACTCATTCTAAGAATCTTGCAGGAGTTATCAAATCCTATCCTACATGGTTTAATTCAATATAAAACCAATAATTATATCAACCTTAACAATTCAGTTCTGGCTGATCAATTAGAGATAATCTTAAAAGCTGAGACTTGGCTTCTGCAAAAAGGGCTATCAGAGGATCAAAGATGACTTTAATAATAATACATCAGATTATTTTAATAGTCATTCAGATAAAATAACAACTTCAGACACTAGCTGTTTCAAAGTAATTACCAAATGCCAGGAGTTTTTACAACTCATTAAAGGAGGAGAATCTATGGATAATGGAACATTGGGACATTGTGGGTTTAATTGTGAAAAATGTATGGTCAATAAAATCACCGATTGTAAAAATCTTTCAATAAAGTTTGATAAGATATCCTGCCAAGATAATGGAATTCTAGAACAAGAGTTAAATCAAGCAACCTGTAAAATCCATAATGAGTTGAAAAATGAGTTAATGGATAAGAAATGGATCATAGATTTAGTTGCTCATGATATGAAAAATACAGTTGGAAATATCGCATCCTTGATTGATTTTATCCCTACTGAAGATATTCCTCAAACATCTCTGAAAAACCTTACTTTAATCAAATCTTTAAGTCAAAGAGCTATGAAACTAATTAGAAACGTCTTGGAAGCCAATAAATATTACACCAATCAGATTTATTCAGGTAAGTCTCTTTGCAACATCAAACAAATGCTAAAAATTACAGAAGATGTTATCCGCTTTGAGGCAGAAAAAAAGAATGTAAAAACGATATTCAATTATTGTTCAGAAGATCTCTATTTAGAGATTCATGAAGATGTTTTCAATCAGATATTCGAAAACATTCTCCTTAATTCATTAAAATTTACACCTGAAAACGGTTTCATTGAAGTCAACCTCCAAAATGACACAGAATCCATTATCTTTCAAATCAAGGACAGTGGAATAGGCATCCCTCAAGACACCCTTACCCATATCTTTTCAAAACAATCATCAAACTACAGAAAGGGTCTCAAGGGAGAAGCATCCACTGGATTGGGCTTATTTATCGTGGAAAAACTAGTCAAAACCCACAATGGTACTATCAATATAGAATCAAAAGAAAACTATGGAACTCAAATCATGTTAAAATTCCCACTCACCGCCTGTTGATCTAATAACTCTAAAGAACAGCTGAACATTCAGATGTTTTTTTTTACTATTATTATTCAAAAAAAAAGGGCTGATTCAACAGCCCCTTTTTAATATCTATTTCCCAGATATGTTTATTTTATCAAATTTTATCCAAGGAAGAATGGTTGATCCAAAATTTATTCGTTCTTTTGAGATATCCGTGATATCTAATAGCATTTGGGCAATATTACCCGATATCATGGTTTCATTGACAGGATATTGAACTTTTCCATCTTCAATGTAATAGCTATTTTTTGCTACACCAGAAAAATCACCATTCTCAGAAGGTCTTCCTCCTGAGAAGCGACTGAGAACAATCCCTTTCTTAACCGACTTGATCATTTCTTCTAAAGATTGATTTCCGGCTTCTACATCCCAATAAAAACCATCATTAGCTGATCGAGGCAAACCAGTCTTTTTTGAACCATACAACCCTAATATAAATGATTTGAAAACCCCATTTTGAATATAGGTATAGTTTGACATAAGATATCCATCCATATTAAAAAAATCAGAACTTACAAACTCTTCTGAAATGGGTTTCGAATGAAGAGTAAACTTTTCTGAGGCTATTTTACAATCGATTTTATCCTTGAACAGACAAGTGTCTGTAATCAATGGATATGTGCCAATCATGCTACTGAAGAAATATAAAAAATCTTCAAAACATTCAGGGGTAATAATGATTTCACCAATAAAGTTATCAGGAACTGATCTTGTTTTTGTTTGCTCTGTTGATTCTTTCATTAGGACAGCAAAACGTCCCAATTCAATAAAAGGTTGGTCTAGATTATCTGTTTCAACAGCACAATAATTAAATGAAGAAGTGTCTTTCCCATCTTTTGAGGTAAACATCGGAAAGATGGAATATCCTCCATGCTCATTCAACAAATCATTGCCTTTAGAATCCATAAAATAGAACTTAGAATGAATATATTTAACGATAAATTGTTCAATTATTAACTTAGGGAAATGTACTTTTACATAATCGGTAAACTCCACCATTCTTTGATAGATTTTATCAATTTCAGGTTTGTCTATCCCTTTTTTAAAATCTGCCTGAGTTTGAATATCAGCAATATCATTAGCAGTATCAGGTTCAGAATTTCGAGCAGAATCAACTACTTCTTTTGCTTTTTGTTTTATGTTTTCAACATCAAGCTGATTTAAACTCTGATCATTCTTCTTAAAATCTATAATAGCTTTCATATTCAATCTTTTTTGTTTAGTAGTCCTAAATAAATTTATTTTTCCGCCTTCATGGACAAACTCCTGTATCTCTGATTCATTTAGATAAACAACTGCTTTTTCAGCTCCATTATTCATTAATTCATCTAAGGCTAATCGTAAAATTTCTTTGTTTTCCATTATCTGCCTCCAATATTAACTTTACATTTTATTGCAGGACCACCCATACCCACAGGGATGGGTTGTTTTTTTCCACACATTCCAAAGTTAGACCATTTCATATCATCAGAAACCATACTAACTGTTTTTAAGACATCAAAGGCAACACCACTGATGGTCATTTCTTTTAATCCATTTCGAATTTTTCCATTCTTGATTTCGTAACCAAGCACCACACCAAACATAAATTCACTGGTTGAATCTGCCTGTCCATTGCCTGATTTCATCAGATAATATCCATCTTCAATGGATGAAATCATATCCTCAAGTTTGCTTGTTCCAGGACTAATAGCCGTATTTCTCATACGAATCAATGGTTCATCAGAAAATAGATAAGCTCTGGCATTTCCTGTAGGTTTTACACCAAAATGATTTGCACTTTCTTTGTTATGCATATAAGACTTTAAGACACCTTTTTCTATTATCACGGCATCTTCTGCTTTTGTTCCTTCATCATCAACAAATACAGGAACCGGACAGATTTTTCCAAAAGCTTCATTTGCAAAATCGGTTAATGTTATAAGAGGAGAAGAGACAACTTCATTCAAATATTCTCCAGCAATAGAGCCCCCTAAAACTATATCTGCCTCTGTCGTATGTCCTATAGCTTCGTGAGCAAGAATACCAGCAAGATCTGCATCCAGAATAACATCTTTTATACCTGCATCTGGATAGATGCCTTCAGTTTTTTTGATCAAATGCTCATAAATCTCATCAATCTTTGGATATAGTATAGCAGGATCGCTAAATAAATCTTCAAATTGTCCAAACCCTCCAAAGGAATCACCCAATGAACATGGTGCATCATCTTTCATCATCGTTAAGTAACAAACAATAGCTGTTCGAGGTATCATGGAATAAAATTCTCCACCATCTGATGTTATCAGTTTCTTTTCCATTTCAAGAATATTATGGCCAACAACTCGAGAAACTAATAATGGATATTTGGTTGTAATATAATTATCAATTTCTTTCAAAAAAGCAATTTTTTCTTTATCAGTTCTTAATTGTTTTGAGGTGATGAAAGAATTCTCGGATATTCCAGGATTTGAAGGAAAAGTTATACTATTCTTATATTTATTGCCTAAGAAGGAAGCATTTTCAGAAGCTTCTCGGATTACACTTTTTATTGATTCCTCACCAATGACAGAATTAGAAGCAAAACCCCATCCCCCCTGATCAAACACTCTAGCAGAAATCCCTTTTATCGCTGAGGAAGTATTATTAGTTAAATCTCCCTTTAATAAGGTTAAATAGACATTTCTGTTCTCTTGAATCCTCAACTCAGTATATTTTGAAAAGAGCTTCTTGAAAGATTGTATTTCTCTTAACATGATACCTCCTTTAATTTTTGTTATAAACTCAAAAAAAATATGACTATCTTTTAGTTAATCTGATTGCTTCTGTCAATAAAAAAATAATTTTGTTTTAAAATATATGAAATTTAAACTTTGCTTATATATAAAAGAGACTGATCATTTCAAATATTATAAAAAGAGGATAATATTTGTTCATTTCTTTTGTCTTGATACAAAATAAACAAATCAAAGAAAAAATCAAGCCGTGAAAACCCCTATCGGGGATCTTGATTTTTATCTCTTTTCATTGAAATATAAATATCTGTATTTTTCTGATGGTATGCCATTTAATCTCCAGTCACTCTCAGGGGCTCCACCATAGCTTGCCAATGGGTAAGTTAAATTATGAGGTAAACCATTGTCTTATTTACGTTCAATGAAACAGGTGTTGTGTGCAATTGAAAGAGACGCAATGCATTGCGTCTCTACGGGAAATTATCTAAAAGAACAAAAACTAAAAAGAAATATCGAGAATATATCAATATGAAGCATATAAGACAAATACACAAGATGTTTCATAGGAGAAGAGATTTCTCTTTGTGAAATGATTTCTGGTGCGTTTGACCATTCGAATTTATCAAAATATTATATCATGGAAAAATAAGGAGAATAATATGAAGAAAATATTTTTTATACTGGCACTCATTGCTTTAATATCGGTTGGATGTTCTTATAATTCTTCTGTTACTCTTAAAGATTCTGAATGTTATATTAAAATTGTTGGTCAGACAGAGGGCATGACAATGATTCTGGACGATAAGGTTAGTGTGGACATTTCTAATCCTGATAAAAAAGAAATGCAATACAAATATAATGAAGGGAATCATAAAATTACCATCAAAAAGAACAACAATATTATTTTAGAAAAATATATCATACTGGAAAAAGGAAAAATAACGGAGGTACATATCCCATGAGAATTATAGTATTCATCCTGATCACCATTCTATTATCAGCCTGCACTCAAAACAGCTCCATTTATTATTGGGGTTCTTATTCAAAATCCCTGTATGAGACCAAGAAGAATCCCTCAGAAAAAACTGAAGCAAATCATGAAGAAACCCTAACTCAGATTATCTCAAAGTCTAAATCAAAAGGGAAACCTATACCCCCTGGTGTTTGCTTAGAATATGCAGACATTCTTTTTAAAAAAAATGATAAAGGTAATGCGATTAGTTATCTCAATCAGGAAAAACAATTTTATCCCGAATCATCAGCTTTTGTAGATTTTTTGATTGAAAAAGTGTATGGAGGAACAGATGAAAAGAAATAAACTTATCCTGATAATGATAATGACTTGTTTATTAATAGTCGGATGTGCTTCCGGACAATATACAAAGTTAAGCACATTCCCAAAAACATATGATGAAAAACCATTAACAATACTCGTTTTACCTCCCGTTAATGTATCAACTTCTGCTTTAGCCAAAGAATATCTGACATGTACTCTGGCAGAACCAATTACAAACAGAGGCTATTATGTGATTCCTATTGAAGTATCAAACAAAATTTTGCAAAATGAAGGGTTATATGACACAGAAACAATAACTCCAGGATTGTACCCAAAATTTAAAGAGTTGTTTAATGCTGATGCTGTGATCATTCCTAAGATTTTAAAATGGGATACAAACTATTTTGTAGTTTCAGGCAATGTAACAGTTAGTTTAGAATACGCTCTAATCTCTACGACAACAGGTGAAACTCTTTGGTCATACAGTGGCACACAGATAGTTGATACCACTGAAAAAGCTCAAGGTGCTGGGCTTGGCAACTTGATTGTTGCGGCTGCTACTACTGCGGTAAGAACAGCTGCTACTGACTATATACCCATTGCAAAACAAGTCAATTTAAAGATTTTTGAAACATTACCAGCTGGGAAGTATTCTCCTCGTTATATGAAAGATCAAAATGATAGAGTAAAACAATAATCCGTAAGCTATAAAAATTTTGATAAAACCCTCATTTATTTGGGGGTTTTATATTTTTAGGTATTTTAAATTTAACAACAGCCAGATTTGCAAGAAAAAATCAATATAAAGCTTATAGGTTCACTTTTCTAGCCTAGAAGTATGTGAAAAGCTAAACGAGAATCTTAATTTTGGACAGTCTCTACATTTTTTTATAAAGCAAAAAACGGTTTATACTTGACAAAGCAACAATCAATTATTTTATTAATTTGGAGGCAAATATGTCAATTGATGAAAGATTATTGCCAATATTAAAACAAAGACTGAGTTATACTGATCAGCAATTTCAAGAGTTCTTTAATAATCCTATTACAGAGTCTGTGATAGGAAAAGCAAGAGAAATTGCAATGACTATATTAGTTTTAACTGTTTTGAGTCTCATGGTTGTAATAGCCAACTTCGTGTAGGAGACCAGATATATTTTGATGGAGCTGGTTAGTAGTGGAGATTTTGGACAAGTAATCATGGAATTATCAACCATGAGTTATGAAGAATTTCAAGAACAGAGAGAAAAGAAGGAAATTTAAAAAAGCTATAGAGGGTTTCATGAAAAATTGGATAATAATCATATTGTTAATATTCTCATTCACAGCAATATATGGTGTATCAGATAATAGATTGGATTTTAGTCGCCGTTTAATCAATGACAAGTTGTATGATGAGGCACTAAATGAAATCAATGCTGTGTTAACAGAATCCAAGTCCAGACCATTAACAGATGAAGCGTTATTATTAAAAGCAGAAGTTCTTCAAGCTCAAAAGAAATTCTCATTATCAGAAGAAATCTTAAGAGAAATCACTGATAGTGAACAAACCATTAATAATAGTGTCAAAGAGAAAGCTTTATCCAATTTAATAACTTATTATGCAGATCAGAAAAAAACAGAAGATGTTATCACTCTCTATAAACGTATGTTTTTATTGTTTCCTTTTTCAGAGCTTACCAAAAAGAATTCAATTGATTATCTGGAGAGTTATTATATCTTAAAAGAATACAATGATGTGATCGCAGAAGGTCGGGTTTTAGAGAAGCAGTTCGGTAAAGATCCCATAAATGCTGAGATTTTATTATTAATTGGTAGAGCTTACTTTTCCTCAAAACTAGAACAAGAAGCAGAAAAAATCATTAATGAGATCAAAGTAAAATATCCTGACAGTCAGGCACGTTGGAAATCATTAGAATTAACTATTCAGATAACAGAACAAGAGAAGGGACCAGAAGCCTCAGTCGAAGAGATAAAAAAAATACTTAAAACACCAATAAACAGAAGTCTGGAAGAGAAGTTATTATTAAAGCTTGCAGAATATTATGTCAGCAAAAAGAATTATGAGCAATCCATACTAATATTAAATACATTAACCGAGAAATATAATTTTTCAGCATCTTATGATTATTATCTGGTTTTATGGATGGAGTCTTGTACTGTTTTAAAAGACTATCAAATCATCCTAAGTAAGCTAGATTTTATTAAAAGAGCCACAGAGAATAGTCCTTATAAAAACAGAGCCCTACATTCCATTGCAGAAGCCTACTATTTATCAGATGAATACTGGAAAGCCAGAACAATATTAACTGATTATTTTAATTCAGTGACAGAGGATTCGTTAAAGCTAGAATACAAACTATTATCAGCAAAAATCCTTAAAAAACAGGGTAATTATAATGAATCCATACGAGAATTGGTCTCAATAGTTCAATTTTATTCACATTTAGGGAAAAATGATCAGATTTTTACATATATAGCTGACAGTTATTTTTATGATTTAAAAGATCCAGCACAAGCCTTAATCTATTACAATCAAGCTGTAACAGTGACCTTTACAGAACAATCAAAATCTTTATTGCTTTTTCAAATGGGTTTATGTTATGAATCACTCAATAAGAATCAAGAAGCTTTAGACATATACAACAGAATCAATATTGAAAATCTAGATGCTGAAAAACAACAAGTAATCTTCCAAAAACAGAACTATCTTCAATTATTTCAAATTGCAAATACAGACTATTATATTAAAGAGATGGTTTTAAAAAATTCAAATGAAGGAAAGAACAACCTGATATTGGTTGCTTTGATCGGTTGGGAGTTAAAGGATTATCAGACTGCAATTGATCGTTTAAACTTAATGAATACTACAGAAGCAAGAATAGAAGCCTTAAAATTAAAAACTATGCTCACATACAAAGCATTTTTGGAAAACAATAAAAAACTTACCGAAATCTACAAAAAGGAGATCAGAGACAGTTTAATCAATTACAATTCAGAAAGCTATACAATTGCTGTAAATTCGATTAATGTATTACTCAATACCATCGAAGCAAATGGTGTATTAAATAATCACATTGCAGTATTAATCGAAGGAATCCTATCTGTAGAAACAACTGATGAGATTAATTTTAATAATTTATTTAGATTTTGGTTATGGAAATACTATCGAAGTACAAATCAACCCGACAAGCTTTTCAATGTTGGGATTCAGATAAAACAAGATCGATTTATCAGAAAATCAGATTTGATCAATATAAGAATGGGTATCGCAGAGATCTATTATAAAAAAGCTGATTATCAATCCGCATTAGAGAATTATAAACAGGCAGAAGCAAATCTCAATTTGTCCAATCCTCAATTGTATTATCATTATGCCTTTTGTTTGTATCAATTAGGCGAAAAAGAGGATGCTTTTATAATTATAAAATCAATCTTACAAAATAACCAAAATATCCCTGAGATGAAAGAAGCGCGATATATGATTGCAAACGCATATATCGAGCAAGGACGAAATGCTGAAGCAATTGATATGATCCTTAATAATCCTCCCTCTCAAAGAAACGATAAGGATTACCAGATCTTAGCTGATTTGTATCAAAAAACCTCAAATCTGGATAAAGAGAAAGAATCGCTTCTTTTTATAAAAGATAAAAGTTTAGAAAGCTTAAGACGTCTAGCAGAATTACATGAAGCAACCAATGATATGGCTATGGCAGAATATACATGGACTGAACTAACCAAAAAAGAAGTAAATACTATCATGAAAGCGAATGCATATTTTAGTTTAAGTCTCATATCATTTAAAAAGAATGAAAATCAGGCTTGTATAAATAGTTCTCAGAAAGCGTTTTTGTTAATACCCAAAAATTCAAAAGATCCAGAATTGAAATACTCGTTATCTCAAATGATAAAACTGCAAATTATCTCATATTATAAAATCAGTAACCGACCTAAAGCAGAGTCAGTTGAAAAGGAGAATTCAGCCTTATTGAAAACAGATCCTGATGCAGTGTCTGAAATAAGGCTTAATGAAGGCATATATTATGCAAAGATGGATAAAGATAAATCCGTAAAGATATTATCAGCTTTGATAAAAAGCAAATATACGAATCAAAACATAGTTGATCAGGCTTATTTGTGGCGAGGTACGACCTACTATCAATTAAAGAAGTATGATGATGCAGAGACAGATTTGTTATCAGCAGGGAATTCAACATTTAATGAGATCAAGAATGCTGCATATCAAAGATTAGGAACATTAAATTATACGCGAGAAAATTTTGATCAAGCGATGTATTATTATCATTATGTTATTCTAAATGACAGCACGGGTGTTCTTGCTTTAGATGCAGCCAATAATTTTGCAATAGTAGCAAAAATAACCAAAGATTGGGAGCGAGCCGTACAAGCTTATCAATGGATCATATCACGTTGGGGAGATCAGCAATTTAGTCAGGAAACACGGTTTAATATAGCATTTTGTTATTATCAGGCAAAGCTTTATGATCGATCTTTACAAATCTTTGAGCAATATCAGGACAATTTCAGTACTGAGGAAATGAAAGCAGAGGCTTTATATTGGATAGCAGAGAATTATTTTGCAAAAGAGGATTTTGAACAATCGATCAATGCATTTTTAAAGGTAAGCTATACATATCCCAGTCAGACTCGTTGGGCAGGAGTATCAGAATACAGAGCAGGGGAAGTTTATCTCAGAATCAATCAACCAGATAAAGCCAGACAAATCTTTGAGAAGATATTATCAAAATATGGATCAGGGAGTGACATAGGCAAAGAAGCCTCAAAGTATTTAAAAACAAGAAACTAGTTGACAATTTTCAAATTATGGGCAAAAAGGTAATATATATACAAAAGGAGAGGAAATGGGAAAGAATAATGATTCTCAGATAAAACAAGAGATATTCTCATTAATCCATGAAAATCAATATTGTTATTTCTCCACTTCATTGAACAATCAACCTTTTCTTCGTCCGATGGTATTATTTTATGCTTATAGCAGATTTTGGATCGTAACATTTAAAAAGGATGCGAAGATTCAACAAGTTCAAACCAACAACAAAATTGAAATCTGTATCCCTCTTCATGAAACAGGAAATACAGGTTTTATCAGAGCTCAAGGGATAGCAAAGATAATAAAAGATAATAATATAAAGCGAGAAGCAATAGATTTTTGTTATTTTTTTGATGATTATTTTGAAGGTATTGATGACCCTGACTATATGTTAATTGAATTAATATTTGATCAAATGCAATTGATGCGTCCCGGTGAATCATACTCAACAAAATTGTCTTTATAAAGAATGATTAACCATCAAACCGAAAGAAAAATCATCACAATAGCTTTTATAACAGCTTTTGCATTAACAATCTATATATTTGAAATGATGATACCTAAACCTTTACCATTTATAAAATTAGGTTTAACAAATGTCGTTATAATAACCTTAATTTATTCAAACATGCCTATAGAAGCCATAATTGTCACCTTTGCCAAAACAATAGCAGGCGGTTTTATAACGGGTACAATTTTTAGTCCAACAACCTTACTTTCTCTGACTGGTGGGACGAGCGCTTTGTTAGTCATGCTTTTTTGTTATTATTCAAAATCACCTTTTAGCATAATAGGTGTGAGTATTTTGAGTTCTGTGACCCATAATATTGTGCAGTTAATCACCATAAATTTAACGATAATCCAGGAGACAAAATTATTATATTTAATACCATTACTAATAGTTTTAGGGATCATTACAGGATTTATAACAGGATATTTTTCGCATTTATTTATGACTCATCTGGATTTACGGAGATTATATGAAAAAACAAGTCATTAAGTTTTTAAAGATATTCTTTGGATTATTTTTATTTATGACTGGAATGATTTCAGGGTTATTTTGGTTTTATAGCAGGCAATTGCCACCGATAAGTGAAGTTCAAAGCTATCAGGTCAATTCAGGGACAGAAGTTTATGATTCAAAAGGAAACCTTATTCATATATTTGCGGTAGAAAACAGAAAGTTAACGCAATACAATGATCTTCCACCTCATTTGATCAATGCTGTATTAGTCGTGGAGGACGAGAATTTTTATAATCATTGGGGAATAGATATAATAGGTCTCATGAGAGCAATAATTGTAGATATCATCAAAATGGATTTTTCTCAGGGTGGCTCAACAATCAGCCAGCAATTAGCAAGAAATATGTTTTTGAACATGGACAAAAAAATCCCTCGAAAGATAAAAGAAGCCATGTTAGCTGTTTTAATAGAGCGTAACTTTACAAAAGCAGAAATTTTAGAGATCTATTTTAATAAGATATATTTTGGTGGAGGGATCTATGGAATTGAAACAGCATCCTATCGATATTTTGGTAAAGCTACCAAAGATTTAACAATATCCGAAGCTTGTTTACTTGTTGGGATGATACAAAGACCGAACTATTATTCACCTTTAAAAAACCCAGACAAGAGTATTCAAAGAAGAAACTTTGTATTAAAAAAAATGTTTGACAAAGGATATATCTCAGCAAATCAATATGAAGAAGCCTTAAGTGAAGAGTTAAAACTAGATGTCCATCGCTTTGTCAGCTCAACTAATTCAAATTATTTTTTAGATTATTTAAGAATTCGTTTAGAAAGGAAATTTGGGACAGAGCGGGTTTTTAATGGAGGGCTAAAGGTCTATACAACATTAGATAATGCACTTCAGGTTTATGCTGATTCAATAATGAATGATTATCTTAAAACATTAGAAATTCAAAGAGGATTTCCAGTTAAATACACAGACTTTTCACCGACAATTTCAAACATCAAGACTGATTATATTCAGGGAGGTGTTTTTGCAATAGATCCCACCACAGGTTATGTACAGGTAATGATTGGGGGAAGAAATTTCCAACATAGTAAGTTTAATAGGATGACACAGGCCAAGAGACAACCTGGTTCAGCTTTTAAGCCCCTTGTCTATACAGCCGCATTGGAAAAGGGTTATACGCTTTCCACTATGTTGAACGATTCACCTGTAACTTTCTATAAAGAAGGAAAAGTGTACTGGGAGCCTAAGAATTATGATTTATCTTATTATAATATCGTATCATTAAGAAATTCAATCAAGAAGTCCATGAATGTATGTGTTGGGAAAATGATATATGATATTGGACCTCAAAATGTTGTCAGTTTAGCAAAAAACTTTGGATTAACAACAACAATACCCCCATATATTTCTTTGGCAGTTGGGAGTTGTGAAGTGTATCCTTATGAATTAATCAATGCTTTTAGTATTTTTGCGAATAATGGGCAGAAGGTGAAAGCAATTTTTTATACAAAAGTAACCGATCATCAGGGAAGAGTATTAGAGGAAGTAAAGCCAGAACCAATAAAGGTAATCGATGAAAAGATAGCTTGGTTAATGACAAGTTTATTGAAAGGGGTAGTTGATCACGGGACAGCTTATCCTATCCGATCATGGGGATTTTTAAATCCTTGTGGAGGGAAAACAGGGACAACAGATGATTATAGAGATGCCTGGTTTATCGGGTACACGCCAAAATTGGTTTTAGGTGTTTGGACAGGATTTGACAACAATACATCATTAGGGAGCGGAATGACGGGATCGTATGCAACATTACCAATTTGGATTCCAATCATGAAAAAAGCAGTAGATATGCAAATGAGAGCAGGTGAGGATGTTAACGTGGATTTCCCGCAACCAGACGGTATAGTGGAAGTTAATATTTCAAAGCAACGAGGATTTTTACCAAAATATATGAATGAAACAGTAATTAAAGAATATTTTATAGATGGTACCCAGCCGACAGTTCAATCAGACAGTTTAAAATACAACTTCTATCCTTCAAGACTAAGACCTGGGCGAGACCGCAAATTAATAGTTCAAGAAATTCATCCGGAAAAAGAATAGTGATTTTGACATTAATCTATATTTTCTTCTTTATCATTTATCTATATTATGAAATTAGTTTTATCAATCATTTAAGACCTCTGGAAGAAGTATTAGAACATCATCATGAAAAAGTAACGATCATAATATCTGCCAGAAACGAAGAGAAGAATTTGCCAAATTTATTCAATGCACTTTTAAATCAAAACTATGATTTGAGTAAAGTGGAAATAATAATTGCAAATGATTATTCTTCTGATGATACATCTCAGGTAATAGAATCCTATCAGAAGCGTATTCCAAACTTTATCAGTTTTATACCAAAAGGGCGAGATCAGGTCAATTCTCCAAAGAAAAATGCATTAAAACAAGCGATTGCCATGACTAGCAATGAAATAATCCTTATGACTGATGCTGATTGCATCCCTTGTCACAATTGGATTAACGGAATGGTGGATGTTTATGTAAAAAATCCAAAAGCCCATATGATTATTGGGTTTTCTGAAACTATATTACCAGATTTTTATGTTAGTAAACTCTATAGCCAGTTTGAACATTTTGATTTTCATACCTTAATGTTTGCAACTCAGGCTAGCTTAAATATGCAGAAGGTATTTTCTGGAAGCGGGCAAAATTTCTCATTTAAAAAAAGTGCTTATAACAGTGTTGGCGGATATGACAAGATTATGCAATATTTGAGCGGAGATGATATTCATTTAATGCAGCTTTTTGCAAAAAATGGCAAGGTCATTCAATTTGCAAATAATCAGGATGCAAGGGTACAAACACAACCTATTCACAGTTTAGCAGCATTTATAAATCAACGTAGTCGCTGGGCATCTAACATGAAAGTTATGCTTTTCAGCAATCTGGAGTTCTTTTTGTATTTAATTTCTGTATTCTTGGTCTTGACGTTGATTCCATTTTTATTAATTTTGTATCCGCTAAAAGGATTTATATTCGTGTTAATAAAATTATGGGCAGATTACACCTTTATCCGTAAAGGTTATGGTTGTTTTAGGTTAAACTTTGATAACCTCCGTTTTTTTATTTTATGGTTTTTATTGCAGCCAATCTATACATTATTGGTTAGTATTTTAGGATTTTTATCATTTTTTAAATGGAAAGATAGAAAGGGGTTTAGATGAAATCCATAATTTTTGATGATCATAAATGGACAGATTTTTTACCAATGACATTTACCCGATCAACTGGTGATTTGAGAGCAGGGATAGTAAAATTAAGACAAAGAATTGCCTATGCGCTGGATTTTGAGCCCATTTGTTTGATTGTTCCAGATCATTTGGTTAGTTTATATAGAGAAAGACATCCCGAGAAAGACATCAATCAGAATCAAAAAGGAGAAAAACTCTTTATAAACAGTCGATTGAAAGTTAATGAAGAAACAATAGCCTTAATTCAGACTCTTCCAAATGAGTCGATGATCACAAAAAATGATGAGATCGTTTGTGTAAAAACAAAATCAGAAAATATCACATCCTATTCTGATCTGCAAAATCTCACGGACACCATAATCAAAGTCGATTATGCAGAGATAGAACTTTGGCAATATCTTTGGGAACTCATGGATTCCAATGGAGCTTTAATCGCATATGATTATCAAAACATATTCTATGAAGCAGATAATTATATAGAATCTGAGCCTGGGGTAACCATGCTGAATCCATATGATATCTGGATTGGTGAGGGCACATCTATCAAACCAGGTGTCATTATAGATGCTTCTGAAGGTCCTGTAGTCATTGATGAGAATGTGATTATTATGCATAATAGTGTCATAATCGGTCCAGCTTATATTGGAAAAAATACAGTTATAAAAGTAGCAGCAAAGATTTATCCCAATACATCCATAGGTCCCATGTGTAAAATTGGAGGAGAGGTAGAAGATTCTATCATTCAAGCTTATTCTAACAAACAACATGATGGATTCTTAGGCCATGCTTATATCGGTGAATGGGTAAATATTGGAGCTGATACCAATAACAGTGATTTAAAAAACAATTATAAGATAGTAAAAGTCTATAATTATCCAAAAAAAGATAAAATAATAACAGGTTCACGTTTTGTTGGATGCTTTATTGGAGATCATTCTAAAATAGGCATAAATTGCTCGATTAATACAGGAACCATGATTGGTTATGGTACAAATCTTTATGGAAAAGATTTAATCACAGATTTTATCCCTGAATTTTCGTGGGGACAGACAAAAATATTAACAAAATACCGTTTAGATGAGTTTATAGACACTCTCAGAATAGTTAAGGAGCGCAGAAATAAACAGTTAAGCGACATTGAGATAAAATTAATAGAAGACTTATATAATAATAGATTAAGAGGATATGATGTGTAATAAAGATAATTGTCCAGATTGCCCGAACAATCCGGAAAATAATAACCAGACAGAAGAGATCGTTTCAGTAGAATATTCAACAGATTTGTTAGATACTCCAATAGAACCAATAGAAAACGTCAATGACATGACAGAATATGTAGAATTGGAAATGCGAACTTGGCGAACAGCCTATTTTACTAATCCTGATAATATTTCAATGGAACCTGATGACTGGGTGGTTGTTCAGGTAGATCGTGGTTTGGATATAGGCAGTGTGGTCCATTCAGCAGTCAAAGGAAAAGAATTTGACGAGATGTATAAAGCTGAAAAGATATTTACAGTTTTACGAGTAGCGAATGAGCAGGATTTGCAACAACTCGATCAGGTTATAGAAAAAGAGAAAAACGCAACAGAGAAATTTCAGGAATTAGTAGTTAAATATCCATTTGAGATGAAACTAATTGATACAATTTATCAGTTTGATGGAAACAAAGTGACCTTTTTCTTCACAGCAGAAGGCAGAATAGATTTTAGAGATTTTGTCAGAGAGCTAGCTCAAGTATTCAGAACACGCATTGAACTTCATCAAAGTACAGGCAGAGATGAAGCAAAACGATTGGGTGGATATGGAATGTGTGGAAATAAATACTGTTGTGCTTCCTTTTTAAAACGTTTTAATCAGGTTACGATTAAAATGGCAAAAGATCAGAATTTATCTGGAAATCTTTCAAAAATATCAGGTCCTTGTGGCAGATTACTTTGCTGTCTTCACTTTGAAGAAGATTTTTATGCAGAAATGGCTAAAGACTATCCAACAATCGGTGATGAAGTTTGGGTAGAAGGCAAAAAAATGTATGTATTCAGAAATGATTATTATACAAAAATGGTCTATTTAAGCTCAGAAGATCAATCCATAACGACCGTTCATTTGGATGATTTTAATAAAAGGAAAAAATGAAAATAAACATATTAGATTTACTTCCTGAAGAATTCAACTGTATTCTTGAAAAAACAGGCGAGAAGCCATTTAGAGTTAAACAAATACTCGAATGGATTTATCAAAAGAATGCAGGTCATTTTTCAGAGATGACGTCATTATCATTAAAGTTTCGTGAAACACTGGAAAAAGAGTTTGATTTTTTTTTACCAGAGATCATTCAAACAATTGATTCTCAAGATGGGACAAAGAAGTTTTTATTAAGACTCAAAGATGACAATCGTATAGAAATGGTTTTTATGCCAGGAGAAAAGAAGAATACCCTATGTATTTCTTCTCAGGTTGGATGTGCCAGAAATTGTGCATTTTGTGCAACAGCTACCATGGGGTTAAAGAGAAATTTAACAGTTCATGAGTTAATCGGACAAGTTTTATTAGCAACCAGAACATTTCCAGAAAACAAGCTAACCAATCTGGTTCTTATGGGAATGGGTGAGCCATTAGATAATTATGCCAATGTGATGAAGTTCGTTCGAATCATGCAACACGAGAAAGGTTTATCATTTAGTCCAAGAAGAATGACGTTATCAACAGTGGGAATAATCCCAGGGATAAATAAATTAGCAGAAGAATCCTTAAAAATTAAATTAGCTGTATCTCTTAATTCGTGTATTGATGAAAAAAGAGAGAAACTCATGCCGATCACCAAACAATATAATCTGAAAGAATTAAAAAAAACATTAATAACCTTTAGAAATAAAACAGCATTCAGAATAACATTTGAATATATAATGATAAAGAACTTTAATATGGGCAAAGAGGATATAAAAGCATTGAAGAAATTTGCTGGAGATCTTTCATGTAAGATAAATTTGATAAAGTGGAATCCAGTAAAAGGACTTCCATGGGAATCACCCGATGAAAAGGAAATAGAAGAATTCCGAAAGGCATTAGAGTCATTAAGTGTAGCAATAACGCTCCGTCAAAGTCGTGGAAGTGACATTTCAGCGGCTTGCGGACAGCTTGTTGCAAAATCACAATAATATTATAAATATTTACTTGACAAGAATAACTCCTTTTTTTACGCTTTTGAAATGAGGAGTGTAATATGAAAGAAGAAATAATCATTAAAGGTGCTCATGAGCACAATCTTAAACATATAGATTTAACAATACCACGAAATCAGTTAATAGTTTTTACAGGAGTATCTGGTTCAGGAAAATCATCTTTAGCTTTTGATACACTTTATGCAGAAGGTCAAAGGCGTTATGTAGAGTCATTATCTGCATATGCCCGACAATTTTTAGGAATGATGGAAAAGCCAAAGGTTGATTATATAGAAGGCCTATCTCCAGCAATATCCATAGATCAGAAAGCAGCCAGTAAAAATCCACGATCAACAGTCGGTACAGTTACAGAAATCTATGATTATCTTCGAGTACTATATGCTCGAGTAGGAAAGCAATATTGTCATATTTGTGGGGATGAGATCAGTTCTCAATCAATTGATCAAATGGTAAACAAAATCATGTCTTACCCTGAAAAAACCAGAATTCAGATATTAGCACCTTTAGTAGAAAACCGAAAAGGAGAGCATAAAGATGAATTGGAAGAAATCCGTAAGGAAGGATATACAAAAGTAATAATCAATGGTCAATTAAGAGATCTTTCAGAAGATATTGTTTTGGATAAAAAGAGTAAGCATACTATAGATGTAGTTATCGATCGACTAGTAATGAAGGAAGGTCTTCAATCCAGACTTACAGACTCCATTGAAACAGCATTGAAACTTACGCAAGGTGTATTAAAACTAGATTTTATTGATGAGAAACATACTGAGATCCTTTCAGAGCATAATTCATGTCCTAAATGTAATACCAGTTATCCGGATTTATTACCACAACATTTTTCATTTAACAGTCCATTAGGTATGTGCTCTGAATGTAATGGATTAGGGACAAAACTTGAGTTTGATCCTGAGCTTATATTACCGAATAAAAGACTTTCGATTATGGAAGGGGCAGTTTTACCCTGGGGAAAACTAAAGGAAAAGAATAATAATTGGTTATTAACCACTTTGGTAAAACTAGCGAAAGAGTTCAATTTTTCATTAGATGATTCATGGGAAACTCTTCCAGAAAAAATACAACATTTATTACTTCATGGTTCAAAGGGCAAACGATTTAAGATATTATGGGAATCGTCACATGGAAGTGGAGAATACATGGTAAAATTTGATGGGATCATTCCTACACTGAGTAGAAGAATGCATGAAACCAGCTCAGAGGAAATGCGTCAGTGGTATATGCAATATATATCAGATAAACCCTGCCCTGAATGTGAAGGAGCGAAGCTAAAAAAAGAGTTTTTAGCTGTTAAAATTGGGGATGCTGATATTACAAAAATTACACAGATGACGATATCAGAAGCATTGGACTTTTTTTCAAAATTGAAACTTCATGGAAATCAGGAAATCATAGCAGAAGATTTATTAAAAGAGATAAAAAACAGGCTTACATTTTTAGAAAATGTGGGATTACATTATCTTAGTCTGAGCCGTCGATCCCCGACATTATCAGGTGGAGAATCTCAACGTATACGTTTAGCTAGTCAGATTGGTAGCGGATTAGTGGGAGTTATGTACATTCTTGATGAACCCAGTATTGGTTTACATCAGAGAGATAACAGTCGATTAATCAATATGTTGTTACATTTACGAGACTTAGGTAATACAGTGGTTGTTGTTGAGCATGACGAAGACATGATGCGTTGTTCAGATCAAATCGTAGATTTTGGACCAAGAGCAGGGATCAATGGAGGAGAGATAATAGCTCAGGGAAATCTTGATTTTCTCAAAAAGCATCCAATCTCTCTTACAGGTCAATATTTATCAGGAAGAATGAGAATTGAATATTCTAAAAAAAGAAGAGGATTGGGAAGCGAGAAGCTTGTCATTAGGGGAGCCAGACAGAATAATTTAAAGAATATAGATGTTGAAATACCTTTAGGAGTATTTGTATGTATTACAGGAGTATCAGGGAGCGGGAAGAGTTCTTTGATCAATCAAATACTATATCCGGCAGCAGCAGTAAAATTGAACAGAGCAAATAGTAAAGTAGGATTACATGATTCAATTACAGGTTGGGAATATCTTGATAAAGTAATAGATATTGATCAATCCCCAATTGGACGAACCCCAAGATCCAACCCTGCGACATATATAAAGCTATTTGATCATATCCGAGATCTTTATTCAGAATTACCAGCATCCAAACTCAGAGGCTATAAACCAGGACGTTTTTCATTTAATGTAAAGGGAGGCCGTTGTGAAGCGTGTGAAGGAGCAGGAGTCAAATTAATAGAAATGCATTTTTTACCGGATGTCTATGTAACATGTGAAGTGTGCAAAGGGCAACGGTACAATCAGGAAACACTTTCAGTGAAGTATAAGGGCAAAAGTATTTCAGAAGCTCTACAATCTGATGTTTCTGAGTCTATGGGCATATTTGAAAACATTCCCCCTATTGCAAAAAAACTACAGACCATGATAGATGTCGGTTTAGACTATATCAAATTAGGGCAATCGGCAACTACTCTGTCAGGTGGAGAAGCCCAAAGAATAAAGTTAGCGAAAGAATTATCAAAAACCAGCACTGGGAAGACACTTTATATATTAGATGAACCGACCACTGGTTTACATTTTGATGACATCAAAAAGCTTCTGGTAGTGTTACAAAGATTAGTTGACATGGGAAACTCAGTCATAGTGATCGAGCATAATCTTGACGTGATTAAATGTGCAGATTATGTAATAGATCTAGGTCTTGAAGGTGGAATCGGAGGAGGAACAGTCATAGCAAAGGGTACTCCAGAAGAAATCGTTAAAGTGAAGAAATCATATACAGGGCAGTTTTTAAAAGATGTACTAATACATTAACAAAGTATTTAACAAGCAAGATTTTAAAAATCGAAAAGCTGATTAATTTGTTTTCGAAAGAAACAAACTTAATCAGCTTTTAAATATATAGAGAATCTATCTTATAATTATTTAGGTGTAACTATTTTAATTTTTCTTCTAAGAAAATCTTAACTTTATTCCAGGTAGAAGGGAGTTTATCCTCTCTAGAAGCTGAAGTAACAGCAGTAATTCCTTTCTTTTTCCATATCCAATCAGGATCTCCGGCAGTAACCAAGAACAATGTTTTATTAGCATCAAGAGATTTGCTTAGTTTTTTTAACTGGCTATTGAACAAAGTCCAGGCTTCTAATTGATCCATGACAATGATCGCCTGATAATCTTGAGGTTTAAAAGTTTTTTTATCAAAGTGATCAATTAATAGAATCTTATCATTAGGGAAATTAGTAATTATAGAGTCAGTTATAGCTTTTTTGTAGGGAGTCACTTTTCCTTTTATATAAATAACAGCGATAGATTTTGCCTGTAAATCAGAGAAAACAGACAATGCGAAAAAAAACAAAAAGAAACCTAGATAGAAATTAATCTTTTTCATAAAACACTCCTTTATATTTCAGCTTTTAGAACAAATAATATACCCAGACTGGCAAAAATCAAATGAGGAAGCCAGGCTGCCATAAGGGGACTAAGAACTTCATTATAACCTAAACTTTGACAGATTCTCAGAGTGGTGAGATAGGTGAAACAAATAATCAATCCAATAAGGAAAATCATTCCTCGACCTTTACTTCGAACAGAGGTAGTTGCCAAAGGAACACAGAATAAGAGAATAATAAAATTAGCTAAAGGGTAGCTAATTTTTAGATAAAGGTCCACTAATTCAACATGATATTTTTCTCCAATTTTCTTTAATCGGGAAATATAACTTTTTAATTCGAAGAAGTTCATTGACATAGTAGATTTTGAGCTTTTAATAAAATCCAAAGGTGTAGCTTTGATTTCAGTAATCTTAGATCGTTCAGAATAGGAATAGGATTCAAGTTTATACTTAGAGAATTTACGATCATAACATTTCATAAAGATCCATTCATTACCATTCCAAACAGCTTCATTCGCAGTGATCTTTCTTTGAATTGATCCATCTTTACCATCAAATTGAGTAATATCAATAACTTTCATGATATCTTGATATCCGTCAAAAAAGCCAATGTAGTATAAATAACCATTCCCACCAGAATAATGAATATTTGAACGCATTTTTACATCTTCAATCATTTGTTTTTTTATTTGCACATTATAGACGTAATTTCGATAATTTTCAGCAGCAGGTAAAACGAATTCACCAAACAATCCAACAATGATACTCATGAGCAATCCAATCCAGAGCAATGGAGAAACCATCCTGAGAATACTAATCCCAGCAGCTCTAATGGCAATGGATTCATTATATTTTGACAAGGTATTCATCAGAAACAAACCAGACAATAAAACAATAACAGGACAGACCAATACAGATAGATAAGGCACACGTAGAAGAAAATATTGAGCTAAAAGCATAAAATCTGCATCATATTTCATAACTCTTGGCAATCTATCAAAAACATCAATTATAATAAAGAGAGCCATAAATGAAATCAAAATAATAAAAAAGGTCATTAAATAGTTTTTTATAATATATTTATCAAGAAGTCTCATAATAATTCCTTAAGTAAACCTTTTAATTAGCTGACCCAATTTTTGATTAAGCCTATCAAGATCAATTAAGCTTTTTTCATTATAGTTAGTATAGGATAGAATCAAACCAATAACTAGTAAGATTGCATTAGGCAACCACATTGCCAAAGCAGGAGTAACAATAGCTCTATCAGCCAACTCTTCCCCACCGACAATCATAGAATAAAAAATCAAGAAAATTAGAGTACTGACAGAAAAAGCCATCCCTATACCACTTGATTTGGTCATCATACCTATAGGTGCGCCAATGATAAAGAAGATAAAACAAGCAAAAGCGAAGGAGTATTTCTTATGAATTTCCACAGTAAACATTCTGATGCTTTTTTCATTCTCATCTTTTTCTGATTGTTTCAGCTTTAGCATGGTGACAAATTTCTTTCGTTCAAGAATATAATCATCATTATTTGATTTTTTGGAAAATTGACTTACTTTATCACGAAGATCTTTTAATTCTATATTTAAACGAGAGATATCTTTTTCTTTATCAGAAACCAGTTGTTTGATTTGTGTTGAGCTCATTTCACGATCACCTCTATAATCAGAGGAAGTATTATCAAAATCAAAGCCTAAATCATTTCTTACAATAGAATATTTTTTAAAATACCTAACCTGATATTTTTGTGGATCTTTTTCATCTCTTTCATGCATTTCGCCATTAAATAAAGTAATTTTAATAGCCATGCCACCATCAATAAAAGAGATTTTTCCTTTTTCAGCGGTAATTGTTGAAGGAAAGGCAGAGTTTTCTCTGTTGTAAATAATTACTCCTTTGAATTCATTATTTTCAATTCCTCTGACAAAAAGAGTGATATTGTTTAAAAAAGTAAAAGTACCAGGAGCAATAGCACTGATAGGTCTTTTATAAGTAACTCGTATTAATAGATTTTTTAATTGATGATTTGTTTCCGGAAGAATAAAATCATTAAAGTAAGCCATTCCTAAAGATAAAATCATAGCTACAACATATAAAGGAATGATTTTTTTATAAATATTGATACCACAAGCTTTTGCAGCAGTAATTTCCTGATCAACACTCATTCTACCAAACGCCATAATAGAGGAAGTTAAAACAGCTAAAGGAACAGATAATGCTAAAATATAGGGTAAACTTAATGTAAATAAAGAAATAATAGTCAAAATATCTAATTGTTTTTCAATAATAATATTCATTAAATCAATTAATCTATCCAGCATCATCACGAAAGTTATAACAACAATGGCTACAAAAAAGAGTTTGATGTTTTCCCAAAAAAAGTATCTTTCCAGAATTTTATATTTCATGGGGTCTCCATTATAATTCTGTCAGTTTTAAAAACTGTTCTTCATTTATGATATTAATAGATGAAATCTTCTGAGCTTTTTCAAATTTTGAGCCTGGGTCTTGACCAACAACAAGATAATCCAGATTTTTACTAACAGAAGAGATTAATATCCCTCCGTGTTTTTCAATGATCAGATGAGCTTCCTGACGGCTTAGTGAATTAAGAGTTCCTGTTACCAAAAACTTTTTCCCAGTAATTTGAGATTGAGTAATCTCTAGTTTTTCGAATTTAAATAAAACTCCAGCATCTTTTAATTTCTTTATTAACTCTAGATTTTCAGACTTATTAAAGAAATCAATAATCGAAGACGCTATTTTCTCCCCAATTTCAGGGACTTTACTCAGTTGATCATAATCGGTCTGCATAATGGCATCGATGGATTGGAATTGTTTAGCAAGTATAAGCGCTGTTTTTGCCCCTACAAAGCGAATTCCCAAGCCAAAGCACACTTTATCCAGGCTTTTACTTTTCGAATTTTCTATAGCCTTTTTAAGGTTTTCAGCTGATTTCTCTCCTTGACGATCTAGTAAAGCAAATTTTTCAAAATCTAAGTGATATATATCCTCAATTTCATGAATAAAATCATTTTCAATCAACTGTTTAATAACAGATTCTCCCAAGCCTTCAATATCCATAGCATCTCTGGATGTAAAGTGTTCAATTCTTCTTTGCAATTGAGCGGGGCAATTGACATTTGTGCAATAAGTGATGACCCCATCTTTTTCTTGTACTAAAGATGAATGGCAAACAGGGCAATTTTGAGGAAAAACAACCTTTTCAGAAATATCAGGTCTGTTGAGAGGTATGACTTCCAAAACTTTAGGGATAATTTCACCAGATTTAATGATTTTAACCTGATCACCGATCCTTAAGTCGAGCCGATTAATTTCATCTACATTATGAAGAGTAGCGCGAGAAACCTGAGAACCTGCCAGTAGAACAGGTTTTAAAATAGCCACAGGGGTAATAGCACCTGTTCTACCAACCTGAAAAGAGACATTTAGCAATTCAGTTATTTTTTCTTCAGCTTTAAATTTATAGGCAATTGCCCATTTAGGACTTTTAGCCGTGTAGCCTAATTCTTCTTGAAGTTTTATCTGATTAATTTTAATAACAATGCCATCAATATCAAAAGGTAGATTTGATTTTTCTTTTTCCCAATAATCACAATAATCGGAAACTTCATGAGGAGTTTTTGCAAGAGAAAAATAAGGATTTACCGGGAAACCTTCTTTAATTAAAAATTCAAGAATTCCGTTTTGAGTCTCAGCAGGATGAGATTTAGAAAAGCCCAAGCTATAGAAAAAGGCATTTAATGAGCGTTTTTTTACTTCTTCACTGTCTTTAAGTTTAATGCTACCAGCTGCTGCATTTCGTGGATTAGCGAATAGTTTTAAGCCCTGAAATTCTCTCTCTTCATTTATCTTTGTGAAACTCTCTAGTGGAAGATATACTTCTCCACGGATTTCAATTTCATCAAGATAGTTTATCTTTTGAGGGATTGAAGTAATTGTTTTAATATTAGCTGTGACATCTTCTCCTTCAAAACCATCTCCACGTGTACTGGCATAGATTAGTTTTCCCTGTTTATAAAACAGATTAATGGAAAACCCGTCAATTTTTTGTTCCATACACAATTGAGGAAAAACAACAGACTGTTCTTGAGCAATCTTGTAAGCAAACTGAAAGACTTCATTTAAGGAATAAGCATTATCTAAGCTGTACATACGTTGTAAATGAGGAATAATTTTAGAGCCAGTAGAAAGTGTATCTTTAAAATCCTGAGTTCCCACTAGTTTAGTTGGAGAATCCTGAGTGACCAGTTCGGGATAGTGAGATTCAATTTCATTTAATTCTTTTGATAAGAGATCGTATTCAAAATCAGAAATAATAGGTTCAGCTTTTTCGTAATAGAAAGCATTATGTTTAATAATTTCTGTTTTCAGAAAACTAATTCTTTTACGGATTTCATCAAATAAATCCATAGTTATCCTTTAGTTTTAGATTTTGTGTAATTAACTCCAGGTGTAAAGTTGATTAGTTTGACCCGTTCAATTCTTCTATTCGTGACATGAATCACTTCAATCCGATACTCTTCTTCATTAATAATTTGTCCTTGAGTAGGGATTTTTGCTAAGACATCAATGACCAAACCTGCAATGGTTTCATAATCACCTTTGGGGAGAGACAATTCAAATTCATCGTTAAGATGATCGACATCGACATCACCTTTTATAATCAAGGTATTATGATTAACAATTTCAATATCTCTTTCAGATTCATCATCATATTCGTCTTCAATTTCACCGACAATTTCTTCTAAAATATCTTCAATAGTAACAATACCGGCAGTTCCACCGTATGAATCCACAATGACCGCCATACTTCTCTTATTACTCTGCATATCTTTAAGGAGATTATCAGCATCCATCATTTCAGGTGCAAAGAAAACTTGTCTTTGGATATCTTTTGCTCTACAATTTGGTTGGTCAAGCTTTGCGATTAAATCATAGATGATTAAAACGCCAGTAATTTGATCCAGAGTATCGTGAAAAACAGGATATCGGGTATAACCTTCTTTTTGGGCAAGTTTTAAGAGCTCAGGTACAGTAGCCGTATCAGAAATTGCGACGATATCAGTACGAGGAATCATAATATTTCTAGCTTTAAGTTCATTAAATTCGAGAGCATCTTCGAGCATTTCTTTTTGGGGCATTTCGATTTCATCTTCTTCAACAGTCTGGGATAAAATAAAAGCAACATCATCTTTGGTGAAGAAATGGTAGGAATCAAATTCATAAATCTTAAAAACCTTTTTTAAGAGATCATTAAACTTTGAAACGATAAACACAAAAGGTTTCAAAGAATAGTAGCAAAACTTAAAAAAAGGGAAAAACAGCGGGACCAAAGTTTCAGAATAATCTCTGAAAAGACTTTTTGGAATTAATTCACCAAAGATTAAAACCATACCAGCGATGATCAAAGTCGATAAATCAGTATGCATTTTTAAGATATCAACAATAATCAAGGTAGATAAGGAAGCGATAATAACATTAGCAACGTTATTTCCTATTAAAATAGTGCCGAATATTTTATCAGAATCCTCAAAAAATAAGAGAATTTCTTTTTTTTGTTTATCATTTTTGGCATCTTGTTCTAATTTAAAGCGGTCGATAGAGACTAAACCAGTCTCGATACCGCTGAAAAAGAAAGAGAGCATAAAAAAGATAATGAGTATAAAAATATACAAACTAATCATATCTTAACTCTGACACAACCTTTCATTTTTATAGGCAATTTTAAGAGCTTCTATAAAATCTTCAAATTCCCCGTTTAAAATACCGGTGAGATTATAAGATGTCAAGTTAATTCTATGGTCAGTCACTCTAGATTGGGGGAAATTATAGGTTCGAATCTTTGCACTACGATCTCCGGTTCCAACCTGGGCTTTTCTATTTTGGGCAATTTCAGCTTCATGTTTGGAAATTTCCATATCCAGCAAGCGTGATTTTAAGACAGTTAGGGCTTTTGCTCTGTTTTTTATTTGAGATTTTTCATCTTGGCAAGTCACCACAATTCCAGTGGGAATATGAGTTAATCGAACGGCAGAGTCAGTGGTATTGACACTTTGACCGCCGTTACCAGAAGATCTGTACACATCAACACGAATATCTTTATCTTCGATTTGAACGTCAATATCTTCAGCTTCAGGTAACACAGCGACAGTGATTGCAGAAGTATGAATCCTGCCACTCGCTTCAGTTTCAGGAATTCTTTGAACTCGATGAGCACCGCTTTCAAAACGCATGGTACCAAAAACATTTTCACCTGTTAAAGAAAAGACAATTTCTCTGAAACCACCTAATCCAGTAGGACTAGAGGAGATAATATTTAGTTTCCATTTATGCAATTCAGCGTAGCGGGAATACATTCTAAACAAATCAGCCGCAAATAAGGCAGCTTCTTCACCACCCGTCCCAGCCCTAATTTCAATGATCGCGTTCTTTTCGTCATTAGGATCTTTAGGTGCTAAAAGATCTTTAAGTTTTTCGATTTCGATTTCTAAGCTTTTTTCTTTTTCAAGAATATCATCTTTAGCCATCTCAATCATTTCTTCATCTTTTTCGTTCTTTAAGAGTTCCTTATTATCTTCAATATCATTTTGTGTCTTTTGAATTTTTTCATACACCACAAAGATATCATTCAATTCTGTAAAACGGCGTGAGATGGTTCTAAAAAGTCTTTGATCACTCATCAGAGAAGAGTCAGCAACTTTTAGTTTTAGCTCTTCGTATTCTTTTTTTAAACCTTCTATTCTATCGACAGGTATCATTACAAACCTTCCTCAAATTATTCATTTTCTATAAACCGAATATTGGGATATTCAGATAAGTCCATTTCCATAGCAGCTTTAAGGGCAATTATGGATATTTCTAATTGTTGATCATCAGGCTCCTGAGTGGTGATCTTCTGTAAAGACATACCAGGCACAGTTAAGAGTTTAACGAGAGGGTGATTGATATTCTTTCCTGATAATTTTAATATTTCATAAGAAATACCAGAAATTAGGGGTAAAAGCAATAAATGGTAGCCCAAACGAACAAACAGAATCGGCGTGCCAAAATAGTAAGAAACAATAGTATCTATCACAGAGAAAACCAAAATTGAAACCAATAATACAAAGAACATAAAGCTCGTACCGCAACGTGGATGAATCGTGGTGAAAACCTTAACCTTTTCAGGAATTAATTCAACTTCTTTTTCATAGGCATGAACCGTTTTATGCTCTGCACCATGATATTCAAAAACACGTTTAATATCTTTAAATTTACTAATGATATACACATATAGGACAAAAAAGACAATGCGAATAGATCCAGCAAACAGGTTAAACAGGAAATTTTGTTTATCAAGTTGAACCCAACCAGCGATTTGATAAGGCAAATAACCAAACAAGGCAAAGGCTAAACCCAGAGAAAACAAAATGGTCAACATTTCAAAGACTTTATCTTTGAATCCCTTTTTGGTTTCTTCCTTATGGGAATCGTCAAGATCTAATTCAAAGCGTTTTGCCGAAAAATTAAGAGTTCCGATTCCAATAATCATCATTTCGATGAGTGAAACAAAACCTCTAATAATAGGCAATTTATAAATAGGGTGATTTTTAGTTTTAGTTAGAAAAGCTTTTTTTTGAATTTCAATATCACCATTTGCTCTTCTGATAGCAGTAGCAATTGCTTCAGGACCACGCATCATTACACCTTCAATAACGGCTTGTCCACCAACTTGAATTTCTTTTTTTGCCATGATATTCCTTTCTTTAAAAAACAACTATTGGTTGTTTCTCAACATTTAAAATCTTTTAACCTTTAGATTTTCAAAAGTAATAATTATCCTTAGTTTTATGTTGGAGAATAAGTTAATCAGGATGATAAATCTCCCTAGCTAAAGAAAATTTTAATAAAAAAATAGCACCATAACACTGTATTTTGTACAATATATGGTGCTAAAATATTAAAACTAATTGTTTTGAGTACGATTATATTTTTTATTGAATTTTTCTACTCTACCAGCAGTATCTAATAATTTTTGTTTTCCTGTATAGAATGGGTGACATTCAGAACAAATCTCAACATCTAATTTTCCACGAGTGGAAGCAGTTTCAAATGTATTACCACAAGCACATTTAACTGTGACTTTTTCATATTTTGGGTGAATTCCGTCTTTCATTTATATCTCCTTATTCACAATCTATTTATTATAGATCATAAAAAATCAAAACCTATGTTTTTGTCAAATAAAATTTAAAACCATGTTAAAAAATGGTTTGAAAGCTTTAGAAGTATAAGATAATATAGAAATAATTAAAAACAAGTATTCTTTTTGATATCTATACGGATACAAAACATTAGAAAATTTGCAAAAATTGAGCATCCAGCAAGAAAAATCCATATAAGTGTCAGAAAAATTCATGACAACTATGACTGAACCTAACTCCACAGTAAGACCTGAAAAAGAAAGATACTTAGTTTTTTAATTTCTAATTATAACTCATTTTGTACAGCTTTTTTTAAGATATCCGCGATCTGATCTAATCGGCATCCTTTGGGGATTTCCTTTTTATAAAAATCAATAAAACTTTTCATATTCATTGTTCCACCACCAAACATATTTTGTTCCCAGTAGTCTATTGAATTAAAGATCATTCCTTTGCAATATTCTGCAAAACTCTCAAAAGCCTGATACACTAAGTTTTGGTTTTTTATGGTATCCAAGTTCATATCGGGAGAACTTAACGTTGCATATAACTCTTCCACCATCATAAAAACACCCACTTCATGAATAACCAGGCTATACATAGACTCTGGTTTTTCAGGAGAATGAAAAAAGTTATTTCTGGATTTACTCAGGTTGTTGGCAGAAGGAGCATTGGAATTAGCCAAACTTAAAACAATATCAAAGCTGTTTGCGGGAAATTCTGCTTGAAAAAATTGTTCCCATTTGTTGATTACTTCAATCTGGTTAAAATGTTGTTCAATTCTGTTTTTAGAAACTAGAAGCTCTTTTTGGACATCTTGCCAGACAGTTTCATTATAGAGATCAAAATAACTTCTGAATATTTTAACAATTTTAACGATTTCATCCTTTTTATCTAACAAATAGGCATGATCATAAGACAAATCTTCCATGCTCATATCATACAACAACCCTTCAAGTTTAAATAAATACTCTTTTAGCCAAAATAAATCTCTAGCTTCCTGAACAGGTTCAAAAAAGAAATAATCGGTTAAAGCCCCACAACGTCCATTACCCCACGCGATAAGTTCTCGATTGTGATATATCAGTTGTTTATCATGTTCAGTGAGAGTTTTACCGTATTTTTCTACATAAGGATTACTTCCCTTATCCCAAATATTTCCTAAGACAAACATATGCCACAAATAATTCACTGGATATTCAATTGTACAATTAATATTTTTCATATATTCTCCTTTAATTTATGAACTCATTTCTGCTTTTTAATACAGATTCATTTTATTAAATACCAAATAATTTCATTACCAGAAAAATGATTAAACCAAAAGTCGCTCCTAAGTATATAAACCGAATATTTTCACGTCCATGTGACAAATCCTTGCCAATCAACTTCATAGAAAAATATATTATTGCTGTATCCATGATAAGAATCGGCAATAAATAGATTAAACTAAACCATTTCAAAATAAAGGGAAAAAAAGTTAGCAATGTTACGATAAAAAATATACAAAAGCTTAATTTCAAAGCTTTTTTCTGCCCAAACTGAATGGCTATTGATTTGGAATTGATGAGTTTATCGCCTTCCATATCCATCGCATCGGCTGCAATTTCTTCACCCAAATCTACCAAACCAGCAATCAAGGCAAAGAAAAGAACTGTTTTATTCATCAACTGATTGACAGAAGCTCCTCCAAACACAAAGGTCATTGCCACAGAAAAGCTAACCATAAGATTTCCAGGTAAACCGCTCTTTTTAAAATAACGATTGTATAAAAAACCAATGAGAGTTAACACAATTGAGATGAAAAATAAGGTGATCGAGATCAGATAGCTTAACCATAAACCTGCCAATAATAAAAGAATGGTAAATACTAATGTTTCTTTAGGTGTGACAAGTCCAGCAGGTATAGGACGTTGAGGAGAGTTTATCTTGTCTGATTCAACATCAAAATAATCATTCAACACCAAGATCGAGGCAGAAACAAAGAAAACAGAAAAGAAAGCCGATAAAGTTAATGACCAACCTGAAAAACTACCCAAAGCAAATAATTGCCCTAAAATCACGCAGATTCCTGCGGATAAAGGAAGCTCAAAGCGAATCAATCTACATAATCCAATTATCTTTTTCATCATTTCCATATAGCATAAAATAACACAGAGCTGTCAAGTAATTTCTTATGAAGAAAATAATTATATTTTTATATTGACAAGCCCATAAAAATTCTTTTTACTTTAAAATGATTATACAAAAAAAAAGAAAAATGTGAGGATATATGTGGCAGTTAAGTAACGCAAGTATATATATATATATATATACACCATCGCTATAAATCTGCATCAATACCTCTCCCCCTTGACTCCTTTAAAAATTCATTCAGAAAAAAAGTAAACATACATATTCCCTCAGATAAAAATAATTATCATTAGCTAAAGTATTTTTTGTTTTTTAATTCAAAAATAATTTATAGGAGAAAAAAATGAAAAATATTATAAACAAACCTTTTATAATTGTTGCATTTCTATTAGTTTGTGTAGCTTCTTTGTATGCTCAATCTGGTGCTGTGCTTTATGTAAATCATCCAACAATTACTGAAAACAATTTTGCAACTGTTCATGAGGCAGTAACTTCTGAGATTGCACAAAATACATCTGGATTAAAAACTATTAAGATATTTCCCGATTTTATTGACGGGATTCCTCAGCCAACTAAGTTTAGTGATTCTGTTACTATCAACTGTAGTGGAGTAACTGGACATATCGATAAATGGACAATAACAGGAGAAGTACCAGAGGGATATGATCCAAAAGATTACATAATTTTCGATAATGGTGATTTAGCAGAATTTTATATTGGAGTACCAGTATTCTATGTTACTGTTGGAGGTACCTCTCCTGGTAATCGTAATGTGGTCACTATCTGCAATATGACAATACAAAGAACGCTAACAGGTTCAGAATTTCCAGCTCAATATTCAGATGCGCCTGGAATCAGTGTTGATGATCGTGATGTCTATATTCAAAATGTCCGATTTGGGAGTAGATCAAACAATAGCAATTATGCTTATGCTGTTCAATGTATTGAAAGACCAGGTAAGAGCGCACATAAATTCTATTTCCAAGATTGTATATTTGAGGAAGCCTGTGATATTGGCAAAAGTGCTATTGATAGCAAAGTGATACGAGGACCTAATGGAGAGGATAGTGTTTACAATTTATTTGTCTTTGACAGTTACTTTAAAAATAATGGTAATTCAATTGTAGCGAAAGATTTAGAAATTTTTTGGATTACAAATAATCAATTTCTCAATACAATTCCCGAACTTGCCTCAACCTCAGTTGCTGTTGAAACAGAAGGTCACAGCTCATCTCTTAATAACAATGAATTTAAAGGTAATACTATAAAAAACCATAAAGAAGGTTTAAAAACATCAAGTATTTTAATAACTGAAATTATGAATAATTACTTTTATGATAATACCATATCAGTAAATTGTTCAGGTGGTGGCAGTGATGTTTGTAATAATCTTATATTGGTAAATAATGTCAATAATCCGCAATCCAATGCCATTGGCATTCAAAACAATAGCTATTTACTTCTTTCAAAAAATACGATTATCAATACATCTCAAAATCAAGGAGATCATTATGCTGTGGACAATCAAAGAACAATGCCCCCTGATTTCAATCACAGCAATATCTTTTGGAATTTTGAATCATGTATAAATCCAGTTAGTCAGTTTAAATATTCGTGTTATAATGGTAACCATATGATTGAGGAGCCTACAAATCTTTATGATTCAGAGGAAACAACAACCGATGATTTTAATAACCCTTGGTATATGGAAACCATTCCTGAAAATTATATGCTGACACAAAACTCTATTTGTATTGACAAGGGCAGTATAGATCCAAATCATAACTCAATAGATTACACTCTTGACCCTGACGATAGAGAACCAGATGGTACCCGCTATGATATCGGGTATAAATTTTTCGATCAGAATTATTTTGATCAACATTATTTCCTGCACGGTGGTTGGAACTGGGTTTGCTTTCCAAAATTAGAATTAATTGATATTGAAAATTCAGTGTGTGAACCACCCTACAATGTCTTTTCCCCTTTGTTTAATAATTACTTCAAAGAAGCTAAGACAGAAAGAAATCGTGATCCGCTTCTCTTTACTTGGAATGGAGAAGTATATGTTGATCATATTGAAGAAATGAAACGTTATGACACCTATAAAATTCTTATAGAGGCGAATAATGATTATCAGTTTGAATATGTAAAGAGATATGGAGAAAGAATTGCAAATGATTATGCAGTAGATCTGGTAAGTGGTCAAGATAATTGGATAGGGTATTATCCTGCAAACTCAAGTACAATAGAAAAAGCTTTTGGTACTTATTTGTCAGAAATTCAATCTATTAAAGCAGAAAATTGGACTTGGGTCAATATGACAAATGAACAAAAAGGATGGGATGAGCCTATTCCTGTACCAAGTATGAAAAACCGAAAACTTTTGCCAAGACAAGGACTGATCATAAGAGTTAAGCAAAATATTAATAACTTTGTTTGGCAAGATATTCCCGTTAATGAAACTCCTACTCAACCAGTTGTTAGAGCTGAATTCTTTATGTATAATGACAAAGAAAAATATGAAGTAATTGATGTGATGAGTGTGGAAAATCCTGTTGGTTTGAAAGAGATCGGTGTTTTTGAGGGGGATACGTGTATTGGAGCTGTTAAAGCAGAGGAATTACCAGTACAGTTATTAGCTTATACCTCAGCAGTGAATGGCGCAAAAGATAATACTGCTTTGAGTTTTCAGTTACATTACGATAGTAAATCAAATAACAACTCTGCCTCTTATCAACTTTGGGATGCTCATACCACAAAATATCAGGCTGAATTGCTCTATGGAGGTAAAAACTTCTATTCCAGAGTTAAACTTGGAAAAGGTGACAATTTTGTCAATCCAGCTCAATATGCGACATTAAATGCTTGTTATCCCAACCCTTTTAATCCTTCCACCACCATCTCTTGGGATATGCCTACGCCAGGCCAAGTAGAAATCTCTGTTTATAACCTCAAAGGTCAGAAAGTTCAGACCTTAACAAATCAACAATATTCAAAAGGAAAGTACCAGATTGTTTGGAATGGGAAAAATTCTCTCCAACAATCTGTATCTTCTGGAATTTATTTTATTAGACTTAAGCAAAACGAAAAAAATCAAACGAGAAAAGTCATTTTAGTAAAGTAAGTTTTGATAGGGGTGATTCGTGGATCACCCAAAAAGAAGCGTTCAACACTAGGGCGATTCGTGAATCGCCCCTACATACCAATCGAGAAGAAAAATGCTAAAAACATTTTAGTAAAATAGTTTCTTGACATGAAAAAGGGGCTGAGGTTACAATCAGCCCCAATTTAAGGAGTAAGAAAATGAAAATAATATATCTATTCTGTTTAATATTTTGTATCAACCCAATCTTTGGCTTAATCTTAGAAGTCAATCCCAATCATCCCACTAGTTTTCAAAGCATTTCTGAGGCAATCGTATCAGCTGTTTTTCATGATACTCTCTTAATATACCCTGGTACCTATCAAGAGAATATCAATCTTTCAGCAAAAGACCTTTATCTGAGCAGTTTATATCTATTTAATCCTGATACCAGTTATATCCATAACACCATCATTGATGGTGGTAATCTCGATCCTTGTGTCAAGATAATCCTTGGAGAAACCGCTACTCTAAATGGGCTGACACTTACCAGAGGGAAAGGTACATTTCAAAATCCAGGCGGAGGAATATACATTAAAAACTCTTATGTCACCTTATCAAATTGTATTATGAAAAATAATTACAGTTACAATGGGGGTGGCATTGGCGCAAAGAACTCAACCTTATATCTAGTAAACAATGAGATATTTAACAATCAGGCAATTCGTGGAGGAGGTTTAACTGCAAACAATTGCACGGTTTATTTCTCTCAGTCTGAAAAGAACTCAATCTATAACAATCATGCCAGCTCAGTATCAGACATTCATTTGTTTAATAATATGCAAATCCAACCCTTAATAGAGTTAAAGAAATTTACTATTGATAATCCAGATCAATACTTTATTCATCCCGTAGATTCCCTACACATAACAGCTGAGGAGTATACAGAACAGGCTGTGTTTAATGATATGTATGTGAGCGCAGAGGGGGATGATCAAAATGATGGACTTAGCCCTGAGACCCCTCTTCGATCTCTGCATCTTGCCCTAAGACGCATCAAAGCGCCAGACAATGAAACAAAAACCTTACATATTAAAAATGGAATTTATACAGCCAATACCCAGCTCTTTCCTCTTCAAGTCAAACATAATATTATTATAGAGGGCGAATCACGGGACAGCACGATCTTTGATGGATTAAATAAGAGACCCTTTTTTATTGGCTATCAACAAACAGAATTAAACTTTACCCTGAGAAATATCTGGTTTAAACGAGCATTTGAGCATAATTATCACGATGCTCTTTATTTTAGATACATGACAGGACAATTTGATAATATTCGGGTATCAGACTGTAATCAGGAGTCCATGAATCCAATTTTTTTATATTATGGTTCCTATAAATTCAATCAGGTTATTGTAGAAAACAATCGAGGTGGGAAAAGCATCTCAGGAGCATGGCTAGATAATTTTGAGCTAAAAAACTCGGTTATCAGAAATAATCGAAATTATAATGCGGATGAATGGATGGGAGAAGGTGGCGGGATACAAATCCTTGGATTTTGGACTCATCATAATAAAAGGACAAAGGTACTGATTGATAATGTACTCTTTGAGAATAATAGAAATATCTTTACAGGAATAGATGGTGGTGTTTCTGCATTATCATTGAATAATGCTCTGGATGCAACTGTCATCAATTGTACTTTTAAAGGAAATATTTCAAGTAACGGTGTAACAGTCTCTTTATCAGGTTCAGATGGTGATGGAAACTTGAGCATTAAAAATTCAATATTTTATGATAATGTTCCAAACAATAGAAATATTAGTGCTTGGGCTGACACGATCGAAGTGTCTCATTGTTTACTGCAAAATGGAACAAATAGTCTTGTCCCTGTCGATGACGGACGATTTATCTTAGGAGAAGGTAATCTGGATGCTGATCCTTTGTTTATCCAGACAGGCTCTTATCCTTATAGGTTGCACCCTGAATCTCCCTGTATCGATGCAGGAACTCAGGATATCCCTGGTTATGAATTCCCTCTTTATGATCAATCTGGTCAACCCAGAGTCTATGGTGTGGGCGTGGATATGGGTGCCTTTGAATGGAATCCATTTATCTCCAATACAGATCAAACAGAGATTCCTTCCTCAAATCTAAGGTGTTATCCTAATCCTTTCAATCCTTCCACCACCATCTCTTGGGATATGCCTACGCCAGGTCAAGTAGAAATCTCTGTTTATAACCTCAAAGGCCAGAAAGTTCAGACCTTAACAAATCAACAATATTCAAAAGGAAAGTACCAGATTGTTTGGAATGGGAAAAATTCTCTCCAACAATCTGTATCTTCTGGAATTTATTTTATTAGACTTAAGCAAAATGAAAAAAATCAAACCAGAAAAGTCATTTTAGTAAAGTAAGTTTTGATAGGGATGATTCGTAGATCACTCGAAAAAGAAGCGTTCAATATTAGGGCGATTCGTGAATCGCCCCTACATACCAATCGAGAAGAAAAATGCTGATACCAAAGAATACAGTAAAACCAGAAAAACATTTTAGTAAAGTAAGTTTGATAGGGATAATTCGTGGATCACTTGAAAAAGAAGCGTTCAACACTAGGGCGATTCGTGAATCGCCCCTACATACCAATCGAGAAGAAAAAATGCTGAGACCAAAGAATACAGTAAAATCAGAAAAACATTTTAGTAAAGTAAGTTTGATAGGGATGATTCGTGGATCACTCGAAAAAGAAGCGTTCAACACTAGGGCGATTCGTGAATCGCCCCTACATACCAATCGAGAAGAAAAATGCTAAAAGACATTTTAGTAAAATAGTTTCTTGACATGAAAAAGGGGCTGAGGTTACAATCAGCCCCAATTTAAGGAGTAAGAAAATGAAAATAATATATCTATTCTGTTTAATATTTTGTATCAACCCAATCTTTGGCTTAATCTTAGAAGTCAATCCCAATCATCCCACTAGTTTTCAAAGCATTTCTGAGGCAATCGTATCAGCTGTTTTTCATGATACTCTCTTAATATACCCTGGTACCTATCAAGAGAATATCAATCTTTCAGCAAAAGACCTTTATCTGAGCAGTTTATATCTATTTAATCCTGATACCAGTTATATCCATAACACTATCATTGATGGTGGTAATCTCGATCCTTGTGTCAAGATAATCCTCGGAGAAACCGCTACTCTAAATGGGCTGACACTTACCCGAGGGAAGGGGACTTTTCAAAACCCAGGCGGAGGGATATACATTAAAAACTCTTATGTCACCTTATCAAATTGCATTTTGAAAAATAATTATAGTTATCATGGGGGTGGTATAGGCGCAAAGAACTCAACCCTATATCTAGTAAACAACGAGATTTTTAACAATCAAGCAATTCGTGGAGGTGGTATCATTGCAATTACTAGTATGGTTTATTTCTCTCAGTCTGAAAAGAATTCAATCTATAACAATCATGCCAGTTCAGTATCTGATCTCATGTTGTACAACAATTTGCAAATCCAACCCTTAATAGAGTTAAAGAAATTTACTATTGATAATCCAGATCAATACTTTATTCATCCCGTAGATTCCCTACACATAACAGCTGAGGAGTATGCAGAACAGGCTGTGTTTAATGATATGTATGTGAGCGCAGAGGGGGATGATCAAAATGATGGACTTAGCCCTGAGACTCCTCTTCGATCTCTGCATCTTGCCCTAAGACGCATCAAAGCGCCAGACAATGAAACAAAAACCTTACATATTAAAAATGGACTTTATACAGCCAATACCCAGCTCTTTCCTCTTCAAGTCAAACATAATATTATTATAGAGGGCGAATCACGGGACAGCACGATCTTTGATGGATTAAATAAGAGACCCTTTTTTATTGGCTATCAACAAACAGAATTAAGCTTTACCCTGAGAAATATCTGGTTTAAACAAGCATTTGAACAAAGTTATAGTTATCGGATGGCACTATTTTTTAGTAGTATGACTGGACAATTTGATAATATTCGGGTATCAGACAGTAATCAGGATTCTATGTATCCCATTGATTTATATTATGGTTCCTATAAATTCAACCAAGTTATTGTAGAAAACAATCGAGGTGGGAAAAGCATCACAGGAGCATGGCTAGATAATTTTGAACTAAAAAACTCGGTTATCAGAAATAATCGAAATTATAATGCGGATGAATGGATGGGAGAAGGTGGCGGGATACAAATCCTTGGATTTTGGACTCATCATAATAAAAGGACAAAGGTACTGATTGATAATGTACTCTTTGAGAATAATAGAAATATCTTTACAGGAATAGATGGCGGTGTTTCTGCATTATCATTGAATAATGCTCTGGATGCAACTGTCATCAATTGTACTTTTAAAGGAAATATTTCAAGTAACGGTGTAACAGTCTCTTTATCAGGTTCAGATGGTGATGGAAACTTGAGCATTAAAAATTCAATATTTTATGATAATGTTCCAAACAATAGAAATATTAGTGCTTGGGCTGACACGATCGAAGTGTCTCATTGTTTACTGCAAAATGGAACAAATAGTCTTGTCCCTGTCGATGACGGACGATTTATCTTAGGAGAAGGTAACCTGGATGCTGATCCTTTGTTTATCCAGACAGGCTCTTATCCTTATAGGTTGCACCCTGAATCTCCCTGTATCGATGCAGGAACTCAGGATATCCCTGGTTATGAATTCCCTCTTTATGATCAAACTGGTCAACCCAGAGTCTATGGTGTGGGCGTGGATATGGGCGCCTTTGAATGGAATCCATTTATCTCCAATACAGATCAAACAGAGATTCCTTCCTCAAATCTAAGGTGTTATCCTAATCCTTTCAATCCTTCCACCACCATCTCTTGGGATATGCCTACGCCAGGTCAAGTAGAAATCTCTGTTTATAACCTCAAAGGCCAGAAAGTTCAGACCTTAACAAATCAACAATATTCAAAAGGAAAGTACCAGATTGTTTGGAATGGGAAAAATTCTCTCCAACAATCTGTATCTTCTGGAATTTATTTTATTAGACTTAAGCAAAATGAAAAAAATCAAACCAGAAAAGTCATATTAGTAAAGTAAGTTTTGATAGGGATGATTCGTAGATCACTCGAAAAAGAAGCGTTCAATATTAGGGCGATTCGTGAATCGCCCCTACATACCAATCGAGAAGAAAATGCTGAGACCAAAGAATACAGTAAAACCAGAAAAACATTTTAGTTAAGTAAGTTTTGATAGGGATAATTCGTGGATCACCCAAAAAAGAAGCATTCAACACTAGGGCGATTCGTGAATCGCCCCTACATATCAATCGAGAAGAAAATGCTAAAAGACATTATTCCATTCCTCTGGAAGGTAGAATAAATATTCAGAAACACAATCACCAGCTAATATTATAGACAACTTATTAAGCATAGGTGTCAATATTTAGTCCTGCTTTTTTTGCTGTAGAATCATCTGTAATGGCAGCTTTTTTTGGTTCGGGGCTTTTAAATTTTTCAGAAGAGACATACTTGCCTTTAGTAACCTCGCTAAAAGTTAAGGTTTGTTTAGTATCAGTATTAAGATTTGTAACAATCCTTTTATGAGCGATCATGACTCCCCCGATATCCAAATATTTAGAAAAGTCAGTTTGAATTTTGGAAGAACCGTTTTGTTTAATTTCTCTTTTTAGGAGAAAATTAGAAGAATCGTAATATTGAGTTCTGATTTCAGATGTTTTTCTATTTGTAATTTTTACTTCATAGCATCTTGTTCCATCAACAGTCAATAATCTACTTGAAGAAACTTTAAAGAAATTACTTTTTGGATCTAGGTAGTCATAGTTTTCATAACGTTTTCTATATTCACGATCAGGAGAATTACTATCATCAAAGGAGTTTAATTTTCCTTTATTGACCGACCAAATGTTTTTTCCATCATCACCAGAAGCTAGAATTACAGAGGAGCCTTCAATTACTTTAAAGAGAGACATGAGTGGTTTTTTAGTCCATTCTTCATAAGCATATGAAGTAGAACCTGAAGCCATTTCGCCCTTAAAATAGTAAAAGTTTTCCTTTTTCAGTTTTTCTTCTCCGCCAGTAGCTTTCATATTGAGGTTCAAAACTGAATAAGGATCTATTCTCCCGGTTGCAGAAACAACCGTTAGAGCTTGGTTACCCACCGTACCTGTGATTGTTGACATCCTTGTCTCCCATTCTCTATCTATTAGAGTATCGGTCAAGTTTCAGGAATCTTAATGATTTATTGAATAATATTGATCATTTATTTAGATACTATAAAGAGAAAGGAGAAATGAATCGTAATAATCTAGCCAAAAGGTGCAGTAAGTTGTTGTATCTGGAAGAAATTCCTTGATAGGACAGTTTTATATTCAAAGAAATAAGTGATAAACTCAATTATAAGTTTAGCATTCAGTTTAAAGAAGTTTTTAACTTTTGGCAGAAATTTAACACGGATATAATCTGCTAAAGAGAAGGAAACAAAGTATTTAAAAAAATCTTCAATTGTAAGAGATTTATTTTGAGTACTTTGCATTAATTGATCAAGTTTATGGGTGATTTTTAAGAAAATTGAATAATTACAGAGAAATTTACGTCTGATATGTGGGTATTCATTTTTATATTGTTGAGCATAGAGAGATAATTCGGTTTTAAAACGTAAGGGGAGAACTTCCCATATTTGTAAAGTTACAGATTGCAACTCTTTAATCTTACGATTTTGAGGCATTTCTGGAACAGGGTAGTAATTTCTGGTAAAGCAAATAGTTCCTTCATTATGGTAACAATAGACGACATCGTCTCGTTTTCCGCCTTTTGGGTATAGTGTTGAGCCTGGTTTAAAGAAAACACGCATAATTAATCCTTTTTTTTATGCAAATTAAAATTAAAACACCTACTTAATATAACTCCAAAAGGTGAGAAAGTGTCAATCTTTTTTTTAATATTATAGTATAAAGCAAAAAAGAGTAAGCTCCAAGGAAATAAGCAGTGCTGAGGCACTGCAGATAATGGCAAATCAAAGATATGCAGATAAAAGATAAGAGATAAGAGATAAAATCGGCATTGATACATTGGTGAAAATGGCAAATCAAAGATTTGCAGATAAAAGCTCATATCAGGCTGTTGCCTGTTTGGTAAAAATGAAACACCTTGTTTTGAGATTGTCATTTTCAAAAATGATAACTGTTTGAGAAGATAATGGTAGTGCTGACGCACTACAGATAATGGCAAATCGGAGATTTGCAGATAATAGATAAGAGATAATAATCATCGTTGGAGGATATCTTTAGGATGGCATATGTTGAATAAAGTCTTTTCATTTCTTTGAGATGGTATTGTTCATTTCTTTTGCCTTGATGCAAAATAAACGAAGCAAAGAAAAAATCAAGCCCTAGGAAAAAACTTGCTATCTCCAGTCACTCTCAGGGACTCCGCCATAGCTTGCCAATGGGTATGTTAAATTATGAGGTAAACCATTGTCTTCAATCAGAATGGCTGTTCGTTCCCCTTCGAGTTTCCTTGCGACTTAACGTCATTTTTTCATGGGCATTGTAACACTTATATCTGGATTATTTCTTGTATTAGATTGATGAGGTATAGGAATTTGTAGATAAAATGAGTATTATCTTCAAGTATTCGAGTCCGAGCCGAACTCGCTCCATAACACGTCATTTTTTCATGGGCATTGTCTCATTGATACCTGGATATTTAATATATTTTATGGATTGATTAATTAATTAAAATAGACAAATACACAAGATGTTTCATATGAGATAATAGATAATAGATAAAATCCGCATTGATACATTGGTGATAATGGCAAATCATAGATTTGCAGATAAGAGCTCGTATCAGGCTGTTGATGAAAAAGCACTTGACATCTTGCATAAAAAATAGCTCATAGTAAGAGTAGTCAATATATTTCTTTGAAATTTAAGAGAATAAGGGATGTTGCAATGAGAGATAAGCTCAGTAATTTTGGCAAGTACTTGGAAGAATTCACACAGGGCGAAATTTATTATCATGAGGAAACTCATACCATTTCTAAGCAAGAGATTCTTGACTTCTGCAAATTAACCTGTAATTCTCATCCTCTGCATTCAGATTCAGAATATGCTAAACATACCCGTTTTGGTCAAATAGTTGTTGCAGGTACTCATGTATTTTCTTTGGTAGTAGGGCTAAGTGTGGCTGATATCAGTGGAAAAGCAATTGCAAATCTACAGTATGACCGCGTGATCCACCATGCCCCCGTCTTAATAGGAGACACCATTCACGCTCAAAGCAGAATATTAAATATAATTCCATCTGAGCATAAAAAACTTCAAGGTGTAATTGTAGTAGAAACAGAAGCCTTTAATCAAAATAATGAACGAGTACTTTCTTATACACGTAATGTACTCATTCCATCTAGTAAAAAAGGATGAGTGAGATAAACATGATTTTACGCTCTATGCTATTTGTCCCTGGCCACAATGAAGAGTATTTGAGAAAAGCAACTCAAAGTAAGGCAGATGCTGTTATTATCGATTTAGAAGACTCCGTGCCTTTTTTAGATAACAAAATACGAGCTAGGCAAATCAGCAGAAAACTGATTGATGAGGGGATATTTACCCGGCAACATGTCTTTATTAGACTGAATTCCTTTGACTCAGGGCTACTTTCAGATGATGTGAAAGCCTTAATGTGTAAAGGAGTAACTGGATTTGTTTTTCCAAAGTCAAAACAAGCTGAAGATATCCAGTTATTAGACAAATTACTTACAGAACTTGAGTCCTTTGGTGGTTATAAATCTGGTCATTTCTGCATTATTCCCTTGATTGAGACTTGCTCAGCAGTTTTACATGCTGAGGAAATCTGTCGAGCATCAACCCGAGTGGTAGCAATAGCTTTTGGTTGCGAGGACTTTGTTGCCGACCTGAGAGGTATCCACGATGAAAATGGTATATCGCTGAATACACCCAGAGCGATGATAGCCATGGCAGCCCGAGCGACTGGTGTGATCCCTATTGATACAGTACACGTAAAAGTTCATGATATTGCAGACCTAATAAAGAACTTGAGAGTATCAGCAATTTTAGGTTTCGAAGGTATGCTCTTGCTTCATCCCAAGGAAATTGAACACGCCCATCTCTACTTTACCCCTTCTGAGGTTGAATATTTACGAGCAAAAGAGGATTTACGATTAACTGAGCTAGCATATTCCGAAGGTAAAGGCGTAGCGGTTCAGAACGGCAGATTTCTAGGACCACCTATGCATATTGCTGCTCACAACCTCATTCAACGCTATGACGCAATCTTAATCTGGGAACAAAATAGAGGAAATTCTTTATAAGAAAAAAGTCATTTTGGGCAGAGTGGTATGCTCAAACAGCCCAATATTTCACTTTATATAATCAAAACTATCCCTATAGAAGGTTCAAATGAATAAACAAATTATTATTATTGGTGGAATCGGCAACGGAACTGTGATTGCAGATGCTATCTCAGATACAGTACGCCAAGGCAGAGCGGATCTGGAAATCTTGGGATTCCTCAACGACCGTCAGCCTAAGGGCAGCACTCTAGAAAACTATCCAGTGTTAGGGAGTTTGCAGGATATAGAACATTTTATCCGTTTGGGATGCTACTTTGTTTATACTATCTATCGCATAGACGGGCAAGAAGAACGCATTGCCTTGTTTGACAGTTTGCACATCCCACCCGAACAGTTGATAACTTTCGTTCATCCTTCAGCCTATGTAGCTCCTTCGGCAACAATAGGTTCAGGTAGTATTATAATGCCTTTATGCGCAATATCAGCAGGAGCTCAAATAGGTATGAATTGTTTGCTAATGGCGAGTACCACTGTTGGACATAATTCCATATTGGCAGACCATTGTCATCTGGCTGCCCAAAGCTGTATAAGTTCATCTGTTACGCTCAGGGTTGGAGTGCACATAGGTCTGAATGCAACTGTGGGTGACAATTTGGAAATTGGGCAATATTCCACTCTAGGAATGGGTTCTGTTTTACTAAAGAACATTCCACCCCAGCAAATATGGGTGGGAAATCCGGCCAGATATCATAGGCAGTGCGGGAGCACTGCAGATAATGGCAAATCGGAGATTTGCAGATAAAAGATAAGAGATAATCATCATCGTTGGAGGATATCTTTAGGATGGCATATGTTGAATAAAGTCTTTTCATTTCTTTGAGAGGGTATTGTTCATTTCTTTTGTCTTGATACCTGGATATTTAATATATTTTATGGATTGATTAATTAATTAAAATAGACAAATACACAAGATGTTTCATAGGAGCTCATATCAGGCTGTTGCCTGTTTGGTAAAAATGAAACACCTTGTTTTGAGATTGTCCTTTTAAAAAATTGACATCTATTGGAGAAGATAATGGTAGTGCTGACGCACTACAGATAATGGCAAATCGGAGATTTGCAGATAAAAGCTCATATCAGGCTGTTGCCTGTTTGGTAAAAATGAAACACCTTGTTTTGAGATTGTCCTTTTAAAAAATTGACATCTATTGGAGAAGATATGGATATTTCTTTGAGATAGTAGTGTTCATTTCTTTTGTCTTGATACTTGGATATTTAATATATTTTATGGATTAATTAATTAAAATAGACAAATACACAAGATGTTTCATAGGAGCTCATATCAGGCTGTTGCCTGTTTGGTAAAAATGAAACACCTTGTTTTGAGATTGTCCTTTTAAAAAATTGACATCTATTGGAGAAGATATGGATATTTCTTTGAGATAGTAGTGTTCATTTCTTTTGTCTTGATACTTGGATATTTAATATATTTTATGGATTAATTAATTAAAATAGACAAATACACAAGATGTTTCATAGGAGATAAGAGATAATCATCATCGTTGGAGGATATCTTTAGGATGGCATATGTTGAATAAAGTCTTTTCATTTCTTTGAAATGGTATTCTTCATTTCTTTTGCCTTTATGCAAAATAAACGAAGCAAAGAAAGTTCAAGCCCGGAAAACCCCTATCAGGGATCTTGATTTTCATCTCTTTTCATTGAAATATAAATATCTGTATTTTTCTGATGGTATGCCATTTAATCTCCAGTCACTCTCAGGGGCTCCGCCATAAACTCGCTCTTCGAGCTCAAACATATATCTGTTCGCACCCCTTCGAGTTTCCTTGCGACTTTACGCCATTTTTTCATGGGCATTGTCTCATTTACGTTCAATTAAACAGGTGTTGTGTGCAATTGAAGAGACGCAAAGCATTGCGTCTCTACGAGATATTATCAAAAACAACAAAAACAGAAAGAAATGCAAGAAAATTCCATGAAACCGATGTAGACAACACAGGTGTGTTGCAGATAATGGCAAATCAGAGATTTGCAGAAAAAAGATAAGAGCTCATATCAGGCTGTGGCCTGTTTGGTAAAGATGAAAGGATATAGGTTTACTTTTCTAGCCTATAAGACCGAGAGAGGCTTAATGAGAGTCAATATATATTGGACAGTCTTAATTTTTTGGAGTCAAGCAAATTCGTGATCTTTTTCTCTTGACAAAAAAACAATAGATTAGAAATATGATACCAATAAGTGAAAAGAAGGGGCCTATAGCTCAGTTGGTAGAGCTTCCGGCTCATAACCGGATGGTCAGAGGTTCGACTCCTCTTGGGCCCACCATTATATAGCCGCATTTTGCGGCTTTTTTCTTTAATAAGAGGTAGATATGGTTATCATAAAGAATGAACAACAGATAGAAAAGATACGTAATGCATCAAAGTTAGCGGCACAGGTTTTAAGGTATTTAGAGCCTTATATTATTCAGGGTACGAATACAGATCATTTGAATGATTTAGCTCATAAGTTTATAATCAGTCATCAAGCAATACCTTCACCTCTGAATTATCATGGATATCCGAAGAGCATTTGTACTTCGTTAAACAACATAGTCTGTCATGGAATTCCATCTAAGAAGCAGATATTAAAAAATGGAGATATTGTTAATGTAGATATTACAGTGACATTGGACGGTTTTTTTGGAGATTGTTCGAGAACCTATATCATTGGAGAGGTAAATCAAGAGATCTTGAACTTTGTACGAGTTTCAGAAGAAGCGATGATGAAAGGGATAGAATTATTAAAACCTGGCATTTTATTATCTCAAATGGGTCGTTTTATAGAGCAGTATGTCATACCTTTTGGATATTCAGTTGTACGCGAATATGGTGGTCATGGAGTAGGGTTAGCATTTCATGAGGATCCGCATGTTTGTCATTTTTATACAAAGGAAAATGATATACAATTAAAAAAGGGCATGATTTTTACAGTAGAGCCAATGATAAATATGAGTAAAAACTGGAGAGTGAATACATCGAGAAAAGATGGCTGGACAGTATCAACAGCAGATAACAGTTTAAGTGCTCAGTTTGAGCATACAGTATTAATAACAGAAACAGGGCACGAAATATTAACTTTACCTTAAGAATCTCACAAGTTTTGCACCACAGAATAAAGTTTAATAACCCCTTTTCCTTTGAGGTGAACTTCTTTATCGACTTCAAAGCTGAAATGATTTTTAACTAATTCAAAAGTTGTTTCAGAGACATTTATCTGCATGGGAAGAGTTTGGGATTCAATTCTGCTAGTGGTGTTAATAGTATCGCCAAAAATATCATAGATATATTTTTTAATACCGACTACTCCACCGACTACTTTTCCAGTATGGACCCCAATTCTAACAGACCATTGAATAGGAGAAGACATATTTCTTTTTTGGACAAATTGAACAATCTGAACAGCTGATTTAACAATATTTATAGCATGTAGAGGATTAGGTTCAGGCATGCCACAAACAGCCAGATAAGCATCTCCAATGGTTTTGATTCTTTCTCCCATATTTTCTTCAATAATATTATCAAATTCAGTAAACAAATCATTTAATTCTTCGATAACTTGAATAGGAGAGAGATGTGAACTTATTTCAGTAAAATTTACTAAATCAGAAAACAAAACAGTCACATCGTCGAAACTTTTTGGAATAGATTTTCCATTATCTTTCAGTTGTTTAGCAATCTCAATGGGCAGGATATTTATCAGAAGTTGATCTGATTTTTCTTTTTCATAATTTATAATCTCATTAGCTTTTTGTTGGTCTTTATACAGTTTGAAAATCAGAAGAACAATAATTGTTAAAAATATTAAAAATCCATATTGAATCTTTCTACTGTTTTCAGATTTTACGAGCTCAAGTCTTTGAATTTCTTTATCTTTTTTTAAAAGTTCATTTTCTCTGATCTTTTTTTCAGTTTCATATTTGGTTTGAATTTCGGTAATTTGTTTGGAACTGGTTTCATTAAAGAGAGAATCTTTAAATAGGAAATATTCTTTATAGTTATACAATGCTTGCTTATAGTCACCTTTCAGTTCGTAAACTTTAACGATTAGACCATAACTAGTCAGTGCGAGAGATTGAGAATTGATTGATTTAGCAATTTCAATACCTTTTACTAAGTATTCAAGAGCTTTATTATAGTTCTTTTTTTTCATTTCAACCACGCCATAATTTGCTAAGACGCTCACTAAACCAGTATTATTTTTAGTTTTAGAAAAGATATCATAAGCAATATCCAAATGTTTTATGGCTTTTTCAAAATCATTCGTTTGAGAATACAAACTCCCTAAGTTATTATTGGAAGAACCTATCCCCTGCAAGTCTTTATTTTTAGTTTTAATTTCAAGGGATTTGAAATTATATTCTAAAGCTTTTGGGTAATTTTTTAGTTTCTTATAGATTAAGGCAATATTGTTAAGTGTATTGGCAGTACTATAATCTTGAGTTTGTTTAATATTGACAGCCTTAATGTAGTATTCCAGAGCTTTATCAAACTCAGCCAAAGCGTTGTAAACGATACCGATATTATTATAGCAATTAGCAATTCCCAGACTATCATTGATGGATTCTGCGATCTTGATTGCTTCTAAATGATAATCTAATGATTGTTTATAATCACCTTTTTTGAAAACAGCATTTCCAAGAGTTGAAAGAGAATATTCAATTTTTTTTCTATCTTTAAGATCTCTTCTAATTTTAAGAGCTTCTTTTCCTTCATTAAGACAATTATCAAAATCTCCTAAGCCCATATAAACTAGACACATTTTTCCATGAATATCCGCAATTTTATCTAGGTTTTTTGAAAGAACAGCATTTTTCAAAGCTATTTTATATAAATTTATACTTTCACTATTATTTCCATTTTTATAATTTATTGCAGCAAGATTGGAAACTACTTTTGCAATAAAATCATAATCATTAGAATTTTTTGTTTCATTATAAGCTAACTCATACCATTTATTGGCTTCATTAATAAGATTTTTATTATAACAGAGATCTCCCTGCAGATTATACCCCTTATAAACACCCATTTTATATTTACATTTTTTAGAATAATTGATAATAAAATTGACAATTATCGTCGCATCTTGTTTATTTTTATTGATTAAGCTATCAGAAACAGTAATTATAGTTTCAATTCTTTTTTGTTTATTGAAGGTTTGAGTATCTTTCAGTAATAGTTCGAGAATAACTGCTGGTTTGTCCTGAGAGAATAACAATTGAGAAAAATTTAAGATAAAAACGAAAAACAAAAGCAAATATTTTTTATAATTCATCTCAACTCCTCCCTTACAAAATTAAATAATTAATTAAGTTATAAAAGTCAAGTAATACTCCAAAAAAAACGAATATTCATTTTGGAATACAAATTGCGTTAATGCTAAAATATATATATTATTAAGCTTAGAGGGGGTTTTATATGGTATTAAATATAAAACGAATATTAATGAGTATTTTATTTTTATTATTATGCTCAATATTACTTGGAAGAATAACAAACGATTCTTTTCAGACAATTACACAATCTAATGGAGATCTTGATATCATCTTTAGTTGTCCTGATTATAAGCTGGAAAAAGTAACATTAAACAACAAAGTATATGATAAAATAGTAGTTGAAAACACAGAATACATGATTGAAGAAGGTAATCCGGAGCTTCCGTTTTTTAGTGCAACTTTTGCTGTTCCTGTTAACAGCTCTCCTACCCTAAATAGGGTTGAAAAGGCTAAGACAACAATGTTACAGTGCAACACAATTGTACCATGCCAATCTCTGGAAGAAAAGCAAACAGAATTTATAATAAATAACCAAATGTACAATCAGAACTCCTTTTATCCTGAGACTTTAGCAAAAGTGTCTGATGTTCAGACAATCAGAGATTATCAAATCATCAATTTAAATGTGTTTCCTTTTCGTTACAATCCTAAGTTACAACAACTGGAAATAAACAATGAAATCAGATTAAATATTAAATCAAATGCAAATAGTCTTAACCCAAATTATCAGGTGAACCAATATATATCTCATAGTTTCGAGCCCATTTATGAGAATTTAATCAATAATTTTGATCAAGTGCGTAACCCCTATGCATTGTATCAACAACCGTCCATTTTGATCATTCGACCGAACAATTCTACAGTAGCGACAGCATTAGGATCTTTAGTTACCTGGAAAAAACAATTAGGTTTTAATGTTACAATGGTAAGCACCTCAGAAACAGGAACGACAGCAACATCTATCAAGAATTATATTCAAAATTTCTATAATACAGCGGTTAATAAACCAGAATATATCATATTAGTTGGTGATGTTACTGGTACCTTACTCATTCCAACCAATTCAAAAATATACAATTCTTGGAGTTGGAGTGGAACAGGTATTGGGGATTATCCATATACTCATTTATCAGGATCAGATTATTTAGGAGACGCATTTATCGGTCGTCTATCAATTAATTCAACCAGTGAATTAAATGTATTATTAGCAAAAATATTTTATTATGAAAAAACTCCTACAACAGGAGGGACTGGATGGTTTAACAACAATTTATTGGTTGGTGATACAGATCCTTCGGGAGAGTCCTGTGTATCAACAAACAGATATATAAAAGATATCACAAAAGCATATGATTCAAACCATCAATACACAGAACTCTATGGTCCTCAACCTTCAGCAAGTTCTATGCAAACAACAGCTAGTAATGGGTGTTTATTTTTTAATTATAGAGGTTATATTCACATGAGTGATTTTACAACTTCAAATATCAGTGCATTAAATAACGTTAGAAAATTATTTTATGCTGTATGGATAACCTGTGATACAGGCAAGTTTAGTTCTACTTCAGATGGATCTCCCGATTGCAGAACAGAGAGAGCAATTAAATTGGGATCGACGACAAATCCATCAGGTGCTATCGTTGCAATAGGGATGTCCACATCTCACACATTAACACCCTATAACAATTTAATGGCCGCTTCAACATTTAATGGTTTATTTACTGGAAAAATGGTAGATATGGGTCAGGCACAATTGTTTTCAAAGCTGAAGCTGGTACAAGTTTACAGTAATTTCTCCAATGCTGCCCATGATTTGGCACATTGGAATAACCTAATGGGAGATCCCACAGTCAGACTTTTCAAAACTGTCCCAAAAAACATTACTTTAACTGCTCCAACACAAATCTCAGTTGGAGAAAACTCAATAACTGTCCAAGCTCAAGATAACAATCAACCATTAAGTAACGTAACTGTTTCAATAAAAGCATCTGATAATACATGTTATTTAGGGACAACTGATGAAAATGGCTATGCCACTATCATAATTCCTAATGATTTAACTGGATCAGTATCATTAACTGCATCAAAACCAGATTATATTCCTACTATCAACACAGTGACAGTTTCTACTGTTGGAGTTGTTGGAATGGCGAGCACAAGTTATAGTGATCAACAAAGTGGAAACAACAACAATCAGATTAATTCAGGAGAAATTATTAATCTCAGTTCCTCTTTTAAGAACTATTCTTCTTCAACTATTTCAAACATACATGTAGTTTTGCAATCCATGTCAGACCAGGTTCAGATAATTGATAGTACATTAACCATTTCACAATTATTAGGTAATGGAACCTCCCAAAGTTCTCCATTTAGCTTTAAAGTGAAAGAGAATTGTCAAAACAATGAGATAATAGGTTTAAGATACAAAATTATATCTGGGGGCAATACATGGTATTCTCATCTATCTTACCAGGTTTATGGTGTAGATGCCAATATAGTCTCTTATAATATTGTTGGAGGAACCTCTACTACCTGTCAGATAGGTCAGAACAATAATATCAATATAAAAATAAATAATATTGGTCAAGTAGATTTATCATCTATCCAAGCTATTTTAAGACCAACAAGCAATTATATACTGATGACAGATTCCTTGGGGAGTTATGGAACAGTCCTCCAAAACAGTCAAGCTAGTAATACATCAGATCCCTTTAGTTTTACGGTTAATAGTTCAGTTTATCCAGGGATGCAACTTACAGCAGATTTAATACTATATAACACATATGGAACAATAAAAGTTATTCCAGTCATCTTTAATACAAGCACAGCCACAGTCACCAATCCATCAGGTCCAGATAACTTTGGTTATATGATATTTGATCAACAAGATACCAGTTATCCAGAAGCGCCTGTTTATCAATGGGAAGAAATCACGACAGTAGGAGCTAATACAGGGTTGACAGACTCTGGGGATGATGGAGATCAGGTAACAGTAAAAACATTACCTTTTTCGTTTAAGTATTATGGTATTGATTATAACACAATAACCATTGGTACGAACGGTTGGTTTTGTTTTGGAACGACTGCACAGACTGGGATGAGAAACATGCCCTTACCAGGGTTAAATTGTCCAACTAGTCTAGTAGCAGTTTTTTGGTCAGATCTAACCTTTAATGGAACAGGTGCTGGTGTTTACACCTATTATAATTCTACAAATCATTCTTATGTCATTCAGTGGAATAATGCAGCACATTACCAAAATGGATCGTATAGTGCAACTTTTACCTTTGAAGCAATACTTTATGATTCTCAATATCAAATTGGCAATCCAATAGATAATCCCATGAAATTCCAATATAAGACCTATAATCAGGGATTTCTTGGAGATGGAGAGCGGCCAAACAATTACTTTACTGTTGGCGTACAAAATGAAAACGCAACAGATGGCTACACTTATGTTTACAATAATGTTTATCCAAGTTCAGCCTTAGCAATTTCAGCTCAAAAAGCATTATTTGTGACAACTCTGAGAAATGCATCATTTTTAAGTTTACCTAGCAGTTTAGTTATCCGAGAAGATGTGGTTAAAACAATAAACCTTAGGAATTACATAATTGGATATAATTCAAATAATGTTTATACTGTAGAAGCTTCAAGCACGAATCATCTGACCTGCACATTGAATAATCTCATGCTTACAATTACTCCTCAGTCTAATTGGTCAGGCACAGAAACATTAAACATAACAGTAAATAATCAAACCTTGAATAAAACATCATCAGGAAATATTTCAATTCAAGTAAACCCAATTAATGATACACCAATAATAAGAAATCCAATTCCTAATATTATTATTAATCAGAACCAAATAGCAACCCTAAATTTATACAATTATTTTACTGATGTAGATTCTATTTATGGAGATCATCTGCATTTTAGTTATACTCCAGTTAATAATATCACAATCAGCATAAGTGGAGGAATAGCAACAATCACACCAAATCAGGATTGGTCGGGAAGCCGTTCATTAAGTTTTAGTGCCAGAGATGATAGTTCAGCATTTGTATCAAGTACAGCGCAATTAACAGTAAATTCGATAAATAACCCACCTGTAATTAGTTTTCCAACTCTATTGACCGGTTCTGAAGATCAAATATTAAACATAAACCTAGCGAATTATATAACCGACCCAGATACTCCATTTAGTACATTAACCATTACTGCTCAGAATTCAGCTCATTTAACCGGTTCAATTACTGGGTCAACCTTATCAGTTATACCCTCATCAAATTGGTCTGGCCAAGAAGCATTATTAATCACAGTTTCAGATAATCAGGCGACAGCATCTTCAAGAAAGAGTGTTGCTAAGAATCGTTTAATTGTTTCTGATTCATTACGAATCAGAATAAATCCGATCAATGATGCCCCTGTTATAAATTTACCTGTTAGTTCTACATTGCAAGAAGATGGGAATTTAGTAATCAATATGGATAATTACATTAGTGATATTGATAATTTAGTTTCTTCTTTAACAATTAGCGGAACAAATACAACCCATCTAAATATTAGTATCAACCAACATAATGTTTCAATTACACCCACACCAAACTGGTTTGGGACAGAAATACTTCAACTATCTGTTAGTGATGGGCTACTATCCAATACAGATGAAATCAGTATAATCGTCAATCCTGTGAATGATGCGCCAACTATTAATCTTCCTGCAACTTTTTCCTTTGATGAAGATATAGTTTATAATATAAATCTTGATAATTATATTAATGACATAGACAATAATCTATCTTCCTTGACAATTAATGCTAATAATAGCAATCATTTAACATTAGGGTTTACTGGGCATAACTTAACAATCACACCAAGTCAAAACTGGAACGGTACAGAAAACATTCAGTTTACTGTTAGTGATGGATATTTGTCAAATACAGATATTGTTAGTATCGTAGTTGTTCCTGTAGATGATGCTCCAACGATTGAGCTTCCAGCAAATATTACATTTAATGAAGACAGTAGTTATCTGATCAACATGAGTAATTATATCAGTGATATAGATAGTCCTTTAAACAGTTTATCAATAACAGTATTAGAAAATGATCATATTATTTCAACGATAAATCAACAATCAGTAACATTGACCCCAGAACTTAATTGGAATGGTACAACTAATCTAACAATTCAAGTTTCTGATGGAATCAATACTACCAATGCAATTATTCAAGTCACAGTTAATGCTGTAAATGATGCTCCAGTACTGGCATTACCCGCTTCATATCATTTAGATGAAGATTCAATTTTTCAAATCAATTTGAGTAGTTATGTAAGTGACATAGACACGTCAATTGATCAGCTTAGTTATATAGTAGAGAATTCTCAACATTTATCTGTATCAATTGATCAAGATGTAGCGACAATAACACCTCTAGTTAACTGGTTTGGAAATGAAACCGTTACTTTTAGAGTAACCGATGGCAGTTTATTTTCTAATCAACAAGTAATATTTACGGTTGATCCGATAAATGATCCACCAATATTAAATCTGCCAAATAGTATTACATTTATTCAGAATGGTTCTCAAACTTTAAATTTCTCAAACTATATAACAGACACAGATAATTCATCTTTCAGCATCGACTATCAGAACAATGTCCATGTAATTCCACAAATTTCAGGAATGATGGTTACTTTTTCAGCAGAAGAAAACTGGTCAGGTGAAGAAAACATTTCATTCACAATCAGTGATGGAGAATATACTTCGACAGATCAAATATTAGTTAGAGTCAGTTTTACTAATACTGCTCCTGTGATAGAACTACCAGAAACAATTTCTTTTGATGAAGATCATGATTTTACTTTACCACTAGCTTCATATATTAGTGATAATGAGACAGCAAATGAAAATCTCACCATAACAGCTCAAAATACAGCACATTTAACTGTTAGTAGAAATTCTACTGAAGCAATCATAACTCCAGTAGCAAACTGGTATGGAACAGAGACTCTATATTTTTCAGTAAATGATGGCATATACACAGCAAATGATCAAATGAGTGTGACTGTTAATCCAGTTAACGATTTGCCTATTATTAATATCCCTCCATCATTTAGTTTTAATGAAGATTCTTACTTAAGTTTTTCTTTATCTCCATATATTTCAGATATTGACAATCCAAATTCATCTTTAACGATAAATTGTAATAACACAGAGCATTTAAACATCACAATAAATCAATTAAATGTCAGAATTGATCCACAGGCAAACTGGAATGGGACTGAAAGTTTAGAACTGTCAGTTTCTGATGGAACGACACCAGTAAATGCTCAATTTAATATTACCGTAAATCCTGTAAATGATGCACCAGTATTGAACCTACCCTCTTCAATCACAGTTCAGGAAGATACAGCTCAAATCATAGATTTTTCTGGATTCATATCTGATATAGATAATTCACTAGATCAATTATCTTTGATAATAAATAATACGAATCATTTAAATGTATCGATCAATCAATTCCAAGTAACAATTACTCCTCAGAACAACTGGTTTGGGACAGAAAATCTGCATGTATATCTATCAGATGGTGCTTTAAATACATTAGGAATCTTACCAATTTCTGTCACAATGATCAATGATACACCTATTATTAATTTACCAGATTCATTTACTCTCAATGAAGATACTCCTTTAAGCATGTCTTTAGATCCCTATCTTAGTGATATTGATAATGTTATAAATTCTTTGACCATTCAAGGAAGCAATTCAGAGCATTTAACCATAAGCACAAATCAAAGGTCTGTAACCATAACTCCAGCAGCTAATTGGTCTGGTACGGAGCAAATTCAATTAACAGTAACAGATGGGAACACTTCTTCTTCAGATTTTGTGTCCATCATTGTTTCTCCAGTTAATGATGCTCCAACCATCAATTTACCTACTCAGTTTACAACGCTGGAGGATACTCCTCTCACTATTGATTTATCACAATACATTAACGATATAGATAACAATTTAAGCGAATTGAGTATCAATATCAGTAATTCTATAAATGTAATAACCCAAATTAATGGAATGTCATTAACTTTTACCCCAAATCTAAATTGGAATGGAAATGCAGAGTTTACAATATCTGTATCTGATGGCATCAATAGATCTACTCAAACTTCAAAATCAAAAACAAAGCCTTTGAATAGTCCTGACAGATTAATAACATCAGATCAGTTTAACCTAATAGTAACTTCTGTTAACGATGCCCCTATTGTCAATAATCCTATGATTCCTGTCTCTTTTGACGAAGATACTATCAACAACACCATCAATCTAAATCTGGTGTTTACAGACCCAGATTTGGCATTCGGAGACCATCTTTCATATTCAGTGTCTGGTAATGATTCCATAATGGTTAGCATTACTAATGGAATGGTTACATTAACACCAAATCATAATTGGAATGGCGAACGAACTTTAGTATTTGAAGCAACAGATAGCAATAATATAAATGTAAATACAAGTGTCGTTGTGACAGTGATTCCAGTGAATGATATTCCAGAATTCAATTTACCTGACAGTTATTCATTCAATGAAGACATCGGAGGAGCTATAGATTTAAGCCAATACATAAACGATATCGATAACAATTCATTCAATATTAGTGTTTCTGGAAACAATCACATCTCATATGATTTATCTGAATATTTACTCACCTTCATTCCATCTCTAAACTGGAATGGATCAGAAATCTTTTATATTTCAGTAAATGATCAATACACTAGAGCTAGCGTCATAGATTCTATCAGAATCATCGTAAATCCTATAAATGACTCACCAGTAATCAACACATTTTCACCAGATAGTACAACTTTTAGTATAAATATTCATCATTCAGTGGATTTTCAGATAAATGTAGTAGATGTTGATAATGATTCATTATCATATTCTTGGTTAATCAATGACGAAGTACTTTCAAATACAGAAAATCAATTGAATTATACTTTTGATACGATAGGAACCTATATAATAAAAGTGATTGTGACTGATGGAGTAGTTTCATTAACCAGAGAGTGGACAATTCATATACTTCCAGTTTCAAATCAAGATATTACAATTAAAGCAACTGAGCTAACCAATAATTATCCCAATCCATTTAATCCGGAAACGAGAATAGGTTATAGCCTTCATGAAGCTACCAATGTTGTTATCGATATATATAACATAAGGGGTCAATTAGTAAAAACATTAATCAATAATCACCAGAATCAAGGTCAATATACAATTGTCTGGAATGGTCGTGATCAAAAAGGGAAACCAGTATCATCAGGCATTTATTATTGCAGAATGAAAACAAAGTCTTATCAAAAAATTCATAAATTGATGTTAATAAAATAAAAACCTCAAAAAATCTCAATTAGAGACGCCTTAAAGCGTCTCTTTTTTTATTGAGAATAGTCTTTTTCATTTGATTTGTCTCATCTTGTTACTTTTAAATGTCAGCATGAATTGATAATTTACTATAATGAGGTTTGTTGGTTATTCAGTTGAAAAGGATTAGTGAAGATAACAAGTTCTAAAAAAAATTTTATACAAAAAAGATAAACAGGTTGGCAATCAATAAATTAAAGATTATTGTAAAAATTTATAAGGCTTCTACCTAAAGAAGTAATAAATATAGATATGAAAAATGAAAATCAAAATTGCATTATGTGTATAGTTAAAAGACAGTGGTTTTGTGCTAAAACAATTCTTGTAATTAAGAACTAAGAATTGAATTATTTTTAAAAGTTCTAAATATGGTTTGTTAGAGCAAATTTTGTTTGCAACCACTTCAACTCTCAATTTTTTTAATATACTTCTTGTTATTTTCTTCAAAGCTGAATATTATCAATAACTATCTTTATTTCAAATTGGTTTTTTATCATTTAGGTATAAAGATTCCTTGTACTAAGGCAGTTGAAAGCATTTTAAGCAAAAAAAAACCATCTGCATAAGCAGATGGTTTAAATATTTAAAAGTTATACTTTTATCTTCTTCTTTCTTTGATACGTGCAGCTTTACCTTTTGCGGTGCGAAGATAAAACAATTTAGCACGGCGAACCTGTCCAAAACGAACGATTTCAAGTTTATCAATAAGTGGTGAATGCTGGGGGAAGATTCTTTCAACAGCTATACCATCAGAAATTTTTCTAACAGTAAAGGTTTTAGAGATCCCTGCACCACGTTTTTGAATAACAATCCCTTGGAAAACCTGAATTCTTTCCTTATTGCCTTCTTTAATTTTATAGTGTACTTTTACAGTATCACCAACACGGTATTCAGGAAGATCAGTACGAGTTTGATCTTTAGTAATCATTTGAATGAAGTCCATTTATTCCTCCTTATATTTGTCGGATGTCAAACGATCCAAAACAATTGCAACAGCACTTCGAACAGAAAGATGATTGTAAAGAGTAGGACCAATTATTGGTTCTAAAATAAAATCAGCTTTTTGATGAACTTCTTTAGTCAATCCATTTCCAGTACCAAACAATAAAAGAATAGATCTTTCTTCTTTAAAAAGTCGTTTACTCTGTGAAAATGACAATTGTCCATCCATTTTTGCAGCAGTTGTTGTTATAACAATAGGATCTCGCCCATCCTGGTTTTTTACTTTTTTAATTGAATCTTCTATACTTGGTAAGAAGTCTATCACAGTCAGAGCTTCAACTCTGTCTTTATTATAATATTTAGCTAAATCAGTTTTCCAAAAACTGACAATTTTGGTAAATATCTCTTTCTGTCTTTCATTTGGATGTATAATAAAAAACTTATTAACTCCAAAAGTAATAGCAGATCGCGAGATATCATGAATATCCAAATTAGTAATTGAAGAAGTAATAATATCTCCTTCACGATTATTAACAGGATAATGAACTAAACCCAGATATATTTTACTCATTAATTTTTAAATCCGGTCTGATTCTTTTAGTAAGAGATCTTGATTGTTCTGATCTCCATTGATTAATCTTTTTGTGGTTTCCTGAAGTTAATACTTCAGGGACCATTTTCCCCAAAAATTCTAAAGGTCTAGTATAATGAGGGGTACCTAATAACCCATTTTCATGCGAATCACTTAATGCAGAGTCAATATCATTTAATACATCTTCCTGCAATCTTGCGAGAGCATCAACTAAGATCATAGCTGGAAGTTCTCCTCCTGATAACACATAATCTCCTAAAGATATCTCATCTGTAACAAACTCTTCGCGAATTCTTTGATCAATTTCTTTATAATGACCACAAAGAAGTGTGATTTCTTTTTCATGTAAATAGCTTCGGATAATCCTCTGGTTTAATAATCGACCCTGAGGTGTAAAATAAATAACTGGTTGAAGTCTGGATTTTTCAACAGACTTTATTGAAGCGTACAATGGATCAGGTTTAATAACCATTCCAGAACCGCCTCCATAAGGATAATCATCCACCTGACGATGACGATTTCCGGAAAAGTCTCGAATATCTATTAAATGTACTTCAATTTTATCCTTTTCAATCGCTATCCTGGGGATGCTTTCAGAAAGAAAAGAATAAAACATTGATGGAAATAAAGTTAATATATTGATAATCATAATTCAAGAAAATCGTCGATAGCTTTTGTATATATCCATTTTTTTTCAGTATCAATACGATCAATAAATTCTTCAACTTCAGGAATCATTATTTCTTTTCCATTATTCAGCTCTATGACAAAAACATCTTGTGCACCATTATTAAACCAATCTATCACTTTTCCAATTAGTTCATCCTGATAGAAAACTTCCATTCCTAAAGGATCATAATATCCTTCAGATTCTTCCCATTTATCGATAGTTTCAGGATCTAACCCAATAAGAATATCAGATTGATTTATTAATTCCTCATAAATATCACTGTCTTCTAAACGAAAATACAGTTTATTATCTCGTTTAGCAAGTCGCTTTACCTTCACATAACGCACTCTATGATCTTTAAAGATCAAAAATAACTCATCAATTTCATCAATGTATTCACAAAATTCATCATTCAATTTGAAATTGATCCAATCTTTGTTTTTATGATTGAAACCTAATTTTCCAATAATTACTAAATCGTCTATATCCATTAGTCAACTATTTCTAGTTCTGCTCGTTTTCCTTGCTTAATGGATACAGCATTTAATATTGTCCTAATTGCACTTGCCGTACGACCGCGTTTTCCGATTATTTTACCTATATCAGCTTTAGCTACTCGTAGTTCATACAAGGTTACTTTATCTCCGGAAATCTCTTTTATACTTACTTCACTTGGATCATCAACTAAAGCTTTTACAACAAATTCAATCAGATCTTTCATGTTTCACCCTTCCTGAAATTATTCAGAAACTGTTTCCTTTTTTACGAATCTCATTTCATGCCATTTTTTTAAAATACCTACTTTTTTAAACAATGATCTGACAGTTTCAGAAGGTTGTGCACCAACTTTAAGCCATTTGATCGCTTTGTCTTCATCAACTTTGACAATTGCAGGATTGTGTTTTGGATCATAATATCCAATATTCTCAATAAATTTCCCATCTCTTTGTGTTCTTGAATCTACAGCAATAACTCTATAGAAGGGTTTATTGATTGAACCCATTCTTGTAAGACGAATCTTAACCATTTTTTCTCCTTATCCTATATTTATAGCATTCTATTTATCTTAAAAGCAAGAATTTTATTTTAACTGAAAAAAGTCAAGCAAAAATTTAAAAAGGCATCTTAAAATTCTTCATCATCTTTGATGTATTCATAGATTTCATCATCTTTTTCATTTGTTCGAACTGTTTTAATAATCGATTGACGTCCTGAACAGTTCTTCCACAACCTTTGGAAATTCTAATTCGACGACTACCATTAATAATATCTGGTCGTTCACGTTCTTTATTAGTCATTGAATAGATTATTGCTTCAACATGAGCAATCTGTTTATCATCAATTTTTACTTGATCCATCATTTTCTGATTTAATCCAGGTATTAGTTTTAATATCTGATCTAGAGGTCCTAATTTTTTCATATTCTGAAGTTGATCTAAAAAATCAGTAAGAGTAAATTGATTCTTTTGCATTTTCTTAGCAATTTTATCTGCTTCTGCATCATCAAAAGCTTCCTGTGCTTTTTCAATTAAGGATAACACGTCTCCCATTCCAAGAATTCTAGATGCCATTCTTTCCGGGTAGAATTCTTCTAAATCAGAAATTTTTTCACCAATACCAACGAAAGCAATAGATTTTCCTGTAACAGCTTTTATTGATAAAGCAGCGCCACCTCTAGCATCTCCATCTAATTTTGTCAAAATTACTGCATCAAAAGATAATATATCATTAAATTCCTTAGCAACATTTACAGCATCCTGTCCTGTCATGGCATCAGCAACAAAAAAAATAAAATCTGGCTTAACTTTCTCTTTAAGATTCTTAACTTCCTGCATCATTTCCTGATCGACATGAAGACGCCCAGCAGTATCAAAAATCATTAAACTAGTATTTTCTTTTAACACCCAGTTTAGAGCTTTGTCAGCAATCTGCATTACATTTTTTGTAGTTAAATCTGAAATAACTGGAATATCCAATTGTTTTCCCAAAACCTCTAATTGATGTATAGCAGCAGGTCTATACACATCACAAGCAACTAAAGCTGGAATTGCATTTTTCTTTTTTCGAAAATAATTTGCTAATTTAGCACATGCTGTGGTTTTTCCTGAACCTTGTAAACCTACCAACATAATTTTAGTTAGTTTATTAGAATGAATTTTTAGATCAATGTCTGAATTATCCATTAATGAAATTAATTGTTCATGGACTATCTTAATCACCTGTTGTCCAGGTTCTAAACTTTTCATAACTTCTTGTCCGATAGCACGTTTTTGAACTTCATTAACAAAGTTCTTAACAATTCTAAAGTTTACATCTGCTTCAAGTAAAGCCATTCGAATTTCTTTTAAAGAATCTTGAATATTTTGTTCTGATAGCTTTCCTTTACCTTTTAAATTCCGAAATACTCCATTTAGTCTTTCACTTAACTCAGAGAACATAATCTTAAACTCCTAATTGAATCTTTGTAAGAATTAGATTTAAAAATATAGGATCCAGATACTAAAATATCAGCGCCAGATTGTATTAGAAGATCACTATTTTGATCTGTTACCCCACCATCTATCTCAATCTTCCAATGATAATCATTTTCGCTTCTAAATTCATTGATTTTTATTAATTTATTCAATCCTGATAGAATAAAACTTTGTCCACCAAATCCTGGATTTACTGTCATAATTAACACAAAATCAATAAGTTCTGAAATATATTCTATAGAGTTCCAATGGGTAGCTGGGTTTAACACTATACCAGCCAATATCCTATGTTTTTTGATTTCATTGATAATTCTATCTGCATGAAATACTGTCTCAATATGAAAGGAAATCATATCAACACCAATTTCTGCTAAAGGTAGAATATAATCTAAGGGATTAGTAACCATAAGATGAACATCAAGAGGAATTGTCGAATAATTCTTTATCGAATGAATCACAGGATTACCAAATGACAAGTTTGGAACAAAATGACCATCCATTACATCCAAATGTAATAGATCAGCTCCTGATTTTTCTAAAATTTCTATCTCTTCTTTTATTCTACCAAAGTCAGCAGACAATAAAGAAGGAGCAATTAATACTTTTTTCATTTTACACCATAAATACTATTTCTTTAATTTCAATTCTTGTTGATTCAATCAATCTTTTTTTTATCTCACTTTTTTTTATTACAAATTCTTGAAGCCAAGCATGATTAATAACTTTTACAAATAGTACCTGTTTATCATACTTAATAATAGAAGAACGCTCTGCCATGATTCTACCAACGGTTTGATTCCATGACAGAGCAATAATTACAATATCTTTAAATTTGTCACCGGCTAAACTAAACAATAAAGATTGAAGGCTTTTACCTAATTTATACATTATTGTTTTTTTCTAAGATTTAAACCTGTTCCAAATAAAGAAGCTCCTGTCCATCCTAAAACAGCAGTAAATATTGTCATATAGTATATTAAGCCTAATGAACCATAAGAACTATCTTTACTCATTATGCTTAATCCAGGTAACGCAGATAAAATTAGTAATAAGATATAACCAATTAATCTATAATATACGGCTTTATGAACATTTCTGTTTATAAATCTTATTATAAAAAAAGCTGCGACCATTACTATTAAGGTTATAGTTGTTATGATTGAATATGGGATTAATGAAGAAATTGTGTTACCTCCTGATGAGAATAACGATATTAGCATTCCTGGTCTAAAACTCTCAAAAAAATACACTGGAGAGATTACTCCTAAAAAAAGAATAACTCCACCAAGTAATAGATATATCGAAGGGTTTTTCTTTCTAATTTCAAATGATCTTCTTTTATGAGTCACTTGATACATTAAAAATACACCCAGTAAGAGAGTTATAACCACTCCATACATAACGATAGCGATAACGGGTTTATCATTTCCTAATCCTATCGTTGCAAAGACTCCGATAAACAACATCCAACCAATGACTTTTGAAATTGCTCCAAGGATATTTTTCATACAAACCTCCTTTTTCTTTCAAAAAATAGAAAGTACGGTTCTTACCTTACTTTATTCATTTTCTACTGTAACTTTTAAAACAGCTTTAATATCATTTAAAAATAAAACATCAACTTCAAAATTTCCAACTGTTTTAATTGGTTTTTCAAGTTTAATGTTATTTTTATGGATACTAATTTGATTTTCATTTAAATAATTCATAAGATCAACGTCTGAAACAGATCCAAATAAATGTCCAGTATCTTCAGATCTACGAACAAATTTTGCAGTTATTTGATTAATTTGTTCGGCCATTTGACGATATTTTACCAATATTTGGTCTTGTTTTACTTGAGCTTCTTTTTGTATTAATTCAACTTTTTTTAAGTTACCGGGTGTTGCTATAATTGCAAAATTCTTTGGTATCAGAAAGTTACGTGCAAAACCATCTTTTACGGTAAGTACTGTGCCTGCTACACCTACTCTATCAACAGTTTCAGTTAATATTATTTTCATGAGTTTCCTCCTGTAGATTTAATTTTCTAAAATCATACCACATATCGATTAAACCGAATAATGCAGTAAACACTAATAAATATGGATTTAATAGTAATGATAAAACAGCTATCACAACTAACAATTTTGATTGAATTAACCAAGTTTTAAAAAGAAACCAAAAAACTGAAAGACCTTGAATTAAAAAGAAACCTGAGCATGCAATTAATATATTTAAACCAATCAGCTTATATGGTTTGATTAAAGTTAATATCAATCCAATAGTCAATACATAAACAAAATAATTCATTGTTCTGTAATGAAACCATTTGTAATGATCTGATTCTTCTCTATTATAAACAGCAATCCCAATCCATGTACAAATGATAACTACTAACACAGATAATGAATAGTTATAGTTTATATAAATATCCTTTGAAAGATCAATTATTTCCTTAAAAACATCATACTCTTTTGTTCCAACAGGGTATTTTGTGGATAACAATGCTATTGACTGTTTAACTGACAGCTCAAGTCCACTAATAAATTCTTTATGATAAAATAAATATTTAACAGTAGCTGTCAGAGTATTTATTATTGCTGAAATTGTAACCGCTAACTCTACATTTTGATATCTTCTTAAAATGATTAAAATCAGAATCAAATTAACTCCAATTCCAAAAAATATATTAAGAAATGAAGGAACAGATATCCAATTAATCAAAATTAGTCCAATTGCTGATAAAAACCATCCTAAAAAAAACAAAAAATTATTCTCATTTCTATTTCTAAGAGTATATTTACCTGCAATAGGTATCATATAGAGTAATCCAATAGATGGAAACAACACGCTTATCATTAAGCCTATTAAAACAAAAAAGATCATTCTAGTCAATCACGTAAGGTAATAAAGCCATTTGACGAGCTTTTTTGACTTCATTAGAAACAAGTCTTTGATGTTTAGCACAAGTACCAGTCAATCGACGTGGTTCAATTTTTCCTGTTTCAGAGATATAATTCTTTAAAAGGTCTGTATTTTTATAATCTATTTGAATTTCTCTATTTCCGCAAAATCTGCATATTTTCTTCTTAAAACGAGTTTTTCTTTTGTCGAATGCCATTTTTTTTCCTCCTTGTTAGAATGGTACATCTTCTTCAGTATGTACTTTATTGTTTACCGGCTCTTCTGAAAAAGGATGTTCAACAGGAACATTGTCAAAAGTTGAATTATTCTCTTTTGCATGCCCATATTCAGCTTGGTTATCATCTTTTTCTAAAGGATATATTTTATTAATCATTATTTCGGTAAATTTTCTATTTTGACCATTTTGGTCAGTAAAAGATTTTATTGATAAACTTCCTTCTATGATAACGGGACTGCCTTTATGTAATTGATCATTACAAGTTTCAGCAGTTTTTCCAAAGGCAACAGCATCAATAAAATTAGCTTGATTTTGAAAATTCCCATATTCGTCTTTTGTCACTCGATCAAAAGCTAATGAAAGTTTAGCTATCATCATACTTTGATTCGAATAACGTACTTCTACATCACGTGTTAAGCGACCGCTTAAAATGACATTGTTTAGTCTTGGGAATCGTAATATCGAGCTCATTTTTTCTCCTTAAAGAATTTCTTCAAGTTTTAAAATGTTATGTCTGATAATTTTCTCATTTAAACGATAATGACGATCAAGCTCTGTTACTTTTAAAGTTTCCATATTAAAATAATTAATTTGAAAAAAACCTTCCTTGTGTTTTTCAATTTCGTAAGAAAGATTTTTCTTTCCCCAATTGTCAGTTTTTATGATTTCCCCACCAAGATCTGTTATCAAATTGATAACTTTCTGTTGCTCTTTCTCTACTTCTTCTAATGATAAAGTAGGAGCAATGATAAACATAGATTCGTATTTGGCTTTCATTTATTTTCCTCCTTTGGACTTCGATTCTGAAAGTCTGCCATGCTCTCAGAATAGGATTTCTTATTTTTACTATAATAATTTAACATTTCACGATAATCACGATGAACAAAGTGATTTATCAATTGATATACAAATTCTAGGGTTTTTTTTAAACCTTCGAGTTCAAACTCCTGAAAATCTGATAAAACAAAATTTTTTATATCAATATTATCTGGAGATCCTACACCAATTCTAATCCTTGAAAAATCATTGGTGTTTAACTCTTCAATAATGGATAACAATCCATTATGTCCTCCATCTCCACCCTTTTCCCGGATTCTTACTTCGCCAAGAGGAAGATAAATATCATCCACAATTATAATTATATCCTGATTATAAGTAAAATCAAACTGTTTAACTGCTTGACCACTTAAATTCATATAAGTTTGTGGTTTTACTAATGAATAAGATCTTTTCTTTGCTACCAACGACTTTCTGTCGCGAATAAATTCTGCTTTGACTTTTTTTGCAATAAAGTCTAGAATTAAAAACCCAATATTGTGACGGTTATTTTCATACTCCGTCCCTGGATTCCCTAATCCGATAATATACTTCATTAAGCGGTTGTAGTACCTTCATCTGAATTTGTACGTAAAGCATGAACTGTTAAAATGGGTGTATCTAATACTTCAGTGATTTTAGCATTAACTACTTTAATATCTTTACAATGAATTGTTTCACCAATTTTTACTTCTTCAATGTTTAATTCAATATCTTCAGGGATATTGTGAGGTAAACAATGAATTTCAATCTGGCGTCTCATAACATCTAAAACACCGCCTTCTTTGAGTGATTTAGGAGTTCCAATAAATTTGATTGGCACTTTAATAGTAATTTCTTTTTCTTTGTGTAATTCCATAAAATCAATATGTACTATGTCACGACTTACTGGATGAATTTGTTTTTCTTTAACTATCGCGCGAAATTCATCACCATTAATATTTAAATTAAAAATAGCAACTTCACCTATTGATTTTTTATAAGCTTTCTTAAAATCATTTGCAGGAACACTAATCATCATACCTGCTTGACCTTCTGCATAGACTATAGCAGGAATACTTCCTGTCTTACGCATATTTTTTTTATCGGATTTCTTTCCGCTAACTCTTTTTTCTCCAATGAGATTGAGTATCATTTTTCCTCCAAGTTGTAATTATCTGAATAAAATACTTAAGGATTCTTCCATATGTATTTTTTTTATTGCAGTAGCCAATAATTCTGCAATTGAAAGTTGTACGATCTTCTTGTTTTTTCTTTTATCATAATCAAGTGGTATTGTGTTAGTTATAAATAATTTCTCAATTGGAGAGTCCTCAATGTTTTTAATTGCTTTTCCAGAAAGAACTCCATGAACACAAGCAGCAAATATCTTTTCTGCTTTTAAATCATCCAATTTCTGAGCTATCTTAGTTAAACTACCACCTGTATCAATAATGTCATCAAACAATATTGCTACTTTTCCTGTTACATCTCCAATGACATTTAAAACCTCTGCATTGTTATCATTACCCGTTCTTCTCTTATCACCGATAGCTAAGGAACAATTCAAACGTTTAGCTAAAGCTCTGGCTCGATTCGCTCCACCTGAATCAGGTGATACTACAACTAATTTTTCATCTTCAATACCTAAAGATTTAAAATATCTTGAAAATATTGGCATGGAATAAAGATGATCAACAGGTATATTGAAAAAACCCTGGATCTGATCTGCATGTAAATCAACAGTTATTACTCGATTAGCACCAGCTACTGTAATAAGGTCTGCAACCAATTTTGCTGTTATTGGAACTCTTGGTTGATCTTTTTTATCAGAACGTGCATAACCATAATATGGTATGACTACATTAATTCTTTGAGCTGATGCTCTTTTCAAAGCATCAATCATAATTAATAATTCCATCATATTATCGTTGACAGGATAACAAGTTGATTGGATTACAAAAGCATCAGCACCTCTGACATTATCATTTATTTTAACAAATGTGTCATCATTGCTAAATTTAAAAACTTCTGCATCTCCAAGAGGAATACCGGCAAAGGTTGCTACTTCCTTTGCCAGTTCTGGATTTGAATTACCAGTAAATAATTTAAGTTTTGAAAACATATACCTTTAAACCCTATTCTTGGGGCTGATCTGCTACAGTTTCGTTGTATTTTTGCAAAATCAGTTGTTCAATTTGATTTCTGGTATCAGTATTTAAAGGATGTGCAATATCCTTATATTCGCCGGTTTTGCTTTTTTGACTTGGCATAGCGACAAACAGTCCGTTTTTACCATTGATGATCTTGATGTTCTTGATTATAAAGGCATCATCGATTACGATATTGGCAAAAGCCTTTAATTGTTCAGAGTTGCGTGGGAATACTTTTACGTCTGTGATGGTCATTCTTTCTGTCTCCTTCTAGTTGATGTTATATAACTCCATAATCCCTTTTTTTTAAAGTGATTATAGGCTTCTTTACAATTCTCTCTATCATCAAAAAATCCTATAACAGTTGATCCGCTACCGGACATAATTGCCTTTTTAGCTTTGTAATCCTTCAGTTCTTCAATCATTTCAGAAACTATTGGATACTTAATTCTAATATTCTCCTCTAATTTATTAAAACAATATTTAATTTCTTTTTCTTGGATTAATGCCTTCCAATTCATATTTGGTTCAGTAATATTTACTAATTCATATGCTTCTTTACTGCTTATTCCAAATCCAGGATTTACAAGAAGTATATTCTCAAAAAATAGATCTTCTATAGGTTGAATCTGATCTCCTCGACCTACTCCTAAAGCACTTCCTCCAATTAAAAAAAAATTTATGTCACTTCCAAATTTTGAGGCAATTTCATGTTTCTCCTCAATACTTAAATTAAGTTCCCACAATACATTCAAAGCTTGAATAGTTACAGCAGCATTACTGCTACCTCCTCCAAGCCCTGCTGATATCGGGATATTTTTTTTTAAGTCGATCTCAACACCTTTTTTAACACTGTATCTGTCCTTTATAAAGATCGCTATCTTATATATAAGATTCTCGTTATTATTCAAAGAATCTATATTAGACAAAATTCTTATTTCTTGTTTATTTGTCAAAAAGAATTTTATCTCATCACAAAGATCTATCTCTACAAATATTGTTTTTATCTCATGATACCCATTCGTGTATCGTGATAAAATATCAAGAAATAGATTAATTTTTGCGAAAGAGTTTTGACAAAAATCCATTCTTTTTATTTTTCTTTGATTCACCATAATAATAATAATAATAATAGTAGTAGTAACTATATCCACGATAGTATTTCTCATGGACTATTCCGTTCACTATTACTCCTGATATGTGAATATTAATGTTTTCAAGCATAGTTTTAGTTCTTTGTACAACTGCTTTTTCAGTATTATTAACTCTAATTACCAATAAAAGCATATCAACTTTTTTAGCCATTATCATAGCATCTGTTACAGCTATTATAGGAGGCATGTCAAATAACACATAATCATAACGATTCTTTAATGATGCAACCAACTCATCGGTTTTTGTAGATGCAATTAATTCAGATGGATTTGGAGGAATTGCTCCAGATGTCATAACATCTAAATTATCAATTGAAGTTTTCTTAATGGTATCTTCAATATTTAATATATCTTCATTTAAAAAATCAGTAGATCCGATATTACGTTCTAATTCGAATATATTATGTACCATCGGACGTCTTAAGTCGAAGTCAACTAAAACAACTTTTGATTTCATTTGTGCCAGAGTAATTGCTAAATTTGCTAAAGTAGTAGATTTACCTTCGCTTGCTCCAGAACTTGTTATTACAATTGATAAAGGACCTGGTTTTTTCTTGGCCATAACATTTGTACGTAGAGTACGATAAGACTCTGCAACCGGCGATTTTGGAGCATAATGAGAAACTAATCTGGAAGAAATTTTAGTAACTTCATCTTTCATAGTAACTAATTCTTCACCTGTTTTCTCACTTATTTCCTGTCCTTCTTCTGTGTCATTTATATTCATATAAGGAATTGTACCAAAAACTGGAATTCTGATGAAACGATCAACATCATCCAATGTCCTAATTTTGGTATCCATCGAATTTAATACCATTGCTATACCAATACCAATACCTAAACCAATAACAAATCCAATTAGAATATTCATTTTCTTTTTTGGTTTTATAGGTAACTGAGGCATAATAGCACGTTCAACAATACGGATATTCCCCATTTTTGCCTGTTCTGCTACTTTTGCATCCTCATATTTCTCAGCGAGTATTCCATGTAGTTTCTCATCTATTGAATAATTTCTCTGAAGACGGGCTAACTCGAGTTCTGTATCAGGTAATGTTGACATTCTTCTATTATACTCATCATTAATTGTTTGATAACTCATTAACTTTGCTTGAAATATGTTTAAATCTACCTGAGTTTGAGCAATTTTAGTTGTTAACGCATTTCTATATGTCAGGACATCTGAAGATCCAGTTCTAATATCTAATGCTTTTTTCAACTCTGCGTTAAGTTTAACTTTAGCATTTTCGAAAGATGAATTAAGCTTAATTATTTCCGGGTGATCTTCTGGATAATTATTATTATTTATCAACATGGTAATTCTTGATTTTGTTTTTACTAAATCAGTTCTTAATTGATCAATATAGGGATTTGATATGGTTAATGAGACATTTGTTAATAATGTGTCTTGTCTAATTAATTCTTTTTCCAAATAAGCTAAATTTTTTGTTGAAACTTCTAATTCTGCCTGTGCTTCCTGCATATTTGCATTAGCATCAGCTGATTTTTCTATTAATTTCTTGGTTTCTTCAGTTAACATAAAAGATCCAGAATCAATCTTATAATTTCTTAACTCTTCCTCAGAATTCTGTAATCTTCTTGATATAGCGTCTAATTGAGTTTCAAGAAATTCTCGAATATTTGTAAATTCCATTCGTGCTGTTGTCGTATTTTGTTGAACTAATGCATCTGCTAATGAATTTACAACTATCATTGCTTCTGAAGGACTTGTTGATTCAATAGATATGGATAAAATGTCTGTATCACGTTTAGATTCAATTTTTAAATTCTTTACAATAGCTGAGACTGGATCATAATTCTCTTCTTTATCAACATTTTTCATAATTGGAAACAAATCATAATCAGGATACTTTTGCATTAATTGAAAGCCTAATGTTGCAACTGGGCGACTTTTGATAATTTCGATAGTATTATTGATTGAAGATTGCGATAATCCTTGTGAGAAAGACATAAAATCGAGTCCTGCTTTTTTTTCTTCCATAATAACTTTTGCTGAAGCTTGGAATATTTTCGGAGAATTATAAGTATAAATTATTGTAGCAATCATTACTATAGAAAAAATACCCAATATCAACCACCGATACTGCATTATAATGCGTATATAATCCATCAAAGATACTTCTTGTTCCTGAAGGGGACTTTGCTCATTTAAATAATTTTGTTCCATAAACCCTCTATTTTGATAAATTTTTAACTGTATTATAAACGCTTAAAGTGATTGCTACTTTTGAAAAGAAGTCAGCTACTTTAGCAAAGGCATAAAATGATGTCCCAGAAACTATTATAGTATCGCCAGGTTTTAATACTGGGATTTCGACATTAGAATCTTCTACCTCTATATATTTCTTTAAATCTACCCAAAATATTGTCTTCTTTCCTAATTCATCATTTCTGACAATTCTTATCTTTTTAAGCTTTGCATTTTCTGTCGGACCACCTGCTAAAGATAAAACTGATAATAAGTCAATGTCATCAGGCACGATATATAAACCTGGTTTCATGACTTGTCCCCAAATATATACATATATTTTTAACTGATCTTGCTCATTCATTGTGCCAGAATAACTATAAGCAGAACCTGCAGAAAAACCTCCTGATGAAGCTTGTCCATATAATCCTGATATTATAGCTATCAAAAAGGCTAAAATTAAAATTCTATTCACATTTCCTCCCTAATGCAGTTCAATACAATCATTATTTTCTCTTTATTTTAGTCAAGCAATTTATGGAACTGGTATAACAAATTTAAACTCTCTGGATTCTGATCCACTATTTATTGTTCCATCTGTCTCTGTCCGACCAATGGCATCTACTCTCCAATAATATGTACCAGGATATAATTGAGGACCATAATAATTTATAGAAAAATTATTATTTTCAAGTACATATTCATCATCATGCCATAAATATTGTTTCTCTTCATTCATTAAAACTAATCTTAATCTTGTCGTTGTCCCCACAGTTGTGCCTACCTTCATCCATTGAAAAGTAGGTCTGCTTGTGTTTAAAATAGAATTATCTAAAGGTTGTACTAAAATTACTTTGTCTAATAAAAGATAATGTACAGTATCTGATGTAGAATAATTACCAGCCATATCTACTGCCTGAATAAAATAATTCCAATTAATCTCTAATACTCCTTGATCAGGTACAGGTAAAAATCGATCTATATATTCTTCACTGTTTGAAGAAATTGAGTCTATCTTAACAGGAGAGTTTCCATCAGCATATCTGAAAATACGATATAACCTTAAATCATTGTCTAGCATAAAATTCCATTTAACATTTATCCAATTTCCATCAGTCTCTGCATCAATTCCACTATTATTATCATTCAATAAAACATATCTTGTAGTATCGTAAGCAATATAAGGGTGATACCTGATAGAGTCTCCAAATTCTCCTAAATGCTTTTGCATCACAGGTCTGGATGGAGGAGTTGTGTCAACGCCAGTTGAATCATTACCTGCACAAGCGCTAAATATGATTGTCACGATCATTGTAATAATAAATAAATATTTCATCTTATCCTCCTAAAATTTAGCCCCAATTCCAATACGATTTGTATTTCCTAATGTGTTTGTAACAAAAGCATAATCAATATTAAAACCATACAATTCCAGACCAATTCCTGCGCTAAAGTTTTTATCATAATATCCTAAACGAAACTTTGTATCGTTCTTATATACCCATTCCATTCCAAAATGATCAGTTTTATTATAAACATAATCTTTATCATAAGCAAGAATAACACTCGAATTTAGTCTTTTAATCGGTTGCTTAAAAGCAAAACCAAATTTTGTATTGAATAAAACTTCATCCTGATGTTTGGATTGAGTATCCCAGGTTATACCAGTACCCCCAATATCTTGCAAATTTAGACCAAAATTTATATCACCCAACCATTCTTGATCTATTAATATACCTAAATTTGTTCTCATTAAAAATGAAACATCAAAACCATTCCCATCACCATAATTATCAAGAATTTTTCTTTTTATATATTTAAAAGTTGCACCTAAATGATAATCTATGGGTAAGACAAAAAGAAACCAACCTAAATCAGTATCTTGATGAATATGCTTTGCAAATGAAAATTGAAATAAGTCATCAGTGCTTTTAAAAACCCTGTCTGGTTCAGCTGTCAGCTGTAAATCATCATAAGCAGCTCTTTGATCTATATTTGTACCAATTAAATTTGACTCAGAATAAACAGGAATATCATCAATAGTTAATCTTATCCAGTTTACTCCAATAGTAACTTCATTTGGTAATGGATGACAATAGGTGAAATTGTCATATGTCGCTAATCCATCGTATAAAAAAGCTCTCATCATGCTTGCTTCATATTGTCTAATTTGACTAATCCCTGAAGAATTCCAATAAATAGCTGTTCCATCATCTGCTATTGCTGTATATGCACCACCTAAACTAATTGCTCTCACTCCTGAGCCTATCAACATAAAATCGCCAGCATATCTACCCGCTATTAACAATTGTGTTATCAATATTATTATTAGACTTATATATATTCTTTTCATGGATTCTCCTATCTCAAAATCGCCATTTTTGCAGTTTTAATGATTTCTTTATTACCCCTTTTTGCGATTACTTTATAAAAATATACCCCATTCGCTAAAGGATAATTATCATTATCCCTGCAGTCCCAGCCATAAACTGTTCTTGGATATTCATGGTATCCTACAGACTTTGGTAAATCATCAAAAGTTTTAACTAACCTACCGCTAACAGTATAAATCTTTATTTTGACATGATCAGCATCATCCGTTAATGTATAAGTAAATCGTGTTCTATTTGCATTCACAGGGTCTATTGTCTTTGATTTTACTGGATTTGGATAATTGGCAATCTTTGTTAAACTAAATTGATCATTAACTCTAAAACTAACTTGTTTACTATTGTTATTTCCATTAACATCTGTACAGGATATATTAAGAATGTATTCACCTTTAACAAGATTTAATCTATATTTCATAGGGATATGGTTAATATGCTCTGGAATTATGGAAATTGCAAATTCTTTTGAATCAATCGACTGCCCATCTAAAAACAAAGTAATAGGATGATCTATCAAATCTATTCCATTTGCATCTTGAAACAGAAATGAAAAGACTCCCGTGCCAGAAATATAGCCGCCCTCAGTGAATTCCTGACCTTCAACATTTATATCAATATTTGGCAAAATTCTATCGTTATTATAAAAGACAGTATAAATTCCTTCTCTATCTATCTCTCCAACGACAAAATCACTACCTGATGATAATATGCCTCCCTGATATATCATTTTTTTATACTTAGGTTCCCATCGATATATGTGAAATCTTTCTTGATTTTCCAAGTATTGCGTTAATGAATCACTGGAACTATAATTAAATGTTATTATAATTTTTTTATTGTTAGGAAATCTCCCTAAACTATCTGCTAATAATGATTTATTCAGACAATTTATCTCATACCAATTAGAAGTATTTCCATTCTTTAACTTAATCTCTTTTATGTCAGCTTGATTATCAATATTAACTTTTGAATAAGTGACTAAATTAATATAAGTACTCTGATTAAACATTTGTGCTGGAATTTCAATTTTTACATTATTATCTAAACTATTTATTATAGAAGATAAGGAATTTACTTCTTGCAAATTAAAACTACCATTATAATTAGATATATTATTATTTAAGTCTCCCTCTAAAAAATCAATTCCTTGCTCATTTACAATAATCTTTAATAAGACAGATCCCTTCAATTGTTTCAAAGGAATATAATCCCATCGCTTTTCCATTGCTTCCAAACCTGCAAACTCCACTCGATTAATTAAATATTGTATTCCATTTATCACGTTATAACAGGCTACACTTGTTAATGATGAAGCTGTATTCCCAATATTTTGAGTTAATAATCTTATTGAAGGAAGATTGTTATGCTCAACATACTCGACAAAACTAATTGATAAATCTGGTCCATGAATTTCGAATCTGTTTAAAGAATAGTTTGTATTTTGAATAGCTCCATTCTGATATTGAATTTCAAAATAATAATGTACTATACCTAAACTTTTAAAACCTGATAATTTCTGATCTAAAACCCAATAATCTAAATCTAAGTCATATCGCATGGGTAATTTTATGGTTGCATTTAGATTTTGGTTGTATGGATCTGTTTGAACACCTTGCTTATTATTTTGAAAATTTATTCCATCAACTAATATTCTGCAATAAACTGATTGTATTGGCATGGTTTGGAAAAACTTCACTCTGATATCTACTGTATCATTAATTGTAGGCTCTGAAGGTATAACACGGATATCTGAAGCCAATGGTTGACCTAATGAAAAATATCTTGAGGTTATATATTCTCCGTTTGAACTTGATCCGATAAACTTAATTGTTCTTGTAAAAGCTTGACCTGTATAGTTAGGAATCACATAAGTAGAATTAAACTCTCCGTTTATAACTGGATTTTCTATCATAGATATATTTTGAGGAATTTCATTTTGATTTAATATCAGCATTCTTGTTAAATTTATAGAAGGGTCAAATCGAACTTTAAAACGTAATGTGTCTCCAGCTCCGTGTACATTAGTGTCATTTAAAAAACTAATTTGTCCGTCTTCATTTGGTTTTAATGGATGTACCATTGGATCTCCAATATATACACATCCTTGCGTTAAAGCTATCCCTGCATAACTATTTGGATACTTGCCATAAAATTTTGCTTTTGTATAAGAGATTACATCTCCAATAGTATTTAAATTCTGATTAAACATTCCATCAGATAAATTCATTCCAAAATATAAGTCATCGTTCAAATATCCTAATCCTGAAAAACCTATATGACCTATCGCTCCTTTGTTAGGTTCTGAGACTAATGCTTCTCCTATAGAAACTAACCCTTTCGTATCAAATGCAGAAGCAAAACATGCCAAACTTGAAACTATTGGATAATTAGCATTTGATAAAGTATGTATATCTGAAACGTTTAAAAGATTATAATCTGCCCAAATTCTTCCACCGCCATGACCCATAAATTGTAAAAAAATTGCGCCATCATTAATATAATCCTTTAACTTGAAGGTTCCTCCCACATATTCTGAACTTACTGTTTTAACAGCAGTATAGACTCTGTTAACATGGTATTTTTGCGGAATGATATCTTTTCGAATTCTCTCAGATTGCTGTGCAAAAGTATCGGTTAAATCATCGACTTTACCACCAGTTGCTAAAATTATCTGACTATGCCATTTATTCGAAAAATTAGGTTGGGTTGAATACTGTAATGATTTCTGAGCTATTGGTAAAATTTGAGATTTGTCATATACGCAAATTCTACTAATATTGATATCTGCAACAGGATCTTGGCCAACAATGCAGGCATACCAATTATCACTTGATGTTGCACCATGCTTATAAGTCCAGATATTCTTCACGGGGATGATATCATACTTTTTAGTATCTGCTTGATTTCTTTTATCAAATAATCCATCTCCTAACAGCAAAACATGGGTCAATTTTGGTTCTTGCCACTGATTATATGCATAACTAATAAAATCTTTAATGGATTGAGGATGAGGGATGCTATGACCAAATTCATCATAAATGTCCTGAATATCTACAATTTTTACTGTTTGACCTTCAGATTCCCAAATTTGCTTAAATAATAATGTGCCAGGATCATTTACAAAATCTTTTTTTGTTATGATTATGTTGGTTGCTGTATTATCAGGATTCTTTAAATCTGAGGAATAATTTGGACGTATTCCATGAATATGCTTCTTATTTGATTCAGATACCGCATAATATTCTATACCTTCTGAACTAATCTGATCTTGAAAACTCAATGTAAAGGGAGGTAATTCATTATCAGTTAAAGGTCTTATTGTTAAATTGTTAAAAACGCTGGAACCAATTTTGTAAACTGAAATGTTTTCTTCCGTGAAATCCTGAATATCAAACTGATAAAATCCAAATCCCTTATTTGAAGGTTTATTAAATTTTATTTCATTCTTGCTCGTTTTGTATTCACGCCAATAAGTTAATTCAAAATAGTCTAAAAATATTTGTTCTAAATTCCCTGAATGTGTGTCCCCTGGTAAATCAATATAAAGTGAATTTGTCCCATGATTTAAATAGCTGTTTGCCATACCCTCTGGATTCTCAAAAATCTGCTCTCTTTGTCTTGTCCACCATTTATTGTTAATTAATGCTGAATTTACTCGAACAATTGCATGATGATCTGCTGATATATTATCGCTATACGATGAACCAAATAATGAAATTTTTGCAGTAAAATATCTTGTATTTACACTTCGTGGATATTCTAAATTAAAATATGTAATATTTAGATCAGGGGCTGTTATTGATTTCCAAAACAATAAGTCTTCTCTATTATACCAAGCTCCCTCTCCCTGTGATATTTGATTACCTAATCTGTCAGTAAAAACTTGATTTTCAAAATGAACTGTCTGCTCATATGAGTCAGGAACTATTAGATTTGGCGATGGATTATTTAATTGTAAACCACCATTTTCCACTGCCATTCTGGTTCCATAGTTATCTGTTTTCAAGCTTAAGATATATATATTCTCATTTGAATAATTATCATAATAGCAATTTTCCCCTTTGTTGACTTCTCCATAAAACTCAAAATAATCACCAGAATTGAAAACTCCATCATTTTCTCCAACAAAATTTATTGGAACTGGACCATTTTTATCTCTCAATTCTAAATATCTGGGATCTAGTGTATTAAGATCAAAAGATAATTGCGTGTCGAGAGAATCTCTAATGTATGCTAAAGAATCTTGTAAATCCTGATAAGTTACTTTATAAATACCTTCATCAATTACTTTTAAATATAATTCATTTACTTGAGTAGGATTTTTTGGACTCCGATAATTCTGCACTCTTGGTTCTTTTTCTTTTCGCCAATTCTTTGAGTAAATATTGTTTAAAAAGAATGAGTCTCCATAACTATCTGAAATATTACCATTAAACTTATTCTTTGGTGTTGATCTGATATTACCTGATATCATTATTTGAAGTCTTGCTGTTTGAATTACTTCTAATACTTTTTTCTGTGGATTATATCTAAAAGGGTAAAATTGAAATCCAGCAAAATACCGGTTCCCCAAATAAGCTGCCTCATTCTTTTTAACCATTACATCAGGATAGATCTGATCTCTACTATAAAATTTATCATTTTTATAAAACTTTGTTATAACCTGTTTATTTTGTTCATCTTTTTCGTTAATTAATTCTAACTTATCAGCAGGTAACAACAAAATATTCTTTACTGTTGCCATTTTCTTTGATAAAACATTGATCTGAAAATCACCATTAATAGGCAGTCCAATAATTTCAGAATAAAATGGTATTAATGGATTCCCTTCAATTGATAGTTGTCCATCTGATTCACATTTTATCATTTGATACTTGTTTTGGTTTTTTTCAACTTCCTTTAATTCATAGTCCTGTAATTCAAAATCTAGAATAATTTCAGTTTCTGTCATCTTGTATATTTTAAAGTTGGACTTTGCTTGAATCTGCGTAGTCAACATAACTAATGCTATTATAGTAATTATGATCCTGTTCATTAATTCTCTCCTACTAAATTTAATATTATTTATGATAAACCCTTTTTCCCAATATCTTTTCGATAATAAATATGTTCAAAATTAACTTCTTTTATTGCTTCATATGCTTTTGTTATTGTTTGATCCAAACTGTCTGAAAGAGCAGTCACACTCAACACTCTACCACCATTTGTCGATAAACAAATATCTTTGGATCGTCCTTTGCGAGTTACTCCTGCATAATTAATTCTAATATCTTCTCTGTTTTGTATATCATTTGAAATTAAAATTTCAAATCCCTTTTCAAACTTTCCAGGATATCCTTCTGATGCTGCAACAACAGTCACAGCATATTGGTCTTTCCAATGTAATTTAATTTCTTTAATTCTATTTTGAATTATAGCATGACAAATATCATAAAAATCTGTTTCTAATAAAGGAAGTAATACCTGAGTTTCTGGGTCTCCTAATCGACTATTAAATTCAACAACTTTTGCACCAGTTTCTGTTATCATTAAACCTGCATAAAGTACCCCTTTAAATGGACAACCTTCTGCCTTCATAGCTTTCAATACTGGCCTAAAAATGCTTTCATCTATCTGTTCTTTTAAAAAATCAAACTTTTTAACAGGGGCAAATGCACCCATTCCACCTGTGTTGGGGCCTTTGTCACCATCAAAAATCTGCTTATGATCCTGGCAAATGATTGTACTAATAAAATCTTCTCCATCACAGAAGGCAAATACTGACGCTTCTTCACCTTTCATAAAAGATTCTACAACTATATGAGATCCTGCATCACCAAATCTTTCTTCCTGCATCATGCTTATAACGGCCTGCTCTGCTTCATCAATATTTTGACAAATAACAACGCCTTTCCCTGCAGCTAATCCGTCTGCTTTCACAACTTGTGGATAATTAACCGTTTTTAAATATAAAAGGCATTCTTCTATATCTGAAAATGTTTCAAAATCTGCTGTAGGGATATTATATTTTCTCATTAATTTCTTGGCAAAAATCTTACTACTCTCAATTCTTGTTGCTGATTTTGTCGGGCCAATAACTGAAACCTGATGCTCTGATAAATAATCAACAAGTCCTTCTGATAACATCTGTTCATTTCCAACAAAAACCAAATCTATATTTTGCTGGTTTATAAACTCTACTACATGAGCAAAAGTCAATAATTCTACACAATTATACTCCTCTGATATTCCATCATTCCCAGGGAATACAAAAATATTCTGTGTTTTGTGACTTTTATCAAAAGCTTGGGCTATCGCATGCTCACGGGCACCTGATCCGATTATTAATACATTTATCATAGCTTTCCCACCTTTTGCATTAACTCATATAAAAGAAATTCTGCCGCTTTAAATCTAATGCTATCACGGGTCCCTATAAATAACTTTTTATAAGTTATGGTTTCAAATTTATTTTTTATTGCCATATATACCAAACCAACTGGTTTCTCTGTACTTCCTCCATCAGGACCTGCGATACCCGTTATTGATAAAGAAAAATCTGTGAGATATAAAGAAGATAACCCTTCGACCATTCCAATTGCAATTTCTTCACTGACAGCACCATATTTAGAAAGATTTTCTTTGGGAATACCTAGCACTCTTTCTTTAAAAGCATTGTCATAAGCAATAATCCCACCTTTAAAATATGATGACGACCCTGGGTAATCTGTTAATATTTTGCTCAACATACCACCAGTACAACTTTCTGCTGTACTAATAGTGTATGATTTGGCTTTTAATAAAGTATGAAGCTTTTCTATAATCGTTGTTTCATCTTCTCCCCATATAAAAGAAGATAATCTTTCCCTAATCTCATTTTCAACAAACATACAATCTTCTGAATTTTCTCCATAAATCCTGATATCTACTCTGCCTGTCTGGGGCAACCAGGCTATATTTACTCCTTCAGGAACAATTATCCCTTCAAGATCTTCAGCTGTTTTTGATTCTGATATTCCATATGTATTTAATGTTTTTACGTAAAGAGATTCTTTCTTAAACTTCTCTTGAATGATAGGAATGATTCTATTTTTTATCAAATATTCCATTTCAAGAGGGACACCAGGTAAAGCAAAAAAATTAGAGTTTTGATATTCGTAAAACAATCCAGGTGCGGTCCCAACAGAATTTTTTAAAAATGTAAAACCTTCTGGGACTAGTGCTTGATTTTTATTAATCTCAGGAATAACTATTTCCCTTTTTGAAAACATTTCCTTAATATTTTCCCAAATCTCATCAACAAATTCTAAATCTTTTTTAAAAAATTCAGAAATAGATTGTTTGGTTATATCATCCTTTGTTGGCCCTAAACCACCTGTGGAAATGATAATCTGAAAACGTTGAACATAATCTGAAAGCACTCTCTTTATCTCATCGCCTTCATCTGGTATTATTATTGATTCAGTTATGAAGATCCCGATTTTTGAAAGTTCTTTTCCAATATAAGCCAGATTACTGTTAACAGTTTTACCCAATAACAGCTCATTTCCTATATTTATTATTCCTACTTTTATATCATTCATTCTATATCCTTGCTTACTCCTTCGAGTAACTCCTTTTTAATCCTTTAAATAAATTTGTCAATTGTTTTATCTCTTTTTCACTTTTTTCTATATTACTGATTATTCATAGTTTTAATAACAATTTGACTTTTATTCTAATCGTCGATTTCTGATCATTTTAATAATACTCACCTGAATGGCAATGAAAATCTAATTCTCATAACTATCTCCATAAAATCATTTTATTGTCGTAAGGAATCCTCTATAATATATAACAACCGACATACAAAAAAGTGACACTTTTTTTCATTTTTTTTTATTTATTAAATCATTATCTTCTTTATTTTTTATATTCAAAATCCTTTTGACATTTTTTCATCTTATTTTATTTTGAGGAATCCTTATTATTTCTAATTGGGATTAAATGGTTAATGAAGGTGTTTGTTTTTATGGATTATAAAAAAATATTAATTATTCGGTTTAGCTCTATAGGAGATATCATTCTGACAGAACCTGTCATAAAATTTATAAAAATTACCTATCCTGATTCTGAAATTCATTATCTGACTAAGCCATCATTCATAGAGCTTATCTCATTATTCAATCATATTGATCAGATATACACTTGGGAAAATAAAAAAATATTAATTAATACTTTAAAAAATAATCATTATGATCTAGTCATTGATCTTCACAATAAATTCAATTCCTTCCTTGTAAAATACCTTATTAATCCCAACAAAATCGTTACTTACTCAAAAAAACATCTCTTACGTTCTCTTATTGTAAAAAAAATATCAAAAATCTCTATTGATTCTACTGTCAAATTATATCTTTCTTCCTTTAAAACCCTCAATAAAAAATTATTTAATGAAATTTCTGTAGCTGAATCTCTACCAAATACCTGCTTTCCAACCATTCAACTATCTGAAGGCAATAAAAGAGTAAATGAAATCTCCGAAAATTATAACATCCCTGTCTCTAAAACTCTGATTGCAATATTTCCAGGAGCAACTCATTTTACTAAACAATACCCTATTGATTTGTGGATAAATTTCATCAATAGAATTCCTAATGAATGGCAATGTCAAATTGTGTTACTCGGTGGTCATCAGGAAAAATATCATGCCTCTAGAATTAAAACAGGTTGTCCAAACAAAACTTTTGATTTGTGTGGTGTTTTTTCTCTAAAAGAATTAGCTTATTTTATAAATATGTGTAGCTTAGTGATTAGCAATGACAGTGGACCAATGCATCTAACTGCTGCGCTGAAAAAACCTCAAATTGCCTTATTTGGTGCTACTCATACATGTCTCGGTTTTAAACCTCTGAATGACAAAGCAATTATTATCCAACAAAATTTAAATTGCCAACCTTGCTCTCTTCATGGCTCTTCACGTTGTCCAAAGGGACATTTTTGGTGTATGAGAAGTATTAAACCTGAGTTCTTAGTTGATACTCTTAAAGAATCTTTAGAAAAATTTGTCTGGAATATTTAATTACATCTTTTTAAACCATCTTGATATTTGATTGTGAATTTCTACTGGATTCTGCATTGGTAAAATACCTGTGGGTAAAATCTCTTTAAAATACCGACCATACTCCTTCGTCGTTATCCTGTTATCAAGTATCAAGACAATTCCATGATCGCTTTTACTACGAATAAGCCTGCCAAATCCCTGTCTCATTTTTAACAATGCATTAGGCAATGAATAATGCATAAATGAATTTTTATTATCTTTCTCCATTTTCTCTAATAATGCTTCCACTATGGGATCACTTGGCACTTGGAAGGGCAATTTATATAATATAAGCAAAGATAATGACTCTCCCTGGACATCAACTCCTTCCCAAAATGAGCTTGTCCCTAATAATATTGCATCACCCTTATTCTTAAAATCTTGTAAAATGGAACTCCGACTACCACCTTTTCCCTGGGCTAATAACATTATATCTTGTTTATAACAAGCCTCTGAAATCTTATCATAAACAATATTGAGATCTTTGTATGAAGTAAATAATATCATACTACCAACTCGATATTTTTCGATGATACTCTTTATCAAATCTGAACTTTGAGGTGAAAAAAAAGGATCCGTATGATTAGGTAAATATGACGCATTCAATATCAAAGTCTGTTTGTCATAGTCAAAGGGTGAAGGAACAACCAGCTCACGAACAATTTTATCTTTTAAACTATCCAATCCTAAATTTGAAATAAAATACTTGAAAGATCCTCTTAACGCCATAGTTGCTGATGTAAATATCATTGATTTAACTTTCATATAAATTAAAAAAGGTAATATAGATTTTACTTCGATGGGAGCATAATTTATCACTCCCGCAGGATATTTCTCATCCTTAACCTGCATCACAGATAACCATAATGCATAGTCCTCAAGTTCTGGTACCTGTATTTTTTTCATTAATTGAATTATCTCAAAGATCCTTTCAGAAATACCTTCTACATTGGATAACTGAGTATCATAATCTACGAATTGACCAGAATCAATTCCACGCATATATTCATGTATCAATTCATTCTGTTCTAATAGATTTGAAAATAGCTCAACAAGAGGTGTTAGTCCTTCCTTTATCTGTGGAAATTTTTCTATATCTTTTATTCGTAGTTTCCCGTAATTATTCGAATCATTTGCTAAAGAGGCTATACTGACAAAATACTCATCTATAATATTCTTTTTATCCTCGATCAGATTTAACATGGTATCAATCATTAAGACTAGATTTTCTTTCTTGGAATTAATGATCATACTTTTCATTGCCATAGTTTTTAAAGTAATTAATATCCCACTTTGATATTTTTTCCCTACTGAAAATATTGAATGAATAAATCCATTTAAATCGGGATATGATAAACTAACCCCTAAATGCTGAGAGGCTGAATGTAACAAATTGTGAGCTTCATCAAAAATTAGATAATCTATATTACCTAAAGAAGCATTTTCATTTTGAAAATCAGATAATAGCAATGAATGATTTACTATCACTAAATTTGCTTTTTCTGCTTTTTGCCGAATATCCATTAAAAAACACTTCCCATAATGAGGACATTTTTTCCCTGAACAAAAGTGTCTGTCTGCTGATAATCTTTTCCATATAAAAGCGTGCTCACTCCCCTCAAAACCACCATTCTCGGAAACATCTCCCGTTTTGGTAAAATGTGCCCATGTTGTAATATACATCAGACTAAAAGCTTCTATGGGTGAAAATGTCTGAATCGTATTACTCACTGTAAACTCATTAATTATATCCTGCCATTTTCGATGACATAAATAATTCTCTCGACCTTTAATTAATACCGCTGAAAAGGGCGTATTGACTGCTTTTTCCAATAATGGTAAATCCTTAAACAATAACTGCTCTTGTAAATTCTTAGTATTAGTAGAGATGACAACCTTTTGATTTGTTAAAAAACTAAAGCGAATAGCTGGAACTAAATAAGCTAATGACTTCCCTACTCCTGTACCTGCTTCCACTGTCAAAAATTCTTCTCGTTCCAACGCTTCTGAGATTGCTTTGGACATGTCTATCTGACCCTGTCTTAATTCATAATTCTCTAATTTCTTACTTAATAACCCATTTTCATTAAATACATCTTCCATCTCATAGGTCTGATATACTTCGGGTTTATGTTGTATAAAATTCCTGTTTTTAAATTGAAAAACTGTCTTATCACCTTTTTCTTTTGTTAATGCATACTTAAGTGTAAAATTTCTTAAATCTTCCAATAACTTGCTAAAACCACTATTTGTTAAGCTGTAATCAGCTATTTTACTTAAAAATGTCTGTATATTTAATGGGATATGATCAACAATAAACTCTATCAATTTAAAATATATGATTCCCGTTGTTTCTGCATCATGGATGGCTCGATGAGCACCTTCATTTACCACTCCAAAATACTCTGCTAATGTGGATAATTTAAAATTCGATAAAAACGGTAAGAATATTCTTGCTAATTCGCATGTATCTACTGTTTTATGATATAGTTTATCCATTTTTAAGGATACTAATGAGGAATTAACAAAACCTATATCAAATGGAGCGTTATGAGCCACTAATATATCGTTTGGTTTTAGAAAATCCACAAAGTTTCTAAGTGCTTTACGCTTGCTTATCCCTGTTCTTAACTGATCTTCTGTTATATTTGTTAGCTTATAAATAAATAAAGGAACTTCTTTCTCTGGTTTTATAAATACTGAATAACGATCTGTTACAACCCCTTTATCGTATCTTATTGCTCCAATTTCTATGATCTCATCATGATACTGACTCAACCCAGTTGTCTCTGTATCAAATACTACGATTTGAAACTGCTCCGACAACTGCTGTTTCATTATACTATCCACAAGTTGCCAACTACTTTTCGTTTATGTTATAACGTTTTAATTTCTTTATCAAACCTTGTCTGCTGATACCTAGTATCTTTGATGCATGACTTTGATTCCAACGGGTATCTACCATGGCTCGTTCTATCATTTTCTTTTCCAATGATTCAACTGCATCTTTTAAGGTCATTTTTGTATTCAATATTGAAACTGTTTCTGAATTATCTGAAAATTTATATACTTCCTCTGATAAATCTGCTGGTTTTATAAATGAGTCATTCTCTGCTAATGTTACAGCACGTTCTACTTCATTTTCCAATTGACGAATATTTCCCGGCCACTCATAATTTATTAAATACTTCATCGACTCATCTGTGATGCCCAATACTCGTTTCTTTATCTTCTGATTGTATTTATCTAGAAAATGAATTCCTAACAATGGTATATCTGATTTGCGATCTCGTAAAGGTGGAACATCAATTCTGATAACATTTAGACGATAATATAAATCCAATCTGAATTCACCTTTTTTCACCTTCTCCACCAGAGACACATTCGTGGCACAGATCACCCTTACATCGACCTTTTCTGTCTTTGTAGAGCCTACTCGCTTGATCTCTCCCTCTTGTAAAAAACGTAACAATTTGGCTTGTGTTGATAAACTGATATCTGCGATCTCATCTAAAAAGAAAGTACCGCCATCAGCTATCTCAAATAAACCTTTTTTATCATAAGTCGCTCCAGTAAAAGATCCTTTCACATGTCCAAATAACTCACTTTCCAATAAAGTCTCTGGTAATGCTCCACAATACTGAGCTACAAACTTCTTATTCCTACGATTACTGTTATAGTGAATAGCTCTGGCTATCAACTCCTTACCTGTCCCGCTCGGTCCTTCAATTAATACAGTCGTGGGAGTATCCTTAATTTTATCTATCAATTCAAAAATCTGCATCATTTTTGAACTTTTACCTACTATATTGGTAAATTGATTCGATGACTCTAACTCTTCTCGTAAAACGGCATGAGACTTTGCCAAATTACTGTGACGAATATTTTCGATGATCACTATGATTTGATTGCATAATGAACTTAATAGATTGATCATCTTCTCTGCAAAATAATGAGATCCATGCTTACTAAATAAAACAATAACGCCCTGTGTATGATTGCGGATACTTAATGAAAATGTTGCAATATCATTATATTGCATAGCAAAATAGGGCTGTTTATAAGTATAATTCTGATTATTACTAAATGATTTTTGAACTAGTTCCATCATGGTATCATAATCTTTTTCATCCTGAGAATAATGATTAAAAAGCTTATACTCCCATGAATCTGGTAGATTTCTGGTATTATATAAACACAACATACCACCATCAGCTTCTGAAAACTCTACCAAACCATCTAATGAAGTCTCTAATAATATATCAAAGTCGGTAATTGAATTCAATCGAGAAGTAATCTCTGAAAATTTATTCAGTAATGACTCCTGAAATTTCGTCTCTCGCAATTCCAATGAATGATCTTTTGTTATCTTCTGTACCAATATATCATTTTGCTCTAAAAACTTGATAGCACCATAATCTCTCACTATCTTTCGATTATTATTCAAAATATGAAGAGATTGTTCCCAATCTCCCATATCATTCAGTAATGAAGCATATTCAAAATAGGCTAAAGATAATTCAAATTGATTCTTAGACTCTTTAAAAATCTCAATACAATCTTCTAATAAAATCTTTGATTTCTCTACATCCTTTTTTTCTAGAATTGCACGATAATATTTTGTTATTCCAATACTAAATCTATTACTCAATTCATTGGCTGTTTTCATGCTCAAATTTAAATAATAATCAGCACTCTCAAAATTTCTCGTTTGAATGAAATACCAAGCATGATTTATACTGCCTTCAAATATCTTATCCTTTGCATTCAACGCTTTAAAAAAATCAAAACTCTCAACTAAATAACCATAAGCATCACCAAATTTATGTAAATGAGTTAATACACTTCCCAAATTACCATATAATTCTGCTTTTAAATACTCATCATTTATGTTTGGTAATATCTCCAAACCTTTAAAATAAAGATCATAGGCTAAATTATACTCTCCCCGTTTTTCATAAAGTTCACCCAAATTGTTATATGAACGAAGAAGACCTTCCATAAAACCCATTTCTTTGGATTTATTAACTGCTTCTTCATAATATTCTATCGCTTTTGTCCAATTACCTGATTTAAAATATAAGGCTCCTAGATTGTTCAAACTGGCTATTATATTCTTAAATAATCCAAAACTAATCGCTGTCTCTAAAGATTTCTCAAATGCATCGGCTGCTTTTTCATATTCGCCATTGTCCATATAGGTCACGCCAATATTATTGTAACAGTTACTGATATTATATCTCTCTGACAAAAGCTTTTGGATCTTCAAAGCTTCATTAAAATAATATAGAGATTTCTTATAATCTCCTTGATCATCAGCTAATCCACCAAGATTGTTATAACAAACAGCGATCCCTTCCAAATTATATCGCTTACGTTCTAATTCTAAACTAGCTAAATATAACTTCTCAGTCTGATCCCACTCTCCCTGAAACATTTTTAAAACACCTATATTGTTATAAACAGCTGCCAATCCTGATAACATATCTATCGTTTTATATAAAGATTCTGATTCTTTAAAAGCTATTTCTGCTTTCTCCCATAAATTTGAAAAATAAAAAACTTTACCTTTTATCTTCTTAGCTTCTGCTTGTAAACTATAACGCATGACTTTGTCTTCAATTAGAATTGCACTCTCATGACCCTTTTCTACGGCCTCTAAAGCTTCTGCAAACTCTTCCTGCTCCATCAGCACTTCTGCTTTTAACAATTCTATCTTGGCACGCCATAACTGATTATAACTCTCTGATGAATATGTGCGAATTATCTCTAATGCAAAACTATGTGAATTTAACTCAAAAAGCGTTCTGGCTAAATAGTAAACGATATCCTCTAAAGGAAATCCCTGGGATACACTCAATCGAAGAGCATACCGATAATTCTCTGCTGAAGTCTCAAATCGTTTTAATTTTCTGTTTATCAACCCTATTTCTTTTAATGTCTGAATCTGTTCTTTTAATTCATCTTGCTGATCTAGTATAAACTGATAAATCTCCAATAACGAAACATGATCATTAATCTGCTTTAAATATACTATGACATCTTCAATGATCTGTATATTTAATTCTTTCTTCATAATGTAATATTTTGCCGTAGTGTATTGATCAAATTTATTCTCGTTAAAATAGTTTAATATTGCTGTTAAATACTTCTTCTGCTTATCTGAAGGAAATTGTTCAAAATAATGACTAAAAAACTTTACTTTACGAATATAATAGGTATCATTGATCTGTGCAATAAAATGCTTCTCTAATAAACTGCTTAAGGCTTTATCAATTTTTGTAATTTTTTGCTTACTAATCTCTAGAAGATTCTCTTTTGTGGCTAATCGATCAAATAACCATATATATACCAGTATTTCCAATTCTTCTTCATTTAAATGAATTAATTTCTCATTGATTATCAATTCAACATTTATCTTTTTATCAATATATTTCTGTACATCAAACTTGTTAACTTTATCATTGGAAATCGAAGAAATGATTAAATGTTCAATTAAAAATACATTACCACCTGTTATGTTCTCTAATATCTCAGCTTCGGATTCAAACTTTCGTGAATCTTTTGGAAAGATCTCTTTTAATATCTGCTTAATATCTTTTGATTTTAAATAGACTAATGACTTCTTCGTGGAAAATGGAAAGATTTCACTCGTGTTAAAGGTAACAAAATGTACTCTCTTATCTCCTGCATATTGAACAAAATACTGTATAAAATCTATTGTGTATTGATCTAATAAGTCTGCATTATCAATTAATAAAATACAAGGTTTTATCAAATCACGCGCATTTAATGTTTCTGACAAATAAAAGAAAAAATCATACTTACTTGTTGTGTCAAAATCCCAAGCACTTCGTACATCTCTGTAAAATTCCTCATCTGTGATCCTTGTTATCATTCGGATCAAATAACGTATCTGATTAAATGCAAAAAATTTCGGTATATATTTTAAATGAATGATGTTCTTAGATAATAATGATGCTGATAATTTCTTGAATATATAGGACTTCCCCGTTCCCGATTGACCTATTACTTCTATTAATTGACTCTTCTCTAACTGTACGTCTTTTACAATCTCATTTATTAAGTCACTTTTCGTGGTAAGAAATTGAGTTAACGCTCTGTCTAAAATCTCATTCATAACCCACTCCCATCCTTTATCATAAAGAAAATCTATCTCAAGCCATTATTTTGTCAACAAAGTTTTTGTTGTAAATAAAAATAACATGCTTTCTTCATCTCTTTGCCAAATCTAGCTCTTTTTAAATTAACTTTAATGTCATTCTCTCTGTAAGTTACATGATTATCATGATGATTAATAATAGGTTGAATCAATTTTAGTACTATTGTTAACTTTGTTATTCTCTCCCTTTTATTGATTTCTTTTGTACTCTGGTATCTGTAAAAATGATGTACAAATTGATTTAAATAATAATTTTTTTTCAATAGATTCTTTATTTTTCTCTCAATTTTTATGATTCTATATCGATTTTTGAAAACAATCTATCCAATGAACTCCCCTTTATTATCCCTTCATCAACTTTTCTAATATTACAAAACATTAATAAAAATATTGACTACAAATTCCCATACAATATAAAGAATTATTCATATCTATCACCCTTGTTAATTAAGAATTTGAATATTCTTTTCCAATAGAGCATACTATCCGAAAAGTCAGAGCCACTAGTCCGAAATTATAGAGCCAGCTCTCCGATGTAATATCCACTTGTCATAATAAAAGATAATACTCCATTTTAATATATACACAAATTAAGTGTAAATACAAATTTGGAGGTCACAAATGACCAATTATCGAGAGATACTACGCTTATACCGTCAAGGTATTAGTCTTCGTGGGATATCACGAAGTTTATCCTGTTCACGTAACACTGTGTCACAAGTCATTCAAAAAGCAAATGAAGCCGAATTAACCTGGCTTATTGCAGAAACCCTGACAAATCAACAAATCGAAATTCAGTTATTTCCTGATTTCTATTTAAGAAAACAGCAACAGGAACCAGATTTTGTTCAAATTCACAAGGATTTAGCCAAAAGTGGTGTAACATTATCTTTACTATGGCAAGAATATTCAGACACATGTAGAGATAAAGAACAAATACCCTACAAATATTCTCAGTTTTGTAAATTGTATAATGATTTTTCCGTAAAAACAAAAGCAACTATGCGTATCCATCATAAACCTGGTGAGAAAATGGAGGTTGATTGGGCTGGTCAGACTGCAATGATAAAAAATAATATCACAGGATCTCCTATTAAAGTATACATATTTGTTGCAACACTTCCTTATAGCGGATATTCATATGTAGAAGGCTTTTTATCTATGAATACCGAAAGTTGGATTCAAGCACATATCAATGCGTTCAATTACTTCAATGGTGTTACTAAGATACTTGTTCCAGATAATCTAAAAACAGGAGTAGATAGGATTCATTGGTTTAATCCAGTCATAAACAGAGTCTACGGTGATATGGCAGCTTATTATGACACAGCCGTTATTCCTGCAAGAGTAAGGAAACCTAAAGATAAAGCAAGTGTAGAAGGAACGGTAGGCGTTATTTCGACATGGATAACAGCCTCATTAAGGAATATCCTTTTTTTTACTCTTAATGAGTTAAATGAATTAATCAAAGAAAAGCTAAATGAGTTCAATAGAAAGCCTTTTCAAAAGAAGGAAGGAAGTCGTGAGAGTGTTTTTCTGGCAGAAGAACAAAATGAATTATTACCCTTGCCTTTATCAAAATATGAACTTGCCATATGGTCAAAAACAATTGTACAATATAATTACCATGTTTGTATAGATAAAATCAATTATTCAGTACCTTACGAATATATAAAGCATGAGTTAGACGTGAGAACTACCATTAAGACAATAGAGATCTTTTATAATGGCAACAGAATAGCTTCACACATTAGAAAATATGGTAATGCAGGACAATATCAGACTTTCCCAGAACATATGCCAGAACAGCATCAAAAATATCTTGAATGGAATACAGAAAAATTTATTGCGTGGTCAGATGAAATTGGATCAAACACAAAAGCTGTAATAAAAAGCATTATTTCCTCATGTAAAGTAGAGCAACAAAGCTATAGAACATGCATGACCTTATTGAAATCAGCTGATAAATATTCAGCAGAATGCCTTGAAAAAGCTTGCGAAAGAGCATTAACCTATTCTCCTAATCCAGGAGTTAAAACAGTTTATCAGATTTTAAAAAGAGGATTTGATATGATATCTGTTTGTTTTGAACCTTCAGAAACAGTAGCACCGTCTTGTCATGGTTTAACCAGGGGTTCATCATATTATGGGAGGAAAAAGAAATGATAGATCGTCAAACAATAAATCAATTGTATGAAATGCATTTAAGCACTATGGCTGAAAGTTTTAAAGAACAAATAAAGGATCCGGCTTATAAACAATTATCTTTTGAAGAGAGATTTGCTTTTATAGTAGATAAAGAATGGATTAACAGAAAGAACAACAAATTAGCAAAATTAATCAAAACTGCTAATTTAAAATTTACAAATGCTTGCATAGAAGATATAGAATATCACGATGACAGGAAAATCGATAAACCATCAATATTGCGGTTATCAACATGTGAATATATAACATCAACATACAATATAATAATTACAGGGGCATCTGGAAGTGGCAAATCATATATTGCATGTGCCTTAGGTATGTCTGCTTGTCGTAAATCATATTCAGTAAAATATATAAGACTACCAGAACTTTTTGATGAATTAGAAGTAGCAAGAGGAGAAGGTCGGTACAAAAAAGCAATAAATCAATACAAACAAGTAAAACTTTTGATAATAGACGAATGGTTATTAACTCCTCTTAGAGGACATGAAGCAAATGATCTGTTTGAAATAATCGAGTCTAGATATCAAAATGGTTCAACCATGTTTTGTTCTCAGTTTGAAATTGAAGGATGGCATGAGAAGATTGGACAAACAACTCTTGCGGATGCCATCCTTGATAGGATAGTTCATAATGCTTACGATATATTAATTGAGGGAAAAATGTCAATGAGAGAAAGAAAGGGGTTTAAAAAATAATGATAATTTGTCCGAGTAGTTTTACCGATCTCTCGGACAAATTTTTAATGAAAAGTAAGAGAGTTTTATGTGGCTCTCTTAACGGAGGCTTGGCTCAATAAATTCGGAGCATATGCTCTATTAAATCGGAACGTATGCTCTAAACGATCGGTATATTCAAGAATTCACTCTATACCCCTAATCTTATAAATAATAAATCCTTAGCAATCAGTTCAATTCTTTCTTCATTTTTTACTTAGAATCTTTGCCTTTTCTTTTCTTTTTTAACTCAGTCCTTACTGCTTGCTTACTCCTTCCTTGGAGCTCATGCTTTTTTATTTTATACTATAAATAATATTAAAATACTCTTTTTTATTACAAGCTGTACAAATTACTATGATTTTATAAATTAAGGTTTTTAAAAAGCATCTTTATCTTAAAATAAGAAATCTCTGTTATTTTTATAATAACTCTAATATTTCGACTTCAAAATTATTACAAAGTTTTCATGTCTCTCTGATTCCAAATCTTTCTATTTATAATTTATTGTTCCTCAATCATTAAACATCATAAAATCTTTTTCTATTTTGTAAAAACTGGATAGTCTGATTTCTAAATTGCTTTTTTTGTTATAAAATAAAAAAAAAGCTTGATTAGTATTCTATATTATTGTATAAGTGCTCAATTGAGGAGGAATGTATGAAAAAACAAATTATTTTAGCAGGGTTCGTCTTGCTATGTTTCAGCTTAATTTTTGCTGAAACTATTGAAGAAAAATTACAGAAATTCGGAACTGATGGTGCTAAAGGTTATATCCAACCTTTAGTGAATACGATGGGAGCAAACTTAAACACTGGTTTTTATAACTCAGCTAAAGTTTTAAAACCCTTTAGACCACAATTAACTTTCAATATTATGCTTACCCCAATTCCTAGTAAAGGGAAAAAGTTTATCCTTAACCGTCCTGATACAATTTATGCTGAGCCCTATCTGGAAACTTCAACCATATTTGGAGATGAGACTGGAAACACTTTCCATGGTAATACTTATTATACTCAACAAGTAACGGATATAACTCTACCCGGTGGAGTTAACACAGACGTAATGCCTTTGGTAATTCCACAATTAGCTCTTGGTTTACCATTTGGCAATGAAATTCAACTCAGATACCTTCCTAAGTATAAAGTAAATGATGACTTTGGTAATATTGAATTCTTTGGCATTGGACTCAAACACAGTGTAAGTCAATATTTACCTCTTTTCCCTGTGGATATTGCTGTTCAGGGATTCTATCAAAGCATAACCTTAGGAGACATTCTTGATATTAAAGCGTTGGCTTTAAATGCTCAAGTAAGTAAAAAACTACTCTTCCTTACTCTCTATGGTGGTTTAGGATGGGAAAATACTACTATGGACGCTAAATATACATTTATTCAAGAGACTATAGACCCTGTTTCTTATCAATCGAATTTTACACCGATTCCAATCTCACTGAGTTTGGAAGCTGAAAATTCTGTAAGAGCTACTGCTGGGATGCGCTTAAGTTTATTATTCTTAAAACTTTATGCTGACTATAGCATAGCTGCTTATAACACAGCAAATATCGGTGTTGGGGTTGGTTTTTAATTGTTGATGGGAGAGAAAACTCTCCCTCTTTTTTTTTGTTTTTTACAATTAAGATAAATCTTTGATTTTTTTTTGTTAAAAAGAGAAAGATTTGAAAATTAATATTGACAAGTATATAAAAAATATAATATATTGGCTAAGAATAACCGTTGGAGGTAAATATGACAAGAGATGAATTGATTACTAAAATTGCAGAAGAAGCTGAGATAACAAAAAAAACCGCAACTCTCGCTTTAGTTTCTGTGCTTGACGGTATTGTTGAAGCTTTACAAGCCGGTGAAAAAATTACTTTTGTTGGCTTTGGTACCTTTTCTGTCATTGAAAGAAAAGCTCGTAAAGGTATTAATCCTTTAACAAAACAACCTTTAGACATACCTGCTTGCAAAGCTCCGGTTTTCAGAGCTGGAAGCAAACTTAAAGAAGCTGTCAGGTAATCGCTACTTTTATAAAAAAAGCGGTACTAAGTACCGCTTTTTTTAATTCAATTATCTTTTATTGATTATTCATTCGTCTTGATTGCATTAACTGGACATCCACGATAACCTGCACTTGGATTCCCATTCTTACACAATCCACATGATATACATTTCTCCTGATCAATTACCGCTTTCCCATTAACATTGCTTATTGCTTTTGTGGGACATTGAGAAACACAAAGATTACATCCTATACACAATGATTTCTCAACGGTATAGATTATTTTCCCAATTTCTTTTACAATTTTTGTTTTTGTACTGTCCTTTTCGACCTTTTTGGTTGCAGTTTGATCTTCAATCTTTGTTTTTGTATCTTTCTCAACTATTACTTCTTTTTTAAGTTCAGATTTCTCTTCTTTAACTTCTCGAGTTGCTATAGTAGGAGAAGCTACTTCATAGGAAGAAAATGAATTAACTGGACATCCACGATAATTCTTCAATCCACCTTTTTGGCAAATCCCACAACCTATACATTTTTCCGGATCAATAACGGCTTTCCCATTTTTTAAAGATATTGCTGTTGTGGGACAAGCCTTTGATTGGACACAAATCCCACAACCTATACATGTTTTTGAATCAACCTTAAACTTTACTATCTGGGCTGATAATAAAACACATATTACAATAATCCCTATGATTAATAACGTCTTTTTCAAGTTCACCACCTATTTGTTAATGTTCCCTTCTTGGGGCATCTATCTAAACATCGCATGCACTTTATGCAATTTTCATGATCTATTAATTCATTTTCTAAAAGATTTATATTCATCGGACATACTTTGCAACAAATATAACAATCTATACAAGTCTCCAAGTTACGATTGATTTTATACTGAGGAAGCTTTAATTTCTTCCCTATTATACAAAATATATTTAATAATGCTGCATAAGGACATATAAAACGACACCAAAAACGCTCAATAAATACGCCACCTATTAAAATTACCCCTAATATGATTACCCCAGACAAGGTAATGGTTTTTAACCATCCTAAACTCATCACTGGACAATATCCCATGTAGATACGGGATAATCCAAAAAAACCTAATATTATAGTTATCGCTAACACAATATACTTAAAAAAACCAATATTTCTCTCTTCACTATAATTTAACTTTACGATTTGATGACATTTCGGATGTAGCTTACGATATAACCACTCTTGAATTGTTCCTATAAAACAAATATATCCACAAAACCATCTTCCAATAAACAAGGCTGATAAAGTGATTAAACCAAAAATAATAAAACTAATTGGATAATATATCAACCCCTGTTTTATACTTAATGTTCCAAAACAAATCACTGAATATGGACAATATTGATGAACTACTTTAATAACATCAAAATAAAGCAAGGCTAACAAAAATAATGATACCCCTAAGAAAAATGATTGAATAACAGATCTATATCTTTTCTGAAAAGACATTTATATCTCCTTTAACTTCCGCCTAATTGTATTCCTGGATACTCCTAAATACTGAGCAACTTTTGATTTATTACCATCAAATTTATTCAATATTTTCTTGATTAAATATTCTTCTAGTTCTTCTAAAGTAATACCTTCATCAGGTAAATGAATAATGATCTCATTCGCTGTTCTTTGTTTATCCTTTGGCGATATATCTTCTGTCATATCTCCCAGAAAATCTATATGCTCTGGCTTTAATTCTATATCATCATAAAGTACTGTTGCACGTTCTATAGTATTCTGCAACTCTCGTACATTACCAGGCCATTCATAACTTTCCAATACATTCATACATAACTTGCTGATCAGTTTAAATCTTCTTTTTTTTAATTCAGAAAACTGTCGTAGAAACATTTGAGCTAATGGCAGTATATCTTCCTTACGTTCCTTTAAAGATGGAATATGTAAACTCCCGGCATTTAACCTATAAAATAGATCTTTTCGAAAAGTTCCATCTATTATCATTTGGGGAATATCTCTATTTGTTGCACAAATAAAACGAACATCTAAATCTATCTTTTTAATTCCTCCAACCCTGTACATCTCCTTCTGCTGAATCACTCTTAATAATTTGGGCTGTAAATCTATTGGTAAATCTCCGATCTCATCTAAAAAGATACTTCCTCCCTGAGACATTTCAAGCTTTCCTATTGTGCCTGCTTTTTTGGACCCAGTAAAAGAACCACCTTCATATCCAAATAATTCACTCTCAAATAAGGATGGAGTAATTGACGAACAATTTATGGTTACAAAAGGTGTGGTTACTTCTCCACAGCCATAATGTATTAATCGAGCTAATATCTCTTTTCCTGTACCAGTATCTCCTGTTATTAATACGGGTATTGATCGATCTAAATAAAAACGATGGGCTAGTTCCTGTATGTTCTTCATCTTTTCTGAAAATATCCCTATCTTCCCTACACCTGCTATATCTGAATATGCTGTTGTAATTTTCTTTAATTTTAATTGTATATCTTGAACTGATTCATTTAATTTCTCATCAAACTCATTTTTATATTCATCATTCTCTTTTAATAAACTTAAGTGCTCCTGTGACTTAGTGATTACTGCGGCTAACTCTTCAACATCTATTGGTTTTATTAAATAATCCCATGCACCCGATCTTAGCGCTTGAATAGATGAGTTTAAATCTGCATGACCTGTGATCAATATTATATCTGTAAACTTAGAAGATGGATTATTCTTTATCGCTTTTAACAACTCAATTCCAGTCATACCTGGCATCTTTATATCAGATATTATAATTGAATGATGCTCTCCTAACCAACAGTTCAAAGCTTCCTTGGGATCCCTAAATTCATCAACACTGTAACCTAAAAAATTTGTTAAAAAATTATAAATAGCTTTTCTACTTAAATCTTCATCATCAACAAGTAATATTTTCATCTTAACCTCTGATCCTTATAAAAAAATGGTAAACGAACTTTGATTGTAGCGCCTCCATCTGTATTGTTACTGGCTTGAATTGTCCCCTGAAAACGATCTAAAAAATTCTTAACAATCATTAACCCCAATCCCATTCCATGGCTCTGAGAACGTACAGGATTAAATGGGTCAAACAATGTCGTGGAGGTGTCATAGATAAAACCTGTTGCATTGTCTGAAACGATTAATACACACTGTTTGTCTTCTATTTTTGTTTCTATTTTTATGAGTTTCTCTTGTTTTGTCACTTTATCTAAAGCTTGTATAGCATTATTTATTAAATTAATCACAACTTGCTCTATTACTAATTGATTGGCTTTTATAAAAAGACATTGTGTTTCTAGTGTCATCTCTAATCGAATATTATGCGAATGAATCCTATTATTTATGATGGTTATTGCCGATAAAATGCATTCATTCAAATCTAATTCTTGCTTATTGGTTTGTTTATCGTTTGCATTCCAAAAAGTATTCATTTGTTCGATGATATGCTCTGTTCGTAATAATGCTTCCCTTATCATTTTTACCTCCTCTAAAAAAAGTGAAGGTAAATACCCTGAGTTTCTTACATCCCAAAATAAAATACTGTCTATATTCATGTGAATTGAATGCAAATGAGGTGTAATCTCATAGATCATGTTATCTGACATGATGGCTATGGTTGTCAAACGAACTGCTCTTTCTACAACTTGTTGATTACGTTTCTCATTCTGTTTTCTGTAAAAATACTTCTTTAATATAGATAATCTTTGATTATAATTCGAATTTGATATCTGATTATTCAATTCATTATACTTTATTCTTAAAAAATAAGCATTCTTATAATCCTTCTGAATCTTATACAAATCTGACCTATACAATAAAGCTTCTATGACAATATGGGTGCGTTGGTATTGTTCTGCATACTTTTCTGCTTCTTTAAAATTTTCATCCGCTTCACAATAATTCCTATTATCAAATAATATAATTCCCTTTATTAAATGATATATCGGTAATAATAAAGTATAATTTGGACTTTGTAAATCTGCTTCAATTTCTTCTAATATCTTTGAAGCAATTCTTGTATTTTCTCGATGAATATTATAAAAAATCTTTAACAATTTAAAGGCAATAAATGGATATTCTTGTACTTCTGAATGAATAAGCTCATCCAATCGATTTAAACTACATTCTGCATGCTCAAATTGATTCATTTCTATATAAACTAAACACATTTCTGATATGGCTGCAACATTATTTTGATCTTTCTTTATGGCATCCTTAAAAAATTCCAGAGCTAGCCCTGTATCTTCAACTGACTTATGTATCCTGCCTATATCTGTGATTGTCCTTGAAATTAACGAAGGATCTTTCATCTGGATACAATCATCCAACACTTTCATGGCATAATCATAAGCATCCTCATAATTCTGTAGCATATAGTGACAATAAGAAACAATTCGATTTAATACATATTCATAACTATCCTGTAATACTGGTGAGTACTCACTGAATAACTGAGTTGTCAAATCAATACATTCCTGCCATTTGTATTGAAACCAAGCTTTACTGATCGAGGGATACCGCTTCAATATTGATTGTTCAAATGGAGCTAAATGAAATACATTAAATAAACTTGACTTCATATTCTTTTCTCACATCGACCAGGAATTGATATTCTAAAAAATGAAGGATTTTCTGAATAGGTAATAAAACCGTTAAATTGATTTAAAAAATACTTAGATATTTTAAAATCTAATAAAATTGATTTGAACTCTTCTATTACCACGGCATCATTTAATATCTTTTCAAATTGAATATCCTTTAACATCGGGAGCATAATCTTAATTATATTAAAATCTGCCTCATGAGTTAAAACAATGATTATTCTTTTCTCTTTGCTTTCTTTTTCTTTTTTTAATAAATGAAAACATATATTGACCATATGTAACAAAATCTGCTCAAAATACTTCTCTTCTATTTCTGAGTACAAATCATCATCATAATTGCGTATCTCTATCATTATGTCTTGTGATAATAGTTTCTTCTTTATTGAAATAACATTTTCATTGATAAAACTGTTTAATCGTATTTCCTGTTTTTTTACTACTTGAACTGGTGTTTTCCAAAAATTCCTGATTTGATCTATAATACTGCTTATATAGCTGACACTGGTGTTAATATCTGTGAGCTGATCTACTATAAATTCAGGTATCCCTCCTAAATTCCGATTGTACCAGTATAATATACTGTCACAGTTTATTTTTATTGCTGATAATGGCTGGTTTATCTCATGAACTATCCCACCTGTTACCACTCCTACTGAGGCTAAACGTGATGATTGATTAATCAATTGCATCATTTCCACGTTATCGGTCTCAACCTCATATCTTGTTTGAATTTCAGAAAAACGATCTGTTTTGGTTTGATCCCTTAATGTCTTCTCTAAATCAGAAGCTAAGATTAAATAATTATAGGCTTTCTCATATTCTTCTCTCTTCTCATATAGACTTGACATCATATACCAACTTCGGCATAATTGATTTTTACGACTATGCCTTTCAGCTAAGTCTGCAGACTCTTTAAGTATTTCTAAAGCTTCTACATCCCTGTCTGTAGCTATAAAAAGATTAGCTTTTTCTATGAGGATGGATAATCTTAAATATGTCTCTGACTCTTTTTCTAATGAGTTCCAAGCATTGTTTAAAAATTCTATTGAAATACTATAATCTTTGTTATAATAATTTACTAAGGCTTTATAATAAAAAGCCATGGCTGTTATGCTATTGTTATGTTGCTCTTGAGCTATTTTCAATCCTTTATCAAGATAATAGATAGATTTGTCCATCATCTTCTTCTCATAATATAATAACCCAATATTACAATATACATTTGGAAATAATGAATCGTAATGACAAGCTTTTATAAAGTACTTCTCAGCTAATTCATTATTATTCATCCGGAAATATATCAATCCTATTAAATGTAAATTTATTGCTGCTGAGGAATAATCTAAGTGTTTCTCATTCAGCTCTAATGCTTTAAATCCATACTCTAGTGAAAGATCATATTGATCTTTATAAAAATAAATTGCCCCCAATGCATCATATGCCTGTGCCATTTGAGTATCATTCTTTATCCGCTTTGATAAATCTATCAGTTGAAATACAAATGGTTCTAAATCAATAAAATCAAAACTATAACGTTTCGCTTTTATTTCAATTAATAAAAGTTCTATCTTCTCTTCTTCTGACAATCCCTCAGATAACTTTTTACTTAATAAATCTATATTCAAATCTTTCTCCAATGTAATTACAACTAATTTTTAGCATGTATTTACATAACCCAGTAAAGACCTTTATCTTTTCTAACTTTAAAATTATAATTACGAATAAATTCCAAAATCTGATGCGGATTCTTAAGATCATTTATTCTGATTATATGTACAGCTAAAGTATCTCCTTCTATCTCTATCCTGCTGTCAATCAAATTTACTTCATTTCCTGATCGTTGAACTTTATATTTACCTTTGTCAAATTGTATTATCTTTGGCTTCTCTGCATATATTTCTGATAAACTGTCAATTAAAGTTTGAACCAGGAGACTGTCCGTCTTTAAAAACACTAAAGATACTTTTAAACTAGGATCATTCAAAACTATTTCAACTTTATCCCTAATCTCTTTTTGCTCAGTATAATAATGATTCAAACTAACAATCCCTTTATAAAAAAACCATACAGCTATCAATATTGAAGCTATTCTGGCTATCTTCTTTAACAAAGGCATTGCGGTTAATAAACCTGTAAAAGCTAATGGAATTAAAAATAAGGTAGTACCAACAAAAAAACCTATAAACAATAAAACTCCAGCTAGAACTCCACCTAATCCAAATGAATTCGTTAAAGCAATTAAAAAGGATGGACAAAAATTAATTCCTGTTAGTAACCCTAACATAAAAGCACTCTGTGAAAAGCTTGACCATTTAGGAACTAAACACTTTTTATCATGTCGTGTCGTACGAAATGAATTGACTAGTAAAAATATTGTTAAAAATATATAGGATATTCCTGTAAATAACTCTCTGTTCATTTGCTTAATATTTGATCCCAAATAACCTGCTAAAGCACCAAATATTATATAAGAAATAAATCTGCCTGCTGAAATCTCTAATATCTTACCAAAACTCTTACGAAGATTTCGATCCTCAGATATCAACCAAGGTAAATAGATGGGGGTACAAGTCGCTAAGCATACTGACCCTGTTGATAAACCTAGTAAAAATCCCTCTACAAGTGTTTTTATCATCTTTCCTCTTTAAATATATCATATAGAAAATTGTTATGAATCTTCACCTTATGCTTTAATAGGCTAAAACCATCCCAACTGTTAAAGAGGAAGTCTTTTCATCTGTTTGGGATATTTTGGTTATATTGTATTCTGTATATAAATTACACTTATAAAAACACCATTTAGCATGAAATGTATTACTATGAATAACTCCTTGGATAACAAATGGATTATCACCCTGAATAATTCCGTGAATAATCTGTGTGTTATCATAATCATAACCTAAATAAATGTTGTTCCATACATTATAGTCTGATTTTACAAAAATGGCTCCGGCTTTATTCTGAGGACTTACTTTAAAACCTGCTTGAGCATAAGATTCACCATGAATATCTGTATTAAAACTGTATTTTACATCCATTCGTAAATAATTCGATAATAATAAAAACTCTTTATCAAGATAACTCAAACGATTAATATAAGAAATATATCCATTTAGATTTGTCCCAATTCTCTGTTTATATCTGATTTGTGAAAGTAATTGGTTATCATTTTTAATCCTGTCTGATGTATCCCAAACCCAACTCTCACTAATCTCTATCCATTTAAAATAATCAAATTGATGTGAGAAATTGATACCCATATTATAATAGTTATTGTCATAATGATCTTCTTGTGATTTACTATCTTTTACATCGGTTTCAGCAAATAATGTCAAATCATCAAATAATTGATAATCTAAACGAGAATTCCATAAAAAGTCTTTATCTTTCTCTGATATTGCTTGATCAGGATCATATCCCCAAGTACTATCTATGGGTAATGATTGATAATTTAACTGTCTGTTTAAAACGCCTCCGCTAACTCGAAGCTTGTCTAAAGAAATATCCCCCTGAAAATAAAAATCATGCAAATTGTCTCTTCGCATAGAATTTGGATCGATGTATATAAATATGTCTGTTGATTTCCGATAATTTTTCAAACGATATCCAACATAAGATGAAAGTTGATCATTCTTAAAAAAAAGACTTGTATTCAAATCGTTTGTACCTTTTTCATTATAGTTGTATAATAAATTCTCCGTGGCATAAAAGGTGTTACTAATAGTGAGACTGAGCTGTTTATTCAGATTCTTCTCAAAATTTAAATCATGTTTATAAACAAAGTTATCTTTTTTATTTAAATCCTTTTCTCTGGTAACTGAAAAATCTGACCATATTAAACTCTGGGCTTGCAAACCACCCAAAACTAATAGTATAGATAGAACTAATATATTGCTTTTTGAGGACATGCTACCACACACTTTCCGCACTGAATGCATTTAGTTTGATCTATCACAGCTTTACCCTGTGTATTAAATTCCATTGCTCCTGAAGGACATATTTGAACACATCTGCCACAACTATTACAAGACTTACTGTCAATATTGTATTCAGTCTCTGTTACTTTCTTGCAGGAAATTATTGAGATCGTCATAATAATTACAATGAGTAGGATTAATTTTGTACACTTTTTCATTTTGGCTCTCTTATCGCATTGTATTGACAAGCTTTGATACATAACTTACAATTTATACATTTCTCTTGATCAATGCTGGCTTTATTTTTGACAATACTTATTGCTTTTGTTGGACACGTTTTTACACAATCACCACAGGTGACACATAATCGTTTCTCAATATAAGTCTTGGATAAATTACCTGCCTGTATTAACGCAAAAGTTAAAACAAGTACAATGAATATTATCAAACTCTTTTTCTTCATTTTACCACCGTTATCTTTCTCATAATTCTTTCTTTCCCAGATGTTAAATGCATGTAATATATCCCTGATGGGACTTTCTTACCATTTTCTCCTGTTCCTTTCCAAATAATTGAGCCTGCACCAGCTTCAACTTTATAAGAACTAATAACTTGACCTTTCACATTTATGATTCTGATTAGTCCGACCTGACGATTCTTGGGTAATGTGTACTGAATGCTTGTTTGTTCTTTTACAGGATTTGGATAGGCTTTTACTGAGATCAAACTCCCTGGATCAACAACATCATTGTTATCAACAGTAACAGGATAAATTGCATTTCTACCACACCAAGCAACACATTCACCATCCCCAGTACAAAGATCTGGGTTTATTGCATATCTATGAGTTGAGCTATTATAATATATTGCATTTGTAGCACAATGAGACACACAATGAAGACATGAGTTACATCTGGCTGGATTTATTTGATAATATGTTCTGAAACTCGCTAACAATACTGTTGTTAAAACCAACAAAAATACTAATGATAATACAATCTCTTTCTTAAATTTCATTTATACTCCTTATCTTCCCTTTTTTTCTCTAACTTTTACTGTAATACAATTTCTGTTCCAAAATTGACCACTTGTTTTGCTTTTCTCTAAACTCAACATCTTATTTATTCTTTTTATTCAAATTTCACATAATAGAAGTATTGGTTAACATCGTTTTTTCTACAGTCACTCCTAAACCTCCAACTATAAAACCTCTTTATAACCAATTAAAATTCTATTTTCTTCTTTTGTCAAACCTTTTTTAAATTCAATATTGACAAATCAAAAAAAAACTCTTATATTATAATATGAAAGGATATTTAATGAATAGATTTTATAAAAAAGTTTGTATAATGAATAAGATTTTTATTTATTTCCTTAATACTTTTACTATGACATTTGTCTTAGTTCTCATCAAGTCTCCTTTAAAAATTTTCAAACATAGCTCATTTAATTTGCTGATTAAACATATATGAAAAAATTACTCTCTGACTTTATTTGCAATTCAAATAAAGATCTAATTTTAAACTCAATTATTAATCAACTCGATGAATCTATCTGGATTTGGGATATTGAACTACAAAAAGCTTTTTGTAGCCCCAATCTTTATAATCTATTAGGGTATAATGAACAAGATTTTTCCTTTGATAAAAACAGCATAACACTGATTTTACCTGAGGATGATATTGATAATATAGAAGAAAACTATTTTAATTTCCTCAACTCTCAGAGTAATTCTTTTTGCTCTTTTTATCGTCTGAAAAAAAAAGACCAAACTACTATTTGGGTTGAAATTAAAGGCGAAATCCTCGAATTTAACCCTCTGGGATTACCTTTAAAAATTCTTGGTTTTATTAAAGAAATCAGTATAAAAAAGAATAATGAACAACAGCTGACTGAAAAAGAAGAGATTCTTGCTAAACTCTCTGAAACTATTGAAGATATTTTCTATTCTTCTTACCTAAATGGAAGAATTTTTGACATTAATGAAAAATCTGCTGAATATTTTCATCTCTCTATTGATAATATAAAAACCCTTCCAAATTTCTGGAAACATATCATTCACCCCCTTGATCAATATATTATCCCCATTATTATTAGTAATTTAACCAATATGAATTACTCTAAAGCTGAATATAGAGTTGTTACTGGTAATGGAGAAATTAAATGGGTATATGATAGAGCTTTCCTAATTAAAAATAATATGAATCATTCTGTTTTCGTTAATGGTATTATGTCTGATATTACTGATAAAAAAATCATTGAACAAGAACTCTTTGAAGAAAAGCTCCTTTTACAAACTCTTATTGACAATATTCCAGATTTTATTTTTTATAAGGATATTAACAGCTTTTATATTCTTTGTAATAAATCCTTTTCTCAACATTATTTCGGACTTGATAAAAGATTTATCATCGGACATTCCGATTTAGATCTTCTCTTAGACCATGAAAAAGCTCAGGAATATTTAAAAAATGACCAGTTAACTATCTCTTCTGGAGTCTCTAATCGCTTCGAAGAATGGGTTTATATTGCAAATGGTTCAAAGGTTTTACTTGAAACTTTAAAAACTCCTATTAAAAACTCAGAAGGAGAAATCATAGGTCTTATTGGGGTTAGTCGTGATTTAACCAAAAGAGAAGAGTCTCAGAGAAAAATGAATGAACAACATACCCTTCTATCTGAAACTTTAAAAATGTCTAAGATGGGTTATTGGCAATTTGATCTTTTAAAAAAGACTTTCATTATTAGCAAAGAATTATTGAAAGTTCTTGATTTTGATACTGATAAAGAATCTCTGGAAATTGAATCAAAAAAATTCATTAAAGAATTCGTTCATCCTGATGATTATTCTATCTTTAAAAATCAATATAAACAAATACTTAAAAACATTAATAATCCTGAATATAATGAAGAATTTGTCTATAAATACATTAGCAATGAAAAAATCTACTATCTTCATACCCGAATTTCTTTCGAATTTAAAAATGTCTTTATTGGAGTTTGCCAGGATATTACAGAAACAATACTTGCACAAAAAGAAGCAAAACATAAAGAACTTCTTTTGGAAAGCATCGCTTTTGCTACAAATCAATTATATGAAAAACAAGACTTTAGTGAAGCTATTCAATTTTCCTTTGAAAAACTGGGAAATGTCCTTGATGTTGATAAAATCTATCTGCTAAAAATTAATCAGGGAAACGAAAATTCTCTAATTGCCTCCCAAGTATATGAATGGAATTCTGAACATGTGAAAAGAATTCTTCCAGAAAATATTATGAATAATCTTGATCTTTCCCTATTTGGTGAATATATGGATCTTATTCTTGAGAATAAAATCATTAGTGACTTAACCAGTAATTATACTGGGGCCGTTTATGATTTCTTTACAGAACAAGATATTAAATCTTTCCTAATTTTACCTATTTTTATTGATGAAACCATATGGGGAATTATTGGTTTTGAAGAATGCAGAACCGAAAGAATTTGGTCTGAATCTGAAAAAGCTACTCTTAAATCATTCACTAGCTCTATTCAAAATGTTGTTAAAAGAAAACAAAAAGAAGCTGAATTAGAAAAAGCTAAAGATTCAGCTATTCAGGCTAACAAAGCAAAATCAGAATTTCTAGCAAATATGTCACATGAAATTAGAACTCCCATGAATGGCGTTATCGGAATGACTGATTTGGCTCTAATGACTGATCTTAATTCTAAACAAAAAGAATATCTCGAAGCCATTAGATACTCTTCTGATATTTTATTAAATATTATTAACGATATTCTTGATTTTTCCAAAATTGAGTCTGGACACTTTAATCTGGAATGTATACCTCTAAATCTTAGAGAAATTGCTGATACTTCTATCCATATGCTTACTTTAAAAGCTTATGAAAAAGATATTGAACTTTTTTGTGATTACCCAGCTAATTTGCCAGATATTTTTTATGGAGATCCCGTTCGTATCAGACAAATCATTATTAACTTATTAAGTAATGCTGTTAAGTTTACCAATAATGGATTTATTTCTCTTAAAATTCGAGAAATATTAAATCCTCAATTAACAATTGATCGAAAATTAATAGAAATTATTGTTGAAGATACGGGTATTGGAATTGATGAAAGTAAAATTGAAAAAATATTTGAAAGCTTTAATCAAGCAGATACTTCAACGAGCAGACAATATGGTGGAACAGGCTTAGGCCTCACAATCTCCAGACAATTAGTTAAAATGATGGGAGGAGAAATTGGTGTTAAGAGCACCCTTGAAAAAGGAAGTATTTTTTATTTCTCTCTTCCTCTTAAGTTTGAAACATCTATTGAAAATTCTTACTCAGATTTAAAATTTAAAAAATGTCTGATTATTGATGATCATCCTCATAATTTTGATCTTATATCTGATATTTTAAAAAATTGTGTCAATTCTATTGACTATTCTTCAAATGGTATTGATGCTCTTACCATTATTGAAGCTAATCTACATGACCCTTATGACTTTATCCTTCTTGATCTTGAAATGCCTTTTATGAGTGGGTGGTCAGTTTTAGAAAAAATTAGACTAAAATTCTCGCTGATTCACTCTGCTATTATTCTAATGAGCAAAGTAGTTAATCTTCAAGAACAAAAATTTAAAGCTGAAAAATTTAACATTCTTGATATCTTAAAAAAACCTATAAAGAAAAACGAACTTATCAATTCGTTACACCTATTAAATAAAGATAAGCATACTTCTATCGACTTATCGGAATCTTCTTTCAACCTTAATACACAAATGTTTGAAAAAATGAATAACTTTGTCATGGTTGCTGAAGATAATACGATTAATAGAATTATCTTAATGGAATTCCTTAATAATATTGGCATGACCTGCATCGAAGCAAAGGATGGAAAAGAAGCTCTCGAAATCTTTTTAAATGTAAATCTTGACCTCATTTTTATGGATGTTCAAATGCCTGTCATGGATGGTTATGATACTACTAAAAAAATCAGAGAAATTGAAAATAATTCAAAACATACACCCATCATTGCTATGACTGCAAATGCAATGGAGGGTGATCGCGAAAAATGCCTTGAAATGGGTATGGATGATTATGTTTCAAAACCTTTTAAACAAAACGATTTGCTTCAAATTATTAATAAATGGCTTTCTTGGCAGGCGGATAATATGATTCTCTCTCAAGTTGATCAGACTATTGATTTAAACCTGAATTTCAAAGAAAACCAAATGAATGAAATCGGGGTTAATGAAGATATTTTCAATGAGTTAATTACAATTTATAAAGAATCAGCTCCTCGTCTTATGAATCAAATTAAAGAAGCCCTTACTGAAAAAGATTTATCAAAATTAATACTTAATTCTCATACTTTTAAGGGGATTAATGCAAATATGCGTTTTGCAGTCTTAACTATTCATTCTGAAAAACTCTTATATTCTGCTAGAAAAAATGAAGATTGGGACACTCTCAATATGTATTACGAAAACCTAAAAAAAGAGTTTGATAGAGTATTTCAAGATGTTCTACTCTATTAATTCTTAAGTTAGCTCGAAAACTCCTATAACAAGTTAATAATAAAAGTGTAATAATTATGACTTATACTGTATTATTAGTGTTACAATCAGGTTCAACACCCCTTTTTTATGCTTTCAGTGGTTCTTTTCCGTTTTATTGCGAACTCATTCATAATTTCTTTTCTTTTTTGAGGATTCATCAATCTTGATTTCCCCATATATTGAACAAACTGAATTGTTGATTGTGCATAATTCAGCATCTCATCAGCTTTTTTCTTTTCTTTTACAATATAATTCGTAGCATCTTTGTTCTTATAATGATAAAGTGAATTTGATTGTTTATCTCTTATTACTAATAAATTCTCGTCATCAATAACTGCAAATTTATCATCTGTCGTAAAAACAGAATAAGGTCGCTTTTCATGAAACAAATCTATCCCCAATGAGTTATTTACATATGGAAGATTTAAAAATCCCATAATACTTGGAAAAACATCAATCTGACTTCCTAATTTGTTGTCAGTTTTCTTTTCTTTTATTAATTTTGGTGAGAAGAATGCCAATGGGATTTGATGTCTTTCTATCGGAAGATCATAGATAGAGGATAACCAATATCCATGATCAGCTACAAAAACAAATAATGTATTATCAAACCAAGCTTCCTGTCTTGCACTCTTCATAAATTCACCAAGAGACCAGTCAGCATATTCTACAGATTGTTTTTCTATTTCTTTATGCTTAGGCTTAAAATAAGTAGGAATTATTCTCGGTCCGTGATCACTAGCTGTTAAGTACACTGCTAAAAATGGTTGATTCTTCTTACTTAACTTATCAAGATACGAAAAAGAATTTGAAAACATATAATCATCTGGAACACCTAATGAACTTAAAACTTTATCCTTAGGATAATCTTTCTGTGAGATTAACTCATCAAAATCATTTGCCCTTAAAAATCCTCCGATATTATCAAATTGATCATCATGAGTTGTAAAATAGATTGTTGAATAATTGTTATGCTTAAAACCTGTAGCAATACCAGATTGTTTCTCCATCTCCACAGTCTTCATGGGATGCTTTCTCAAGTAACATGGATATGAAAAAAGTGTAGAATATACACCAAATCGAGTATGTGTCCCTGAACTATAAATATTGGTATATAAATATGAATTATCGATTATTTTATCTAGATTTGGGGTTAAATTATCATGGTTACCAAAATGTTTTAATTTTTGAGTTCCCATTGATTCCATGATAATCAATACAACATTTGCTCTGATCTCTTTTCCTTCCTGATTTCTATAACGGGCAATGGGACTGTTAAATCCTGTGTCTTGCTTTATTCCTAACCATTTTTTTACCGATTCTATTGAATCTTCATCCTTCATAAATTTCACGTTCTCATTCTCTGGATTCAATGAATCTATATAACTTCTTAAAAATGTATATACTGGATTCAACCCCAACATATTAGGAAAACCATAATTACTAAAATATGCTGTCCCGATTCTGATTGGACTCTTTCTAGCTAATCTGCCTCTGGCTCCTACTATTAATAAACTTATTAACAGTAAACTCATAAATGTGTATTTTACAAAATATTTAAAATTTTCTTTTTCATAAACTGTATTTCGCTCCATAGTTCTGAATAATCTTATTACACAGAAATCAAAGATAAATGAGAATATTATCAATGGAATAATTGACCAATAAAATGAAAATTCTTTGATTACCATCCCAAAAATAAATGTTGGAGTATTTTGCCATGCAAACAACATCATATTTAAACGACTGTTAAAATTGTGAAAAAAAGGTAAATCTATTGCACAAATTATAAAAGAAAAATTATAAAGAATTATTAGATAATATTTGACGAATGTATTAATAATCTGATTGTCTTTCCTCAAGTATGCACTTGCCAATAATAACAATAAAGGCAAACTCAATATATAACTTGATATCACAGTATCAAATCTAAATCCCATGATAAATGTCTTAAACATCAATGACATGACTTCTGTTTTTGGTATATTGATTAATAAGCTTTTCTCTGTTATAAATAGCATAAATCGAAAAACTGTAAAGCAGATGATCCCTAATAGATAAACTGCTAAAAGTGTTAATATCGGTTTATTCTTCTGAGTAATTTTCATAAATTCCCCTCACTATTCATACTTATTATTAAAGTATATGTCTTTATTTTGATATTACATCTCTGTCAAGGATATTCACTGATACTTTTAGCATTTTCAAAAAATCTGAGTTTTATTCTTTAATAATTCGCCTTCTCTGATGTGATATTAGAACTGTGTTTTGGATTGTGAAATTCCAGCTTGTACTCTTTTTTTGGGCAGTCTCTATATATCTTTCTAAATAGATTATAATTTATAAATACTCAATTGGAATTCAATTTGACAATCCACATACAGAAATTATTGAATCAAATATTCCTTGGATGTTATTTTACTGAAATAACGACTATAACTATTATACCCCAACATTAAAAAGAAAAGTTAACTTCTTTCTTAGCACCTCTTCTGCTCTTGGTTTTGGTCTAGGCACATCAGCAGATTCGTATGAGGATTCTGAAGTAACTTTACCTTATTATGGATATCCACAAGATCTTGGAAAAGATTATAAATCCAGTCTTATGCTGGTAAAGCCTAATGTATCCTATAGCAATGAAAAAGTTGATTTCGCTGTTTCTATACCGCTTTATTTTGTAAATGAAGAATATAAATTTATCAATGAAAACAATAAAAACAATACTCTAGAAGGTTCTGGATCTGGTATCGACTTAACTGGGAGAATGTTTATTCAAAATAATGGTTGGAATATTGTGCCAAGTATTCAATATAAATTGATGGGTTTTTCATATGATAAGAAATCTTATGCCTCACCAAGTAGCGAAGAAGCATCAAATGATAAAATGACATCAGATTCAAATTTGTTTATGTTGGGTATTGGTGTAGAAAAAAGCATTAATGAATCTAATACAATTACTATTGGATGGACACCTCTTATATTAGAGTTTATAACAGATGAAACAAATCAAAATGACACTAAGAATACCATCGATTATTTTAAATATGACACTAAAATTTGTTTAGGGTTAGAAAGCAAATTATCAAAATACTTTACTACAAGAATTGGAGCAGATTACTATACAATGTCAACAAAAAGAGAAGAAAGTTCAAACTTGGCGGGAGCCTCAAGTACAAATTCTACTTACACCAATTCTGATTATTCTACTTATCTGGGGTTTGCTTATAATTATAAAGCTCTTACTATTGATGCTGTCTTAAATGAACGTATTCTTTTAGATGGGACAAATGTTATTAGTGGAGTTTCAAATTCCATGAATAGTATGTTATCTATCATCTATAATTTTTAAGATTTTTAAATAATCAATTAAGTAGTTATCATTTTTAAGGACACCATTCTTTGGTGTCCTTAATCCTATAATCAAGTTTGTTACTTCATGTATTTTTTTCTATGTAACTTATTTCTTTCCTTAGACTCTATTGTTTAACACTTTTCATAATAATATTGAAAACACTTTACATTATTATTGATTCCCTATCTGTTATAAAGGAGTTTTTCATTATTATGTGTGCGATCTCATCATATTTATGAGAAGAGTTAAATAAAATAATTACCTGACAAAATGAGGCATTTCTAATGGTATTTCAATAGATATTTCTACTATACCAGCGACAACGCCCTCTTTATACCAAGGGCTTTGATAAATCATTTTCTTTACCCCTTCTTTTTCTATGGTATAACAATTATTCGTATCTTTATCCATCATGGCTTTGATCATCTCGGTTGATCTCGGTTGATGACAATCATACAAACTCTTACCAATTAATGAAAGTCCTCCCCATTTTTCAAAAGTTTTTTCTGCTTTTCTGTTCATCGCTAAAATAATTCCTTCTCGATCACTGACAGTTATCGCAGCAGGAAATTCATGAATCCATTCAAATTCTTTCATTATACCTCCACTGATATATATTTTACTAATTCGCGAATATGTTCTATTGTTATAATATGCTTATTCTCTGTTTTACTCTTAGGGTTCTTTGCTGTAATTATACGTTTGTATCCTAATTTCATCGCTTCATTAATGCGTTTTCCCATATTTGATACTGAACGAATATCCCCATTTAAACCTACTTCTCCAATAAACACAGTCTTTGCTGGCACTTCTACATCTTTAAAACTTGAGAGAATTGCGGTAATGATTGATAAATCTGCTGAAGTTTCCATGACTTTTATTCCACCTGTGAAGTTTATAAAAATATCATATTCTTTCATATTTAAATACATGTTCTTTTCTATGACAGCTAACAACAAAGCTAACCTTTTATGATCCAGTCCCACAGAAACCCTCTGAGCGTTCCCATAATTACTTAAAGATACCAATGCCTGCACTTCCATTAAAAAAGCTCGTGAGCCTTCCATAACGCAACCTATAGCTGTGCCTGGATACTGCTTCTGGTTCGCAATAAATAATTCTGAAGGATTTTCTACTTGTATCAAGCCTTTATCTGTCATTTCAAATATTCCAATCTCATTTGTTGAGCCAAATCTGTTCTTGGTAGTTCGCAATATCTTGAACTGATTAGTTAGCTCTCCTTCAAAATACAAAACAGTATCTACCATATGCTCTAATATCTTTGGTCCTGCAACAACACCTTCTTTCGTAACATGACCTATTAAAAATATCGGAACATTATTCCTTTTTGCTGTATTGATCAGAAGATTAGCAGATTCCTTTATTTGAACTACTGATCCAGGTAAATTATCTATCTGCTGTACACAAACTGCTTGTATTGAATCAATGATAACTAAATCTGGCTTTAATCGATCTATTTCCCTTAGAATTACTTCTACTTCATTATGACAAAATAAATAAATATTATCGGTCTTTATTCCAAGACGATCTGCTCTAAGTTTAATCTGTTCAGAACTCTCTTCTCCAGATACATATAACACAATGCGTCCTTCTATACAAAATCTGTCTGCAATTTGTATCATTATGGTTGACTTACCAATACCAGGTTCTCCACCGATTAATGCCACCATTCCATGAACAATCCCTCCACCTAATGTGCAGTCAAATTCAGATAATCCTGTTGTTATTCTTTCATTTGAGTGTTCATGATTAATCTTACTGAGTTGTACAGCTTCTATCGTTTCAGGATTTGCTAATATTGGTGTCTTTTTACCTTTTTTAATCAATCTGTCAGCTTCTGTTAAACTATTCCATTGACCACAAGAAGGACATTTTCCTGACCAATTGCTGGTTTCAAAACCACACTCTTTGCAGAAAAACACTTTCATATCTCTGCTCTTTCAGATTCCTCTTTTTCTATTCGATCTGAATCATCATGAATATGTTTATCTCCCTGAGTATCCAAAACAAACAACCTGTAAAAGTAATATTTCTGTTGAACATACAGAGGAAAACTTATAAATGCAAACAACATAAAGGATAATAGTAATGATACACTAATCTTTGCAATAACTAAAAAATAGTCAGAGAAAAAAGATAATCGAGTAACCCCAATAAATCGCACATAATATAATTGTGTGAGTTCTGACTTTAACAAAACTAAACTTATTAAACTCAACACTCTCCAAAAAATAATTAAGCTTATGGTAATTATAAAATATCTCATAATATAGTAAAAAAAGAATTGCTCTATATTTGATTTAAATATTGCCCATGTTTTTTTTAAAGATTCTGTAAAACTTAATCCTTCTATTTGTAAGGGTAAAACAAAATCATCTAATACAAATAAAGCAAAATAAGAAAGGAATAACATATACATCAATGATTTAAACATAATAAATTTCAAACTAATTGCAACCTTTATTCCAATTGCTAACAAAACAAAATACGAAATCATCAGAACCAGATATAAAGTTATTATCAAAAATAAGACAAATCCCATAAACATGAAAGCAGGAATACTCACATTGATCAATGCTGCTAATTTATCCTTAAAACTTAATTCTTTCTTCATCTCACTATACAACTCTATCTCTGCCCAATGATGTAAAAACCAGAATACTATCATACCAGTAATTATTATAAATATGCTTAATGGAATATAATACGTAAAATTTTGAATAATTGTTAGAATAAATGTCTCTAATCCATGATAATCTTGAAAATAGTAAAAATGATTTGATAATATAATAAATTGTATTCCATTCCATCCTGCAAACAAGCCGATACTTAATATCAGAAAAATCATAGAAAACTTTTTCTTTTTAAAAAAGTCAATCAAATCAGTAAATGATCCCTTTAATTCCTGAAACATAAAACCTCTTTACTTGATATATTCCCACTTGTTAAAACTCATTATAAAATTCTGTGCATACTGTATGTCTTTCTCGATCTGAGTAATTAATTGACTTTTTTGAGCAAATTTCCTCTCATTTCGGATCTTCTCTAAAAAATATAATTGCACTTCTTTTGAATACAAATCTCCAGAAAAATTGAGTAAATGTGTCTCTATCTCTACCTTATTATCTGATTTTATTGAAGGACTTACTCCAATATTTGTCAAACCAAAGATTAAGTTTCCTTCTATATTTGTGAGAGTTAAATATACTCCGCTGTCTGGAATAAGCTTAAACTTATCTTTTGGTAATAGATTTATGGTTGGAAAGCCTAAAGTCCGACCTATCTTTTTCCCTGTGATTACGATCCCTTTTATTGAATAATAATAACCTAAATATGTTAGGACATTATCAACAAATCCCTTGCGAATTAAATCCCTGATTAAACTACTGCTGATTATGATATCCTGATTATAAGATAAGGCATCGACTTCATATATCTGATATTGATATTTGTGAGAATGACTCTGTAAAAACTTTGAGTTTCCTTCTCGATTATGCCCAAAATGTGTATCATAACCACAAACAATCCAACTGGGTTTATATAGCTTTATAATTGTATCTTTTAAAAAATCCTCTGCTGACTGTCGAGCAATTTCCTCACTAAAATCCAAGAAAACAATCTCATCTATTCCACTAGCTTTTATTAATGCTTCTTTTTGCTCTTTATCATTTAACAAATAAGGGAAAATACTATTATTTAATGTTTCTATTGGATGACGATTGTAAGTAATGACTATACTCTTCGTTTTATAGTGTAAAGAAAGCTCTTTCATCTTGCTGAAAAGATATTGATGACCTTTATGGACTCCATCAAATGTCCCAATTGTTAATATACAATTTTGAAGTGTGTTACTCATAATTAAAAACCATTAAAGGTTTTAAATAATTATCCATTTGCTGAGCTACTCCTATACAGATACTTTTATCATTATAGACTATGATTTTCTTTGGATTAGATTCAAATTTATTAATTATATTCTTACCCTGTTGAAAACTCTTCTGTTCTTCTTCGTTAAAATTTATTCTATTAAAATTGGGAAACACCTGTTGATAATCAAGAAGACTCTCTTGCCAATTATCTCCATTTAAAGCACTTAATTGCACAGATTCTGTTAATTCTAACTGATCTATAGCAATTCTTTCTAATTCTTTTGTCATGGCAATTTGTTCTAAATTCTCAGCTATCTGCTCTGTTAAAGTTCGAATATAACAACCAGAACTAACTTCTGCTATGTATTCTAGATTTGGATAACTAAAACTAATAATCCTAAAATTAAGAATTTCAATCTCTTTTTCAGGCATTTCAAATTCTACCTTTTTTCGGGCTAAATCATATGCCTTTTTCCCATTTATCTTGATTGCTGAATATTTTGAAGGTCGTTGTTTTTTTAATGATAAAACAAAATCCTTCAATACACTTTCTTCTATCTTTAATGGAATATATTTATTCTCAATAACTTCACCTTCTGGATCTCCAGTTTCTGTTTTTATTCCAAACTCTATGAAAGCTCTATATGTTTTTTTTGCGTGGGTATAATAACTTAACAACCTTGTCGCATGACCAATAGCAATTAATAATAACCCAGTTGCAAAAGGATCTAAAGTGCCAGCATGCCCCATTTTCTTAATTCCTGTGATTCTGCGTAATTGCCGTATTACATCAAATGAACTAATTCCACTAGGTTTATTAATCAATAAAAAACCTGAGGATTTCAAAGCAATACCTCAGATAATTTTTGAAGGATCAGTTCTTTGACCTCTAAATAGCTTCCTGAAATTTCTCCCCCTGCTGCTTTTTTATGGCCACCACCATTAAAACTCTTAGCAATTATTGAAACATCAATAACATCCGAACGAAAACTAATTCTGTAATAGTTTAACCTCATCTCCTGAATATAAACCTGACACTGACAGCCCTGAACCCCTTTGATCCATCTCATGATCTTAGAAGTCGCTTCATTATCCAATCCTAATTCCTCAAGTGTTTTCAAATCTGAATTCATAATTAGGACATTCCCCTCAAAATGTGATTCTATGCTTGATAAGACTCCTCCCACAAATTTAAAATATTGCCATGGTTTACTCAATAAAAAACTAACAATAACTTCATTCGGAGATAATCCGCTATCCATCAAATCTGCTGAGATTTCATATGTTTCTCTTGTTACATTGGAATTTAAAAAATTGTCTGTATCGTTCAAAATTGTAGTATAAATACAATCTGCATAATACTTTTGTAAAGCCTGGTCTAACTGTTTTACAGCTGAAAAAAATAACTTGTGAAGAATCGATCCTGTACTCACTTCTTCTGAATCAATATAATAGGTATAATTTGAAAGTAATTCCTCAATATTTGCTTCATGGTGATCTATAAAAATCACTTCTTTTGCTTCTCGGAAATATCGAAGATCAACATTTGGACGGTCTGATTCATGACAATCAATCACAATAACTAAGTCATACTTTTTATTATCTATATGAGTTGTATGCTTCTCAACTTGTATAAAATTTAAAAAGGAAGGAGCTTTTGCTTCTAACAAAATGACAGATTCTCTTGAGTAAACCTCTGACATGATCATCTTTAAAGCTAAACAAGCGGCTAATCCGTCTCCATCTGGGTTCCTGTGTGTTAATATTAATATTTCCTTATATTTTATTATTGATTTATCTAATAATGTATATAATTCTTTTATATCCCTTAAAACCATTTTTTCTCCTAAAAAAATTGAGGTACAAAATTGTACCTCAATCTCTAGTAAATCTCTATGATTACTTTAATAATCCTCATCTTGATCATCATCGATCAGATCTTCTTCTAAACCATCTTCGAATTCATCATAATCATCTTCATCTAAATCATCGTACTCATCTTCTTCGAAGTTCTCATCAAAATCATCATAGCCATCACCATAATCATCATCTTCGTCACCGTAATAATTATTACGTTTTTCTTCTTCTAAGACCATAAAGATCTTGTCTAAATGAGAGGACTTAACTTCAGTTTTGTCATACTGAAATGAAATTTCAGGTATTCGTCTCATAATCTGTGCTCCTGCAATTTGTTTTTTAATAAAACCGGAACTTTTTTCCAGGAGTTCCTGCATTTGTTTTTTATTAACTTTTTTATTCAGGTAATCATACGAAATTTTGAGATAATGTAAATCTGGCGTGATTTTTATACTAGTAATTCGAACGGAATGTAATCGGTCATCATGTGCGCCCATGCTGTATGCCGTACTTAATATTCGATACAATTCTTTCTGCATTCTTTCTAAACGGATGCCTTTCATCGATTACTCTCTTTACATTTCACGCTTAATTTCTTCATTAATATAAATCTCAATGACGTCATTGTCTCTGATATCATTGTAATCTTTTATTAAAATACCACAATCAGAACCAGCTTTTACTTCTTTTACTTCTTCAGAAAAATGCTTTAAACTTCCAATTTTCCCTTCAAAAATATTAACATCATCTCGGAATAATCGTGCTAATCCTTCTCGTATTACAGAACCTTTTTCAACAAAACATCCTGCAACAGATCCAACTTTCTTGATCTTAAAGACTTGTTTTACTAAAGCATGACCAACAAATTTCTCTTTAATCTCTGGAGCTAACATACCTGTCATTGCTAATTTAATGTCATTGATTGCATCAAAAATTATCTGATATAATCTGATATCTACACCAATATCCTCTGAAAGCTTTTTGGCTTTTGTATTGGCTCTCACATGAAAACCTATAATTATTGCGTCTGATGCAGAAGCTAAATTGACGTCTGCTTCAATAATCCCGCCTACTGATTTTCTTATGATGTTTACAACAATTTCTTCATTTGATAACTTTTGTAAGGTGTCACACAATGCTTCTACAGATCCGTCAGTATCACCCTTGACGATCAAGCGAACTTCATTCATTTCATTTTGCTTAATTTTATTAAATAAATTACCTAAATTTGTTGTCGTTTGGAATTTCTCTCGTTCTTGTCTGATTAATAATCGTTCAGAACTAATCTGCCGTGCTATCTTTTCTGATTCTACAACATTGATGATATCTCCAGCTTTCGGCACATCACTCAATCCATACAATACACAAATATCACATGGATTAATAAACGGAATCTCAGTTCCACGTTCATTCTCCATTCTTCTCACATGCCCATAGGTTGCCCCACAAACAATATTATCTCCCTTATTCATGATGCCTTCTTGAAGAAGTATCGTTGCGATCGAACCCATTCGAGGATCCTTCTTCGCTTCAATAACTACACCATAACCAGGTATATTATACTTTGCTGTTAATTCTTTCATCTCTGATGCAAGTAATATTAATTCCAATAAATCATCAATTCCCTTACCTGTGATAGCTGAAGTTGTTGTCCAAAGTACTTCACCACCCCAATTCTCAAGATATACATTTTGCTCTAAAAGATTGGCTATTGTTCTGTCTAAATTCGCTTCTGGTAAATCCATTTTATTTATTGCAATTATCATTGTGACACCAGCTGCTCTTGCATGATCTATAGCTTCAATAGTTTGAGGTTTCACCCCATCATTAGCTGCTACCACAATTACTGCTATATCTGTCAGATTAGCGCCTCTTGCACGCATAGCTGTAAAAGCTTCATGACCAGGAGTATCTAAAAATGTAATTTTATGTCCTTTATATGTGACTTGGTATGCTCCTACATGCTGTGTAATCCCACCTGACTCTCCAGCTACTACCTTGGTTTTACGAATATAATCCAAAATTGAAGTCTTGCCATGATCAACATGACCCATGATCGTAACTACTGGTGGACGATGAATATCTTCCACATCTGAATATTCTGAAAATTGGTCTTCCAATAATTCAGAACCATATTCATCTTCAAAATCAACATTCAGATTAAATTCATCACATATTAATTCCAAAGATTCACGATCTAAACGTTGATTGATAGTAACCATTTTCCCCATAACGAAAAACTTAGAAATTATCTCAGATGGTGTTTTATCCATGATCTTGGCTAATTCACTGACTGAGGTAAACTCACTAATTGTGATTACTGATCCATCTTCTAAAATATTAGATCGCTTCTCTTCTTTTTTATATTTTTTCTTCTTCTTACCTGTTGCAAGAGTTTGTTTAATTATTTTTTCTGTAGCTACTTCATCTATTTCTACTACTTCAACACCTTTTTTCTTGCGTTTGGTGTTCTTTAATTTTGCCTGAAGATGCTTACTCTTATCACCTAAATCATCTATTGTAACTTTCTTTTTACCAAAAATTTTTTCTTCTGGTTTTACTTCCTCAGGCTTTGGAGTTGATGTTTTATCAAATGAAGGTCTCTTACTCTGAGGAACAATACTTGATCTTTTTGCATAATCTTGCCTTCCTCCATCTCTTGAAGGTCTGTTATCTCGTGGTTGATAACCTTCGCTACGGTTTTGACCTTGGTAACCACCACGGTTTTGACCTTGATAGCCTTCGCCACTACGATTCTCTCGTGGTTGATAACCTTCACTACGGTTTTGACCTTGGTAACCTGTGCGGTTCTGACCCTGATAGCCTTCGCCACTACGATTCTCTCGTGGTTGATAACCTTCGCTACGGTTTTGACCTTGGTAACCACCACGGTTTTGACCCTGATAGCCTTCGCCACTACGATTCTCTCGTGGTTGATAACCTTCACTACGGTTTTGACCCTGGTAACCTGTGCGGTTCTGACCTTGGTAGCCTTCGCCACTACGATTCTCTCGTGGTTGATAACCTTCACTACGGTTTTGACCCTGGTAACCTGTGCGGTTCTGACCTTGGTAGCCTTCGCCACTACGATTCTCTCGTGGTTGATAACCTTCACTACGGTTTTGACCCTGGTAACCTGTGCGGTTCTGACCTTGATAGCCTTCGCCACTACGATTCTCTCGTGGTTGATAACCTTCACTACGGTTTTGACCCTGGTAACCTGTGCGGTTCTGACCTTGATAGCCTTCGCCACTACGATTCTCTCGTGGTTGATAACCTTCACTACGGTTTTGACCCTGGTAACCTGTGCGGTTCTGACCCTGATAGCCTTCGCCACTACGATTCTCTCGTGGTTGATAACCTTCACTACGGTTTTGACCCTGGTAACCTGTGCGGTTCTGACCTTGGTAGCCTTCGCCACTACGATTCTCTCGTGGTTGATAACCTTCACTACGGTTTTGACCTTGGTAACCTGTGCGGTTATCACGAGGTTGATAACCTTCTCTGTTTCTTTGTTCTGGTTTTGGAGTTTGTGTCTCTTGATTATCTGAAGACTTAAAACGTGTCCCTGGAACTTCGCTATGAACTTCAATTACAGGTTTACTATCTTTAGTAGTTTCATTTGATTTCTCAGCTTTATCTTGATTTATTATATCTTTTTTCTGTTCTTGATTCTCATGAGATCCTTCTTTTTGCTCAGTTTTTACAGGAGACTTAGCTTTCTCAAATGAGTTTTGTGAATTGTTTCTATTCTCGTTATCATGATGATGATCAGAACGATCACGAGTTTCTACTGATTTGTCATGAGAAGGTTGGGTTTCAATCTTTCCGTCTCTGAGTTGTTCTTGGATACGTTTTCTTTCGTTCTCCATCTTTTTAAGATTTTCAACTTCAGATCTGAATTTGTACCTAATCTTGTTAGTAATTTCATCTTCAAGATAATTCATGTGGCTTCGTACATCCACACCCATATCGCTTAAATGTTTCATCAACGCTGCTGATGAGATTTTAAGTTCTTTCGCAAGGTCATAAACTCGTAAAGACAATTATTCCTCCACTTCTTTATACAACAAACAGTTTTCAATACCATTTGCAAAATTATGATCTATAATACCAATTATAGCGGTCTCTCTATTATTAAATTTTAAGCTATCCTTTTTATAACCCCATTCAAAGCATGGGACACGAATAGCTTCACATAAAGAGATTATTTTCGTTTTATTTGAGGCTGACAGATCCTTTGATAATATAACCAATCTGATTTTACCTGATTCTAGATTTCTTACGACAATATCATGACCAAACAGTATCTTTCCTGCTTTTGTAGCAAATTGTAATAAACTGGTTATTCTCTGATTCAGTTCAGCTGGTAATTCACTTTTAATTTTCTTTTTTTCAGAACTCATATAGTATTAAACTTTTAACTCTTTTATTCTATTTTTTTTTATCTTCTTAGATAATAATTTTTCAAAACAATCACTATCTTTGCAAATATAGTAACCATATGAAAATACTGATCTATTTAAGTCAATAATTATTTGATTATTTAGAAAAATTATTCTATCCAATTCATTAATCCTTTTTATTTGTTTACAAATCACACACCTGCGTTCTGGTGTGTGATTTGCATGTGAAGATTTATTGCTCATTAGAAATGTTTGGCAGCCTCTTTAATTTTCTCTGCTATTTTCTGACCAATTCCCTCAATATTACACAATTCTTGTATAGATGCATTGTATATATCCTGTACAGATGTATAACCATGTTCTCTTAATATATCTGATATTTTTGAAGAAACTCCATCCAATTCACTGACATGACTGGTAATTCTTCTTTCTTCAGCTATCTTTTCTTCGAATTCATCATGAGTATAGATATCTAGCTTATAATCGGTTAATTTTGCTGCTAATCTTACATTCTTACCCATTTTACCTATTGCAGAATTCTTGTTTTCTTCGCGGACGATCACTCTTGCAAATTTGCCTTTTTCTGTTATATACACCTTCTCAATAAATTCTGGGCCTATTGCATTGGCGATTAACACTTCAGGATCATCACTCCAAGGTAATATATCTATCGCTTCTCCATGTAATTCCTTCTTAATTTGCTCCACGCGAATTCCTTTTGGTCCTAGACAACAACCAACGGGATCAACATTCTTAGCCTTAGCTATGACTGCAACCTTGGTACGAATACCAGGTTCACGTATGATTTTCTTGACTTCTATCTCGCCATTTGCTATCTCAGGTACTTCTATTTCCAATAACCTTTTAACAAATTCTGGATGAGCTCTGGAAAGAATTACTATGATCTCAGGACCTTTCTTTCTGACATTCAATACATAGGCTCTTATATAATCACCAACTTTATAATACTCTTCTTCAATTTGTTCTTCTATTGGTAATAATGCTTCTGCAAAATTTATATCTACCTTGTATCCATTATAATCTATCTTTTTGACTTTCCCATAGACAATCTGGTTCTTCTGTTTCTCATAATCAAACATTTTTCTTTCTTCTTCTAATCGTTTGATTTTGTTTCCAATCTCTTCTCTGGCTATGCGAACCAATTTAGGCTCCAAAGCACTAACTGGGATCTCAATCGTTACCCAATCCCCAATCTTAGGATCATCTTCATATTCATAGGCATCTTTTAATGAAATTTGACCTAAAGTCTCATCTTTATCTACAACCTGCTTCTTAAATCTTGCAGCTAAATAATTCGTGTTAAAATCTGTAATAATCTCTAAACCATTTTCTGGTTTTAATTTCTTAGATATCGCATTATTTAAACTTTCTACTATCACTTCGCGAAGTCGTCCAAGATCCAATTGACGTACATTTGCCAATTCTGTAATAATCCCTAATAAATTTGAACTCATGACCTCTCCTTTGTTCCAAAATGAAAAACTGTTCTGGCTTTTTTTATCGAATTAAAACTGATTAATACCTCGTCTGTATCAACTAAAACCTTAATTTCTTCCGGTAATACTTCCAATAGCTTTCCCTCAATAATTTCACTCTTCTCTTCATTGGTGTACTGAATTTTTACTATCTCGTTAATAGCGCTTAAATAATGTTTTTTATACTTTAAGGCGCGTTCAATGCCAGGTGAAGATACTTCTATAAAAAAATTCCCTTGAATTATATCGGCTTCTTCCAAATAATTATTCAATTCTCGATTTACTTTGATACAATCCTCTACAATGACACCACCAATTTTGGTGATATAAATACATAAGATTCTGCCTTTAGCTGCATTCTTTACTTCAATATCATACAGCCCTATCCCATTGTTCAGACATATCTGTTTTACAATGGGCTCAATCTTATCAATCATAAACAACTCCATATATACAATTATACCACTGCTTGCACAGTGGTTAACTAATTTCTAATCAACAAAAAAACTGACTCTCAGAGCCAGCCATCTCTTTATAATGACAATTATCACATTAAGTTTTTTTGTCAAGAACTAGTTTAAAAAACTACCCTATTATTTTTTACTTTTTTTATGTTCTACTTTTTGAAGTTTTTCCTTTTAAAATCTTAGAATTTGTATAGTGCTTTCTTCCTAATATTTCCCTTTTTTTTCAACTTTTCTTAAAACTTATTTTTACCTCATCTCCTTCCTTATATCCCTTTAGATTCTGACAAATACCCTTTAATACATCTGAAAGTATGTCTTCAACAAAACTATTTACCATTACCTTTTCACCATTAAAACTTAGTTCAAATGACCTGGCTTCTTTTACTCCACAATCTTCTCGTTTCTTGGTACCTTTTAATATCTGTCCTGTTAATTCATAACAGGTTGAACCACAATGCCCACAAAAACCATTTTTATGCATTGGTAATTTTTTAAAAACCTTCTCTACAACTAAATCGCATAACTCGCTAATATTTGTTTGTGCGTTGATTGCTGGTATCCCTTTGTAACTCTCAATGCTCTCTGATATTGGACCTGATATTGCAAAAACAGTCTCATCAAATAATTCTTCCAATTGAGCCATATCTTTTGCACATAATATCTTTGGAAATGGTAGCTCCTTCATACCTTCTATCACAACCCATTCAGTATGAAGATGCTCAAACATCTCATTGATATCTAATGATCTGTTCCATATTAAATAGGTTGAATGTAATCCTCTGGCAAAAACATTCTGCCCATGCGCCTTTAAGTGCCTGTCTGAATTCGATCCTTCTTTTTCCATTGTAAACGATTCATTATGAATATCTTTTATGGATGAAACGGCTAAGGATCTCCTTTTCATAGTTTTCATTAATTCTTCACATACTGTTGTTTTTCCAGAATGATGATATCCTATTACGTTCAAAACTTTCATTAAATCCCCATTATTTTTTTTATAATACTTTTTTTATCCGATTGTATAGTGATGAAAACACCAACTTTGTCTGAACATAACCACTAATACAACCCTGCATTTCTTCAAGATACTTTATTAATTCTGGTAATTCTTCTGTTAGATTGGGATTCCTTTCAAAAAAATGAGATATTAACTTTATTTGATTGAAATTGACTATATTATCCTGACATAATTGAAATAATTGTATGTCATTAAGAAATATTATTAAAGATGAAATTACTTCATTTAGAAATGTTGGATTCTTCCCATATTTACTAATTAACTCGTCTAACCAGTCAAAGAAATTCAAATCATCTTTTAAATAAACGATCTGAAAAAAACTTGAAGTGATATCAATGGTTTCATAGCTCTCATCCAAAGCTAATTGTATTGCTTTTTCTAAATTCCCATTAGATATCTTGGCTATCAATTTGCCTTTGACAGGATCAACTGCAAATCGATATGTTAAATAAAGCTCTATTTTATCTGTATTTATCCTAAAAAATTCTATTTTCTGACATCGAGACAATATTGTTGGAAGCATTACATCCAAATTCGTTGCTGTTATTACGATGATTGTGTTTGGAGTTGGCTCTTCTAATGTTTTCAAAAAAGCATTAGAAGCCTGAACATTCATCTGATCACCATTCTCAATTAATACAACTCTCTTCTTTGCCTCAAAGGGAGCTGTCATTAATTTTTGTTGCAACATTCGTACTTGATCAATTCTGATCTCGGTGTTTGTTGAAAATTTATAATCCAAATAAGGTTTCTCTATTTTTTGCTTTATATATTTCTGGTATTCTGCTTGCTGACTATCACTCTTAATATCCCCAAAAGTTGTAATATCAAACTTAGGAATCGGAAATATAAAGGCTAAATCAGGATGACAAAACTGCAAATATTTCACACAGGAAGGACAAACTCCACAAGGAGTTCTATCCTCAGATGCGTAACAATTGATGGCCATGGCAAAAATATAAGCAGTAAACAACTTACCACAACCATCAGGACCATAAAATATATAAGCTTGAGCAACCTTATCATTTTTTATCGAATTCTCTAAAATCCGTACTGCTTGAGATTGACCTATTACTTTTTTTAACATTGGTAACTATACAAACTTTAATTCCATTTGATTTTTGTAATTTATGGAATTGTTTAATACGGTCTTAATATATGGGCTTTCAAAATCTTCGCTCATAATTTGCATATAGATCATATCATAATACTGACCTGCAATCTTTTTCCATTCTTTAAATCGACCGGTTTCTTTAAATCCTGCCTTTTCATAACATTTCATTCCTCTTTCATTATAGGATATTACTCCTAAATAAACACTATGAAGATTCAATATATTAAATGCATAATCTAATGCCAATTTTACTGCTTCTGTTCCATAACCACGATTCCAGAAATTCTTATCACCAATCATTATTCCTAATTCACAATTACCATTGATATGATTTATACCATGTAAACCAACATTCCCAATCAATTTATTGCTGTCTTTATCGATTATGGCAAACATTGAACTATCTGATCCAGACAATAGTTTCTCAAGAGTTTCTTTCTCTTTCTCTAAAGTAAAGATGGTATCACCCAAACCTAAATTTAAAGTAACATTCATATCATTAAGCCATTCTGTATAGTGTTCAATATCTTGCATTGAAACTGGTGATAAAAAACACTTTGTACCTAGAATTTTCTTAAAATATTTGTTATTCATGAGTATCTCCCTATTATTTTTCTTTTTACTATATAATTTTCATTTTAACTTTGTCAATATGATTCTTGTTTGATTTTAAGAAATTACTGATTTTATCACCAAAATTATGATTTCTAATAAAACATAATACTGATTGATTAATTCTAAATTTCCTTGTAAAACTCAAGACAATGAACTTCATCTATTCTTCTATCTTTCGATATTAATTCTCATTTTCTTATCCTAACCTTATCGTTCTCTATTCATTGCTTACGCGTTCCTTGGAGATCAGATACTTTTTTATGACAAGATATATCTCCTTTAATTATCTGAATATAATTTATTCTTCTCTCATTTTTAAATGTTTTTTTATTAAATCTATATGTTTTTGCACAAATGGATTGGATGGTGTTTTCCCGCATTGTCTGCAGTTGATGTCATACGCTGAATTGATTGTTCCGCAATCCTCACAGGCATACAATTGCTCCATCTTTTTTACCCAGTATTCTATACTCAATTTATTGGTTAATTCTAATGCTTCCCATAATTCAGCTCTGTGTGGTGCTTTTGATTGAAATTCTTTGATTCTTTCACAAGGAAACTCATCACATTGAGCACAAAACAATACATTTTTCTTCTCTGCGCATGCTTTTATGACACATTCTGCACAATGAATACTAAGTTGTTCTGAATGGCAGCCTGTACAACGAGACTCTTCTACTGTTTGACCAAGTAAATTGGCTATAGTTGATATTCTCTCCCCATCTTCTTCTGTTGCAATATACAACGAACATGCCCGACAATACAAACCGCAAACTGCTGATACTAATTTATCTTTATTTTCCTGATCCATAAATTCTCCTTTTTAATAATCTAACAGAATAGATATAAATTAACAATTTTTATCTCTTCAATACTTTAAAAACTTGACGAAACTTATCTGTCAATTAATTTTTCTTTAGGAGGATTTATGGCTACAAATATTATTGTTACTATCGGTAAAAAAACTTTAAATAAAAATATTATTAAACAAATGATTGAAGCTGGCTCTAATATTATTCGCTTTAACTTCTCTCATGCCAATCACAAGGATGCTTTATCCCTCCTGCAAATAATCAAAGATCTAGAAAAAGATATGCAAATAAAAATCCCTTTAATAGGAGATATCTCTGGACCTGAAGTCAGAATATTTAATTATTCTGAAAAAACCTTAAGTAAAGGTGATCAAATTGTTATCTATAGCGCTTCGAATGAAATGTCTTCTGATATTATCTATACAAACCTTAATCTTGCGTTACACAAAATTTCTTTAGGACAAATCGTCAGATTTATGGATGGACAACTTGAAGGTATTGTTAAAAATATTACAGAAAAATCAATCTCAGTAGATTTACTAAACAATGCAATTTTAAGAGAAAATGCCCATTTATCAATACCTGGCATTGAATATCAGCTTGATTTTTTAAGTGAAAAAGATAAAAATGATATCTTATTCTGTGCTAATAATCAATTTGATTCTATTGCTCTTTCTTTTATTAAAAGTCACGAAGAAATTCTATCTGTTAAAGAATTATTAAAAACAACATTACAACCAAATCTTCCTATCGTTGCAAAATTTGAATTAATTCATGCTATCCATAATGTAAATAAAATATTGCAAACTGCTGATGCTTTTTTTGTTGCGAGAGGAGACTTAGGCTTAGAGACAGATCTTGTTCAAGTTCCCATTTTTCAAAAATATCTCATTCAATTGTGTAAAGACGCTGGAAAACCTGTTTACATTGCCACTCAAATGGCTGAATCTATGCAGAATAATCCAATACCTACTAGAGCTGAAATATCTGATATTGCCAATGCTTATTTTGATGGAGCTGATGCTCTGACTCTTTCAGGTGAAACCGCAATTGGTAACTATCCTATTGAAGCAGTTCATTGGATGAGAAAGATATTAAACTATTCAGAAGAAATCTCTAACAACCAATCCTTATTTAATTCTTATCATTTGGATAAATTGTATAAAAAACACCCTTAATTTATTCACATTAATTTGAATAAGGCAGATTTCTGCCCTATTCAAATATTGCTGATGCAAATTCCTGTGGTTTAAAATCTTCTAAATCTTCTATGTTTTCTCCAACACCTATTAGCTTAACTGGAATATTTAGCTGTCTCTTTATTCCTAATACGATCCCACCTTTTGCTGTCCCATCAAGTTTAGTTAAAACAATTCCTGATAATTTAGTAACTTCATTAAAAAACTTTGCTTGTGATATCGCATTCTGCCCGGTTGTTGCATCTACTATCAGTAATGTTTCATGAGGTCCGTCGGGAAAGATCTTTTGAATAGTCCGATTGATCTTTCCTAATTCATTCATTAAATGGGTTTTATTATGTTGTCTTCCGGCTGTATCAATTAAAATTACATCAACATCACTCTTTTTTGAATGTGTTAATCCATCAAAAACCACTGCTGAAGGATCTGCGCCATCTTGCAATTTAAAGATTGGAATGGAAGATCGATCTGCCCATATGGATAACTGTTCAACAGCGGCTGCTCTGAAAGTATCTGCTGCTATTAACAAGACCTTCTTGCCTTCTTTTTTCAGCCTGTTTGCGAGCTTTCCAATCGTTGTAGTCTTACCTGTCCCATTGACTCCAATAATCAGCATAATCATCGGTTTATGAGCTTTAAAATCAAATTTATCCCCACTATCAGATTCTGTATAGTCTTCCTTCATGATCTCATGAATGATTTCCTCCAAAGCTGTTTGTACTAAAGATGGATCTGTTATTGAATTTATTCTCACTCTCTCTCGTAATCGATCAATTATATCACAAGATAATTCTGGACCTACATCACCTTGAATTAATATCTCTTCCAAATCTTCCATTAATTCTTCATCAACCTTTGTTCTTAGTTTTAATACTTCTGCAATTTTACCAACAAAACTATTTCTGGTTTTGGCTAACTTTTCTTTTAAACTTTTGAATAGTTTTAACATATTTATCCTTTTCTTTTGTTTAAAAAGCTTTAATTATTTCATAAAAATTCTTGATTAAAAAATAAACCCCTCTGTACAGAGGGGCTAAATTCTATTCAAAAGCAATTATGCTTGGGAATTCTGAGCAGCTGTTTCTTTATTTAATAAAAGAGCGAGTCTGGATTTACGACGTGAAGCTGTTCTTGGATGGATTACACCTTTTTTCGCAGCTTTATCTAACTTAGAGTAAACTTCTTCCAATAACTGTTTTTTTTCTTCAAGAGACAGGTCTGTGTGCATTTTTTTAGATAAAGTTTTGAGGGTACTTTTTACATAATTGTTACGGGCTGCGCGTTTTTCATTCTGTCTTAATCTTTTAATTGGTGACTTGTGACATGGCATAATTGAATCTAACCTCCATAATTTATAAATTTAAGGTAAGAAAAAAGATACAACATCTTTTTGTCAAATTGTTTTTTTTTAATTATTGTTATAAATCCATGAAACCTTGTTGGACGCACAGTTTAGCTAATTCTTTTATATTCCTTATTTAAAAGATTCTGAAGAATATCTTTTATTACTTTTCTATCTTGATGAATTTCTGGGTTTATTTTATCAAATATGCTTAATTTAACGACAATCTTCCTACATTGCAAAACTTTAATAAAACTTGGCAAAAATGACATGGTTCCATACCAAAATAGCCTATCTCTATTCTCTGCACTTAATACTTCTCCATCTATTTCTTTGTAATTTATACATAATGGGTATATAGGCTTGTTAGAAGTTCTGCATGACTCAATAAATGTTGACTTTAAATTTAACACCATCTCTCCATTAGATGAAGTTGCTTCTGGAAATAACATCAAATTGTGACCTTGCAATAAAGCTTCTGAAATTGTTTTTAACTCTAAAAACAAATCACTCATATTTCTTCGATTCACAAAAAAACTTCCTCCTGCTTTTGCCATAAAACCTAAAAAGAAAGTTTTCTCTATCTCTTTGGATGTTATAAACAACATGGGATGATAAGCTGACAATATCAAAATGTCCAGCCAGGAAAGATGATTACTCACAAACAACCCATTCTCTTCTATTTTATTACTTGATAATGATAAATTGTGATTTTGAACCTTTATATTTAAAACTTTTAGCAGTCTCTTGCTGTAATGAGACGTGTTTTCAGAATAAAATTCCAGTCTTTCAAAATCATCATCAATTAAAAATCCCTTTGTACTTCTGATTAAAAAAGAAAACATTAATGTGATGACAGATAGTAGTTTTAAATAAATCATATTAATCTGCTTTTTTCTTTTATTAAGTTTAACTCACTGACTGGCAATAAAGTAAAAAAATCAAAACACTTAAAATCTTTATCTAAAGCAGGAACTCCGCAAATAACAGCCCCTGCTTTTAAATATGCATTTAATAGTGATGGGATTTTTTTTATAACAAGATGATTTTCTTCAAATTTTCCTTCCTCTTCTGACTTAAATACGTTTTTATTTACTCGAAATTTCCCTTTTGGCTTCACTTCAAAAGCATGTGTTATATAGTTTTTCCCGCTTAAATACTGATAAATCGCTTTAATATCATCAATATCTGTTGTCTTTACACTAGAACATCCAAATAAATAATCTGATTTACTCATCTTCATATATTCTTCAATTCCCTTCCATAACAATGCTATGGTTACTCCATTTCTAAATTCAGGATGTACACAAGCTCTCCCTAACTCAAGCTTATTTCCAGGAAGTTTTAACACTCGCTTCATTTTAAATTCTGTTGTTGAATAAAATTTTCGGTTAAATACTGAGGAATTCATCCTATATGTTCCTACTAACCGCCCGTTTGATTTTTCAAAAATACATAAATGATCACAATTTAAATCAAATCGATCTACATCTATTTCTCTGAAATCTTTTTTCTTTAATAATTCTTCGTAAAATACGGTATGCCTCAATTGAAGAGCTTGTAATAACTCATCATAATTCTCAGCTGTTTTTAATATATAATTTTTTTTCTCAATATTAAAGGATATTTTTGATTTAAACTTTTTTAAACGATTCATTTCCATTGTTTTTAAAATTCTTACTAGATCAATATTGTTCATTTTCATATTTTCCTCCTAATAAGATTATAGAAAGAATTATGAAGGAAATATAACGATATTGTTAAGATTTTGAAATAAAAAAAGCATCCTTACGGATGCTTATATTTGGTGCAGAAGGCGGGACTTGAACCCGCACGCCTTTGCAAGCACAAGATCCTTAGTCTTGCGTGTCTTCCAATTCCACCACTCCTGCGATATAATTGATACTATTTTGTTTTTACCGGTGCTGGTGCCGGTTTGGTTGCCATTTCTTTTTGTAACTTCTTCTGGATATCTGAAGTTTTTGATTTATTTCCATTGGCAACATATGCTAAGGATATACATGTAATCACAAAAAAGGCAAAGAGTATTTTTGTAGCTCTTTTAATAACTGCACTGGCACCTTGTCCACCAAATACGTTTGAGGCTACACCAGTAATATTACTGTCTAATCCGCCTTTACTTGTTTGCGCTAATATAACCAACATTAAAGCTATACAAACAAGAATATGTATCACTACTAAAAGAATCCACATATTATCTTTACTCCTTTATCTAATTAGGTTCACAATATTTATATTACAGGTTTTCTGTCAATAATTATTTTAAAAAATCGTATTCTATTCCTATCTTAGAATACACTTCTGACATTGTCTTATCGGCTATGATATTTGCCTTTTTGTTCCCTGATATTAATATCTCTTTGATTAATTCAGGACTCGACATATAATAGTTATATCGGTCTCTGATTGGCTCCAGTTCTCGACTCATTGCTTCTGCTAACCAACGTTTGCATTCAATACACCCGATGGTAGCGCCCTTGCAACCTTCTTCGACTTTCGTAATAGTCTCTTCTGTTGAAAATAATTTATGAAATGAATAAATATTGCATACTTCCGGATTACCTGCATCACTCTTACGAATTCTGGCTGGATCTGTAACAGCTTTCGATAATTTTTTCCAAATATCTTCAGGACTTTCATATAAATAAATGCAATTATCTAAGGATTTGCCCATTTTTGCTGAACCATCTAACCCTTTTACCCTGGCTCCCTTGCCAATGATTTCTTTTGGTTCTGGAAAAACTTCACCAAATCGGCTGTGAAAGCGTCTTAAGATTTCTCTTGTTAATTCTAAATGAGGTAACTGATCTTCTCCCACTGGTACATATTCAGCTTTATATAACAATATATCTGCTGCCATCAAAGCAGGATAATCCATTAAACCCATATTCACGTTATCAGCTTGCTGAAGTGCTTTTTCTTTAAATGTAGGAACTCTTTCCAACCAGCTGACAGGAGTTAAACAATTCAATATCCAAGTTAACTCAGAGTGCTTTCGGCAATGTGATTGTATCATTAAAATTGATTTTTCTGGATCTAATCCACAGGCTAAATAATTACAGGCAATTTTAAAAACGTTTGCTTTCAATTCTTCTGGTTCATAGATAACTGTCATGGCATGTAAATCTACAATACTATAAATACATTCATAATCATCTTGAAGGGTAATCCAGTTTTTTATCGCCCCTAAATAATTCCCTAAATGTAAATCACCCGTTGGCTTTATCCCACTAAATATTCTCTTCATTTTGACCTCTCAATATACTTGATGAGGTCAATCTATCATGTAATATCTTTTTGGCAATAACAAAATTATTTTAATGTTTTATTATTTTTACCTGGAATGGTTCTTTTATTCCCACTCTTTTAGAAAATGTTTTTAAATACTCTATGGTCGCCACTGAAATTTCCTGATCCTTTGCCAACAATACTCTACCATGAATGTCTTCAATATTTTGAGCAGTTACCATAAAGGAATCCAATTTATCTACGGTTATTAGTTTTATCACATTATCCATAGTTTTAATGTGATAATCCTCAAGTGATGTCACAAAATTTTCTAAATATATCAGTGGTTTTGATAACATATCTTGTATAGCATTGGATAATGAAATTTCTTTAATAAACATCCTGTCCAGATCAACAGATATTTTGATTAATTGTGCACCAAATAGAATAATTTGATTCGTAACTTTTTCATTCTCTTTTAACTCGGACAAAGCTTGATTCTGAAATAATATCATCTTGGCAATATTCTGCAATCTAGGGATTTTTTCAATCAATTTCTGACTTACTTGAGGATGTTGCAATAATATATCTATTTCCTCATCCGTTAAATTTGCATTGGAGTACTGCTTTAATAACAATTCGGTTGGTATGACAATTGTCCCAATTTGAGACAACATTAAAGCAATTTCATATTGCCAGGCATTCTCTAATTGCATATTATTAATAATATGCTTACCATAAGTTAAAAGCCTTTGGGTTTTACTAAATGAAACAGGGTTTGTTAAGCTCAATATATCAAGAAGCACCTTTACTGTGGAATATAATGTCTTCTCTAAGATATCCTTCTCTACTCTTGTTAATTGATACTGTCTTATCCCTGAATTTAAACATTGTATTAATTGATCCCCAGCCCATGGTTTTTGCATAAATCGAAAGATACTTCCTTCATTGATGGCTTGTATGGCTGTAGCAATATCTGCATTCCCTGTAAGCATCATTCTGGTTGTGTCTGGTGATATTTCCTTTATATTCTTTAACAAAGTCACTCCATCCATTCCTGGCATACGCATATCTACTACTGCTACAGCAAAAGGACCATTATCATGAATTAACTGTATTGCTTTTTTCCCATTATCTGCAGTTTCGATATGATACAAATTATGCAACTGCCTTTGTATGGCCATTAGAATATTTGGTTCATCATCTACAAATAATATTTTTTCCTGATATAACATCTTCACCTCAAAATTCTAATAATTGTATTTCTTCAATCCACTTATTAATATCTTTACTAAAACCAATAGTTTTTAAGTAATCCATATCAATAATTGGATCTATCAAATTAACAAACTCTCTAAGCTCATGCATTTTATTTTTACTAATAAACCTTTGAATATAGTCTGCAATATACAAACAAGTCAATATAGTTACTTTCTTAGATTGGGATTCTTGTGGTCTGTTATGAAATAGTAATGAATGGACTATACTGTTAGAAAATCCCCAAATACTGGTTAAATAAGCAATTACATCTGAATGACTAACATGAAACACTTTCTTTTCTATATCTTCCCAATTCCCCTTTTCTTTCTTAAGCTCTAGAATAATCTCATTATATTGAACAGGAAATTCATTGGCTAAAATCAATTTCCCAGAATCATGTAATAACCCAGATATAAATGCAGATTGACAATCTTCTTTACTAAAACCAAGCTCATTGGCAACCCATTTAGCTATTTTCGCAGTCGAAATTGAATGTTTCCATAGTTCTCTTAAATGGAAATGTAAAAAATTACTGTGATCTACCTGATCAAAAATCTGTATTGTTAAAATCAAATCTCTTAGAGTATCTAAACCTAAAAGATTAATAGCCTGATAAATATCTATGATCTTTTTCCCCACAGAAAAAAAAGAAGAGTTGATTAACTGAAGTATTTTTGCTGATAATCCAATATCTAACATAATCAAATCACCGATGGATTTCATTGAAATATCATCAGATTGCAACATATCCATGATTTTGTGATAAATTGTAGGCAAACAAGGAATTGATCTCATTTGAGTAAATGTCTTTAACATTTCGGGTTGTTTTAAAGCTTTTCTTACAGAAATAATCTGATATATTGCTTCTATAATATCATCTGTATTGGCTGGTTTTGAAAAATACTGGTGCGCTAATCCAATACTCTGCAAAACTACAGTTTTTTCAGCATGACCTGATAAGATAATTCTGATAGTCTCAGGATAAACTTTATTAACATGATTTAACAAATCTAACCCTGAGACCCCTGGCATTCTCATATCAGTGATTATAATATCTACAGGATGTGTTTTCATATACTCTATGGCATTCAATCCGCCTTCTTTGAATGCCAGCTCCCACTCAGAGCGCTTAGAGTATAGCTTACGCTTTAAGCCCTCTAAAATGTTCTTATCGTCATCTACAAATAAAACGCTAATATTTTTCATAAGTGTACCGGTAATTTTATTATAAAAGTTGTTCCTTGTCCATAAGTCGATTCAAAATTTATCTCTCCATTATGTTTTTTTACAATCACATTATGGCTGATAGCTAATCCCTGACCTGTTCCCTTACCAGGTTCTTTGGTTGTAAAAAAAGGGTTAAATAATTTGGTTTTTATCGAGTCTGGCACCCCTGCTCCTGTATCTGAAATTCGAATTTCAACAAAATCATCCAGAAGTTTTGTTGAAATAGTAATCTTTCCCTTTTCTTCTGAGTTTTCACCATTCTTTTCTATTATTGCATGAGCAGCATTTATGATAATGTTTAAGAATGTCTGATTTAATTCACCAGGATAACAATCAATAAATGGATTTTCAGGATCTAAATCAAACTCGATTTCCGAACAATATTTCCATTCATTACGAGCAACTGTCACTGTACTTTCTATCATTTGATTTAAATTTATTGACTTGATATCATCTATTCCTGGATGTGAAAAATCTTTCATTGCTCTTACTATTTTAGCAACTCTTTCAACTCCTTCAAGGGATTGATCAATTGCCAAAGGTATTTCTTTGATTAAAAATTCTAAATCTTCCTGTTCTTCTAAGTCTTTTATTTCTATAACATGACTCTTGCAATGTGGTTCATTCTCTGAGAGTGCGGCAACTTCTCTATACTTCTTTAATATTTTACTAATTGAAGCATAAGCATCTTTTAAAAAATGAATATTATCATTCACAAACTGTGTTGGTGTATTAATTTCATGGGCTATTCCTGCTGAGAGTTGACCAATTGCTTCCATTTTTTGACTATGTACCAACATTTGTTCTAATTGTCTGATCTCAGTTATATCTTCCATAAAACCATCTATCCACTTAAAGTTACCTAAAGAATCATAGATTACGGTAGCATTAAGAACAATCCAAATCAAAGAGCCATCCTTTTTCTTAAAAAGAATTTCTTTTTTATTAATACTTCCCTTAATTACAGCTTCTTTTATCACTTCAGTTCTTTCTTCAGGATTTGCATAAATGTCTCTCTCGTTGATACTGAGTAATTCCTCTATTGTATTAAAACCTAAAATTTTGACCATTGCCATATTGACTTGGAGAAAACGACCAATATCTATCCCTGTTGATCGAAAGATCCCTACTGTTAAATTTTGAACCAATGAACGATATTGTTGTTCTTTTTCAATCAGCATCTGTTCTGAACGAACAACATCTGTAATATCTGTTCCATTCAGAATAATGAAATCAATGACATCATTTTTCTTAACTATCTTTGATTTCCAGAGTATGATCTTTAGTTTACGATCCTTAGTTCGCCACATGAGTTCCAATTCATCCTGATTTATTCCTTTTTTTAGATTATCATAATACTCATTTACAGAAGGAATTTCTTCTGGTATATGGATTTTTAATAGATTTTGAAAGGTTCTAATTTCTTCAAATTTATAACCTGATACCTTTTCACAATATTGATTAAACTTTATGATTCTCCCTTGCATATCTATCACCATAATCAGCGTAGAAACACTATTTAAAACTTCATTAGTAAAAGTAAAGTTCCTTAAAAGTAAATCTGATGTTTGTTTCCTGTCCCATGCACTACCTAAGATCTGAGTAAATAATTGCAATAAAGTTTCATCATCTTTATTCCAATATTGCTTGTTTGAAGAATGATCAAAACCAATAAATCCAATAATCCGATCTTTCACAATGAAAGGTAAACTAATCAATGAAGTAATCGACTGTGCTAAGAGAAGTTCCTTCTCCTTGGAAGCTTCCTCGGGCATGTCTTCAATATTTGAAATTAATATACTCTTTCCCTGTAAAATTCTTTCATTCCACCAAGGTAAGGATTCAGATGACAAATTCTGTAGTTTATCAATTTTAGGTTCAATCCCCTCATTACACCATTCAAAGATATTTACCATAACTTTTTGATCATCTGTATACTTAAAAATATATGCTCGATCACAATTTGAAGTTAAACCAATATCTTTTAATGAATTATTTATATTTAATTTAAAATTTTGCGTTGATAAAAAACGAGATGAGATTGTTGATAAAACCGTCTCATATTTTAATTTCTTCAATATTAATTCTTCTTGATATCTTGCTTCAAATAATCTTGAAATCTGATAACATAAAACAGAAATAAAATTCTTCTCTTCTTCTGCAATACCATCAGGATACTTGTTGATATCTGCCCATATCTCAATACTTCCAACGATGTCTGTACTTGTTACAATATCTTTGGTAAAATGATATTGCCACTCTTTAAAATCATGTGTTGTATAATAATTGCCATCCAATGTAATCCGAGCAGAGGTATTTGTTGGGTATTGAAAAGCACTTTGTATTTCATTTACAATGTAAGGTAGAGCTAAATCAAATGAAATGGTTCTGTCATTAAAGATGTTATTAATATTATACAATGCTGTTTGTTCTTTTACACGTTCTCTCAATTGTATCGTCTGGTTTTTTAACATGTTAGTCGTTTGAATTTTTTCTGTGATATCAACAGTGGAAATAAGTACATTTGATAATGGATTAATCACATCTTTTGTTGCATGCCATTTTAATTGTAAAATCTTTTCCTGATTATCATCAAGTTCTATATGAAGATCTTCTTGACTATAGAATTGTTGGTGAAAAATACTATTAAAAAAATCAATAAAAAAATCAAAATTCTTTCTTGAAAAAAGTGTTATGAATTTTTTATCTAAATTCTCCTTATCTTTCCATTTTACCAAATCCAAAGCGGATTGATTGATATCAATGATATGAATTTTCTCTATACATTGATCTAAATAAGTTGGGTTTAGATAAAAATACTCTTTTATGTCAGTTATTTTTATACTTTTTAGAGTTTTTAAATAAGTAAAAACTTGCTCAAAATTTATTAACCACAAAGCTACTGGTGATTTATCAAACAAATCCTTATATTTCTTCTCATTCTGTTCTAATTTATTCTGAATTTTAATTCTTTGAGTAATCTCTTCTTTAATAATAACATAACTATAAATCTGTCCCTTTTCATTTAAAATCGGAGATAGTGCGATTGATTCCCAATAAGGCGTATCATCCTTTTTGTATGAAAGGATTTCAGATTTCCATTCTATTCCTTTACTAATTGCTTCTTTTATTAAAACGAGATTTTTACTCTTCTCATCAGTTTTATAAAAATATTCAATAGATTGACCTATAACTTCCTGAGTATCATAACCAGTTATTGCTGTAAATCGGGGATTAGTATATTCAATAATTCCCAGTTCATTAGTAATTATTACAGCAACAGGGTAATATTGAATGGCCGCTGACAATCGTTCTATCTGATGTTCTGTCTTTTTTTGCTCTGATAAATCCCGTATGACAATAACATATCCGTCTAAAACTTCATCTTTATTATAATAACAATTAATATTGATTAAAACTGGCAGTTCTTTACCTTCAGCCTTCTCTAAATATGTATTCATTTCTATGGATTGATTATATCCATAGGGCCATTTAGTAATAAATTGCAAATTGTTAAACAACTGCTGATACTCTGAATTATCAACATGAATCATATCACAAATATTCTTACCAATTATTAACGATGAATTTTTACCTAATATCTTTTCAGCTAAAGGATTTATCATTTTTATTTGAGCTTTCTTATCCGTTACAATTAGACCTTCACCAATACTGTCAAAAGTTGTTAAAACTCTTTGTTCATTATTTTTTATTATTTTGTCTGTTTGAAACTTATATAATGCCATCTCTATCGAATTTACTAATTCTCTAGGTTTAAAAGGTTTTATTAGAAAAGCAAAAGGATCTGTCATTTTAGATCTTTCGAATGTAGAATCATCAACTCGACCACTGAGATATATGATAGGGCATTCGAAAGTACTCTTTATCCTTTCTGCAGTTTCAATCCCATCTAAATAACCAGCCAACTCTATATCCATCAAGATGATATCAGGATTATTCTGTGATATAGCCAATACTGCATCTTCTCCTGTACTATAAATACCTGTGATATTGTAAGAAAATTCTTTTAAAAACTCTCGAATGTATGCTTGCATAACAGGATCATCTTCAACCACCATTACTCTTGCTTTTTCCATTGATTATTAACCCTTTTTATTTATCTTCAATATTGGTTCTAAAATAAGATTCAATAAATGCTTCTGTTTGTCCATCAATATTTAAGGAAGATACATATTCCAAATCCATATGTTGCTGATAATCTTCAATCGTTTCTGTGTTATCACTACTTATAAAGGCTTCTGCAAAATGAACAAATGTAACAGCGGATAACTCATTATTCTTCATACGATGAGGATAATGATGATATAAAACAGCATTTACAACTCTTGGAGGGAATCCCCATAGATTTAACAAATATGCTCCTATCTCTGCGTGGGTTGTGCCTAATAATTCTTCTTCTGCCAGCCATAAAGTACATTTTTTCTCATTGGAAAACTTAATCAAATCATCCCAATAATCTGTCTTTGTTAACAAAATAAGCTTACCTATATCATGCAATAATCCAGCAGTGAAGCTGTCATCATGAGACTCTTGATTCATATTAAAGAATCTTGATATGTTACGAGCTGTCTCTCCAACCTTTAAACAATGACTTTCTAATTGTTTTATTGTACGATATCGACTGGCACTGGCAACATCAAAATTAAAGACCTGAAGATATAAAACTATTGCTCTGATAACATTCAAGCCTAAGAATACAACAGCTTGCTGAGGAGTATTAATTCTGCCTATATGGGCAAAGATTGACATATTTGATACTTGAAGAACTTTTGCTGACAAAGATATATCCGTAGCTATCAAGTCACCGACTCTCTTTAATGAAATATCTGGTGTCTGAAGCATATGAAGAAGCTCAATATAATAACTTTGCATGATTGGAAGCTCATCAAAAGAATGTATTATTTTTCTTAAAGAATCATTCTTTAAAATATTTCTCATTTGCTCTGCTCGTACCAAAGTATCAACCATCATATTCGATAAATTCTTTTTTTCTAATATTAGATGTACCAAATCATTTGTTAATACAACTAACTCTTTATTCCATTCTTCTGCAATTAATAACCTGACTAAATGTGGATGCTCAAACTTTAATTGCTTTAAAACCTCTAAATGATTTACCTCAGTAAGGGCCATATCAATAGCTACAATATCAATAACATTATCTTCTAATATTTGATTCATGCGATCTGGATGATAACATTCAATCACGGTTGTTAACAGATGAATTTTCTTCAATTCTTCCTGCATATTATAAACAAGGTCTTTTCGATTGCATACCATCAATATTTTCAGAGGATTTTTCATTTTCTCCGTCCTTCCGATCTTCTCTTTCTCTCATTAATATATTCTAAACTTATAATCACCAGATTGTCAATAAAAAACTTTAATATTGAAAATCAATAGCTTAATTTTTATCTGAGTTTTTTGAAAATATTCCATCTATATTCTCATTTCTTTATTAAATTGATTATATCATAAAAGTCAATATAAATATCTATTTTCTTTAATTTTTTTAATTATTTCGTTTCTCGTTTCTACTTTTAAATTTATACTAACCTGACCAAACACCTTTTTATTTCTTATTAAACTTATATAAAGTGAAGTTACTTGTAGATTATTGCTTGATTTGATATTAAAATATTATTTAGACCTAATCATCCTTTTCCCTTTTTAATAACTATGAATAACGCTGAATTTTTCATATTCGATTCGTTTTCAATTTACAGTTTCTTCTTAATTAAATTTAAAATATTATAACTGATTCAACAAAAACAATAACTTCACTTAAGAATAGGTAGGATAACAATTATCCTACCAATTAAACTTTATAATTATATCTCTAGAATTCTGGTTATGTTCTGGCTAAAATGAAAAAACTCCAATTTAATAAATTATCAATCATAGTTTATCAATTTTTCTGATCATTTCTGAAAGTATCGGCAATAAACCAACACTGTTATTTTTTACATTAATAACATTAGCCTTTAAGTGATCTTCATCTAACAATCCAAACCCATTAAAATCAATATCTACCTGATCTGCTTTCCCTTTTAACACCAGTAAACTTACTCCACTTGAAGTCCCGCTGATATTCTTAAAATTTATCTCCTGTAAATCTAATGAAGTTACACCATTAAGGTTTAATATGAGATTTTCTCCAACAATAGGATTTTTAGCAATAAAGGTTAAAATCCCGTTTGATTGAATTCTGCTAAGATTAGGCAAAGTAATTGTTATCTCTTGTTTTTTAGCCTTTGATTTTTGTGTAATAATTAATAACTGGTTTTCCTGATCCATTTCAATAGTCTCTGTTGGATCTCCCTTAAAAAATAATCCTGAATTTGATCCCTGAATAAATTCAATTTTAAAATTACCTTCAAGTTTTAATTCATTAATTATCTCAAACTGAAGGTATTTTTTTTCTTCTGAAATAGGATTTTTATTAATTTCCATTTTTACAGCTAATAATTGGGTTGAAAACAACATCCCCAATATCAATAAATTTGTGACTAATCTTCTGCTTTTCATAATAATCTCCTTCTCAACGTATTTTTTATTGTATATTATGTTCACTTTGATTTTCAAGCTTTAGTTGAAGATGCATAAAACCTTTCACAGGATTAAAAAACTTCTCAGTGAATTGTTTAATCTTTTCCAAAATACTTTCTTTACTTTCTTCTTCTTCAATAATTTGCATTAGAGCTCTAAAAGAAAACTCATGGAGCATCCCATTAAAAACCCAAGGTGAAATGTATGTGTTTCCACACCAAATGGCGTGAATAAGCTCTCCAGTGTATTGATTGAGTAAAGAGATCAGAAATTGTTCTCCATCGACACTGACACATAACCAATGAGCATACCACTCAATATCTTTGGAAGTTAGACTTTTTAGTTGAATATGTGTATAAGACGTATCCTCTTGTTTTTCTGGTGTCTCAACCAATATTTTTATACCCGATTCAGCTTTTTCATTTAACCATTCTTCAATAATTCTCAAAGGTTTCTCATCTGTATCAACCAATATTATTTTCTCTGCTTCACTAATCATTGATTGTATTTTACTATATAATTGCTCTTTTTTAGTTATACGTATGATAAAATCTTGTTCAGAGTTCTGTGAAATATCTCTAAAAGAATTTATAATTTCTTCTTTTTGTTTTTTAAATTCTAGTTCTTGATTTTTCATAAATTCTTCAATACTTACTGGAATATATTCTCCATGCTGGGTTCCTTCCAACCTCATAATAGCTTGTTTATTCTCAAGTGATTTTAAAGCCTGATATATACTTGATTTTGATTTTCCGATTGTAATAGATAATTTATATCCTGTTTGGGGATTATTTTTTATCAAATTAGTATATACATCGGCTTCAATGAGAGTAAACCCCAACTTCTCAATTAGATAATATTGAGCTTTATTTTCCATAACCTTCCTTTCTCTTAGTATTCTTTTTTTGGAACACTGTCCTTACTTAAAGATTTCTTGTCAATCTTTTTCTTAAATGACGTTATAAATTAAGCAGAATAGACTAAAAGTGAAATAGAGTAATTATTTTAAATAAAAGAAACTATCAGGTTTCTATTGGATTAACAACATATTATCGTTTAGAGTTAAAAAGAGAATACTCTTACGAATTTAGCCAGAATTTAAAAAACATCATCATTATGAATTGATAAATCAATTATTCAAAGAAAATACCCCCATGTTGGGGGTATTTTAGGGTTTAGGGTTTAGGAGTTATACCATTTTTTTTAGGAGGGATGGTATAAAATAGATTATTTCATAAGAATCATTTTGCCTGTTGATTGATATTTGCCAGAAGTCATACGGTAGAAGAAAACTCCACTTCCAACTTTATGGTTATTATCATCTTTACCGTTCCAAAGAACAGTTTTTTCACCTGATTCAACGATACTATTGACTAAAGTACGGACTTTTTGTCCTTTTATGTTATAGATATCTAAAGAAACGTGTGCTTTTTCTTTAAGACTAAATTTGATTTGTGTTTCAGGATTGAATGGATTAGGATAGTTTCCAAGTAATTTGGTTGAGTTTATAGTTGGGATTTGATCTTCATTAGATACAATTGATCCATTCCCATAAACTCTGAAATCATCTACATAGAAGATAAAGGCATTATTGGAAACACAATGAATTCCGACATGAACAGTCTGACCTATATAAGAGCTTAAATCATATTCAAACTCAGTCCAACTTAGAGGAGCTTCTATATAATTACCTTGAGATATTGGTGTCATTTGTGCAGGATTTGAAGAGTTCCCAACTGTTACAACAAATCTTTCTAAACCATATTGATTAGTATGTGATTTTACCCAGAATTTAACGCGTGGAGTTACTCCGGCAGTAATTTGAATAGCAGGTGTAATCATCCAATCATTGTTTGGAGGTGTTGACGCAGCAAAACTTGCCATCATCTTTGAACCTGAATGAGGAGTTAAACTTGTAATAGCAGGAGTTGTTGCTGATGGATTGAAAACGATATAAGCCATAGGACTTCCGCTATTTTCAAAACTAATATTTTCAATTCCATAAGTTTCAGCTTGATCACCATCAATCAAAATCCAAGGTTGACACTCAAGTGCAAAGTTATTATAACTCTCAAAATTATCATTCATAATTTCATTTCCAAGTTCAACGACATTTACTTCCACAGAAACAGGCACAGATTCTCCTTCTGTATAGACAGCAACAACATTATAAGTATATTGTCCATAAGCAACGTCATTATCAGTATAAGTTAAAGTTGCAGGAGAAAGAGGAGTTTCTGTTAATAGAGTTGTTCCACGGAACACTTTATATCCACTTAAACTACGATTTGTTCTTTTTGTTTTGTTAATTCTAATTGCAGAAAATTTGCTGTTATTTATTGTTTTATTCATCTTACTATGAGAATTTGTATTTAATTCTTTCATCATTTCATTAGATTTATAATTTAGAGTTACCACAGTACCATTTAAAGGTAAGACTTTTCCATAGATGCTCCAATTTAAATCTAAAGTTGCAGATAAAGTTAAAGTAGTTGTCCATTCATTATCAGAAAACATCAGATTACCAAAACCTTCAACAGCAGGACCAGCATCACATCCTGCAGGATAACCTGTAGGTGTATCTACATCATAACCAATCCATAATTCTGCGTTTTCAGGTATTGTTATTGGAGTATCTAAGGTTACTGTAGAAATTTCGTCAGCAATAATTGTTCCTGCAAATGCTTTTTGTGCAACAAGGTTACCAGGATTTAAAGGATTAGCTGAGCCTCCTGTCCAAACTTTTACAGTATAGGTTGCTGAAGGGACACGAGCGATAAAAGACACATTCAACAATTGCCCGCCAATAGCTCCAATTTCGCTTAACTGAGCAGGAGTAAAACGTTGAGCACATGTGAATTGAGCTGGTCCGTTTTCGCCGATTGATGACGCAAATTCTGAGGCATGATTAAGTGTTATTAATTGAGGACCTGCAGCTTCCCAAGCTAATGATACATCATTATCATTAACAGCTGCTGTCAGATTCAACGGAGGATATAAATTTACTGTTACTGGAGTTGCCTCTACAGTATTTGATGCTACGGATTCACCATTAGGATTAGTATAAATTGCTTTTACATAATATGAGTAAGTTGTTCCATTTGTTACCTGAGTATCTGTATAAGTTAATGTGTTTTCTGAAAGATTTGCAATCTCAGCATCATTACGAAATACTTTGTAATTTGATAAACTTCTTGCAGGTGCAACCCAATTTAAAATAACAGACCCATTTTCAGCAATTGCAACTAAGTTTTGAGGAGCTGGAAAAGAATTAACTTCTGCATCAATACTAAAATTATCAATATAGATATTATTACCATATTCAGAAATCGCTTCTAAGAAGACATATTGATTTGTACTTGCAACTGATTGAGGTAGATCAAAAGAGTATTGATACCATCCATCGTTTTGGACAATTGGTTCAAAAGCTTTTTGACGATTAATGGTTCCAATTAGAGTAGCACTTAATGTATCAATTGAAGTTCCAACAAAGATTCGTACACGATCTCTGTTTGTCACATAAGAAGAATCTCTATACATACTAAAATTAACACTAAAGTTTCCTTGAGGAAAATCTACTATTGGTGTGGCTAATATTCCTCTAGTTCCAACTGCGAAAGAAAAAGCTTTATATTTAAGCATCCCAGTACCTTCAAATGGCTGACAAGTCGGATATTCGCCAACAGTAACTGTTTCCCAAATTCCAGGATTACCTGTTCCCATTGTTCTTACATTTGACCAACCAAGAAGAGGAAAGGTTTCACCATTAAAATTATCACCATAAGGCAAACTTGTGACAGTAGCATCATAACAATTCGCAGTTAAAGCAACTGTATGAGAAACACGAGAAGTGTTATCAATTATTGTAACTATAGCTTGTTTTTCTCCAACGGAAACCGGATGATAATTTACTGCAAATGTCATAGTTTCAGAACTACTGATAGATACAGGTAATGTTTGGTTATTTGAGAGTATAAAATCAGCAGAATTTGCTCCACTAATTTCGATACTCTGAATAGTAAGAGAACCACCGCCATTGTTTGAAATGGTAAAATTTTGTAATGATGTAGAGTTAATAGCAGTACTTCCGAAATTCATTTCGGTAGGAGTAATAACAAATATTGGATTAGCTGGAATATCACGGATTTGTAAATTATCAACAAATAGGTCATTATCACCATTAGAGACTGTTGACTCGCCATAAAGAGCTAAAAGAATTCGACCTGAATAATTTTCTAAACTAATTATCTGATGAGCCCCATCAATTGGAATTGAACTAAGTAAGTTTGGACCAACTGAATCCCAAACACGTAAGGTATTATTACTTGACCAAGTAGTCCCATTATCAGTAGAGACTAGAACTGCAAAACGATCATCACTACCAACAGTTTCAGGAACATTTCCATTATCATAATCTGTGAAAGCAAGATCAAATTCAACTTGTTTATCGGTTGTACCTAAATCAATTGGTGGAGATACTAACCAATATTTACAGCTAGTTCCATAAATATTGATTCGTGCTGCTTTATTCACTGAACTAGAAACATTCAAGTATTCATCTTTCACCCAACCTGAAGTAGAGAGAGTTAATTCAGAATTTTCAGATAATAGACCTGAGTATCTCACCCAATCAATTGGAGGGAAAACTTCATTATTAAAATTTTGAGAATAAGGTGGAATAACTATCGGATCTAAACGAGTTGTAAAAGTCCAGATTGGACAATCAACTGCCTCTCCATTAACATTGAAAGGAACAACTTTCCAAAAGATGTTAGTATTATAATTTAAATTATTAATAGAGAAACTGGCAGTCGTCTGTGATACAGCATTAGCAATATTAGTAGGAGGATTATCTGTTCCGACATATACTTTATATCCTGTGGCACCAGCAGCTTCATTCCACGTTAAAGTTGGATTGATTGCGACATTAACAGCATTTAATGCTGGTAATAAAGGTGTTGTTGCAACTGGAGGTTGAGAAACTTCCATATAATTAATTGAAATATTATCTATTGCGGCAGGAGGTTGAGTCCCATCTGAGCTATCATTTCTCCAAGTGAAAACAATTCTTTTTGTTTGACCAACATAAGCAGAAGGGATATTAACTTCAGCATGATTCCATGATTGATTAAGATTATAGGTAGCTAAAGGAGTTGGGGTTAAAAGAGTTCCATCAACAGGTGTAACGTTAGTATCAATAACATATACTTTTATATAGTCATATAGTGTTGAAGTACCTTCTCCATTACATTTCCAATCAAATTGCAGATTAAGTCCAGTGATATTTGCTGGGAAAGTAACATCTCTATAGAAATGTACAACACTTGTTGTCGTAACAGTATAAGCGTTATCTGTTCCAGAGTTGTTTGAAATATAAGCAGAATATTGACTATTGTTTGCTGTGGCAGAGCCAACAAACCATTGGTTAACTTGTGTCCCATTTACAACTGTCCAATTATTACCAAAAGATCCTATTTCAAAATCTTCTGTTAATAGAACATTGGCAAATAGAGAAACAACTGCAAAAACCATCAAAACCATTGTGATCAGTTTTCGTAAAGGTTGGTTCATAATTTCCTCTTTTATTTTTAATTTCCAATTTGGAATCAACTTACAATATACTAGAATCATAAGATCAAGAAGATATGTCAAGAAAAAATATTATGAGGTTTACATTAATGATTTAACTGTAAACAAAGTATCACTTGAAATAAAGATTAAGCTATTATAGGCTGAGATAAAATCAATCAAACCTAGAAAATAATATTTATTTCGATTCGTTTTGTATCATTAATAAAATATTTGCAAAAAAGTCTAATATTTTTAAAATTAGTTTTGTAAACAGAGTAATCATATTTTATTTTGTTTACACCAGCATATAACAGAGCAAATGTATTAAATATTTTCTCTTTTTTGTTATCAGTAAAGAGAACAATTATGTAAAAACATCATTTTTTTTCTGCTTAGTGAGGGAAGAATCCGCAAAATTAATAAGTATTTTATATGACATCTATTAATTTAAAGAATTTTATTGACTAAAAGAAATAAAGATAATATTTAAAGAACAAGATAAATTTAGTTAGAATCTCAAAATTTTAAGTAAGGATAAATGAAAAGAGTTAATGAAACAAAGATTAATAATTGAAGAGTTTGCTTAGATGGGATATGTAAAGAACATAAGCAGTAATGTCGTCAATCAGGTATTAAAGATTATAATTGGCTTTTTGGTAAGCATCTTAATAGCACGAGCTTTGGGACCTGAGAATCAAGGTTATATTTCATACGTCTTATTAATATTTGGAATCATTGGAAGTTATGGACATTTTGGAATAAACAACGCAACCGTTTATTTTCATAAAAAATCACAATATAGTGAAGAACAAATTTATAGAACAAATACAAGCTATCTTTTATTAAACTTTATAATCATTTCAATCATTGTTTTAACGTTAAGGCATTATAATCTTTTTTTAAAGGAATATAGCCAGTTCTACATATATGGTGGATTAATATTTATTTTTTGTTCTTATCTGTTGAACAATCATAACTTATTCTTTTTAGGAAACGAAAACATTATAGAATCCAATAAGTATTCTTTACAAGCTTTCTTTTTCAAATCAATTTTTATAATACTTTTTTTTGTGACGCATCTATTAAATAAACCATCATATTTTGTAATCAGCGTTTTAGCTGTTTTTCTTAATATGGTATTATTACATAGAAAATTTGAACATAAACTTTCTTTTCAAATCAATAAGAGCTTATTAAAAGAAGAGTTTAAATATGGGTTGATAGTCTATTTCTCTTCATTATTTGTTTTTTTACATTATCGTGTTGATCAGATATTTATTAAATATATGAAGGGAAATGCAGAATTAGGTGTATATACGATAGCAGTAACATTGGCAGAACTTTTATTTATCATTCCCACAAGTGTCACATTAGCCTTGACCAGCAAGTTAATTAATTGTCAGGAAACCATCAAAAAGCACATAATCACGACACAAACCATTAAATTCACTTTTTATATTTGCTTGGTTTTGTGTGTTTGTGGTATGTTTGGAGCGCTATTAATCCCCTATATCTATGGGATAGCCTATAAGAAAGCAATCGTCACAACCATGATTCTTTTAACAGGGATAATTTTTGCTTCTGTAGGAAGAATATCTTTCCCCTATTTCTTTTCGGAAGGAAAAGCATTTTTTCATCTGATTATTACTTTTATCACGCTGTCAATTAACATCATCTTAAATCTTGTATTAATTCCTCATTATAGTCTTTATGGAGCCGCCTTTGCTTCAAGTATCTCCTATTTTATCTATGGTCTTTATTATGTCTTTTTATTTGTAAAGCGAGAGCATTTTACTTTAAAAGAGATGTTTTATATAAGCAAAGAAGATATTCAAATTGCTAAAGGCCTCGTATATACCAGAATTCCCAGGAGAAAAAATGACCATTAAAATAGCAGAAGATAACCAAAAACTATGGGTTAAACTTAATAATTCATGGGCCAGAGGATTTCTTTTTAACAAAGAGAGCACATATGTCCAGAATGAAAGAATAATCGAGCATTTATCAGATTTCAAAGACACAAAAGATTTAATACTTAAACTTCAGGAAGCAAATGGACATTTCTCAATAATCATAGATAAGGAAGAAACCTTATATTTTGCAGTAGATAAGATTAGATCTATTCCTTTGTTTTATACAATTAATGAAGAGAATGAGATAACAGTTAGTGATAATATCTATCTTTTAAGAGATTTAATAGCTAAACCAGTAATTGATGAATTAGCATTATCAGAGTTTTTACTCAGTGGGTTTGTCAGTGACAGAGACACTTTATACACACCATTAAAGCAGGTATTAGCCGGAGAAGTTGTTGAGTATTCTAAAATAAGCAAACAATTAAAAATTTATTCATATTTCAAATACCAACATCAAGAGTCATCAAAGAAACCTGATAAAGAATTAATTGAGCAATTAGACAGAGTTTTTGAACGGATCTTTAAGAGAGTCATATCTACATTAAATAATCAAACAGTCGTAATCCCACTGAGTGGAGGATATGATTCAAGGCTTGTAGCCATTATGTTTAAGCGATTGGGCTATGAGAAGGTTATTTGTTATACTTATGGGAAAAAGAATAATCAAGAGTCCATGACATCAAAAGCTGTTGCAGAGTATTTACGATACCCTTGGATTATGATAGAGCAGGACAGAAAATCATGGTATCGATGTTTCTCTCATAAGTTGCGAGAGAAGTTTTACAAAAAAACAAATCATTTATCATGTAATGCTCATATACAGGATTATTATGCAGTTTCAGAACTGAAAAGAAGAAAGTTAATTCCTGATGATAGTATCTTTATTCCCGGGCATTCAGCTGATTTTTTAGAAGGCAGTCATTTACCTGATGTTTTTAATCAGAATCGACTATTTAATTCAGAAGATTTATATCAAAGTATTATTCGCTTTCACTACCGTTTTTGGAAATGGAACAGTCAGTCAGGTTTATTTGCTTCTCATTTAATGAAAAAAATAAATTTTCAATTAAACACTTCAGATGAAATGGATCAAGAGACAATAGCCAGTAAATTTGAAGAATGGGATTGGCAAGAAAGACAATCAAAATTTATCTGCAATTCAGTACGCATTTATGAGTTTTTTAGTTATGGGTGGAGAATGCCCTTATGGGATGCAGAGTTAATGAACTATTGGAGTCAGATAGAATTTGATAAACGGTTTAAAAGAAAACTTTATTATCAGTATGTGAAAGAAAAACAAGAAATCCCAGTTTTACAAGCTAATAAACCCATAGGGTTTCCTGAACGTATTATTAATAAGATTGTCAGGATGTTTTTAGGTGAAATCAGAGATATGCGATATGCGCGATTTTCTGATCCAACTCATATTTTTAGTTTCATGAGCTTTAAAATCAAAGACATCTTTCGAGAGAAAGTGACTTTACCTTCATTTGTTAGAACTAACCAATCTTTATTTAAAACGCCTATCAATGGAATTCATGCACTCATCAGTTATAGAGAGATAAAGAATTCAGAACAAAAATCAGAGTAAGGGTTATTTAATTAAGATTTAATAACCCTTACTTCATAAAAGAAATTATCCAGAGCAATTTTTTACTCATTATTTAAATATTTAGAAGGTGATTTTTTATATGCATTTTTAATTATAAAAAAGACAGGTAGATTTACCAAAACCATCATTATGGTGAAACAGAGCAAATAGAAAAACCAAAGGTGAGAAATTATTATCGTAAAACGAGATAAAAACATATCTAGTATAAAATAAGCTAGTATTGATCCTGCCAGATAGCCCTCAATACATATCATAAAGTATTTTATAAAATATATCTGGTAAATATGTTTAAACTCTGCTCCATTCACTTTGTAAATTGCAATTTCTTTGAGATTACTAAATATATGTAATGAACTAATACTGTATATTCCAAGAAAAGTTATCAATGAACACAGGATAGCCAATAGAATTATTAAGTTCATAAACAACACATCATGTTCATAAAACTTATTGATCTCATGTTTAACATCAATTCTCTTTGGATAGTAAAAATAGTCTTTACTTAGTTTATTCAACTCCAAATCAAGCTTTTTGATTAAAGATTCTTTTTGTCCGTCCTTATAAAATACTTGAATATATTCAACATCAGGGCTTAATATATAGAAAGATGGTAAAGTTTTATTAAATAACGACTGATTTTTTACATCAGATATAACAGCTTTTACAGTAACTGAATATGTTACTGGATTATAACCATCGCTAAAGAATATCACAAATTTCTTCCCAATAGGATTCTCTTTCGCAAAAAAATTGTTCTTAAAGGTATTATTAATAGCAATATCCAAGACATTATCTGTATATTTAAATGGTTTAAATTCGCTTGTTTCTCCTTGTAAAATCTTAATTTTCATAACCTTAAAATAATCTTCAGAGACAACATTCATATTTACTAATGAGTTATATTCTTTATCATCAATCTTTATTTGTGAGCTTGTACTAGAGTAGGATGTATTAATGCAACTATTAATTGAAGTACTATACCTATCGATTTCATTAAACTTTGACAAGGTTAGTTTTAAAGCCTCTATAGAAGTAATAGGAAAAGATATATTATTTGAAGCCATGTATTTGTATTCGATCAGGTTTTTTGTATCAAATCCCAAATCGAGATTTTTAATCTTATTGATTTGAGTATAGACTATTAAAGAAGAAAGGATAAATAAAGTTGAAATTGCAGTTTGAAAACATAAAATAAGGTTGTTGCCACTTTTTTTATTTCTAACTCTGTCTTGTTCACGAATGTTTTTATAATTTGAAAATTTTATTATTGGTATAAGAGAGATCACAAAGCCTAATATCAGTATTGAAAAGAATATCAAAGAAACATCTGAATTTTTAAAAAGATAATATTCTCTTAAATCATGATTTATCCACAAACCAAACAAATCTCTTAGATAATAATACAAGATGAAAAATAGTCCAAAACTAATGACATTAACAATGGAAAACTCAGTTAATAATTGTTTAAACAAGTCAAATCCTGAAGCTCCTAATGTTTTTCTAAAAATGAATTCATTAAGTCTTTTTTGCCATATCAAAGTGTTTAAATTTATTGAATTTAAATAAACAGCAATTAAAAGTAATAAAGAAACAAAAAAACAAGCTAAGACTAAGTATTTATTAGAAGTTGGTTTATCATTTATTAAATCCTGGATATAATGCATATTACAAACAGGGTCTAAATGACAGGAGTTGATGGTTTGATCAGAATTTTTAAATTTCTTAATAATATTATTTATTTTGTTTTCTACAAGTTTAATATCCTTCTCTTGAGGAATAAATAGACAAACATGAGACATTCCTGATAATTTTTCTTTATCTTTATATTCATCTTTATATAAGACAAATGAATCTGACCAATAATGAACGTTCTGAGGAATATCATCGAAAACTCCATTCACGTTTCTAAAAGTTTTGTTAAAAAGCTTAAGAGGTTCACCAACAACATTCACTTTACCAAAATATTTGATCGCAAAAGACTTACTAATTATCAAAGGATTTTCAACCAAAGAATTAAGAGGATCCCCATGTAAAAATTTTAAATTATAATAATTAATAATACTAACAGAAGAAAATGGTGTTTGTCCAATAGGCACAATGTTCCCTTTTGTATTAACAAATCTAGCCTCTAATTGATTTTTTTTAATAATCAGATCATCTTTTATTTCAGGGATTTCCTTTTTAATAATGGGTAATAAATCAGCATTAAATTCAGCAGATTTTTCTATACATTTTCCATTTGATAGTTTGTCCGTTCTAATTCTATACCAATGTTTATTAACATTATTTCTATCATATTGATAATAATACATACAAAAAGAAAGTAACAATAGAAAGACGAGATATCCAATAGATAGATTGATAATGGCGTTAAAACTATTAAATATGTTTTTTTTTATACTTAAAAAACTACCTTTTATATAACTCATCAACATAATCTTCTCCTATGAAATTGACTTTTTTAGGAAATATATCTCATCTTTCATGATGATGATCAATAAAAACATTAACGTAAACGAAATCCTAAAGATAAAGCTATATGAGAATAATTATTATCTGCTGAAAGATTAGTTCCATAATATGTCATTTCGGCATTTCCTTTGTGAAGTTTATACATGAAGCTAATTACAGTATTTCTATTTACTAAAGATAATCCTGCACCTAAAAATAAACCTCCAGAAAGATCAGAGCCACCCTTCCATGCTGAACTACCATTATATACATTATAGCCTAATTGAGCACATAATTCAGGATGAAATTCACTTTGATTAAAAGGAATTTTTAGAGTTCCATAGATTGGGATATAATTAAAAGTAACATTAGAAGGTGCATTTTGTTCATCAAAACCTCTAGGAATTTGGTACTGAATACCTACTCCATAAATCAATTTGTTATTTGTACCTAACACTTCAATCCCAGGAGTTATACCTAAATTAACGTTCATATCTCCAGAATTATACTCATTATCAATGGCCATCTTTCCACCAAGATCAACATCACAACTAAGCTGAATAAATGCACACAGTGCATAACATAAACTTACTAACAAAACCAATAATCCTACTTTTTTCATTTTTTTTCCTCCTCTTTTTTATCTATATACTATACACTAAAATTCTTGGAAATATCCTTAAAAGTATTAGAGAATATATAACTAAGTCGTTATAAAAAAAACCAATACACAAGCAATTCTCTCAAATTTCCTCCTGATTGCTATGATAGCAATTAAGCAATATTTTCTACATTCAATTACATTTTATAGGATGATCAAAAAAAACTCTATTTAAAATAGTTGTCAATTAATATTTTTTAAAATCCAATCCAATCATTATTTTTAAATATCTATTGACAATAAAAACTATCGTGCTTATTATCGTACAGTAAGTTCGATTAATAATAATAGGGGTATTCATGGCAGGATTAAGTTTGAAGGAAAGACAATTTAAGCTAAAAAAAGAGTATATCATAGAGATTGCTAAAGAGATATTTTTTGAGAAAGGCTATGAGAACACATCGATTGATGACATATCTTTAAAAGCGCAAATGAGCAAATCTACTTTTTATACTTATATTAAGAGTAAAGAAGAGCTTTTTATGCATATTCATATTGAAGGAATGGGCAAAAGGCTGGAAATTTTAAGAGAATCCATGCGCAAAGTGAATTCAGGATATGACAAAATTTACACATTTGGGAAAGAATATTATAGTTTTTATAAAGCAAATCCAGGTTTTTTTAAACTTCATCTTTATGAAGATTATAATTCACTTGATAAAGAAAAAATAGGGCTAGAGCTTTACAATAGTTTTGATCAGTTGTTAGAAGAGATTATCTGTTTGGTGAAAGAAGCGTTTACTACGGGGATGAAAGACAAGAGCATACACTCACACATTGAAGTTGGTTATCTTGACAAGTATTTTGCCTATACTTTGAGAACAATTATCAATGTGGCTTTTAATCCTGAAAAGACAAAACAAATTAAAGAAGGTTTTAATGAAGAAAAATTCTTTTATCAGTATTTAGATTTTTTTATGTCCTCATTAAAAAATTGTTGAAGAAGGGGGGAAGCATGAGGAGAGGGATTACATTAAACCAATTAAGCATTAATAGCTTAACAAGAAGCCACTTACATTTAATTATTATTCTGGGTATCTTAGTCACTCCATTTATTTGTTATGGTGAAGGATTGTTAAATCATCCTCAAAAAATAGTTATTGATTCAGCCAGAAATCGTCTTTTAGTTTCAAATGAAGGAGATGGTTCAATTGTAATGATAGATAGTTTGGGTCACGAAGAATATTTTGTACAGAATGCAGGATTTATTGATGGAATGGATATTGTGGGAGACACGTTATATGGTGTAGGAAATCAAAGAGCACTTATAGCTTATGATTTAAACACAGGTGCTCAGGTAATGTACAAAAACTTTTCCGGTCCGGGATCTCATTATTTATCCAGTGTAACTTCAGATTCTACAGGGCATTTATTCATTTCTTGTCCTCCCAGAAATACAATATATAAATTTAGAATAAGTGATCAATCCTATTGGATTTTTGCAATAAATGACAGCTTAAACCAGCCTAATGGAATATTACTGGAAAGAGACAAAAACAGACTTGTTATAATTGATGATTCAGAAGATACTTCCTTGATACATGCCATTAGTTTGACAGATTCGACAGTGACCACTTTGGCAAGAACAAATTTTGATTCACCAGATGGCATTGTAAGGGATAAATTTAATAACTATATAGTTGGAGGATTTTCTTTGCCAGGTTTATATCGCTTTAATCCTGATTTTTCTGGTGACCCCGTCATGTTTTTCTCTGGTTCTTCCATGGTTTATCCTACTTATGATCCAAGCAATCATTCCATACTCATCACCCATTATACACAAAGTACATGGGAAAGAGTTATGCTTTCAAATTCAGGGTCAGACAATCATGTTCAAGAATCAATTGGACAAAATTTGAGTAATTACCCTAATCCTTTCAATCCAGAAACTACTATAGAATTTAATCTTCACCAAAAACAAAGAGTTGATCTTACCATTTACAACGTAAAAGGACAAAAAGTGAAAACATTGTTTAATTCATTGGCTGAAAAAGGGAAGCATCGTATAGTTTGGAATGGTAAAGACAATTCAGGTCGTAGTGTTGGTAGTGGCGTATTCTTCTACAGATTAAATATTGCAGGTAAACAAAGTATCATTAGAAAATGTATTCTTATTAAGTAAGACTATCTTTCACAGGCACATATAGGTGCCTGTGAAAGATTTTTGAGATACAATAATCATTTTGATTCGCTTCATTAATAGTTGTTAGAATAGGAGTATAAGTCTAGCTTTGATCCAGTGATACTCGGCGAACAACCGAATAGAGCGGTATCAATGTCACAGTTATAAGCAATAAAACTAACCATTTTTTTCTCATAATAATTCTCCTTTATAAAAACCGGTGATGAAGTGAATCACCTCATCACCGGAATAGTCTATGCTATTTCATCAGGAGCATTTTCTTTACTAGATTTTGCTTAGATGTTTTCATTTTAGTAAAATAAACACCTGACCCAACAGCCTTACCTTGATTGTCTTTTCCTTCCCAGACAATCTGATAATGACCTGCATTTTTTGTTTCTTTTATCAAAGTCTTTACTAATTGTCCTTTGATATTAAAGATTTCAATCTCAATCTTGTCATCACTTGGCAGATCAAATGATATGGTTGTGGTTGGATTGAATGGATTGGGGTAATTAGATAAGGAGAATTTCTTAATTTGTGGAGTAATTACTTCTACAGTGCTGTTTTGATTCTGAGCTTCAAAACAACCAATATCTATTCCTGTACCATATATTCTTTGGTTTCCGATGATATCATATTCAGGGATTTGGTAATATTCTGGTAATATTGTATGGCTTATCGTTCCAGCATTAATTGCCGGTGAATAACCTAAAGTCTCATTGGCTTTTAATTCATAATAACTCATTAAGGTTGGGTCACCCCCCATCAACATGGGATTAACTCCAACCAGATTATGCGTTCCCCAGTTTAAAGGCTGACCACTCCAGGTCACGGCTGAGTTTTCTGCATTTTCAAATAAGCAATTATCTACAAAGCAATTTTCTATCGTTATGATTTGATTCTCTACTTCATTCTCAGCAAAAAGACAATTAATGACATTGCTATGAATCACCTCTATTTGTAAAAGCGAGTTATAATCCCCAGAATTATGTACTAAGGTATTATTGATAAAATCTAAGTTAGCAATTTCTGTAAAAGTAAAATGATAAGCACCCCCGATTGTTTCGTTATTGGCAAAGAGACAATTCTCCACTCTAACATAAGGCGAGAAATCTAAAATATTCGATAATACTCTGAAATTTGAAAACCCTTCATAGCTATATAAATGATTGTTCATAAAGACACTGTTTGTAATGATCAAACTATCTGCAATTCCAATGTCCACCATACCCCCTGCACTCCAGATATCATAGACATCTTCAATACGCCGGCTGTCTAATACTTTTAAACTGTCAATTTCAATCACTCTTCCATTTAACAAGATTCCAAAATATCCTCGATTGGTTAGGTTATTTCTCATGGTTACATTTCTTAATTTTAGTTCTGAATCTTTTGTCCCTCCCACAAATATATAAATATCACTAACACAATCTTCAAAAATTACATTTTCTACTAAACTGTTGAAACAGCGCCAGTAATAGAGTCCGGTCGTATTTATTCCTGTTATGGAAAGGTTATTTAAAACAAGATTATGTGAATTTGATCCAAAAAAGACAACACCAAGATCATTTATCATGTTATCTGCATATAGCTTTGTTTGTTCTGGTGATTCTCCTTTCAACGTTACATAGTCCTTGATAGAAATTGGGATATTTTCTTCTTTGATGATATTCTGAAAAATACCTTCTGATAAATGAATTGTATGAGGATTTGCAGGGTTGGAAGCTATTCTCTGTAAAGCTAAAGTTATAGTTTTAAGGGGAGAGTTTACACTTAAACCATTATTGTTATCATCTCCGTTTGGGCTTACGTAAAGATCAGCTTGTATCGGGTTTAAAAAGCCCTCCTGGACATCAAAAACAGTAAAAGGGTTGTCAAATTGCCATAAATCAAAAAAATTAGCAAAATATATTTCGTATTGTGGTACTGTAAATTTCTTGAGATAGATCTCTATAGTCGCTCCATAAGTATAATAAAAATCAATATCAACGCCTCTGGGACTTACGTTGTTATAAATACTGCATCGATCGTTTTGATCAAAGATGACAGTTGAAGCTCCATTATTTGGGTGTGTTGAAAGAAGCAAACCACCAGCACAATATCTGCTAAGATTATTGTATATATTTACACCTCTTAAATTGACTGTACTTGGTGCATTTATCGAAAGTCCGCCTCCCTGATATGCTTTGTTTTCATAGATATTAAGATGAATTAAGTTAATGTAACAATAATCATTGATCATAATTCCGCCTCCACTGACAGTTATCCCTTCAACTCCCCACCATCGATAACCGGTACCTCCTGTAATGGAGAACCCTCTGATCGTTATAAAATTGCATTGTTCAAAGCAGAGTATAGTTGAGTTGTCATTCAGCCTCCCATCTATAATTGTTTGGGAGATATAGGAACTATCCTGAGTCATCGCTTCCAAGGAGTATAGATAAAGATCTGTTTTAAAGGATAAGTCAATATTTTCCAGATAGTGACCTGGATAAACTAAGACCGTATCATTTTGATTCGCTTCATTAATAGCGGTTTGAATAGAAGTATAGGTCTGGCTTTGATCCAGTGATACTCGGCGAACAACCGAATAGAGCGGTATCAATGTCACAGTTATAAGCAATAAAACTAAGCATTTTTTTCTCATAATAATTCTCCTTTATTAAAAAACCGGTGATGAAGTAAATCACCTCATCACCGGAATAGTCTATGCTATTTCATCAGGAGCATTTTCTTTACTAGATTTTGCTTAGATGTTTTCATTTTAGTAAAATAAACACCTGACCCAACAGCCTTACCTTGATTGTCTTTTCCTTCCCAGACAATCTGATAATGACCTGCATTTTTTGTTTCTTTTATCAAAGTCTTGACTAATTGTCCTTTGATATTAAAGATTTCAATCTCAATCTTGTCATCACTTGGCAGATCAAATGATATGGTTGTGGTTGGATTGAATGGATTGGGGTAGTTATTTAACCCAAACTTTTTGATAGGCTCTTCTATCTCATTATGCTTATTATTAAAAGAAACATAATGGAAATCTTCAGTTGTATTCTTGATTCTGTTTGAGGTTATCCATTGATTATCCTTTTGCTGATAAAGCATAAAGGATTTTACTTTGTTATTTCCTTTACTCCCATTCCAAAGTTCAACACTTATTTCAGTATCTTCCGGATAATCAGAGATATAAGCAGGTACCATAACGGTTTTGCTTTCCACGACAGCTGCGCCAACACAAATGTCATCAACAAATAATCCAACTTCTTTAGCATCAGAGATTGAATCCAATTCGACAAAGACAGCTTTATATTCTGGCTCTTTTACAAAACTGTAATAAGAGGTATCTTCTGCTTTATATTCTGTCTGGTTTTGATTGCTATTGCACCAAACAAAAGCTAAAGGTGAATTGTCAAAACGTTTTACCTTGAGCATCTCACCATAAGAGATGGTAAAGTATTGTCCCATATGGACAGTTACTAACCAAGGCGCACTTGGTATCGGTTTTGTTCTGACCATAGTCCAGTTTTTATGTTGGATATAATATAAGTTATTCAGCATTGTCCCAAACGCTGCCTGAGGTGTTTGAGTATTTGGCAGGAAATAACCTATCCAGCATTCTTGATAACTTATTGGAATTGGTACAGGCGTGGTATAAGGGGTTATGTAGCCATGATAATATAAGCTTGTTGAGCTGTTAAAACGGCTGACATATCCTAATGTGGCTTTCATATGATGCCAAAGTAAAAGATTTTGATTGCTATATACTCCAGTTAGCATAAAACTACTATTTGGATATCGAAAACTTACATCAATTAAAGGAGAATTAGCAGATGAATAATCTTTAAAAAACACTGCAATAACATCATTCAGATATGATGTATTATTGATAGTGGTATAATCACCATCATCAATTATTGGAAAGCTTTGCCAATTGCCTGCAGAACTATTGGAAAAGTTATAGGTGATATAGCGATCACCATCATAATCAAATGCACCTATATCCGCAGTCTCATCATCTTTTGTTAATAAGTCCTGGTCATATCCAGGTATCTCAGGACTATCAAAAACATAATTATAGCCTGTACCTATTAACTTTGATCCTTTACTCAGATTGTAATTATGTTCTGTTGCATTCACAAATTTAGGAAAACTCAATAAGAAACAATTTGTTCCTGTCGGTTGAGTACCTGAAACATTATACCAGGCTGAGTATAAATAGGTTAAATAAGATAAACCACTATTATTAGTGGGGTTATTAATAGCTGAATTATAATATTTGATTTGTCCGGCTGTTCTAACTATCTTGGAACTCTCATTCTGATCTATCGTGCATTTTGCAAATTCAAGTGAAATTCCTTTCATCGAAGCAATGACTCCTGTGTTTGACACATTTCCATAAAAAACAGATTGATTTACTGACACATTGGCATTGTCTGATATCTCAAAACAGGCACCAATCGTTTCGTCAAATATCATGCTGGAATATTTGTAATTCTTCAAAACATTATTCTTGAAGACACAACTAAAGAAGTTTGCTCCTGCAGTTCTTCCTGAATAGGTGCTTTTTACATATAAAACACCTCCAGAACTTTGCATATCTTCATTTACTCTTCCATAACCTTCTGTAAAAGTAATGTTACTAAAGGTAACACATCTGGAAGCATTTAAAGTTACAAGAACTTTTACAATTGGTTCTTTTTTGTTAGCTTTAAAGATAACTTCACCATTACCAAACAAATTAATGCTTTTATTTGTAATAACTAAGTTACCAATGTAAGTGCCTGCTGCCACCAGAATGTTAGCATTGTTTGAGGCATTGTTAATCTGAGTCTGCAAATTGTTCATGTTTGTTGAATTGACTGCTGAGAATTGGTAGATGCTATTTGAATAAGTACAATTTGGTACATTATACCACTCTGAACCTTCTCTTTGTTGAACAACTACTCGGAAGCCTCCGGTTCTTGGTAAGGTTGTATTATTTTGCTGGAAAAGCACATTCACAATGATACCAAACCCTGAACTCGATGGATTTGTGGTGACATAATTTGTTATCCAGCTCGTATTTGTAGGCGAATAGACCCAGATTCTTTGATCTGATGAAATTTCTCCTGAAACATTGCTATATTCTTATGAAAAACTAGTTGAAGTTCCTGATAAACAAATCTCGTCAGTAAAATCTGGCGAACCAAGATAAGTGATTTGTGCCATGAGTGATGAAATGCACCATATAATTCCTAATAGGATGCTTAATCTTTTCATTTTTCCTCCATAATTTAATTCATTGAAGTTGTTTTACTTCATTACAAATTGAGGAAAGAGCTCTTTACAAAAAGTATTATGGTTAATCGTTCATATTAATTTAACCTTATAATTAGAACGTCAAAATCTTCCATACTTCTTCCATCCTTAATATTAAGTTGCGCATAATTATGTTGCTTTTCTTTTTTTTGTCAAGAAATAATTTATTTTTCTATAAAACTAATGTTTTGTTCTTATTTAATGCGATAATTATATTATATAAAGTAAATAATATTAATCTTATTTGAAACTATATTATAAAGTGTTTATTGCAAAAATGTGTATTTTCTTTATAAATCTTTAAATTAAGTTTACATTAAAAAAGTCTTACGACCACAGAAGGCACTGAAAGAAAACTATAGTTTGAATTATTAGAGTAGGTTATTTGAATGCTTATTTGAATCTGAAGTGTTTAAGATTATCATATTGTAAAAAAAAGTAATACAATTTTTTATAGTAGATTTCCATATAAACTCAGACATAATGATGAGAGTTTTGTATTAGAGAATATTCTGCTCATTTAGAGCATAGTGTCTGATAAAATTGAGCCACCTCTCTGCTTATAAAACCACTTGCAGTATACAAGTATTATATCCATATTTTATATATGCACATTTTGTGTAAATACAAATATGGAGGTCAAGATGACCCGTTATCGAGAAATTCTGCGAATGTACAAGCAGAACATTAGTCAAAGAGCAATTTCTTCAACTTTAGAATGCTCCCGTAACACTGTTAGCAGAGTAATTCAAAAAGCTCAGGAAGATAATCTGCAATGGTCTGATATTGAGAATATGTCAGATCAGGAAATTGAAAAACAACTTTTTCCTGATTTAAAGTCAAGAGTAAGCTATTACGAACCAGATTTCGAGTATGTACACAAAGAACTCGCCAGAAGTGGTGTAACATTATTCTTACTTTGGCTGGAATATTCTGATATATGCAGAGATAATAACCTCCTCCCTTACAAATACGCTCATTTTTGTAAACTTTACAATGATTTTACATTAAAAACAAAAGCAACTATGCGGATTGTACATAAACCAGGAGAAAAAATGGAAGTGGATTGGGCTGGTAAAACTCTGGCGCTTAAAAATAATATTAATGGTTCCTGTATTAAAGTTTATATATTTGTAGCGACTCTTCCGTATAGTGGATACTCATATGTAGAAGGCTTTTTATCCATGAACTCAGAAAATTGGATACAGGCACATATTAATTCTTTTAATTATTTCCACGGAGTTTCAAAAATTATAATACCTGATAATTTAAAAACCGGAGTTGACAAGGTTAAATGGATTAATCCGGTTATTAACAGAGCTTATGCTGATATGGCTGTATATTACGATACAGCTATTATTCCGGCAAGAGTAAGAAAACCTAAAGATAAACCAAGTGTTGAAGGAACAGTAGGAGTTATTACTTCTTGGATAATTGCAGCATTAAGAGATATTACCTTCTTTTATCTTTATGATTTAAATGAAGCAATAAGACAGAAGTTACTGGAATTTAATAAGAAACCTTTTTAAAAAAATGGATGGCAGCCGTGAAAGTGTCTTTTTGAATGAAGAACAAGAAACGCTAATACCTTTACCATTTTAAGCCTATGAACCTGCAATATGGTTAAAAAGCATTGTCCCTTATAACTATCATGTATGTGTAGAAAAAAACTATTATTCAATACCATACGAATACATTAAACATGAAATAGAAATAAGAATCACTTCAAAAATGATTGAGTTTTTCTATAATGGGAATAGAATAGCCTGTCATATTAGAAAGACAGGAGTTTCAGATCAATATCAAACGTTCCCTGAGCATATGCCTGATAAACACCAAAAATATCTTGAATGGAATACAGAAAACATATTGGCATGGTCAAGTAAAGTGGGTCATAATACCAGATTAGTCGTTGAAGGTATTATCTCTTCCTTCAAGGTCGAGCAACAATCTTACAGAACCTGTATGACTTTGTTAAAATATGCAGATAAATATACAACTGAACAACTGGAAAAAGCATGTGAAAGAGCTTTGAATTATGGAGAAAACCCTGGATTTAAAACCGTTCAGATGATTTTAAAAAATGGCAATAAGCAAAGCCTATCAGAGAATGAATCAATGGAGAATTCATAAAAAAAAGATTCTGAATATGGAATAGTAAGAGGGTCAGTATATTACAGGAGGAAAAACAAATGATAGATCAGGAAACAATCAAAAAATTATATGAGATGAATTTAAGAACAATGGCTGAAAGCTTTAAAGAACAAAGCAATAGTATTGAATACAGAAACTTATCTTTTGAAGAAAGATTTTCTCATATTGTGGAGGAAGAATGGTTAAAAAGAAAAAATAATAAGCTAAAAAAATTGATTACACAGTCTTCTTTTAAATTCCCAAATGCTTGCCTGGAAGATATTGAATACCTTGAAGACCGAAATCTGAATAAACAGCTTATTCTCAAATTGTCCTTGAATGACTATATTACAACAAAGAAAAATATCATCATAACAGGAGCATCAGGAAGCGGTATGATTGTTATATGAACTACCAATTTGTATTTATTACTCTGCAAACAAGATTTTCGTAGAAGAATATTTATCTCTTTTTGGGCAGACACACAGGTCTGCCCCTACATTTACAAAAAACAATTACGGTTAATCATTAAATTATTGGATACCATTATAAATGTGATAAATGTATGGTTAATTATAAAACATGGGATACCATTGTAAATGTGATAAATGCACGGTTAATCATTAAATTATTGGATACCATTGATAAATGTTTAGTAGGGGCGAACCTGTGTGTTCGCCCATAAAAAGTTAAGTAATCTTTCGCTCCGCTGGAGCTATAATGTTGTTTTACCCGCTGTCACTGGGCTTTTACCCAGTGTTACACAGATGCCATCCTTGATCGTATTATTCACAATACATACGATATTTTTATTGAAGGAAAAATGTCAATGAGAGAAAGAAAAAGTATAAGAAGAAAATAAAGAATTAAAGTCCGGGTTGATGTTATAATCTGCCCGGATTTTTACAATTTTTTTACTGGCTCTGCGAACAGAGATATGGCTCATTTTTTTCAGACACATGGCTCTGAAAAATCAGACACTATGCTCATTTTCATCATAATATTCAATTAGAGAACTAACAATATTTAATAAGATTTTCTTTTAGCTATTTGATCAGATCTTTATAATCTACTGTAAGTATAGGTTTCTATTCAAGCTCTATATGCAGGCTTTTACATAGCAGTTACAATAGTCTCATGATCTGAGCTAGCTCTGGAAATTATTCATAGTTTTTATGAGTTTTATTTCTCTGAAATCATTGTTTATACTATCAAGAATAATTTGCATATCTCCAAGGAAGGAGTAAGAAAGGCAACACTGAAGTGTTGCAGATAATAGCAAATCTGAGATTTGCAGATAAAAGCTCATATCAGGCTGTTGCCTGTTTGGTAAAAATGAAACACCTAGTTTTGAGATTGTCCTTTTCAAAAATGATAACTGTTTGAGAAGATAGGGTTAATTCTTTGAAATGGTATTCTTCATTTCTTTTGCCTTGATGCAAAATAAACGAAGCAAAGAAAAAATCAAGCCCTAGGAAAAAACTTGCTATCTCCAGTCACTCTCAGGGACTCCGCCATAGCTTGCCAATGGGTAAGTTAAATTATGAGGTAAACCATTGTCTTCAATCAGAATGGCTGTTCGTTCCCCTTCGAGTTTCCCTACGACTTTACGCCATTTTTTCATGGGCATTGTCTCATTGATACCTGGATATTTAATATATTTTATGGATTGATTAATTAATTAAAATAGACAAATACACAAGTTGTTTCATAGGAGCTCATATCAGGCTGTCGCCTGTTTGGTAAAAATGAAACACCTTGTTTTGAGATTGTCCTTTTAAAAAATTGACATCTATTGGAGAAGATATGGATATTTCTTTGAGATAGTATTGTTCATTTCTTTTGTCTTGATACCTGGATATTTAATATATTTTATGGATTAATTAATTAAAATAGACAAATACACAAGGTGTTTCATAGGAGCTCATATCAGGCTGTCGCCTGTTTGGTAAAAATGAAACACCTTGTTTTGAGATTGTCCTTTTAAAAAATTGACATCTATTGGAGAAGATATGGATATTTCTTTGAGATAGTATTGTTCATTTCTTTTGTCTTGATACCTGGATATTTAATATATTTTATGGATTAATTAATTAAAATAGACAAATACACAAGGTGTTTCATAGGAGATAATAGATAAGAGCATTACTCAATGATTGTTGAATTTAATGTATTCAAAACGAGAGATTTTGGTGTAATCAGAATTTAGAAATTTTTATATTTATCTTTTGTCACTTTCGTCTTGATTTGACATGTCAATGAGATAATTTATCAATACATGTTTGATTTCATCTCTAATTTTTTTAAAGAAAGGTAAAGCTATCTCATCGGGTTCATCATTATAAGAAGCTGGATCTTCAAAGCCAATATGCACAGTTTTTACAGGCTTTAGAAATATTGGACAAGCTTCTTTAGCTTGATCACAAACAGTGATCACCAAGTCAAGATCATCATTATTTATAAACTCAGTAACAGATTTTGATCTTAAGGAATGACAATCAATACCTAATTCTTCTAAGACTCGTATAGCTTTTGGATTTACGATAGAGGGAGAAACACCAGCAGAAAATGCCTGCCAGGAATCTTTCAGAATGTTATTGATTAAGGCTTCTGCCATGATACTTCGGCAAGAATTACCTGTACAGAGTACTAAGACTTTTTTCATAAGCTCCTCTTTATTCAAATATTTTAGAAATAATTAATTGATGATTGAACATTTAAAACAAATAATTATTTATTCGATAACTTGATCATTTTTAAGGTATTGCTGACAGAAAAATCATACTAACAATTCATATTTAGTATTAATGTTTGCTGTCAAACTCTTGCTTCCCAAATCAATATCCAGACAATTCGAGAGCATTTATCAGGAGCAATACTATTTAGATTTCATATTTTTATCAGGAAACCAATGTCTCGTTTTATTGGCAATTTTTACTAAGCTTAGCATCACAGGTACTTCCACTAAAACACCAACGATTGTGGCTAAAGCGACAGGTGAAGTTGTTCCAAAGAGTGAAATAGCAACAGCAACGGATAATTCAAAGAAGTTTGAAGCACCTATCATTCCCGCAGGAGCAGCAATATTATGCAAGAGTCTGAGTTTTTTACTTAAAAGATAAGCAATAAAAAATATCAGATAAGTTTGAATAGTTAAAGGTATTGCGATGAGTATGATATGTAAAGGATTTTTAAGAATAATCTCACCTTGAAAAGCAAAGATTATTATGAGAGTTAATAACAAGCCAATGATAGTCAGATTATTGAATTTTGTGATAAAAATTTTATTAAAGAAATTCAAACCTTTCTGTCTAATGACGCTAGTTCTAGTAATAAAACCGCCCGTTAAGGGGATAACGACAAACAGAAGAACTGATAATAATAAAGTATCCCAAGGTATAGATATCCCACCAATCCCAAGTAAAAAAGCCACTATTGGTGTATAAGCAAGCAAGATAATTAGATCATTTGTTGCCACTTGAACAACAGTATAGGCTGGATTTCCTTTTGTTAAATGACTCCAGACAAAGACCATCGCGGTACAAGGAGCAGCACCTAATAATATTGCACCAGCCAGATAATCTTTTGCTAACTCAGCAGAAATAAAAGATTTAAACACGATATAAAAAAAGAACCATGCAATTAAATACATGGTAAAAGGTTTTATTAGCCAGTTTGTAAGCCAAGTTATATATAAGCCTTTCGGGTTCTTACCAACATTTTTAATGCTAGCAAAATCTACTTTCATCATCATTGGATAAATCATTAACCAAATAAGAATTGCAATAGGAATAGATACTTTTGCATATTCAAACTGACCTAAGAAGCTCGGGATTCCAGGCAGAAACTTGCCAATCAAGATGCCAATAACCATACAGACTACAACCCAGATCGTTAGATACTTTTCAAAAAAGTTGATTCCTTCATTATTAGTAATCTTCTTTCCCATAAATTACCTCATATTTGCTAATTGAATTACTTTTGAGAAGTCACAAACTCAGTTAATTACTCAAATATTATCTTATTATGAGCAACAAGGAGAAGTATCAGTTACTTCAGATATTTTATTACAAGAACAATTATCAGGGTCAGCACAACTTGTTTTTTCTTTGGGTTCAACGAGTTCTAAGGCAATTTCGAAAACTTTATCAGCAGGTACTTTTCTGACCATTTCAGCAATTTTAATTGCTTCATTAATTTGAGCATCTGATAAACCTGCTCTTTTTGCCATAGGAATATGGTATTCTACACAAGGCACACAATTACTAGCTAAAGCAGCACCAATAGCTACTAATTCTTTTTCTTTCAGGCTTAATTTATCCATTATTTACCTCCAACTTTTCTTTTTATCCCTAATTTTGGATCGACAATTTTCAAAATCTCTTCCTTAGGGAAAAAGCCTTCATGACGATAAAATTCTTTACCATCTTTATCTAAAAATACTTGAGTTGGGATTAGTTTAATATTGTATTTTTCAGCCATTTCTCTATTCTTATTCACATCATAGAAAATGACTTCTATTTTCTCTTTATATTCAGTTTCAATGTCTTTCATCACAGGTTGCATCATCTTGCAGGGAACACAGTTTACAGAACCAAGCTCAACAAAAGTTACAATTGGTTTTGTTTTGACAGGTTGATCTTTTGGAAGAGCAAAAAGAGTACAAATTAACGCAATCATAATTAACAATAGATAATTTCTTTTTAACATTTTAAATTCCTTTTTTTAATAGAGCAATAACATCCGAAGCAGAAAGCAATTTTCCGCTAGAAACAACTTTTTCATCAATAACCAGTGCAGGAGTGGTCATAACCCCATATCCCATAATCTGCTTAATGTCAGTTACTTTTTCAACTGTAGCTTCAATAGAAGCTTCATTTAATGCTTTTTGTACGTTTTCTTCTAATTTTTTACACTTCGTGCAACCACTACCCAATACTTTGATATTCATAATGAACTCCTTTATTTTATTGTTAGATATATTCCTGAAATCATCACTAAAACTGCACATATTCTTTTTGATATTAACAAGCCATTTGACTGATTATTCCAATTTAACAAGTTTTGAACTTTAGAGACTGAGATGCCAGCAAAGACAATCACTAAACAATGCCCTACTGAAAATGCCAGTAAAATTAAAGATGAATGCAACAAATTAGTTTTCGATAGACTAAAAACCAAGGTTAAAACAGGTGCCATAAAAGCAAAAGCACATGGACCTAAAGCTAATCCGAATAATAAACCAACCAAAAAGACAACACTTTTTTTAGTGCCATCAATTTTTATCTTTGACAAAAAGGAAAATGATCCTATGGGTAGGATATCAAATAATAATACACCTGCAAAGATCAAAGCAATCCCAAAAAACAAGTTAGCATGAGGGCCAAGATCACCGATCATTCTTCCCAACAAAGCAGTAATTATCCCAATAATTGCAATGCTTATGAGAATACCAAAAGAAAATATGAAACTCAAGCTAAAAGCTTCTTTATTGTTTAAGACACGTTTTCCAGTCATTACTGCAACGATCAGAGGGATACCAGACAAATGACAAGGGCTCAACAAAATGCTTGCCAGTCCCCACACAAAAGAAGCCATTATTGCAATAGTGATATTACCATATAATGCCATATACAAATGATTGAATATATTCTCCATATCAAATGATCCAATTAAACAAATAACCAGTAAAAACTATACCTAAACCAACTATTAGAATAAAAATATAGAGAAGTTTTGGTTTTAAAACTCTTCTTAGTAAGATCATTTCGGGTAAACTAAGTGCTGTCACAGCCATCATAAAGGCAAGACAAGTGCCGAGAGCTACACCCGCACGGGTTAACTCACTGACTAAGGGAATGATTCCAGCAGCATTTGAGTATAATGGGATGCCAATCAGAACAGCAATTAAAACAGCAAAGGGATTATCTTTTCCGGCAATATGAGCTAAAGCATTTGCTGGTATCCAGCCATGCATTATACCACCTAAACCAATACCTATCAATACATAGAGAAATATCTTTTTATTTAAATCCAAAGTAAATTGCCAAGCATCTTTTAGTCTTTCTTTCTGAGATGGTTTTTCAAATTCAGTTTGCTGACCTAACTTCATTTCCCAAACATAATCTTCGACATGTTTTTCAAGTTTTAAACGACCCATAACCATTCCACTTATAATGGCAATCACTTCTCCAGACAATACATAAATCAAGGCAATTTTCCAACCAAAGAGAACATACAACATACCCAAAGCCACCTCATTTACCATAGGTGCTGCAATAAGATAAGTGAAAGTCACACCAAGAGGAATGCCCGCCTCAACAAAACCAATAAATAATGGAACTGCTGAGCATGAGCAAAAAGGAGTTACTATACCTAGTAATCCAGCCAGAATGTGACCAACAAAAGTACCACCTTTTCTTTTAGAGAGGATTGCTCTTGTTCTTTCGGGAGGAAAATAACTTCTGATGTACGTTATAGAAAAGATAATCAAACTAAGAAGGACAAAGATCTTCACCGTATCAAAGATGAAGAATTGCAGAGCAGAAGCCCAAGGCGATGTTTCAGGTAAAGCTAATAACTTATAGACTAAATATTTGGTGTAAGTTTCCCAAAGACTAAACATAATTTCCTCACTTAACCTTTGTCATACATTGGTAAAAATCAAGAACACAAGGGCATTTTAAGGAATAAAAAACCTGATTGTTCACTTTATTGGAAGACACTAGACCAGCATTTTTCAAAACAGATAAATGCTTTGAAACCGTGGAAATATCAAATTTGATCAATTCAGTTAATTCGCAAACACAGTGATCCTTTTCTTTAAGCAAATCCAAGATATATAATCTGGTAGGATGAGCCATTGCTTTCATAATGACAGTCATTTCTTCATATTTATTCATATTCATAATACCAACCTCTTATTGACTATTTGGCAAATAAGGAAAATAGGTCAAGTTATTTTTTCTAAAACAGTAGTAAATTTATAATAAATCTGCAAGAGTTGTATTTTTTAAATGAATTTGAATAGTATTATTCAGAAGATTCCAATATTTTATTGATTTGCAGTTCAAAGAGTTAGAGCAAACAGGATTGTTTTCCAAGCATTCCATAATATTTTCGCCCTCAAAGATCACATAAATATCAAACAATTTGATATCCTTAGGGTCTTTGGTTAAAACATATCCAGAGTGAACCCCATTAAAAGTGGTAATCAGATCATTTTGTTTTAACGAAATGACGATTTGACTCAAGTATTTTTCAGATATATTTTCGGAAAGTGCAATATCTTTGAGATATACAGCATGATTTGGATAAGCATCTGCTAAGTCTAACAACATTCTTAAAGCATATCTGGTTTTGGTATTTACTTTCATACTATTTCCAGAACTTATTATTCCACAAAAATTCATCCATAAGAATGAGGTTTTTTTTCACAGCTCTCAAAATAATGTTAAAATCATCATTATTTTTATCCGAATGCTTAATATTCTTAAAACTTTCTATTTTATGTTTTGGATCATAATCTTTAAAATCATTTAGACTAAGGTTTTTAAATTGAGAAGAGAACTTATTGTCACGCCAGAGTTTTGCCGTAGGAGAAGTCATTTTCTGAATATAGAAATTTTGAATTATTCCATCTTGATTGGCTGCCAGAAACACTTGAATCCCACCGTAGTGACCTTTTTGATTGACTCCATGAATATAACCTATCACTTCTTTATTTTTATAGATTGTGTACATCGTGTATGGCACATCCATCGTTTCATAAGCTCCAGTAAATTTGTCACCCAATTTAGTCTCAATTGCATTTAAAAGCTTAGTTCCACCTTTACTTTTAATATTTACATAAGCAGTTTTATAACTAGTTGAGTTTGGGAAAAACCTTTTGACATCTCTATCAGGGTCATTTAAATCACAACCGGTTGCAGCATAAAGATGAATCTGCACGAATACTAGCAAACCAAACAGATAGAGTATTTTGTTTCTTTTCATTATAAACTCCCTGTAAAAATGTTTTTGTAGAAATATATTTGAAAGATGGCGTAATTATCATTAGCATCATAGTCATGTTCAAATAAGGTACGCAGAGTAATATCGGGGTGGAGTCTGTAAGAAACTCCTAGAGCTAATTTTAGATTATCATTCCCTTCAGATTTAACCCATACAGGTTGAATATCAAACTTTAACTTATTTTCTTCCATAAGATTAAGAGTTTGTCTGAACATCAAAGCTTTGATATTTGTATTTTCTTTTTTTCCAAGAATAATATCTACATTAGATTCGAAATAATTCCATAAATATCTTCCATCAAGACCAAGATAGTTCGAGGTCATTAGATGATCATTCATCAAATGATATCCATGAGTATCAAGATTTTCACCATGAAATAGGGAGACACCAAAGGTATAGTTTTCTTCATTGATATATCCATATCCATAACGACCAGCGACAAGATAGTTATCTTTTATATAAAAAGGCATTCCTGAGCCTAAAGTAGCAGAAACATTTAAATTGCTTTTATCAAATTCTTTATATAATGAAGCACCCCAATCTCTATCATAACCCATACCGTGCATAGAGAAATTATGTAAGAGCAAGGCATGATTATCAGTATAACTATTAAAGCCAAAAGCAGGCTTTATATGCCCGATAGAGAGATCAGCAATTGAACCTTTGTATTTAAAAAAAGCATTATAAAACTGATGTTCAAACTTTTGATTTCCATTTTCATTCCAAGCAAGTCTATATTGAAGAGAAAAAGAGCCAATATTTCTATTAGAATTTGAAATGTTTAGTAAATAATCAAATCCAAGTGAAGGTTTCTGCATTTCGCTTTTTTGACTATCAGAATAGTAGATTAGTTTATCAGTTTTGTCATGATAACCAATAATACCCTGACCTTCAAGATTGAAAATCATGTCATTTGCAATTAGGTTTTCAATCATAGTCAGAAACATCAGCAAACTGAACCATGCAAATTTCTTCATTATAGCCTTCTTTTTGTAGCACAGAACGACGAATAAACGCCGTTCTGTGTATAATAATTAATCCAATGTTATTACAAACTCAAAGTATATTTACCATTAAGAAGAGGTTGATCTTTATAGAAAATCTCAATACAGACTTCCCAATCACCTCTCATCACAAAATCCATTGGAGCAACAAAATCACCCTTTTTGTTTAAAACTAGTTCTTTTGAACCGCTACTATGAGCACCTTTCATAGATGGCATATCTAACGTAGCTTTAATCACATAATTTTTAGTATCAAGTTTGTTTAAGTCTTTTATGGTGACTTTCAGAACATTTGGACCAAGCTTAACTTTGTCAGCAAACTGCCAAGCAAATTCATTACCATCAGTCAGTTTAATAGTTTTTCCAGGTTTTGGCAAATTAGAGCAATGAACTATAGCAGTTTTCCCATCAGCAGGTGGTGCACCTTTTTTGTTATGAAAAGGACATTCTTCTCCAAAAAGCATAGTTCCGGCAAACACAGCCACAGTTAACAGTGTAAATACATGTTTTAATCTCATTATTTCTCCTTTATTTTATAGAATGGATTTTACCATCTTGAATTTCAATTTGTTTTTTTGCCATAGCAGCCAAATGCAAATTATGAGTGACCAGAATAATACTTATATTTAATTTTTCATTTAAATCTCTTAAGAGTAATCCAATTTCATCACTACGCTTACTATCAAGATTTCCTGTTGGTTCGTCAGCAAGCAATATTTTGGGTTTGTTTACCAAAGCTCTTGCAATGGCAACTCTTTGCATCTCACCACCAGATAGTTGACTGGGTAAATGATTCAATCGATGATTAATCCCTAAAAAATCCAAGATACTCATAATGTCTTCTTCCCCACCTTTTTTTTGATAAAAGGTATGAGGTAAAAAGATGTTTTCTTTCACAGTCAGAGTTGGAATAAGGAAGAACTTTTGAAAGATATATCCATAGTTTTCTCTTCGAATGATAGATAATTTTTTTTCACTGTATGTAGTTTTAGAATTAAAAATGATCTGATCATTAATTTGTAATTCTCCATCAGTAGGATTATCCAATGCACCCAGCAAGTTAATTAGAGTTGTTTTACCTGAACCAGATGGACCGGTAATTGAGATGAAGTCTCTATCTAATAGTTCAAAATTGATGTGATTCACAGCATAGATCGTTTCAGATCCTCTAGTATATTTTTTTACAAGATTATCTGCTTTAATTATTGGCGTTTTCATGAGTTATCCTCCATTCTAATGGCTTCTAAAGGTCTAATTTTAGAGGCTTTGTAAGCAGGGTAAATCCCACTAATCACCCCAATAGCACTGATAATTAAGACAGATTTTAGAACAAGAAGAATATTCAGGCTAATTAAATTTCCATTTGGGGTATAGGGAAGAATTAAACGAATCAGATAATCAACTAAATCAGAAGTAATGAGTGCCATTATCGTTCCTAAAACTCCACCTGCTAAACTCACAATAATTGTTTCTGTCCAGATTAGTTTAAAGATATCAGAAGCCATAGCACCCATACTTTTTAGGATACCGATTTCCTGATAACGTTCTAAAACAGACATTAAAACAGTGTTAATCACACCAACCATAGCAATCAGGATGGCAATGATGGCAATTGCTGTCACCATGACTCTCGCAGTGGAGATCAAATTGCTTATCGTTTCTTTGACCTGAGACATAGAAACCACTTGAACATCTGGTAATTTATATAATTTTTCTTCTAAATTGGTAATGGAGTCATCATTCTTAACCTTTATGCCAATGGCAGTAAGCTTATTTTCCATACTGAAAATCTTTTGAACAGTGCCTAAAGGCAAGAAGATTGTCCCGTCATCTTGGGTTCCACTTCTTTCAAGAATGCCTACAACTTTAACAGTAACATTTTTTTCAGGGATGAATATCATATCGCCGACATCGCGTTGTTCTAATTCAGCAGATTCATAACCAATAACAGCTTCCATAGCCAGATTTGATTTGAACCATTCTCCTTTATGCATTTTTAAATAAGGTTTCATTTTTGGAAAGGATAAGGGATCAATGCCCAAATAGCCATTAATTCCACCGCTTTCACCTTTATTTGGATCGAAAACTACCTGCATCAACATAGGTGTGACAGAGCTAATTTCATCGTGTACTTTTAAAGAATCAATCATATCATCAGTAAAGTATTTTAAGCCTGTCCCCCCTTTTAGCATAAGTGTTGCAGCTTCATAAGGACAACCTTTTGCAGTAAGTAAAACCTGATAGCCCATATTGTCAATATCATGGTTTAATGATTTCCTAAACCCCTCATTAAAGCCAAACAGACTCAACAGGACCCAGGTGGATAAGGCTAAACCAATAACAGTTAAAAGTGTACGTACCTTTTTACGAAGTAGGTTTTTCCAAGCCACTTTATAAATTTGCATTATCACTCCTTTCAACACTACCTTATTAGTAGTATAATCTAAATACAATTAAAGACAAGTAATCCTGCGAATTATTTGATTTTTTTTAATTAAATGTATTTAATAAGTGAAAGTGAAGATAAAAAACAGTAGGATAAGCCACTCTTATCCTACTGTTTATATTAGTAATTGTTATTTTTTATTCAAATTGATTAGTATAAATCCTGTTTAATCCAGACTTTTTAAGTTCTGATCTGATTTTCTCTTCCTTTTTCATTCGATCTTTTCGTCTCTTTTTTAAAGAAGATAATTCATCTTTTAGTTTCTGATAAGAAAAAAAGCGATCTTCATCAAGTTCTCCCTTTTCAATTGCTTCTTTTATTGCGCAATCAGGTTCTGTTTGATGATGACAATTGCTGTATCGGCAATTTTGTTCCAGTTCAATGATATCTTCAAATGTTTTATTCAAATTCTCTTCACTACCAATTACTTTAACATCTCTTAATCCTGGATTATCAATCAAAACCCCACCAAAAGGCATCATAATTAATTCTCTGGAAGAAGTAGTATGTTTTCCTCTACCATCAGCTTTTCTGATATCATTAACAGAAAGTCTTTCTTCTGCAAGAAGGGCATTAATCAAAGTAGATTTACCGACACCAGAAGCACCTATTAAAGTAATTGTTATCCCAGTCTGAATATATTGTCTGATTTCATCAATTCCTTTATTTTCCAAAGCACTGATTACATGAATGGGGATGTCACCAGATATTTTCTTTAGTTCTATTAGTTTTTCGTTTGTATTGGGGCATAAATCAGCTTTATTGAGCAATATTACTGATTGAGAACCACACTCATTAATCAACAACAAATAACGTTCAATACTACGCAAATTGTAATCATAGATTAAAGATACAACCAGAAAGACAATATCTACATTAACAGATAACAATTGCTCATCAGAACTGCCATTTTTAGAGAAATTACGACCAAAAGTGTTTTTTGCTTTTCGGGAGAATTTACTTTTTCTAGGAAATATTGAAAGAATGGCATAATGATCAGACATCTTCTTTTTTTCGACTACAACCCAATCTCCAATTGCAGGAAGTTCCGTTCTGTTTACAACAGATTTATATAGAATATCACTGATTACAGCGAATCCATCACTATGATCCATCAATATTCTAAATCTATTTTTCATAACAGAACAAATTCTTGCTGGAAAAACTTCTTTATTTTTATAACTATGGAATGATTCTTCAAGAATATCATTCCAGCCTAGTTCTTTTAAACTATACATGATCCCTCCGAATTTTCATTTTTGAGCTGAGGAATCTTCTATATTTGATTCTCAGCTTTGAGCGATAGCTCCATTTTCATTTGTGTGTTTTTTCATGATTGCTCCTTTTTGGCTGATAAAAATTTAAGCTCAAAGGAACACGTCCCTTGAGCTTAAAAAGATTAGGTACGGTTCCCCACCGATCCTAATCAAAAATCTATATAAACACCACACTCAGCCTTTTTGTGGCATAAATCTTAATTTTAATAAGGATCGGAATTAATTAAATACAACTCCATAGGTATTGATATTTTTATGCATGCTTGCCTCCTTACTCATTTTAATTGACTTAAAAATAAAAATAGATAATATTTCGTCAAGCTAATAATTCAAGTAATTTTACAATGTATAAAAATATAGCTTAATATTTTGTATTTTAATGAGTTAGAATATTTACTTTTAATAATAAGTAGTTCATTTATAAAGCAAACAGCGTCTATTATAGTATCAACTAAAAAACAGACAGGTCCAAGGGATGCCCCTTTTATATCTCTTTGAGACATAGCAATGGAATTACAAAGAAAGAATAGTGAAAAGTAATTATAGCTTTGTCAAGTGTTTAAAAAATAAAGCAAAATAAGGAATGATAAGAAGAATTGCTAATCAATAAATTAGTTAATTTATAAAACCAAAGCCAGATTTAATGAGTTTTAATCAAACTAATAGAATTGATTATTGATAATATAACTTTTTTTATTGACAATTTCTAAACTTCTTTTTTAATTATAATTAGGAAAGTGTGTAAAGAGTTTAGAATTAGAGGAAAAGTGCAAAACTATGAAGATTAAAAAGTTTGTGGCATCTTCCATGCAGGAAGCCTTAAAGCTCATAAAAAAGGAGTTTGGGGATGATGCAATCATCCTTAGTAGCCGAAGTATAGAAGACAAAGATCATCCTGAATGGAAAAATCCTATCGAAGTTACAGCTGCAATTGATAAAAAAGAAGAGCAGGAAAAACCTATTTTCAATAATCTTGTGCAGAAAGCAATTCAGCAGAAACCAGAACCGACTAGTGTATCCAATGCACAATTTAACACCTTACAAAAAGATATAAGTTTTATCAATGACCGGATTGAGCTTATACTTAACCATATCAAATACGAGAATCTACCTCATATCCCAAAAACATTACAGAATATTAGTAAATCACTTATGAATAATGGGGTGAGTGCTTCAATTGCGAATAATATTATCGAAGAGATCTTCATGAATTTACGAGGTGAAGATTTGATGGAAGAAGATTTGGTTGAACAAAAAGTAGGGTCAAAACTTAAGAATTATATTCAAATAACTGGTCCTATCAAATTTAATCAAGGCGTTCCGACAATAGTATTGGTAGCAGGTCCTACAGGAGCAGGGAAAACGACAACAATTGCGAAACTAGCAGCACTTTATAAATATACTTACAGCAAAAAAGTTGCTTTGGTATCAGTAGATTCATATCGTATAGCCGCAATGGAGCAATTAAAAGCATTTGCAGATATCGCAAAAATCCATTTTGAATCAGCCTATAGCAACAATGATTTGATTGAAAAAATCAATAAATTACAACGCTTTGATTTAATTCTTATAGATACTGCAGGATTAAACACAAGAAATATGAAACAGATGGTTTCATTAAAAGAGACTATTCGAATAGCCAGAGCTGATGAAATTCATTTGATATTAAGTCTTACAACCCGATTAAACGATCTTAGAGAGACTGTAAAAAATTTCAGTATGATCCCTTATCATGGCATCATCATCACCAAACTGGACGAGACAAGTGGTTTTGGAGATATAATAAATTTATCATCTGAAATTGACAAACCTTATTCATATATCAGTTATGGTCAAAATATACCGGAAGACCTTAGTCTTGCCAATAGAAACGAATTAGCTCAAATTATCATCAGGGGAAAATATGGAAATCTATAATCAATCAAAACAACTTCAACAGTTCATGCAAGGGGATAAAACCCAGAAGAAAGATAAATTAGCCAAGTTGATAGCCATTACATCAGGTAAGGGTGGTGTAGGAAAATCAAATTTTATACTAAACTTAGCGATAGCTATGTCGATAAGAGGAAAGAAGGTATTGTTGATAGATGCAGACATGAATCTATCAAACATAGATGTGTTATTAGGGATTTACCCAGAATACACATTATCCAATTTGATGGATGATGTGATCACCATTGATCAATTATTAGTTGATGGTCCGCGTGGAATCAAGCTTTTACCGGCATCATCAGGAGATTTGATGGTTATGAAGAATGTGAAGCATTATCAACAAGCATTGATCCAGGTTTATATGGATCTCCGCAAGGAATTTGATTATATTCTGATTGATACAGGTGCAGGCATTTCTGACTTAACAATAGATTTTGTTCTGAGTGCAGATAAAGTGATTGTCATTACGACACCGGAGCCAACAGCTATCACAGATGCTTATGCAATGATCAAGGTCTTGTTTTATCGCAGTAAATCACCCGATTTAAATTTGGTCATCAACATGGTACAAACAGATGAAGAAGGAAAAACCATATTTAACAAAATTAACCTGATTGTTCAGCATTTTTTAAACAAATCTGTCAATCATATTGGATCTGTACCGCTTGATAAGAGCATACCGGAATCTGTAAAAGAGCAGGTTCCTTTAATAATAAAAAGACCGCGATCAATTGCTTCAGCAAGCATACATAATATCGCAGTTTCAATCATGAAAGAAGAGAAGGAATGATAAAAAAAAGGCAGTATATAAATGCTTGGGTCAATATAGTTTCTATATTGATGTTTTTCCTGACATTTTTTACAGCTTATGTAGTCGCATCATTAGATATATCAGGCGCATTTGTACGAGCTATTTTTTCGATGATAATCTCTTCACTAGTAGCAAGATTGTTAGCATTTTTCTGGTATTCTGCATTTTCTCCACATGAATGGAGGCTTTTGGTTAAAGGTCCCCCAGACATACCAAAGAGGTCATCTTTAGCCATAGATGATAGAAATGGGATTATTGGGCAATAAGTAATATTGAGATTTTTTTGAGAAGCTGAAAAGCTTCTCTTTTTTTTTTGGTGCCCCCGAGCCGATTCGAACGGCTGACCTTTTTCTTAGGAGGAAACTGCTCTATCCAACTGAGCTACGGGGGCTCCAATAAGCATTGTTTTTTATTATAAGAAAAAAGTCAAGAAAGAAAATACTCAGTGTTTGCAAATAAATTGACAGCACCTCTGAATTTAATACTTTGGTAAGGAATGAATTATCCGGAGGCTAAGTGGCAATAAATATCGTTTCAATAGAAAATCTAAGTAAAAAATACTCAGAGAAGACCTTATTCGAACCGATTTCTTTTGGTTTTGAAAAGAATGAAAAAATAGGTTTGTTAGGGATTAACGGGTGTGGCAAGTCAACCTTTCTAAAAATGCTTGCAGGGATTGAACCTCCTGATACCGGGAATATTGTTTATCAATCCTCAATAAGGATAGATTATTTACCTCAAAACCCCATATTAAATGAAGAATATTCTATTATTGAACAAATCTATTCTGGAAATCACCCTCATTTTCATTTATTAAATTCCTATAATCATCTTTCCAGACAGTTAGAATACTCTTTTAATCAAGAGACCTTTGATCAACTCCAAAAAATTAATAATCAAATAGAACATGCTCATGCATGGGATATTGATTATAAAGCTAAAGCAACGCTTGATAAGTTTGGTTTTAGGGATAATAATATGTTAATCAAGCATTTATCAGGAGGGCAAAAGAGGAAAATAGATTTAGTGCGTGTACTGCTTGATGAACCGGATGTACTTCTAATGGATGAACCGACAAATCATCTTGATACAGACATAATAGAATATTTACAAGATTGTATTATCAACTTTAAGGGAACAGTCATATTTGTTACCCATGATAGATATTTTCTCGACGCTGTTTGCACAAAGATCATGGAAATTGATAATCAGAAAATCCGTTTTTATCCTGGGAATTATGCAGATTATCTGGAAAGAAAACAAATGGAATGTGTGGATTTGGACAGAAAAGAAACGCGCAGACAAGCTCAATTGAAAAAAGAACTTAAATGGTTACACCGAGGAGCTAAAGCCAGAACATCTAAACCAAAAGATCATGTTGACCGTGTAAAAGAACTTTTAGACAAGTCATATCTGACGACAACACAAGAGCTTGACATCTCCTTTCAAACACAAAGATTAGGTAAAACAATCTTAGAGTTAAAAAACATTACCATTGCCTATGATAAAGTACTATTAAAAGACTTTAATTATACTTTTCAGAAACATGACAGGATTGGAATAATTGGTTCGAATGGTTGCGGAAAAACCAGTCTTTTAAAAGTTATTACAGAAGAATTAAAGCCCTTTACAGGTAGTTTAAAATTTGGGCTTAATACTAAGTTAGCAGTTTTAAGGCAGGAAGAGCCGATATTAGATCCAAAAAAAAGTGTTATTGAATATATTCGTGAAGAAGCAGAAAACATTCGAACGAAAGATGGGGTCTTACATACAGCAGATCAAATACTTGAAAAATTTCTTTTTGACGGGAAAATGCAACAAAGTAAAATTTCCAGTTTAAGCGGTGGTGAAAAAAAGAGATTATTTCTATTAAGATCATTGATGTTTGGTTCTAATTTTCTGATACTTGATGAGCCGACCAATGATTTAGATATAAGAACGTTAGAAGTCCTAGAAGACTTTCTGGATGCATATAATGGCTGTATTTTTATAATTTCACATGATCGTTTCATTCTAGACAGGGTGGTTGATTACTTATTTATTTTTGAAGAAGATCAGAGTATTCGTAAATTTGCAGGTAATTATTCAGATTATCTTTTAGTTAAGCGATATGAAGATGAAGAAAGAAAAGCTAAAGAAAAAGAGCAACAACCCGCTCAGACATACTCGGCAAAAAATATTCCCATTAAAAAGCTCTCTTATAAAGAGGAAAAAGAATTGGAATCAATAGAAAAACGGATTTCAGAAATAGATCAAAATATGAGTGATGTAAAGGCTTTGATTAACGAGCGGGCATCTTTGCTTTCCAGGCATGATTTCGAGCGTCTAAGCGGTGAATTGGAAAGCTATAAGCAAGAAACTAACAGGCTGATGAATCGGTGGGAAGAATTAGAAACAAAAAAACAGGGGTAATGATGTCATATTTTCATAAGAAGAGATTAATTGTATTTTTTCTGATTATCTTTGAAGTAATTTCTTGTTTTGCTTTTCTTGATAAAGATTTTGTTTTATTGATAAATAAAGATAAACGTATGCTTGGGTTGACCGGAGCACCTTATGCGTCTTTCAGTTCTGAAAGTGGTTTAGGGGTGGGTTTACAAATTATTCTTTTTGATGCTTTACCCGATTCTGTATTAAATAACCCCTTTGATTTGAAACTTGATATTTCCATGACCACAAAAAATGAGAAGAAAATTGAATTTGATTTTGCTCAAAAATTTGCTAACTACAATTTTAATGCACATCTTGAATATAAAAAGAAGCCAAATAACTTCTATGGAATCGGAGGGAATACTCTTTCAGAAAACAAAGAAAGCTATACCTGTGAAAAATTTGAGAATAAAGTAAGTATAATCAGACCTATATTTGATCGGTTTGAGATTGGCCCTATCATTGAGTTTAACTTTTATAATTTGTCTGACAAAATTCAGAATGGTCAATTGTTGATCAACTCAATTCCAGGTTCAGAAGATAATCATAAAACAATTGGAGTCGGAATTCTTTGCGAGTATAAGAAATTAGATCACCCTAAGAATCCAACAAATGGTTATCGTTTGATTTTAGAAAATACTCATTTTAATAAATCATATGGTTCTGATTATCGTTTTTTTAAATCTAGTACAGATTTTAGAATTTATAAAAAGATATGGTATGAATCTGTTTTATGTGCTCAATTCAATTATTTATTTACAAGCAGTCATTCACCTTTTCAACAGTATCCAGAGCAAGGAGGTTCGACAATGATGAGAGGGTATAAAACAGGGCGATTTCTGGACAAACAGATGCTTGCAGGTCAGTTGGAATACCGTTCACCATTTATACATCGTATAGGATCGGTACTATTTATAAGTTCAGGCAATAGTTTTGATTTATTCAGGCATATAAGACAGAAAAACACACATTATGCAGGTGGAATAGGTTGCAGGTTTCTTGTAAGCCAGGCAAAAATGTTGATTATTAGAGGAGATCTTGGATTTTCTAAAGAAGGAAGAGAAATTTATTTTAAGGTAGGTCAAGCATTTTAGAGTTATCCAAAAATAATAAGACGATTTTTTATTTATATTTTTTACAATAAGATATATGTTTTATTTGTCAGGAAGAGAAAAAAAGTTTAAAATATTTTCTTGACACAAAAACATATGGGTTCTAGTTTGACATTATAGTCGTGATTAAGGCGTGAGGGCCTGTAACTCAGCGGTAGAGTACCTGCCTTTTAAGCAGGGAGTCGATGATTCGAATTCATCCAGGCTCACCATTTTTTAATAAATGCGACCCCTTCGTCTAGGGGTTAGGACTCAAGATTTTCATTCTTGCAACAGGGGTTCGAATCCCCTAGGGGTCGCCAATTTATTCAGATGCTTGCCATGTATAAAGACTTATGTTTTTATTCATGGCAATTTTTTTAACGCTATGACCCCTTCGTCTAGGGGTTAGGACTCAAGATTTTCATTCTTGCAACAGGGGTTCGAATCCCCTAGGGGTCGCCAATTATTTATAGTAGTCCCTATGAATATAGATGGATAAACAACCTTATCTTTTGGCTATAGCGTATTAAAGACCCATTCGTCTAGTGGCCTAGGACTCCAGATTCTCAGTCTGGTAACAGGGGTTCGATTCCCCTATGGGTTACCAATTTAAAAAAGCTCAGAAAATCTGAGCTTTTTTTATTTTCCCAAATATCTACTATTTAATACCCCTTCTTTTTTTAATCTTTTCAAAATGATTTGAACTCCAAAAAAGCCATAGCATCATATTTCTAATAGTTAAAGATATAATCTGTGGACTTTTATGTATATAAGAAATCATGGTTTTTAACTGAGAGTCTTCATTAATCTCTGCAGTCATTTTTAAAGCTCTGACATTTGCCTGAATATTTTCTCCAGCTACTTGGACAGATCTAAGGAAAAAAGCACAGTAATAGCCAAATTTACCATATTTTAGAAATTCAGTAGGTGATATAGCTCCAATAAAGATAGTTCCTGATAAAAATACACCTAAAACTCTTATAGGATAAAGAGAGACATATAATAAACGCATTTTTGTACCAGTTAAAATCAGACTATAAGTTAGAGGATACTTTGAAAAAACCAGAGGGATTGCAATCAAAGCATAAAAGAAAATGCCAATAAACCAAAGTTTTACTAAAGATAGAAAAGATTTAAATCCAAGAAATAATGCGTTGAACACCATTAAAAGGACGGTAAAAAAAGCAATAAACTGGCAATAGGTTATTAAATTATTTTCTGTTACAAAAAACGGGAATAGCAAAAAGGCCACAATAATTAAAAAGAGAACTTTAATTTCAAGTTTAATCATTTTGATTGAATTCCGAAATTTGTTAATATTCAAGTAATTCACCTTCTTTTATATAACAGGTTTTTGATTCCAAAGATGATAATAATTCTATTGAGTGAGTTATAATAAAAATCCCAAAACAATAGTGTTTTGTTAATATTATCAAAATCTGTATAAAATGTTCAATTAAGTGTTGATCCATACTCCAGGTTGGTTCATCAAGTAAAAGAAGATTAGTCTTTTTGGAAGTATTAATTAAAAGTAATAAGATCTTTAAGTCATAAAAAGCTAATTGCGTGACAGGGTACTCATCAGGATAATTAAAATATTGATTAAACAAATCCAGTTTGAAAGCTTCATGTTTAACAATATTTTTACAATCGCCGATATTATGATAGATCATCTGGTTCTCGGGAAATTGGTCGATATAACAAATAGATTCAACGATTTGTATTCTTTTCATGGTTTTGATATTTATACCATTTAACAAAACAATCCCTTGGTCAGGGTTTAATATTCTAAAAAATATTCTTAATAATGTTGATTTGCCACACCCATTTTCACCTAATAAAACAAAGGTCTCATTTAACATAATTTTAATATTGATTTTATTAAGAAGAGGCTTTTCTCTTTGGATTGTAGAATCAGGAAAATCATTATAGACCAGATTTTTTGCTTCAAGAATAACAGTATCTTTTTGACATGAGACTCTTTTATTTAGTAACAACATACTCTGTTTCAATGAAATACTATTAAGTTGTTCAACAGCTTTTTGTTTATTTGTTTCAAATAAAGTTGACTGAGAAAATGAATAATGAGTATCAAAAAACTCAATAAAATCAGAATATTCCTGCTCTATCATGATAACATTCTTTTCCAGTCTTTTCAGTTTGAGCAGTGAATCTTTTAAGACTTTTCTTCCCTTAAGGTCTAACCAGGGAATGACTCCATAAAGAACAGTCAACGACACATTTTGATTAAAAGCTATTGCAATGGCTAGGCGCATCTTTTCACCACCAGATAAAGAAGATATTTTTCGATGATAAAAACATTCACTTAACCCATATTCCTGAAGAACTTTAAGGATTTCATCTTTTTTTTTGATACCACACTGGACAAATATTTCTTCCCACACTTCGGAAAAATGTAAGTGTCTGTCTGGATCCATGCCGATGTATGACACATCCTCTGGATAATTATTAATTTTTATTTCCAAATCTCCTGCATAATCTTGATAAAGATATTGCAATGATTCAATGTCTGGCAATTCTAATGAGGGCAATATTCTTCCCAAGATAGCGGATAATACAGACATCTCTTTTGATTCAAGGCCATATATTAAACAACAGGATCCAATTTTAAGCTGTAAATTGCAATCTGAGAGCTTAATACCACCTGAGCTTGAATAAGAAAACTTAAAATCAATCATTATAATTCCCTCAATATTCATCAAATAAAGAACTCTTCTTTATGTCAAGAATCAAAACTCAGAGAAATATTTAATCTGAATTTTATTGACATAAAAAACAGTATTACCAATTATTAAACGAGAGGATATAATGAGAATAAAAACTAATTCCCTAAGATTTAAAATCATGATGCTTTTTTCATTCGTGGTTGTAGTTCTTTTCTTTGTTATTAGTTTAGTCTTTTTTCAGGGAATTGATAAAGTAATACGGAAAACAACAGAAAATGAGCTTAAGATTATTGCGAATGAAACATCGAACAAAATTGAAAGGTTTTTATTTGAGCGGTATGGAGATATCAGGGTACTGGCAATTAATGCAATTTTATCAAACCATAATATATCGCAAAAAGAAAAAAAATATTTTCTCGATCAAGTACGTATCGCGTATAAAACCTATGATTATATTTTAATTACTGATCTATCAGGAAACATCATTATTCAATCTGGTAATTTTAAAAGCAATATTGATATACCCGAAATTATAAGGAACACAAAAACTCATGGAATTTATGTATCTGATATAGATTATAGGCCCAAGAATGAAGGTATCTTATATAGTGCATTATTAAAAGATAATCAAGGCGAAGTCGTTGGAATTGCCATAGAGAAGATGAATTTAGCTTTTGTAGAAGAAATTGTTAAGTCTGTGAGATTAGGGAAAAAAGGATTTGCATATTTAACAAATGAATCGTATCAAAGCTTGTTCAAAGATTCCAAAACCAATGATTTATTGGATTATCATAAACAAAAGAAAAAAAATGTAGAGTATTTTAATTTCAAAGGTGACAATTATATTCATGTCATTTCTCCTATTAAAAGATATCCAACTCAAAATACTAATTGGTTTCTGGTAATAGAAGAAATAGAAAATGAAGCATTTGCCATAATCTATAAAGTATGGTATTTTACATTAACAGTAATGTTTTTTTCAATTGTCACGGTTCTTCTTTTTGGATGGATGATTTCCAACTTTATCACCTACCCAGTCAAAAGACTTGTCGAACATACAGCTTTACTTGCAAAAGGAGAAAGAGTAGAAAATATCGTTATAGATACAAAAGATGAATTCGGTACTCTAGCTAATTCATTAAACAGTATTATTCAAAACTTAAATATGATGGTTAATCAAATATTGGAAACAAGCGGACAGGCAGTATCTATAAAAGAAATACGAGATTATTTCAATCGTTTTTCTAATGAGGTTTCTGCTGGCATAATTACCATAGATTCCATTGGTAAAATTGGTTCGATAAATCAGACAGGACAGGACATCACAGGATTGCAAGCGTCAGATTTGATAGGTAGATCAGTAGATGATAACTTTTCAGCAGGAATTCAACCCATCATAAACCTGCTAAAAGACAGCATGAAAAATGGAAAAATCTTTGTTAAACATTTAGTTAAAATTAAGAAAAACTTTGATCAGGACATCACAATAATTTTTAGCAGTTCTCTTCAAAAAGATAAAGCAGGTAAGCCAATTGGATATGTAGGGGTTTTCAGAGAATCTGTGGAGTTTTTGAAGTTCGAACAAAGTGTTGATAGAGCAAAAACTCTTAATTCGTTAGGGATGATGTCAGCGGGTATAGCCCATGAAATCAGAAATCCTCTCACCTCAATAAAAGGTTATGCCCAATATATTCAATCTATTCTTGAGCCTGGACACGAGTTACAAAAAGATATTATCATCATTATCAATGAAGTAGATAGATTAAATCGAATTATTGATCGTTTTCTGAACTTTGCCAGGCCAAAAACGCCTGTCATGCAAAGCCAGAATATAAATCAAATACTGACAAATACAGTTCAACTCTTATCAAAGAATAAGCCAGAAAACATTTCAATAGAACTACAGTTGAGTGCAATCCCTAATATAAATGCTGATTCAGAGCAAATTGAACAAGTATTGGTCAACCTGATTCTTAATGCATTTCAAGCCATAACAAGTGAAGGTTTTATATTGATTAAAACCAGATATTTACCTGATAATGATATGATGGAAATAGAAATTGAAGATAATGGAGAAGGAATAAAAACCGAAGATTATGACAAAATATTTGAGCCCTTTTATTCTACCAAAAATAAAGGTAGTGGACTGGGTTTAGCTATCTCAGCGCGAATCATTCAGGATCATGGTGGCTTTATTGAATGTATTGGTAGTCCTTCTCAAGGAACAAAATTTATAGTAAAATTACCTATAAAGGAAAACTCGTATGAATTATAAAAAGAGAATTTTGGTAGTTGATGATGAGGAAAATGTATCTCAATTATTAAAAAAAGTTTTGAGTAAAGAAGGATACAATGTGGTAACCTTCACAAATCCTCTTGAATCATTAAAATTTCTAGAAGAAAACTTAACAGATATAATTATTAGTGATATCAAAATGCCAGAAATGAATGGATTAGACCTTCTTAAGAAAGTCAAAGAAATCGATAATAGTATAAAAATGTTGCTAATAACTGCTTTTGCAACGATTGAAACAGCAGTAGAAGCACTTAGACTCGGAGCATGTGATTACATCACAAAACCTTTCAATCTCGAAGAGGTTGTTCAGGCAGTTAACAAGATTTCTTGTTCTATTGACAGAAATGAACTGGATGCAGATCCCTTTTTATTAAATATACCTGCACTGAATATACTTAAAAGTAAAAGTCCAAAAATGCTAAAAATCATTCAGTTAATTCAACAAATTGCTGACACCAAATCATCCGTGCTCATTTTCGGTGAAACAGGGACAGGAAAAGAATTAATAGGTCAGGCATTACATCATTTAAGTGCAAGAAAAGATAAGGCTTTTATAAAGTTTAATTGTGCTGCAATCCCAGAAACCCTTTTAGAAAGTGAGTTATTTGGGTTTGAAAAAGGAGCTTTTACAGGAGCTACCCATAAAAAGCCAGGCAGATTTGAGCTTGCAGATGGAGGCTCATTATTCATTGATGAAATTGGAGATATTCCTCAATCCGTACAAGTGAAGTTATTAAGAACCATTCAGGAAAAAGAATTCGAAAGATTAGGTGGGATTTTAACCATAAAAACAGATGTCAGACTGATCACAGCAACAAATAGAGATTTAGATAAGCTTGTAGAAGATGGATTATTTCGAGAAGATTTATTCTATCGTTTAAATGTTATTTCAATCCAACTCCCATCTTTAAGAGAGAGAAAAGAAGATATTATTGATTTGTGTAATTATTTTCTACAAAAATCAGCTTTAATTTCCTCAAAACCACTAAAGAGTATCAGCAAAGAGGTTACTGATTTTTTCATGAAATACCGATGGCCAGGTAATATTCGTGAATTAGAGAATGTGATAGAGCGTTGCGTGGTGGTAAATCAAAAAGATATGATTAACCTTGATGATTTACCTGAAAGAATGCTAAAGCATTCAAAGTTTAGCAATAATGATCAAATATTAGACAATGCTATAGATAATCTTGAACACAACATAATAAAAAAATCTCTGGAAGAAAATAATGGCAACAAAACCCTTACTGCAGAAAAACTTGGGATAAGCAGACGATCTCTTCATAGGAAAATTAATAAATACTTAATAGATTAGAGCCATTTTGTCTCAGTGAGACACTTATGTCTCAGTCTTCTATTAACAATTATTTGTTTATTTATCATAATCTTACGTAAATATCCTCACTTCATAAAGAGCTTGTGAAAAAAATATTTTCATAGCCTATCTTCTTTATTTTTAATATATTAGACGTATTTTAGATTGAACATACTTATTATGGCATAAACCTTGCCCTATATTATAAAAAAGACCCTTTTTCAAGGGAGTTTAAAAGGAGGTTATATGCCTGCAATTAGTATCGGTGATACAGGCTTTATGTTGTTGTGTTGCAGTTTAGTCATGCTCATGACACCCGGTTTAGCATTTTTTTATGGTGGTTTGGTAGGTCGTAAAAACGTTTTAACAATCATGATGCAAAGTTTTGTTTCTTTATGTTTGACAACCGTAATTTGGTATGTCGCCGGATATTCCTTATGTTTTAGTGGCACTTATACAGCCGGAACAGATTTTATGGGTATTATAGGAAATCTTGATAAAGCTTTTTTAAAAGGTGTCGATATGACTTCTATTTACTCAGGAAATAATCAGATTCCTGAGCTAGTCTTTGTTGCTTATCAAATGATGTTTGCAATTATTACACCAGCTTTAATCACGGGTGCCTTTGCCAATAGAATTTCATTTAAAGCTTATTTAATATTTTTAGTTGCTTGGTTATTTTTAGTTTATTTCCCTTTTACACACATCGTTTGGGGTGGTGGAATTGGTGTTAAATATGGTATTTTAGACTTTGCAGGCGGTATCGTTGTTCATGCTAGCGCTGGATTTGCAGCATTAGCGTCCGTTTTTTATGTTGGTAAAAGAAAAGTTGAAGACAAAGGTTTTCATAACATTCCATTAGTTGCCATTGGAACTGGCCTATTATGGTTTGGCTGGTACGGTTTTAATGCAGGAAGCGAGTTACGGGTTGATAATATCACAGTATTAGCCTTTATAAACACAGACATTGCTGCTTCTTTTGCAGGAGTTACTTGGTTAGTCATTTCTTGGTTACTAGAAAAGAAACCAAAATTTATTGGTTTAATGACAGGAGCAGTTGCTGGTTTGGCGACAATAACTCCTTGTGCAGGATTTGTTCCAATTTGGGCAGCTCCGCTAATTGGTATAGCTGCTGGTTTAATCTGTTACATAGCAGTTAGTTTTAAAAACAAAATGAAATGGGATGATGCATTGGATGTATGGGGTGTTCACGGAGTCGGGGGATGTACAGGTGTCGTTCTTCTTGGAATATTTGCCAGTGAAGCTGTTAACCCTGTAGCAATTGGTGGTGGCTTAATTAATGGCAATTTCAAATTCTTCTTTACACAACTTAATGCAATGATTATAGCTTCAGTGTATGCATTTATCTTTACTTACGTCATGTTGGTAATCATTAATTTTGTTACACCAGTAAAGGTCAATGTTGTTGATGAGACACTTGGTCTTGATGAAACACAACATGGCGAAATAGCCTATATAGATTAAGGGAATACTTAATGAAATATTTTCTAACAACCGTATTTATATTAATGGCTAGTTTTTGTCTGGCAAATACTGGACAAACTGATATTGTAGAAAGAATGCCTAATCTAGTAATGCAACTAGGAGTAATAATCTTTTTTGCAAGGATTGGAGCATTACTAGCAGAAAAATGTAAAATACCTGGTGTGTTGGGAGAACTTTTGATCGGAATAGTTATCGGGCCCTATTTATTAGGGTCCATAGCTTTACCGGGCTTTCCTTATGGACTTTTTGGTAGTGAAAACTTATCATTCCCTATTCAGCCTGAATTATACGGAATTGCTATCATAGCATCAATAATATTATTATTTTTATCTGGTCTAGAAACAGATATTAGTCTATTTCTAAAATTTTCTTTTGCAGCCACAGTTATTGGCATCAGTGGTATTGTTTTTTCTTACTTTTTTGGAGCTTTTACTGCAAGTTATTTTTTAAAAGTATCGATGTTTGATCCCAAATGTATGTTTTTAGGCATTATGAGCACAGCTACATCAGTTGGAATTACTGCCAGAATATTATCTGAACAAAAAAAGATGGATACCCCAGAAGGTGTTACAATCATTGCAGGAGCAGTAATTGATGATGTTTTAGGGGTTGTACTTTTTGCAATAGTTTTGGGAGTATCACTCATGCTTAAAACAGGTGATAAGTCTGCAATTAGCTGGTCTGGGATAGGATTACTAGCATTTAAAGAAATTAGTATATGGTTGGGAGTAACTCTTTTAGGTTTATATTTTGCACATAGAATTGGTGGGTTTTTAAAGAAATTTAAAAGCAATATTGTATTTTCTGTAATAGCATTTAGTCTTGCATTGATCATAGCAGGTCTTTTTGAAAGAGCAGGATTAGCAATGATAATTGGGGCTTATGTTGTGGGGTTTTCATTATCAAAAACAGAAATATCTGTCAGTATTCAGGAATCGTTACACCCATTAAAAATCTTCTTTGTACCCATATTCTTTACTGTTATGGGTATGTTAGTGGATGTAACAGCATTGTTTTCGGTTAAAACATTAATCTTTGGAGCAGTATATACATTAGGTGCAATAATTTCAAAATTATTTGGATGTGGTCTATTTGCACTTTTTTTAAATTTTAATATGGAAGGTGCAAAACGTATTGGTCTTGGGATGATTCCTCGAGGAGAAGTTGCTTTGATAATTGCTAGTATTGGATTATCTTATGGATTTCTTAACGATCCTACCTATGATATATTTAGTATTGCCATTTTAATGACTTTGATTACAACGCTTATCTCTCCCCCATTACTAGCTAAATCATTAAAAAAGAATACTCCTGGAGTTAGAAGTTCAGTTTCCATGCCTGAAAAAATTAGTACTCACTTAAAAGTTTCAGATCCTGATTTAAGAGAATTGATTTGTCAAAGAATAATAAAAACATTTAAAAAAATGGGATTCTTTATTAGTAAGCCAGACCCTGAAGATGATATTTACCAGATTAGAAAAGACAGAACCATTATCTCTCTGCATGAAGATAAGGAAATGATAGAACTACTCAGTGATAAATCAAACACCTTACTGGTAAAACGCATATTAAATGAGTCCATCAATCTCTTAGATATAAGTTTGAATAATTTACTCTCAATTGATGATTATAAATCACAGGATTATCAGAAAAATAAGTCAATTGATAACAATTATTTAAACAAATATATTAAAAAAGAAAATATGATTTTTGTTAATGATGAAAGTAAAGAAGGGGTTATTTGGGAATTATTATCACATTTGAAAAATACTGAAGGGCTCGAAAACTTTAAATCAGTTTATTATAAAGTTATGGAACGTGAGTTAAACCTCAGCACAGGATTACGTTCAGGAATTGCAATTCCACATACCCATTTAGAAAATATAGATCATCCGTTAATTGCTATTGGTATTTCCAAAAAAGGGATTGATTTTCATTCTATAGATAATGAAAAAACCTATCTCATTATGCTTCTATTATCTGAGGAAAATGATGCAGATCTTCACATTGCCATTATTTCGGAATTTTTAAAAGCGATCTCAAATATTGATTTGAAAAATTTAGATATACAGACTTTGTTAAAAATTTTAGTTAATTCACTATAGGATCACTTCAGACATAATATAAAAATCATCTATACATTAAAAAAACATTGCCAAACATACTATTTTGTGTTTAACTTGACATTTGAATATTATCCACATAATTATTGTGGATAAATCTTCAAATAAAGGTGAAAAATGCAAAAGTTAAAAGAAAATATTATATTACAAGGAAAAGTAATCAATGAATCTATCCTGAAGGTTGACAGCTTTTTAAATCATCAAATCGATCCTGTTTTAATGTTTGATATTGGAAAAGAATTCTATGATCACTTTAAAGATCTCAAAATTACAAAAATATTAACAATAGAAGCTTCTGGGATTGCCTGTGCTGTTTTTACAGGTTACCATTTCAAAATTCCAGTTGTCTTTGCAAAAAAGCAGAAACCTTCTACTAATACAGGGCTTTTTTATAAAAGCACTGTAAAATCTTTCACTAAAAATATTGAATATGACATTAGTGTTTCTAACGAATATTTGTCTTCAGATGATAAAGTCCTAATCATAGATGATTTTCTTGCTCACGGAAATGCTCTCAGAGGACTTTTTGAAGTATGCGATCAAGCAGGAGCAAACATTTTAGGAACAGGCATTGTTATAGAAAAAACATTTCAGAATGCCAGATTAACCTTATCAGATCTTTCACTAAATATTTTCTCTCTTGCAGAAATCATATCTTTAAAAGATAATAAAATTTACTTCAAATAGAGGCTTTTATGAAATTAAAGCTCATTTCATTGATTCCAGTGTTATTAGGTTTATTTGTTTTTTTTGGTTTATCTTTTCTTATGCAGAATTATATTATAAAACCTACTTTTTCTGAACTGCAAAAAAATAGAGCCTATGAAGATGCAAGTAGAGTAACAGAAGCAATTCAAAGAGAGTTTTATCATTTGGGGAATTTAACTAGTGATTGGGCAGAATGGGATGACACCTATAACTTTGTTCAGGGGAAAAACCCAAGTTTCATTTCTACAAATATTGACTGGATTTCTTTAGAAAGAGGAGCTAAAGTTAATCTCATTAATGTTTATGATAAAAATGGTTCCTTATATTTTAGCTCTGCCTTTGACAGTGAATTAGGAGGAGAGATCTACATCAAAGAGTTATCTTCGATTAATGAAAAAGTAAAAAAAATAGTCATCTCTTGTATCAATAATGAAACACCTGAAAAAGGGTTTCTTCAAACAAATAATGGCTTAATGATGATCTCCATTCATCCCTTATTGACAACACAAAGCACTGGACCAGTCCAAGGTGCATTAATTATGGGACGCTTTTTTAATAATTCTTTGATGGAATCGATAAAAGATCAAGTAAAAGTAAATTGTGATTTTATGTTTTTAAATCAATCTAGCTTTAACTTTCAGGAAGAATCTCTATTAAAAAAGTTAAAACCAGGAGAAAAAAAATATCTCGAAAATAAAAAAACACAACAAGAATTTGTCTATGAAAGCCAGAATGACCTTTCAAAAAGCGCAATATTTTTAATTAAAACACCTGTTAGAGCTGACATAAAAGAAACAGGGTTAAGTACTGGTAGATCAGTGATAGTTTGGCTTGGGATAGCAGCAATCATATCCCTAATTTTTGTTTCAATTTTAAATTTTAAAATAAGAGATAAAATGGGGAAATCTATCGGTTATCAAAAAAACAAAGCTTTTCAAATCGCTTTTACAGCTTTTATTATCATCATGATAGGAACCTATTTACTTTATTATGAGCTGAAAAACCTAAGAATAAAAGATTCAGAAGTGAGCTTTAATTCCAAAGCCTCAATCCAAAAAAACATAATAGAAAATGGATTAAAAGAAACTATTTCATCTATGGTTTTTGTAAAAAATTTCTTTGAAGGGTCAAACTTTGTAAGTAACGATGAGTTTGATAATTTTACAACTAATGTTTTAAAAAATGATTTAATAAAAAATATTTTCTGGGTAGAGTATAAAGCGCCAAAAATAAAAAGTAATCAACAATTTTTTGCTCAATCGGATTATCAATTACCATTGATTTACTCAAATCCTCCTACTAATCAAATAGAAAAGTCTTATGACTTTTCTTCGGATCGAACGATAAACCCAATAATACTTAAAGCATGTGATATCAGTTTTCCTTTGGTATATGAAGATGTTACTTTATTAAATAAAAACAAAAATGAGTACTTATTATTCATTCCGGTCTATAATATAAAAAATGTTATAACTTTAGATGAAAAAAGAAATAGCTTTAAAGGTGTATTAATAGCTGTTATTGATATCAATAAAGTTTTTTCTTCTGCCCTTACTGCTTATTCATTGAATGATTTGGCTATTACTGTTTATGATGTAACAACCAGTAAAAGCCCCATAGAATTATTTTCTAATAAAAACTCTAGCATTGATATTAGTAAATTTTGGAAAACTCGATTAACTCAGACAAAAACGATTAATTTTGCTGGTCGCATTTGGCAATTTGAGATAGAACCTGATGCGCTTTATTATCAAAAATTAGTGAAGCAAAATTATTTTATACTCTTTCCTATAGGATTTTTTATAGCCTTATTACTAGCTCTATATCTCTATAATATTAATACATATCGTTTACAGGCTGAAATCTTGGTTAAACAAAAAACTGCAGAACTACAAGAAAGTGAAGAGTTATATCGAACACTGATCGAACTATCACCTGACTCTGTATTTTTGGTAGATCTCAGCGGTAATATTCAAACAGTAAATAAAAAAGGGAAGGAACTTCTTGGATTTTCTCAAAATGATCAGATATTAAAACACAATTTCAAATCTTTTATTGATAATGAGAATTTATTAACTTATGAGATCTATGTCGAAGAAACCATCAATCATAGATCAACAGAAATGTTTGAACTTCTATTAAACCGAGCTGATCATTCTCAAATTCCTATAGAAATTGGAATTGCTGTCTGGATTGATTCTCAAAACAGAGTAAAAGCATTAATATATACAATTAGAGATATTAGCCAAAGATTAAACGCTGAAATTGAAAGACTTGAACTTGAAAGAAAAATGCTTCATACTCAAAAATTGGAAAGTCTAGGGGTTATGGCTGGAGGAATTGCTCATGATTTTAACAATCTTCTAATGGCGATAATTGGTAATCTTGATATTGTTCGACCTTTAATTTCAGATAATCCACCTCTTTCAGATAAGATTAATAAAGCTCTTAGCGCTTCGAAAAGAGCTGTAGATTTGACAAAACAAATGCTAGCCTACTCAGGTAAAGGACAATTTGTTATTAAAGCAGTAAATCTTAGCCAACTTATGAAGGATAATTCGGAAATATTAAAAGCTGCTATTAATAAAAATGTTGTTTTTGAAGTAGACTTGTCAGACAATATTCCCTCAACGAAAGCAGATATTGGCCAATGCCAACAAATAATAATGAACCTTATAACAAATGCTTCTGAAGCAATTGGAGATAATTCAGGAAAATTAATCCTGAGAACAGGTGTGATGTCATGCGATGAGAATTACCTCAGTAAAAGCAAGTTAGAAATAAAGTGTTACCCAGGAAAATATGTTTGGATAGAAGTTACAGACAATGGTTGTGGGATGGATATCTATACTATGAATCGAATGTTTGAACCTTTCTATACGACAAAATTTACAGGCAGAGGGCTTGGAATGTCTGCTGTTTTAGGCATTGTCAAAGCTCATAAAGGAGCAGTTATTATTGATTCTGAACCTGGTGTAGGCACGGTAATCAGAATATTATTCCCTGCAATGACAGATGAAGAAGAAAAAGAGTATATAGACTCAAAACCTGAAGAAGAGCCTATTGATAAAAAGCTAATAGCAGAAGGATATGTGTTAGTAGTTGATGATGAAGATATGGTTAGAGAAATATGCAAAGATATGCTTACAATATTAGGGTATAAGGTTCTGGTTGCCTCTGATGCAGAAGAAGCTGTTCAGGTGTATAAAGAGTATCCACATCAGATTATGTGTGTTTTAATGGATTTGATGATGCCAGGAAAAGATGTAGTAGAAGGTTTTAATGAAATCATAGAATTTGATAATAATGCAAAAATTATTTTATCAAGTGGATATAATGAATATGAAGCTATGAAACAATTTAATCAAAAAGGGTTATCTGGATTTATAGAAAAGCCATATCAATTAGCAAAGTTGAAGAAGATATTCTTACAGCTATTTTCAAACTAATTAATGAATAATCAATTATAATTATTATAAATTGAGTAAAAATTGCTTTACTAGATATTTCAATTATTCTTTATACTACCTTTCATTTCGATGACAGGAATAAAAAGGGTGGAGGAGAAATGAGCTGGCAAAGAGTTATCTTGTTTATCATCGTGAAAATGCTATGATGTTTCTATTAAATGCACAAACAAAAGGCACAGAAAAACTTATATTTATCTGCGAAGAATATCCTCCCTATGAATATTCTTCCTAAGGTATAACAAAAGGATTGGATGTTAAAATTATTGAAAGAGTCTGCAAAGAGGCAAAGATCCCATATGAAATTCAATTTTACCCTTGGGAGCGTTGTGTTCAGATGATCAAGCAAGGGAAAGCTGATGTAATTTTTGGAATTTTAAAAAATGAAGAAAGAAAAGCTTATCTTAAATATCCCGATCAGCCTGTTAGTTTTGATAAAAGAGTCATTGTTTCTAAAAAAAGTAGTAAACTTAATATTAAGTCAATCCAAGATTTACAAGGGCTTACAGTTGGAATAGTTAGAGGATATGCATATCATCCTGACTTTGATAAAAGCACCATTTATACTAAAGATATTTCTACTTCAACAAATCAGTCTTTAGAAAAATTAAAAGCTGATCGTTTCTCTCTTGTAGCGACTAATGAATATGTAGCTCGTTTCTACATTGGTAGTAAAGAATGGAAGGAATATAAAGTCCATCCTTATATTATAACAGAGGATCCCTTATATACAGCTTATGCGATAAATTCTTCTAATGCTATGGGATGGTTTGACCTTTATAATAAAACTGCCATTGATCTCCAAAAAAAAGGAGAACTTGATAAAATCAGGAATAAATACAAATAAATCGTAAATATTATTGAAATAGAATTTTAATTAAAACCCCAATAAATTGGGGTTTTGATTTTTTATGCAGGAATTCCTCAATTTTAAATATTAATGAGGACAATCTTCATATTAGAATACCTTATTCTCTATTTAATAAGACTATTCCAGATATTGAGTATTCTAGCAAAGAGCCAATATTTATCAATTTCTTAACTAAGATTTTCAGATATTTGTTACAGGCACTTGGAAGAAAAGTGATAGGAATTTATGTGTTTATAAATGTTAATAATTTTTATACAAGTAACTAATTCTTATGAGCCTTCCATTCTTTGATCTAATGTTTAAATTGATGCCTTTTCCCAATATAATCAAAAAAACCTTCATAAATGAAGGTTAATAGTTGATATCTTAATATTAGGTTATTTTTTTATAAGGTATATTAGCCCCTGATAACTTTACGGAAAATATCCATAAAACTGATAATACCAACTATCTGTTTTCCGATTACGACAGGAATATCTCTGCGTTTGTTCTTATTCATCAAAAATACTGCTTCAATAATTGAATCATCAGGGCTAAGCTTACACTCTACTTTTTTCATAATGTCGATAACTTTTAACTTCTTTTCTTCCTTTAACAATGCCTCAAAAGGTTCAAAAGACTTCAGAAAATTCATGTTTTCTAAAAAATGTGTATATGTAGGAAAACCTGCCATAATCAAATCTAAAACAGTAACTTCACCAATTAGATGATTATTGTCATCAACAACAGGACAAAAGCCAAAATTTTTATCTTGAAAAATGTTACCAAGTTCTTTTAAAGTGGTGTTTCTAGACACAGCAAAAAGTTTATTTGACATTAAGTCACCGACAGTAATCCCTCTTTTTATAGCAAAATTACCTTTGGTGATTAAATCGATAAATTCTGTAGGATTTTTTGATTTTAATACTTCATGAAATAACTTTTCATCTTTACTAAGTTTAATAATTGATTGAAGAATATGCAAATACAAGGTATTATTCGTAGTTCCTGATATCACCAGAAACATAATTTTTACTTCACCTTCATCTGTTTTTAAGGGTTCTGCTGGTATTGCGATAGCGATAATTGTATCATTATAATTTTCTAAATGAACATGAGGTATAGCTACACCAGAAGGGAAAACAGTACCAGTGTCGCGATCGCGATCTAATATTTTTTGTAAAATATTGGATTGAGGCTCCGTTAAAGTAAATTGCTCGCAAATATCATCTAGTAAAATGCTATAGATTGATTCTACTGAATCAGATGTCACATTAATTTTTATTAAATTCTTGTTTAATAAACTTGATAAATGCATTGCTTGCATAAATCCTCCTCTTCCCACTATACTCGCAAATATATTCCTCAAGTTTATACTTATTGTGAAGATGTCAAATACTTTTTTTATGAATAAGTAAAAAATGTTAATAAACCAATAAAACTCAAATTTTCAGAGCAATTATTACATGTTTAAAAATAAATATTTAAGCATCATTCAGATAATCCTTTAACCTTAAATCAAAGAAAGAGTCTGGTATGAGATTCCTAGGTTGTTTGTCATAAAGAGGTTGAGAAAGTGAGATTATTTTATTATTGAGTTTAAAAGCATCTGGAACAGGTAACAGATAGCCAGCTTTGATATAATCATACACAGAATAAATACTAAAGAATTGGAAAAACGATTCCATAGAAAACTCTATTTTTTGAGAAATTCTAAATTGTTTTTCTATTTTATGGATAATTTTTAAAAAGATACCATAACTATTGAGGAATTTCCTTCTAATTTTATCATATTTTTTCTTAAATTTCTGAGAGTAAATTTTTAAATCATGTTTTATACGAATAGGGAGAGTTTTCCAGATTTCCAGAGTAATCTTTTCAATAGAGATGATATTGGAATTTTGCTTCATTAATGGGACATGGTAATACTTTCTACCCACGCAGGCTTTTCCACAGGAAAGGTAGCAATAAACAATTCCGTCTTTTTGTCCACCTTTTGGATATTTCGTTTTTCCCCAGTCCATAATTACTCGCATAGCACCCTCATAATTATGATTTTTTATGATAAGATAATAATCGAGATAACATTTTGTGTCAACTGATTTTTATTAATTTTTGTTCATTAAGCACCAAGGAAGGAATGGGTTATTAATGGGTTAGGAATGGGATAGGAATGAGTTAGCAAGGAATTAGAGTTTATTTTTTGAAAAGAGACTAGTCATTAAAATTATCGACACAAAAAAGTTCAGAAGACTGAGAATAATCATTTTCCAGTGCCTTTATTTGATTTGTTAAATCCATTATCATACATTAGAGAAGCAGGAATAATAATTATTTGTCCTAATAAGCTAGGTTTGGGATGTATCGAGTCTACAGATAAAGGTGCATTCTAAATTCATATAACCTTAGGACAATAGAGAAAGAAATTCTTTCTTCAACTGAAGAGCCTTAGTATTTACACTTTTTGATTTTTTCATTTTATTATATAATTTTATAGAAAGCTGACAACAAAATCATTATTTACTTTACATTTTATTCAAAATAAAGATTTTTGAATTATGGAAGAATTTATCAAAAAGATTGTGCCGATAATTTTGTTTTTTGGTTTAGGCTTTTTTTAAAAAAGGTTAAACTGTTTGATGCCAAAGATGCGTCCTCTTTTCTAAAACTGGTTTTTTATGTATGTATGCCAGCTTTAACCTTAACATCCTTAATCGAAACAGAATTAACTCATGAATTATTATTTCTTCCTTTCTTACCCATTATAACAATGAGCTTAACTTGGGTTATTGCCAAGATTGTATTAAAGTTTAAACCTCAAAATATAAAAACAACAGCGACATATCTTTCAGGTTGTATGATCATGAACACAGGTTTTACCTTACCTTTCTTTTTAGCAGGTTATGGTAATGATGGATTTACAAAAGCAATTTTGTTTGATATTGGAAATAGTTTTTTAATCTATACTTGGGTTTATTATATTACAATAAAGGCAGGATTTTATCAACAATTTAATCGAAAAGCAATGATACTTAAGTTAGTATTTATGCCTCCCCTTTGGGCTCTATTAATTGCATTATTTTTAAAAAACAGGCATACTGAAATCCCTACACCATTAAATAATTTTTTCTTATTAGCTGGCAAACCAACTATACCATTAATAATGTTATCTTTAGGTCTCTATTTTGAGCCAATAATTAATAATGTTAAAAAAGCACTCTCCGTTCTTTTTGTAAGAATGATTTGTGGATTTGCAATTGGATTGGCTATCGTTCATTTTTTGCCATTTGATCCAATAACCAAAATTGTGATTATTGCAAGTTCAGGGGCACCTGTTGGATATAATACATTAGTATTTTCTACAATGGAAGAACTTGATAAAGATTTTGCAGCGACTGTTGTTTCACTGTCCATACTAACTGGTATCTTTTGGGTTCCTTTACTCTTTTTCATATTTTCTTAACACTAAATGAGGTTACAATGAAAATTATTAATTGGTCATTTCTAATAAGTATTGTTTTTGTTTTGTTCTTTCCATCGTTAATTTCAGCTAAAACAATAAAGAAATTTGATACAGAATTCCTCATACATGTTAAAACATATCACCCTAAAGATGATAAAATAGCAAAAGAGATAAAAGAGAAATTTTCTGATAATATGGATAAATTCCAGAGAAGAATGAAACAATTCCCTGATATTCATATTTTTATCAGAATTGCTCCAACAAACAAATATTTTGAAGATTGGACCAAAAAAAGAAATAAAATAGCAGAGTTTTCCGATGGTTTTACTGATATGAGAACTAAAGAAATATTTCTAAAAAATCCTGCAAAATATCAAAGTATTGAGCGATTGCATCAGGTAATAATGCACGAATATATTCATCTATTCATCAATCATTATTTTTATGATGCTCCACTTTGGTTTCATGAAGGAATGGCCGTTTATCTTTCAGAAGGTATTTCATATGAAAGATATTATAATTTCATGAAATTTTATGCTTTTAAACAACAAAATTTAATAAAAGCAACTCCATATAATTATCCAGACAATTTGAATCTTCTGGAGCCATACTACTTCCAATCTGCTCAAGCAGTAAAAACATTAATCACCGACCAACCAAAAAACTTTGAAGAATTCTGGGACAAAGGTAATGGTAAAAACAAATTCGACGATGCATTTCTATTAACTTTTCAAACATTGCCTAGCTCTTTTCTAAATAATTTTGACAATTCAATTCATAAACTATTCTATAATGGTATTGTATTTATCATTCTCACTTCTATTTGGTCATTTTTACCTATTATTTTAATTCTAGCAGTCATACGAAAACATAGAAAGAATAAAAAAATATTAGAAGAATGGGAAAATCAAGAATATGAAGAGCCAGAAAAAGAATACATCCCTGAAAACTTAACAGAAAATGAAAAAGAGGTTTAATTGAAAAAAGTAATATTAAGCATATTTTTGGTATTATGGACTCTCTATATATCTGGATTATCAATTACTATTGATAACCAAAAAAGACAAGAAAATTTAAAAAGTATAAAAAAAAACAATATTGAATACTTTTCATTATCTGATTTTCAAACTATTTTTAAAACTGGTAGAATTCAGGAAGATTTAGTCGAAGCAAAAATTTCATTTTCAATATATAATGAAAGTGTGAACATATTAATGAACAGCTCTTATCTAAGTTTTCACGGTAACTATTATAACTTTATTTATCCATCTTTTTATGAGAATTATTCATGGTATTTACCCAAAAGCTTTTTGACAGAAGTTTTGCCTAAATTATTTCCCGAAAAATTCAAATATAACTACAAGACAGATCATATTCAAGCAAATTCCATTTATGACAGTAGAATAAAAACGATTGTACTCGATCCTGGTCATGGAGGAAAAGATCCTGGAGCAACAGGTAAAAACAGCGCTGAAAAGGATATAACTTTAGATATTGCTTTTCAATTAAAAAAAGTAATTGAAACAAGATTGGATGGTGTAAAGGTTCTGTTAACAAGAAGTAGGGACGAATTTGTTTCTTTGCAAAGCAGAACTCAATTTGCAAATAAAAATCAAGCACAATTATTTGTTTCTTTGCATTGTAATGCAGCGATGGCAAGATCATCTCAAGGTATAGAAACATTCTTTCTTTCGACTGCAAGAACAACAGATGCAAGAGCAGTTGAAGCACTTGAAAACTCTGTTGTATTGAATTATGAAGGTGGTCAAGACGCTGTAAAAAATTATGATGATTTGCAATTTATTCTCGCTGATTTGCAACAAAGTGAGCAATTAGAGGAAAGTAGCAATTTAGCTCTTAGAATTCAATCTTCACTTATTGAATCTACAAAAGCAAGTGACAGAGGAGTAAAACAAGCTGGTTTTTATGTTCTAAGAGGTGCATTTATGCCTTCTGTTTTAGTAGAAATGGGTTTTATTTCTAATGAGGAAGAAGAAAAAAGACTGCTTGATAAAAACCATCAAGCTAAAATCATAGAATCCATTTTTAAAGGAATTCAGAGTTTCAAACAAAAGTATGATTATCTTCAATAATTTTAACTTTTCAATTCTGAGGACTCTTTATTGTTATACTTTCTTAGCTAATTTTAGTGTAAAAGAAAATGTGCTACCATTATTAATCTCACTTTCAGCATAAAGATGACCTCCATTCATTTCAACGAATTCTTTGCATAATAGTAAACCCAATCCTGTACCAATTTCTGCTTCTGTTCCTGTTGTTTTGACTTGAGTATCAATTTTAAAGAGCTTTAATAAGTTTGAAGGACTAATACCAACGCCTGTATCTCGCACATAAACTCGCAAATTTCCAGAGTCTATCTTATATCCCAAATAAATCTTTCCTCCTCGTGGAGTAAATTTTATAGCGTTAGAAATGATATTTCTAAGGACTGTCAAGATCATTTGAACATCCATGACTACTTCTAGGCCTTTATCAAATTCATTAATCAGTTCTATCTCTTTGTTTGAAAATGATAATGCTACTAATTTTATTGTTTCACTTACTACAATATTAAAATCATAAATATCAGGTTCGTAGTCAATCTTTCCCATTTGCGCTCTTGCCCATGTTAATAAATCTTCTAGCAATTTGGATAAAGACTCTGCTGAATTTTTAATATACATAATATTTGTTTTAACTTCTTCTTCTGTAAAGGTATTAAAATTTTGAGTGAGTATAGAGGCTAAGCTCAATTGAGCATAAATTGGATTTTTTAAATCGTGTGCTAAAATTGAAAAAAATCTATCTTTTTCTAATAAATTCTTTTCTAACTCATTTTTGGCTAATTGTAAATCAGTCAGTGCATTGCTTAATGATAAATGTGTTTTTACACGTGCTAATAGCTCAAATTTGTTGATAGGCTTTTTTACATAATCTACAGCACCAAGTTCAAAACCTTTTACAATATCTTCTGTTTCAGTTTTAGCCGATAGAAATATGATTGGTATAAAATCAACTACTGGATCAGATTTAATTTTTTCACAAACTTCATAACCATCAATATCAGGCATCATAATGTCTAAAAGTATTAAATCAGGTTTTAATGAATATGCTAATCTAATAGCTTCTCTCCCATTTGTTGCTAATGCAAGGCTATAGTTCTCAACTTGTAAAAAGCTTGCTAAGACTTGTAAATTTTTGGGAACATCATCAACAATTAATATTAATGACTTCCTCTTGGAATTGATTTTCTTAATTAAATTCTGCAAGCAAAGCCTCCAATCTATTAACTATTGCGGGAAATTGACTTAATGTTACAGGAAAACGTTCGACATTAAAAGCTAAAGTTTCTGAATACAATTCTTCAGACCAATCAATTAAAAAATCTATTCCTGTTTCTAATGTAATCTCCTTTAAATCATTTGAAAAAACTTGGATTCTATCCATAACAAAAGTATCTTTTATCTCTTCCCATTCATTATAATAAGTTGTTTTTAACTTAACTAATAATTTCTTTGCTTGTTTAACTTGATCAAAAGATAATTGATTATGGTCATTCCACTGAGTTTCATTATTATTTATCTCAATTTTATCAACAATTAGATATTTTTTTAATAATTGCACTAAATCTTTACGTGCAAATGGTTTATATAGCACCTCTTTAAACAGTAAATATTTTGGTTCATCATCTTTATTATGAATAACAGAAGCAGTAATTAAAATGATTGGAATGTTTGTGGTTTTAGGATTTTTCTTTAATATTGCAGCAGCTTCATTACCATCCATTACAGGCATAACTAAATCCATAATGATAACATCAGGTTTTTCTAATTCAGCAAGTTCTACACCAATTTTACCATTTTCAGCTTCCAATAGATAGAAATCCCATTCATTTAAAATGCTTTTTAATAATAGCCGATTAGAACGGACATCATCTACTATTAAAATTTTTGACTTTGAAAAGAAAATAACTTCTTTATTGTCTGAATGATCAGTATGTTTTGTAGAAGCAACTGGGACATCGTTAATAGTTACTTCAAATGAGCTTCCTTTACCAACTTCACTTTGAACTGAGATATCTCCATGCATCATATCAATCAACTTTTTTGTTATTGCTAATCCAAGTCCTGTTCCACCATATCTAGCCTGATTTTGTCCTTTTTGTTGTCGAAAAGCTTCAAAGATTACACTTAGTTGATCTTTGGTAATTCCTGATCCGCTATCTTCCACAACAAAAATAAAATTGATTTTACCTAGATCATCAACTTTTGTTGTTTGTTTAACAACAATTCGAATAAATCCTTGATCAGTAAATTTTATAGCATTACCAACAAGATTGAATAATACCTGTCTGATTCTAACTTCATCCAATATTAACATTTCAGGAAGATTTTGCTCATATTCTAAAATAAATTCTAATCCTTTATCTACAACTTTTTGGTTAAAGATATGTTCAATTTCTTTAAATATGCTGATAACATTAACCGTATCATATCTAATTTCCATTTTCCCAGCTTCGATTTTTGATAAATCTAATATATCATTAATTAGACTTAATAAAACCTTTCCTGAAGTTTGAATTGATTTTAGCCATTCTTTTAGTTGATAATCTATAATTTTTGAATCTAGTAATTCTGAAAATCCTAAAATAGCATTCATTGGTGTTCTAATTTCATGACTCATATTTGCAAGAAATTCACTTTTTGCTTTATTTGCCTGTTCTGCAGTAACAATTGCTCTTTGTAATTCTTGTTCTGTTGTTATTCTAGCTGTAATATCAAGAGCAGTACCTCTAAAACCAATCCATTCTCGAAATTGATTATAAATGGGAACTGCATTAACTCTCAACCAAGTTACCTTATCCTTTGCAAAATAACGATGTTGTAAATCTCGAATTGGAATACCTGTTTCAGCAGAGTGAGTATAATTTGATAAGACTAATAGTCTCTCATCTTCAGGGATAAATTGAATTTTATTTCTCCCGATTAATTCTTCAGGTTGAAAACCAGTGGATTGATAAACCTGAGAAGTTAAGAAAGTAAAATTATGATGTGTATCAGTTTCCCAAATATATTCACCAGCAGATTCGACAACATCCCTAAATCTAATTTCACTGTCTTTTAAAGCTTGTTCTACTTGTTTTCTAGCACTGATATCTCTCGAAACAGAAATATAATTTACTGCAGAATTAAAACGAACATCATTTAATATTTTTATTGTAGTTTCGAACCAAATATAAGTATCTTCTGCCTTTCTTATCCGATATTGTACATTAGCACTTTCGTGATTTATTAACATATTTTTTATAGCTTTTTGATATTCAGGTAAATCCCCTTCAAAACATAAGTCAAAACTATTTTCTCCAATTAACATATCAGGATCATACCCTAACAATGTTTTACAAGATGGTGACACGTATAAAAATTGTCCTTCTTTACTTAACAGAGAAATCATATCTGTCACATTATCTGCGATTAATCTATATTGCTGTTCTTTCTCTATTAAAGCTTGTTCAATAGTTTTTCTCATAGTGATGTCCATAGAAACACCTAATAAGCCAACTATTTTTTCTTCTTTGTCAAGCAAAGGAACTTTAATTGTTTGAAAAAAATGACAAAAATCATTAGAATCAGTAATAGTTTCTTCAATAATAAGTTTCGGTTTTCCACTCTCAATAACCTCATTATCGTCTTTTATAAACTTTTCAGCTTCATTTGTCTTTACTCCAATCTCAAAATCATTCTTTCCAATTACATTCTCTGAACTTAATTCATATAATTTTAGTAAAGATTTATTCACTAAAACATAACGATTCTTTTTATCTTTTACATAAATTAGATTAGGTACTGTTTCAATGATCTGATTTAAAAAGTTTTCTCTTTCTGTTATTATCTGATTCATTTGATAAAGATCAGACACATCACGAATTAAAACAATAATTGCATCATTATTTAAATTTTCAGTTTTTGAAAAAACTATATCAACAAATATGTCATTTCCGTTATCGTTAATAAAGCTGCATTGAAGTCTCTTTTGATGATAATCTTTCATCTGAAAAATCATATCATTAAAACTTACCATCTGTTTTTCAGGTAATATGGAAAATGAATAATTGAATGATTTCCCAATTATTTCATCATAGTTTTCTATACCGAATATCTTTAATACTGCCTTATTACAATCTGCTACTGTTTCATTTTCCAGCATCATTATCCCATCAATTGAATATTCAAAGATTTTTGCGTATTTTTCTTCATTTTCAGCATATCGTCCAATTTGCTTCATAATTTGTGAAATTATTGGATTAAAAAAAACAACTCTTTCCAAAAACATAATAATAATTAATATTCCAAGTATAAAGAATGTAATAATTAGAGATAAATTAAAAGATTTATTTAGTTTATTTTCATAAATAATAATAATCTTATCTAAACTACTCATCAGAATATCTTCATTTTTCCTGAGTTGGTCAATCTGCTCGATAGAAACAGATAATTCTTTTGTTTCTTTTTTTTGATCGAGTAGATCACTTAAAGTTTTTATATAAATAAGATAGGTATTCATATAGCTTTTATAATCAAAATCTAAATTCTTGTCATTTTTAATTGAAATACCTAAATAATCATTATTGTTAATTCTAAGTTGATTCGCTTGGATCTCATTAATATCAACATGAATTTGAATGTCTAAGAATTGTCTGGATTGATTACTCTTCAAATCTAAATTAGAATAAATCAGATTATCTGTAATTAAATGACAAAGACTTCTTTGATTTCTTAATTGAAGAAGTAACTCTGTTGATTCTTTTCGAGTATGAAAAGAAAATATATAATAAACTAAATAAAATAAAAGAATTATTAAGACAAAGCTATATAATCTTTTTCTTGTATTTTTACACTCTTTTATCATTTCAAGTGATTTTCTTAACATCTTTTACCTCTCATATAATTATCTTTATATACTTAATTTTAGATCTCGTCAATACTATAAAATATCTAGAAATGTTTAATTTATCATTTGAGATCTAACCTGATTAGCTAAAAATTCAATTTGGTTTTTATCTTCGACAAAAACAGGAGGTAAATACTGTATTTCTACGTGAGAGAAGGGTTTGGGCAATATAAAATTATCCCAAGAATTAAATACCCATTTTTTACTAACCACAACTCTTGTTGGAATTATGGGTTTCTTACTTAAATAAGAGAGGAAAAAGGGACTCTCTTTCATGGAGTATTTTGGACCCTTGGGGCCATCGGGTGTTAAAGATATACTATTAAAATCTAAATATTTAATCATTTCTTTCAATGCAGAAATTCCTCGCTTAGATGAAGATCCTCGTATAGGGAAAAAGCCTAATTTTTTTGAAGTTTGAGCTATTATTTCTCCATCAAATGAACTCGATATTAATGTAGCAATATTTTCATTACTCCTACTAAGTAATAGAGGAATCATATTTTGATGCCAGGCAATATAAATATTTATAGGATAAGGTTTTGGATCTCCTTTAATTGAATATCTTAGAGAAAAATACAATAACTTTAAAATTGAAAAAGCTATTGTTCTTACCAGAAATATAACTACTTTTCCCGAAAAAGAATTGACTTTCATCTCTTCCCTGTTAAAAACTCAACAATCTTTTCACAAGTCACTTCACTTGCACGCCGACTTCCCAAAATCATCTGTATTTTGTTCAAATTTTTTTGCATATCTGAATAGGCATGTGAATCATTTAAATAATGGAGAACTTCTGAGTATATATTATTTGGATTTACTTCTTGTTGGATCAATTCAGGAACAGCTTTATCTTCTAATAAAATATTGGGTAATCCAATATATTTAATCTTAACTAACTTTTTCCCAATAAGATATGAGAAATAATTAGCTTTATAACAAATAATAAAAGGGGTTCCTAATATAGCAGCTTCTATTGTTGAGGTTCCTGATTTTATGACTAAAAAATCACTAAATTTCATCAATTCATGATTATACCCAGTTATTAATTTAATTTCATGTAGATTAATTTTCTCTGATTCTACGATAGAACTAATAATATGGTCTTTTATGTTTGTTGCTTTTGATATTAGAAAAGTATATTGAGAAGGCTCAAACTTCTTAATACTTTTTAGATATATTGGAAGAAGTTTTTCAATTTCACTAATTCTGCTTCCAGGAAAAAATGAAATCCATTTCTTAGAAAGATCTAAATGATTATCTTTTGCAAATTGTTCTCTGTTGATTTCAATATTTAATTCTTCTAAAACTGGATGACCAACATATTCTGATTGTACTCTATGTACTGATAATAACTCAGACTCAAAAGGTAAAATACTAGCAACAAAATCAGTATATTCAGCTAATTTATATACTCTTTTGTGTTTCCATGCCCAAAATTGAGGACAAATATAATAAAAGACTGGAATATCTAAGTCTTTAGCAATTCGAGCAATTCTAAGATTTAAGCCCGGGTAATCCACTAAAACAACTAAATTTGGTTTATTTTTTATAAAGTCCTTTTTAATATCCTTTTCTACCTGCTGAAAAAACTTTATATGTTTGATCACTTCAAAAAAGCCCATGACATTAAAGCGTTTAAAAGGGAAAAGAGCTATAAACCCTTTACTTTGCATCCGATATCCACCAATTCCATAATTTTGAATTGACAACCCTGTTTGTTTCAGGTTTTCAATAACCATAGATGCATGAACATCACCAGAATTTTCTCCAGCTATCCAAAAGATTTTATACATTGTAATTACCTCTAAATTATTGTTTTTACTTTCTCAAGAATCTGAAAAGTTTTTTGTTTAATTTTACCCCATGCTTTGTTATAGGCATCACGATCAAGTCCATAGGGATCCTCTATATCATCATTTTCTCCAACAAAAGATGACATTGTATATATCTTTTCTATAGCTTCAGGAAATCTATCTTTAAGTCTGTTTTCTATGCTTTTGGACATGCATAGAATTATTGTACTCTTTTGGATTAAATCATTATCAATTAATTTGGATAAATGATTAGAGGCATCAATAAATTCTGATTTTAATATTTCTTTAGAAAGTTTAGAAATTGCAGTTCCACTATCAATCAGTCCCGCTGAATCAACCCTTATTGGGATATTTTCTTCTTCAATTATTTTTTTTGTATAATATTCTGCTAAGGGACTCCGACAAATATTACCAACACACATGAATAATAACAATGGTTTTTCCCATGATTCGATAATCTCTCGATAAGAAATTGAGCCTTCTCTTAAAAGACTAATTTGTCCAGAATTAAAATCGATAAGAGTTGAGGGTAAAGTTTTATCTTCTTTTATATTTTCATCTAAAACACCATAATCAAACCATTCTGAATACATTGAATTTATGTTTTTAAGATTTTCACAAAATGGCTCTCCTGATTTATTAACACTGGTTGACACTATTGGTCCGTTATAGTGCAAAAAAGACCTTAAAAACCCTGAATTCGGAACCCTGGCGGCTATCTTGCCAGACAAGGCTAAGTGTTTTAATCTCTCATCTTCAGTTTTTAATAATATTGTCAGATTTCCAGGAAAATACTGTTTTAAAAATAGAATGAGTTTTTTGTCTGATAACTGAGAGAAATTATATTCTTTTAATTGATTGTAAGATGAAAACAAAACGATAAAACCTTTAAAAGAATCTCTTTCTTTAAGTTTAGATATCTTTTCTATACTTGCTTGATTTCCAATCGATGCTCCAATTCCATACATATATCCTGTATGATGCAGAAAAATGTCAGAATCTTTGTAATCTACATCTTTAATTTTATTAATAATTTTAATCATTTATCCTACTTTAAAAAAATCATTGGATCAACGGGCTTTCCATTTTTTCTTACTTCAAAATGAACTGATGCTTGTTCTGTTGTGGTGCTGACACCAGACAAAGCTATTGGTTGACCTTGTTTAACCTGAGTTCCGATATTTACCAACAAGGAGTTATTGAATGAATAAACCGTATGGTACCCATTTTTGTGATCAATAATTATCATTTTACCTGTACCTGAAAATATTCCTGAATAGACTACATCTCCGTCAGCAGCAGCTAAAACCTGTGTTCCTTCATTGATTGCAATATCAATTCCATTATTTATAGTTTGAATTTTATATTTATCATTGGTCTGAACGCCAAAATGCCTTATTACAGAACCTTTTACTGGCCATTTTATAATGCCTCCTATAAATTTATACGAATATTCTTTCATCCGTTTAGGAGAGGGTTGTAGTTTTTTTACAAGAGTTTCAAGTGCTTTTGCGGTTCTTTCTAAATCTTTTGACTTTTTCAAGTATAAAGATTTTTCCTTTTCAAATTTGTTAATATCTTTATCTAATTTTTGAAATAAAAATGAATATTTATCCCTTTTCTTTTCCTCAAGCATACCTTCTTGTCTTATATTTTTAACATTTTTCTCTGTCTTGATTCTTTTTGAGAATAATGAAGTTTTTTCGTCTTCTAAGTTTAATAATTTAGTAGATGTAGAATTTATTATTGAAGCAAGGGGGGGTTGAAGTTTGTTATACTTTCTAAAATATCTTTTCTGATTGAACTGAAAGAGTAATTCGGTTAATTGTTTTTCTCCTGTTTTTTGGGTCTCTGCCATTTGATCTATGGTATGATTTAGTTTATTTTTTGTTAAATCAAGATTAATAACTAGTGTTTTCTCAGTTACCTTCAACTTAACAATCTTTGTTTTACTTTGAGATATCTTTCCCTGAATCTGTTTTTTATCATTTAAAGCCTTCTTTTTCTTCTTCTCAGATTCTGTAGCTTTCTTCTTATTCTCTTGGATTTGTTTCTTTATCTTTATTAGCTCATTATTTTTTTCTTCAATTTCTGTTGATAATAGTAATTGAATTGAAATAATCATTATTAGTATTAAAAAAAAAAATCTAAGCCTCATTTTAATTGTTTTTTAATACTTCATCATCATATATTTTTTCAAATTGTATCTTATGAGTTTCTTCTTCATTTGCTAATAATGTAAACGTTTTTTTCAATTCTTTATCAGAAACATGATAAGAAAGGTCAGTATATAAATTCTTCGCCTTTTCTTCTCTTTTCATTGCGATTAATAATAACTTTGGATAATCTAATGCTTCATAATTAATAAGTTCTTCATAATAATCACTCAATTTTAAAGGTTCTACATTGGAAATATTAATTTCATTTATATCGATTGTGCGTATTTGCTGTAATCTGATAATATGACCTTGTTCCATAGAAATTAATTGATTTAAAGAATCATGCATAAATTTAAATTCAGTACGAAGTTTTAAAATCTCATAAAATTCTATTGCTTCTTGTTCTTTTTCAATAGCAAAATCCATGATCTGATTATATTGTAAAGCGTCCATTTTTTTCTCCTTTTTTATTGATCAATTAATACGTCTAAATGTTCTTGTATCCATTTTTCTGCCATATATGCTGATATAGCTCCATCGCTGGTTGCTGTCACGACTTGTCTTAATATTTTTTTTCTTATATCACCTGCGGCAAAGACTCCTGGTATATTAGTATGCATTTCTTCATCAGTAATAATAAAACCCATTGTATCAAGATTAATACGAGATTCAAATAAGGCATTGTTTGGTAAAATCCCAACATAGACAAATATTCCATCTACTTCAAGTTGAGACTCTTCATCTGTTATTCTGTTGAATAGTTCAATTGATTTTACTTGTAGGTCACCATTTACCCTTTGAATTACAGTATTCCAGATAAATTCAATCTTTGGATTTGAAAAAGCTCTTTGTTGTATGGCATGAACTGCTCTTAATGAATCCCTTCTATGAATAATATATACTTTTTTAGCAAATTTTGTTAAAAATATAGCTTCTTCAACAGCAGAGTCTCCTCCTCCAATTACAGCAACTACTTTATTCCTATAAAGCGCACCATCACAGGTAGCGCAATAAGAAACACCTTTCCCAGTAAATTTTTCTTCTCCTGGGACATTAAGTTTTCTTGGATAAGCTCCTGTACAAATAATTATTGATTTAATTCTGTATTGTTCATTTTCAGTTTCTATAATTTTACAAAGCCCTTCAATTGCAATACCTTTCACATTTTCTTCTACAATTTGCGCATCAAATTTTAAAGCTTGTAATTTCATTTTTTCCATAATTTCAAACCCTGACATAGTCTCTTCAAATCCAGGGTAATTCTCGACCTCTGAAGTAACAATAATTTGTCCTCCAATTAATCCCTTTTCAAACACGATAGTTTTCAAACCTCCACGGGCTGAGTAAATGGCTGCACTTAATCCAGCAGGACCTGCACCAATAATTGCAACATCATATTTCTTCATTTTACTACCTCTTTATTCAAAAAGAACATACTATCAGGTAAAAGTCAACGTTTTTTTTAAACAAAAAAAAAGGTGAGTTTTCACTCACCCTTATTAATTATTAGTTATTAAAAACTAAATTTTACTGATAAACGATGAGCGCCTTGCACAAATGATTCTTCTAAATCACCCATATTTGTATAGGCATAATCTATATTAAAAATTCCAGAACGAATTGGCATTTTTACACCAAATCCACCTGAATAGCTAGCTGCATCAAAACCTATTTGATAACCACTTCTAAGATAGAAATTGTTCCAGTTGTATTCTGTTCCTAGATTCCACGTTTCTTTACGATCAACACAATTATCTAGTTGAACAGATCCAATCCAATAAGAATTATCTTGTCTCATAAAATCCATGGCAATACCTAAAGAAAAATTCATAGGAATTTTAAATGAAGTACCTTCTCCATCTTCATCAATTAGACCATCTCCATCATTATCAAACAAATCAAAAGGGTCTTCATCTAATAATCCATCATTATCATCATCTACTTCATATTGTATATCAGGACCAAAATTTCTTAAAGCCATACCAATTGTAATATTTTTATATCCCGTATTGTATAAAGATCCTAAATCAATAGAATATGTTTTGATTTTATCTTCGGCTGCATTTTCTGCAATAAATTTTCCTGTCATACCAAATGTAAATTTATCTGTAAATGAATTAGCATATGTAATTCCATATGCCATATCAGTATAGTTAAATTCTCGTCCTGTTTCTCCAAATGTAAATTCTTCAGTCTCAGGCATGGGTGACATATGTAGAACTGATGCTGACATAGCAAATATACCATAATCAGTTTCTTGGCTATAAGCTAAATAATCATGCATTATTTCTGCAGGCCATTGGGTATGCGAAACAAAGACCTGTGAACCATATTTCTTGGCAAGTCCTGCAGGATTCCAATAAACTGATGAAATATCATCTGTTACGGCTATATATGATTCACCCATACCTATTGCTCTTGCATCAACGCCTAATTTAAGGAATTGCAATGATGCCGTTCCAGCTTTTGCAAATATATTTGCGTGTAAGGCAAATGGTAACAGAGACAGGATAATCAATGGTAATAATAATTTTCTCACATTTCCTCCTATCTTATGATGACAAATTTGCCAACAGTTATTTTTCCGGTTGATTTATCTTTTACTGAGAAAAGATAAAGACCGGGAGCAACTATTTGGTTGTTTTTTGATAATAAATTCCACGAATGGATGCCATTAACTGTCAGACCCTGAGCTTTTGCTTTACTGAGTGTGATGATGTCTTCTTCATAAGCTCCATTATGTTCAATTTGATCAACTAAATCTCCAGCAAGTGTAAATATTTTTATAGTACTGTGTTCAGGTAGATTGACAAACCATAAACGTCTACTTCTATCTCCCTTTTCATCTTTTTCTCGACGACCATCAAATTTACTACTTCCACGATATGGGTTTGGTATAACATATACATTTTTCCCATCTGGTTTTGAAATTGTTCCAGGGAAACAAACAAACATATTTGCATCTTTACCAGTTTCAAGAGATTTTAAATTTTTAGAAGGCATTCCTCTATCCCATGCAGTTACAGAAATATAGTTTTCAAAACCTTGTTTTAGTCCAGTTACAGTAGCAGTGTAATATCTTCTGCATAATCTATCTAATCGTTTAGAAGCCATGACATCAGCTGTACCAATAGCACTTTGTCCTAAATGTCCAGCAAGAGTTATTAATGCATCGTCAACTAAAGTCAAAAAGACATCGTTTCTGACACCTTCTTTTTTAAAAAGTAATTGTTCTTGTTGAAATAATGAATATTCATTATTAGCTGATACATGTGAAGCTTCTCTTAATAGCGTAGAATCAGCTTTTGTATTATAAAAATAAGTACCATAAACTGTATCATTCAGAGCGATCGCTTTTAGAAAATAATTCTGATCTAGTATATAATGTCCATTATACTTAGCAAAATTGCTATTTGTGACAAGTTCTTTTTGTGGTAATCCTCCGAAATTTCTACCAATCTCACCACCAAAATCAACAAAACCTGGTAACCCAGAGTTTACTTCGTAATCAATGAGATCTTGAGCTGTGTCTATTTTGTCCCACAATTTTATTAATTGCCAATCTTCATTTGATCCGCTATTACTACGTGTATATAAACCATACCCCTGAAAGTCGTGTCTTAATCGCCATGCTGTAAAAGGATTAATAATTGCAGTTTCATTCATAATATTTCTAAATTGTTCAGGAATTGTGTTCATGTCAACTCCTGTCATATTTGAATTATAGCCAAGTCTTGTGTTCCAGCCCATTTGCTCATCTTTTACTGTAATATAATCAACTGTATATTCGCTCCGATTATCCCAAAATACGTTTACATTAGTACGATTATTTCCATTATCGACTAATTCGTAATACGCTAACGGAAATTGGGGTGGCTCTGGTGGATTATAATGCGAAACAGTGTCTGGTTGAGTAACAGTTATTAAATTTTGTGCTTGACCATAAACTGTCTTAGCCCAAGAAGCTGATTCTTTTAATTCATCAATATTGTCTCCTGGAAATAGAGCAATAACAATCTTCATTGTTTTTTTAGGAGGCAGATTCCAACGATTTGCAAGGTTATCATATTCTGGTGTACCTGGTTTTGCACCATAAAATGCAAACAAATATCTGGTATCAGCTGGTTCAACTTGTTCATAATTTGGATTAGCAAATTCAGTTGAATCTTTTCTTAATGATTCAATTTTTGTTGGATTTGGATTCTTTCCAGTTAACAACCAATATTTTTGATTTGCAGTTTTTCGACTACCAACACTCCAATAAGTAGTTGGTGTGAAATCATCAGGACCATCACCAACTTTCCAAAACCAACAAGCAAATTCTAAGGTATCTGGATCTGGAGTACAAACTCTTGAGCCTACATAACCTGGTGATAATCCACTATCAAAATCAGCATCAAAAGTATAGGCAAATTCGTATCCTTTTCCTCTATAATATCCTGATTTATCATCTTCTGATCTCTCTGTATCTCCAAATGATTGAGGGCCAACATCAGAATCCATATAAATCCCCATAGCACAATCGTAAAGAGTATCAGCAATATTCATATTAGTGACATCAAATTCAATATAAGCAAGATTTTTAATGAATTCGAAAGACCATTGATAACTCATTTGTCTTACTCTAATTCTTAATGGAATATGTGTGTTACTTCCTGATGAACTACCATAATCATGTTCACCACGTGTATTGAAAGGACTATAATCATAATAGTATGATATATAATCTTGTTCAGAAACTGGGGCTCCATCTTCATCATACAAACCATCATTATCTGAATCATACTCGGATGCAAAATTAAAATTTGCTATGCTATCAGCTAGCTCAGTAAACCCTAATGGGAACCAAATATTAATATTTCTTAAAATCAATTCCATGGGAACTTGATCTAAATAAAAACCACCTACTGATGCAAATGGTGCAGGTAATTCACTTGATGGTCTTAATCTAAAATCATAACCAGGACCATCTTCATCAATAGAGCCATCGCCATCATCATCAAAACCACGTTTTTGATTACGGGTAGAGGCACTCATTATTTGATCATCGTTATTATACAAATTATAACCATTAGTTGTAAACTCTAAAGGATTATAAGCAGGTAAAAATTCATATAAATTCTTATCCCCATCAAATCCAACTGATACTAATGTATCAATTACAACTGGAAAATTAGGGCTCCATTCTGGATTCGGAGTACCATCAGTATTAAACTCTAAAATTGCATCTTCTGCTCTTTGAGGGGGAAAGTTTTTCCAATAATACTTTGCTCCTGCTGAGTTTTTGCGTACTTTTTTTGCTCCAAACCATAAAGCACCCTGGTAAAGATAATCGACTCCGCTTCCACCTGGGTATTCCAAAGAAGGCCAACGGGGATTGTTTGCATCACCTGATCCAAAGAACCCATAGTTACTGACTCGTAGCCAAATATTTCCAACGTTATGATACTTCGATAAGTCTAATTTCTTCGTCATACCACTTGGATTTACTGTAGCTGCTTGTAGTACACAAGTTGTTAACATCATTATTAATACAATGAAAACAACAGCTGTTCTGGATAATTTCATATTATATCCTCCACATTATAATTATCATTTTGTTAGTGAAAATTCTACAGGAATTTGTAACCAAACTGCAACTGGTTTCCCATTGCTTGTCGCTGGTTGAAACTTTGTCTGTTTTATTGCAGTTATTGCAGCTTCATCTAAACCACCAGGCCCAGGATTTAAAGATTTTACGACTTCTACAGCTCCTACATTTCCACTTGTTAGTATTTCTACATCTAGAACTACCCTTCCTTGAATCTTCATTTTTTTTGCAAAATCAGAATATTTTGGAGTTACGGGTTTTACTACTACAGGAGGATCATCATATACTGTAAATTTCAAAGTTTTCCCTTCTTCATTTGTTGGTGAAGCTAATACCACATCATATTTAATTTTTGTATCTTGTATTGTGTCAATAACTTCAATATCATCAGAATTCTCTGAATCGTCAGAATCAATAATTTCGATATTTACTATTGGTCTGGCTGCTTCTTGAGGCTGTTCAATCTTTTGTTCAATTTCATTTAATATATCTATTGATTGTATTTCTTTTGCTTGTACTTTTATGGATCTTGTTTCTACATTAGGAAATACCATGAATGTAAAAAGAATTAATAAAATTGTCAAAGCTAAACATTTATCATAGTATGAACTTGCAATGTCTTTCCAGTCAACTAATCTGTTTTCCATGATTCACCTACCCTTTCAGCTTCGCTTCAAATGAAACTCTTAAAGCATTGGCTTTACGCATTTGGTTTAAAATGTCTGCCATCACTCCATAGGGGGTTCCCTCATCAGTTCTGAAACAACCAATCATATTAAAATCTGTATTAACTTTTTTGAGCATGACATTTTCAATTAAAGGTATCTCTACTTGAAAATCATCAATAGAAATAATACCATTTCTATCTACATAGATTGTGACTGAATGGGTTCGTGGAATCTTATCTAAACTCTCTGCCCTTGGTAAGGTAACTTTTAATCCACGTTCCTTGACAAATACAGTAGATACAATAAAAAATATCAACAAAAGGAATGCAATATCTGACATAGAAGCTGTTGGGATTTCTCCTTGAGGACGAACACTTTTTTTAACTTTTGCCATTCTGCCTCCTAATTTGTTGTAAGATTGATTTTTTCAGCTCCTGCAAGTCTTAACTGATCTAGTGCACGAACCATGTGTTTGTACTCACTCTTTCGATCAACTTTCAAACTGAAAACCATATCTTTATTAACTTTTACAATTTTTCTAACTTCACTTTGTAACTGATCAAATGGCATGGATTCTTCATTAACTGCAATTGCACCATTTGCATCTACATAGATTTTAGTTAGATTTTTATCATTTAGTTTCACTTTCTTTGTATCCTCTGTTGAGGGGGCAGGTAAAACTAAACCTAAACCTTTTTTAATATCAAACTTTGTAGTAGATAAGAAAAATATGAGCAGAAGGAAAGCAACATCTGACATAGATGCTGTTGGAATACCGCCAATATTTCTTTTCTTGGAAGGACGAAACATGTGTCCTCCTTATTTCTTATCAACGATTGTTTCAATAATTTTATCGGATGCACGTTGCATATCAAGCACTAATCCATCTACCATTGTTAACATGATATTATTAAAAAATTGAACTGGAATTGCAATTGCCAAACCTGCTTCTGTTGTAACAAGTGCTACTTTAATACCGCTTGCAACAATTGTTGGATCCACTTCACCAGCTTTTGCTATCGCATCAAAAGCGTCAACCATACCAACGATTGTTCCAAAGAAACCAAACATTGGTGCTAGATTTATTGTAGTATTTACATGAATAAAGCCTTTTTCTAAATAAGCCATTTCTATTGTAGCTGCATTTTCGATAGCTTTTTCAATAGCTTCAACTCCAAATTCAGCTTTTAATAATCCTGAATGTACCATTGTTGCAACAGGTCCGCGTGTTTTTACAGCAATTTCAATAGCTTCTTTATATTTTTTTTGTTCAATTAATGGAAGAATAGCACTTAAAAAATGATTTAAATTTATCTTGGCATAAGATAATGCAACAAGCTTCCAAATTACTATAGCAAAACCCCAAATAGTGAGAATTAACATAGGCCACATTACAAAACCACCATCGATGAATAACTGTACAAGGTATCCACCAACTAATTTTCTGGCTAATGTTTCCATAGTACCCATAGTAGCCATTTGATTATCATTTGTAACTGGTTCTGTAGTTGCTGGTGCCTGGACAGTTGTGTCAGCAGTAGCTGTAGTCGAAGTTTGTGCAAAAGCTAAAGTGCAAAGCATAAGATTCATTGCGAATAGCATAATTAGGGTCAACAATATGTTCTTTTTCATTTTATTATTCCTCCTTAGAAATTAGAAATTATATGATAAACCTAAGATGTAATTACGATCACTGTTAGTGTTTGATGGATTTTTGGTAAATAGATCATGTAAACTTTGAGTTTCAGAATATGTATATCCAGGATTGTTGTTTTCTGACAGATCAGTACCATCATAATAAGGTGATCCGGTTCTTGAATATACATTATTTATGTTAGTTTTCTTGAAAAGATTTTCAATTGTAAAAACCAATCTAATCGCAGAACTACCCTCTTTTGATAATGGGAAAGTCTTTGTTAATTTCAAATCAGCATTACTGGTTGATTCTTTACGTTTACTATTAGGCTCTAACAACGTTAATGTTCCTTTTGTGGTTGCTGGAGTGTAAGGAGCACCACTTGAATAGCTATAAGTCAAACTTGCTGTAAAATTGTCTAAAGGTAGTATAACTGCAGTAAAAGGAATTAAAAACTGTTCATCTTTATCAATTCTAAAGGTTAAACTAAGATTCATGTTATGTCTGATGTCCCAATCCAATGGAAATTCTCTAAGATTGGTAGCAAAATCCTGAATTACTACATCTGAATTGTTTCCCTGAGCCCAGGATAAAGAATAGGATGCCTGACCTGATATAAAATTTATCAAACGACGAGTTATAGATAAATCTATTCCACGAGCACTGCCATAATCTTCCGAAATAAACTCATACCAATAAACACTTGCTTCTTGAGCAGATACTACTTTTTTTGTACTGACATAGTTATATATGTTTTTATAATACGCAGTTATATCCATAGAATAATCATCATTAAACTGATGTTGTAATCCAACTTCATAAGTAATAGTAATTTGAGGTTCAAGTTTAGGGTTCCCAACAGTTACAGCATTACCTGAGGTATAGGCATCTACTGTATCTCTGGATGTAAAAATGTATTGCATTTGTGGTAATTGATTCTGATAATTGTATGCAAAATGCATGACATCAAATTCTGATATCGGATGAGAGACCCCAAGACGAGGAGATATCATTAACTGAAAACGATCAGATGTTTTGAACTTTCTAGATTTAAAGCTATTGTCATCTTTTAATATTTGATAACTTTCACCTAAATACCACATATCCATACGAACACCCATATTGACAATCATACCTTCCCACTCCATTTTATCTTGTAAATAGTATGAAGCTTGTATTGGCTCAGCTTTATAACCATCTCTAGTACCTGATGATGCTTTAGCTGCCTGATAATAATCGTCTTGTGTATAAACTTTAGTCGTATCTCCAGTTTCAGGATTAATTTGTATGGAAGTTACATGACCATATGAATCTAAATATTCATAAAATCTTTTTTCATATATTGTTAAGAATCCGTTTAATTGATTCTTTTCGATTTTGTGTTTTATTACTTCAAAACCTGATTTAAACCCAATAAACTGACTTGGCTGATATTCCCAATCGGTTCTTAAATTTATTGAACTAGTTTTATCATCAATAAAATTAGCCCAGATTGTACCAGGTGCATTAAAGTTTGAAATTGGTCTAGGATCAACTAATCCCCTAATATAGTAACTCCAATAAGATGAATCATAAAAACCATTATCATAGATTCCGTCATTATTTTCATCTATTGTTGAATATCCAAATTGTCCAGCTAATGGATTAAATTCATGTGTTTTAAACAAATACATATCTTTATCAATCCCTATTGGATTGTTCTTTGTGTCTTTTTGATAATAACTGCCTTTTATCTTAACATTTGTATTTGTTCCTATTGTATGATCATAGGTTACTAAATATTGTCTCTGATTTGATTCTGCCTGTGCATAATGTTGTAATGCATATTTCCAGCTATGACTATATGGTGTAGATAATGAACGATCTCCACGAACAGCAAAAGTTACATTTTTTAGTGGATCAAAAGCATACTTTACTTTTAAATTCACATTGTAATTATTATTATTCCTGTTTCCAATTTCCAAACCTAAAAAATCATCTCTGCTTTCATATGGATCATATTTTGCATAGGTTACGCCAGCAATTGAAGGAATATCTTCATTTGGCTGACTAATATAGTATTTTCTGTAACGGGTATCATCCCATAACCCGGCACCATTAAGAAAGAATGTTAAATTCTTTCGTAAACTTCCACCAAATCCACCAAGTAATGGACCACCTAATGAAAATTTGACTTCATCACTGTTTGATCCTTCACTAAGTAAATGATCTGTGTTAAACTCCAGTTTCCCTTCGTAATTCTCAGATCCATCTTTAGTAACGATACTCACGATACCAGATTGAGCGTTACCATATTCAGCTGTAAAACCACCTGTCATAACTTTCATGTCTGCAACAGCATCCATATCTACGGAAAGAGCACGTCCTCCATCAACTGGATCAGAAACATTCATGCCATCAACTGTATACTGAACCTCAGTCGCTCTACCACCTCGTACATGCAATTCGCCACCTGATGATGAAACACCTGCTTGGATTGCAATTAATCCATTGATATCGCTTACAGCTACATTCTCCATCTGCTCTGCATTAAATGATTTTTCTGAACCTGTAACAGATTTTTTGATTAAATCTTCTTTGTCAACTACTATAATAGTTTTGCCTTCAAGTGTAGTCTTAGTTAAAGTAATATTCAAAGTTTTAGTCTCATCAAGTGAAATATGAACATTTTCAATTTCTGATTTTGAATAACCCATCAAGAAACTTAAAACAACATAATTTCCTGGTGGTATGTTAATGATCATAAATCTACCTTGTTCGTCTGTCGCGGCACCTATGGAAGTACCTTTTAACATCACATTTGCATAAGCTATCGGTGCTCCTTTAGCATCTCTCACTTTACCTGCTAATTTACCAGTTGTCCCAGCATATAGAGACAAACTGAGTAAAGTGATAATGGTGATGAGTATTAGCATCTTCTTTTGCATTAATCATCCTCCCTTTATGGATATATCTTCTTAAAACTAAAATCTCTTTTTAAAAAAAAGAGTCTCACTCTATATTACTATATATTTATTATATAGCATGATATCCAAAAAATATAGAAAAGCATAGGATTGTCAATTTTTTTCATTATTTTTTTTTAAAACAAACCCTACTTCACTCTATCCTTCTCTATAACATAAAGTTATTTGTTTTTAATATCATTTTAATAATTATTAAAAAATTAACAAAACCCCTTCTGATTGTGTCTTTTTTGCAATTTCTCCAATTTTTATAGCATTAATTTCGTCCATTAATGCTTTTGAATTGCTTTTTTCTACTACTATGATGAAACCTATTCCCATATTGAATGCTCTAAAAGCTTCTTCAATTTTTATGCCACTTTCTTTTTGCATCAATTGAAAGACTTCTGGAATTTCCCAGGATTTTACGTTGATTTGTGCTTCCAATTCTTTTGGCAATACTCTTTTCAAATTTCCAGGTATGCCTCCACCAGTAATATGTGCCATTCCATGAATAACATTAGGGTCTAAATGATTTCTTAAAATCGAATAATAAGATGGATGTATCTTTAATAATGCTTCTCCAACTGTCATTCCCAATTCTGAAAGATAATCATCAACTCTCTTTCCCATTTTTTCAAAAAATATCTTTCTGGCTAATGAGTATCCATTTGTATGTAAACCATTACCTATTAATCCAAGAACAACATCACCTTCAACTATCTTTTCTCCAGTAATTAATCTATCTTTTTCTACTAAACCAACTATTGTTCCTACAAGATCAATATCATCTTCAGAATAAATGCCTGGCATCTCAGCCATTTCACCACCAATTAATGACATTTCATTCTCAATACAAGCTTTTGTCATTCCTGAGATAACCTTTTCTACTTTTACTGGATCTAATTTATCACAACCAATATAATCCATAAAAAACTGTGGAACAGCACCTTGTACTAATATATCATTCACACAATGATTTGCTAAATCCTGACCAATAGTATCATAAACTCCTGCCATTTTAGCAACTATCAATTTGGTACCAACTCCATCAGTGCTGGACACCATGACTGGTTTTTTCCACTTTTCCAAATCTAATTGATAAAGTCCACCAAAAGACCCGATTTCTGCTAACACATTCTTATTAAATGTTTTCTTAACATGACCTTTAATTCTTTGAACAGCTTCTTCTCCTGCTGCAATATTAACTCCTGAAGATTTGTAATCCATACTTCTTCCTATATCTCTATTTTCATATTAGTTAACAATTCATTAATTCTTTCATTGATTGCTTTTTCTTCAGCATTTTTTAAAGAATCTACACTAAATGATTGAATATCAAAGGATGCTGTTACTGTTCCCCTTAACATAGCTTTTTGAATTACTGGCCAATCCATTGAATCTGAATTTGCAAGAATGCTCAAAAATCCTCCTGCAAAAGAATCCCCAGCACCGGTTGGATCAATGACCTCTTGAATCGGATAAACTGGTGTATAAAACATACGATCTTGTGAAATGGCGACAGCACCATGTTCTCCTCGTTTGATCACCAATAACTCAGGACCTGATTTTAACACTTTTTCTGACGCACGGTAAATATTGGTTTCACCAGTCAATTGCTTAATCTCATCCTCGTTTATAAATAATATATTTACTTGTTTTATTACTTCTTTTAATAATTCAGGTGTTTTCTCTATCCAAAAATTCATGGTATCACAAGCAACACATTTTGTTTTTTTCATTTCGGATAAAACTTTTAATTGTAATATTGGATGAATGTTCCCAAGAAAAAGATAAGGACATTCTTGATAACTTTTAGGAATCTTTGGATCAAAATCACCAAATACATTTAGTTGAGTGTCGATTGTTTGAGCTTTATTAAAATCAGTGTATTCACCTTTCCATTTAAATGTTAATCCTTCTGCTTTTTCTAATCCTGAGATATCTATCCCTTCTTCATCTAATATTCTAAAATGTTGAGAAGTAAAATCTTCTCCAACCACACCAACAATCCCTGTTTTGATTAGTTTTGATGAAGCTATTGATGCATAGATTGCTGATCCTCCCAACGAATTATGGACTTCTCCTGAAGGTGTTTTTACATCATCTAATGCAATTGAGCCTACTATCACTAATTTCATGATAACCTCATTATTTATTTTGTATTTTGATGAGTGGTTTTTCCTCCACTCATAAACCATAATATGTTTTCCACACTCTTTGATGAAAACTGCGTTGCAAAATATAAAACCATTAGTACTATTATTATTTTTATTGCAAGACCTGACCATCCTCCATATCGTGCAGAACGGTTTCCTTCACGTCTTCTCTCAATCTCTTCTCTAAATAGTTTCATAATTCCTCATTTTCTTTCAAGTCAAAAACTATAAGATACTCTTCAATCCTTCTTCAAATCGATGAACACCTTTTATTAGATTATCCATGCTATTTGCATAGGAAAAACGTATAATGTCATCCAATCCAAATGAATCTCCAGCTACACAAGCAATATGATAATTCTCTAATAAATACATAGACAAGTCTGTAGAACTTTTAAGACCCTTTTTATTACGAGAAAGATACCATTTTACATTAGGAACAACGTAAAATGCTCCTTCTGGTTCACTGCAAGCTACATGTTCTATTGCTCGTAAAGCTTTTACCAAAAATTGTTTACGTTTTTCAAATTCTATTCTCATTCTCTCTAAAGATCCATCATCTTTTCTTAATGCTGTTACTGTTGCTTTCTGAGTGATAGAATTTACATTAGAGCTTGCATGCTCTTGTATTCTTGCTGCTGCTTTCATTATCTCCAATGGTCCTGCTGAATATCCTAAACGCCATCCTGTCATGGCATAAGCTTTTGAAACACCATTGATTATTATTGTTTGATTTTTGATACCTTCTGATATCTGTGCTATAGATATGTGTTTCTTACCTTCATATACTAACTTTTCGTATATTTCGTCTGAAATAACCAATATCTCATATTTCTCACATACCTGAGCAAGATCTTTCAATTCTTCATAAGAATATACTGATCCCGTCGGGTTATTTGGAGAATTTAAGATTAATGCTTTAACTGGCTCATTTACAATTATTGCCTCTTCTAATTCTTGAGCGGTAATTTTATACTTATTCTCTTCTTTTGTAGGGACAAATACTGATATTCCTGAAGCTAAATTTACTTGTGAAGGATAACTCACCCAATATGGAGAAGGTAATATGACCTTATCTCCTGGATTTAATATGGCCATTAAAACGTAAACAATTGAAGCCTTTGCACCAGGAGAGACTAATATTTGATCTGGTGAATAATCAAGCTGATTATCTATTCTAAATTTTTCACTTATTGCTTTCCTTAATTCAGGTATGCCTGCATTAGCTGTATATCTTGTAAAATTTGCATCGATAGCTTCTTTAGCTGATTCTTTTATATAGTCAGGTGTATTAAAATCGGGTTCACCTACTCCAAAATTGATTACATCTATACCAGATGACATCATTTCCTTTGCTTTATTGGATATTGTTAAAGTAGGACTCGGAGGAATTATTTTTGCACGTTCAGATATTTCTAATTTCATATACTCTCCTCATTTTTCTTTTAAAAACAGAATTAATTCAAAATATTGCCTTAAAATAGCCTTATTCATACTCTTAATCTTTAACCTTAGCTTTTTTGTTATCTGATCTTAAAAGCTATTTTTTTGTGCTTGTTTTTTTATCCCTGAGAAATTAATAAGACTAAAGCAGTTGTATTAATGATATCATCTGTGGAACAACCTCTTGAAAGATCACAGACAGGTAATGCTAAACCCTGTATTACAGGTCCTATAGCTTCTGCATTAGCAAATCTCTGTACTAATTTGTAACCAATATTCCCTGCTTGTAAATCAGGAAATACTAATACATTAGCCTGACCTGCTACTTTACTATTTGGAGCTTTAGATTTTCCTACCTTTGGTACAATTGCTGCATCTAATTGAAGCTCTCCATCAAACTCAAAAGATACTTTTCTCTCTTCTAATATTTTATAAGTGTCTCGTACTTTATCTACTAATTCGTGCTCTGCTGAACCCTTTGTTGAAAACGATAATAACGCTACTTTTGGCTCATCACCTAAAAGTGCTTTTCTTGTTTGAGCTGTACTCATAGCAATATCAGCTAGTTGTTCGGCTGTTGGATTTGGTACAACAGCACAATCTGCAAATAAGAAAACTCTGTCTTCTCCCATAAAATTAGGTGTTACCATAATAAAAGAACTTGAGACTGTTTTTAACCCTGCTGTTACACCTATCACTTGTAAAGCTGCCCTTAAAACATCGCCCGTTGTATTAGCTGCCCCTGCAACCATACCATTAACTCTTTTAAATTGAACTAATAATGCTCCAAAAAATAAGTTTTGTTTAACGATATCTCTAGCTTCATCTTCACTCAATCCTTTACTTTTTCTCTTATTGTAAAAAAACTTTACAAAGGTTTCTATTTCAGAATATGTTTCTGGATTAATAATCTCCACACCTTCTAAATTTACTCCCCACATATTAGCATCTGCTATTACTTTGTCGGGATCTCCAACAAGTACGACATGAGCTAATTGTTCTCGTGTAATAATCTCTGAGGCTCTGACTGTTCTCTCATCAAAAGATTCAGGTAAAACAATCGATCCTTTTAAAGCTTTGGCTTTTTCCTTGAACATTGAAACGATGTCCATCTTTAACTCCTATTTATTTCATTGAACTTCATTAATTATTTTGCTGATATCTGCAATTTTCAAAAATAGTGACCGAATCAATTGCAATAATGCATATCGATTGTTCTTTTTACTTTGATCTTCACAATTCACTAATACTTTATCAAAAAATAGATCTATATATTGACTAAACGGGACAAGTGCATTTAATGATCGTTTATAATCTAACATCACCAAACATTGGGAAATCTCTCCCTCTAAATTTTTATATTCTTTATACAACAAGGCTTCTTCTTTCATTTCAAAAAGATTATCGTTGATCTCAAATTCCTCTTTAGTTTTTTCTATAATATTGGATACTCTTTTAAATCCTGATACAAGTTTATTGAAATCATCCTGAGATTTCATTTCACTAATATCTTTAGCTCTTTGAATGATTTCTTTTATATTACCCCAATTTAAATGAGATAAACTATCTATTACATCGTATTCTATTCCTTTTTGTTCCATCAACCAACGAACTCTTTGTTTAAAGAACTCTTCCACAATATTTTTATTAAAGTTTTTCTCTGATAATTTCCCATCCAGAAGATCATAAGATATTTGTATCAATTTATTTAGATCTATTGAAAGATTTCTTTCATCAATGATCTGCACCACCCCATTAGCCGCTCTTCTTAAAGCAAAAGGATCATTGGATCCTGTGGGAACTAAATTTACGGCAATGATACCACAAACTGTATCTATCTTATCAGCTATCGCAACAATTGATGAAACGAGACTAGAAGGTAATCCATCATTCTGTCCTCTGGGCATGTAATGTTCATAAATCGCGGTAGCCACCTCAATATCTTCTTTGTGTAATAATGCGTATTTCATTCCAATATAGCCTTGAAGCTTTGTAAACTCTTTTTCTCCTAACATCAATGTAACTAAATCAGCCTTGCTTAAATGAGCTGATCTAATGATTTTCTGTGTGGTAAGAGAATCTAATCCTAAAGATTGACTTATTGCTAATGATAACTTCTTGATACGTTCTGTTTTCTCCAATATAGTGCCTAATTTTGCCTGAAATACCACTTCATTTAATTTTGATACATAACTGTCTAAACTCTTCTTAGTATCTTCATGATAATAAAATTCTGCATCTTCGAGTCGAGCACGTACTACCTTCTCGTTACCTATTCTAATAGTTTCTGATGAATAGGGCGCTCCATTTGATACAAATACAAAATAATTGCTCAGTTGATTGTTTTCGTCTAAAACTGCGAAATATTTCTGATTCTGGGTTAAGGTGGATGTAATTATTTTTTCGGGTAAAAATAAATATTTAGATTCATAACTGGAAATTACTGCTGTCGGAAATTCTACTAAATCTGTCACTTGATCCAATAATCGTTCATCTTCTAATATCTTAAATTTTGATTCTTTAAAAAGTTCTTTCATCTGTTTCTTGATCATCAGTTTTCGTTCTTCACGATCAGCTACGACTGCTCCCATCTTTAGGACTAAAGGATAATCGTCAGCATGATCAATTATGATTGGATGTTCTAGAATTATAAATCGATTCCCCTGAGATACTTGTCCTGTCTGAATGTTCTCTAGTTTAAAATCTATTATCTTATCATCTAACAAAGCAATTATCCATCGAATAGGTCGTGCAAAAGAAAAAGATGTGTCTCCCCATTTCATTGATTTTGGGAAGTTTAATTTCTCAAAACATATTTTTATTATTCGAGGTAATAACTCCTCGCTACTTTGACCCTTTATCTCAATATTTACAGCAATATATTCACCTTTGCTAGTTTCCTTAATAAAAACTTGATCTTCTTTTGCTCCAGCTCCCTGAAGAAAACCTAAACCTGCTTTGGTTAATTGTCCATTTTCATCAAAAGCTACTCGCTTCGCTGGTCCTACTTTCTCTATATGCTCATCTTTCTGAGACGATTGTAAGCTGTTAATTTTTATTGCCAGACGGCGAGGGGTTGAATAAGTATTTATTTCTGTATAGGATAACTTATTTTCAGTTAATTGATTCATCATCGTTTCTTTTAATTTTTGTATAGCATTGCTTATATATCCGGCTGGAATTTCTTCCACTCCTATTTCAAGCAGAAAATTCTTAGTCAACACAAAAACCTCACTTTAAACAGATTATTATTTGGAAAATTCTTTTTATCGTTTGTTTTACTATATGTTATAATAAAAATCATAACTATACTAAAAACATCTCCTTATAAAAAATCTCTCCAAATTCCAAATTATCCCTCACTCTAATTATGTCTATATTTTTTTTAATTTTTAATTAAGATTTCGTTACTTGGCTATATAAAATTTGTACATTTTTTGCTCTATTTTGATAATCATGGTTTCTTTTCTTCTTTTATTTTTTAATTCGACTGAAATGTGTAATTAATCATTGGTAGTTCTTACTAAAAACCTTCATTATTCGTTCTTAACTCAAATATAACCTATTCCTTCCTTATTCCTTCCTTGGTGCTTCCTTGGTGCTTTTCTTTTTATTTTCACGAATTGTTCTCTTTAATAAAACACTAATATTTGCTGAATCGTTGCTAATATGTTTCTGAAAACTAGTTCAAACATTCTGTCAAGTTCGTCTTGGCTAAGACATTTTCCATTATTATACACTTTAATTGATTAGTGATTTTATCCTAATTAATATTTTTTTTGGATATTTTTGGTGTTATGTTAAATTGGGGATTATTACTCAAGATAATTTTAAAAGATTATATAAAAATTATGTTTTGTTTATTTAATTACATGCTTTTTATTTAAGTAAAATTTAAAAATTGAGCCATTATCCCATTCTTCCACCCATACTTTTCCCTGATGCATCTCTAAGATTTTTTTTACTAATGCTAAGCCTATACCTGATCCCATAGAATTAGGATTCAACTTTTCAAACAGACCAAAGACTTTCTCAGTATTATCTTTTTCAATACCAATTCCATTATCTTTTATAAAGAAATATGTATGGTCATTATAATGCTCACACCCAATCTGAATCACAGGATATCCAGTTTCTTTTGAATACTTTATCGCATTCTCGATTAAATTCTGCCATACTTCTCGAATCCGCTTACGATCTGCATTGATTGTGGGCATACATTCCTGAACTGTTATCTGAGCATTTGTTTCTGTTATGAGAGCTTGCAGTAAACTAACTGCCTCTTTTACTGAATCATTCATGGTAAATGTCGAATGTAAGGGCATTTTCCTGCCTACCCTAGATAAAGCTAATAAATCATCTAATAACTCTGTCATTTTATCTGTAGCATCTGAAATTCTCTTTATCCCGCGCTGAATTTTAAAATGATCTTGCTTTTCTATATCAGCATACAAATATGCTAAAAAACCCTTAATGGTGATTATTGGACTTTTTAAATCATGAGAAATTGTATATAAAAAAGCCTGCATTTCATTGTTCTTCATCTCTAAGGATTGGATATAATCTTTTATTGCCATATCACTTTTGTTTCTTTCTGACACATCTGTTATTATACCAACTATACCTTGAATATTATTATTTAAATCATAGACTATCGCTTTATCCAAACGAACATGCTTTTCCTCATTATTAACAACCATTATTGTTTCAAAACTCTGTCTCGGGGGATTCTTCATTAAAGTATTATCTGCTTCTTTACAGATAAAGACTACATTTTCTGGTAAAACTTCATAAAAACATTTTGTTCTAAGATCTTCTTCTTTTAGTTGAAAAAAAGTTCGATATGCGTTATTAAAAAGTTTTATTTCACCTTCTAGAGTCCGAAAATATATTGGATTAGGAATGGTATCTAATAATGTTTTCATAAAACTCAGATTATTGTCCAAATCTTTTTTTACTTTCTTTTCCTGTAAATACTGATATAGGAATATTAATAAAAAAGTTACTATTAATACAAAAAACAAATTGGCTACCCAAATCACTTCTTTCTGAATAAAGTATCGTGATGAAGGTTGGTTTATGATTTCAGCATTAAGTGGTAGTGATTTTACTTTTATTTTAAATTGTCTTAATTGATTATAATCAAATGCAATGATATTGGGACTATTCATGATTACTGGAATGTTTTTAACACTCTTGCTGTTTAATATCTCTAATGCTAGCACCCCGGCTAACTCTCCCTGACGGACAGAACTAACCATTGATCCACCAATCACTCCATAACTTAAGTAAAAATCCCATAAACCAAAAACTGGAACATCTGGATTGATCGTAAAGTATTTTACAGACTTTTCATGTGGAAACACTGATTGGCCATACTCATCTTTTATGGAAGAAACAATTACAATTGCATCTTGTGATTTCATCTTTTTTATCAACGATTGGATTTCATTGACTCTTTTATCATCTATAAAATGAAATACTATTGATGTTTTCATTTGTTTTATCTGATCATTTATTATTGTTTTATTTATCTTGTATATCTCACTCCCATCTCCAAACATATAAACATTCTGGGTTTCGGGTTTGATTTTTAAAAGTAATTCTATTGTTCCTTTAAAATCTATTTTTTCATTTACTCCTGTAAAAAGGGGATATTCTTTCAGCATTTGTGGACGAACATTATTTACTCCACAAAATACTACTGGGGTACCTGGAAAAAGATTTTCTGAATATTTCTTTATAAATTGAAAAGCGTAATCATCCAAAACGATCACTAATGAAAAAGTAGTTGCAGAATATTTTGTTTTAAAATACGGATAATATATATCATAAGATACAGATAATTTTTGACACTGGAAATTTTCCTCGTAAACTAACACATCCTTTGAAGATAATTTTTCTTTTATGCCATTTTTAATATTACTTTGCCAAATATAATCATCACTATAAGAAGATAAAATTAGAACTTTTTCTTGTCTTATGGTCAAGCAAAACGCCAAATTTATTATTACAAACAATAAGAATAATAAGGTACTAATCTTTTTCAAATATCCCCCTATAATTCTAACCTACCATATATATTAATAAAGTCAATAAATAATTTAGTTTTTATATATCACTTTTTTAACTCATCACTTCATTAAATTTATAAATAAATCTAAATGAAAATTGATCACTTTATTATTATAACAAACTCTCCTTTGGGTAAATCCTTAATGGCTTGTTGATACTCTTTTATTCTAAAGGTGATCACTTTCTCTTCAGGCATTGTTAACTTATAACCTAATATGATTTCTCGGTCTGGAGAAAAAAACATTTTTATATCTTCTAATAAGGCTTGTAATCGATAAGGAGTATCCAGTAATACCAGCGATTCCTTTGGATACTTTATTGCCAGCCTTTTTAATTCGTCCTGGCGTATCTCCCTTTTTGCAGACAAAAAACCTGCATAATAAAACTTCTTCATAGGGATTCCTGATACCATGATTAGAGTCATTAAACTAGAAACACCAGGCACAGGAACTACTTTTATATTGTATTCTCGACAGATAGAAACAAAATCAACACCTGGGTCTTCAAACCCAGGCGTTCCACAATCACTTAAAAATGCAACCTTTTTGGGTGTTGATAACAATTGTATAACTAACTCTTTTATCTCAGAAATCTCTGTATGCTCATTAATTAGAATTACCTCTTTGTGAAGATCTAAGGATCTTAGAAATCGAGAAACAATCTTTCTTTCTTCTCCGATAACTAAATCTGCCTCTTTTAATACTCGGAGAGCTCTAAGAGAGATGTCCTCAGGGTTCCCTATGGGAGTTGCAACAATATAGACTTCACTTCCATTGGCAGCTAAATTACTTAACGACATAAACGATCTCACCCCGATAATTCTTGCGGTAATAAATAAATAGCCCAACAATCATAAATAGTATGGAAACCCCAAGCCCAATACCTGACAATAGTATGCTTAATGTATATGATTTGGGATTAAAAACCATTTTTATACTATGCTTACCTGCTGGAACTACGATCCCTCTTAATATATAATCTGTTTGATAAATCTTAGTTTCCTGACCATCTATCATGACTGACCAACCCTTTGGATAATATATTTCGGATATCGTTAAAAATGAGGATTTATCTGTATAGACTTCCCATTCTGAATTGTGAATATCTCTGCTTAATAGTCGAACTGAAGAACTATCAGGTTTTGAAACTGCAGGAATATCATCTTCTATGATTGCGGTTGTTTTTGTGCTAAATGATGGATTATTTAACATCATTCTTATTTTTGACAAATCTGTTTCTTTCACTAATCCATCTACAAACCAAGCTCGTGGATAAGCTTCTAAATTTTTATACACATAATAATTGCTAACAGGATCATTATATACTTCCTGTAAATTGGGTAAAGGAATCTGTGAATTAAAGATTATATATTTCACATTAAGCATGTTAATAACATTCCAATTTAATGGCACTCCCTTGATCATCTCTGAATAGAGACAATTCTCTATGATATCCTGATATCTCTTTATCTTTGCTCCATGATATCCACCTATTGATTCATGATAATAAGACCATCTTGAGTTACCAAAATCCCTCCCTAATGGAAAAATCCGATAAGTGTCTTTGTCCTCTAATAAAAACTGATCTACTGAACTCTCTTCAAAATCAGTAAACATTTCTGACTCTTTTACTAATGTGTCTTCGTTTAAAAACTCTTTATTAATCAATGTTAAATCAAAGATCACTATTACTAAGATTGAAGCTAATAAAATATTCTTACTCATTTTTTTTGTTAAAAAAGCCCAACATAAAGATAATCCAACAATGAGTAATGAAAAAGATTGCAAACCACTTTTAATCAAGGCTTCCAATCTTAAATTCTTGATATTAGCCAACTGAGAGCCATCATATTGCTGCAATTCTTCTGGTCTGACAAAGGGTAATCCTGAAAATATGGCTTTTCCCATTAAAAATAATATAAATATAAAACCAGCTATATAGGTAGAAATTTTGATATATTTTAACGCTCTCTGATCTTTCTTACTTATTTGATTGACCAACCAACTCAATCCTATGGCTGATAAGATGACAATTGAAAATTCTAGCAAGATCAAAATCATTGCTGGTACGCGGAATTTATTAAAACCTGGAAAATAATTGAAGAAAATATCATAGATTAATCCAAAATTTTTACCAAATGATAATAATATTGAAAATAATGAAGTTATCCCTAAAATTGTTACTAATCTGCTACGTACAAAAATTAGAGCTGTCAATGCAAAAAAGAATATCAATATTCCCATATACATTGAGGTTTGAGTAAAGGTCATAGGTCCCCAATATAAAGGAGAAATCCCACCATAAAATTTTGGTACTAAAAAGGTTAATATTTCTCCAACCCCAAAAGACCATCCTGTTGCATAATCTTTGCTTAATCCACTTGCTCCGCCTCGATTTGTAAATTCACTATATTCTGCCGTTGATAAATAAGGATTGGCTATTGCAATTACTGAAATGAAAATACATATTATGAAAAGAAGACTGAATTGACTAAATCCTTTCATTTCCTTTTCTCTGATAGCACATACCAAATAAACAAGCCAATATACTCCCAACATCATAAACATATAATAAGAAATCTGAGGATGATTCTCTCTAAATTGCTGAATTAAAAACATGGTTACAAATCCCATCCCTAATACAGATTTATGTTGTCTCAGATAATCTATTGCCCAAAAAACCCAAGGGATATATACTATCGCTTTAAACTTTGTGTTGTGTCCTATCTCTATTAACCCTAAAAAATGACAGGATAATGCAAAAGCAAAACCCCCAATGATTGCTATCATTGGCTCGATTTTTAACTGGATTAATAAGATATACATCCCTATCCCTGAAAAGATGAGAAAGAATATTCGCCAATTGATCAACCACTTTATCAAACGATATAAATCACCAATAAAAGGAAATTGATTAGGTAATGATATCAAATAGGAAGGCATACCTGAAAACATATTATCTGTCCACAAAGCTTTATGCCAATGAGTCTTATTATATTCCATTATTTGTTGAGCAGAGGCTCTCCATTGAACGATATCTGACGCTTTGGGAGCATAACCTCCGTATGAGATTTGAAAATACATCAGTGAAATCACTACAAATATTAATCCTATCATGATCCAATGAATTACTGGTCTCTCAAATATACTTTTCCCAATACTCTTTGTTAAAACTGGTTCAGGTTTATTTACCTTTTTTGACATTTCATTCTCCATGAGTTTTTTTTTCAATAAATCTGCTATCTATAATTTGGTCAATCTTTTTTAAAAACTGTTTCAAAATTTTTTGAGAAATTTCTTCTGATAATAGTCTTTCAGATTTCACTTCATATAATAATTTTTCTATTGATTATCTTTTATGTAGCTAACTGCTTTTTTTTGTTACTCTGTGTTAATGCTTTTTAATTTGTCTTAAAAATATTAAATTATCCCTTCTTTAACTTTGAAACAATAAAAAATACCGAAATCATTTGACACAAAAAACTCAATATCATAACTTGAAAATATGGTAAAATATAGAATTGAAAATCTAAAAAATGTGCTTTCTGATATTCCTGAAAGCTTAGGGTTTTTTGTTTGTTTAAATAATGATTTCCCTGTTTTTTTTAAAACTACTGAAAATCTTAGGAAATTCGTATCCTTATACCTTCTTGAAGAGACTGAGGAAATCTCACTTATTGATCTACGAAATAACTCAAATAATGTTCAAATTGTCCCTTGTAATGATCTCTTGGAAGCCTACATAGAAGAATTACTCTTCATTGATCAATATAATCCTTCTTTTAATCAGTCAATTAAACCTTGGGTCGATTATAGCTATTTGAGTCTTCAATGGAAAGTTGTTCCTTTTATCAAAATATCCGATAATACTCTTGATGATTCTGCTTTTATTGGTCCCTTTAGAGATAAGTTTTTCTTGCATGACTTAATCGAAACTTTTAATTCGCTCTATAAACTTCCTGCTTGCAAAGATGATGATTTCCCTTGTGACTTAAAAGATGAAGGTCACTGTGCTGGCTATTGTATCTATGACAACCATTTAGATACTGCTGAGATCTTAATGAACTTCTACTTGCTTCCAAATATAAACATTCTTAAAGATCTAAAAAAACGGATTCATCTCCTTGAAGTTGATCTGCTTTTTGAAGAAGCTGAAATCATGCTTTTAAAAAAACAATTTATTGAAAAATACTATCGTCAACTACTGTTTTTTTATACCAGCCGCTTTATAAATAAAACTTTAAAAGTTCAAGATTTCTCTGTAATTATTGAGAATGGGATGATAAAAAATATTAAAAAGAAAAATCATCTTATTTATACAAATCATGTTGAAGATTTTCCCAGAGATAACGAATTGCTTTGCTTCAATAAACATGAAACTGATCAGCGTTGGATTGTGTTTAGAACCATCGAAAAATCAGAACCTAAATACCTGCAAAGCCTTTTAAAAGAAAACTACCAAGATATTCAGGCAAGAATATTTAATTTCATAAATCAAGATAGTAAATAACGGAGGGGTTATGTTAGCCGAAATAATCAAATTGCCTATAGTTAAGGCACATTATTCTGGAAAAGTTCGTGATGTTTTAGATTTAGGCTCAAATTTATTAATAATCACTAGTGATCGAATTTCTGCTTTTGATGTCATTTTCCCTAATGAGATCCCAGATAAAGGTAAAATTTTAAATCAAATTGCTACCTACTTTCTTAAAAACACGACTCATATTGTCGACAATCATTTTATCACAGATGACGTTTTTCAATATCCTGAAGAATTCCACCCTTACTTACAATTTCTAGATAAAAGATCAATGATGGTCAAAAAAACTAACGTTATCCCCTTCGAATGTATTGCTAGAGGATATATCTCTGGTTCTGCTTGGGATGAATTTAATCAGTTCGGTACCATTAGTGGCACATTATTTACCGATAAAATGAAACAAAGCCAAAGATTCTCTCAAGTTCTCTTTACCCCTTCCACCAAAGCTGTTGAAGGCCATGATGAAAATATCTCTTATAAAAAAATGCTTGAAAGAATTGATCCTGAAATTGCTGAGTTTCTTAAAGAAAAAAGTATCGAACTCTATAAATGGGCTCATGAATTGCTTCTTGAAAAAGGAATTATCATTGCTGATACTAAATTTGAATTTGGTACGATCGGTAATAAAATTATCCTTATAGATGAGATCTTTACACCTGATTCTTCTAGATTTTGGGATAAAGATGAATATGAAATCGGCTCTAATCCAAAAAGCTATGATAAACAATTTGTCCGAGACTTTGTTACTAACTCTGGATGGAATAAACAACCACCTGCTCCTATTTTACCTCAAGATGTTATTGAAAAAACTATGCAAAAATATAAAACTATCTATTACAAACTTACAGGAGATGACACATTCTTATGAACACTTCTACACAAATGAATCTTAACGAAGAAAACGCTCTCAACCTACAACAAAAGATTAGAATCTTGGTTGTGGATGATGAACAGGATATTGTCGATTTTTTAAAAGTCGAATTAGAAGATTACGATGAAAACTTTTCTGTCTCTGGTTTGAATAGAGGAATTGATGCATTGAAACTCATTCAACAAAATTCCTGTGATCTCCTGATCACCGATATAGCTATGCCTGATATGGATGGTTACGAACTATATTCCCGAACTAAAGATATTAGACCTGAATTACCTATTATCATGATGACTGGTTTTGGCTACGATCCAAACCATACCGTTGTAAACGCAAAAAAGGCGGCTTAAAGGACGTTATCTTTAAACCATTCGATATGCTTAAATTAATGGCTCTGATCTACCAGCGCCTTAAAATGAAGTCTTAACAATAAAAAAAAAGCCTGCTCAGCGAGCAGGCTTTTTATATTTTAGTCGTCATCGTCATCCCAATCATCATCGTCTTCGAATTCTTCATCAAATTCATCCTGTACCCAATCAGGGCAAAAAACGATGTCTTCTTCATAATCCCATCCATCAACATTCTCGATACCAAATCTGTTCAACATGTCCTGTTCCCAAAGTGAGTATTTTACTTTTTCAAACTCATCAACTAAATACACCAAAACAGGTTTTGTATATTTCCTTAAATCATATCGTTCATTTTCGACTAAATCTAGAAACTCACGGATCTTGTTTCGATCAAACTGAGACTTCATCATATAACTTCTCTCACTCCTTTCAAATTCCCAAATCAAATGACCATGTAAAATTCCCGAATACCTGAGTCTTACTAAAATCTTTTGCGTCATCTAAATTCACATTATCTGAATGCACTTTACGAATGTCTTGAACTAAGTCAAGCTTAAAATTTAGATTTTTTGCAATAAATATCTCTGTTCCCAAATCTATGGAAATTTTATGATCGACTCGACCAGAATGTATAGGATCTGTTTGAAGATCTAAATCTGTTTGATAATAATCCGATCTGTATATCACGCCTAAAAAAGGTTTGTAATCAAAATTTGTCGTATAAACCTTTTTCATAGTGTACTTCATTTCGAAGATGTTACTGTTATAAGAGCTGTTTTTGTCATTGTCTATGATTGCCTGCATGATTGAATTGTCTGATTCATTCATATAATGACGATAATAATAAAAACCTTGAATATCTCCATACTTGCCTTCATATTTGCATCCAAAACCAATTGTTAATGCATTTGCATCGGATTCTGTAAAATGCTTATTATAATAATAATTCTCATATTTTGTATAAAATATTGGTATGATTTTCTTCATAAACTCGTATGAAACTGAAATCTTATAAAGATTCTTCTCATATGTGTACTTTTCATCTTCCTTGCTTCCATCGCTATCCATATATTCGCGAACATAGTTCTTTGGATAATATCCATAACGAAAATCAGTTTGTATATCTTTGTAACGACTATTAATCCCACCAATTACATTAAAAGTATTCTTATCAGGATTATTTAAACAAAGAGTTTGAACCATCTTTAGCGAAGGAGTATATCGAAAATCCTTGGTTCTTTTCGTCCGAACAATGCCTAATCCTAATTTTTGAATAAAATCATCGGAGGTTTCAATATATTGAAAATCTTTTCCTTCATCAAAACTCTCTTGATCTGATTCTGATAACTCATAAATATTACTCGTATAACCTAATCCATATTTTACATCAACCCGTGTTTGAGCCATTAAAGGGACACTTAAAACTACTATTAAACCAATGATTAAATAAATATTTTTCATAATACTACCTTTTACTCGGTCGTTAAATACCATCTGGTTAAAACCTCGTGATTAGATATAGTTTTAATTTCTATTTTATCATTCTTTTTAACTTGAGAGAGTAAATAGATTTTCCCAACAGAAACTTTTACTTCATTTACTTTGTAAAGACCTGATAATTTCTGTTTCATTTCTAATCTTTGTTTTAATTCTCCATTAACATAAATTTCAACTATACAGGGTTTTTTATTCGCTAAAGGTAAAAACCTGATTAATGCTTTAATCTTTCCATTCTTAGGAGCTGTATAAACTATAGAAGAGGTTTTATCCCCGATAAAGTATTCTCTATTCGACTTAGTCGAGGCTAAATTTACTTTTCTTTTATATGTATTAGCTTTCAAAGTAATCTTAACAGGTTTGATTTCTTTGGTAATTTTTGCATAGGCTCTAAAATATGCCCATGGATTACGTGTAAACACTGTCATTTCTTTGGAACCTACAGGAACTTTTATATCTATCCCTTTATAATAATGGTATTGATTATCTGAATGTGTAAATGGAATATCATAATCCTTACTCTGTCCATCTATGCTTACTGTGACTTTTACTGTATCTGTTTTCTTTTTGCAAACTGTTTTCAGTATGAGGGTTTGCATCCCATTTATCGCTATAGGCATTTTTTCAAAGCGATTAGGTCTGTAATAAAAGTGTTTCTTCCCATCCTCTTGCTTGATTGCGTTCCTTGTCCAAAATTTTGTTACAGGTAAAGCTTTCCAGTTTACGATGGTCTTTGCAAAAAGTATAGGAGTTATTAATAACATTCCAATGATTAATAACAATTTTATTGATTTCTTCATTTGCTTGAGCATAAAAACCTCTTCTTTTTTATAAATCTTCATCAGGATCAACAATGTTACTCATAAAATGTCTGTCATGACGATCAAAAATGATCACGGCAATAATGGCTGACATTAATATTATCCAACAGATTATTGCTACAATCACATTGTTTACTTGTGAAGAAAAAATACTGCCAATTCCAGATTTAGGCATGGGAACTGGAGTCTGTGGCAACTTATACTCTTTAGCTAATTTCATCACATTATATATATGAATCACAGGTATGTTCTTTTTAGCAAATAGCATGGCAATACCTGGTTCTTTAAATTCTTTATCAGCTAATTTGTGATTTATTCCTGTTGGTATTATTTTTGCATTCACTACACTTCCTACATTACCAACTCCTGCACCAATATTTATAAAGGCTGAATACTTCTTTCCAGAAGGCAATTGAGTCTCATATGCATTGAGTCTTAGCTTGATGTTTTCTTCCATATTTTGACCTGATAATAACTGAACATTGTTGCGGATAATCGCTCTATTTAAATTATCTCGACCTTCAGGAGGTAAACCTCTACCAATATCATTTGTTCCACCTAAAGTTGCAAATTGAGATTTAAATGAAATTAAGTGATTATTATTAAGTGCATTTTCCATATCAACCCATGTAAACAATTCTCTGTTTGCACCATAGGTTGATGAACCAACAGATACAACAATTATCGGTTTAAGTTTTAATATTTCCATCGCTGAAAATAAAGCCAAATTAGCTCCAGGATTTGCGCCGGTTATTCCTACTGCAACATAATCACCTTCTTTTAAATTACTCCGTTTTAATAAATCTACCATGACTGCTGAGTAATTTGGATTAAGAGTGACTAATCTCTCCGATAATGATCCTCGACTTGTTGTTATTGTGGAAACACTGCTTCCCATTAGACCTGTCTCATTGGGATCATTCATCCGATCAATATTATATCCTAATGTTAAAACTTCATTCTTCAATAAATCCATTGAACGTTCCATTAGTTTTGAAGATTCAACTTTCTCATTATACCATGGAGCTTGAATAGTTTTGTAACTAGTTTGTGCAATATAGTATGTCACTAGACTTAATAAACAAAGTCCTATTAGTGACCAATTATTCTTTAGTGATGGCTTATACATTAAACGTCACCTCCCCACCGGATATTATTATTAAGGTTAAACGTACAACAACTGCTGCAATTAACATCACTGTCATTGTTTTAATAAATCCCTGTCTTTCAAACCAATTTGCAATCAGACCAGGAATGATATATCCAATAGATTGAAGTTTTAAATCTAAGATGGATGCATTTAAAAATAATATGTTACGCGTTGCCCAACCTAATATGAAACCAATTAAAATACTCAAAACCATACGTCTTTTACCAAATAAAAGAGTAAAAGACCCAATAATACGAATGATTCCCCATGTTAATAAACTGACCATTATAGTTCCGATTATATGGGATGGCTTATCTAAATACATTGCTATGTATCCAGGTACAACTATACCACCTGCGGAAGCTCCTAACAATTCAGAAAAAACTAAACTGAGAATGACACCTAAGCCTACAGCAGCTTCAATCACTGACTCCTCCTTAAACTGTTAACATTGATTTATCTTTAAAATATTTTACTATATGGGCACCATATTTATTCTTACCCGCTATATTACCTATACCGATTATATGACTCTCTCTTTTCGTCAACTCAAAGATTTTATTAAAAACTAATTGAGGATCTATTTCTCCAATTGAGATAACTTTTGATTTTGGCAAATTCATTGACAGGGCATATGAAAATACTTTCTCTGGGATCTCTCCTGTTAATAAAACATAGTCATAATCTATGTTTAAACAAATATCTATCAATTGTTGTGATCTAAAATAACGATCAGCTCTGCTATTAAGAACGACCATCTTTACTGCACCTTCATTTAAATTCGCAGTAACTAAATTGTATATAAACTCTGTTGATGATGGGTCATTTGCAGCAAAAACATTGTAGAATACTATTTTTTTGCCTTTTTCTTCTACTGTATATTTTTTTAATGCACCTGGATCTGGATTTGATATTTGCATACCTTTTAAAGCTACACTGCGCTTAACTCCTGCCTTTTCACAAACTGATAATGCTAATTGTACGTTTTCTTTGTGTTCTATATATGAAAAATCCTGCATTTCCTGATCTGTTACATCAACTGGTCTGATCTTATGTATCTCCGTGTTTCTTGCCTTAGCAACTTTCTTCATCAAACTGTATTGATCCTCTTCTGCTGTATAACATACCCCATGATTTGGTATAGTGTTTGTTAAACACATGGTTACACTCTGTACTGTTGATCCCATTAAATCTAAATGATCTGGACGTGCATTTGTTATCACACCAATGGTAGATTTTACAAACTTTCTTTCAGTAATCCATTGATAAGCAGGATTAACGGCCATACATTCTATGACAATCGCTTGAGGCTTCTCGGATGCTGCATAACGAAAGATGTACTTTTGCTCAATAATATTGGCTCCAAATAATCTCACTATTGAAGCTTCTTGACCATCAGACAATAAAACTCGTGGCAAGGTTCCTGTTGTCTTCCCTATTGTCTTGATATTGCCCGCTCTTAATCCTGAGGCGATCAATCTTGTTACACTTGATTTCCCTCTCGTTCCATTAACATGAATTCTGATCGGTATTGATTTTACATTCCTTGAGTGCCGTAAATACTCAATTATCCAGTTCACGATCAGCACAACCGTAGCGATTATTAATACACTCATCCTTATTCCTTATACTTTTTTTCTAATTAATTTGCAATTATTATTCCATTTAAATATTTTTACAAAAAGACTTGCCTTTTTCCCCCATTTTTTTTTATTTTGACTTATATCTTAATATTAAGATAAATGATATTTGTGAGTTGTTGAATGAATTTCCTTAATAAATTATCTTGCTTTCTTTGCATGTCTTTAATGTTTTCAACACTATTTTGCCTCCCAAAGTCCAATAATTCTCTCCAAAGCAAATATAAATCTACCTATAAAAACCTTAAACAAAACTTTCCTGGTTACCAAATTAAGCAACAAAACAATCTTTTTTTTCTTTCTGCTCCACATTATAATGGTTTTTCTGCTGACTTGATTTTCAACTTCAAAAACAATAACTTAAACTATCTTTATTCTTATAATGTAATCAACAATTCTTTTATATTGACAACAAAAGATACGCTTCGTATTAAAAACGTTGATTCTTCTGAAATTGATTCTATCTCTGAATCTCTAATTGAAACTCTATACTCAATCAGATTATTAAACGCTAAAAATGAAAAATTTCTTTCTCTTAACGACAATATTCCAACATACTTAATTGTTTATGATTCTGACGGGAAAAAACTGATAAATTTCTCTTCTTTTAAACATCTGTTAACCGATTTAAAAAACAAGTGGAAAGGGACTACTGTCTATTTTAGATTTAATGAAGTAAAAAAAGTTAACAATCATCTTGAGTTTAATGCTTTTCTTATTTCCAAAAATAATCTTTCTGAAGAAACTGCTGAAATAAAAGCTCATTATAACCTCGATTATAAATTAGACCTTATTACCATTTTTCTTTATAAACAAAAAAACTAAATTAACACGGAGTATTCTATGAAAAGAACATTCAAAAACATTATGGTCACTGGTGGATGTGGCTTTATTGGTGCAAATTTTATCCACTATTTATTGGATGAATTAAAATTTGAGGGTAACATTATCAATGTTGATAAACTTACCTACGCAGGAAATCCAGAAAATCTGCCTGATTTTCAAACTAAATTTAACAATTACTTTTTCTATGCTGAAGATATTTGCAATTTTGAAAATATTTCTGCAATATTCTTAAAACATGATATTGATTGTATAATTCATTTTGCTGCTGAATCTCATGTCGACAGATCTATTTGTGGACCAAAAGAATTTATTGAAACAAATATTATTGGCACATTTAATCTACTTGAAATTGCTAGAAAAAATTGGATCGATAGAAAGGACGTTCTTTTCCATCATATTTCCACCGATGAAGTTTATGGTAGTCTTGGAGATTCTGGTTATTTCTTCGAAACTACACCGTATGATCCCAGAAGCCCTTATTCAGCCTCAAAAGCATCTTCTGATCACCTTGTCTCTGCTTATCATCATACCTATGATCTACCAATTACCATGTCTAATTGCTCTAATAATTATGGACCTCTTCAATTCCCTGAAAAACTAATTCCTCTTATGATTCTTAATATCACACAGAAAAAAGCATTACCAATTTATGGTGATGGTAAAAATGTCAGAGATTGGCTTTATGTAAAAGATCATTGCTCTGGTATTTGGGCTATTGTTGAAAAAGGAACAATTGGTGAAACTTATAATATTGGCGGTGAAAACGAATGGGAAAATATTAAACTTGTTTTAGCTCTATGTGATATTATGAATAAAATATCACCTTCTGAAAAGCCTTATCAAGAGCTTCTAACCTATGTTAAAGATAGACCAGGACATGATCATCGTTATGCTATTAATTGTGATAAAATTAAAAATGAGTTAGGTTGGAAACAATCTGTGACTTTTGAACAAGGTTTAGAATATACTGTAGCTTGGTATATGGAAAACACTGCATGGATAAACAATATCTTGTCTGGTGAATACAAAAATTGGATTAATAAAAACTACAAAGAACGCTAATTACTTCTTTTCCGGGATTTGTTTTGAAGACTCTGTTTCTTTTGAAAAATCTTCATTGGTTTCAGAACAAATCTCGGCTATTTCTTCTAATATTGAATCTAAATGACTAACTTTTTGAGGTATATTTACCGGATTTAATAGATTGTTTAACAGATTAGGTTTTTCATTCTTTATACTTACTTTTTCTTTCACTGCCATCTAGTGTTCTTCCTTTTTTAATAAAAAATAGAAAGACGCTCTAGCGTCTTTCTATTATGAATTGATATGAATTCGAGCTATTGCTCGATGTAAAGCTATACTGGCTCTTCTGTAATCAATATCCTTATCACCCGAGTAAATCCTTTTCTCTGCTCGTTCTTTTGCAGCTTCTGCTCGAGCAAGATCAATTTCATTTTTTGTTTCAACTCTTTCTGAAATGATAATGATATGATTTCCTTCTACCGTTACAAACCCATCATGTATGGCAAATTTTACTAATTGACCTTCTTTAGTTATCAATAATACACCTGGTCTAACCTTTGTGATAAATGGAGTATGATCTGGTAAAACTTCAAAATCACCTTCTGAACCTGGTATGATGACTGAATCAATCATCGCATCTAGTTTTTTGCCTCTCGGCTGAATGATCTCAATATGGATTTTATCCATTGTTATATCCTGTTCATTTGGTTAACTTCATTTTTTTTGCTTCTGCCTGTTCAAGCTTACCTACATAAAGAAAAGCTTGCTCTGGCCAATCATCACAATAGCCTTCTATGATTGCTTTGAATCCCGATATTGTATCTTTTAATGAAACGTATTCTCCCGGTTGGTTTGTAAAGGCTTCTGCAACAAAGAATGGTTGTGAGAAAAATCTCTCAAGCTTACGAGCTCTGTTTACAACTAATTTATCTTCATCTGATAATTCATCCATACCCAATATTGCTATAATATCCTGTAAATCTTTATATTTTTGGATAATTCTCTGAGTTTCTCGAGCTACTTGATAATGCTCATCTCCAACTATTTTTGGATCCAATATACGACTAGTTGACATTAAAGGATCTACCGCAGGATAAATACCTAATTCAACTATTCTTCTAGATAACTGAGTTGAAGCATCAAGATGTGAGAAGGTTGTAGCTGGGGCTGGATCTGTAAAGTCATCAGCAGGTACATAAATCGCCTGAACTGATGTTATAGAACCATTGGTTGTAGATGTGATTCTCTCTTGTAACTCACCCATTTCTGTTGCTAAAGTAGGTTGATAACCAACTGCTGATGGCATACGACCTAATAGAGCAGAAACTTCGCTACCTGCCTGTGTAAAACGGAAAATATTATCAATAAACAATAACACATCTTTCTTGGCAACATCTCTAAAGTATTCTGCAACTGTCAAACCTGTCAAACCAACACGCATACGTGCTCCCGGTGGTTCATTCATCTGACCAAAAATCATTGCGGTGTTCGCTATAACTCCCGATTCTTTCATCTCTATCCAAAGATCATTTCCTTCACGTGTTCTTTCTCCAACTCCACAAAAGACTGAAAATCCACCATGCTCACTCGAGACATTTCGTATCAATTCTTGAATTAACACGGTCTTGCCTACACCTGCGCCACCAAATAAGCCTGTCTTTCCACCCTTTAAATAAGGTTCAATTAAATCTATAACCTTAATACCAGTCTCTAGGATGGCTTCTTGAGTATCTAGATCTTCAAAGGAAGGTGCCTGACGATGTATCGGATATCTTACCTCTGTTTTTATCGGACCTTGCTCATCAACAGGTTCTCCTACTACATTCATTATTCTACCTAAAACATTGTCACCAACTGGGATGGTGATTGGATTTCCGGTATCTGTTATCTCTGTGCCACGAACTAAACCATCCGTAGATTCCATTGCCACAGCTCGAACAATATTTTCTCCTAAATGCATCTGTACTTCCAAAATTAGAAGTGATCCATCAGAACGCGTTATCGTTAATGCATTATATATTGCAGGAATCTTACCTTCCTGAAACTCTGCATCAATGACAGGGCCAATAACTTGAACGACTTTTCCTTTTGTCATATCACCCTCTTGAATATATTTACATTTTAATTACTGTTGTATTGCTTCTGCTCCGGAAGCAACTTCTATGATTTCTGTTGTAATCTGTGCCTGACGTTCACGATTATACAACAAACTCAATTGTTCTATCAGATCTGTAGCATTGTTTGTAGCATTATCCATGGCTGTCATTCTGGAACCTTGCTCTGCCGCATTTGATTCCAATAAGATACGCCACAATTCTACACTGACATAACGTGTTCCCAATTCTTCAATAATTTCTGTCTCATTAGGTTCATATAAAAAATCTATCGTTGACACTTCGTCTGATTCCGTTGGTATGATTGGCATAATCTGTTTGCATGTTAAATTCTGTTGAATTGCTGATTTAAATTCATTATATATTACATCTACCTTTTGGTATTCCATACTAAAAAATAAATTTATAACTTCATTACGAATTTGCTTTAAATCAGAAATATCCTTAATCTCAGTTATACTGCCAAAATGAGCAACAATTTTTAAATTACTTCTCTTTTTATAAGTATCATATGCCTTTCTGCCAATACAAACTAAATCAACCTGACTATTCTCGCGTATATATTGATTTGCATAACGTATAATTGTCGAATTAAAAGATCCGCACAATCCTCTGTCACCTGTGACTACTATCAATAATATTCTGCCATCTTTATTTGGAGAAATTAACATTGGATGCGGATTGGTGACATTCTTCTTCTGTAGAATTCTTAACATTAAATCCACATAATCTGAATAAGGTCGTGCCCTTACTACAGTATCCTGTGCTTTTCTCAAACGAGAGGCTGATACCATTTTCATAGCATTTGTTATCTGCTTGGTATTCTTAATACTAGTGATTCTGTTTCTTAGATCTCTCAAATTTGCCATGAGATCTCCTGTTTATTTAAATGTATCATTTGAAATTAGCAATGATTTCTTTACAAATGTCATGCATCTTCTCTTTCATCTGATCGGTTATTTTATCTTTTATCAATTCTTTGGTAAAATCTTTATACTTCGATTCCAGAATCGTAAATAAATCACGCTCTACTATGGCAACTTTTGAAGTGTCAACACTATCTAAATATCCTTCGTTAGCCATAAATATGATCATAATTTGTTTTTCCACTGTCAGAGGGACATATTGATCTTGTTTTAATATCTCGATTAAGCGTTCCCCTCTTCTCAACTGAGCCTGAGTAGCTTTATCTAAATCTGATCCAAATTTTGCAAATGCCTCTAATTCATTATATTGTGCCAAATCTAAACGTAATTGACCAACAACAGATTTCATAGCTTTTATTTGAGCACTGCCTCCTACACGAGAAACTGATAATCCCGGATTTATTGCAGGACGTATCCCTGAATAAAAAAGTCTGGAACTCAAATAAATCTGACCATCTGTAATTGATATCACATTAGTGGGAATATAAGCAGAAATATCTTCAGCTTTTGTTTCAATAATTGGTAAAGCCGTTAATGAACCTCCACCTAACTTGTCACTTAGCTTTGAAGCTCTTTCCAATAACCTAGAATGTAAATAGAATACATCACCAGGATATGCTTCACGCCCTGGTGGACGTCTCAACAACAAGGATATCTCTCGATAGGCTGCGGCATGCTTTGATAAATCATCATAAATAATTAAGGCATGCTTTCCATTATCTCTAAAATATTCTCCCATTGAACATCCAGAATATGGAGAAATGTATAACATCGATGGGGCTTCTGATGCACTGGCACAAACTACTATTGTATAACTCATTGCATCGTATCTCTCTAACGTTTTTACTATTTTTGCCACTGTCGATCTTTTCTGACCAATTGCCACATAAACACATACGACACCTTTACCCTTCTGATTGATAATTGTGTCCAATGCTATTGCTGTTTTCCCTGTCTGTCTGTCACCAATGATTAACTCTCGTTGTCCTCTGCCTATCGGAATCATTGAATCTATCGCTTTTAAACCAGTTTGTAAGGGTTCCTTAACTGGTTGACGATCAATCACTCCTAATGCCTTTCTCTCTATTGGTAAATACTTATCTGTTTGTAATTCACCTTTTCCATCAATTGGCTGACCTAATGAATTCACAACTCTCCCTAAAAGGGCATCTCCAACAGGAACCTGTAATATCTTTCCTGTTCTACGAACTAAATCGCCTTCTTTGATATGGGTGGTCTCTCCAAATATGATACAGCCTACATTCTCTTGCTCTAAATTCAATGCCATACCATAAATATCATTTGGAAAAAGAACCATTTCCCCTGCCATCACTTGATCTAGTCCATAGACGCGAGCGATTCCATCACCTACCTGTACAACCTTGCCCGTTTCTTTTATGTCTATATCAAAGTGAAAATTATCAATCTTCTGCTTGATGATTGAACTTATCTCATCAGGATGAATACTCATATATCCCTCATTATTTTGATTTAATAGCTTGTACTATAAAACGATTTAAATTACCACTTACAGATCCATCAATTAATATATCCTCTGTCTGTGCTATAAAACCACCTATTAAATCTGGTTTTATTATTATTTTACATTCTACTTCTTTTTTCAAAACTGATCCTAACTCTTTTAATATCGAGTGCAATGTTTTCTCATCAGTTTCTCTTGCTAAATATAACGTAACAAAGCGCTTGTTCTGTTCTTCATAAAGACATGAAATCATTTCTTCTATTATTGTCTTTAAGATATATTCTCTCTTTTTGGAAATTATTATCTTAAAATATGAATTCCAAAATTCCTTTTGTTCAGAATCTTCTACAAGTAAAGAAAGAACTTGTCTCTTCTTTTCTGCATTTAATATTCTAGATGTTATGATTTTCTTTATGTCTTCATTACTATCATACAATTCAATTATTGCATAACAATCTTCTAATAACGATGAATAATTCTCTTCATTTATAAAAGTAACAGCAGAATTAGCATATCGCTGGGCAAGAATTCTATCTTTCACCGTCAGCTCCGTTCTGACAATAACTTTTCGATCAGTTTCTTGTCGGATTCTGCATCCATTTTTTCAGCAATTAAGCGTGCTGATAAACTGGAAACTAATTGAGCAACTTCTTTCTCAATCTCTTTAAAAGCAGTTTTCTTTTGTATCTGAATTTTCTCATCGGATTGGGCAATGATATCTTTTTCCTTCTCTTTGGCTGTCTCTAAGATCTTCTCTGCCTTTTTCTCTGCTTCTACGACTATTGAGTCTTTCAGTTTTCTGGCTTCATCCATTGATTGCTTAAGCTCTTGATCTCTCTGTAAAGCTAATTGTTCAGCTTTTTCAATTGATGAATGTGCCTCTTCAATATCATTTTTTATTTGTACCTGCCGTTCCTGAAGATATTTCTTCAGTGGTTTATAGAGAATTTTATTTAAAATTATCATTAATAGTATAAAATTCATCATCACAAGTACAATTGTGAAATCTACAGTCATAAATAACTCCTTACTTCATGACAAAGTGAAATTTTGTACCTTATGTAGTAAAAATTAGAAGAAGAGCTATAACTAATGAATAAATTCCTGTTGATTCTGAAACTGCCTGTCCTATCAACATTGTTCTTGTTATTAATCCGGCATGTTCGGGTGATCGTGATATGCCCTCACATGCTTTCCCTGCTGTATAACCTTCACCAAGACCAGGGCCTAATGCACCAATTCCCATACAAATGCCTGCACCTAAAAATGCGGCAGCTTTTGCTATTCCACCAGCTAATGCGTTGGGATCCATAATTCCTCCTATGAATTTTGAGTTTTCTTATGATACAAATATTAATAAAAAAGCAACGACTAATGAATAGATAGATGTTGACTCTGCAACTGCAGCACCTAAAAACATTGTCCTTGTTAATACTGATTTATCTTTGTTATGTTTTGATAAATTGTCGTTTGTTGCTCCTGCAACAAAGCCTATTCCAGCACCTGGTCCTAATGTTCCAATACCAATAACTAAACCTGCTCCAACATAGGCAGTTGCCTTCAAGATCATTCCAGCTAATGTCGGATTTTGCATCTGACCTGGAACCATGTATAATAACAACAGAGATACAACCAATGCAAATATGGCTGACGTTTGGGATAATGCCTGACCAATTAACATATTTGCGGTGATACCTCCACTATGGGTTGGAGTCCTTCCAATTGCCTGCAATGCTTTTGAACCAGAATAACCTGAACCATAATTGGGACCGGTACAACCTAATCCCATTGCAATGCCTGCTCCCAAAAAACTAAATGCTCTGGCCCAATCTACTCCAAACTCAAGAAATCCGCCAAATACCAATAGCAAAGAAATGACCAAGGCAAAAATTGCTCCTGATTCTGTTACGGCTTGACTAATTAACATGGAACGGATAACTACATCATTGGCTTTCGGCTGACGCATGATGGATCTTGTCGCTTCTGCAGCTGTCTGTCCTTCTCCAAATCCAGCACTCAGAGAGGCAACTCCTGTACTGATAGCTGCTCCTAATAATAATAATACCTTAGCATACTCTGGTTGAATTGTCATTTTTTACCTCTAGACACTCTTATTCACCTATTTCCATTGATAAATAAGTTAATGATAACATCGTGAACACAAACGCTTGCACTGTCCCTGCAAACATTGTAAAAAACATATTTAATCCAATAGGCACAAGTACAAATTTTGTTAAACTCGAGACTACTAATGTGATGATTGCTCCTCCAAAAATGTTACCAAATAAACGGAAACTTATGGAGATAACCTTGGATAATTCTCCGACTATATTTAATGGCGCTAAGAAAAAAACTGGTTCACAAAAACCTTTGAAATATTCAATCGGACCCTTTTTCCTAAATGCCATAAAATGAACAAATGCGATGGACATAAGTCCCATGCCTAAAGGTACATTTAAGTTTCTGGTTGGTTCACTCACGCCTGGAATAGGCAATAATCCACACCAGTTTGACATCCAAATAAATAAAAATGTTGTGAAAAAATACTTTGTATAATGTCTTTTACCTTCACCAAGTGTTTCTGCTACTAAATTGTCAAAGAAACCATAAAACATTTCAAACAGAACTTGTATTTTTGAAGGAATTTTCGATGCCTTTACGCGAATGAATATTGCTATAAATAATAGAAATAAATCTAAATAAAACAACATACGATAAAGTCTAAAATTTAAAATTGCACTCTTTTCACCAAACATTTTATAAAAAATATTATATAAAGTCTTACTGCCATAAGTAAAGGATTCAGGATTAGATATTTTTTCTTCTTTTACAAAAAGATCTGGTTGAATTTCCTTATCAATTTCTTCGGTCATTAAATTATGCTTATTTTCTAACCATACACGCTGGTTAGTTTCTGGATTATGACCTATCTTTAAGTCATACTTAAGTAGCAAACCCGCTATTAAAAGCTCTGCAACAAAAAAGATTAGCAAAATATGCTTTAACGGTAAACCATTATTTTTCATGATCACCCCGATAATATTTTCCATAGGAACTATGTCGAATATATTCATAGCCCTGATTAATAACTATAGCTAATTGAGCTGAAAATAGACCTAAACCATACATCAAAATATTTGGTTTTATTAACAGTAAAACTAATACAGAATAGACTGCTAAAAACAAATATCGTAAAGAAAATCCAATAAATGATTGTTTCATACTTTGTTTTTCATCATATATGTTTAGTCTCAGAGCTTGCTTAAACAGCCAAATGAAATTGATAGTACTGGCAATTGATCCTAAAATCCACCCTATGCTTAATTTATAAACAATTGGCATCATGATAACATTTGGAAGGTTTGTCAAGAAAATAATTATTAAAATTCTCTTCAAAAATTTATCGTTCTCCATTATTCTCCCTTTTTCTTTTTTAAAAATTTGGATAATAATTGGTAATCTGCTATAAATCCACTGATTACACCTATAATAATAAACAAAATTAATCCAATATTATTCAAATTAAAAGTGCGATCTATAAATAAACCTATTACAAGAAAAAGTATAATTGAACTTATCATTACTAAACCTAATTGGGTTAATAAACTCAAAGCACGTAATATTTCATGATTATCTTCGTAAACAAATTGATTCTTTATCATGAAATCTTTTTCTTTTTTACTAATAATTTTCATCTTGTTTTCACTCCGTTTCAGGTTTCATCCTGCTTACACCATTTAGTATAGCTCCAGTATGAATTTTCAAAAATTTCGTATGGATATCTCCTGTTATTTTACCACTCTTTTCTATCTCTAAAGTAGTGGATGCCTGTACATTACCCTGCACTTCTCCAGAAACTAATATCTCTGATCCTGTTAGATCTCCTTGTACGACTGCTGTGGAAGATAAACTAATAAATCCTTGGGTCTCAATATTCCCAATAACCCTGCCGTCAATGCGAATACCCTCTGTCAGCTTAATATTACCTTCAATAACACATTCTTTACCTACGATTGTATTTAAAGTTACATGCTTATTTTTTTCACCAAATATCATCTTTTTCTCCTATGGGTTAACTTTTACTGTTGGGATTGACATTATTTTCTCTGGATCAATCGGTTTATTTTGGAAATTAAGCTCAAAATGAAGATGAGGATTACTGCTTAAACCAGAATTACCCACACTACCAATTTGATCTCCTTTATCAACAAAATCATTGACTTTCACGGTGTAACTACTTAAATGAGCGTACAACGTTTTATAATTATTTAAGTGATTAATAATCAATACATTACCTAAATATTTATCTATTGAACAAGCTATTACTATCCCTGAACCTGAAGAAAATACTTCTGCTCCAAAAGGTGCTGCCAAATCTATTGCTGGGTGACTTTCACTAAATCTCTGACTAACTGCAAAGTCTTCGGTTAATGGTAATAAATCAGGATAAAATCTGTCATCATGAATTATTATGTTATTATTCATTTCAAACAATTTGTTTTCATGAGTTCGTTTTTCTGGTTTTTTATGTTTTTTTTCTGATTCTAATTGTTGTTTTATCAATTCTAAGATCTGATTAGAGGAAACTAAGTCTGTCTTTAATTTGACATTATCTCGATTTAGTCTGACGATTTTTCTCCACAAATAACTATTGATCCCTATCAATATGACTATTATTATCAATTGAAGAGCATTAACTAAATAGTTTTTATGAAAAATCATAATTACCCATCTTAAGCTCCGATTCTCAGATTCTATTTAGGATCAATTACATATTCGACATAAAAGAATTGATGATTTCTTCCAATTCTTTTCTACTTTTAAAAGTAATAATCAATTCTCCTGATTCTTTTGCTTTTGGTTTGATTTTCACATTCTTGCCAAAATGTTTTTTCAGATTAGCTTCAATACTGTATAATTCTTCATTTTCATAAATAGGTTTTTGAGCTATATGAACTGGTTTACTCTTGGAATATCGATTCACTGCTTCTTCTGCTTTTCTGACTGATAAATGATTCTTTATGATAAATTCAGCAAATTCTTCTTGTAACTCAACAGATACCTGTAAAATTGCCCGCGCATGGCCTGAGGTTATCTCCTTACGGTCTATCATATCCTGAACTACCTGAGGTAATTTTAACAACCTCAATGTGTTACTTACTGTTGCCCGATCTTTTCCCATAATTGTTGAAATATCTGAATGGGTTAATTCAAATTCTTCTATTAATTGATGATAGGCTTTTGCTTCTTCTAGTGGAGATAAATCTTCTCGTTGAACATTCTCAATAATTGCAAAGATCAGCTTTTCTCTTGGCGTAGCCTCACGTATTACAGCAGGAATTTCTGTTAATCCTGCCAATTTGGAAGCTTCTAACCTTCTTTCACCTGCTATTAATTCGTATTTATTATCATCTAATTGGGTTATAATTATGGGTTGAATAACTCCATTCTCTGTAATTGATTGAGCTAAATCTTGTAATTTTTCCAAATCAAATACTTTTCTTGGTTGATAGCGATTTGGCTGAATTAACTCTATCTTTACTGAATTTACTGAACCCTGAACTGAATGATCAATCTCTTCATTCTTTATTAATGCTGATAAGCCTTTTCCTAATCTTGTCATCTTTCTATCACTTCCATCGCTAATTGCAAATAATTCTGAGCTCCTAAAGATTTGATGTCATAATGCATTATTGATTTCCCAAAACTTGGGGCTTCTGATAATTTTACATTACGAACTACCACTGTTTTAAAAACTTTCTCTTTAAAATAGTTCTTCACTTCTATGGCAACCTGATTTGATAAATTTAATCTTTTATCAAACATTGTCAATAAAACACCCAATATATTTAAGGTTGGATTTAAATTCTTCTGGATTAAACGTATGGTATTTAATAACTGGCTAACACCTTCCAGTGCATAATATTCACATTGTATTGGGATTAATACATCCGTACACGCAGTTAATGCATTTACGGTTAATAACCCTAAAGATGGAGGACAATCGATAATTATATATTCATATTGTGTGTGCAATTGACTTATCGCTTCTTTTAACTTCTGCTCGCGAGAAAACTCATGAACAAGCTCAATTTCTGCCCCAGTTAAATCAATATTACTGCCAATGACATCCAAATAGGGTATCTCAGTTTTGTTGATTGCATTCTCAGCTTTTACTTTGCCAATTAACACATTATATGAATGTTGGGTCAACTTATCTTTATCGACTCCAATTCCACTTGTCGCATTACCCTGTGGATCTAAATCAATCAATAATGTTTTCTTTTCATACAACCCTAAAGCAGCTGCTAAATTCACTGACGTTGTTGTCTTTCCCACGCCACCCTTTTGATTAACGACTGTTATTATTTTTGCCATATTCTATCTCAACTATCTTTCTTTCTCCCAATATTGGGTTTGAAACATCGTAGATTTTATAATGCTTAAATAATAAAGCATCTTCTATCTGCTTTGCTTTATATAGATATATCTTCCCTTCGGGTTTTAAACTCATCATCATTGGTTTTATAAATAATGGTAGAATTTTAACAGAACGACATACGATTCTGTCAAAAGTCCCTCTCATCGATGACGGAAGATCTTCTATACGTGAGCAAACAAAATTGCAGGTTTTTAAGTCAAGTAATTTGCAAAAATTTTTTACTGAACTCATCTTTTTTGCTATTGAATCTAAAAAATATACTTCACTCTCAGGAAATAATATTTTTAGAGGTATCCCTGGTAAACCACCACCTGTTCCAAAATCAAGTATTCTTTTGTGATTTAAATCGTTATCTGTTTCACATAAAGTCAAAGAATCCATAAAATGAACTGTCCAAATATCCTCTATCTCCATCTTTCTGGAAAATAAATTTATCTTCGCATTCTCTTCTTTTAAGATCTCATAATACTTCTCAAATTTTGCAAATACTCCTGGATTCTGGCTGAATCTCTGCAAATAATTGAAAAACAGTTCCTTTTTACTCTGCAATTCCATCAATCCTCTGAAATCTATTAATCTTCAACGATCACTGCTGTTCCCGAAACGGAAACCATTAACATACTGCCATTTTGACCTAAAACTTCGTAATCTACATCCATTCCAACAATTGCATTAGCTCCCAATTGATAAGCACGCCCTATCATTTCTTTGATTGCTTCTTCTCTAGCTCTGATCAATTCATTTTCATAAGAACCAGAACGACCACCAAATATATCTGTAATCCCTGCTAAGAAATCCTTAACAAAATTGACACCAGCTATGACTTCTCCAAAAACGACACCTTTATACTCTGAAATCTTCTTTCCGTCAAACGTTGGGGTAGTTGTGACTAACATTTTTTCTCTCCTTTTCTCTTTAATCTAAATTTTTTCTAATAATCCATTGCTTTTACACCTACAAATTGAGGTTTACTTAATTTTAACATAAAACAAAGCTATTTAAACTGTCAAGTCATTTCATGGAATCATATTCATATTAACTAACATTTTGAACCATTTTTATAATCGTAATGTCCAAATAACATCGCTTTATACTTATTCGTGGAATTAGTCTGATTTAAGTAAAATTGAATTGAACATATAACTCTCAAAATCCGTCAGTAGATAGTTTCAATGTGAATTGTGAAAAGGTTACTTATCTAAAATCTATTTTTTGTATGTTTTTATTCTCAAAATATGAAGAGTAATCAAAATTAGAATCAGCAAGAAAAATACCCTTAAATAATTATTATGAATAAATAATAAAGTCGATACGCTCAAAGATATCCATAACATTATTATAGAGCTTATCTTTAGTCTTTTAGACACGCCTTTACCTTCGCGATAACGTATGATATGGGGTCCAAATAGTTTGTGAGAAATCAGCCATTGGTAATATTTATCTGATCCCCTTGCAAAACAAGCTGCTGATAATAAAATAAATGGAACTGTTGGCATTATTGGTAAAAAAGCACCAATGACACCTAAACCTAAAAAGAAAAACCCGCTAATTATTAATAACATCTTTAAGAATTTGTTTTTCATAATAATAAATTTAAAGCCTGCTTTTCAGCAGGCTTATTTAAAGTTTATCCCTTTATTCTCTTGTACTCTGCTAAACCCATACGAAAGATATGCATGGCTTTCTTTAAATCTTCTTCATTCAGAATGTAAGCCAATCTTAATTCATTTCTGCCTAAACCAGGTGTTGAATAAAATCCTTCAGCAGGAGCAGCCATGACTGTCTCATTATTCACATGATATTCTTCCAATAACCATATAATAAATTCTTCGGCATTTTCAATGGGTAATTTTGCAATGATATAAAATGCTCCGCGAGGTTTTACACAAACAATCCCATCAATTTTCTGTAACTCTTCAAAAACAATATTTCTTCTTTTATCATATTCTTCCAATATGGATTCAGTATAACTTTTGGGTAAATCTACACAGGCTGCTGCTGCTAACTGATCTATCGTTGGAGGACATAATCTGGCTTGAGCAAATTTCAGTAAGGAAGACATTATCTCTTTATTACGGCTGACAATACAACCAATTCTAGCACCACAGGCACTATAACGTTTTGAAATACTATCACACATAATGGCATGATTCTCCATTCCTTCCAATTCCAATACGCTTGTTGCAGGTTCTCCCTCATAAACAAACTCTCTATATACTTCATCTGAAATTAAATAAATATTATGTTTTTTTACTATTTCTGATAACATCTCCAATTCTGCTTTTGAATATACGGTCCCTGTTGGATTACCAGGATTACAAATCATGATTGCTTTGGTTCTGGGAGTAATAACTGCTTCAATCTTATCTCGTCCAGGAATTGAAAATCCTGTCTCTGCATATGTAGTCAAAGGCACTAATTTTACGCCTGTCATTGAAGCAAACCCGTTGTAGTTTGTATAAAAAGGTTCTGGAACTACTATCTCATCACCATCATCACAAATAACCATCATTGCAAAAACTATTGCTTCGGATCCAGCTGTGGTTACAATGATCTCATTTTCATGAAGTTCTATCTGATTTTTTCTATAATATGTAACTAATGCATGACGATATTCATCAACTCCTTGTGATGGACCATACGCTAAAACCTTGTCTTCATAATTGTGATAAACTGCCAACATCTCATGGGGTGTTTCTATGTCCGGTTGACCAATGTTTAAATGATAAACCTTAATTCCCTTTTTCTTAGCAGCATTTGCATAGGGCATTAATTTACGAATTGGAGAGGCTTGAATTTCATGAGCTCTTTTCGATAATTTCATATTTTCCTTCCTTATCAGAATATTTTTTTATCCATCTGATTAGCGTTGTTTATACTGTCAAGCGCTTTGTTTAAAAAGGAGTTATCTGAATGAAGAGACTTCTAAAAAATAAACTCTCATTAAGTTACTCTTTACTTATCCGTTTGAAAAATGAACCTATTCACTTCATATCTATGTATTCTTAACACCTTCGATAATAAATCTGTCCTATTAATAAAATAATATCAGTATATCTTCTCCAATAGATGTCAATTTTTGAAAAGGACAATCTCAAAACAAGGTGTTTCATTTTTACCAAACAGGCAACAGCCTGATATGAGCTTTTATCTGCAACACGTCAGTGTTGCCCAGTACTGCCCTTATCTACAATATATCAATACCGACTTTATCTCCTATGAAACACCTTGTGTATTTGTCTATTTTAATTAATTAATCCATAAAATATATTAAATATCCAGGTATCAAGACAAAAGTAATGAACAATACTATCTCAAAGAAATATCCATATCTTCTCCAATAGATGTCAATTTTTTAAAAGGACAATCTCAAAACAAGGTGTTTCATTTTTACCAAACAGGCAACAGCCTGATATGAGCTCCTATGAAACATCTTGTGTATTTGTCTATTTTTAATTAATCAATCCATAAAATATATTATATATCTAGGTATCAATGAGACAATGCCCATGAAAAAATGACGTGTTATGGAGCGAGTTCGGCTCGGACTCGAATACTTGAAGATAATACTCATTTTATCTACAAATTCCTATACCTCATCAATCTAATACAAGAAATAATCCAGATATAAGTGTTACAATTGCCCATGAAAAAAGCACGTTAAGTCGTAAGGAAACTCGAAGGGGAACGAACAGCCATTCTGATTGAAGACAAGGGTTTGCCACATAAATTAACCCACCCATTGGCAAGCTATGGCGAAGTCCCTGAGAGGGACAGGAGATAGCAAGTTTTTTCCTAAGGCTTGAACTTTCTTTGCTTCCGTTTCTTTCTTTCAAGAGAAAGAAATGAAGATTACCATTTAAAAGTAATAAACATATCTTCTCCAATAGATGTCAATTTTTTAAAAGGACAATCTCAAAACAAGGTGTTTCATTTTTACCAAACAGGCGACAGCCTGATATGAGCTTTTATCTGCAACACGTCAGTGTTGCCCAGTACTGCCCTTATCTACAATATATCAATACCGACTTTATCTTTTATCTTTTATCTTTTATCTGCAACACGTCAGTGTTGCCTTGCTTACTCCTTGCTTGGAGCTTAAGATCAAATTCTTTTAATATTTCTTATAAATCTTCTTGTAATCCATTATCCATTTCACAAGGACAATTTAATAAAAACTCTTTTGGTGTGTACCCAGAAAGAGACTTAAACTCATTAATAAAGTGGGCTTGATCAAAATATCCGTTATCATAAGCAAACTCGGTTAAATTCTTTTTCCCAATCTGATAAAGTCCATTAATAGTTTCATGAAATCGGATCAAACGTATATATTGTTTTGGTGCTTTTCCTACTATAGCAGAAAATTTCCTTTCAATAGTTCTTTCTGTTGTAAAGAGTTCTTTAGATAACTCCTTTACCTTGAGATCTCCCCTTTTATTTTTTATAAAAGCTAAACCTTGTTTTACCAATAAATGATCATAATGTTTGACTTGTCTAATTCTATTATATAAAAACTGCTCTATTATTTTTATTTTATCTGTTATTGCTGGTGCATCAAACAATTGCTGTTCTATTATTCTAATTTCTTTTTGATCAATATCTTTCAAACTTATTATTTGATTCTCTATTTCATGTAAGGGAAAATCAAAAAAATAACAAGCACCTTCTGGATAAAAAGTAACGGAAACAACTCCAGAATTTGCATAAGCTGTTACATCAGAATAATGACTGCTCATCCCACTTAAAAAAAATTGAGGTTGAACTCTGATTTTATCTTCTTTGTTCACCTCAAATGGTCTCTTATAATGAAACATAATATCCAAATTTCCTGTTGGAATCACTCGTTCAGTCACTTCTCCATCTGATATATCTGTTTCTAATACCCAATACTGTTTTATATAAGGAGCAAGTTGGGCACATGGTTTAAAAATCTTCCAATACATTTGATCTCTCTTTTATAAATAAAGGGTTATCTGATCTTTTTCTATCTTGCTTTCTATTGTTTTCCTGTCAACTAATTTATCTGCTGAAAAAACTGATCAAAAAAAATTTATTAGGTAAGATGATATAAACTAGAGCACCCTCTATCAGGGACATCATTTTTTAACTATTAATACTTGAATAACTTATTTTTGTTAATTTTCTGTCAGTCTGGCTTATATTTTAAGAATGATTCTTAATTATTTATTGACAGGTAATCCTATGATTTTTATTAGAGTATTTATTCTATTAAAGGAGGGTCTATGAAAAAGAAAGAGCTTATACAGAAGCATGCTTTAAAGCTATTTAATATACATGGTGTTCAGAATATATCAACAAACCATATCTGTAAAGAAATGAACATAAGCCCTGGAAACCTTTATTATCACTATCCAAATAAAGAAAAAATTATTCAGGATATTTATGAAGAAATGATACAATTAATGAACTCTGTATGGAATCATATGCCTGAAACTCTTCAAAGTCTTCTCACAAAAATGTTCTCCAAACTTCAAAAACTTCACTTTAACTACCGCTTTTTTTATAGAGATATCATTTATATTCTTCAAAAAGATGAGGTTCTAAAAAAAAGATATGAGGAAAATAGAGATCTCAGATTAAAAGAAATGAAAACTGTTTTTAGTAATCTTGAAAATGCTGATTACTTCATCCTACCCAAAGATCGAAAAGAATTGAATTATCTTTTTGAACAAATCTGGTTTTTATCTGAATTTTGGGAAGTCCATCAAGTACTCTTCAAAAAATCAAAAGATAAAAATCGCCAGTTAATTATTATGACAAATACTATGAAAGCTTATCTCACCCTGAAAGGAAAAAAAGAATTGGAAAAGCTAATAAATAAATTGCAAAAAGGAGATCTTTATGAAGAAGATAATGATTTTGATCTTGATGATGATCAGTCTGATATTTATCCTTGGAATGAGTAAAAAGACACAAATCATAAAAACTAATTCCGAATTGAAAGGAAAGGCATTTATAATTTCTATAGAAGAAGGTAAAAACTGGATACACAAAATGCCAATATTTCCATTGATAACTCTACATAATCGTCCTCAAATGGCCATTTGGCTTGAAGATATGAACGGAAACTTTATTCAAAACATTTATATAACTGAAAAGACTGCTAAGCAGAACTGGAAAATAGCTCCAGGAGACAAAATTCCAAATTCACTAGTTCAACGACCTGAAGCCTTGCCAATTTGGTTACATAAACAAGACGGTTTTGCTAAAATTCAAAATCAGCTTAAAAATGCTCAATTAGTCACTTCTTCAACCCCAAAAAAGTCACTTAACATTGAAACTAAGACAAATAGTCAATCTGGAAGATATGTTGTTTGTGCGGAAATCAATCATTCCACAGATTTTAATGAGACTTATAAGAAGAGTTTACCGAAAAACTCAGAATATTATAATGGTGAAAAGTATGGAAATGGTCAGCCTTCTTTGCTATATAAGGGAATTATTGATTTAAATAAATCTAATCAATCTATAATTCTTAACTTAGCAGGCTCAGGCTCTCCTAATGGTCAAAACGGAGAAATTCAAGCAATTAATGATTTCATAACTACCGCAAAAACAATTGTAAAACGAATTACAGTTTATTACTAAAAATGAGGGGGACATCTCCCCCTCTAAATAAAATACTATTTAATTGGGATTAATATATCCATTTCTGATTCTGGTTGACCAAAGTTAAAACGATGATCATACCATTCAACTTGATCTTGATTTGTTAATTCTTCATCATGATTCTTTATCCATTCTCCAAAGATGTAGCCATAAGTTTGACTTAAATTATCCAAAGATCCTTTATGAGTAAAATTTAGATACTTTGAAGGCTGTACAGTATAAGTAACCATTCCTTCTGGAACTTCATCAAATGATTCAACCAAATGACCAGCGATGTAATCAAAAGGAGTCTCATCAGTAAAGTCCTCCATATCAACATTTGAATCTAAACAAATACCAACACAAACATCTTCTTCTGTTTTGTTAAGAATCTTATCACATACTTTCATATAATCACACCATAATTGTGGGATAGTATTATCTTTCTGAGTAGTAGTACATTTTAAACCAATAATCTTCATTTCACCTAATTCAACTTTTTTGGGTTCCATAATTCTTTCTCCTAATTTTTTAAACTCATATTCTCTTATTTCCAGCTCATGAAACAAAGATGTCTTTAAAACTCTTTGTTCCTTTCTCATTAATCCTGGTGTTACTTGAAATTCTCTGCGAAATGCACGGATAAATGATTCCATTGTTTCGAACTGATAACGATTGGCAATCTCAATCAATTTGTCAGAATTAAACACAATCTCCCGGGCTGCTCTGTTTAATCGACTTTTTCTGAGATATTCTTTCAAACTATAACCTGTAGATGAGGTGAATATTCTGTGGAAATGATACAAGGAAAGATTAACATGATCTGCAATATCCTCTAAACTAATCGGATTGGATAAATTATCCTCCATATATATCATTGCTTTCTTCAAGATCTTTCTATAATCCATCTTCACCCTCAACTTCTCTTTGGTTTATTTTCCATTGACTTTTCTTGCTATACCTCCAACGAATAAATCTGTCAATAACTTTTTTGCATATATGCAATTTTTTTATAAGATACTGTCATGTTGCTTATTGTTTCTATTAAATTTTACCGTCATTAGAAGCTGTCCTATAAACCATGACTACTGTTTTAAAAGAAAAGGTAAAAACTCTCAGAAATTTATGCTCCATAGGTTCTTCCGTTCATTACTGAACACACAAATCTTTTATTCGTTCAATTATGAATTCTAGGTTGTAACTGAACAACGTTTTATTCTCTTTACTTTCTATTTTCCATATAGTTATGCATTCATCACTAACTGGAACATCATTGGCATATTATCAGAGAAAATTATAAGAAATTAGGGAGGCTAAAATGAGTACGCAAAAAATTAACTGGGAATCATCAATCAATATTAACAACATTGTTGAAATCAGAGGCAGAAATCATGTCTTTTTTGGGGTTGGTGCTATTCAAAAGATTGAGACAATAGCTGAACAACTTTCCAACAGAGGAATTAATCGAGTGATCATCATCACTGGTAAAAATTCTTATATCTCCTGTGGAGCTTGGTGTGTAATAGAACCTGCTCTAATCAAACATAATATCGATTTTATCATTTATAATAAAATTACTCCTAATCCAACTGATATACAGGTTGATGAAGCAACTAAATTGGCTTTGGAATTTGGTGCTAAAGCAGTGATTGGTATTGGCGGAGGATCACCGATTGACAGTGCAAAGTCAGTTGCAATTCTCATTGAATACCCTGAAAAATCTGCCGAAGCATTATATCAATATGAATTCACACCTGAAAAAGCAGTTCCAATAGTAGCAATCAATACAACTCATGGAACAGGTACAGAGATAGATCGTTTTGCAGTCGTAACGGTTACAAAAAATGAATTTAAACCTGCAATTGCTTATGATTGCATATACCCCACTTGGGCTATTGATGATCCCGCTCTTATGACGAAACTACCTGTTAATCAAACCAGATATGTCTCTATTGATGCAATCAATCATGTAGTTGAAGCAGCTACCTCTGCTGTCAATTCTCCCTTCACCGTTATGCTGGCAAAAGAGACTATTCGTTTAGTTCATGAATTTTTACCAAAAGTAATTCTTAATCCTGAAGACCTTGAAGCTCGTTATTATCTTCTTTATGCTTCTATGATTGCTGGTATGTGTTTTGATAATGGATTATTACATTTTACTCATGCACTTGAACATCCACTCAGTGCCATCAAACCAGAGCTTGCTCATGGTTTGGGATTATCGATGATTTTGCCAGCTGTCGTAAAAACCATCTATCCTGCTAAATCTGCCATTCTTGCAGATATCTTTTCTTGCATGGTTCCAAATTTAAAAGGTGAATCTTCTGAAGCAGTAACACTAGCGAAAGGAATAGAAAAATGGTTATCTGTGGTAGGAGTGCCTCAAAAGCTTAACGATGAAGGTTTCTCTGAAAACGATATTGATAAATTAGTCGATTTAACTTTTAAAACTCCTTCTCTGGGATTACTCCTTAGTTGTGCTCCTGTACAAGCAAATGCTGAAACTATAAAAGCTATTTATTCTGAGAGTATGAATAAATTGAAATAAAACCCTCCTCCTCAAACAAAAAACCGCAGAAATCTGCGGTTTTTTCATTTAAAAGTCTTTTACTTCTCCATCAGGTATCTTTTTTACCCGATTTTTATCATTAACGTCACGCATAAAACCTGCTTCTATTTTACCAGAATCCGTATATCCCCGCTTTTCCCAGAACCCAGGCACATAATGATCCATAAATTCAATTTTAACAACAGATTTAGCCGATTTATAGCCCCACAAATAGGGACAAAACAATCTGACCGGTCCGCCATAATCTTCTGTTAATAGTTCATTATCAAATTCCCAGGCTAATATGGTCTTATCCATTAAAGCAATATCAACTGGTATGGATGTATCATATTCTTTATTATATGACCAAAAACGAACATATTTAACTGTTGAATAAGCCCCTGTTTGTTCAAATAAATCTTTAATACTTAATCCACCCCAATCGCCTCGAACTGACCAACGGGTTACACTGGTTAATCGACCATTAACAGTTGTTTTTTTCATGTTTAACAAATCTTGCCAACTTATGGTTTGAGGTTTTTCACATAACCCAGTCACTTCAATTTTCCAGTCTTCTCTTGTTAAAGAGCCTGGATGACCTTCAGCCCAAAATATGGGTGTTTTCATTCGAGCAAGTTTATGCATATCTTTCTCCTCTTTTGCCTGGCAAGAGGTTGTTACCATCCCCATTAACATCAATATAATTATTATTTTTTTCATAAATGATAAGATAATGATTTTTTTATAAATTACAAATCATCATCTCATCTTTTCTTAATGAAAACTTTATTTGATCAAAATCATTTTCTTTATAGTCTGATTCTGACTATTTTTCATTTTGTAAAAATAGACACCAGATGATACAGAGTGTCCCTGATTATCTTGACCTTTCCAATTTATTACATGAGTTCCGGCATTTGCAAAATTTTGTTTAAGAGTTTTTACACGTTGGCCTTTGATATTATAGATATCAATCTCAACATCTTGAGCTTTACTGATCTCAAACTTAATGTTTGTTTCAGGATTAAAAGGATTTGGATAATTACTGATTAATTTATTTACTGGAATATTTATGACTTCTTCATGATTAGCTTGGTAAGTATCATTGATATCAAGTCTAAAATCATCTATAAAGATCCCTTCACCAATGCTGGAATAACTAGTTTCCATAATAAACCGAAGGTATAATGGGTGTCCAATTAAATGATTCAAATTATATCTTTTCTCAACCCAATCATTTTGAATGCCATTAAAAACCTCTAAGGCTTCCCAATTTATATTATCGGTTGATATTTCGAAGGCAGCAAATTCGTCATTCAAGCCAATATTATATTTAGCCATAAAACTCACAGAAGCGTTCTGACAATTACTTAAGGTAATGGAGACAGGGTAACGACAATAACTATTCTCATAGCTCATGTATGTGGCTTCTGGAGAATCTGTTAAACAATGTCCTCCAGAGAAACTCTCTGAACCTGTTAACCCCCAAGACCCATTTCTAATCCAGTTTAAATTCCCTGATTCAAAATTATCTTGATACTCTGAATTTGAAATCACATAGGTTGTGGTATTCATCCCTTCTTGTAATTCTATATAACCATTTATAAAGACAACTCCCTGCTTACTGATCTCAATAGGATATTTACCACTAAATAATGTCTCTATTAGAAAATGTCCATTTGCATCGGTTAAAATTTCATTATCTATATTGTGCTTGATCACAATCCTACAATTATCAATAGGATCTCCATTTTCCTTATAGACATTCCCGGATAAACTGCTACTCTGAGCAGAAACCATCACTACATTAAGTAGGGTTTGTGAATTCTCACTGATTCCAACATATGAAGTACTTGGTATAAAGCCTGTTTTATAAAAAGTTGTTTCATAAAAACCTGGATTTAGCATACGATAATATCTGCCATATAAAGAATCTGCTTGATAAGCTAATCTGGGAACCCCTGTGTTATCAATCCCTTCAACATATACAATTGCATCTAAAGGATGATTCTCAGCGTTAGTAACCAACCCAGTCAAAGTAGAAGATTGGACACGTTTCATCATCATTAAAGCAGCTTGCAAATTATTAATTTTTGTTTGTTCCACGCCAGTAGGTTCAGGAATAAAGGTTTCAGCCATCTCAATTGTATAAGAAAATATCCCATCTTGTCCATATGCATAGTCATCTAATCCACCGCTGGCTGGATATAATTGCCAACCAGAACCAGAAGTATATGTATTCCCTGAACCATCAGTTTTATCTATAGTTGCTGCCATATTATCAGCCAAACTTGACATCGCTTCATAATCAGGAGCATAAAGATATGATTGCCCTCCCCAAGGGTATAAAACTAAACCTCCGTATGTATGATATCCAATGCCAGCCACAAAATGATGACTATCGATCAGATTTTTTACGATACGACTCTCTATCTCAGAAAAAGCTTCTGTTCCGTGGTAAGTAACTCCAAAAAAATTATCTGTAGCACTAAAATAGCCCCAATTCCACCCATAATTTCTATTAATATCAATACCATCTTCTCCAAGTCCATAATTATTAGAAGTATCAAATTGCCCATTTTCATTATTATCATGAATATTCTTTCGCCACCAAAGATCTGTCTCATCATAGACCACTTTATAACCATCTGGATTTACTAAAGGGATAAACCATATTTGAGTATTATTTATCAAATCTTCGATCTCTGCATCTGTTTCATAATTTGTTAGCAAATAATTCAAAATGTATAAACTCATTTCCATCCCTAAAGGTTCTCTGGCATGATGAGTTCCAAAAATATAGACGCAAGGTTCATCTTCTTCCACAGCAACATTGTCAGACACTTTCACACCATAAAGATGATGATTAAATCCATTATATCCGGGTAAATTTTGGGCGATGTATTGTGCCCCATAGGTCTCCCCTAAATCAACAAGTTGGCAAATCTCAGGGTTTTCATTAGCATAGTTTGTCAAATCTGTTAGCATTTCATTATAAGAATGATACCCTGCAATGGTACGACTTTTTGACTTTAAATTTGTTCTCATCTCTGCTTCTGTTTGCAAAACTTTCAAATTTTTATATGTCTTTGCCAATTCTTTTGTTTCTTCAACACTGACAATCATATCAATGGATTCACCAAGTTTATATAATCCAATATCAGCATGGCTGTTAAAAGCTTCACGGACAAACATCTCTGATGGCTGGTATATCCGTATTAACTGTTTCTCAGCAAATAGTTGTAAACAAATCATTGTTAAGAATATTGATAATAAAATTCGATTAGTCCATCTCATAAATCACCTTCTATTTTTTCCAAAATGAATATAACAACGATCTTTCAGAGTCAAGGATTATTTCTATAAAAATTAGTCTCCCCTAAAATGTAGTAAATTCTCAGGTTCTTATTTAACATAGGGCTATTACTTCTCTTCACCTGTAATTGTATCTTTGTAAGTACCATTAGTTCCCTCTCGTAAATGTATCTTTGCAAGTTACATTCTTTCCTCTTCCTCTCGTAAATGTATCTTTGCAAGTTACATTCTTTCCTCTTCCTCTCGTAAATGTATCTTTGCAAGTTACATTCTTTCCTCTTCTTCTGTAAATGTATCTTTGTAAGTACCATTAGTTCCCTCTCGTAAATGTATCTTTGCAAGTTACATTCTTTCTTCTTCTTCTGTAAATGTATCTTTGCAAGTTACATTCTTTCCTCTTCTTCTGTAAATGTATCTTTGTAAGTACCATTAGTTCCCTCTCGTAAATGTATCTTTGCAAGCTACATTCTTTCCTCTTCACCTGTAAATGTATCTTTGCAAGTTACATTCTTTCCTCTTCCTCTCGTAAATGTATCTTTGCAAGTTACATTCTTTCCTCTTCACCTGTAAATGTATCTTTGCAAGTTACATTCTTTCCTCTTCACCTGTAAATGTATCTTTGCAAGTTACATTCTTTCCTCTTCACCTGTAATTGTATCTTTGCAAGTTACATTCTTTCCTATTCACCTGTAAATGTATCTTTGTAAGTACCATTAGTTCCCTCTCGTAAATGTATCTTTGCAAGCTACATTCTTTCCTCTTCACCTGTAAATGTATCTTTGTAAGTACCATTAGTTCCCTCTCGTAAATGTATCTTTGTAAGTTACATTATCTTTACATATGTATGTTTCTTGTCTTCTCAATTGTCTACTAATTTTACGTTAATCTAGATTTTATAATAAATAGCTCAATTGATAATATGATCAAAGTAGTCTCTGTTCCAAATAGTCTCATTTTTTATATTAGAAGAGAATTTTATTACTTCTCAGATTCTTTTGTAGAGACTTAGTAATTATCCAGTTTGATCTTTGCTACCCTAATTCACTTTAATTAAAAATTCTACTGATTATGATAATCATACTTCTACTAGCTCTAGTTCTTGATTTTGGATTTTTAAAATATGGGTATAATATCTTTTTATTTGATCTGTGTGTGTTATATCAATGATAATTTTATTATTTTGTTGAAAAAATTCCGTTTTCAGTTCATCTAATCTCTCTTTAGTAAAAACATCTAAGTTTGCATCTATTTCATCAATTATGATAACATCCGCTTGATTGTAAAGTAAAATAAGTTTAATAATATTCAGCTTTCTTCGTTGCCCAGAAGACAAGTTACTCCCATCATAATTTAATAAATAATTATTTTTATCTGATATTTGATCATCCCACAAATTCCAATCCTCGACTAAGAAATTTAATTCGGAAGAATTCATTTTAGAATGAGTAATTATGCTAAAAAATGTCAATAAATCTTCATTCAACAATCTCTCATCCTGATCTAAATATAGTATTTTTTTAATATATGAATTATTATCCAAACTAGTTATATTTCCCCCATTTATTAATATTGATCCAGAAGTTGGTGGAAATAATTGTAAAATTAAAGAAATGAATGTAGTCTTTCCACTTCCATTTACACCTTGTAAATTAATAACATCTCCTGCATTTAAAACAACATTAGTATCTTTAAAAATCATTTGTTCTGAATTTGGATATCTAAAACTAACATTCTTAAATTTAATGCTTTCAATTTTGTTAATACTTTCTTGCCCATCCTTTATAGATAAATTCATGATTTGTTTTATATTTTCAAAGGCAGGTAATGAATCACCAATAGAAGATATAACACTTTCAATATCTTGTGAATAGCTAAAAACCAGATTTGTGTAAAAAAACAATAATATTAAATTCCCTACAGATAGGCTATTCTGGTTTAAATATATTAACGTTATAAAAATAATTGAAAAAATGGAATTTAAGTTTGTTTGCAAACTTTTATAGAATACTTGAACTCTATCATTTTTCAACGATGTTTTTACAAAGCTTGCACATAATTTCTCATGCTTACTAAAGAAGTAATCTTTTATACAATTTGTTTGTATTAGTTTTATACTCTCTATAAATGTGTTTAGAAAACTAGATGTTTCTTTGAATTCTTTATTCATCGCCTTTGACGAGGCATATATTTTTTTTCTTGATATATTTGCAATTACTAATCCTAATAGAAATGCAATAATCATAAATATAAAAACCATTTTATTAATAAAAAATAAAATAATCAAAATGCAAGAAAAGATCAAAATCTTTGTTACCAACTGAACAGTAAAATTTGATGTGTTTATAAAAATTGTTAAGGTATCTTGAAAAATAATATTCTTAATTCTTTCTATACCCATTTTTTTAAATTCAAGAAAATCAGCGACGCATAGTCTTTTTATTAAATCTTCTCTCATTTTGAATAGCATTTTAACACCAAGTTTTGTCATGGCAAGGTGCCAAATAATCGAGAATCCACTAGAAATAAAAGTAAGAATCAAAAAACAAACTAAATATGCAATAATCTCAACAGTTTTGTATTTTGATCCTAATTTATCAATATAAAACTTAAAATACAAAGGAATAATAATTGAGAAAAGGGCATTTAAAAAAGTCAGAACAATATTGATTGCAAAGAATTTCTTATAGGATAATACTATCTCAAACAAATAGTTAAGTAATTTTCTCATAATCAATAACTTAACTTTGTTTTATTGCCAATGGATCTAAATTCATATTATCTCCTGCAAAAGATTCAATACTGTTCGACAATTCGCTTAATAATACATGCATTATAATTACAATTTTAACAATCTGATACATTTTCTGATAATTTTCACGATATATTATAAAATTAACTGTCTTTAATAGTTGGTTAGCTCAGAAATACATATACCTCTAACACTTCTATTAGGATAATTTATACGATTTACTTATAGAAAAACCTGTTGCATATGAGTATATAACACAACTTTATGTACTAAGAAAGAAAAATATTTTCTTTTCTTCTTTAGATTTTACATATCTTTTTTAATAAATAACAATTATCCAGTCAAGTGTTTTTTCCATACTGACTTAGTATGGAGATATTTTATCTCCTGTAGAATTCATTTATTTGAATTTAATACTGGTTTATATATCTATTCCTACAAAGATCAAGACTTAATCAGACAATCATTTATAGTCATGTACTCAGCTTCAGAAACACCCTTTGATATTTTAATAATATAGATTATAAAACAAAAAAATAGTCCCTCATCATAAGGGACTATTAATGTAATTTGTTTATTATTTTGTTATTTTATAACCTTACTCCACATTTGTTGTCCATTAGCTGAGCCAAAATAGCCATAACCGTTATGAACACCACCATGTTTATACCCTTCATATTTATAAAGATATGAATAATAATTATCATCTATGGAGTAAACCGTCGTTCTATATTGTCCATAAAAAGTATAGCTTAATTGATTAAAACCGATTTCAACAAAGTATCCGCCATCTTCTGCGACAGGTTTATACTGATAATACCCAAATCCTCTACGTGGTGAGCCAGTCATTTCATTTTCATAAGATTCCTGATCTTTTGGAAATTCTTCGCTATTTCCAAAAGTTAAAGTATATTCTGCATGGCTCTGCATTTCTGTTAAGACTTCTATAGCATCTTGAACAAAAAAGTCTATTACATTTCCTTCATCCACCTCAACTGTTTTGCACACTACAATGAGATTTTCCATTGAAACGGTTCTATTTGCATACAACAAGCCTGAGACAACATATCTGTCTGAAGTATAGCATTTAAAAGAAGTGTATGTATATTTTAAGTACTACTTAAATAGATACTTTTTTGTATATTGTCTCAATACTATGCTTTACATAATCTATTTTTCTTTTTAGATTTTTTTTCTAGAAATTGAAAAATTATAAGTCCTAATATAAAATAAATTATGCTTAATATAGTTATAAAGATGTACCATGAAATTGGTAATTTTTTATTATAAACTATTGTTTGATTAATAGTATATGCCCCACCAATAAAAGGAATGAATGATAAGAAATTTATTGGATATGCTGTTAATGTCATAAGATAAGCATAAATAATCATTATAAAAAAATTAATCTGAAGAATTTTTCTATATACTAATTCTAACCCTGCCATGACCATTCCTAAACCAAATATTGATATAAGTGATATAATTAATAATATTATAAACTTTATTAAGTCTATATGGTACCAACTGTTAGACAGAAACATAATAAGATATAGTAATACAATTGAAAATATTATTTTTGAAATTATTTTATGCAAAATCTTACTTAATAATATTTTTGAGAATTTAACTGGAGACAAATAAATTTGTTCTAAAACTCCAATTTCCCTAAGTCCGCTTATTATTCCAGGAAAAGATATTATTTGTGGAACACAGCATATAAATAGTACATATCCAATAAGTAAAGAAGGTTGAAGATTTTTCATGGAATTACCGCTTATAATATTAGAACCCTTAAAAAAACCTACTATTAAAAATGCAAGTATTAAGACTTGAATAATTGTTCTTATTGGATATTTTTTTTTATCCCAATATTGTAATTTCATTTCAGCAATAAGAATATTTAAAAAATGCACAATCTACTCCTTTAATAAAGACATAAAAATTTTTTCAAGATCATCATTGTTTTTATTCATATTTATGATTGTTGAATTATATTTTTTTAATAGAATCATATGATCAAAGAAATCATTCGAACAACTTGTAAAGAATGTAATATCTGTAGAATTATCATTAATTTTAATATGAGTCTTGCATATTTTATTCATTTCAACTAATTGTTCTGGGTTTATAATATTTTCAATATTAACAGAATAGATATCATTATAGTATTTCTTTTTTAAATCTTCTATTCTGCCATCCCAAACTATCTCGCCTTTATTAATTATTAATATATTATTGCAGAGAGACTCTATAAAGCTCAAATTATGAGAAGTAATAATTATTGTTTTGTTATTTTTTGAAGCCATTTCTCTCAGCCAATTTTTAAAATTATTCGAAGTTTCAACATCAAGTCCCAGAGTTGGTTCATCAAGTAATAAAATATCAGGATCAACCATTAAAGAACATGCAATTGAAACTTTTTGCTGCATTCCTCTTGATAATTCTTCAATATTTTTATTTATCACCTCACTCAATCCAAGATCATTTAATATTTTTATAAAATTATTTTTTACTAATTTATTATAATTTAATCCTCTTATTCTCCAAAAATATTCCATATTTTCTATTGGAGTTAAATACATATAAAAATTTCTTGTACCTTCAAGTAATCCGGATATCTTGTTTAAATACTTTTTTCCAGTTTTTTTTATGTTTTCTGAATTTATAAAAACTTCTCCTGAATCGGGCAAAATCAACCCTAATATAGTTTTTAAAGTAGTAGTTTTGCCAGCTCCATTTGGACCAATAATTCCCAAAACATCACCTTTTTTTATTGAAAATGAAATATTATTTACTGCAATTATTGATTTATATTTTTTAACTAGATTTTTAACTTCTATACAATTCATCTTTTGCCCCTGAAAATTTTAAAATGGTGATAATTCTCTTAAATGAGAAACAATAGATTTGACTTTTTCAAAAGTAAAATCTAATTCATCCTCTGTTGTATTTTTATTTATTGAAAACCTGACTGCTCCATTTATATAACATGGGCTTATCTTTAATGCTTTTAAGACATGAGATGGCTCTAAAGATAAACTTGAACACGCAGATCCTGTAGAAACAGAAATATTGTATTTGTTTAACCAGTTAACAATTGATTCACCTTCAATATTTTTAAAACATATACATGAAGTATTATATACTCTTTCAGCATTACCACTAGCAATAGTTACGTCTTGAATATTGTCTATAATTTTTTTTTCAAAATTTCTTAACAATTTTTCTTTTTTTGAAAAATCAAAATTATCTAACATACTAACAGATTTTGCAAAACCAATAATTCCAGGAACATTTTCAGTACCTGCTCTATGATCGTTTTCTTGGTTTCCTTCGAAAATAAGTTTATTGAATCTATCAATATTTTTTACATAAACGGCACCTATACCTTTTGGACCATGAATTTTGTGCGAAGAAATAGACAGAAAATCAATGTTTAATCTTGATAGATCAATTTTTATCTTTCCAAAAGATTGAACAGCATCAATATGTAATGGCTTTTTATAAAAACTAACAAGATCTGAGATTTCTTCAATATTATTTACAACACCTGTTTCATTATTAACATGCATTAAAGAAACTAGACAAGTGTTTTTGTCTATAATATTTTTTAATAAAGATAAATTAAAAATACCACTCTCACTAACACTTAATAATTTGTATGTATTCCCAAATTTTTCTTGTTGTTTTATGGTATTTAAGACTGAAGGGTGCTCAATGACGGATGTAATAAACACTTTATTAATAGATTCTCTTGATAAAGAATTAATAACAGTGTTATTTGATTCAGTTCCTCCGCTGGTAAATATTATATGTTCAGAGTTACAATTTAAAATATCTCCAATAACTTTTCTGCAATCAGCTATTCTTTTTTTTATCTGGTTAGATTGAGTTGATAAACTGGATGGATTTGCATATAATTCAGAAAAAAAAGGGATCATTTCTTCAACGACAATATTGTCAACTTTTGTTGTTGCATTATTATCTAGATATATTGTATTATTAATCATTATTGTCCTCATTTTCTTGATAAAGAGCCAATATATAATAAATACGATCTATATATTTACCACAAATGTTACCTACAGAAAACATATTTTTAAGATCATCATAATTAGTCATTTTGTTTTTAATTTTTTTTAATTTTTAATAATTTTTGAATTATTTAATATTACGAAACGCATTTAATCTGTCAATACTTTTTTTAATTTTTTTTAAAATTCTCGATAGAGATTGTCCAAAAAGATTAAATTTTCTTTAAATAGCCAAGTGCAATAAGCAAAAAAGTAACCCTATATGGCACATATCAACGTTTTCTTGGAAATGAAAATTTCTATGATAAAAAGAATTATAACATCAGATTGCAGAACCTAAAAAAGTCGAAGTCTATTTATTTGGGTCTTAGGATCATCTATCGAAAATTTTGTTGAAATGGTATTTTGCAATTCTTTTATTTTGATACAAAATATACGAAGCAAAGATAATGGTAACACTGGTTTATTGTAGAAATATCAAATCAGAGATTTGTTGATAAATGAAAAATTATTATAGATAATGTTAAAACGACCTGAAAGATCGTTTCTTTAATTTTGAATAGGGATCCGATAATTTGTATTCTTTCATTACTTATCTCTTAACTTAACACAAAATTTTCTAATAATCTGTATGACTTACCATTTTTTCTCCAGTCATACTAAAGGACTCAGTTATTACTTACCGATGATGAAGTAAATATTAAAGATATCCCATCGTTTTCAGTCTAAATGAATGCTCACATCTCTTAGAGTTTCAAAGCTACATACAACCGTTTTTCAATGGGCAATCTCTAATGTTATGTTATATAGATATTTTCAATATTAGGTGGATTGAGAATTTGAGATTATGTATATTAATTGATTTAGAACTTACAAAATTCTATGAATAAGTATACTATAAAACTTGTATTACACAAAAAAAATGAAAATCTAAAGACTTCAGGTTAAAATAAACAAATAGCGTGTTTATATGATTCATTTCATCGTTTTCTTTGCTTTCAGTTGATCAAGGAACTTTGAGCAGGCTTATGAATAATTAATTTTGCTTTTCATCTCTTTTCTTACCTATAAACGCCAAAGTAGCTTAATATGAACCTATTATACTTTGGACAGGCTTATTTTGATTTTTCGAATTGTAGAGTTTTTTTTATAACCGCTTTTCAAAGAATAAAGTGCCATACCAGCTCGATTTCTCAATTTTTTAAGATTATGAACCACCTTTTTTAATAATTGAAATTATTATAATACGGATTAACAAACAAAAAAATAGTCCCTTATCATAAGGGACTATTAATGTTATTTGTTTATGAATTTGTTATTTTACAACCTTACTCCACATTTGTTGTCCATTAGCAGAGCCAAAATAGCCATAACCGTTATGAACACCACCATATTTATACCCTTCATATTTATAAAGATAGGAATAATAATTATCATCTATAGAATAGACCGTCGTTCTATATCTACCATAAAATGTATAGCTTAATTGATTAAAACCGATTTCAACAAAGTATCCGCCATCTTCTGCAACAGGTTTATACTGATAATAACCAAATCCTCTACGTGGTGAACCATTTAATTCATTTTCATAAGATTCCTGATCTTTTGGATATTCTTCGCTACTTCCAAAAGTTAAAGTATACTCTGCATCCTGCCATTCTTCCAAGCAATAATATTCTACAAACAAATTGATATTATTACTGCTAAATGTTTGAAACTTAATCTTATTATCTCGATCAATATTGGAATAGACCATCTGAGGATAGGGAAGTTGATTGACAAAACTATAACCAGGATTAGGAACAACTGAGATGGAATCAGGCACTGTAGTCGTTGCCCAAATGGAATCACTAACGGTTTTTACAGACAACATGTATTCATTACCAGCTTTTATGATCAGAGAATTACTTGGATCATGATAACCAAACTTTTTATTCATTAAGTCAGAATCAAATGTTAATGGATATTCAACCTGATTTTGTACATCTGTTAAAACAACAATAGCATCCGTAACAAAAAAGTCCATCACATTTCCTCCATCCACCTCAACTGTTTTGCACACGACAATTGGATTTTCCATTGATACTGTTTTATTTGCAAGCAACAAGCCTGAGACAACATATCTGTCTGAAGTATAACGTTTGGAAGAGGTTAATTCCTCACAGGCTGTGAGCAATAACAAACTCATAATTATAATTATATATATTATTTTTTTCATGATTAACTCCTTAAAACTTTATATCAACACCAATAAATGGCATTAATGGGAATTGAGTAGAATCTTCATGATCCAATACAAAATCACCAGTGTTGTTATTAGTTTTAACTGTATAATTTCTTGACCACACATTCTTTCGATTTAACATATTAATAATTTGAATATAAGGTTCTATAGAGTATCCAGCATTATTAAACTGCAATTTGACATTCACATCCAATCTGGAATAGTAAGGTAATCTTTTTGAATCACTATAGCTATATAAAAACTGGTAATTATTGCCATCAAAATAAATCTTCTCAGGGAGAGGGTCCGGCTGACCTGAGGCTAAGGAATAAGTTAACCCAAATTTTAGATCTGCACCTAAGAATTGACGACTTGAATATTGAGTATAATTAAATGATTCCACAATGTTCATGGTATGAGTTCTGTCATATTTTGGATAGAAATATTCTGGCTCTCCACTATCAGGATTAGTATTATAATTTTCTATCTTTCTTTGAGTTATCCCATAGGTATAACCAACAAAACCACTAAGTCCCTGAAGGTCAGTTCTTAATAAAAAGTCAATACCTTTTGTATTTCCTTTTCCCATATTAAAGATATCTTTTAATTGGCCTGTGCTATTGTTCCATTCAAAGTCTGTTTCAGGACGATATTCCACTAAATTATTATAAGTTTTATAATAAGCTTCAATATCAATTCCTAGACCTTCCATGATAGAACGTTTATATCCGAGAATGTAATGATCTGATTCACCTGGTTTCACAGACTTGTCTAAAGGAAACCATAAATCAAAGGGTGTACTCATTCCAGGGCTAACAAGGGTTAAGTACTGGTAATAGCGACCGTAGGAAAAGTAAACATTGCTATCGACATCTAATATTCTTCTAATAGATAATCTAGGAGAAGCACGATAATAATTAGCCTTTTTTGAAGCTGGCAAATTTGATTTTAATCCATTATTTGATGTCATTCTTACTCCAGGTTGAATACTCCAAAATGAATCAAAATCCCAAGTATCTTGAATATAAAGAGAAGTAGTAGAACATGTTGTATTTACTTTTGGAGTCTTCTCAGGATCATAATCCTCACTGCTTTTAAACTCAAATTTTATACCATTGATCTTATTTTCAAATCCAAATTCTAAATTATGCTCATTATTTGGTTTATAGCTCATTATACTTTTAAATGTTATATCATCTATAGAATTAATACGATCCATTGTAGTTACTTGATCTTCAGCAGCATCTGTTTTCATACTAATTTTTGAATCAAATGTACTCCCTGCTATGATAAAGTGAGAGAAAAACTGAGGATTGAAAATGTGTACCCATTGACTGGTAAAGGTACGATTTCCCCAAGATATTGTCATTTCAGGACCTATATCCATTTTTAACTGGTCTCTACCAAAATATGTGCTTACACTTAATCTATTATTTATATCTAAATCGTAGTTTGCCTTCAAATGACCATCGTAAAAATAGTAATCTGGTATCCCATCAATTAAACCTTGTAGTAGATCCATATAACTTCGTCTAAAGGATCCCATTACTGAGCCATTATTCTCACCTAAATGCCAAGGACCTTCCATTGTTACACTACTGGAAATTAAACTTAAACGTCCTATGCCTTCAAATTTCTTACGATTTCCATCTCTATTTCTTACATTTAACACAGAAGACAATCTTTCGCCATATTTGGCAGGAAATCCTCCTTTTAATAACTCTACATTATCTACAGCATCTGTATTAAAAGTAGAAAAAATACCACCAAAATGATTTGGATTATAGACATCAATATCATCAATTAGTATTAGATTTTGATCTGGACTTCCTCCGCGTACATACATACCACTTGAAAAATCTGATATTGGCGCAACACCAGGTAAAGTTATGATTGAACGAATAACATCTGCTTCACCTAATGAAACCATATCTTGCAATTGTTCTGTTGAACGAGTATAATTACTCACCTTGATATCAGGCGTATTTACAATCTCATCTTCATATTGCGACACCACTTTTATTGTAGTTCCTTCTAGACTTTTTTTCTCAATCTCAAATTTCGAATAAGCATCATCACTATCTTTGTTTATTGTAACAGTAGTGTTTATTGAACTAAACCCAATCGCGGTGATTAAAACTGTATATTGACCTGGCTTTAACCCTGTGATTACGAAATACCCTTTGTGATTGGTTACAGAACCTACTTGGCTCTCCTTAATTATTACATTAACATACTCAATTGGTTGACCATTTGACTTATTGACGACCAAGCCGCTAATCGTTGCTGAAAACAAAGAACTAATCAACATTGATGCAGCTAGAATCAATAATAACTTTTTAAACATATTCACTCCCTTACAGATGAATAACTCATAATTAATCCATCTGCACATTCCTTTTATTTGTTAGAACTTTTTGCCTTAATGTTCTAATTCTTTTTTGAGAATCTTATTTGTCAAGAATAATTTTTCAAAATTTTTTAAATTGTAACTTTGTAAAGTATAGCAATAAATAAAAGATAGACTTTTAGTTTCTCAGCCATCCTCTTTTTTTGCACTCTAAGTCTTTAAAATGACTAGCATTTAGTGAATCTATTAATAAACTTATATTTTGCTAAAAAAAAAGAAAAGAATTAAGACTTCAGATCAAAACAAGTGCTTTTATGTTTCAATTGAATGTTTTATTCTCATTGTTTTCCGTAGATTAATAGCTTTTAAGATCTGATTTGTTAGAATCTGTTATTATTTTTATCCAGATTGTTAGTACAGGTAACAAAAACAATGTTTTCTGCAAGTTCAGGTTTTGATCTTTATTTCATTTAGATCTCTCTGAAAAGTGATTTCAACATATTTATTATTATTTGGAGTGCGAACCATTGCTTTTACATAATTGTTATCCTTTAAATAATCATATATTGAATCGATGGTTAAAGGCAAATCCTTATTCCAATTGTTGCTGAATTCTGGAATGCATTTTGATAGTACATTTAAAGTTTTTTCTGTGTTTATCCCACCATTCTCATCATATATGATATATATTTTCAGATATTCAATTTTTAAAGCATCTTTAAATTGCATTGGATCATACATTTAAATCTCCTCAGTCAGAATCAATACAGACTCTTCTTTCAAAAGCAAGTAAAAAATATGGGTAGCTTTTTGAGTGACAATTTTCTCATTATCCTTTTGTATCATACACCAAATAACCTTCTGACAGTGTTTCCATTTTTTTTAATATTTCACCTTTGGGAGACACGATCCAAGCTCCACCAAAATAACCATTGTCAGGGCTTAAGCCATTTAACATAAATCCAAGAGTATTAGTCTTGCTGATTTGTTTTGTGTAATAATCCATTTCTTCCATTAACCAATCTTCTGAAAAACATTCACTAGCTCTTAAAAAGGGGAATAATAAAAAATCAGCTTTTAATTCTCTTGTTTTAATCAATAAGTTTTCATCTGTAATTTCACCACAAATTAAAATGACAAAAGAACCAAGTGTTGTTTCAATTTTTACCAATTCAAATCCTGACCCGTAGAAATTAGAATCTAAACTCTGGTTAAACCAGCCTTGATGAATTCGTCTATGAATAAAGATTACCTGACCATTATTATCAATCATAACTGATGAGTCAAATAGCTTATTTTTATAAATCTCTAAAAAACCAAAATTAATAAAAACATTTGCTTTTTGGGCTACGTTCTTAATTTTACTAATTTCTTCACTATTCAAGCTACGTCCTAACTTTATGTCAAACTCAGGGTTATCAGTAATCCCTAAACAAGTAAAGCAATCCTCAGGAAACATAATTATATCAATTCCTGTTTCTCTTACGATTTCAAGCACAGTTTGAATTAATTGATCAACATTAGAGGCAATATTATCTTGTTTAATTCTAAATGTCGATAACGTTATTTTCATTCTCGTTAACTCCTTTATCTAATATTGCTACGAAGGAATTGCAATAAGCACTGTGCTGGTCTATAAATCAAACTTCTTTGTCATATACTCATTCATTATTTTTCCTGCTTTTTCTTTTGCCCATGCTTCCAGTCCCATCTTCTTAATTAAAGCTAAATGATAAACCTTTGTATTATGAGGGATTCTATTTGCTCTATCAGCTAAAGGTTGAAGATTATCACAAGGGAAATCAACACATTCACTGCAATTATGAATCTGTTTTTCTTGAGTGCAAAGATAAACTTTACATTGTCCGTTTTCCTTTAAGATTGAGCATTTACCTTCAGGAAAGATATTGTTCTTTTCAGATAAAAACCCTATCCCTTTTCGACTACGACAACCTTCACAAGCTGATTTGTCATAATCCATACCAAGACCTTCTGATATCCGCTTTTTGATCATTTCATTTGAATTTGCTTTATAAGCTCCACATTCAAAACAAGGAATACCACAAGGAGCAGTCATATCTTTATAATCCATTTAAACCTCACTTATTTTGCAGAGTTAAATCACCAAAATTTGTGTAAAATCTAACCCTTTAGTTCTAATACTATATATTAAACAATGAATAAAAAACTAATGCTTTTTTAATATTTCTGTCAAGAATTTTTTAAAAAGTAGTTGTTTTCATAAACTCTTCGATTGCTTTTACTGTATCACTTCTATTACGTCTTTTATTGACATCAAGTTGTATTTTTAAGGGTGGAATTCTAACGACATTCCCTTTCCATTCTATTTCTTCTAAGTTTTTACTTGCATAGGGTCCAAAGTCACTTGGAAAAGGATCATCTACGAAATCAGCAGGGTCGAAAGCTAAATCGATCCTAGCTTCCAAAAAGAGAACCCCAAAATAATTTACAACCCATCCTCTTGATGAACTAATTGGTTCTACTACATAGTCCTTAAATATCCTATTTAATTTGTTTATGTCTTTTGCGTCTAACATTATATCTACATCATGCGGTTTTATATTTAATCCTCTTAAACATAAAGCACAGCTACCTGTTAACCACCAATTAATATCATATTTTTCAATCATTTTAATGAATTTAAATAATGCCTCTTCCCATAAGACTTCTTGAAAATATCCCATTTGTAAAAACATATTTTCTGCATATTTAGTATAGTTATTCTTTAGGACTTGAATATCACTAATCCATTCTTTCGAAAACTTCTTAATATACTTTCCATCTTTCAAGGTATAAAACTGACTTTCTATAATATTGCTATATTTACTGCAATCCGTAATGATATAGGTTAGTTCTTTTTCATCTTCTATAAAAGAAATATTCATCCTGAGCACTCCATATTAAAAACATGTTTAAGGCAGTGAGCCAATTCCCCTAATTGCCTAATATACATCAACTTTGGATTAAATGTATGAGTCAAATCGTCTGAATCGAAGAATTCAGATCCAACAACTCAAGAATCACCACATTAGGAGCGAATTGCTTTGTTATGAGCAAAATACTTCGATATAATTTGATGATTCTTTTCAATATATTAAATACTAATTTGCTTTTAAAAATTATAAGTAAAATTCACACTATTTGGTCTTATTGCAAATTGTAATTGATTTTTCTTAATTGGACTTTGATTGTAAGAATAATATTCATCGATAGCTTTTTTAGTATGATTTGTATAACCTATTTGAAACGGAATTGCAATTAAAACACACCCTGCTCCAATACCAGCTAATTCCCATTGAGGTTCTCCACCCCCAAGTTGTGTTCCAATTGGCCAACCAATCAAGGCACCACCAATTACTGAAAATAAAGTCATCATGCTATAATTTTTCTTCGCAATTACCATTTCTTTTTGAGAGTTTGGATTTGAGCTGGTGATTTGAATGATTTCATTAATATTAATGACTTTACTTTTAAACTTAAAAACAGTACCTAAAGGTAATTTCACAATTTCAATTTTTTCTTGCTCTTGTGCAAATAATTGAGCAGAAAAAAAGATTAAGAAAATAAAGATAACTCCTATTAATCTTTTGTTGATATTCATACGAATCCTCCTAATATTTATTTTGTACTTCATATTATTAACTATATTTTTTGACAACAATAAATTGCCATATTGTAATCTTTGGAACAATTTTCTTCCTATTGCATATAGCACCGTGCTGGTCTATAAATCAAACTTCTTTGTCATATACTCATTCATTATTTTTCCTGCTTTTTCTTTTGCCCATGCTTCCAGTCCCATCTTCTTAATTAAAGCTAAATGATAAACCTTCGTATTATGAGGGATTCTATTTGCTCTATCAGCTAAGGGTTGAAGATTATCACAAGGGAAATCATCACATTCACTGCAATTATGAATTTGTTGTTCTTGAGTGCAAAGATAAACTTTACATTGTCCGTTTTCATTTAAGATTGAGCATTTACCTTCAGGATGGATATTTCGGTGGAAGTGAACCACTTTCACGGAAAAACAGAGCCACTATCACGCTAATTTAGAGCCACCTTCACGGAAAGAGAGCCACGTCATTATTCGATTGCCTTAAATTTCAATTATTCTATGATTTAACAATGTACTCAAGTACAAATAAATCATGGAGGTGATAATTATGATTAATTATCATGAGATTCTGAGGTTACGTAGTTTTGGCTATACCCAGCGCCAAATAGCCCTATGTTTACATTGCTCCCGAAATACTGTTTCGGATATTTATGAGCTTTCAGATGCAAAAGGGGTGTCATGGGATACTCACTCAAAATTTTCAAATCAAGAGATTATTCGACTTCTTTATCCTGAAAAAGAAAACCCAAGTTTAAGAAAGATTCCTGATTACAATTTAATCCACAAAGAGTTAGCTAGACCCGGCGTAACTCTGACATTGCTTTGGAGTGAATATTATGAACGATCTCATACTGAAGGGCTGATACCTTATCAATATACTCAGTTCTGCGACTATTACAGGTATTATATTAAAAAATCAAAGGCAACAATGCGTATTAAAAGAAAGCCAGGCGAATTACTTGAAGTGGATTGGGCTGGATCTACGTTATTTATAACAGATCATATCACAGGCGAACTTATACCGGCTTATGTCTTTGTTGCAGCTCTTTCATGCAGTCAATATTCCTATGCTGAAGCATTTCCTTCAATGAAAACTGAAAAATGGATTAATGCTCATATACATGCTTATCAGTTCTTTAATGGTGTCACCCGCATATTAGTCCCTGATAATTTAAAGACAGGAGTAGTGAAACACAGTAAATCCGAAGTCATACTCAATAAAGCATATCAGGAAATGGCAGAATATTACGGAACGGCAGTCATTCCGGCTAGGCCTTATTCTCCAAAAGATAAACCTAATGCAGAAGGAACTGTTGGGATTATATCAACCTGGATTATTGCCGCTTTGCGTAATGAACGCTTTTTTTCTTTTTCTGAACTCAATAATGCAATTAAAAGCAAGTTAACAGATTTTAATCAAAAGCCTTTCCAAAAGAAGATTGGCTGCAGGTTAAGTGCCTTTGAAGAAGAAGAAAAATCCTTCTTAATACCCTTACCTGCAAGCCATTATGAATTGTCATCGTGGGCAACAGCAACAATTCAGATGGACTATCTTATAAATGTAGATAAATGTCAATACTCAGTTCCATATGAATATATTGGGCATTCAGTTGATATTAGGTATACGTATAAAACAATTGAGGTTTTCTATAAAAACATTCGAATTGCTTCTCATTTGAGAAGATATAATACAACTTCTCCAATAGTTTTACCCGAGCATATGCCAGAAAATCATAAACGATTTCTTAGCTGGAATAGAGAAACTTTTCTTGAATGGGCAAAATCTGCAGGCAAAAATACATTATGTATAATGGAATCATTGTTGAAATCCAATAAAATTGAAGAACAATCATATAAGTCCTGTGGTGTTTTAATGAAACTTGCAGACAGATTTTCATTTGAACGTATTGAATATGCTTGTGAAAAAGCTCTTTATTACACTCCTGCCCCAAGCGTAAAAATGGTTCAAACAATCCTAAAGACAGGACAAGATAGTATTAAAATGCAAGAAAAAGCAGTTAATGAACAAAAAGGTGAACAATACGGGTTTACTCGCAGAAAAAACAATAAAGGAGATATATAAAATGGTTAATCAATCTACATATGAAAAGCTAAATCAAATGAATCTAAATGGCTTTGTTGAAGCGTTAAGGATACAAATGGAAAATTATGAATATAGCAATTTATCATTTGAAGAACGTATCGGATTGCTTGTTGATTTTGAATGGTCAAGAAGACAGTCCAATAAGATATCAAAATGTATTAAAGAAGCTCATTTAAGATATCTTAATGCTTGCGTGGAAGATATAGAATACCTCCCCGATCGTAAACTTGATAATCACAAATACTAAAATTATCGTAACTACTCAGGTATTAATATTATCTGGGAGAAAGTTCAGGGATTTTAGACAGAATATCAAAGATATTTAATCCTCTTTTTTTAGTAGTATCAATAACGGATCTAATGATACAGTAGTCCTGAGCCCCATTTTTAAACTGCCCAGACACTTTAAGTTTAACTTTAACATTTCTAAGAGCTCTTTCTGAATCATTGTTATCCGGAGGAATGACTGTTTCATAAACACAAGGCAAAATATATCCTCTGATTTTTATCAAAGATTTCTGAAGAGTAGAGGTTTCTTTAAACTCTTTTTTGCAAATAGTCATCGCCAGTAGAATATTGATTTTATCTTCAAAGTGTTTCATTTCTGGAGAAGATCTGTCATAATCTATTGTTTGGATTCGCTTGAATTGAAAAATTTCTTTTACCAGGCTTTTGAAATCAGTAGAAAAAGGATGCTTTTCTCTTTCCTCAATATAAGTTAGATCTCTAAGAATATGAGCCAGACAAATCTGATGATTTAAAGCCTTCGTTTTTAACTGAGCGGAAAATCTGTCCGTAACTAACACAGATTCAGGCAAACCGTTTTCCCATATTTTTTGAATTGTCTCGTATCCTCTGGTATGAGAATATTCAAGAAACACATTCTTAAGGTCTCTCCAAGCCCAAATCCATCCTTTTTTACCATTGACCTTTACGCTTGTTTCATCAGAACCAACAACTTTCGAGGAGCTCAGATTCTTTTTAATTCTCTCATAGATAACCTTAGATTTATCAGCAAATTTCCTTAATATGTTTTTCAATGATCCCTGGGAAATTCTTATATTAACAACATCAGACAACAGCTGAGCTGTTCTTTTAAATGGAATACATTGGTAAACATTCAAATACGAAACGATGGTCTGAATGTTTTCACCGTACTGAACCGGGGCCGTAACATTTTCAGGATATTCAGCCAGATATTTATTATTACAATCAGGGCAAATGCATGAATATTGCTGAAATTCTTTGATGAATGCTTGTATAGAAGGGATATCAATCACCTGTCGTTTGGAATTTAATCTAAATTCATCATCATTAAAATGATGTCCACAATGACATTGATTTACCTTTAATTCAACAATCTGATCCGGATTTTTTACTTGTAAAAGGGTTTTTCCATTATGACCGGACTGTCCTCCGCTTTTCTTATTGCTTTTTTCTCTTGTACTTTTATTCTTTCTTGATAAGTCCATCGAAGGAGGTATTGATGAATTGTTACTGTTCTTAGGGTTATTTTTCTTTTCGAGAATTTTCATTAAGAAATCAACCTTTTCACTTAAAAGCCTGATTTCTTCTTTGAGTTCAGCTCTTTCTTCTGCAATGCTGATTTTTAACCGGCAAATTTCCAGTTTAAGCCTGTCATTTTCAGCTTTAGCTTCATAATATTTACTTTTATAATCCATAAGTACATAATGAATTAATTAACTATATATGTCAATGTATTTCTTATTAATATTGATAGTTTTTTATAATATAATGTGTATATTTTAAGTGTTAATATATATTATTGGAAAGGTAAATAATAAGGCATGATTATAACAAAAAATGGTGTTTTTAAAACTTAACGAAGGGTACCTGAGTAGTTACAAATTATCTTCTTATCAGTATATTAGAGACAATCACAATATTATCCTTAAGGGAGCTTCGGGAAATGGTAAAACATATATTGCATGCGCATTAGCGATCTCTGCATGCAGACAATCATTAAGTGTTAAATATACAAGGCTCCCTGAACTGATAAATGATTTATTAGTTGCTCGAGGAGAAGGAAATTTTAAAAGATTCATAAAATCATGTCAAAAATATGATTTGTTAATTTTAGATGAGTGGCTTTTAAAACCTCTTTCAAATGAACAAGCTATGGATCTTCTTGAAATCATTGAAGTAAGAACAAAAAATGGTTCAATTATCTTTTGTACTCAATATGATACTCAAGGCTGGCAGGAAAGGATTGGTACAAATGAAGCCGTAACTTTGTCTGATGCAATAATCGATAGAATAAAACATAACTCTTACGAAATAATGATCGAAGGGAATATGTCTATGAGAGAACGATATGGAATAAAGAAAAAAATCAAGAAATGACTGTAAAATAATCATTTTATGAAGAGAGCCATCATTTAGGTGGCTCTCTGTCCGTTAACATGGCTCTGTTTTTCCGTGAAGCTGGCTCTATTTCTCCGACATGGTGGCTCTCTGAGAACGTAATATTCACAGGAAAGATATTATTCTTTTCAGATAAAGCCCTATCCCTTTTCGACTGCGACAACCTTCACAAGTTGATTTATCATAATCCATTCCAAGACCTTCTGATATACGCTTTTTGATCATTTCATTTGAATTTGCTTTATAGGCTCCACATTCAAAACAAGGAATGCCACAAGGAGCAGTCATATCTTTATAATCCATTTAAACCTCCAATTGTTTTATTTAACACAGAATTTTGGATGATTGCATACATCTGTCAAGTTAACCCATCTTTACCATTCAAACAAAGATTTTAAACTTTTTTTTCATTAATCCTTCAAAACAAGTTAATTGATAGCAGTTAACTAAAGCGTAAAACGCCTCAATAAGCAACGATCTCTGTCTTAGACGACTTTATGTTCAGAATAATGAAAAAAATATAGCAAGAAAAGTCAAATGTAGTGCCCCAAATACAAATATAATGCTTGACAAATAATCAGCAAAAATATAATTTGATTACATTATGTATATAAGAGATTTAAAAAAAGGTGATAAGATTATTTTTAGACTCGTAGAGTCATACAGAGGACCAAATGGTCCAAGACAGAGGACTGTTTTAACTTTTAATGAGTTAAATTTACCTAAAGAACAATGGAAAGAATTAGCTAATATTGTTGAAATGCTACTTTCAGGTCAAACTTTCATCAATAACAATACGAGTATCATTGATCAAGCTGAGTCTATTGTAAAGCTTATCAAAAGAAAAAAGATTTTAAAAGCAGATAATCAATATGATAAAGTAGAACTACCTGACAAAGATATTCAAAATGTGGATATAAACAGTCTAAAACATACAGAAGTCCGTTCAATTGGAGCAGAACACGTGGCTCTGTCTGTATATAAGGAATTAGAAATAGATAAGGTACTTAAAGAAAATGGATTTTCAGAGCACCAAAGAGAAGTTGCAGCTTTATCAATAATCGGAAGACTTGTTTATCCTGAAAGTGAGAAGTCAACAAGAGAATGGGCAATTAACAAATCAGGACTGGACTCCTTATTAAATACTTCATTTTCAAAATTATCAAATAACTCACTTTACCGAATAACAGATAAACTCTATTCATTAAAAGAAACCCTAGAAAGTCATTTGATTGAAAAAGAGCGTAGTCTATTAAATTTAAAAGAGAGATTAGTTTTATTTGATTTAACCAATACGTATTTTGAAGGTAATTGTTCATCAATACCAGGCGCAAAATTTGGTTTATCAAAAGAGAAAAGAAAAGATTGTCGATTATTGACATTAGGCTTTATCATAGATGAGAATGGTTTTCCAAAAACATGCAAAGTAATGGAAGGAAACCAAAGTGAGCCATCTTCTTTAGTTGATATGATTAAGCAACTGGAACAAGCAAGTAATGAAAAAGACCGTTTGTTTAAAGATAAAATAGTCGTAATTGATGCAGGAATATCTTCAGAATCTAATTTAAAATACTTGTCTGATCAAGGCTATCATTACATCTGTGTTGCGAAAAATAAACCTTTCAGTTGTGAAGAAATTAACCAGTTAGAAGCTTCAGATATTTTTTCAACCCAAGACAAAGAGATTAAGGCAACCATTCTAAAAAAAGAGGATGAGACATATTTATACTGTGTGAGTCCAATGAAAAAAGTAAAAGAGCAATCAATGCTTGAAAGTTTTACAAAAAAATATATTCGTGATTTAGAATTATTGAAAGAATCCCTGGCAAAGAAAAAAACGGTTAAATCGTATGATAAAATATTAGAAAAATTGGGCAGATTAAAAGAAAAACACAAATCTATCTCGAGATTTATTGTAGTGGATATTGAACAAGAAGATAATCTTGTTCAAAGTATATCATGGGAAAACACATATTCTGATCAAAAGGACTTTTCTTATAACGGTTCCTATTTTCTAAGAACCAATCTGAATAATTTTAATGAACAGGAATTATGGAATATCTACTCAACACTAACAAACATAGAATATTCATTCAGATGCCTTAAAAGTGAGTTAGCATTTAGACCTGTTTATCACAAAATACAGGTAAGGGCGGAGAGTCATTTATTTATAGCAGTATTAGCCTATCATATTTTGAATGTTATCAGAACCAAATTAAAGGCTCATGACATAAATTTTTCATGGAATAAAACCAGAGAACTGTTATCAACACATAACCTTATTACAACAGAGATGAAAACAGAAGATTCAAAAATAATAACTATTGTTCAGCCTTCAGATGCAAATGAGATACAAAAAAGAATATATAAGGCTTTAAACATCAAAATCAACCCAATAAATAGAAAGATAATTAAGTTGCCGTAGTGCCCCGCACTTTTAATTATGTATATTTTACAATGACTTACGATAAATTATGGTAAAGATGGGTTAACGATAAAGGTGAAGATGTGCTTGTTATGTCAAATTTAATAAGGTAAATCATCTATTTAAAAATTCTTCATGTAGACCATCAATTCTTTCTGATATATTATATAGTTCAACAAGTCTTTTAATTATATCTTCTTTTTCGTTACACTCGGATAATTGATCTTGGGCATAAATAATACCTGTGTGTTGAAGTAGAATTGAAATTGCAAACAATGGTTGAGGTCTGACTCTCTGAGAATGATCTTTCAAAAAATAACTTCCATTATCATATTTTAAATCATTAAGAAGCAAATCTTGCCAATTTCCATGTACAGAATTGCTCATATTACTAAATATTGCAGGATATAAATCCGCTAAACCTGATTCTTTGAATCGATTGTAAATTGAATCACCCCAAGGTTTTCTTTTGTTTAGAGCTATTGTAGATGGATTTATTAAAGATTTTTTAAATGTTAGATTTATAGAGCTAATCATTCTGTTTTCAATAGGCAGTGTTTCTCCTCTATCTTTAATATTCTTTTCAATTTTTATAAGTAGATCTTTTTCATATTTAAGTGAATAAGTAACAAAATCATCAAATAATTTTGGATCATTTTTTTTAATTAAGTAAACTAAATTAACCGCAGATTCAGAAATTGAGCGACCTAATATGAAACAAGTGTCAATTCTTTGATTAACTATTTCACTAAAAAATCCTTTTGAAATCCTACATACTCTGTTTAATAATCCTAAAAGAATTGCTTCATTTCTATTTCTTCCAGATATCACTCCTTGTTCATTAACGGTTACATGATTTGACATAATAAGCAGGTAAGAAACTGTCTCTATTAAGACTTTGTACAATTCTTGTGTAAAGAAATATTCACTCGTAGCTTGTTTAAATAAGTTGAGTTCAAATATATATCCTATAGGTTTTGCTTGTTCATACTCTTTCAAAATTTCTCCATATTTCTTGATCCGTTCATTTTTGTGATGCAACATAACTTGGTACTACACTACGGATTTTTTAAAACCCAAGTCCCATTCAGGAAATAAATCAACAACATGTATAGCTTTTGTTCTTCGAAATAGGGCTACCATTCATCTAAGCGAATGGAATCAACCAAATTCAATCATCTGGACATTCTTCAAAAGCTTTAAGGGCAAACTTATTTCTTTTTGACAATATCTTTTTTTTGATAAAGATTTTCATAATATTTCTTGCCTAATTTATAATATTTTAAAAATGATTTCATTATACCATTAATCTCATGCTAATATTTTCCTCTGGATCCCTTTAGAGTTAACCCATTTGTGGAAATTATTTTCTCTTTCACTATGCGAATTAACATTATAGAACCTTTGTTTAAACTAACAGTTTTCATACAGTAGATGGCGGAAACTTAGATATTATTTACCTTTTAGGCCAAGCTGTGACTCTGGCATAGTAAACAAGCTTTGTTAGGAGATGAGCTTTTAGAAGTTTATCTATAAAAACAAATTTCAAAGACCACTATAAAAAATTTATCTTTTTCCCTTAACTAGTTCAACTGCCTGAAGCTTGATTTCATTAATTATTTCCATTTTTTCTTTTATTTGATTTTCACGTAGGATTTTCCCAATTAGAAATAGTGACCTAAAACCAAAAAAGGGTAAAATCTCCATTAAATCTAAAGAATATATCGGTTTCCCAACATTTAGAATTTTATCTCCTATAGTTAGTGGTATTTCATAATCTACAAGTTCTTGCAAAGTAATATTAAAATTTTTTAACTCGCCTAAATGGAATTGACACATTGCAAGGCCTAAATAGCTAATACAAAGTCTTATTTCTTTCTCTAAACTTAGAGCACGCCTAAATTTACTTGCTGCTTCTTTTATCAACTCAATTTGAAGACTACTTGATGAATTCTGTATTTCTTTTAGAATTCGTAGCGCAGTATTCAAATCAGCTTTTACAATTTTATCAATTTTTGAATCAATTGTATCTATGAAACCAATGTAATTTCCAATGCAACTTATAACTCTTCCTGCAGTAAAGAAAATCCCAATATCCATTTTTCCACCTTATCTAGAATTGTTAATATTAATTTCTAGATTCTAATAACTGTTTATATTTCTTGTTTGGCAAATAAATATATGCATTATAGCTAGAAAATGTTTTTCACTTAATTTCTCTGCTGTACCATGAGTGACTTTTAAGAAAAAACCTAGGCCACCAAACCGTTTGAATTGAAAGATTCAGACATAAAATGCTAGAAAATTCCACTAAGGACAGCTTTGTTAAGAGCACTTTATTTATTCTGCATAATCTCTAATTGCTTGAATAATGCTTTCTGTATTCCATCGTACATTTTTTTTTGAATATTTTTGAACTGTCGACGAAATTCTTTCTTGTCCCCAAGGAATAACACCTAGAATAGGTTTAGACATCTTATAAGCAGTACTAAGTTCCCAATCAATCCAATCACTATAGCTTGCATATACACCTGCAATTGCTAATACTATATCGGATTCAATTATCCTATTTTTTAGAACCTTTTTTATATAAAGTGCATTATCAGAATTGATTGGTTCATCTTGGCTTGCTTCTTGAAAAGTAACATTAAAATAACCTCTATTAAATAATAATTCTCTTAATTTTATTAAATCTTCTGAATATCTCCACGAATGGCTGATAAATATTTTGTGCTCTCTGGCCATAATCTACTCCTTAATTATTTTTTTTAAAATATTATTATTATTATAGTAAGTGTCTTTTTCCCAGTCTAATGGATTTTCATTTAAAAATAAATCTTCGTATTCTTTGTATGATTTTAAATCACCTATTGCAAAATAGCAATGTGATAATGTTGCTACAATCCATTTCTTATCCACTCTCGTATCGAAATTTTCAGAATTAACAACATCAGATAATGTTCTAATAATTTCATTTCTAACATTTTTTGCTAAAACCTTGGCGAAAATCATTTCTTCTTCATTTTTTTCTATACTTTCTTTTAAGCTTAGACATAAAGCATAATTCTCTCCAGTATAATAATCATTCCTAATGTTATAACATTTCCCATAATATTTAATAGCTCTTTCTAAATACTCATTATCTCTATTTAGATGCCATAGCTGTTTATAAATTGCACCTGAAATTCCAAGTGTTTCGGGATCATTTGTATTGCCATCAGGATCTAATTCTCCAATAATTTTCAAAGCATCAATAAGAGCTAAATTTTCAGTTGGTTTTTTTGATTTATAAACACATAATGCTTTTTGCTGAATAAAATATGGTTCATTTGAGACTTGAGTATTTGCTTTTTCCCAATATTTTGAAGCAGTAACAAAATCATTTATTATCATTGCTTCTTTTGCTTTTTCTACTAGAGCAAATATGTACTTTTCTTGTTTTGCAAGCTCATTAATGATTTCTAAATATTCTTCTTTAGTCAAGATAGGGGGAGTAATGCCCTTTATATAGGTATATAATGGACTATCAATTTCTTTAGCCTTTGAAATAGAGTCTATTAGTGTAATCAATTCTTGTTTACATCGTTCTGATTCATCAACGCCAATATCTTCTCCTAAATGTGAGTATTTGAAAATTCTAGTATGATCAATATCAAATGGGATTTTCCCTTCTCTTTCTTTTAATATGATTGTTGAGTAAGGTCGAACTGCGTGTCTAATTCCTAGTTCGTAGACAGCATTTGGATTGTATGTTGTAATATCAGCTATAACAAGGTCTGCATACATTAATAAAGCATACATACTTCTATCAATTAACCCAGAATCTTTAATCTCATCAGCTCTTATACATTCATAACCAGCTCGGATAACAGTCGGTTTTATTATATTTTGATATGTTTTATTTAAATCATAGGTGATTCCATTTGAAGGATCAGTTTTTTTCCCGAAACCCATAATCACAAAGCAAAGTGGTTTTTGCATTCTCATTTTCGCTCCTCTTTTTTTTACAAGTGCTTAGTCCCAGATGTTGTGAGACAACTAATGTCCATAAAAGGTGCAGAGATAGACAACTAACGAAACAAACTTGGTAATATACAATTAACTCAGAATCTGTCAAAACTTCCATAGTACATAGACGTACTTAGGGATTCTTATTATACATTTTTATTATTTAAAAATCTACTAAAACTATCAAGCAATACCATTGTCATTTCTTTCATCATATAATCTTCTTTTGAGTCAACACTCATCTTTCTAAAAACAGGGTTATTATTTGATAAATATATGATATCTTTGAAATCTGAAAATGCTTTTATTTTTTCTTCTTCACTTTTGGAGTTCCTGATTGTTTTCATCGTCTCCATTCCAATTTCATATATCCATGGCATTGTTTCTTTAAAAATACTGAGAGCTATCATAATCCCTGCATAACGGTTTTTATGTAGATGAACAAGTTCTTCTATCATCAATGGACTAAGTCTTCGTTTTCTTTCTCTATAGTCTACTTGCATATTTCGATCAATTCTTGCTGGTAAATCTTGAAACATCATTTTAATTTCTTCAAACAATTTTGCTGATGTGTTGTCTGTTTCTTGAATATTATCATTTTCTGTTTCTGGTTTTGATTTTTTTTTCGTTTCAATTAATTGATTAATATTTTTTTTAAACTTAGTAACTTGAGACTTTATTGTTTCTTCATCAGGTTCAGAATTTGGAATTCTATTAACTAGTTGAAATACAAGTTTTGTTAAAGAATCTTCATCATCACTACAATTCTGGAATTGAGCAAAAGGTCCAGTTGAAGCTTGTGTCAATTGTATACCAAGTGCAACCCCCAAAATTGGAGTATCTAGTTTTCCCTTTGCCATTCCAGCTTCAAAGAGAATCCACGGCCGATTAATGCTGTTTTCTGTAAGCAAACAAACTACATCTGATGCGGTTTGTATGTTTTTTATAATTACTGGATACCATTCAACTCCATATTCAATTCCCTGATTCACTTTTTTATCAGATGATCTAAAAGATTTCAGAACTCCAGCGCTAACATTTTTTAGTAGATTACTAAATTCTTCGGCGAGTTTAGCATCTCTAGCATCATGGCTAATAAAGACCAAAGGCTGACAAGTAGTCAGATCATTACCTTCAGTTATTTTATCACTCATTCTTTCCTCCATTTTTTTTCTTTCATATATTCCGAGACATGAAAAGCAAGGGGTTACTTAAAAATTCATTCTGAGTATTAAGTATAACGTTACCCCCCCCCCCCCCGAAATAAGATATCATAAATTCCCTTTTTCTGGATGGCTATTCGCTTAATGGGAATAAAGTTCTACTTTCGATATTTTTCATCATTCAACTCCAAATTATCGTATGGATTTTAATTCTTCCTTTGGTAGAGGCTGCAATGAGAGTATAGAATTCAGTTGAATTAGAACACTTGTGACTAGGAAGTTTTTGAATTACCCTTAATTTCGCACTTATCACAAAAAACCTCAAATATTTGTCGAGTGTTAAGTCACCAATATTGGTTGAAAATATAACCCCATGGTTAAAGGGCTATATATGATTTATATACTTTTCTTTCTTTTTTCTATATATTATACTATGAACTAAAAATAACGAAATCTTAATATTTCTGTCAAGATTATTTTTTAATATTTAGTTAATACTGGATTGAAGCCTATTTAGCAAGTGGAAAAGAGAGATACTTCATAGATGGGTATCTCAAGAATGACTATATTTAGTTTATTTTTATGATAAAATAAGCAGCATAAATTTTTAGGTTTAAAAGGTATCTTAATCATTAAAATAAGGCAGAAAGAATTGTCTTTTATTATTAGCAGGTATAGCCTATCCTTTTCTTTTTTTATGCTTCAAGCACCAAGGATACGGGCAAATCAGAGATTTGCAGATAATAGATAAAAGCTCATATCAGGCTGTCGCCTGTTTGGTAAAGATGAAACACCTTGTTTTGAGATTGTCCTTTTAAAAAATTGACATCTATTGGAGAAGATATGGATATTTCTTTGAGATAGTAGTGTTCATTTCTTTTGTCTTGATACTTGGATATTTAATATATTTTATGGATTAATTAATTAAAATAGACAAATACACAAGATGTTTCATAGGAGATAAAAGTTAATTATACATTGGTTTGTAGCAGATAAAGGCGAATAGGGATTTCAGATAAAAGATAAGTATTTCGAGTTCGAGCCGATCTCGATCCAAATTATCTGCAAACAAGATGTTCGCAGAACGAATCATCCCTCTCTCCACTATTGTTAACTCTTCATTTCTTTCTCTTGAAAAAAAGAAACGGAAGCAAAGAAAGTTCAAGCCCTAGGAAAAAACTTGCTATCTCCAGTCACTCTCAGGGACTCCGCCATAGCTTGCCAATAGTTAAGTAAATTAATGAGGCAAACCATTGTCTTCAATCAGAATGGCTGTTCGTTCCCCTTCGAGTTTCCCTTCGACTTCACGCTGTTTTTTCAGGGGCAATTGTACCATTTATACCTGGTTATTTGATAGTGACAGTAAGAATGGCAGTCAAAGATAAGTATTTCGAGTCCGAGCCGAACTCGCTCCATTTTAAGAAACTCTTCATTTCTTTTGTTCTGATGCATATAACATGTTTTTATGAATCGTTTTATTTTCCGTGTTTTCCGAGCCTTCCGTGGTTTAATAACTTTGTAGAGGGAGGTTTTTGAATAAATAATCTTGACAATATCTGGGAATTAATTGAGGATAAGGCTTTGATAAGATTATATTTAAAGAGTTAATATGAAAGTATCGAATATTCAAATCAGAAGATTGTGTTACCATTGAATATACGGGGGCTGAACAGAAGCATCTTTTCTTTTTTATGATTGTGGTAATTAGGAGTTTTAAATGGAATTTGTTACAATGCAAGAATTGAGTGATATTGAGAATTTTATAAAATTATTGATGGATCAGTGGGAAGTTCCTTGTTTAGCTGTTGGTTTAACCCATGAGGGAAAGAGTATTTATTCTTCTGGATTTGGTTATAGCGATATAGAAAACAAAGAGAGAATCACTTCAGATACTTTATTTTGTATAGGTTCAGTTACAAAATCATTTACAGCTTTTGCAATAGGATTGTTAGTTGAAAGAGGGTTACTTGGTTGGGATCAAAAAGTAAAAAAGATAATACCAGAATTTGAATTGAAAGATATCAATGCCTCTAATGATTTAAGTATTCGAGATTTTTTAGCACATCGTACGGGTGTATTCTCATATGACGAGTTATTGTACACTCGAGTTATAAAGAATCGAAAAGATATTTTAAATTTTACAAAGTATTTTGAGCAAGAGTATCCGATTAGAAAGAAATATTCTTATAATAATTACATGTATGCCTTATTAGGGCACATTATTGAGAAAATTACTAATGTTTCATGGGAAGAGTATGTCACTGAAAACATTTTCAAACCTTTAGGTATGGAGAATACCTATGCTTCAATAAAACAGTGTCCCCCTCATAAATTGGTAAAATCATATTACAGAGAGAATAAGACAAATACCATTATAAAGAGTATAAAACAGTGTCAATCTTATGAATTTCTAAATCCTGCGGGAGGCATATATTCTTGTATTCGTGATATGCAAAAATGGAGCAATGTCTTTAACTCCGAGAATATAACTCATAACCTGTTATCAAAGGAAATCGTAAAAGAAATATTATCTCCACAAATCCTAATTTCTGAGATGGCTAATTCAAAAGAATTTTCAACCCATAGCTATGGGTTTGGTTGGCATCTTTTAGAATACAAAGGATTAGATCTCATTAGGCATGGTGGGAATGTTGATGATTTCAGCAGTGAAATTAGTATCATTCCAAGCAAGAATTTAGGAATAGTCATACTAGGAAATCTGGGAAATGTGCCTATTGGACAAATATTATCAATGTACGTTTATGATCTTATTTTTAAAAATGATATTACTGATTGGAATAGCAGATTTTACAACAGCTTTAAGAAAAACTTAGAAAATGAACTGAAAGCGAATAGCACCGAAAAACAAGATATTATTGAAACACCTTTACCAAACAATTTACCAGACTACCTTGGAGTTTATCATAACGAGCTTTATGGTGAGCTTATAATAAGCAATAAAGCTGATAAGCTGTTTATACAAATAAAAAACGAGGAATATCTACTTCACCATCATCAGCAGAATGTTTTTTCATTTTATGGCTATGCTCAAATGAAAAAAGAAATCAAATATGGTCTGGAGAGTGAAGGCAAGATTGAATTCTTGCATTTACAAATAAGTGATAAAATTGAGGTAAAGTTTTTAAAAGTTAAATAAGTATTTCTTTCACTTGTCAAAAGAAATGATCTGTGGTGTCGATTTCGTTGAAATATTCTCTTCATTTCTTTTGTTTACTTGTTTTCTCATTAAATCAATGTATCTATTCTTTGGACCGACCAAAGATGGTCGGATTATTTGTTCTTAAATTTGGAATAGTCTCTAGTAGGAGAAAGAAAACTACTAGTTTTATATTGACACCTTTTGGACTATTTGGTATGATAATTCAATAAATCCTTAAGGAGGATATCCATGACAGAAAATAAACAAAAAACAAAAATTGTGTGTACAATTGGTCCTGCTTCAGATAGTATAGAAAAAATGGTTGGCTTGATAGAATCAGGAATGAGTATTGCCCGTTTAAACTACTCTCATGGAAATTTTGAAAAGCATGCTGAGGTTATTAAAATGCTGAGGAAAGCATCTGAAATAACAGGGATTTCTATTGCCATATTAGCTGATCTACCCGGTCCTAAAATGAGAATAGGAAAGATTGAGCCTGAACAAATTCAATTAATACAAGGACAAACTGTCTGTCTTACCACTGATAATATTATTGGAAATGAGAATAAATTTTCGGTAAGTTTTGCTAAACTTCCAAAGGTAGTTAAACCAGGGAATACCTTATTTCTCAATGATGGAATTATTCAGTTAAGTGTTACAGAAATTAAAGAAAATGAGGTGATTTGTCAAGTCATTGTCGGTGGAGAATTACGATCTAATAAAGGATTAAACCTTCCAGGTATAAATCTTGGAATCAGTGCTTTTACCGAGAATGATTATTTATGCCTGGAATCAGCACTTAAAAATGGTGTGGATGCGATCAGTCAATCTTTTGTGAATAATGCAGAGGATATCATTGACGTTCGAGCTGCGGCAACAAAACTAGGGTATAATCCCTTTATCATTGCGAAAATTGAAAGAGCCGATGCCTTGACAAACCTTGATCAAATTCTTAACTATACTGATGGACTTATGATTGCCAGAGGTGATTTGGGTGTGGAAATCCCAATAGAAAAGATTGCACTTGTTCAGAAGCATATCATTAACACTGCCAATCTTCACGGGAAACCCGTCATCACAGCCACTCAATTGCTAGGTTCTATGACAACGAATCCCAGACCTACTCGTGCAGAAGTAACCGATGTTTCAAATGCTATTATCGATGGAACAGATTGTGTCATGCTATCAGAAGAATCAGCCATGGGAAAATATCCTTTGGAGTCTGTGCAAATGCTATCAAAAATTGCTTTAACTGTTGAAAATTCAAGAATAAACAATACTTCGAGAAGAAGGCAGGAAAATCTCTATAGAAATGATGGTTCTCATGTCTCTGACACAATTTCGTATAATGTTCAACAGAGTGTTTATCATTTAAAAGCCTTATGCGTAGCAGTTCATACCATAACAGGGCATATCGCTCGTATGATATCCAGATTTAAACTGCCAGTTTGGATAAATGCCATGACTGAAGATGTTTCAGTGTATCAAAGTCTTCATTTTTCTTTTGGTATTCATCCCATCTTAGTTAGTCAATTACCAGAAAGCTGGAATCAGTATATAAAAGAAACGATTTCTCCAAACCATGAAGATAATAGCAGTATAGTTATTCTGGTGGAAGGTCCTACCAAAAATGCGCCATTATCTAGTCATAAAATGGAAATTATCGATCTTTTAAACCCTACCTAATTGACTGGCTTTTTGAGTCTATACAATTCAATAAGATGGCATCTTCATTTCTTTCTATCTCATGTTTTCTCATTAAATCAAAAGTATCTTCTTTTAGGTAGTCATATTGTTTTAAAGAAATAGAGAAATTAAAAAACAATTGACTTTATTTTAAGAACGCTTAAAAGGGATTTAAGAAAGTGTGGTTAAGAAATTTTAATAATGGTAATATTTCTTTTGGAATATTGATAAATATGCGTTAGATCAAAAAAAATACATGTTTTAAATCTTTTAACATACATTTTCTACAACAAACCCATGATTTGGGTTTTAAAAGGAGTTAATCATGAGAAGGTCTATGATAACGCGGATTTGCTTTATAATGCTATCCTTAGTTTTTATAACACTTCATGCTGAGTTACAAAAACCTAACATTGAGTATTGTTCCTATGCTTTAACACAAGATGGTAAAGTTGTGGGATATTATGGTGAAAAAGCCAGAGTAGAAATTAAAAATATCAATCAAATTTCCAAGCATGTCATAAATGGTTTATTAGCCACAGAAGATCGTAATTTTTATAGTCATGATGGCGTGTCTTACAAAGGTTTAGGAAGAGCCGTGGCAAAAACAATGATTGGCGATGTCCAAGGTGGCAGTACAATAACCATGCAATTAGCCAGAAATCTCTTTTTGACATTTGATCAAACGATTTCCAGAAAGTTAACCGAGATAAAAATCGCGAAAGAAATTGAAGCGGTTTATACAAAGAATGAAATATTATTAATGTACCTTAATACAATTTACTATGGTAACTCTGTATATGGTTTATGGGCAGCTTCACAAGAATATTTTAGTAAAACGCCTGATAAACTCGATATTCATGAAAGTGCCTTAATCATAGGAATACTTAATGCTCCTGTAGCTTATGATCCAGTAAAACATGGAGATAAAGCACTTGCCAGACGTAATATCGTCTTAAGTAATATGTATAAAGAGAAATTTATAACACAAAGTGAATACAATAAAGCAAAAAGTTTACCGCTAGATTTAAACATGCGAGAAAAAATGAGTGGATTCTTTCAGGAATATGTAAGATTAGAAGCAAATAAAATACTAAAAAGATTTGGTAAAAACCTTAGTGACGGGAATCTTATAGTAGAAACCACTCTTGATTCCAGAGCACAGAAAGCCGCAGGAAAAGCAGTTAAAGAACATTGGAAACAATTCCCTAAAAATATGCAGGATGCTCAGTTTGGTCTTGTGAGTGTTGATGTTAAAAATGGAGAGATAAAAGCTCTTATCGGGGGAAATCCAAAAGCTCGTCATACTGGATTAAACCGTGCCATTAATATTCGGAGACAACCAGGATCTTCATTTAAACCTTTTCTCTATAGTTACTTGTTGAAAGAAGGGTATAATTTAGCTACCCCTCTTCAGAATGTTCCAATCGTAGCAGATTCAGGTGAGGCTAATGAATGGAGACCAAGAAACGAAGATAATCATAAAGAAAAATCAGAAACCGTAACGATGCTTAGAGCAATCCAACGTTCTGTAAATTTGGCAGCAGCCTACTCTGTGCTTAATCTGACGAATGCTGATTCGATTGCAAACTTTTCTCATACTTTAGGCATTAAATCATCTTTATTACCTGTACCTTCTCTTGTCTTGGGCACAAGTGATGTGTCACCTTTAGAAATGGCAAGTTCATACTCAGTTTTTGCTTCTGGAGGTTATCTATCTGAACCTTGGGCTATAGTAAAAATAAAAGATTTTAATGGGAGAGTATATTATTCTGGCTCTCCATCTGAACCGGTTCAGGTTTTAGATCCTGAGACTTGTTATCTAACGACCTATGCTCTTCAAAATGTTGTAAATCATGGTACAGGATATTCAGCGAGAAGATATTATAGAGGTGTCATTGCGGGAAAAACAGGTACGACTCAAAATTCTGTAGATGCTTGGTTTGTCGGATATAATACTGAGCTAGCCACAGCTATATGGGTTGGTTTTGATAGTCCCAGACAACGTTTGAATGCTTCATTTGGTTATGGAGGTTCAGCCTGTGCACCAATATTTGGATTAATGTATCTAGAGTTAGCAAAACAAGGTTATCCTGGGATGAAAAATGGATTTACTCCCCCAGAAAATATTCAAGAAGCAGAATTTTGTACAGAGACAGGCATGTTAGCGACAGAGAATTGCCTAAACAAGATAAAAATACCTTATAACACTCTTTTTGAAAGTGACTATTGCACAAAACATCCTTCAACAATCACAGAAAAACCAATCATCAATCCAGATAACCCTGAGGAAAATACAGACTCAATAGATCAGGGAGATCAAGAAGAACAAGAATAAGAAGTATGATACAAGAGGAGCGCATCCATTCTCTAAAAACCATTGATGATAAGCATGGTGATTATATCGTCTATCGAATGCAACAAGCTCAGCGACTTGACTATAACCATGCTCTCGTTTATGCAATCGTAAGAGCCAACTTAAACAATCTCCCTTTGCTTGTGCATTTTTCTATAACTAAATATCCAGAAGCTAATCTACGTCATTATCATTTTATGTTAACTGGTTTACTAGAATTACGAAAGAGACTTGAAATCCTTGGAATCAGAATGATCATTGAGGTAGGAGATCCTATTGAAAATACCATAAGAGTTTGTAATACGGCTCAGGAATTGATCACCGATAAAGGCTATTTAAGAATCCAACGTCACTGGACAGATGAGATCACTCAAAGAGTTAATTGCTCAGTTACAGAAATTGAATCTGACGTTTTGGTTCCTATCGAAACAGTTAGTCAAAAGCAAGAATATTCAGCAGCAACGATCAGACGAAAGATTCATAGATTATTTGATAGATTTAATATAGATTGCCCAGTTTTACCAACCTTACAAAATCAAAGTAAAATTAAACTACCTTACCAATTCAAGGAATATGACACGATTCAAGAGTACCTTGACCAACTGGATTTAGATGATAGCGTCAGTATCAGTCCTTTTTATTTACCTAGTGAAAAGCAAGCACAGTTACATTTAATAAATTTTATTGATCAAGGGCTAAAGGATTATGAGTCAAAGAAAAATGACCCGAGTCTTCATGGTTTCTCAGATATGAGTCCTTATTTACACTTTGGGCAGATATCTTCGCTTTACATTTTAAGAAAGATCTATGAATCAGGCATCTCTGCTGAATCTTATATTGAAGAACTCATCATCAGAAGAGAATTAGCTATGAATTTTGTTTACTTTAATAAAGAATACGACAGCTATTCGGGATTACCCCTGTGGTCGCGGAAAACACTGCTTGCACATCAGAACGATCGAAGAGATGCTATATATTCTATCCATGAACTTGAAGCCGCTCAAACGCATGATAAATACTGGAACAGCGCTCAAATAGAAATGGTCTTAACAGGGAAAATGCATGGTTATATGCGTATGTATTGGGGGAAGAAAATCATAGAATGGACGAATAGTCCTGAGGAAGCTTATCAATTTGCCCTCTATTTGAACAATAAATATGAATTAGATGGTCGAGATGCGAATGGTTTCACAGGCGTTGGATGGTGTTTTGGATTACATGATCGGCCCTGGAAGAGTCGAGTCATTTTTGGAAATGTTCGTTATATGAATGCTAAGGGACTGGAAAGAAAATTTAATATGGAGAAATATGTAAACAAAGGCAAATCTGAGATTTACAGATAAGAGCTCATATCAGACTGTTGCCTGTTTGGTAAAAAAGAAACACCTTGTTTTGAGATTGTCTTTTTAAAAATGATAACTGTTTGAGAAGATAATGGTAGTGCTGACGCACTACAGATAATGGCAAATCGGAGATTTGCAGATAATAGATAAGAGATAATCATCATCGTTGGAGGATATCTTTAAGATGGCATATGTTGAATAAAGTCTTTTCATTTCTTCGAAATGGTAATCTTCATTTCTTTTGCCTTGATGCAAAATTAACGAAGCAAAGAAAAAATCAAGCCCGGAAAACCCCTATCGGGGATCTTGATTTTCATCTTTTTTCATTGAAATATTATATCCTTATTTTTCTAAAGGTATACCATTAAATCTCCAGTCACTCTCAGGGACTCCGCCATAGCTTGCCAATGGGTAAGTTTATTTATGAGGTAAACCATTGTCTTCAATCAGAATGGCTGTTCGTTCCCCTTCGAGTTTCCCTACGACTTTACGCCATTTTTTTATGGGCATTGTCTCATTGATACCTGGATATTTAATATATTTTATGGATTGATTAATTAATTAAAATAGACAACTACACAAGATGTTTCATAAGAAATAACATAGTAATAGATAATATACAAATGATCAGGATGGCTGATATACTTTAAGAACGACCAAAGATGGTCGTTTTACTTTTGAGAATGACCAGAATAGTTGATTCTAGAATTTGAGACAGCTATGATCAGAGATGGAGTTGTCATTTTAAAAAACAATTGACAGAAATTCATCATCAACATAAGATTCACAAATAGGTTATGTATATGCTTATAAGTGTAATAACTTATTTAAATCATGATTTTATAAAATCAACAGATAGAAAGGACTTAAGATGTTTGACGCAAGAAATTATTTTAAAAAAAGAAACAAGGATTTTGAATCTGATTATGAAAAAAACCTAAATAGAGTTCAAGAAATAATCGTAGAGACTCAAAAGAATTCTCATAGTAAAATGAATGTTTTTTTCTTTCATGTATCAGAATGGATCTTTATGCTTGCTGAAATGGAAAAAGACTTTAATGAAGATTATTTTAAAAAACACTCTTTTGAAGAGTTAAAAGAGTTTAATTACAGACTTTTTAAGGAATTATTACCAGAAAATTACGATAATTCATATGCGAATCCAGCTTATTGTTCTCAGAAATTTGGACCAGAAATTGGAAAGTTAATTTCCTTTTTGTATTTTGAGTTTAGAAATTTTGTCTCTTATGCCACGAAACATTTAATCTATAAGATGAATAGAGCGATCGTACAATTTATCCAATTTTATGAAACCTATCAAAAACATGGAGAAAACTATGAAGAATTAAAAAATATTGTAGTTTATCCTGTTTGGGCTGAAATGTATGACAGTCTTTCTTTGACTTTTGAATTAAAATATAATCCTGAATTTGCTTATTATACTGATTTAATCAAGAATAGTGATTTATCTGACTTAAGATATCTCTTTTATTTAGGTAGCTATATCTCAGATATTGAGATTAAAACCGCTCAATTTGTCAATAAGCTCTCTGAGGAGAAAATTAGAAAAGTAATGAGACTAACAGCAGAAGCTTATGTAGAGGGATTTGTTGAATCAGGTAAAGACTACAAAAAAAGACCAAATGTCAATCTTATCAGCTGTATAGGAATGGAAAGAATGGCAAAGATACTCATAGAAGAGCTTGAGAAGTATGGTTTTACAGCTATGATGTCAACACTATCCTCAAAAAATCCCAATCAGCAATTCGATTATGATCATCGCTTTGATTTAGCTTTATATCTTGATGAAGAATATTTAACTCATTATCTGATTGAGACAGAAAAAGCCATCGAAGATAATAAATCCAATATAGAGAAGTGTTCAGGGACTCTTTACTTCGATCCATTTGGAGAAAAGCCTTTTGCTCCGATTAATAAGCCTGAAAACATGAAACTGACAGATGCACAAATCGAATTGAATAAAACAATGAAAAACAAATATTCAATGATGTTTTATAAAGCATATAAACGAGATGAGGCAAGTTTTTGTATTATTGGATTCCCAACCCCTGAAATTGGAGATCAATTTGAGGAGATTTTTGATAAAACAATTGATATTAACATGCTGAATCATAAAGAATATCTACGAATTCAGCAATTCCTGATTGATGCCCTTGATCAGGGAGATCATGTGATTATCAAGGGTCAAAACAGCAATCAGACTGATTTGAAGATACAATTACCAAAACTTACAGACCCTTCAAAGCAAACTAATTTCTGCAATTGTGGTGCTACTGTTAATATCCCTGTTGGAGAAGTGTTTAATACACCTCAATTAACAGGAACACATGGTCGTTTACATATATCAGAAACATTTTTAAACAATCTATTCTTCAAAGATTTGACTTTAGATTTTGTTGATGGTTGTATTTCAGAATATTCATGTAAGAATTTTGAATCAGAAGCAGACAACAAGAAATATATTGAAGAAAATCTAATATTCCCACATAAATCACTCCCTATCGGTGAGTTTGCCATAGGCACAAATACTTTAGCTTATATGGTAGCAAAAAAGTACAACATTTTATCATTACTCCCAATATTGATTATTGAGAAAATGGGTCCCCATTTCGCTATTGGAGACACCTGTTATTCATGGGAAGAAGATACCCCTGCTTTTAATCCAGATGGCAAAGAAATCATATCCAGAGATAATGAAAGATCAATCCTTCGTAAAGAAGATGTATCCAAAGCATATACTCAGATTCACGTAGATATTACATTACCATATGAAGAGATTGGATCGATTTATGTCGTTACAGAAGATCAAAAAACAATCAATTTAATCATAAATGGGCGATTTGTTCTTGAAGGAACTGAACCCTTGAATGTTCCTTTTGACACTTTATAAAGGGAGCTCAAATGGGAATAAAAAAAGTTATAGTTAGCGGAAAATTAGAGAATAACTATGAGATCAGTTTACAGACAAGAGATTTGCAATTAACAATTGATCAGCCAAAACCATGGGGAGAGAACAAAGGACCTACACCTTTGGAATATTTTCTATTTGCTATAGTGGGATGTATTATCACTATTGGAAAAAATGTTGCCGAAGAAAAGAACATATCATTACAAGGAATAAATGTTACTATTGAAGGTAAATTAAATGTAGATTATCTTAATGGTTTAACGAAAGAAGGGCGTGCAGGTTACACTGAAATCAATGTAATTGTTGATATTGACGCACCTCTGACTTATGAGGAAAAAGAAGCTTTTTTAAAAGAGGTGGATTCCCGTTGCCCCATTTCAGACAATATTACTCATTCATCAGAAATAAAACTTAAAGTTAAGGAATAATGCAATTTTTTACAGAACAGGTCATTGAGATCATTCAAAGCATTCCTGAAGGAAGGATTTTGACATATAAAGGAATTGCAGAGTTAGCAGGAAGCCCAAATTCAAGCCGACAAGTTGCTAGAATCCTTCATTCTTGTTCTGAAAAGTATCATCTGCCCTGGTATAGAGTTATTAACTCACAGGGTAGAATTTCTTTAGCACCAGGTGCAGGTTTTGAAACTCAAAAAGAACTTCTAGAAAAAGAAGGAGTTTCTGTCTCCCCCACTGGAGAAGTGGATTTAAAAACTATTATTTGGAAACCCTAACAAAGCTGAGCTTTTTAGTTATATTCAGTTAAACAGACTGTTTACATCAAAATTCGATGAATAGAGGATATTCAGGAAAATCAACTACAAAAAGTGAACATAGCCTTTATCATTTTCATATTTCTAAAATTCACATAAATTGGATAATATTTGTTCATTTCTTTGAATGATATTGTTCATTTCTTTTGCCTTGATGCAAAATAAACGAACCAAAGAAAAAATCAAGCCCTGGGAAAAAATCTGCTATCTCCAGTCACTCTCAGGGACTCCGCCATAGCTTGCCAATGGGTTAGTAAGTTTATGAGGTAAACCATTGTCTTCAATCAGAATGGCTGTTCGTTCCCCTTTGAGTTTCCCTACGACTTTACGCCATTTTTTCAGGGGCGATTGTACAGTTTATACATAATTCTTAGGGAGAAAGATAGTTGTAACTCAGAAATAGAAGAAGGGCTGGTGAAATTATTTCTTTATTAGTAAAGATTTATTGCTGGATATGTCTAGAATACATTGATATGAAGCATATAGGTTCATGTTCTCACCAATGACTATAAGAGTATCTTAATGAGAACTTAAATATTTTTGACAGTCTCAATCAACTTAATATTTTAATATTTAAAGCCAATTGACATCAAACCTGAACCAACCCAATGATCATTTTTATGAGACAGTTTATAATAAGAAGATAAGATCATATGATCAAAAAAGAAATATACTGTACTCTGATGAAACTGATCACATCCTTGGTTTGTATCAACAACATAAGCAGTGGGAGAAACCCAAAAACTTTGATTGCCAAAGCCATTAGTTAACTCTAAATTGAACATATCGGACGCTTTATAAAGCAAACTGACATATAAATGTTTAAAATCATCTTTGACTTTATCCTTTGGATAAACAAGAGTATATGCAGGGTAATCTTTATAAGAAATCATAGAATTTAGCAAAGTAAGATTTATTTTATGACTTGTAAATTGAATCCCATAGTCAATCTGATTGGTTGAAAAATTTGAGTAGTCACTATAAGTATAAGCGGTATAGGGTTCATATTTAAACTTATAAAGATACATAACTTTTGATAAAGCAATCTGATAAATCTTTGCATCATAGTAATAGGGTGTTTTTCCATCCAGAAAATGAAATTGAGTAGCTATTGTTACAGGAAAGTATCGATTTTCAGTTCTAAAAGTATAATTCGTGCGAACAGATTTTGAATCTTTACGAAAATGTTCAATAATAAAATTATAATCAACAGCACCGTAATTGATCAATTGTTCAAATCCCTCATAATCTGTTTTTTCACCTGATTTTCCATAAAACATTCCACTATAATAGAAGGGTTTCATAGGAATTAAATCAGTTTTTAGGCTATCAGGCAAATCCTTGTTTAATTGATTGTTTATTTTTTTATAACGATAATAGTCATTCAACCAATAGTAGGACATTCCTAATCCTTTAGTTGCATAAAATTTATCAAACAAACCAATCGTTGAATCATTTAATGCTTTTTGATAGTAATATCTGGCAGAATGGGTATTGTACAAATTAATAGAAGCAGAGCCCATAAAGAGAAGAAGGGACGGATTGTTTTTTGTTAAGTTCAACGCTCTTTTCTCTTCTTTTAGAATTCCTTCATTATCATCAATTACAGATTTTGCCCATAAATAACCAACCCATGCTTCTAAATTGGTAGAATCACGATCCACAACCTTTTTATACTCCACTTGAGCACTATCAGGGGTATTATTGAGCATGTATAAGTAAGCTAAAGATAAATGTTCAGACAGATCTTCTGGCATAATTTCCAAATATGAGAGGGATTGATCAATACTACTTCGCAGAGATTGTTGAGCATTTAATAACTGAATAGTAACAATCAGGGCTAAAATCAATATAATTTTTTTCATTTATTCTCCACTATTTCAACTTTTCTGCAAATTCGTTAATAATTGTACTTTGAGGCATATATTTTTTAAATTTCAGATAAACCTGTTTTGCTGATTGAAGATCCCCAGCTAAATAATAAGATCTTAGCAAATAAGTCTGTCCATTAAAATCCCATTTGTAATAGTTGCAATATTCTTTATAATATAAAACAGCATTAGAATAGTCTCTTTTCATATAATAAGCATATCCAATTTTTACAATAAAGATAGAGTTTCTGGGGAATTCTTTTAAGAATTGAGAACCATACAGAATCGTATCATTCCATCTTCTTAGGGCAAGTAAGGAATTTAGCATTCCCTCTTTTGCTTCTATAGAAGAAGATAAATCATTAGATTTTTGATAATATTCAAAAGATTTTTGATAGTCATAGGAGGCATAGTATAACCACCCTAAACGAACGGTATAAAACTCATCATTTGTATCTGATTTCTCAAGAATCTTCATCAATTCTATCGCTTTTTTATAATCCTTCTTTGCTTCCAAAGTATAGGAATTCTGTAATATTTGAGCCGCTGTATCTGCAAGTAAAATTTGAACACTCAATAGGATAATTATAATAAAAATCCAATATTTCATACACCTACTCCTTATCTTCGATGAGCATCTAAATATTTCTTTCCGCGTTGGAAAAGTATAATACTCTTGATTCCTGTGTTTTTGTCAAGTTCAACAGATCCATTATATAGTTCAAACTTTCTTTTTAATAAACAAAAATATATTCTTGATGATATTTTAACAATAGAGTGATCTTGTTCATAGTTATTTTCAGACTCAAATTTCAATATTTTAAACAAAGGAAATAAAAATAAAAGCAGATTTTTGATAACAGGAGACAGGACTACAGATAAAGGTAAAGAATCATGCCAAGACATTGCCGGATCTTCAGTTAACGGCAATCGGCTCAGTAGCAATCCAAAAACACTTAGGACATTTTTCTTACGTCCTTTTATAGAAAGAACATTAAAAATACCACTATAGACAGAAAATTCCAATTCAGTTCCATCAGAAGATATCACTCGAAAAACATTATTAAAATCTAAGTCTATATGCCATTTTTCAGATATTTCCACATTGTTTTTCATATAAACAAACTCATTTTTTTGATAAAAAAGGAAATGAAGTTTTGCTTGAAGCTCTGCAACAGGTGAAAAAGAAGAGATTCTCTCTCTAGTTTGTGGATTTCCAAAGCTGACAAATTGTAATGAATTATTAACAAGTTTTTTATAATGCACAATATTAGCACAAATTGTTTTACAACCGGGGATATAAGAGGTTTGTACCTGAAAATGAAGATGAGGAACAGCAGAACGTCCAGAGTTACCTAATTGTGCAATTTTATCACCACAATAGATATAATCCCCTTCTTTAACATTGATTGAGTTATTTTTTAGATGAGCATAGAGAGTGTATAAAGAATCTCCATGATAAATCGTGACATAGTTTCCCCAATTATCTTCAGCATTAATGCGATTAATGGGATTATCTTCCACCCCAGACATTACTTTTGACACATAACCAGGAGCAGAAGCATAAACAGGTTTTCCATAGCTATAATAAGACAATAGATCGGTTTCATTTCCAGAAAATGCGTTATTATCATGATCTAATACTTCAAAATCATAAGCATAAGCCTGATTATATCTATGTGTATATTTGCCATGATGTCCCTGAGTAATAGTCCATTCACCTATCAAAGGCATATAGAATTGAGGAATTCCGACTTGTCCAAATCGAGAGATCTTTGAATAATAATATTCTAAACTACGTTCTGGGATAAATATATTAAAGTCAATAATATAGGGATATTTATTTTTCAATCTAAGTTTTAGAGTATAAATCATAATTAAACTAGTAAAGCAAAAAGGTATAGTAAAAACCGGAACCAGGAATTGTGCTGAAAAATGCTGAAAAACCATACCAATCATTAAGCCAAAAACAACTGAAAAAGCAATAAAAAGCCAAGCAATCAAATCAGGGAGGATATATACACCACCTAAAGCGAGAGCAATTAATATTGAGTTAAATCCATAAAACAATATGCCTTGATGCACATCGGAAATCCATAAATCAACAAAAACATAACAAATTGAATATCCAATGACTGTTAATATTAAGTTCAGTCTAGATTGAATCAATATCAGAAATGCTATTAAAATTCCAACCAAAGTTGAAGGCATAAAAAAGATACTCCCTAAACTCTGAAAATAATACTGCCAATAAATTGGTAGTTTAATAATCGGATTAAAAATAAGAGCTTCTGTAGTAGAGTGGTTTTGATTAAAACCAAATTTATAAAAGAACATCCAGATGATAATTGCAGTGATTGAGAAGGATAAGCTTAAAGAGTTGAAGGTAAACAATTTATTCCATAAAGCTTGTAAAAAGACAAACAAGAACAGTGATATAACAGAAGCAAAAAACAGCGTTATACTGAATAAAAACAGATGTGTATGCAATAAATCACCAGGGAAATAATAGGCAACGGCTAAAGAAGTTAACATACTATTAAAGCCATAAAAACCTTTATGATTGTCCCAGACATCAAATTGTAAAGCTCTGGCGAGTAATAAGGCAATACCAGAACCAATCAATCCACTTAATCCCATGATTGGAGAAAGAAAAGTGCTAATCATAACTAGTAAACCAAACCAGGGAGAATGGGTGAAGATAATGCAACTATAACTGTCAGCTAAGGCAATAAAGAAAGCCTTAGCTGATTTAACAAAAATATTTCCATGATCTGTCATTAGATCTTCCTCAAATGCTCCGGAACAACTTCACGTTGCACAATATCAACTAAGCTTTCTCTTTCTCTGATTAGGCAAATCTGACCAGTTTCAGAGATAAGAACAACATTTGGTCTATATTCAATAAACTGCATCCATTGTGTGACATTATAAGCGCCAACGGGATGGATGATAAGCTGTTGTCCTGTTTGAACGTCAGGATAGGGCATTACGGGACGTACAACATCAATATTCATACACAAGGGACCATAAAAGACAGTATTTTGATAAGTCCCTCCAAAAGGCTGAGCAGGAATTACTCTTTGTTTATACCACCAAGCAGTAATATTTGTATTGACACCTGCATCCAAGATGACAGCTTTTTCTCCAGAAGGTAAATACTTTTTTCCTAAAACAGAGGTGATCAGATAACCAGCTTCATCAATTAAAACTCTACCAGTTTCAAGGATTAGTCTGGGTTCATGTTCTCTGACAAAAGCAGATTCATTGAAGGCATTTGAAATCGAAGAAATATATTGATCAAAAGAAGGTGTGGCAAAATCACCAGGAGTATATTGAGCATGTAAAGTATTGTTGGAAGCAAAACCACCTCCCAAGTCAATGTATTCTACAATCACATTTAATTCATTTTTGATAGTTTGTGCCAAAGTTAACAATTTATTGGCAGCCCAATAATAAGCAGTTGGGTCTAAAATAAAAGTCCCAATATGAGTATGAAGACCTGTTAATTGAAGTTTCTTACCAGTCACAATTCTCTGAATGGCACGAAAAGCTTCACCATTTTCATAATTAAATCCAAAGCGAGTCCATAAAGGGCTAATCCCAGTATCCATATTGACACGTAAGGCAATCTTAGGGATTAACTGTAATTCTAAGGAAATCTTTTCCAATAAGTAGATTTCATCAAAATGATCTACATGGATACGAGCTCCTTCTCTGACTGCTAATTCCAGCTCATGTCTTTTCTTACCGGGTCCATTAAATATGATATCAGAGCCTTTAACACCCAATCGTCTGGCTTTTTCGTATTCCATTCCGCTAACAACCTCAGCTTTAGCGCTTTCCTGATGATAAATGGAACAGATTGCGTCTAAATAATTAGTTTTATAAGACCAGGTAATCTCTGATTTTGGATAATATGTTTGTAAAGTTTCAGAAAATCGACGATATCTCTTTCTAATCAATTGTTCAGAAAAGACAAAAACAGGAGAACCAAATTCTTTAATAATATTAGCAATCTTCACATTATCAATATTATCTTGGTAACTCAACATGGCATTATAAGCATATTTATTTAAAAATCCAGCTACATTTCTTTCTATTACCGGAGTACTATAACTTTTTTTCATAATTAACCTCTATTCTTATGGAGTTCTGATTGTGTAGAGACTATCCCCATTGTTTCAATGGAAGTAATAATATCTTCTGCATGACGAATAAACATCGTTCCAACTTTATATTCTTTCACATAATCAATTGATTCACCCATTATTAATTGAACCAACATAGCCGGCAAGTTTTGGCCAGCGCCCTCAGCTAATCTGACCCAGGCAGGGAAGCGAGGATTGATTTCAATCAAGAAAAACTCATCTTCATTGTTTTTCATGATTTCCAATTCACAAGGACCCCGCCAATTTAAAACTTTAACTACTTTTTCAGCATATTCATTTAGAGTTTTATTTTTGACAACAACGCCGCCAAAACCTTTTCCTTTATCAGTAATAATAAGTTTTCTCTGCGGGATCATTCCATACATATCACCTTTTCCATCACCGATTAAAACGATATTAAATTCTTCACCCTTAATGATCTCCTGAACAATGACAGGTAATCCCCATTTATCACGAATCTTATTAAAATGACTTATTAAATCTTCTTTATTATAAACCATGTAAGCTTCGTAAAAACGTCCTTTAATAATCAAGGGAAAATCTTTATTCTTTACTAATTTATTTAGGCTGTCTTCATCGTTAATCAAATCCGTTTCAGGAACACTTATCCCTTTATCAGAAAAAAATGAAAATAGTTTTGTTTTATCTCTGAAATTTAGCTGTTCCTCTGTGGGTAAAAAAGTTTTAACTCCTCTTTTAGCTAATTCGTTATTTAATCGAACATATTGAATAATTTCTGAATCCAAGGTTGGAATAATCACATCGATTTTTGAACGAGATAATATATAATCTAAGCGGTTTAAGAAAGCATCAGATCCTGCAGTCGGATAAGGGATCAAATAGACTTCATCCACGAAATTATCCAGATAAATACCTGATTCCAGAGCATCATAAGTTAAACCAATGATTTTACCCTTAAACCCTGCGTTTTTGATACTTCTGATGACAGGGACTCCTGGTTGTGGATTATCTCCAGTTCTCAATCCTGTAACAGCAATTGTAATATCTAAATTTGATAAATCAATCATATTTATCTCTCTTAAATCAACTGATAAACAGATAATTGTGATATAAAGTAGTTCATATCATTTTCTGCCAAATCAAGTTCAACTTCAAATTCTTCTAATAAACAATGAATAATTTCATCTTTGTTTTTTCCTTCATTCATACATTTTAAAATAAAACGACCAGTTTCATTTACGTTGTAACTATATCCTGTTAATGGATCAAATACAAACCCGTTATCACTCATAGCTAATTGGTGTATTTTATCTACTTTCATCATAATCCCCTTATTTTACTAATATCATTTTATTGATTTGGCTTGATTTTTTTCCTGAACATTCTCTGATAGCATATAAATAAACGCCTGATGAATATGACGTTAAATCAAGTATCTGGCTATAACTTCCACTTTCATGAAATCCAAGTGCCTTGCTAATTATTCTTTGTCCTTTGCTATTGTAAATTTCAAGCTGATAATTACCACAGTTTTTCAAACTATAGTCAATCAGAGTGGAAGGGTTAAATGGATTAGGATAATTTTTTAAAACAATATTGGTATTGATTTCAGTTAAATCCTGATTGTTAACACTATATATTTCATATTGTGCATTCACTCGAAAACCATAAAAATCAACATAACCTTTAACTGAGTAAGGGTAGGTAACATATAAAGTTTGATCTGTATTATATTCCCAAGCATTATTTGTCCACAGAGCATAATCCTGCATTATATTATTCCCCAGCTCATCCCAAGTATATTGATATTTTGAACTATTGACCAATACATCACCTGACCAGATGCCCCAAGTAATGGTCGTAACATGATCATTTTGATATTCAACAGTTGCTTTGCTTGAATTTACCCAGGCATTATTAACCCAAGCTTCCCATAAATATTCAGTTAATAAACTATCAGTTCTGTTATAATTTAGTCTGGAATCTGCTACCCAATTATTTGACCAAGAATACCAAGTTTCTAAATCTAATAATAAATCAGAGTAAATGTAATCAGCTTTCCAGGAGTTAGTCCAACTTTCATTTAACCATTCTTTATAAATATACTCGGTTACTAATCCATCAGCATTATATGTATAATTATATTGATAATAATTTACCCATAGTTCGCTGACAAAATAGCGATCAATAGATTGAAGCAATTGATGAGAGTCATCATAGGTATTCACATTTTGATAATAATCAACCCAAGCATTATTTGTCCAGGATAGTCCAGCAAATAAGGTAATATCATTTTGTTCATCATAAGTATAATTAGCCTGATAATTATTAATCCATTGATTATCTGTCCAAGCCTCAATTAAATAACTTTCAAGTCTGTTATCATTTGAATACAGATAACTCGTTTTATACAGATTTACATAAGTATCGCCAGATTGTTTTTCAGTTAAGATTTGTGTTATTATTCCACTGTTATTATAACTATAGGAATATCTAAAAATACCAGTTGTCGTGGACTCAATGACATTTGTAAAACGATAGTAGTCTGTTCTAATATTTTTTATCGCTTCCTGAGAAGCTCTAAAAAAGACACTATTCTCATTTACACGTAAGTTCATGGGATCATGTTTGAATCGCTGTGTGTCTGACAAAGCAAACATTACAGTAGATAAACAGAAAACAAAAAACAATAGAATTGTTTTCTTCATTCTAAACCCTCCATTCTTTCACTTATTTCTAATGATACTCATATGCAACATGCTTGCCAATCATGTTTGCTGATCTCTATTTAACGACAATATAATACATTAAGGGATTTATGCTTAATATTTTTTATAATTTAAGTGAAACATCTATGTTTCTATTATGTATTTAATGTTACAATTAAGTTATTCATAAATTGACAATTAAGATATAAAACTATTTGTAACAATAAAGTTTCAGGTGTTACAAATCAGTAAGTGTTTATTACAAGATTGAATTGAGGTTTATGAAAGTTATTTGTTTAAAACCATCCAGATAGCCTGACCATAAATAGAATGTTCAACACTCAGAACTTTCTGAGCAATCTCTTCAGGATTTTGGCAAGTTGAGATATCTACAGATTTCTGTAAAACGATATTCCCCTCATCATAGTTTTCATTGACATAGTGAACTGTAGCTCCTGATTCTTTGTCACCGGAATCAAACACAGCTTGATGAACTTTCAAGCCATACATACCTTTTCCACCATAAAGCGGGAGAAGAGCAGGATGAATATTTAGAACAGGTTTTTGAATTGAGTTTAAAAAGTCCTGATTGAGTTTTCTCATAAAACCTGATAAGATAAAGCAATCAACAGGGGAAGTTTTACTCAATAGAATCAAAAAGTCATTAATCTTACCTTTGCTTTTTTCATAAAGGACAACAGGGATATTTTCTTGATCACAGAAATATTTAATGGGAGCTTCATTATCCGTTATCATTATAAAGGCAATTTCAACAGGGTACTTATTTTTCTGAAATATTGAATAGATTGCTTTTATGTTTGAACCTCTGCTAAATCCAGAGGTTAAAATACCTATCTTATAATTTTTTTTCAACATATTACTCTCTTTATTGCCAATAATCATCGTCAGGATTTACTCTCAAACTATCTATAGACTTATCTTTTGGATCATGACCTGAGCTTACAATTACACGAACGGAATCTCCTGCCATGATAGACGTACCTGCTCCGGGTATAGTATTAATAATATAATTCGGTTGGATGGTATCTGAATATTCAAAAACAGTTTGACCCATCTTAAGATCGTATTTATCAAAAATGGCTTTAGCATCCTCTAAATAGAAGTTCGATAAGTTTGGAATCACAACCTTTTTCGAGCCTAAGCTTAATATTACATATACAGTTCTGTTTTCAAACACGCTTTTACCAGAGTAAGGATTTTGAGACACGACGCAATTTTTTGGTAATTCGTGGTATTCATAATCAGTAATAGCAATATAAAGATTGTTTTCACTACATAAATCTTTAGCTTCTTCATAGCTTAATCCAACTATTGTTGGGACTTTCACTTCATCTTGATTTTTAATAACAAATCTCATTACCAAATTCATGATAATAATTCCAATGATAAACAGTAAAACGAATATTAATAGAGATAGGAAAAAAGCCTTGATTTTCATCGAAAAACCTCGGTTATAATATCTTTTGCATTTTAGCAGCAAAAGCTCCATCTGTATGATGGATATGAGGAATTGTTTTTAAAAACTTACCAGAAGAATATTCAAAAGGGATAAATCCTGAGGCATCAACTAGGTTAAAATTTGGATTATTTTTTAAAAAGTTTTCAATTTGTTTTTCATTTTCATCATCATTTATTGTGCAAGTGCTATAAATGAGATATCCTCCAGGTTTGACAAACTGAGAACTTGCCAGTAAAGCTTTCTCTTGTAACTTTAAGATCTCAGCCATATTTTGTTTACTTTGCCATCTTAATTCGGCTTTCTTTTGAAAGACTCCCCAGCCAGAGCAGGGAACATCAATTAAAACTCGATCAAAAGCTGGAGCGACAGGTCCAAATTTAAAAGCATCTTCAGTTATTAATTTACAATTGGTAGCTTGAATTCTTTCCAAAGTTTGTTTCATTTCTTTAACTTTATTAGGGATTTTATCAACAGCGACAATCTCTCCAGTGTTATTCATTTTTTCAGCAATGTAACCTGCTTTGCCTCCTCTACCTGCAAAAAGATCCAATATAGATTCATTTTCTAAAGGATTCATTAAATCAATAACCATAGCAGCAGAAATATCCTGAATAGTAAAATAGCCTTCCTCAAAGGCAACATCGTTTAGAACTTCAGAAGCCTGGTGACTTATTAGCATGTTTTCACAGGCTAAAGTCTCGGATAATATGATATTTTTTCTAGCAAAATAATTAATAAGTTTTTGTTTTGTAGTTGCCAATCTGTTAACTCTAATGAACAGCTTTGGAGCTTCATTATAATACATGGCTAAATACTCAACCTGGTCTTCAGACATTCTGTTTAACCATTGTTCAATGATATCGACAGGATATGAGTGTTCGTAAGCAATTCTTTCTGCAATATTCTCGGGATAAATGATATTTGGATTTCTTAAATATTCTCTCAAGACTGCATTAACGAAATTTGCTACGGGTTCACCAAATGTTTTTTTTGCGAGTTCTACCGATTCATTCACAGCGGCGTGATCGGGAATCGAATCACAGTGAATCAGTTGATAAAAAGCTAAATATATTAAACACTTAATTCTAATATCAGTATTTTTAAATTTTTCTTCCTGAGTATATTGTCTAGCAACGTAATCCAAATTTGCTTTCATTTTAATAACACCTTTGACGAGTAGGACAAGTAAATCAGGATTTTCATCAGAAGGTCGTATTTTTTTAATAGATTGTGTGAGTAATTTATCAGAAAACATATCTTTTTTTAATACTTTAATAATAATGTTTAAAGCTTCTTCTCTAATGCTCATGATTCATTCCTTTTCTGATAAAGATAACGAATAGATAACTTTATCGCTTCCTGAGTGGTTACTTTTTTTGGATAGGAAATCTCACGAAATGCTTTATGGATCTCATATATTTTAAAACCTAAGGTTAACAAAGCTGATTCAGCCTGTTGGAATACTTCATTTTCGATTATAGCTTGATTTTGAGAACCGGCGTTATCAAATTCTAATTCCTGAACTTTGTCTTTCAATTCAATAATTAATCGTTGTGCTGACTTTAATCCCAGACCGGGAGCTGTCGATAACAACTTGTAGTTATTGGATAAAATTGAGGATACAATTTCTGACACGGATAAAGAGGATAAGACTGACAGGGCAATTCTTGGTCCAATTCTGCTGATACTAATCAATAATCTAAACAAATCCCGTTCTATTTGTGAAAAAAAACCAAATAATCTATTCCCATCATCCTGATTGTAATGAACATGTATTAATAGTTTCACTTCAGCATTTACATCTGGTAGATTTTCAAAGGTACATAGAGGGATTTTAATATCATATCCTACTCCTGCACAATCAATAATAACTGCTGATGGATTCTTTTCTACCAACATACCCCTTAAATAAGCAAACATATTTTTTTTTCCTTGAATAATGTTATTCTAAAAAACACAGATAGTCAAGTCTTTTGTAATAATAAATTAAACTTCTCTTTATTAAATAAGCATAAAGCAGTGGCTAAGGCATCAGCAGAATCTTCTTTGATTTCTTGAGTTTTTAGATTGAGAATATTTTGTACCATAAAAGCCACCTGTTTTTTTGAAGCATTGCCATTCCCAACAACAGACTGTTTAATTTCACGAGGAGAATATTCGAGAACAGGTATAGAATACTCAGCAAAGGCTAATAATATTACACCTCGAACATGACTCAAAGTAAAGGATGATTGTATATTCTTACCGTAAAATATAGTTTCGACACTTGCCATATTGGGTTTATATTCTTCAATAATTTTCTTTATTTGCTGATAGACATAGAGTAATCTATCAGACAATTCTTTTGATTGTTTGATAGATATCACTCCACATCCAGCAGCTATAATTTTATTTTTATGGACTTCTAACAATCCATATCCACAGTTACGACTTCCGGGATCAACTCCCATTAAAATCATTCAAAATTAACCTTTTCCAAGACTTCGTCAGAGATATCCCAATTCGCATAAACTTTTTGAACATCGTCTAAATCTTCAATTTTTTCAATTAATTTTAAGAGTTTTTCAGCAACAGCATCTGCATTAACAGTTGATTTTGCCACTCTAGTTAGCTCAGCTTTTATGATTCTATAGCCTAATTTTTCCATCTCAATGATAACTTTATTAAATTCAGGTAAAGAAGAATAAACGGTATAGATTTCATCTTCTTTTATCACATCGTCAGCACCAGCTTCTAAGGCATTCATCATGATATCATCTTCTTCAATACCAGTAGCATCGATTTCAACCATACCTTTTTGAACAAAATTCCAGCTAACAGAGCCACTCTCTGCCATAGTTCCACCGTATTTTGAAAAAGAGTGACGAATTTCAGCGACAGTTCTGTTTTTATTATCGGTCAAACAATCAACGATAATAGCTACACCACCGTGTCCATAACCTTCATAGGTAATTTCTTCATAGTTTATACCTTCAATTTCACCCGTTCCACGCTTGATTGCTTTATCGATGTTATCTTTAGGCATATTGTTATCTCGAGCAGTCTGAACAGCCGTTCTTAAGCGAGGATTCATTCCTAAATCACCCCCGCCATCTCTTGCAGCCAAGATGATTTCTTTTACGATTCGGGTAAAGATTTTACCTCTTTTTGCATCTGCAGCACCCTTTTTATGTTTAATCGAGCTCCACTTATTATGTCCTGACATAATTCCTCCGGGAATATTAGTTATTTAAAATAAAAAAGTTACCTGACTAATGACAGGTAACTAGATACACACTTTAATGCCGAAAAACCATACAATGTTTTTTTTTGCAAGAATTATTTTTGGAAAAGCCCATGTACAATTTTGATTATATAGTAAACCGTCCCTATGATAATTCAAAGGGACGGATTTTTTATTGATAAACATTTTGATTATTCTTCTTCTTTTTTGTAAGCTTCCACAACAGCTTTTGCAATCTCTTCAGGAACTTTTTCAAAATGAGAGAACTTCTGAGTGAACATTCCTCTACCTTGAGTTAAAGACTTCAAAGCGGGGAAATAACCAAAAAGTTCAGCTAAAGGTACAGCAGCTTTCAAAATTTGTTTTTTACCTTGTTGTTCCATTCCCATGATTTTACCGCGACGAGTAGAGATATCTCCCATCACATCACCCATATATTCAGTAGGAATAATAATCTCAGTTTCATGAATTGGTTCCAATAAAATAGGTTTTGCCATTCCGAAACCTTCTTTTAAACATAATGAAGAAGCGATTTTAAAAGCCATTTCTGAAGAGTCAACATCATGATAGCTACCAAAATAGACATCAACGCTAATGTCAACGACTCTGTAACCGGCAATAATACCTCTTTCCAAGGTCTCATTAATACCTTTTTCAATAGCAGGCACAAAGTTAGCAGGGATAGTTCCACCAACGATAGAGTTGATAAATTTATATCCTTCACCACGAGGCATTGGATTAATACGGAAATAAACTTCACCATATTGTCCTTTACCACCAGATTGTTTTTTATGTCTGTATTTATGATCAGCATTTCCCATGATAGTTTCTTTATAAGGGATTTTAGGAGTTTTTAATAATGCTTCTACTTTATATCTATTTTTTAATCTTTTCTGAACTAAGGTCATCTGTTGTTCACCCATACCAGCTAATACATGTTCATGGGTTTCACTATTTAAAGAAGAAATTATGGTAGGATCTTCTCCTAACAATTTTGATAAAGCCTGTCCAATTTTGTCTTCGTCATTTTGATTGTTAGCAGAGATTGTTTGCCAATAAACCGGGCTAGGTAGAGAAACTTGAAAGGCTTTTACCTTACTGTTTCCAGAGACAAGAGTTGTAAGGCCCTTTGCAACTTTCAATTTAACTAAACCGCCAATTTCACCAGCATGTAATTCAGCAGCATCATTTCTGGTTTTCCCTTGGAAAAAGTACATAGAAGACACTTTATCTTTCTGATCTTTTTCAGGGACATAAACATCCATTCCTGATTTCAAGGTACCAGAATAAACTCTAACTAAAGCCACATCACCCATATTAGGATCAACGATAGATTTGAAAACATAGGCAACGAGGTCTCCGTTTTGAGAGCAAATGATTTGTTTTTCTTTTCCATCATCAAAGACAGTCATATTTTTCTTAGCTTCCGGAGAAGGCAAATACTCAACAATAGCGTCCATTAAAGCCTGAATACCAACAGCAGTGCTTGCTGAAGTACAAAATGCAGGAATAATATTATCGTCAACAATAGCTTTAATTAAACCTTTAGTTAATTCCTCTTCAGACAATTCCATAGTTTCCAGATATTTTTCAAGTAAAGCTTCATCAGTTTCAGCGATAGCTTCTGAGAGAGAAGCTTTTGCTTCTTCATATTCATCAGCAACATCTGCTGGAATATCTACAATCTTACCATCAATAATTGCTTTCCCTTTGATGACATCAACAACACCTTTATAACCCGCTTCACGGCCTATTGGTATCAATACAGGAACACAAGTCATTCCGGCATTTTCTTTAATGCTATCAAGCACCTTCTGATAATCCGCCTGGTCAACATCCATTTTATTAACAATTATTGCTTTGGAAATTTTCTTTCCTTCAAGCATTTCTAGTGATTTCTCCAGACCGACTTCATAACCACCGGTTGCATTGGCGACTAATACGATTGTATCAGCAGCAGTCGTTGCAGCTATCTGATCTCCAATGAAATCAGCATAACCGGGGGTATCAATCAGATTGATCCGATGATTCTTCCAGTCAGCATAACCAACACTCATGACCAAGGAAATTCCTTTTTCAATTTCGTCCTGATCATAATCCATTACAGTATTTCCATCTGTAATTTTGCCTAAACGGTTAGTCATCTTTGAATGAAAGAGCATCTGCTCAATTATACTGGTTTTTCCAGCGCCACTGGATCCGATTAAAGCGATATTTCGGATGGCGTTCATTTCATAATTTTTCATCTTTCCCCCGATGCATTAGGATTTTACTCAATTTAAACCAAATTACAAAGTTCTACAAATTTTGTCAATAAAATGTTGAACCCCTTCAACGCTCTGATACTCAACAAGAAGTAATTATTTCCGCTCCCTTAATGCATATATCGACTTAAAAAAAACTAGATTCACTCTTAGAATTTAATAAAAGTAAATCTTAATATTGAAAAATTTGAAGAAAAAGAGTTCAATTTACTTGACAAGGTAAATTATTTGCTTTATTCTTATAAAAAATAATTAAGGTTGTGTTATAATGAATATGAATACCCAGAATGAGGAACTCATTTCTATAGATAATGAAATAAGTAAAAATCCAGATGACAGAGAACTGAAGATAAAAAAGATCCTTAAGACACTTGAAATTGCCTATGAAACACTATTACAAAGTCATGACAAAGCACTTCCTTATTTTAAAACAGCTATGGAATTATCTCAGCAAATCGAGTACAACTATGGTTTGGGAAAGACTAATCACTTATTGGCTATGTCAAATTATTACATCATGAATTATAATATTGCGATTGATTTTTATAAAATAGCTCTTTCTTATTATGAAAAGTGCAATTCAATGGTAGAAATAGCTGCGATTTATAACAATTTAGGTTTAGTTTTTACTGCATTAAATCAATATAAACAAGCTAAAGAATCCTATTTCAAAGCTCTGGAAATTTACAAAATCTATCCAAGTGATCTTGGATTATCAAACAGCTACAACAACCTTGGAATTGTAAACAAGTATTTAAGGAAGTACGATTTAGCCATAGAATATTATAAAAAGGATTTAGAGATCTCTGAAAAAACCAATAATGAGAAGAATATTGCTCGAGCCCATAATAATCTAGCAGCAATATATATACATAAGAATGAATATAAATTAGCATTAACAGCCTTAAAGAAATCTATACATTACCATATACAAACCAATAATTTAAATGGCCTGGTTTTTAATTATCTCATTTATGGTAATATTTGTTATGAAACCAATAAGAAAAAAGCAGCTTATCGGTTTCTTGGAAAGGCTCAAGCTTTAGCAAAAACAATAAATAATAAGAAAGCTCTTATCAGTGCGCTAGAAATGAAAGCAAAATTCTATGCAAATGATGGTCAATATAGAAAGTCCATTCTTTATTATAAAAAGTATAATGAGATGATAATTTCCAAATTTTCAGAAGAGAATGCTCAAAAACTTGCAGAGTTACAAAATCAAATAGAAAAGCAAGATACTGAGAAGAATGCTATTAAAGCAACAGCGATCGCTACCAGTCATGAACTCAGGCAACCGCTTATGATTTTGCAGGCAAACATGGAAATGATGTTTTTAGAAATGGAAAAATATCAAAACTTAACACCTTTTTTAAAATATCAGGAAAAAATATCACAATCAGTTGATAGAATGCAAAATACACTTCAGAAGTTAACTGATTTTAACAATATTGATTATGATATTTATACAAATGACATAAAAATGCTTAAAATCTAAATTAATTAATTAATTAATTAATTAGTTAAAAACTATAAGCGATTCTAAACTTTGCATACATTGTATCAAAACTGGTTACCCAAGCTCCATCTTCTTTAAAACCACCTTTTGAGATCCCTGTATAAATTGTAGAGCCTTTAATAATATCATATTGAAGATTCACATAAAACCCGTATCTCCCAATAAAATATTGACTATATCTATACCCACTGGCAATATTAAATTTTTGGCTCAAATAGTTTTTCATTTCAATATTGAGAATATGAAATCGGGGATCAACTATTAACTGATCATTATTGCTAAGATAAGGATAAGAATAAAATTCAACACTTCCATTGAAATTCATGTACTGAAAGGGTTTATAATCTAAAGAAGGTTCAACAGAAGAATAAACAAGTTTTTTTTCCAGATCATAGTTATAATCTCTACCAAATCCATACTTAAATCCTAAGTAAAAGTCATAATCTTGAAAAGAATAACCTAGATAATTCCTTGTCTGAGGCAAATCATTTCTTTTCCCATTCTCACGAAGCATATTATAAGAAAAATTGTAATCTTGATAAAAGGGACCAATTGGGTCTAACTTAAAATATAAACCTGTGTTTATTTTCATTGGGATAAAGGGATCCGTTATATAAGTAGGTTCAAACCAATAACTTGCTTCAAAACTCTCATAGTTCTTATAATTGTTATCTGAGTAGGAGATATTTAAAGCACCATAGGCAATACTGGGATCATAGATTCTGCCCATCTTAGCCATAAAATCTTTAGTATATGCACCAATTTTTATGTAATACGACCACTTTTCATTTTTTAAATTTATATTTAAATAAGAATCTATTCCTTCTGTTGTCTCCAGACTGTCTTTTAACAAAGTCAGTGTGTTTTTCCATTGAATACTGTTATTTGAGTTAAAATACAGAGCAGGATTTATCTGAAGAACATAATTTTCGTATTGATCATTTACTTGATTTATAGAATACAAGCCAAATTCCATATTATCAAATTTTGGTTTTATACTAAACAAGCCATAATAATTATCTTTGTAGGGGTTATCAATATTGTCTTTATCCTTACAAAAGAGAACTCCATAGTTGAAGGCATCATTTGTACCTGTTATTTTTCCTGCATATTCTGGTTGTAATATATTTCTTGAATAGAAGATATCACTATCAATATCAAAAACATTCAAATCTTCAGTAAAGAAATACCTATTTTCATTATAAAAGGGCTGATATTTTAAATTAAAATTATTCTGAGCTTGATCAAGGGGAATATCAGAAAAATCAGGATTCATACATAGCTTAAAATTCATCAAAGAATTTGGTTTAAAACTGAAATCCATCCCAAATTGTTCTTTATTAAATCTATCCTTTTTATTTAAGATATCATAAACGGGTGTGTAATAGGGAATAATTTGCATATTCAGATTGACTGGTAAGGTTTTATCTATTGTAATAGGATGGCCATTTTTGAAATAATCTCTTCCCATCAAAGATATACTTAGAAAGGGATCAGAATATAAGGTATTACTTTTAATATATTGTCTGCAAAAAGAGACATTCCAATGATAAGGAGGAGCACCCATATAGCGTAAATCTTTAAAGGGAACTGTCATTTTGCAATACCAAATATTGTTATCAAAGGAGTTTTCTGCTTTAAAGTGACTATCCCATTGATTATTTAGATTAAATTGATTATCTCGAATTGCATCCATGGTTGAACCATCGGGATAACAATAAAATACATAACAATAATTATCTCCTGGTAGAGTTGTTATCTGAGCCCGTAAGAAATCTGAGTCCTGAAACTCATCTTCTCTACCCTTTTTTTCTATGGAAAATCCTTCCTGCATTTCTGCTTCCCAATTAAAATAAATATTTTCGTCATCATATGTAACCTGACACTTAGTTTTATTTGGAACTGCAACTTTAGAATCTGGTTGTATTGAGACTAAATCATCAAATAGATAAACATTTGAAGTCCCTCCATAAATCACCGATTGATAAACAAATATAAAAAATATTAATATTATTATCCTTCTCATTTCCCTCTCCCCCATAATTATGAAACAATTTAGCATTTTGTTAAATACTGTGATTTAATCACCTAAATACTTTTTGTGTCATTATTGTCAAGAGAGAAATTATTATGAAGTTTTTAAAGTTACTTCTGTTATAAATCTAAGCTATCAATTTTATTGTTTATTTCTGTTCCTCTCATTTCATCTTCTATAAGAGAAAATTCATTTTTAAAGACATTTTGCAAAAAATTACCCTTTTTTAGTAAATGAAGGGAATCACAGGTATCGGTTAAAGTAGAAAAAATATGAGAAGAAATTATTACTGTTTTTCCTAAAGATTTCAATCGTAAAATAATCTCAGTAATGAGTAAATTGCTATGAATATCAACCCCATTATAGGGTTCATCCAGAATATAGAGTTTATTTTTTTGAAGCAATATTCCCAATAAAGCCAACTTCTTTTTCATTCCTGTTGAATAAGTATTCGTATAATGATCAAGAGGAAGATCAAAAACATTCTTATCTTCAATTTTAAAGTAAGGGATCTTTCTCGCATTACACAAGAGCTGAAGATATTCCTTTCCAGTAATATTAGACATGAAAAACGGATTGGTTGGCAAAAAGCCAAGTTCATCTTTCAATTTACCTTTTGAATAGAGAATCTCGCCAGAATATCTTTCCAAGCCAGTCATACATCTAAACAAAGTTGTTTTCCCTGCACCATTTTCACCAACAATCCCATATACATGACCACTTTGAAATGAAAAATCTAGTTTATCCAACACTCTTAAATCTCCATAAGATTTCTCTAAATTTCTGAGCTCAATCATCTAATAATCCTTTCAACTGATCTTTTGACTGTTTATAAAAAAATGGTATGGTTAATAATAATAAAAAGGGCAACCATATGGTCATCATAACAATCAATGCTTTTCTGGCACTGATTTCATAGGGATAAGCTGAATATTTGCTTAACAAAGCTGTAATCGCGAAAATTAATCCTAATAAATAAAATCCCAGAAGAATTGGAATACTTGTATAATTGATCACACTTAAAGCAATCAGAGAAGGCAAACCCAATAATGAAGCATAGAGTAACGTTATTTTTATCTTTCCAAGCAGAAACTCTTTAGAATTTGAGGAGTAGATCCAGACAAAAAAAGGATCCTCAGGACTGATATTAAACAAAGCTGAATTGATTAAGTTAAGTAATAATGAAAATATACCTAGATTAAAGTTATGATAATGAATGGATAAATACGTTAAGCCATAGGAGATTATGACAACAAACCAAGTCCTTCTAAACCCTGTGATAAATTCAAAGGGATAACGAGAAAAGGGCGTTGGAATAACAAAATTTACAGAGCTGTTAAAGCGAAACAATGCTGATAACACTGAAAACAAGATCAGAATTAAAGCTAAATAATACTGACCTTTAAATTGTAGAAACACTACAAAGGGTAAGGCAAAAAGAAAATTCTCGATAAATCTGATTGAAAGATAGACTTTATTTGGATAGACTCTTTTCAAAAAATCATTTCTTGCGGGCTCACTATTTTTTCCAATAAAGCTAATCGCTAAAAATAAGTAAATATAAGCTGCATAAGTTGTTTTAGTAAACAAATATACTGATAACCCGATAAATAAAGATAGAATAATTAGATAACCAATTAGATAATGAGCTCCCCAATCAGATAAATATCGATTAAATCTGGTTAATTGAAGTTTAAAATAGTAAGAAATCATTTAACAATCTCTCTTTAGCATTATCAACAATAATTCTATATCCTCAGAAATAATAATTTATTCCTCTCTCATTTTTCCAAATGATCTGTTTTCTATTTTTTATCCAATGGATAATTAAGAAAAAAATGTCAAGAAATAATCACTTTCTGGTTATGACTCCTCGATATATTACAGGTTGGAAGAATCAAGAGTAGTTAGCAATTCTTGAGAGTGAAGGTTATTTTCGCTGCAAACAGGATGTTCGCAGAACCGCTGCATTCCTGTGCATTGCTTTCCAAAGTAGAACGAGGTTGTACCTTGTAGGATTAGAAACCGAGTTTTAAAGCCCAGATTCCGATCTCGGCAAAAGGTTTAATTATCGATGAAATGGTTATTTACCTGTAGATAAGCAAGGAGCTAATTTATTTTTTCAATTAATATCTAAACGATATGAGAAAAAACAACGATTATTACAACAAATCAGACTTTTAGCAAGTGGGGTGAAATCTTTGTGACCCTATCATTGTAAATGCAATTTTAGATCGTTTGATACATCATTCAAAAATTATAAAAAATTAAAAGTCAATCATATCGGCTAAAAGATAAATTCAATCAGAAAACATACAAAAATGTAGGTTGAATTTGACGTTTTCATACATTTTGAGATTGCCTTTTTATTGCATTTTCAAGTTGACATAAACATTCGGTGTATATCGTGATAATGTGAGCAAATATATATTGGTGGTATGCTTGATATTTTTATGGAACATCTCAGACAAATAAGAATTGCTTTACAAATTCAGAGAAAGTTAGTCGTTAATATCATATTTCCTTGTTAAGTATAATATTTTTTTTGAAGTGGTGTTATCTCATAGAGCTCAAATATATTAATCTTTACCAAATATTAACGATATTTCGGTTCTGATATTCTGAGTAAGATATATCAAGTAGTTTATACATGACAATGATAATTGATACTTATAGAATCAAAAACTATAAAAAGATTGTCAGATCACACGGTCTTTACCTATATGTTAATTTGCAATTATTGAGGAACAACAAGTCAATTTTAACCGTTAAATCATGATAGATTTAAATGTGATGATTATTTAACAAAGAGTATTTTATACTAGAACACAATGGTACGACTATAAATGTAGATTTTATTGAGAAGTATTTTCTGTTTTTAGAATTATTGTTTTCTAATTATAAGTAAATGATACTTAGTTAATACGATTTTTAATTTTTTTAAACTCAAGCGAAGCACTGTCTTCTGTGAAATTAGTGTAAATCAGATACTTTTCTTTACCAGATAAAACCCAAACAGGCTCGCTTGCTTGAATTCCTGTTTTTGTAAGAACTTTAGATTCAGACCAATAAGAATTTTTGCATTCAGATCCTGCAATAACCCAACCTGTCGGTTCTTGTTGTGCCCAGACAATAAAGGGATTGTCATTATGATCCACATTAATAAAAGAATTAATACAAACTTTTGTTCGATCAGTTAAAAGTGTCTCTGAGATTTGATTGGATTTTTTTACAAATATACTACGATAATTATCAAAATGAGCATCCCAACAAACCCAGATGTTATCTTTCTTATCATTACATAAAGCTGGAGAAATATCTGCAACATATTTCAATGTTGTTTCTTTGGTTCCAATCAATGTCTGATTGTTTTCATCAAAGTCTTTTGAGACATTCTGCATAAATATTGTTGGGCCATAAGCTTGTTCTTCTTGTAAATAACAACCTGGATGATAATCATAACTGTAAGCCACATAAACAGAATCCTTACCAGAACAAATTATAACAGGATCAGTCGCATCATCAAAATCTGGTTTTGAAGGACTGATTCTGATTTCAGTTGACCATTTATTTTTTTGGTATTTACGCATAAAAACATCTCTGTCTCTTGATAAATGTCCTAAAAAATCCCATTTATAATAAGTAATAAAGATATCATTCTTAGAATTACAAGCTAAAGCTGGATGAAATGCATCATCTTTCGAGAATGTGATTTGAGTAGGCTCAGACAATTTATCATTTTTGTAAGTACAGGCATATATGTCATATTTCCCATTGATATTTGATACCCAACATAACCACAGTTTTTGATTATGATCAATAAAGATATCAGGAGAATAATCATCACTCAATTCTTTGGTTATTCTGATTTCATTTGTAATTTTTTCTTTTTTATAACAACGTAAGTAAATATCATTATTGCCCGTTCTATTAGAATAGAATACTACCCAAACATTACCTTTCTTATCAGCAACTGCTTTTGGAGATAACTCATACAATTCATAGTCTTTTACCGTTTGAGGAACATAACAAAAGTTACTGTCACAAACTAAGGACTGTTTATCTTTTTTACTGAGAGAGAGTTTATCTATTTCATTTATTAATGAGTATTTGTCTTCTTTATCATAAAAAACATCATGCTTATTGAAAAGTCTAAAACCTTCTTTACTGATTAAATGTGTTGCTGTAAAATTATTTATATGGTATTGTTGAGCAACAATACCAGAAAAATCAAGTAGCGCCATAGTATTCGCTCTATAATGTTTCTGGAAATCTAAGACTGTGTTGGGAGATTCTCCGATAAATATATCGGCAAATGAGAGTTTTCTGTCCTTATAGGCTTGAACAAAAGCATTGAAATCTTTTGCATCTGATTGACAACTTCCACACCAGGTTGTACCAAAATGCAGAATATAATCTGTTTTTTGTAATTCCTGAGAGCTATGTAATCTTCCGTAAAGATCAGGAAGCTTAAATTCACTGACTTTTTCTCCAATTTTATCCAATCGTTTTTGTTGTATTAATCCATTCTCATCACCCTGTTCGATCAAAGCTCTTACTACTAACTCAATTAACCAATCATATTTATCATGATCTAAATCTAAGGCTTTTTTTAGATAAACTATTGAAGAATCTCTATTTCCGATTTCTTTATAAGACAACCCTCTAAAAACTACGTTTAAGGCTTGATTTAAACGATTTTCTTCATTTGCAATATCAATCGTATAATTGTCTGCTTTTATCATGCTTTCAATTGACAAAGAATATTGTTTCAAACCATATTCACAAACACCTTTAAAAACATAAAGAGCGTGACTTTCATTATTTATTAAATTTTGGGTTAATAAAACATAAGCTGAATCTGCTTGATCTCTGGTTATGAGTTCAAAGCAACGATTTTCAAGATCGGTCATTGCTGTTAAACCTGTAATTATATGTAAAAAAATGATCAATATACTAATTTTTAATGCCTTCATTTTGTTTACCTCTCAAAACAAAATAGTTTTGATTGATTTCTTGTCAAGCATAATTGTTTCCTTTTTTTTAGGATACCCCGAAAAATTCAACACCGTATGACTCCAGCGTAATTTGCCTATTATCTTCACATTTTCCTCGTTTGTATTGTCTTGTTTTTCTTCTTTGAATAGATAAGAAAATTCTTTGGATTAGTGAAGTAATTCTGTAATAAGCAAAGCCATTAATCATAGTATAATCTTTATTATGATCCATCAGATATTCAGAGTAAGGCATGTCTGCTTTAATAAAAAACTTTTTACAGGAATAAATAAAATTAACAAGTATATTCATCCATAAATTCAGTGTCTGAATTCGTTGATATTTAAGAAGTTGTATTTTTTCAAGATTCAATTGCTGTTTAATCTGTCTAAATTGCTCTTCTATTTTCCATCTTTTTGAATAAATCTCCAATACTTTTTGTCCTATTTGCTTCTCAGAGAATAGATTATTTTTAAAACTTGCAAAGAAATAAAAAAAGCCTCCTTTTTTATCATATCTTACTTTTATCAGCCATACTTCTATCGTGTTTGGGTTCTTAGTCGGATGAGGGTCTGTATTAATACGAACTTTTTTAGCTCCATAATTAAATGTCTTTTTCTTATAAGGGCATTGGTACTGATGTTTTAGTTCCATCTCATTCACAACATCTTTAAACTTCCTCTTTTCATCATCAACGATCAGATCTCTGTTTCCAACTGCTCTGATAACAAAACCATTTTCCTGTTCAACAAGCTGGCTCATCAGCTTTTTGTCATCATAGCCTCTATCGAAAACATAAATACCCTTGTTACAGGAAAATATGGTTGATTCAACAAGAAAGATACTTAGTCTTTCGTTTTTAGTTTCATTTTCAATACTGTTTGAATAAACATAGGAATATAAAGGTGAAATTGAAACGCTTCCTGCATTTGCAGTATTAACAACGGTAGCATTAAAACTATAATACCCGTTTTGATATTCGCCAGTTGATCCATCTCTTACTTTTTTGAGATGTTCCATTTTTTTTGCACAGGGTTTTACAATATCACTTTCATCAATTATTATGAGACTTTCTTCCGTTATTTTTTTAGCTTCTGATATAAAATGGGCTTGGTTGAGTTCTTCAAAAAGTTTGGCATTATCAAGATGATACCCTATGCGTTCCTGCTTCTTTTTTAAACACGCTGTTCCTGGTATATACTGAACAATTTGTCTAACAATAGGATTTGAAGCTGAAAGTAGCCCTATAAGCGTTTCTTTAAAGCATTTAAAGTATGGTTTAGAAAGAATTTCTGAGTATTTGTTTAAAAAATTTTCAAATTTATCTTGTATTTTATCGGCAGTTTCATTAATGTGCATTTTAGAGCCTCTCTTTTTGTTTTTTTTCTACAAACCATATTAAAGTTGAGGCTCTACTTGTCAATCTATATATTATATTTATCAATACTTTGTGATTATTTTTTGTCTTTATTACATTTAGAATTTCTTAAAAGAAAATGATGATTTTTTAACTTTTACTTCTGAAAAAAAACGAATTTGAAACTCATAATACTAAAACTAGAGCGAGATAATATTTTATCACTATTTTTACTCATTGGAGGGCTTAGAACCCAGTATTGACGCTTATCTGCAAGATTTCTGAAATATTTTTTCGGGGTATGCCTGTAATTGTTTCCTTTTTTAGGATACCCCCAAAGAGACTGTGCACTTTTCTTTTCCCCTAAGCGACTTTCCGATAGGCTTTGATATCAAATAACTGTTCCATGTTGTTTGTATCAATCATTTCTTGACTATATTTTGGAATATTTATAGTAGAAATAATAGATTTTGAGTCTAAATGAACTTTGCCATTCGTGATAAGTTCTTTGAACCATAAACAATGAACAAGTTGCTCAATCGTTTCAGGAGTTTTTAGTCCGTATTTTCCTGAAATAACCTTATCAATTTTTTTATTCCATCTTTCAGCCGCATTAGATGTATAGCTCTTGGTTAAGTGTTTCCATTGCCCCACAAAACTGGAAATGAAATATTCTTTAGCAGTACCTGTAATCATTTTTTCTAATTCTAACAGTGCTTTCCTTCTAGCTCCAACAGTTTGCCTATTGAAAACTTGTTTGAGTTTGTTAATTATTTTTTTTATTAGTTTAATGTCTTTTTCACTTTGATATATATTTTTAATCAGGTTTTTCATCTTATGGAATTTGCAGTATTGAAAACTTACTTTAGGAAACACCTCTTTTCTGCCCTTTGCCAGCGATGGACAGCCATCACTGATTATTAAAGAGGGATTGCCATAATGTTTTTTGAAAAGTGTGAAAAAAATCTTCCAACTATCAGCATTCTTTTGAGGGTATAGCTGAACCATCAAAGGAATACCTGTCTTATCATCAACAGCCGAAAAAACATATAGAAAAACACCATTCAATTTAACATATTTTTCATCAACACTAATGATACCGCTGTATCTAACTATCGAACTCAGTAATAATTGATAAAAGTATGGATCTCTATACACCAGTTTTCTAACATTTGATTTCGACATACCCATAATAAAAGCTATCATTTGATAACTCATAGAAGCACCTACTAAAAATTTTACTAAAAAGCTTTTAGTTTGTGTACTTAACTTAATTATGACTGATACTTTTTCTGGTTTTGTTTCAATCTCGGATTCTTTCATCTCTTCAATTCTTTTTTTTACCACCGGATTCTCATTGTTTTTTAAGAGATATGAAAACAAATGATTTTTATCCCAATAGTTGCCCTTTTTACTGATATTTTTATGGATGCTTTGTAAAATTAAGCAGGTATTCGCTTGTGAAAGGTATTTATTAAAAGATACTGCGCACATTTTAACTAATGGAAACTTACCTTTAAAGATCAGGAATAGTTCAGGTACTGTTAAAAAAGGATTATCGATCACAATTTTTTGAATAATGTCGACATACTTGGATAAATCTACTTTCCGAGTTAATAAGCCAAGAAAGTCATAGCCTTTTTTCTTAAACTCTCTGTAGTAATTATCAATATCCCTTCTGTCATTAAATCCCAGAATGTTAGCTATTTCTTGAAAAGTAAACAAGTTTTCACAACAAGCAAAAAAAATAAGTCTCAAAAAAACAGCCAGAAGCTTTCTGTTGGACTCAGTTTTTGGAATTTCTAAAACAATAGGAACCTTAATTTTAATACAATAATTATCTTTGTTTGGTATAAATTCAAACAAATTATGAGTCGATTTTTTCATCATATTAACACCTTAATAATATTTTATTTATAAACCATTATAATACTATTAAGTATTATGTAAAGCTATTTATTTAATATTATTATAAGCATTTCTTGTCATAGGTGTATTATGATTTTAGAGTATTTAGACGTGTCTAATATTGGTTTAAAAAAACAAGAAAATAAAAACATAATGTCAAAATGAAGTTTTAGGAAAAAACGATGAAACTCGACCAGTTTTTTTAAATATCAAAATAGTATTGTACAGATAAGTAAGAAATTAGCTAAATTAAAAGGTGCACAGTCTCCCCCCAAAAATTCAACACCGTATGACTCCAGCGTAATTTGCCTATTATCTTCACATTTTCCTCGTTTGTATTGTTTTGTTTTTCTTCTTTGAATAGATAAGAAAATTCTTTGGATTAGTGAAGTAATTCTGTAATAAGCAAAGCCGTTAATCATAGTATAGTCTTTATTATGATCCATCAGATAATATAAGTAAAGCATGTCTGCTTTAAAAAAAAACTTTTTACAGGAATAAATAAAATTAACAAGTATATTCATCCATAAATTCAGTGTCTGAATTCGTTGATATTTAAGAAGTTGTATTTTTTCAAGATTCAATTGCTGTTTAATCTGTCTAAATTGCTCTTCTATTTTCCATCTTTTTGAATAAATCTCCAATACTTTTTGTCCTATTTGCTTCTCAGAGAATAGATTATTTTTAAAACTTGCAAAGAAATAAAAAAAGCCTCCTTTTTTATCATATCTTACTTTTATCAGCCATACTTCTATCGTGTTTGGGTTCTTAGTCGGATGAGGGTCTGTATTAATACGAACTTTTTTAGCTCCATAATTAAATGTCTTTTTCTTATAAGGGCATTGGTACTGATGTTTTAGTTCCATCTCATTCACAACATCTTTAAACTTCCTCTTTTCATTATCAACGATCAGATCTCTGTTTCCAACAGCTCTAATAACAAAACCATTTTCCTGTTCAACAAGCTGGCTCATCAGCTTTTTGTCATCATAGCCTCTATCGAAGACATAAATACCCTTGTTACAGGAAAATATGGTTGATTCAACAAGAAAGATACTTAGTCTTTCGTTTTTAGTTTCATTTTCAATACTGTTTGAATAAACATAGGAGCATTTAAAGTATGGTTTAGAAAGAATTTCTGAGTATTTGTTTAAAAAATTTTCAAATTTATCTTGTATTTTATCGGCAGTTTCATTAATTTGCATTTTAGAGCCTCTCTTTTAGTTTTTTTTCTACAAACCATATTAAAGTTGAGGCTCTACTTGTCAAGCTATATATCATATTTATCAATACTTTGTGATTATTTTTTGTCTTTATTACATTTATCAATGGTATTCGTTGTTTTAATAATCATCTGTTGTTTAAACATTCAGGGCGAACACACAGGTTCGCCCCTACAAAGCATTTATCAATGGTATTCGTTGTTTTAATAATCATCTGTTGTTTAAACATTCAGGGCGAACACACAGGTTCGCCCCTACAAAGCATTTATCAATGGTATTCAAGGTTTTAATAATCAGCCGTAATTGTTTTTTTTAAATGATAGGGGTAGGGGCGCTACCATTACTGACGCCCCTCCCTCCGAACCGTGCATGCGGTTCTCCCGCACACGGCTCTCCAGATAATGTTTTACTCTTAATGTAGAGATTGACATAATTCATGATGGGCTTTGGTTAAAGAGAAAAACCCAGCATCTTCAAAGATCTTATTGGGATACCTGAGATTATCTTTCATTGTTGAGATACCTCTTCGCTTTCCATACCTCTTTAGAATACTTCGTAATCTGCGTCTTGTCCAGCCATCAATATTAGGAAAGGTGGTTTTGTAGCTATGCTTATAATATTCAAACCACCCACGCATAATTGGGGTGATTTTCTTTATTATTTGCGCTAAACTGATACTGTTTGTTCTTCTCGTGTGTTTCCTGATGCTGTCTCTGTACTTCTTGATGCTTTTGTCTTTAGGATATTTCTTTCCTTTGAAAAATCTATAGCCTAAAAATTCAATTGGATCAACTTCAGCATCTAATATCTTAGTCTTTTCCGGATGTAATATTAATCCATTCTTAATCGTCCACTCTGTGATTATTTCTAGTGCTTTCAAGGATGCTTCTCGAGTTTTGCAGATCACAATAAAGTCATCTGCATATCGGATCATGTTATATCCTTTGTTAGCCATCAGGTTATCAAGCGGATCAAGATAAATATTTGCCAAAAGTGGACTTAAAACAGCGCCTTGAGGTGTTCCTGTCTCTGGTGTCCATGTTTTGACGCCATCGAAAATACTCTGATTTAGATACATTTCAATCCATTTGAGCACTCTACCGTCTGCGATCTTCATTTGAACTAAAGACATAAGTCTGTCTTTGGGAATCGTATCAAAATATCCTTTAAGATCGGCATCAACTACATATTGATATCCTTCTTTAAGGTATTTGTCCAATACCCTAAGCGCATCTTTACAACCTCTACCGGGTCTAAATCCATAGCTGTGGTCTGCGAAGTCTTTCTCAAAAATCGGTTCAATAGCATTTCTAATTGCTGTCTGAACGATTCGATCAATAACTGTTGGTATTCCCAGTGGTCTCTTTTCTTTACTTCCAGGCTTATCAATCATGACTCTTTTGACTGCTTGCGCTCGATAGCTATCACTCCGAAGTTTCTCTGCTAGCTTGAGTATGTTTGATTCTGCATGTCGTCTGAATTTCTCTATGCTTATATTGTCAATGCCCATACCCCCTTTATTTGCTTTGACTTTTAGCCATGCACTAAAAAGGTTAGCACTGTCAAAAATTTTGTCACAGAGACTGAACCACTTACCGCCTTTGACTCCCCTTTCGAGAGCTGTCAACATCTTGTCTGTCCATATAGATGATTCCACCCATTGCCATCTCTGTCTAATCTCTGATGTCTCGGTTTCTTGCCCTTGTTTAGCCTTTTCTGGCACTATCGAACAGTTGTCTTTCATCTTTACTTCCTTTCAAAATTTCATTATCCTGTTCCCCTTCGTTACGATTTGGTTATGTTGTCCAAATCATCGATCACTACTATGAGAACTCTGACTCCTGATAACATCTCTTCCTATTATCAGGTCTCTTAGCTTACTGATAAATACCTTCTGACCATTCCATCTCCAACCACATGTAATGTCCTGACATAGCTTACATCTTTAACATCATACAGCTCATCAGGTGTATTAGGCGATTGCTCAGATTCCACTCCTGCTTCTTTCCTAATCATCAATCTTCGCCCTACCCTAGGAGGCTCGACACAATTACCCGCCGAATCGAGTTCGCAATCGCTACGGACTGACCTTTCACCTCCAGTTGCTCTCCACCTCATCTCACGATGACGCAGTTACTTTCAGTTACAGAACCTTGATGCGAGTTCTGGATGGGACTTGCACCCATCTGATATTTATCCATCACTAACGCACTAGGGGCAGACCTGTGTGTCTGCCCAAATGGAATATTGAATATATTATACAATCCTGGTACAAATAAATTAATCGAATCCTGCTTAATAGAATATCTGATAATTACGTTATTGCTACGAAGATTACAGGGCTAATGCCCCTATAACTGAATATTTACTTTTAAGTCATGTTTAAAACGAATAGGGAGGGCTTTCCAGATTTCTAGTGTGATCTTTTCTATCGAGATGATATTGGAATTTTGCTTCATTAAAAGGACTTTGTAATACTTTCTACCCACACAGGCGTTTCCATAGGAATGGTAGCAATAAACTATTCCATCTTTTTCTCCACCTTTTGGATATTTCGTTTTTTCCCAATCCATAATTACTCGCATAATAACCTCATAATTATGATTTTCTTGATAAAATGATAATCAAGATGTCATTTTGTGTCAACTGTTTTTAATTTTTTTTAGGATACCCCCAAAAATTCAACACCGTATGACTCCAGCGTAATTTGCCTATCCCAACTTTCGCTAAATGAGCCTGAAACCCTGATCAATAGGGCATCGACTTTTTTTTTAGGTTCTACAATCTGAATTTCTGATTCTTTTTATGATTCGATGTGATGACGTTTTCATTTCCAATAAATCATAGATTTCTTTTGCTTTTTTTTCTGGTGTACCTGTAATTCTAATAGAATAAGCTGTACCTTTTTTATCATGCTGAATAATCGTTGATCTCATATGTGTTAACAAATCTTCTCTGATTTCTTTCCAGCTTTTACGGAAGTTGTTCTGATTCAATTTATATGTAATACTCTTTAAAATTGAATAAGCTAACACAGAAATGAATAAATGTGATTCTATCCGGCTGTCCAATTGATGATAGATCGGACGTGTACCAAGCTCTGTTTTTATTGATCTAAATGAGGACTCGACTTCTGTCAGAGTCATATAAAAATCCCATATCTCTTTTCCCGTAAGATCTTTATGATCCGTTTGTATAACATAACAACCAGCATAATCATCCTTCAATGGGTTTTTATCTGTTTTTTCTATTTTTATCTCTTTGACCTTCTGTTGATCTTTTTCTTCTGTTATCAAAACAAAGTTGTACTTACCTGCTATTGCTCCATAACGCTCTTTCAAACGACCAATTCGAATATTGATCTTATCAATGTTTTTGATCGTATTCTTGAAATTGGATTTGATCAAATTACTACTGTCTTCAAGAAAATTTGCTTCTTGATGATTAACTATTGCCTTCTCTTTCTTCTCTCTGCCAGTACTGAATACCAATACTTTTACGGAATCGGAGTCCTCTGTTTTCTTAATAAATATACTTTGTTTGCTTTTATCTTTATATTCCTCAAATCCGGTTAAGTCACTGAACTCTGAAGCATAATCTTTTACAAGGTTCTTTCTTTCTATTACAAAATACGAATAGCCTTCGTTCTTTAAATAGGACAAATTCTCACTTGTCGCAATCCCTCTATCCATTATTATCGAAGGTTTCTGAAATATCTCTTGTAAATTTTGCCTATGACTGAAAACCTCCTGAAGAACTTCCTTCAATGTTGCAGGTTCTGATTGATTGCCCTTGTATATCTTACTGTACACTGGAAAACCTTCCTGATCTACGACTAGAGCAAGTGTAACCAATGGACAGTCGGTACGATTTTCTTTACTCTTGCCTCGTTTACACAATTCACTTCCTACTTTATTTCCTTCAAAATAGGTATTGGTTAAATCATATAAATAGACTTTGTCGATATATGGATATAGACTCTTAACATTACTTCTTAATTTGCGTTCGATCTGACCTTTGTGCAAGTAAAGCATATCTCCTATTTCATAGATATTGTCTTTGGATATTCGTGAAAAACAGGTTTTTAAATATTCTACGAGAACGCTTTGTTCATTGACCCACCTGTGAGTGTGAAGATCACTACCTGGGGAAATCAGTCGACCTAAGATCACTACTTTTGCCAAATCTGTTTCTTTTTGAGAAAATCCACATGATTGTAACACCTCGTCAAACTTAAGGCGATTCCAAAATTCTATACCAACAAGTTCTGAACCAGCAAATCTTGACTGTGTCATTTCGGTTGTATCCAAATCAACTTCTACATTCTTACCTTTTTGTATTTCTGGCTTATTTTGTACTTGACCTGTGATTTTGTTATTGTATTTTATATAAGCTATATCAGCAATTTTTTCTAATTTTTCTGTAAATTTAAGTATCTGATTACCTTTGATTTTATTCTCAATTATGACAGCAAGTATTTTTTGCTCTTCTACGCTTAAATCAAAATCTCCTATATGAACAAGCATCCGTGGTTTCGGACCTTTGTCCGTCTGCACGGTCTCCATCAATTGCAGGTAAGTGTAAATCTTACCAGTCTTATTATTCTTAATCTCTTTTTTAATAATAAACATAGGACTATTATATTTACACTGGAAAACATGTCAATAATTATTTTAGCTATTTTATTTAGTATTTTAGGTTCTTTTTGGCACTTTTTCAAAATCTCGAGTCATATATATCAATCACTTACGTTCAATAAAGTGCTAAAATCAATGATTTTTCCCGAAAGATGGGCTATTATCTTCACCTTTTCCTCGTTTGTATTGTCTTGTTTTTCTTCTTTGAATAGATAAGAAAATTCTTTGGATTAGTGAAGTAATTCTGTAGTAGGCAAAGCAGTTAATCATAGTATAGTATAGTCTTTATTATGATCCATCAGATAATATAAGTAAAGCATGTCTGCTTTAATAAAAAACTTTTTAATGTACTTCGTTGAGTTCTTCAAAAAGTTTGGCATTATCAAGAGGATACCCTACGCGTTCCTGTTTTTTTTTAAGCATGCTGTTCCTGGTATATACTGAACAATTTGTCTAACAATAGGATTTGAAGCTGAAAGTAGCCCTATAAGCGTTTCTTTAAAGCATTTAAAGTATGGTTTAGAAAGATTTTCAGAAAAAATGTATTTGATACTCATAATACGAAAACCGATACGAGATAATATTTTTACTCATTGGAGGTCTTAGAACCCAGTATTGACGCTTATCCGCAAGATTTATGAATTTTTTTCGGGGTATGCCTGTATTTTCTTTGTTTTGAGTAGAGTAAGATTTTTTAAACCAAAGGGACGAATACTAATGGTGAGTGATGAATGGTGAAGGGTGAATTAAGGAAATGATATAATTGAGAAAGAGTTACCTGTTCTTTCATTTTAATATTTGCTTTCAATTTAGTTTTTGTTGTGAGTATTATTGATGATATAATCTTTTGGATTTCATGAAAGTCTTCAATAATAGATTTACACATGGCTTCTGTTAAAAAATCTGATTTATATAAGAGTTCGAGCCAGTAATCTGTATCGTTTGCTTCTTTTTGGGCAATTGCCATTTTATGAACAAAATCTTGTTTACTCTCTGCATGCTCAGCTTCTCTTACCATAGCACCAATTGAAGTTCCACTTCTAAGTAATTGTTTTGATAAGACATATTCCAGTTTATCTTGTAGATATTTATATAGTTTCACTATTCTCAAAGCAAAATTAAATGTTTTTTCTTTAATGATATTCTCCATTTATCATCCTTTACTTTGTTGTCATTCATTCATCATAAATTTTCTGCGAAGCAATGTAGCGTCTGCAAAATCATTATCAGGATTTCCAACATTCATCACTCATAATTCACCATTCATAATTAGATTACGTTCATAACTCATCATTCATCATTAATAATCGCCCACATAATCAGTTTTTGATACAAGATTACCATTTTGACTATAGGTATTCTTTCGAAACTTTTGACCTGTAGCTGTATAAAGCCACTCTATTCAACCACTATCAGCAAAAGTGAATTGTATTGGCATATTAATCTAATTTTGCTTTAACATAGCCTACTCTTTTTATTTTGAAATAAGCATAATCTTCGGTAAAAAATGATGATGACAAATCCCCTTTAAAATGATAAGTTTTAATAATTTCCTCTTTATCAATATCATAAATAGTAATATCAAAATACATTGGAAAGAAAGGAGAGTTAAACATTATATATCTAAAAGTACTCTCCCACAGAATAATTGGAGAAGAATAAAAATAGATTATATTGTTTTTTATATGTAATACTCGTGGCGTGGCATTAAATTTTATTCTTTTGTTATCTATAATATAATCAGTAACAGAAAGTTTCATTTTGAGACTATCAGGATACTCTATATCAAAAATATCGCTGTAATGTCTAAAATCTAACTTTTCAATTATTTTCATATTTTCCTTTTTCTTATCAATAAATTCTACATCATCAAAACTTGAAAAAATTACTAACAAACTGAGTATATAAGTAAAAACAAGAAAGATTGATATATATTTTATCATTTTAAAGCCTCCCCTGCAGCAGATATTACATCATCATTATTATGCATCGCTGAATGTGATTCTATTGGACCAGTTTCATCAATTAAGTTTGTTACATCAATATTAACTGCATTTGGTTGCTCTCTTTTGAAATCTCCTCCAAGTAATTGAACTAAATCATTCTTATTTGATATATTAATAAATTTACCTGTCACGCCTGTATCCAGTTGATAATCATCGCTAACTGGAGTACCTATTAGTATTAAATTATCGACTTGTATTCCATTATCTTTATGTAACCAGTTTGTTATGGCAATTGCCATATTACCGCCATGACTATGAGCCACTAAATTAATTGTTTTATCACCTGATGTTTGATAATTTATCATGATATCATTTGCAATCAATCGGGCACTTAAATCTCTTGTTTTACTATTAGAGCCATTCCATTCTAACTTACGGGTATGTCCTTTTTGCTCAACTAACATATTACTCCATTTTTGTACAGATCGGCCTTGCCATGTGCTATTATCACTCCAGGTTCCATGAATAAAATATGTCCATCGTCCATCTTTATCAGATGCATTTATAGGGTTATTCGCACAATAGACATATGGACTATGAAACTCATCCGCTGGATCGATGCTATGCCATCTACCGAGAGTGGGATCATAGTACCTTGCACCATAGTGATACCAATTCAGATCGAAATCATCGACAAGCTCTTTTCCATTGTAGGTATATTTATTCTCAGTTCCAGAAACTGAGCTTTGACCGGGCAATTTTAAACCAAATGGGTAGTAACTATCTTCTTGAATGATCGATGCGACATTGTTGTCATCTGGGGTTATTGTCATACGGACATTGCCGAGGTGATCCTTGATGTCATATTCATTCCAAAATACCTGTACATTATTTACTGGAAATGGTCTCAAGCATCCTTCTTCTTTTTATAATGCTTATTTTTACTTCTCTAATGATTTTGAAGTGGACCAATAAGAAAAAATTTTATCTCCTTTTTCTATTGTTTCTTCAAGCATATTTTCTTCACTAAAATCTAAATTAATATATAATATATAAGTGCAATAACCCTCAGGCATTTCTCTATATTTTATAATTTTTGTATTCTTTGGTATTAAAATATTATTATTCAAAATAAAATCTCTTTTTGTATTATAAATATGTGTATGTTTTGTTAAATATGGTAAAATATGCGAAAAAAATATACCACATATTAATCCAATGATAAAATATTTATAATTATGGTTTAGTGTCTTCATCTAGAGTCCCTTTTTGTATGGTTGGTAACTGCTTTACATCATTTTGCATAATATCCATAATCTTTAATGCGGCTGATGTTTCTTGAGGTCTAAAAATCCCAATACTTTTAAAAAAGTTTTTAACAAACCCATTAGGTAAAGCATTTATAACAGTAGTTGTACAATTATTTAATGTTACTTTATAATTATCAACTTTCACTCCTTTACTACTTGCAGGCTTATTTGCTTTTAGATTGTTGAAATTATTCACTATTTGTTGTTCTTGTTCGGGAGAATATTTTAGTGAAAAAACTTCAATATCATCCCTCTTGTTATATTGCGTTAAGTATTCTTTTTCAGGATATTCTCTTAGTATTCCATCTCCTTTTAATCCACAGGAAGATAAAGCATCTGGATTGTATCTTCCGTATGAATAAACTGTACCATTTACATTTAAAGCAACATGTCCAGTTGGACTACCACCGCTGTGGACATATAGTTCAGTTTTTTTCCCATCCGGATCCACCAACATAATAGGATTATTCGCACAATAGACATATGGACTATGAAACTCATCCGCAGGATCAGATGCTTCGCAAATGCTGAGTGATAAATGATGAACGTATACTAATGGTGGATTGTGAATTATGAATTGTGAATTTGATGGTTGGCAGAAATATGATATGATCATTTTCTGCATAGAGAGGGCTTTGTGTGTTGATCCAAGATGATCTTTCTCTAGGTAATTTACATTCTTTTCTTTCATAGTAACACAGATTCCATTTCTATCATCTATTTAAAATACAGGATTAAAGCTTTCTTTTCCTCATAATAATATCCCAACTATCTATTTTTATTTATTTATTGTCAATATTATTTTCTATGTTTTGAGTAGAGTAAGATTTTTTAAACCAAAGGGACGGATAACTAATGGTGAGTGATGAATGGTGAAGGGTGAATTACGGAAATGACATAATTGAGAATGAATTACCTGTTCTTTCATTTTATTTCTTGTTTTCAATTTTAGTTTTTGTTGTGAGTATTATTGATGATATAATCTTTTGGATTTCATGAAGGTCTTTAATAATCGAATTAAACATAGATTCTGTTAAAAAATCTGAATTATATAAGAGTTCGAGCCAGTAATCTGTTTCATTTGCTTCTTTTTGAGCGATTGCCATTTTATGAACAAAATCTTGTTTACTCTCTGCATGCTCAGCTTCTCTTACCATAGCACCAATTGAAGTTCCACTTCTAAGTAATTGTTTTGATAAGACATATTCCTGTTTTTCTTGTAGATATTTATATAGTTTCACTATTCTCAAAGCAAAATTAAATGTTTTTTCTTTAATGATATTCTCCATTTATCATCCTTTACTTTGTTGTCACTCCATTCATCATAAATTTTATGCGAAGCAATGTAGCGTCTGCAAAATCATTATCAGGATTTCCAACATTCATCACTCATAATTTACCATTCATAATTAGATTACGTTTGCCACTCATAATTCACCATTCACCATTAGATTACGTTTACCACTCATAATTCACCATTCACCATTAGATTACGTTTACCACTCATAATTCAACATTCATCATTAACATCGTCTGTTTTGGTAATTAAATTATAATTTACCCCATTATAGTTATAGACATTCTTTCTAATCTTTTGACCAGATGATGTATAAAGCCACTCAATTTTCCAGTTATCTTCAATTGTATTTGATGATACTCTTTACCTGAGATTAAAACACATTCTCTATTCTTCACATAGATTATATACTTTATGAATATCATAACTAATTATCCTGTTATTCTGACTGTTATGAGTAAAATTTTGTATAAAATTAATGAAGCTAGACTCCAATAAAACTTTCTTAACAACAACTTGATATTTGCCTATATCTAAATCCGAACTATAAGATACAATATTCTCATCAATCACTTTGTTTAACTCTTGATTAGTTATTTCGAATTGAGTTATCTGTTTCCCATAACCTGGTTTTAAAAGCGAAGTATTCATTTTTTTTATTTCATTATCACTAAATCCCGACCATTGTTCAACTATTTTAACCAGTTTATTGTTATCAAACCTAAACTCAATGCTTCCTTTCTTGTTGTTTAGTTTATTATTTGGGTAAATGAGGTTATTATAACCCTGATAGATAGGTTCTAAATAACCGATTGACTTCTCATAACTGATAACAGAGTCTTTTGTATTACCAAAAATCAAGTGATTGTTCGTGATTTTAATATTGTTCTTAGTGTTTTCATGTTGCGGTTTTGTAAAAACTTTAAAATAATTGTAGCGATCTTCATAATTAATATTTTTTTCTAAAATTTTCTTTAAATCATACGATTTTAAATTCCATTCTAATTCAATACGATAGGGATGAAATTGAATTCTCTGAAATAATTGTTTTATAGTATCTCCTTCCTTGTTAAAAACAAAAGAGGAATCTGATATTTTGGTTATATTAGCTATTATTATAGGAGGTCCCATTATAACAGATACTCCATGTTCACCTCGATTATTCCATTGAATAATATATTCATAAAGCTTATTATCTTTAAAACGGAATTCCTGTGTCCCCCATCTTCCAGTATGATGACGAAATTGAAATACTAAATAATCTAATCCTTGATATTTAAGACTTAAAATAGTGTTAATTGTAGCAAATACGGAATCTTCAGGCATATCCCAGTAGTACGACCCTAAAAAATAATCCTTAGAAGCTTTTGGTTTGCTTTCTTGCACAGAGTTATTGTTTTTAACATCTAATCCATAAGTAATAATAAAAAAACTTGATAATAGAAATACTAAAAATATAGGGTTGCTATTAACTTTCATTACATTCTCCACGATTTTTTATACCACCAAAGGTAAGGATTGTAACTATTGGGGTGATAATGTCCATATTTTACAGATGCTACTATTGTTATCCAAGAATCATGTACAGCATCGGGCATATATTCATTACGCCGACTTATCGGATAATATTCTGGGTTTGCTTTCCTTAGACCATTGTTATGGGCAACCTCCTGTCCTCCATACAAAAATAACTGATATAATTCTCTTAATGGATCTATGATACTTATTATAAGAGGATCTCTCATTATTCTTCCAAACGTTCTATGACCAAGTTCATCGTGCATTTCTGATTGCTCTTTTAAAAGTCTCTCTTCCATCTTACTATCTCCTTTTTCTTTTGCATTTTTAATAGGTTCCAAGTATTTTTTATCTTCAATGGCAACTACTTTGCTTGCATCAATCGCATCAGATATCTGAGATGCGAAAAAAATCCATGAATATGCATCATTGATATTTTCTAAAACATTATCATCATCAAAAGGATTAGCAATATTAAAAGAATCTTTTGACCAATTATAGCTAAATGGTCCGATACCACTGGAAATATCATTACCAAAGTCTAACTTGTTTAGAATAAAACTTGATGTTGTTCCAGTTGGGTCACCAGTTACTACTCCGAATCCTGTTGCAATAGAGGCTTGATTAAAACCGATTAGAAAAGCAGCAGGATTATCGTATGCTTTTGCCGTTTGATAACCTGAATAAACTGCATTCACTGCTGCTAATGTAATCGCAATTTTCACTAACATTGCAGCAGCAATAAAGAACTCCCCATCCGGATCGGTGTACATAACTGGAGAATTCCCACAGAAAAGGTAAGGGGAAGGAGTTTGTCCTTGAGGATCCACAGCATAAAACCGCATTAATTCAGAATCATATAGCCTAGCTCGGAAATTATGTAATCCTGTTTCTTCATCAAATTCCTGACCGGTATATTGATAGGAAATGTCTTCAGAAATTGAAGACTCCATGATATTACCAAAAGCATCATAATAGTAGGAAGTAACAACAACACCTGCAGAAATGACTTTACGAGTTGACCCTTGATGATCTTTAATGACATAGAATTCATCATTATTTTTTATTTTACAGATTAGTCCCGTTGGAGAATAGATATAATTCAAAACATTTCCTGATTCATCCACTTCAAATATTGGATAGTCTCCAAGTCCACGAAGATATGCTGTTTTTAAAATACCTCCCTGTAAATTTGCTTGTTTCATAACTCTTTCGCCAGAGCTATTATAACTATAATAGATATATTCTGGGTTTTCATTATTAACCTGCAGAGAAATGCTTATTGTGCTTCCTGTATATTTATCATAGTCGATAGTCATACTTTTTGGAGTTGATACATTGACATTTCCGTTTAAATCATATTGATAATCATTGATTGAGCTTCCTGATGTATTTTTTACCTGATCAGTTCCACTGTTATAAACATAAGTTTTTAAACTGTTACCTTTAGCTAAGGTTAAGAAATTGCCATTTGCATCGTATGTGATACCTGAATAATCAAAATCATTATTGTTATCGTTATCTGCTGAAGTAAGTCGCCCTAAATTATTGTAAGAAAAATTATATGTATAATCCTTAAAGTTTAACTGAGAAATATTTCCATTAGGTTCATACACAATGTGTTCTAAAAATATATCATTTGGAGTTGATAAATCCTGCAAATGACCACTAATATTATATGTATATCCTACAGATATTGGATTTAATTTTACGCTTAATTTTTCTTGAATTATTTGACCATTAATATCATAATTGTATTCTGCATAATATTTTTCTTCATCAGCTTTACCAATAGCTTTCAATCTGCCATAATTATCATAGGAGTATGTTACAATTTTAGCCTCTTTAACTAAGATATCTCCGATTTCAGCCATAAAATTTGTGCCTGAGGGAGCAACAAAACCTGGAGATAGGGTAATTTCGTTTTCTGATTTAAACAAAACATTATCAGCTGAGAGAGTAACATTGTTGGTTGGAGAACCTGCTGTAATAGAATTAGTCGCATAATAACATTCATTTGTTAGGCTGGCATTATCTAATATCAAATTCTCTTTAATTGTATAATTTGGGTAGTCTATTTTTATAACATTCCCAGCCACATCGTAATCATATTTTGTCACAAAGCTAAAATTATCATCAAACGAGAGTATTTTTTCAGTTTTCTGAATAATATCTCCTTTTTTATTATATTTAAATTTTTCTATAACTTCAGATTCAGGGTCTTCATCATTATTCGTTTGTACTTCATACAACCCTCCTCTCAAACCACAAATTGTTCCGTTAGTATCATAATATTTTCGAATTCTCCATATCCCAGCATTTCTATCTTCAGGCTGAGAACCCATATCATTATCTTCTGGATCATTGAAATTGAGCCATAAACCATATTTATAACCCGATTCGATCACTCTTCCTAGTTGATCATAACTAACGTAATTGTAATAACCCTGATCAATACCTTTTTGATCTTGAGAAAATATTAATCGTCCTTTCTTAGAATAAAATGATCTTTGTGAACCAATATTTGTACTGTTAGTACTAATTTTTCTCCCAGCACCATTATAAGTGTTTGTTATGATATAATCCAAACTCTCCATACCACTCGGAGGATTATAATAATTTGGGTTAAAAATCTGTGTGCAGTTTCCCTTACTATCATAGGCATAACCAGTAATATTTTTCTCTATTCCATTAACTGCATCTGCATCTGCAATGGTATATAAAAGCTTTCCTTCATTATCTTTGATTTGAACAACCGAAATCCCATTTGGATCAACAGTTTTAGAACAAGATGCGTTTGAATAGTTACAGCTAGTCATATAAGGACTAGGATCTAGATCATAAAAATATTTCACTGAATGACTACCTGAACTTTTAATAGCATTTACTGCTCCTGGACTTCCCTCTTCAATTTTTCTTGATAAAGGTGAACGTTCATACTTTACTTGTGAATAGGGATAATCATCTGAAACCTTAGTTAAAATGTCCCCAGACATAGTATCAGTTAAAAAATTAAAATTAGCATAATTTTGTTTTAGATTAAAGTGTTCATTTTCATATAATCCTGGTAAAGTAGTGACTGACGGACGTCCCCAAGCATCATAAATTGTTTGAGCAACAATAATTCCACCTTTATCAAGGGTTTGTTTTTGTAATTCTCTATCTAAATAATCAGAATAAACAACTGAAGCAGAGGGATTATTATAAACTGCTAGACTTTTAAAATTTACTATTGTATTATTAGCTCTAAAAGCCACATATGTACCTGTATTATAAACAGGTAGCCCATCTTGAACTAAATCTACAAACAAGGATCTTTTACCATTTATATAAACAGAAATCTGTTTATTATAATAAATTACTGTCCATCTTCCGTTTACATTATCAAGACTTTCACTTTGTTTTTTTAAAGTCAAGCTATTATTATTTGACACATAAAATAACACTTTACTTCCATTAGTCCAAATCAAATAACTATTTCCCATGTTTGATCCAGTATTTGACGCCATAATATGAAGTCCACAATTTGAGCCTGAAAGAGCTTTCTGCTCCCATGAATAGACCATGTTGTTAGTTTGATCAATCTGAGTATAGATTTTTGCGTTTGTATTTTGTATCTCACTTTGTTTTAGGCATGAGCTGTTTATACTCCAGTTACCAGATAAGGTTGTCCATTTATTAATACTGTTAAAATTATCAAAACCTTCAAAGAATCCGTATTGTGAAGCAAAACTATAATTTATATTTGGATCAGTAAATGAACGATAGTTTTCTTGTTTAGAAATATGATAATCTTTCCCAGTCATCAATGTATTTTCTTTACTGTGTATTACTGATAATTTACTAAACCTATCATATTCATAACAAATGGTATTTCCAGAATCATCTGTTTCAAATGTTTTTTGTAAAGTAATCGGATCATAGGCGGTAGTAGTTATTGAAGATTCAACGGGTTGTACAAGAATATCATCCCAATAGCTAATTTTAGAATTCGATCCCTGATGTCTTCCAATAGCAATGATTTTTTTTATCAGTTGATGCTGGTCAATCGTAGTTAAATCCAAAAGAACTTCCAGTTTTTTCCATTTCCCTGAGTTTTCATTTGTATAGTAAACACAAGGAGGATATTTCCATTCTCCATCATCCTCACTACCATCTTCATCGCTATCAAGCCAGTACTTCAATTGGATATGCAAATCATCAAATGAATCTGCTTTAACAAAAGCTGAAAAGAGAATTTTACTATTTTCATTATAATTTACATCTATCAACAATTCTTTACAAATCAAATAACTTTGTGCAGTGTTAGAATTTGTTGAAACCAATTTTAATGAATTTTTACCTGTATAGGATTCTTCTTGTGATACCGATTGATTTGTTTTTGTTGAATACCATGCATTATTTTTATTAACCTCTTCATAATTCTGATAAAAGACTTCGTTATATTTACAATTTGCCCCACTTAAAACAGGAATTGCATCATTATACCCAAATTTAACCATTGAAGGAGTATTAAACATATCTTGAGATTCAATAACTCTTCCTTTTGCATCTATTTGAGTAATTTCGGACGTTTTAATCCATCCGCTATTATCATCTGGTTCAGAATCATTCCACCATGTAAAATTTTGATATGGAGTGATCCCATCCCATTGATAAGTTTTGGACTGAACCCATTTATTGCCATCTAATGGTAAAAAGGTGTTTGCAGATGCACTTACTATAACATCCTCGATTTTGCTAACAGTTCCTATTATTGGATTAAAAGCTGGGAATGCTACATAAGGTGTATAAATTTCATCAAAGTATTTGTATTCTTTTCTTTTTTCATTTATGCATGAATTTTCTTCTGTTAATAATCTGCCTCTTTTATATTTGTTATTGGTTCCTGTTGACTCATCATATGAGTAATGGGTTTCACTTACTAAAATTTGATTAGGTTTTTTGTATGCAAACTCGGATGTTTTAATTATTTTATAGGTCCTATCATCTTGTACGTTATATGTAGGAATTATGTCATAATTTGTCAGAGTGTGTTGTAAATAATTGTTTTCAGAATCATACACAAAAACTGTCCATGGTAGTCCCCAATATCTTACATCATCATTATATGTACGGCATGAGGTCTGAACGTTTTTTCCTAAAGTGCAATTATTGGCTTTATTCATAGTAGTCATGGTTCCGAAATTAATAGAGTTGTTAAGAAAATATGAATCTGAATATTCAAAGCATGTTTCTAGTGTTTGAGCACCCGTATTGATCGATATACTATTAACAGGGAAAGAAGCAATGTTAGATTGCATTTCATTATTTACTCTAAAAATGTCAATAATAGTAGCATCTTTGAGACTAGTTACGAAGCAATTAGAAAGCCAGAAACTGTATAAATCCGAGTTAACTATACTTTTAGTATTATATGACTCAGGTAATGTAACTGAGATTAATTCATCTTTTTCATTTAAGATTTTTAATCTGTGGTTTTGATTTTCAGTATAAATTAAAAAATCTAAACCAGTTTTAAAAGATAAATAATCAATATCATAATTACTATTTAAAGTATATAAAGTAGACCACGAGCTGTTCTTTTTATAAATTTTTATACGATTATCATTGCTCGAGCTGTTTTCTTTATATAATACTGCTGCAAGATTACCTTTAAGTTCAATTCTATGAGGTAAACATAATTCATCATCTTCAAAACAATTTCTCCAGTTATCAATATTCACATCATAAATCCAGAAATTTAACGAACCATCTGGTATAAAATTCCGTCTTATAATCAAATCATCTCCAAGATAACTATTTGTTTCACCTTTGTAAAAATCAATTTTACTCTTTATTGAAACTCCATTCCATCTTAATCCCCAAGTATTATCGTTATTAGAAATTGAATATAGATCATTCACTCCTCCTAATCCATTATCTGTAGCAGAACCAAGAAATCTTGTAAATGTGTTAAAAAACTCATCCCATGCATAAAAACATTCTGAATAACCTTGTCTTAAGACTACTGAGCTTGTAGAATTTAACTTCCATTGTGAATCTGAATTTTGATTGTTTTGAAGATTTGTTTGGTAATCTGATGGATTTAGAAATGATTTTGTTTCCCAATCAAGATTTTGATTTAAATAAAATAAGCTTAGTGCGTCATTTTTTTGTTTAAATAGAAAATAATTATTTAATCCATTCAAAGTAAAATTTAAAATTGCTTCATTATCTAGACCTGGTAATCCATAATCCTGAGATGTTGCTTCACTCCATGTTGAGTTATAGTTTTTTACATATAGATACAAAAATCCTGATTCTCTCCCAGCTACAGCTATATATCTATCTCCAGAACACATAGATATTGTACTTTCAGTATTACTAGCAGAAAATGGTAAAGAATAATTTATTGGGTTTTCCCAATTTTTCAAATTATTATTCCAATTTATGACAACTAATTGGCGTGGTAGATTTGAATCATGATAAGTTCTGTTTATAATAGCAAAAAAATCATTTTCCATTACTATTTCAAAATCATCTGGAAGCTGTCCACCAGAATTTGTTGAATAATAATTAACAACATTGTCTATTGTTACTGGATTTTCCATTGACTTCCAACAATTACCTACCCAGTATTTTGCCATTACTAGTATATTGTTTGTATCTGTTTGTCTCCATGTGGTAACTACATAATTGTTGTGAGAAAATACTTTTGGTGATTTATAACCCTGCCCTGGATTAAAAATAGAGTGATAATTATTGCCAATCGTTTTCTTTTCATAACTATATGTTACATTTGCTCCTTTTTCTGTCTGAATCGTTTGAATAAAGCCTTTATGTTTTATTATATTATTCTGATCACTAGCGTCATCACTTTCATAATAAGAATATTTTGTATAAGATTGTAGTTCATTTTCTTTGTTTAATATTTGAATTCCTCTTAATAATCTTTTCTTAAAATTATTATCTGTATTGATGAAGCTAATAAGATTATTTTCTTTGTAATCAAAATCAATTTCTGTTAAAATGCCATCGTCTTTTTTTAGATAAATAGAAAGCAAATATTTCTTTTCATATTGTTCTTGATATCCATCATAGAAATTTGTTGCAATTCCATTTACTGTTCTGATTTCAGGTTCAGTCATTTCAGTATGAGGATCAGCATATTCATAAATTTCTTTGTCTTCGTAGTTTAAATTTATAGAATAACCATAATCATTGAAAATTGAATTTAAGTAAACAGCCTGAGTGTATGGTACATCTCCAAAACCTACTTTTTCAATTGCTTGGTTATAAGTATAATGAATGGCATTGTCAAACTGATCAGTAACTGTTGTTAAAAACCATTCTGTTGTAAAATTGCTTTGGCAATTAACACCATTTTCATCTTTTGAAATGATACTATTACCTATCCAATTACCTATGCAAATAGTCTTTGCTTTTGATGAAAAAGGATGATTACTGTCATCATTTTCACCAAAAATCATTTTCTGCATTCCGCTAAATACTACCCAGTTATCTGTATTAGTATTTGAATTGTACTGAATTCTCAATGTATTATCTGTTTCTGCCACATAATCTAAAACATCTCCATTATTGCCATCATAAATTAGTTTTATGAACTGCCCGTTTAGTTTTAAATAAAAGATATCATCAGTAATAGTTTTTGTATTATTGTGAAAACGAACGATACTGTTTTTAGGAAGATCCCATCCTAAACCTAATACACTGGTCGGAGTAAACACATTTTTCTTTTTTACAATTTCATTTACGCCATTGTTAGAATAAGTTAAGTTTAAGCTAAGATTAGAAATTGAAATAGGTACAGAGAAGTTTACGGTACCTGTGGATTTATTGACTTTTTCTGAAATATTTTGAATAACAGAACTACTGAAGTTTGATGCAAAATTACTTGCTGTTGGTTGTTCAAATGTTTCTTCAGAAAACAATAATGCAAAATTACATGTTAATAAAAGTATTAAAAATAAACAAGTTAAAAAACTAATTTTTCTTTTTTTCATAATTCTCTCCTCCAAAATTTCAAACATAAATTTAATAAAAATCTCTCCATCTTTTCCTCAATTCTTTACATAATATTTATATTTAATTTTACTAATTTCAATTTCAACACCATCTTCAGATAGTGCAATGACTTTCCCAAAATCCAATATATCCCCTGCTTTAACAAAATAAGTCTGATTATTTACGTTCAGTATGGCTGTATCTCCGACTATTCCAGCTAACTCTATGCGAGGGAGATCTTTTATTTGAACTGTTTTTGTTTGGGAGTTTTCAGGTAAAATAGACTTTGAAGATTGGGTTGTTTTTACAAGCATCGCTTCACTGAAGGGATCTCTGAAATCACCCTTAAATTCAATTTTTTGGAATTCAGATTTGTTTTGTAATGTTTTATTTGTCACGACATCTTTATCTGTGGATAGCCCGTTGATCATTTTTATTATAAAATTTCCCCATATAATTGCTGCCAGTATGAAGAGGATAATCATAAAGATTTGTTTTGTTTGCATATCTACCCTCTTAATTTTTAAAACAAAGTTCGGTAAGTAAAGCATTCTGATCATTTTTAAATAATCTCACTTTTATTATTTGGTTAGACAGATTAGAGTTTTCAAAATCTCTTAAAAAAAATCCAGTATTTTTAAAATTCCCTTTTAAGATTATCTGATAGTTGTTAACTGTAGATTTATCATCCGCTTCATTTTGATGTAATGACTCTATTGTCATTTCATTTTTATTGATTATTTCAGATAAACTTCTGATTAGATTCTTGGAATTTATCGGATTATCTAAGTTTTTTAATGTTTTAATATTTAAGTTTTTATAATAGACTAATTCATTTTGAAGATCATTGTAACTGAATAAAGAATAAAGAGAGCCAATTTTATCAAAAATTACAGGTAAAGCATAATATAACCCTGTTAACAAAATAAGTGATAACAAAAGAGAAAGAATTGAATACCGATTAACTGTATGTTTCTTGATCATTTTGTTATTAACTCCAAAGTAAACAAGTAAGATGAAACTGGATTTTCCATATTTTGCTCTTTTTGATCTTTTATCTCTTTAATAATAAGATTTTTAAAATATTGAAGTTTTCTTATGTTATCGACGAAAGTCAGAACATCGTCATTATTTCTGCTTTTTCCCTTAACAATAATTCTTTTATTAGATTCCTGATCATAGAAAATTTCACTCAAGGTTATTCTATCTGGAACTGATTTTCCGATTAATTCCAGTATCCCTGAAAAATTAGTCATTCTGGTATCATTTTTGATTTGATTTACAAGAGCCGATTTGTTATTGTCTGCATATAGTTTTTTTTCTATTATAACAAGATCTCTGATCTGATTAACATCCTCGATTTTATCTTGCATAAAGAGTTGAAATGATAAAAATATAATGAGAGCAATGACTGTATAGATTAATATTTTTTGAGAAAATAATCGCAAACTTTTTTTGTCAGTTAATTCTTGATTAAACTTTTGAATACTCATCTCAATAAAGTTCATTTGATCAAAAATGGTTTCTTTTTCATTCAAATAAAATCCATCTACAAACAAGGTGCTCAGGTTCAAATCTAAGAGACTCTGTTTTGATTGATTTGAAAAGATCAGATTTCCTTCTTTAAAGATAAAATGAAATTTCCCATTATTAAAATCGAGTGAGATGTTTTCATCTGACTGCTTATTCATCATCGCCAGACCTAGTGTTTCCAAACCATTTCCAAAATAGACAGGAAAGCAATTATATTCCGATAAAAGTCTTATATATTCTTCTTGTTTTTGTTTATCCAGAGCAGTTATTTGAATATGGTAATGATACTCAGATTTAGTCCAATAATATCTGAATAAATACTGATCTGCATGATCAAGATGCTGACAGTGTTGTTCGCAAAGATGGATCATCTCGTTTTCAGAATATTCAGAAGAGACTTCTAAATAATGAAAATCAAAGTCAGTTAATGGTAATAGTATATACAGGTTTGATACACTTAAAGTTTTTTTCTGTTTTGGAGACAATTGAACTAAGTACTCGTTGAAAGTGCATGTATAATGGTTAATTTTATCAAGGAAGTGAAATCTCAATAAGGTTTTAAATGATCTTCTGATGATCTGATTTTGATTTGCTCTTAAAATCGTATGATCATTTAATATAAGTCCCATTACTTTTTCTCCATAAAATCATAAGTTTTACGAATATTGTCCCATTTCTCAATTTCTCCATTATCCCCATAGAAAACATGAGGTGTGATATAGATCATCAATTCACTTTTACTTTTATTTTTATTTCTGGTACTGAATAATCTTCCAATAAAAGGAAGGTCGCCTAATATAGGGACTTTAAAATAGTTTTTAGATTCTGAATCCTGTATCAGCCCACCAAGAATTATTGTCTCACCATCTTTTAGGCGAACTGTTGATTTCAAGACTCTACTATTGATTGTTGGAGGAGTACTTGAGGTAAAAGATCCAACTGGTGTTTTAAATTCCGGGTTTATTTCTACGGTTACATCCCCTGATGCACTAACCCAAGGGACTATAGACAAGGTCACATTTGCTTCCACTTTTTCAAACCTTTCAGATTCCTGAGTTACGGTTGATTGAGCAGAAGTCACAGGTGTGACAGTTTTCAATATATAATACTGGGTTGTCCCAATACTAATACTGGCAGAATGTCCATTGAGAGTTGCAATTTGGGGTCTTGAGCGCACGTTTGCCTTCCCTTGGTTCTCTAATGCCTGTATCTTCATATAGAAGTTTGAGGGCAACTTTCCCAGATTTGAAACACCTGCCCAACTGCTGATATCTTTCAAAACTTCATTTGCTTTCACGCCATCAGTTTGACTATAGAAACGTCCTTTAGAATCAATACCCAGATCAAGGAAGTTATAATTTGACCATTTTACAGAGTCTGGTTGGATTGATTTAGAACCAATCATCATACCCAGTTCACTAATATCAGTAGTATTAAAATCCACGACTAAAGCTTCTATCAGGATCTGAGGTGTTGGAAAATCAATCTTACTTAAGTAATTTTCTATTTCAGAGATTAAATCATTTGTTCCAACGACCATGACTGCATTTTGTTCTTTAATAATCTCTATGGTGGTGGTTCTTTTAATATTATCAGGAAGGATATCCGCAATACCTTCTGAGCGGATATGTTTCAATTTAATCAATTTAGAGGTTACCAAACTCGCATTCTTCTTATCTCCGATTATGAAGATATCTCCCTCTTTTTTGTAAGTAAAATCTGTACCTTTAAAGAAGTAATTTAAGGTTTCCTCAACACTCAAACCATTACATTTAGCTGTAATCTTTCCAGTGGGTTCACCATATAAGACAATATTGGTTTCGAGTTGACGGGAAAGCTCTTTGATGACATTGACAAGATCGGCATTTTCCAATTCAAAACTGATTTTATTATCATCAACAGTTATCCAGGTATTTTTTTTGAGGGCTTCTTTTCCCTGAATATTTACTTTATCAATATCAACATAGGTGATATTTTCTTTTTTCCGTACTTTATATCCATTGTTTTCAAAAAGAATTTTAATCCCATCATCTAATGCAACATTAGAAAAATAACCACTAATTGGACCAGATATCCCATTTTGGAGAATTATATTTTTTGATGATAATTGAGAGATTTTTTTAGTTACTTCCTGTATATCCTTGTTCTTCAGATCCAGAGACAGTTTATTATCTTTAACCTGAACATTTAATTCTTCTTCTTTTATAATAATTGGTTGAATCTGCTTTTCGGAAATACACAGCACATTACCCTTGATATTAAGCATCAAATCATATTCATCAATAATAAATTCAATAAAATCATGAACTTTGATATTTCGGAAGGTTAATGTTACTTGTTTTTTAACATTATTGTCCACAGCAAGATTGATTTCATATTGATGAGCGAGTCCTCTTAAAACATCCTTCAGATCCATATCTTTGACATTAATCCGATCAATGACTTTGTCCATATTTGGACTGAGATCACTCAGATTTTTCATTTCTGGTTTAATTTCAGTAATATTTTTTGATTTCGTTTGCTTTTGCCATTTTAAAAGTGCAGGATTATAGGGAAGGTGAGATTTTACTGAATCTGCTGATTCGCTTTTTTTCAGCACCTTTTTTAAATCATCTGAATTTTTTAATTCAATGGAGTTTAAATTCATTATTAGTGTTGTTACAAAGATTAAACAAATTAAGCTAGAGGGTGAGTTCAGACACTTTTTTACATGAGTCAAGATACTCCTGAGCATACCCGGCATTGAAAGAGAGTCTGATATTAGGGTTCTCAATGCAGCTCCGGTTTATAATAAACTTTTTTCATAATTTCATCCAAACTGATAATTCCTTTTCCTGCTTTTATCAAAGCACTTTCCAATAGATTATTCATTCCGGTTTTTGTTGCTGTTTCTCTTATATCTTTTACAGAAGCATTTTTTAGAATCAATTCTGAAATTTCTTCTGTAACCGGCAGGATTTCAAAAATAGCTGTTCTACCGATATGTCCTGTATTATGGCAAATTTCACATCCTTTTGCCTTGTAATATGTCGTATGATTATCAATATTCATGAATTGCTGATATCTTTCAGTATTGGTTTCAGGTGTTTTACAATTAGGGCAAAGTTTTCTTACCAATCGTTGAGCTATAATCAATCGAACAGAGGAAGAAATCAGAAAAGGCTCGATCCCTAAATGGATAAGACGTATCAAAGTTGAGGGTGCATCATTCGTATGAAGGGTTGAAAAGACCAGATGTCCGGTTAAAGAGGCACGTATGGCTATATCCGCTGTTTCTGAATCTCTCATTTCACCAATCATAATCACATCGGGATCCTGTCTTAATATTGAACGAAGAGAAGAAGCAAAAGTAAAACCGATCTCTTCTCGAATATGGGTCTGATTGATTCCTGTTAAAGAATATTCAATAGGATCTTCAATGGTTGTTATATTGATATTTTCATGATTGATATCATTAAGAACAGAATATAATGAAGTAGTTTTCCCGCTACCGGTGGGACCTGTAACTAAGATCATTCCATAAGGTAATCGAATATATCGATCTATTAATTTCATTTCTTCGTCATTAAGACCCAGGGATTCCAACGACAAACGGATACTCTCTCTGTTTAAGAGTCTAAGTACGATTTTTTCGCCGAATCTAGTTGGAAGAACAGAGACTCGAATATCGATATCGGATCCATGATGTTTAAAGCTGATTTTTCCATCCTGAGGTTTTCTTTTTTCAGCAATATCTAAATCAGCCATGATTTTAATGCGTGATAAAATCTCTTCTTTTTGTATATAAGGAAGATTCTCTATTGTCTTTAATGCACCATCAAGTCGATACCTTACACGAAATTCAATTTCATAAACTTCAAAATGAATATCACTTGCATTGATCTTTATCGCATCAGACAATAATTGCCCTACTTTTTGAATTACAGGAATTTTTTGCATGAAAAAAGCTAAACTTATTTTTTTAGTTGATTAATTTTAGATTTTAACTCGTCATTCTCTTTCTTGAGTTCAATCATATAGAGAGTTAACTCTTCTACTTTCTGAAGAAGTTTTGCTTGCATTTCACCAAGATTGACACCGTCTGAAACAACTTGAGTTGCACTTGGCATTTCTGGTAAGTGGCCGTTTTCTTTAATGAAATTATCAACATCGTTTAACGAACGGAGATTATAAGCGGGTTTAAAGACAAAATCTGGCCAATCACCAATTGCTTGGACTTTGATTTCAGTAGCATAGATCTTTCCATTAACAGCTAAACGGCATCCAGTAGAAATATGCTCAGTATTAATACCAAGACCCTGAGGAGAAAACATAATGTATCCACTAGATCTTGAAGTTTCACTTTGTTGTCCCAAAAAATAACGATAAAAAATCTTTCCAGATTCTTCCTCTTGATAAAATCCAGCATGAACTGGTATTGGATCTGTTGCTGTTTCGGATATCCATCCAAATTCCATTTTGTCTTTTTCAAACAAATACCATTTATTAAAGTATTGGATATTATTGTTTGATTCTCCCATTGTTCCACCAAGAATACTACCATTAACTTCTAAGGCTTCCTTGGGATCAGAAATACCAATTCCCAATTTATCGTCAATTGAATAGCTGTCCGCAAAACACAGGGTTGTCAAAAATAGACATAATAAAACAAACATCGTTTTTTTCATAATATACTCCTCATTCTCTTTTATCTTTCGATTCTTTATTTAGTAGGATACTATATTTACCATATCAAATAACGGTAAATATAATGATATTATAATGAAAGCAATAAACATACCAACACAGACTATGATTATTGGTTCGATCAAAGAACTTAAGGTTTCAAAAAAAATATCAAGTTCTTTTTCATAAAATTCAGAAATATAAACAAAAACTTCATCCAAATTCCCACTAGTTTCTCCAGCTGAGATCAGTTCTGTCACTGTTTCAGGGAATAAATTACTTTTCTTAAAAGAATGGAAAATTGATTGACCTTTATCAATAGAACGCAAACTTTCCTGCATCGTTTGTACACAGTTCTGATCTGAAGTGACACTTAAAGAGATGTTTAAAGCCTGACTGATTGTCATCCCATTTTTAATCAAAAGTCCTGCAGACCTGAAGTATCTAGAAATAAATATCTTCTGAATAGTTTTTGCCATAAATGGTACAGTATAAAATATTTTTCTAAAAAAAGCAATATTGATCCAATTTAGCTTATTCTTCCTGTAAACAGAATAGACAACTGCTATTGTTATAACCAGACCAACAATCGCTATAGGGAGATATTTTCCAAAACCAATGATTAGCTTTACACTTAAAGGAATTTCTGCTCCAAAATCGGTAAAAATCTCAGCAATAGAGGGCAAAATAAACAGAATAAAAAATAAAACAGCGATGATGGATGATAAAATTAAAAATCCCGGGTACATAAGGGATAAAATCAGTTTCTGTCTTAAATGATACATTTTTTCCATATACTCCGCTTGGGAATGAAGGACATTCCCCAGACCGGAAGACTCTTCTCCAATTTCAATTAACTTGATGTAAACAGGATCAAAAAAAGAATTATGCTGAGATAATGCAACAGAAAAAGATTTTCCTTTTTTCAGATCACTGATTAATTCAGCGGTTAGTTTTTTCATGATAGGTTTTCCAGATTGGCGATGGATTGTTTCTAACGCTTTTAACAAAGTAATCCGAGAGTTAATTAGCACAGATAGATTTTTGGTAAACTCTGTAATATCTCTCAACCCTGGTTTTTGACTTTGAAATATTTGAAACCCTGTCTCTTTTTTTTTATTTTTCTTTTTTAACTCATTTAGAGGATTGCTCATTGTCATCTCCCATATAGAGTGAATTTCTCAAGGATTGTGTGAAATGCAAGATTTCTTTACCCTTATGATTAACTTGAACTTTCATTATCTGGCAATTTTGATTTCCAAAATCAGTTTCATTTTTTTCATCAAAAAAATATTCTTTTTTCCCATCAATAAACAAAAAATGAAGATTAATCTCTGCATTATCCATTTTAATAAAGGGTTCTATATTTCTCATCAGAATCCCATTTTGATAATAATAGTCAGCTTTCTTTTTACCATTTTTAAAAACAGAGAGTATCTTTCCTTCACAAACAAAATAATCACAGCAATAAAAATCATTGATTAGCTGTTTTTTATAGGAATAGATCTTTTGATACAAATCCTGTTGCCTTACCCTTTTTTGATAAGCCGGAACCATCCTGATCAGAAGATTACCCATTAGCCCAAAGATAATGGAAATAATCAGGATTGCTATAAGAACTTCGACTATTGTAAAGCCGGATTCTTTCTTTTTAGATAGTAAAATCGGGTTAAAGAAGCCTTGTCTTTTTTGAATTGGACACTTAATTTCAGCACCTCATATTTCTTATAATCGGTTTTTGTTTTTTGGATAATATATAGACTATCACTAAATTCTGTTTGGTCAGCCGGTTGAAAAATGTATTCTTCCACGATGTTCTGAGCTGTGTTTACAGCCTTAATCCTATTCTCAACTGTAGAAGCTAGACTGATCCTAAAGAATAAATGAGAAAAAAGGATACCTGCAAGCATGAGAATACTCAAAGAGAATAAACTTTCCAGTATAGTAACGCCTTTTTGGTTTATAATTTTACTTTTCTTCATAGATTTGTAAAATTTCCATTTTATTGTAATCTGTTAAAAAATCAGGAATGATCATATTTTTTCTTCTTTGTGAAAAATCGATTTTACTGTTTATCATCCAATTTATATAATGGGAGGGTGATATATAAAAATACAATTGATTAGTGATCAGAGTACCATTAATCATACAATCATTCAACTGAGTCTTTTTGTTATTATAGATCAACCCATTGATGACAGAATCCTTTCCCAGTATCAATTCAGGTTGATGCTTATCGTTCTCTTTTTCAAGACTTACGATAACGGTTCCTTCAACAATTGAACTATCTTGGATTACAACTTGCCCTGAATAGTCTAATAATGAATTGTAAAGACAAATAACCGATGGATATTTCAACTCACTTTGTTTTTTTAAAACAATTTCTCTTTTAGCAAAGAACTGACCATTACAAACAGAATTATTAATTTCTACATTTTGCAGTCCAATAAAAATTCCATATCTTCCAAGGATATTTCCATTCAGGATAATTTTTTCTCCTGCTATAAAGATACAGCCTTCTTTATAATTAGATCCTTCGTTAAAAATGATATTCTTTGAAGAAATATATGTATTTTTATTTGAGATAATTTGATCTTTATTAAATATAATATCCTTATCAGAAAAAAATACTTCAAAGTCATTTTTAGTTTTTATTATATTTTCAGCATAAGTAAAAATATCCTGTATTTTTTTTTGATTCATCTCAGGTAATTTTATGTTTGGAATTTTTCTGTTTTCACCTTCAATTGTTCCAGAGAAACTTTTCCCTTTGAAAGGGAGTATTTGATACCCTCTTTCACCAGTAATGATAGGACCTTTTAAAACAGATGTTCCTGATAATGTAAGAAATGATGAGCCATCTCCAATATAAATTGCACTATTCAGATCTCCTTCTGGTTTGATTCCCAAGTAAGCCTTCAGTTTACTGGATGATTTATTCTTATATCCTGTAACGATGATTTTATTAAATAAACCATGATTAATAAGCTGATAATCACAAACATCTCCCCAGGGAAGTGTTAATGAAGATTTACTAACATTTGGTACTTTTGTTTCTAAACTGTCTATAAGAAGATTAACTGCACTTTCTGCGTTATATCGGCTTTGTATTTTATCTTTTTCTCGCGAAATAAATCTTAGCCTGATACTATTGATCATTAATAAACCTGTGATTAATAGACAAATCAAAACAAAGAACTGTAATACTCCAATTAGGGCAAAACCCTCTATTTTTGATTTCATTAATCCGGTACTTTGTTAGTTATTTTCCCATCCTGATTGACAACCCAAACGCTGAAAATTCCATCTTTGTCAAAGTCAACAACAGAGGTTGCTGTAATTTCAAAGGTTTTATCATCTGATTGTGTTAATGAAATGATAAAGCGAGCTTTCCCTCCTTCAGATATCAGCTTTTCTTGTTCAAATCCTGTTTCTTCTAATGATTTTGCATAAGTATCATTTTCTCGATTATATGCTTCCTGAAGAGAATAGGCTTGATTTAAAACCATTTTTGCTTCAGCCTCTTTAGCTTTGCGCGTAACACTCATAAATTTTGGAACCGCTATTGTGGCTAATATTCCAATGACAACTATAACAATCATTAACTCTATAAGTGTAAAACCTCGATTATTTTTCTTCCTTAACATTTTAATCTCCTTTGGATTTCACAAAATAAACAATAATATATTTCTTTGTCAATAAAATTATCAATCACTCTATATAAACTAGATAACTAAACTAAATTTTTTTCATTATACCCTCGTTTATGATGTCTTTTATCAAGAGTATCTGATTATTAAATTTTAGGATACCCCGAAAAATTCAACACCGTATGACTCCAGCGTAATTTGCCTATTATCTTCACATTTTCCTCGTTGTATTGTTTTGTTTTTCTTCTTTGAATAGATAGATGATTCTTTGGATTAGTGAAGTAATTCTGTAGTAGGCAAAGCAGTTAATCATAGTATAGTCTTTATTATGATCCATCAGATAATATAAGTAAAGCATGTCTGCTTTAATAAAAAACTTTTTAATGTACTTGGTTGAGTTCTTCAAAAAGTTTGGCATTATCAAGAGGATACCCTACGCATTCCTGTTTCTTTTTTAAACATGCTGTTCCTGGTATATACTGAACAATTTATCTAACAATAGGATTTGAAGCTGAAAGTAGCCCTATAAGCGTTTCTTTAAAGCATTTAAATTTGGTTTAGAAAGAATTTCTGAGTATTTGTTTAAAAAATTTTCAAATTTATCTTGTATTTTATCGGCAGTTTCATTAATTTGCATTTTAGAGTCTCTCTTTTTGTTTTTTTCTACAAACCATATTAAAGTTGAGGCTCTACTTGTCAAGCTATATATCATATTTATCAATACTTTGTGATTATTTTTTGTCTTTATTACATTTATCAATGGTATTCGTTGTTTTAATAATCATTTGTTGTTTAAACATTCAGGGCGAACACACAGGTTCGCCCCTACAAAGCATTTATCAATGGTATTCAAGGTTTTAATAATCAGCCGTAATTGTTTTTTGTAAATGTAGGGGCAGACCTGTGTGTCTGCCCAAATGGAATATTGAATATATTATACAATCCTGGTACAAATAAATTAATCGAATCCTGCTTAATAGAATATCTGATAATTACGTTATTGCTACGAAGATTACAGGGCTAATGCCCCTATAACTGAATATTTACTTTTAAGTCATGTTTAAAACGAATAGGGAGGGCTTTCCAGATTTCTAGTGTGATCTTTTCTATCGAGATGATATTGGAATTTTGCTTCATTAAAGGGACTTTGTAATACTTTCTACCCACACAGGCGTTTCCATAGGAATGGTAGCAATAAACTATTCCATCTTTTTCTCCACCTTTTGGATATTTCGTTTTTTCCCAATCCATAATTACTCGCATAATAACCTCATAATTATGATTATCTTGATAAAATGATAATCAAGATGTCATTTTGTGTCAACTGTTTTTAATTTTTTTTAGGATACCCCCAAAAATTCAACACCGTATGACTCCAGCGTAATTTGCCTATTATCTTCACATTTTCCTCGTTTGTATTGTTTTGTTTTTCTTCTTTGAATAGATAAGAAAATTCTTTGGATTAGTGAAGTAATTCTGTAATAAGCAAAGCCGTTAATCATAGTATAGTCTTTATTATGATCCATCAGATAATATAAGTAAAGCATGTCTGCTTTAATAAAAAACTTTTTAATGTACTTCGTTGAGTTCTTCAAAAAGTTTGGCATTATCAAGAGGATACCCTACGCGTTCCTGTTTTTTTTTAAGCATGCTGTTCTGGTATATACTGAACAATTTGTCTAACAATAGGATTTGAAACCGAGTTTTAAAGCCCAGATTCCGATCTGGGTAAAAGGTTTAATTATCGATTAAATGGTTATTTACCTGTAGATAAACAAGGAGCTAATTTATTTTTTCAATTATTATCTAAACGATATGAGAAAAAACAACGATTATTACAACAAATCAGACTTTTAGCAAATGGGGTGAAATCTTTGTGACCCTTTCATTGTAAATGCAATTTTAGATCGTTTGATACATCATTCAAAAATTATAAAAATTAAAGGTCAATCATATCGGCTAAAAGATAAAATTCAATCAGAAAATATACAAAAATGCAGGTTGTATTTGACGTTTTCATACATTTTGAGATTGCCTTTTTATTGCATTTTCAAGTTGACATAAACAAGAGATTTGATATTACCGTTATAATCATAATTTATCATTTTTTTCTGAATTGTATGAACCGTTGGCTAAAGTCCAAGCTGCTGAATTTGTTTTTGAGCGGAAAATACCAGATTTTAATCTGTAAAGATCATCATATTCATAATCATATCTATAGGTTTTTGTATTTTCTTCGGCTGACTTCCAAGATTTTAGTATAAGATGTGGAATACTTCTTATTTCCTTTAACAGTTAAAATTCCATTAGGTAGATATAAGCTGTTTCTTTACAATGCAAGAACATATAAACTCCATTTTTGTTTACAAATAATCCATAAGGAACAATATATTCAGGGGGAAGTTTATATTCACTCAGACCTAATTGATCTATAAATATATCTAAATCAATTATTATTGATTTATTTGCTTTAAAGTTATAGATAACAATTTCTTTGGTGTCATTTAGTACGATATTATTATCACAAAATCCGATTATATTATATCCGTTATCTATCATATCGTTGACATGATCGGCCAAATCAAAAATCTGCATATGGTTGTAATTTTCAAAATAACAAATAGAATATTTTTTAGTAGATTTTTCTATTGATTTATTTATCAAAAAATATTGTTCTGAGTAATAATCTCTATAAGTAACAATGTTAGGTGAAATATAAGAAAATGAAATAACATCATAACAATTATCAATTTCTGTTTTGATTTCAGATGTTTTAAATATTTCTAAACCCTGATTAATGCAATCATCTTGTTTGATAGATATTTTCTTAGAACTATAATCATATTTAAATCCACGAATAAAACCTAAATAACTTTGTGCATCACAGAACGGATTTTCAATATCATGATAATTAATCATAATAGAGTCTTTATTACAAATGAGTAAATCATTTATACGACTAAAAGTATTATTTATATTTCGTATATTTTTTATATGAGAAAATCCCCATATTAATTCAGGAGGATCATCAAAAATAAAAAAACTGTCATAATTTATAAAAATACCTTCTTTATGCCAATTATTAACTTTTTTCATTAAAGTTTTTAATGGAATGGTTGTTAATAATTCAACCTTACCAGGTTCGGTTATCATTAATTCAGAAAACAAGTTTGATATAAAAAATAAGCAAAAAACAGATATAATTATTTTAAAATTAAGCATTTTATTCTCCTTACTTATCTTTTTAAATATTTCAATCATTATAATGGTATTCTCCTCTTTCATCCTGATATCCCTCAATTACGTCATTATATTGATCTGCTGGATCAAGAGATGATGAAAAATTATATAAATATTCTTCTTTAATAGCTGTCTTACCTTCTGTAGCTATCAAATAATCGTTAGCTTTATATTCTATCAATAACTTTTTAATTGTAAAGAGTTTAGATTTCATCCCTGATTTTGTTTTACTACAGCCAGCATCCCAGAATTTAAAAACGACTTTTCCATCAACTAATTTTGCATCATAAGCCATACCACTATGGCCCCATGTTGTACCCCCATTTCTGGAAAGATATATTGCTGTTCCATCTTTACTTAATAAAGTACGATCTTCTTTTGTAAGAGCATCACGAGGCTCCCAATAATTTCTTACTTGTTCAAAATTTGAGACAGGAAAAGTACTAAACCCTTCACCAAATTTAAATGCTAAATGAAGTGCTAAATTACAATACATATGTTTCCCATCCCAAGTGCCATCTTGGTTTAATCCCCATTCAAGTTTACTTGTTTCTAAGTCTCTTATATTTTCATTAGCCCATTCTAATGCTTTAGCAGCTTCGCCATCTGGATCAATATAGAGTATCGGATTGTTTCCACAATATAGATAAGGAGATGCAAATTGTTCTTCAGGATCTACTGCATAAAACCGCATGAGAACACTATCATAGAAACGAGCCTGGAAATTATGTAATCCAGTTTCTTCATCAAATTCCTGACCGGTATATTGATAGGAAATGTCTTCAGAAATTGAAGACTCCATGATATTACCAAAAGCATCATAATAGTAAGAAGTAACAACAACACCTGTAGAAACGACTTTACGAGTTGATCCCAAATCATCTTTCTCTAGGTAATTTACATTCTTTTCTTTCATAATAACACAGATTCCATTTCTATCATCTATTAAAATACAGGATTAAAGCTTTCTTTTCCTCATAATAATATAACAACTATCTGTTTTTATTTATTTATTGTCAATATTATTTTCTATGTTTTGAGTAGAGTAAAATTGTGAGCCTACAAACAATTTCATTATTGCCATGCTCTTAAAAGAGTTTTCCTTTTTTCGTTTTATAGTCTTCTCTTTTCAATATGGGGAAATCTAATCAAAATACTCGAACCATCATTTAGGTGGCTCTCTGTCCGTTAACATAGCTCTGTTTCTCCGACACGGTGGCTCACTGAGAACGTAATATTCACTCAGGGAAGTGTCTGTTTCATTTTTAACTCATAATTATTATTCATTATTTGAAAAACGGTCAGGTTAATCATATTCATCTTGTTTTTGGAGCTGATAAACAGTGTTAAAATGATAACAACCTTTCATTTAGGTTACAGAATAACCAGTTTTCTATTATGATAACGTACTTACACAAAAACTAATCATTAGAAAAATATAAAAAGTTATTGTTCACCCAAAGACTATTTGTTTCATAAAGGATATCTAAATCGAAGAATGTATCATAATAGTAAGGATTTTCTAAAAAAAAAGAATTATGTTGTGAGTTTTTTTGGGTAGAAATCCTAGAAAAATCTACTATAATAGTTTGAAAAGGAATTAGTTTTATTGAGTTATCTACCAATTGATTTTCTCTCACTAGAAAGATATAACTTTTTTCTTGAGAATCCAAAAATACAGAATAGTAATATTCCTGACCCTCAATCGGAGCAGTAAATATATATTTTAATTTTATACTTTCTCTTGCTGCTAAAGCTGATATCAGTAATGCAAACAAAATACTCATTAAAACCTTCAGATTATTCATGTAACCTCCTATAGCCCATCCCAATTACGTTGTCTATCAATTTTAAGATCAAGTAATGGCGCAGAATGAAATCCTTTTATTATCCCATCTTTTGTTTGGTATTCATACTCAAATAAAAACGTTGTATTTCTAAGATCGGACTCTTTTATTATAAATTTAGACCTCACATGATATATCATATAATAGTTACCAGATAATTCTTTTTCTTTGCGAAATGGTGGCCAACGATGTCCAGCAACCTTGAAATTGTCTATATTATTCCAATCATATAGAGTCACATATGTTAACTTATAAAGACTAACTAAGGAGACTTGATTGTTTTTTAATGATACATTTATTTTGTTGACTTTTATAATTTGATTATCAGTTTTATAGATTAATCCATAATTAATGTACAATAAGCTGTCTGTCAGGTTTACATTATAATAGAGCTTACTTATATGTTGATTATCTTCATCAGGATATATTAATCCCATAATCGAATAGTCATCATAATGATTTACTTTTACTTTTTTACTAAAGAGTAAACAACTTATACTAATGATTATCATTATCACGATTATTTTTTTCATAATACCCTTCTATTTAGTTCTGATAAATTTCCAACGAGTTGTATCGAATGTTCGTGTTATTCTATTTTCACTATCACATATATAAACTTTATTACCTTCACGGACAATTTTACCAGGCACATTGGTTCCTGCATCAAGAGATTCTTGATGTGCCCCTTTTCCCCATTCACCAGAATCACGAAAATAACCCTTTTCGCCAGGTTTTAATGTTCTTTCTGCAATTTGAGCGCCTTTTAAACCTTCAATTAACGCATGTACTACTATTTGTCTTGAAGCGTGATTTTCAAACCCATTTAAAACATCATTAAAAACCATATTTGTATAGCCAACTCCATCATTTCCTACTCCAGATACTGCATAAGCTTCTCCAATAACAGGTATGGTATGAATATAACGATATTCAGATAATACAATTTTTTCTTCACTCGTTAAGCATTCATATAAAGTTTTGACTTTATCGCTTGCTGAGTTATCAAGTTTATACTCTGGATTTAATTCAAAAGTTCTTGTTTCTTGATTAAAGGTACAATTATCTTTGAAAATTTTATTTAGTATATCTGAAATTTTATCTATCCATTTGTCAGAGACTGTATCATCAGCAACAATTTTACATCCATCTGGATCAATATAGAGTATCGGATTGTTTCCACAATATAGATAAGGAGATGCAAATTGTTCTTCAGGATCTACTGCATAAAAACGCATGAGAACACTATCATAGAAACGAGCCTGGAAATTATGTAATCCAGTTTCTTCATCAAATTCCTGGCCTGTATAGAGATAAGGTGTTCCTTCAGAAACTTCATTATCGGTCTGATTTCCAAAGACATCATAATCATAGGTAGAAACCACTTCATTATTATTATTCAGGATAACTCTTGTTGATCCCAGATCATCTTTCTCTAAGTAATTTACATTCTTTTCTTTCATAATAACACAGATTCCATTTCTATCATCTATATAAAATACAAGATTAAAGCTTTCTTTTCCTCATAATAATATCACAAAGATCTGTTTTTATTTATTTATTGTCAATATTATTTTCTTTGTTTTGTTAGGATACCCCGAAAAATTCAACACCGTATGACTCCAGCGTAATTTGCCTATTATCTTCACATTTTCCTCGTTGTATTGTTTTGTTTTTCTTCTTTGAATAGATAAGAAAATTCTTTGGATTAGTGAAGTAATTCTGTAGTAGGCAAAGCAGTTAATCATAGTATAGTCTTTATTATGATCCATCAGATAATATAAGTAAAGCATGTCTGCTTTAATAAAAAACTTTTTACAGGAATAAATAAAATTAACAAGTATATTCATCCATAAATTCAGTGTCTGAATTTGTTGATATTTAAGAAGTTGTATTTTTTCAAGATTCAATTGCTGTTTAATCTGTCTAAATTGCTCTTCTATTTTCCATCTTTTTGAATAAATCTCCAATACTTTTTGTCCTATTTGCTTCTCAGAGAATAGATTATTTTTAAAACTTGCAAAGAAATAAAAAAAGCCTCCTTTTTTATCATATCTTACTTTTATCAGCCATACTTCTATCGTGTTTGGGTTCTTAGTCGGATGAGGGTCTGTATTAATACGAACTTTTTTAGCTCCATAATTAAATGTCTTTTTCTTATAAGGGCATTGGTACTGATGTTTTAGTTCCATCTCATTCACAACATCTTTAAACTTCCTCTTTTCATCATCAACGATCAGATCTCTGTTTCCAACTGCTCTGATAACAAAACCATTTTCCTGTTCAACAAGCTGGCTCATCAGCTTTTTGTCATCATAGCCTCTATCGAAAACATAAATACCCTTGTTACAGGAAAATATGGTTGATTCAACAAGAAAGATACTTAGTCTTTCGTTTTTAGTTTCATTTTCAATACTGTTTGAATAAACATAGGAATATAAAGGTGAAATTGAAACGCTTCCTGCATTTGCAGTATTAACAACGGTAGCATTAAAACTATAATACCCGTTTTGATATTCGCCAGTTGATCCATCTCTTACTTTTTTGAGATGTTCCATTTTTTTTGCACAGGGTTTTACAATATCACTTTCATCAATTATTATGAGACTTTCTTCCGTTATTTTTTTAGCTTCTGATATAAAATGGGCTTGGTTGAGTTCTTCAAAAAGTTTGGCATTATCAAGATGATACCCTATGCGTTCCTGTTTCTTTTTTAAACACGCTGTTCCTGGTATATACTGAACAATTTGTCTAACAATAGGATTTGAAGCTGAAAGTAGCCCTATAAGCGTTTCTTTAAAGCATTTAAAGTATGGTTTAGAAAGAATTTCTGAGTATTTGTTTAAAAAATTTTCAAATTTATCTTGTATTTTATCGGCAGTTTCATTAATTTGCATTTTAGAGCCTCTCTTTTTGTTTTTTTTCTACAAACCATATTAAAGTTGAGGCTCTACTTGTCAAGCTATATATTATATTTATCAATACTTTGTGATTATTTTTTGTCTTTATTACATTTATCAATGGTATTCGTTGTTTTAATAATCATCTGTTGTTTAAACATTCAGGGCGAACACACAGGTTCGCCCCTACAAAGCATTTATCAATGGTATTCGTTGTTTTAATAATCATTTGTTGTTTAAACATTCAGGGCGAACACACAGGTTCGCCCCTACAAAGCATTTATCAATGGTATTCAAGGTTTTAATAATCAGCCGTAATTGTTTTTTGTAAATGTAGGGGCAGACCTGTGTGTCTGCCCAAATGGAATATTGAATATATTATACAATCCTGGTACAAATAAATTAATCGAATCCTGCTTAATAGAATATCTGATAATTACGTTATTACTACGAAGATTACAGGGCTAATGCCCCTATAACTGAATATTTACTTTTAAGTCATGTTTAAAACGAATAGGGAGGGCTTTCCAGATTTCTAGTGTGATCTTTTCTATCGAGATGATATTGGAATTTTGCTTCATTAAAGGGACTTTGTAATACTTTCTACCCACACAGGCGTTTCCATAGGAATGGTAGCAATAAACTATTCCATCTTTTTTCCCACCTTTTGGATATTTCGTTTTTCCCAATCCATAATTACTCGCATAATAACCTCATAATTATGATTTTCTTGATAAAATGATAATCAAGATGTCATTTTGTGTCAACTGTTTTTAATTTTTTTTAGGATACCCCCAAAAATTCAACACCGTATGACTCCAGCGTAATTTGCCTATTATCTTCACATTTTCCTCGTTTGTATTGTTTTGTTTTTCTTCTTTGAATAGATAAGAAAATTCTTTGGATTAGTGAAGTAATTCTGTAATAAGCAAAGCCGTTAATCATAGTATAGTCTTTATTATGATCCATCAGATAATATAAGTAAAGCATGTCTGCTTTAATAAAAAACTTTTTAATGTACTTCGTTGAGTTCTTCAAAAAGTTTGGCATTATCAAGAGGATACCCTACGCGTTCCTGTTTTTTTTTAAGCATGCTGTTCTGGTATATACTGAACAATTTGTCTAACAATAGGATTTGAAACCGAGTTTTAAAGCCCAGATTCCGATCTGGGTAAAAGGTTTAATTATCGATTAAATGGTTATTTACCTGTAGATAAACAAGGAGCTAATTTATTTTTTCAATTATTATCTAAACGATATGAGAAAAAACAACGATTATTACAACAAATCAGACTTTTAGCAAATGGGGTGAAATCTTTGTGACCCTTTCATTGTAAATGCAATTTTAGATCGTTTGATACATCATTCAAAAATTATAAAAATTAAAGGTCAATCATATCGGCTAAAAGATAAAATTCAATCAGAAAATATACAAAAATGCAGGTTGTATTTGACGTTTTCATACATTTTGAGATTGCCTTTTTATTGCATTTTCAAGTTGACATAAACAATATGGAGCATATTGGTTCACTTTTCTCGCCTATAAGTACAAGAGTTGCTTAATGGGAGCTTATTTATATTGGACAGTCTCAACACGTAGTTATGAGATTTTCCTTTTAAAAAATTGACATCTATTGGAGAAGACAATGGTAGTGCTGACGCACTACAGATAATAGCAAATCGGAGATTTGCAGATAATAGATAAAAGATAAAAGTTAAGCTTCATCGTTGATGGATGTCTTTAGTATGGCAAATGTTGAATAAGGTCTTTTCATTTCTTCGAAATGATAGTGTTCATTTCTTTTGCCTTGATGCAAAATAAACAGAACCAAAGAAAAAATCAAGCCCTAGGAAAAAACTTGCTATCTCCAGTCACTCTCAGGGACTCCGCCATAGCTTGCCAATGGGTTAGTTAATTTATGAAGTAAACCATTGTCTTCAATCAGAATGGCTGTTCGTTCCCCTTCGAGTTTCCCTACGACTTTACGCCATTTTTTCATGGGCATTGTCTCATTGATACCTGGATTTTTAATATATTTTATGGATTGATTAATTAAAAATAGACAAATACACAAGTTGTTTCATAGGAGCTCATATCAGGCTGTCGCCTGTTTGGTAAAAATGAAACACCTTGTTTTGAGATTGTCCTTTTCAAAAATTGACATCTATTGGAGAAGACAATGGTAGTGCTGACGCACTACAGATAATAGCAAATCGGAGATTTGCAGATAAGAGATAAAAGATAAAAGTTAAGCTTCATCGTTGATGGATGTCTTTAGTATGGCAAATGTTGAATAAGGTCTTTTCATTTCTTCGAAATGATAGTGTTCATTTCTTTTGCCTTGATGCAAAATAAACAGAACCAAAGAAAAAATCAAGCCCGGAAAACCCCTATCGGGGATCTTGATTTTCATCAATTTTCTCTGATATCTTAATATCTTAACCTATAGATGGTTTGCCATTTAATCTCCAGTCACTCTCAGGGACTCCGCCATAGCTTGCCAATGGGTATGTTAATTTATGAGGCAAACCATTGTCTTCAATCAGAATGGCTGTTCGTTTCCCTACGACTTTACCCCATTTTTTCATGGGCGATATTTCATTAATACATGGTTATTTACTTGTGATAGATGGATGGAATATTAGAATTTGTAGATAAATGAGTATTATTTTCAAGTATTCGAGTCCGAGCAGAACTCGCTCCATAACACATCATTTTTTCAGGGGCGATATTTCATTAATACATGGTTATTTACTTGTGATAGATGGATGGAATATTAGAATTTGTAGATAAATGAGTATTATTTTCAAGTATTCGAGTCCGAGCAGAACTCGCTCCATAACACCCCATTTTTTCATGGGCATTGTCTCATTGATACCTAGATATTTAATATATTTTATGGATGGATTGATTAATTAATTAAAATAGACAAATACACAAGATGTTTCATTGAAGAATAACGGACAAATACACAGGTTAGCCCTAAAGGATTAATTTGTGAATGGCATTATGTGCTATTTTTTAATCAGGCAAGCTAGATTTCTTCAATTTCAAAACTAAAAAGACAAGGTTTTTCACCATTACTTGCTAAGGGAGAAGAGATAATTTCTTTTGTTCGCAGCCTTAGATTAAGCATATTTTGATAATGGTGTCTAAAATGTCCGGCACAACAATAACAATGAGTTAAGGAAACATTCGGGATTTCTTTTAGGTGATTAAAATTGGGGCAGGCACATTTATATTTTCCATTTAGATACCAATAAATTCCAGTGTTAATTATCTTATTGTCAATTAATACAGGTTTTCCCATATTAGGAATAGTAGAGATAAGAGCTATCTTTTCTTCTAAGGATAAATTTTGATTAGTTTTAGCAAATGCTTTTGCAGATTTGTCTCTTGATCCTTTTTTACAACAAGCATTATAATCGAGGATTTGATAATTCGTTTCTTTATCAAGTGATTCGTCCATAATCTGCATAGCTCTTCTCAAATATTCAGCAATCTCTTTTTTGGGGGAATTACTTTTTAAGTCTTCATAACCAAAATTTATTTGTTGAATGATATTTTGATCTTTTAGAAAGATGAGTAAAGATTCTCTGAATTTTTCAGGACTTGGCATATTTTAAACCTCACCTATTATATTTATTTCTATATTGATTATGGGTATTTGATTACCAAAACTAATACTCCATTAAGAAATCACAAAGCTATTTGTTTATAATATTTTTATTATTGCAGGATACTTGTCAAGAGTGAGTTATAATTTTTTCATGTACTGGAAAATTCCTGAGTGAAAGATTCAAAAGAAATTTGAATTTTGGAAATGATTGTTACTTTTACTGCAAACAGGATGATCGCAGAACGAATATTAGCTTTTTAACCTAAATAAAAAAGAGTTTTTTGTTAACCAAAAGGGACGGAAAGAAGCTGATTTTGCTGGATATTTAGATCAATCAGGGATTTGTAATTCTCTATATATTCATAGGATATCTGGATTAATCTAGCAGTGAGTTGATGAAATTTTTTGATTTTAGGGAGATAGTTCATTGTAATGAAATCAGCTATAGATAAAGTGCCAAAGAGTTTTAGGTAAAGATCATAACCGGAGTTTTTCATTTGAGAGAATTGAAAGATCAAACAAAATAACTCAGGCAAAAGATGGCAAAGGAATCATTAAACATGATTAAAAAATGACTTCTATTATCATCATTGGTTACATTGTTGTCATTGGTTAATGAACTATTATTGATAGAAGTCATCCATCCTCTAATGTTATAGCGGTAATCATAAGACTGTAGAAATTCATTTGCAGGAATATAGTCTAATTTAAAACACCAATCTCATCTGATATTTCAGTATTATTTTTCTGAGGATTCTGAGATAATTTCTATTTGCTTTCATCTTTATGATTAGAATATTATTAAATTCAATAAAAAAAAGATATTTGCTTAATCTTCTCAAAAAAATTATTTATATTACTCATTAAAACCCTGATTTTTTATATTATTATTAATTAATTTGCGATTTAACTCCATTTCTGCACGAAGTTTCTGCTTAAGTAATTGCTTGTCTGGTAAATCAGTAAGATACTCCGCTACTTTAATTCCTGATTTTTCGAGCTGTAGAAGTTCAATTTGTTCATGTCCACCTTCAGTACAAAGTATTAATCCCAATGGTGTCTCTTCTCCATCTTGCTTTTCGTTTTTATCGAGCCATCGAAGATATAATTCCATTTGTCCTTTGTATGCAGCTTTAAATCGCCCCTAATTTTAATTCAATGGCAATAAGTCGTTTCAGTTTACGGTGATAAAACAATAAGTCAATGTAAAAGTCCTCACCATCGATTATCATTCTTTTTTGACGTTCAACAAAAGTAAAACCCCACACCTAATTCCATAATAAATTGCTCAAGTGAAACAATTAAGCAATCTTCGAGACTTTTTTCGCTATATGTTCCTTTCAAACCTGTAAAATCCAGAAAATAAGGACTTTTAAATACCAAATCCGGAGAAAATTTTGTTCCTTTTCGCATATTAGAAAGTTCTGTTTTTATAAAAGTTTCAGGTTCTTTGCTAATTAATGTTCGTTCATAAAGCATCCCATCAATTTTATTTCTTAAAGTGTCTCTACTCCAAACTTCATTTAATGCTAACGTAAGATAGAAGTCTCTTTTTATTTCTTCTTTTAGTGATAAAAGTTCAATAAAATGAGACCAACTTAATTTGGTCGCGGCCTGCGACACAATCTCAAGATCAGGAAACAGCTCAGAAAATTGCATCATTCTGCGAATATTCCTCTCCTGAAAACCTCGCATACCATACTGAGCTTGTAATTCAGTCGCAAGTTGCGACACTATCTGTTTCCCATACTCTGCTCGTTTTCCGTTAAGAAACTCATTGTTAATCCTATCACCATTTTCCAGTATAATATTGTAATTGACTTGTTTGTCGTATTGGCGATAAAATTTCTTTCATCTTCAATCAGTTCACAAATATCGTTATAAAGTGTATTATCAATATTGACAATTTTCATATAATGCCTTTTTAAATTTTCTTTGATTCTATTTTTCAAAATCTTTATCCTAAGCTTTTAACAATGGAATCAATTTAACATATTTAATTCATCTTCATTTTTTACATCAGACAATTCCTAAAATTTTCATCTACTACAATATTAAAAAAAATACTAAAACCATTTACCTTGTCAAGATGTTTTGTTCTCTTTTTTAAACATCAAGACTATTTTCATACAAGTTATCAGTCCATTTTTATATTCATCAACAATTTCTATTGTTACATAAGTACAAGAAGTAACAAATAATCCATATGATCTTTTTAAGTATTGAGATAAACCATCTTTTATTAAAATAATTTTCGATATCCAAAAATTGGACTCCAAATAGGATTTGATTGAAACTGGTATTTCCAAGATTTCTTTTCCATAATTGGTTCTAATTTTTTCCACTTATCTTTGTAAGCTTCATAATCTTTCGAGCTCAATTGATTAGCTTGCCAAGGACTAAGTTTTCCTCCATTTGTAATTGTTTCATACATGTGATAACTTTCATGTCTCATTACAGTTAAAACCATATTTTCTTAAACGCTAATTCAAAAATATATGCTTTATGGCCATTTAACGGTTCTGTCAAACCAGCTATGTTTGAAGTGAAAGACCCTAAAGAAATTTGAATTTTGGAAATGATTGTTACTTTTACTGCAAACAGGATGATCGCAGAACGAGTTTAAGCTTTTTAACCTAAATAAAAAAGAGGTTTTTGTTAACCAAAAGGGGCTGAAAGAAGCTGATTTTGCTGGATATTTAGATCAATCAGGGATTTGTAATCCTCTATATATTCATAGGATATCTGGATTAATCTAGCAGTGAGTTGATGATATTTTTTGATTTTAGGGAGATAGTTCATTGTAATGAAATCAGCTATAGATAAAATGCCAAAGAGTTTTAGGTAAAGATCATAACCTGAATTTTTCATTTGAGAGAATTGAAAGTCTTTCTCAATTTTATGCATAATCTTGAGAAAGATACCATAGCAGTTGAGGAATTTCCTTCTTAATTTAGGATCTTGTGTTTTGTATTTCATAGCATAGATTTTCAGATCGTTTTTGAAACGTTGAGGGAGGAGCTTCCAAATGGAAAGGGTGAGTTTTTCCATTGAGATAATGTTAGCATTTTGTTTCATAAAGGGAACAGGAACGTAATTCCTACCGATACATGCATTTCCATAGGAACTGTAGCAATAAACGATCCCGTCTTGCTTACCACCTTTAGGGTATTTTGTTTTTTCCCAGTCCATAATTACACGCATCATCACCTCGGATTTTTGACTCTCTATACTATATAACAATCGAGATGTCATTTTGTGACAAATTATTTTTCATTGAACAAGCACCAAGGAAGGAATGGGCAAGGTAAGAGGTAGTAAAGAGATTGGAAGGTATTACGAATAGGATTTATCCTGTAAAGTGATGGTTTCGGCAGAGATCGTTAAATATAAAGAATGGCAAACACGTAGATATGGCAGAACAAAAAAGAGTGAAACAGGCTATATACTGCAAAAAAGGTACTTAGAAGAAGATATTTTAAGCGGAAAAAGGGTAAATTGGCAATTCAAGCTTTATACTTTTAGAACTTTAGGCAAAAAAGTTAAAAACTTATTGACAAATAAATGACTACCGGTCAATTGGTGTTTGTTTAATTGAAAATAATTAGTATTTAAGAATTGGAGAGAATATGGGGATCACGGAAAGAAAACAGCGTGAGAGAGAGCAGAGAAGGATGGATATTCTTTGTACAGCGGAAGAGATCATCATAAAAAAAGGAATAACTGGAACGACTATGGATGAAATAGCTTCGCTGTGTGAGCTAAGCAAAGGCACTCTTTATTTGTATTTCAAGAGTAAAGAAGAGCTTTATCGGCAAATCATGTTTAATATTATGGAGAATTTTGTAACAATAATTGAGACAAATCTTAACAAACATCAGGAATATGAAAAAAAGTTGAATAGTCTTGGAGAATCATATCTTGAGTTTTATCATAAATACCCTAGTCAGTTCAAAATAATGAATGACACGGATTGCGGGCATGATCATGGGAAGGATCTTAACAATGAAGCAGAAGCAGAACACTTTGAAAAAAGTGGCAAGATCTGGCAGATTGTACAAGATGTTATAGAAGAAGGGATTCAAAAAGGGTATTTTATTTCTAATTGCAATCCTCTGGAAATTGGTGTCATGCTCTGGGCAAGTAGTAATGGGATCATTAAACTTTTTGAGCATATAAAATCAGCACATGGGTATAAACCAAGCTGTGAGAAAGATGAAATGAGTACTTTCTTTTGTAAGTTTAGTGAATGGGATTATAATCAAATGATTTTTAAACTTTGGGAGTCAATCTTTGATTCTATCAGAGTCAATCCAAAAAGAACATGGAGTTAAAATGAAAAAAATAATTTACTTAATCATGGCTCTTATCTTTGTAAATTTATCAGGTTTTGAGACTGATATGGGAAAGATAAGAAATTATCGGGATATTGCATTAAAGAATAACCTAGAGATTCAAATGGAAAAACAAAAATTGGAAGCATCGAAAGCAAAAGTGTATCAATCCACTTCTCTTTTTCTTCCTTCAGTGAATTTTTCTTCAAGAGTTACTAATTTTAACAAGGAAATCTCAATTCCTATTTCAGATGATGCCAGCATTCCAATTCAACCAAAAAAGAATACTGAAACCAAAATAGAAGCTTCTCAAGTGCTTTTTAGTCCAGCTGTATTTTACAGCTATCTCATGCAAAAGAGCTTAACAAAAAGTGATGATTTTGGTTATAAAAGTAAACTAGCCGATTTGGAATATAATGTTTTAGAGGCTTATTACAACTGTGTGAAAGCCAATGAACTGGTTAAAATGAGACGTACTTCTCAGGTTTTAGCACAGGAAACATATTATGTGACTCAGAAGCTTTATGAAGTGGAGAAAGTGCCTGAAACAGATGTTTTAAGAGCAAATGTCGTTTTAATCACAGGTGAGCAAGAAGTCACAGAAGCTCTAAATCAATTAAGCTTAGCAAAAAACTATTTTAATTCATTATTAAATCAAGACATGAATCAGGATATTGAATTGGACAGTTTAAGTGCAGATTACTTACAGAACCTTGACATAAAAAGTGAAGCTAACTTATCAGGTGATCTTGATGATCATATTAAAAATGCTTTGGATAACAGAGCTGAGATAAAACAGATGTACCTTGGTTTTCGTTCTACAAAATATGCAAAAGAAATCATGCTTTCAGATTATCTTCCTTCTTTGGTTATTGCGGGAGATTATGGGTATTCGGGGAATGATTTTAAATATAACGAAGATGAAAAATCATGGTCTATCAGTGGAATAGTTTCTTGGAATTTGTTTTCTGGATTTAATTCGACAGCAAAAGCAGTTGAAGTGAATGCTCAGGTTAAGCAAATGGAAAAACTATACTATAATACGAAACACCTGATCGAATTGGAAGTAAGAAACAATTACCTTCAATATAAGAATTCAATTAATCAGTTTGATGTGAGTCAAAAAACATATAAAGCTTCAATATCAAACTATAAAATGGTAAAAAAACAATATGAAAATGAATTAGCACCAATGATAACATTAACAGATGCTAAGAATCTATTGGATGCATCTTCTGCAAACATGATTGTTTCCTATTTCAATGTTTTATTATCACAAGCCAAATTAGATAAAAGTCTCGGTAAAGCCGTAATTAATTAGGAGGATTAAATGAAAAGAAAAGATAAGATAAGATTTGTAATGATAACAATCATTGTAATTATTCTTTTATTTGCTTTTGCTGTAACCAAAGGCATGAGCAAAAAAAATATAAAGACAAATGATAAATTACCTGTAAGTGTTGAAACACATGAGGTTCAGATTGGAGAGATTTCAGAACATGAGTCTTATACAGGAACTCTGGAAGGAAAAGAACAAGCAGACATTATCTCTCAAACAAGTGGTGTCGTAGAAAAAATATTATTTACTCCTGGTCAAAACTGCAAAGCAGGGCAAGAACTATGTATCATAGAAAACAGTCAGCAAAAAGCAGGTGTTGAACAAGCTAGTGCACAAGTGATCGCTGCTGAAAGTAACTATGAAAAAGCACAAAAGGATTATGCTCGTATGGAGCAGCTTTATAAAGATAAAGTATCCACTAAAGATAATTTAGAATTGTCACAACTCAATGTAAAATCAGCCTATGCTCAATTAAAAGGTGCACAAGCTGGTTTAATGATGGCAGAAAAGATGTATTCTGATACCAGAATCAAATCAAGTATAGAAGGAAAGATTGCCACAAAGCTGGTTAATCTCGGTCAAACAATTGCACCAGGGATGCCAGTAGCGAGAATTGTAGATGATTCAGAATTTAAGCTTAAAATATTGGTATCGGAATCAAGAATATCATCAATAAAGAAAAATCAAAGTGTTAAAATCACAATAGATGCTTTGCCTTCTTTGCAAATAGACGGTCATATACAGTCAGTTGGTTTAGCTTTTGAAGGAGAAGGAAAATCATATCCTGTAGAAATCACTATTCCTCACAAGACCCATGAAGATATTAAATCAGGCATGTTTACTCGTTGTGATATTAAAACAGGAAGTAATGCTCAAGCCCTGCTTATCCCTGAATCAGCCTTAATAACTGAGAATAATGAGTATTTTGTTTATGTTGCAGATGGAAACAAAGTTCAAAAAACAAAAGTAGAAATTGGATTAAGAGATCCAGAACATGTAGAGATCATCAATGGATTACAAAAAGGAATGATGGTGGTGACCACAGGAAAAGAAATGCTGAATGAAGATTCTTTAATCAGCACAGGAGATATTAAAAATGAAATTAACTGAAATAGCTATAAAAAGACCTGCTTTTATGACTATGATCTTTGTGGCTCTAGCTGTTTTTGGGATATTCTCGTATTCAAAAATCGGGGTAGATTTATTACCAAAAATGGAATGGCCTATGGTCATCATTTCAACTGTTTATCCAGGTGCAGGACCTGAAGAAGTTGAAACGCAAATATCCAAACCTACCGAAGAAGGTCTGTCTTCAATCAATGGGTTGAAATCGATCAGATCGTATTCGATGGAAAATGTATCCATAACCTTTTTAGAATTTAATATGTCTAAAGATGTCAATGTTGCCTTGAATGAAGTGGAAAGAAAAATGAGCCAAATAAAAGGAGTATATCCTGATGAGGCAAAACAACCTGAGGTAGCAAAGGCAGATATAAACAACGTTCCAATCATTCGATTAGCAACTCTAGCCAACATGAATTCTCAGGATTTTTATCAGTATTTAAAAGATGATATAAAACCACAACTTGAGCAGGTGGAAGGTGTTTCAACTGTAGAAATCGTTGGAGGGAAAGAAAGAGAAATCCGTGTTGAAGTAGATAATGAAAAGTTGAGACATTACAATTTAACAATTCAACAGGTAACCCAACAGCTAACTTTGGAAAACTTAGATTTTCCCACGGGATCTGTTGAACAAAAAGAAAGAAAATTTATTGTTCGAGTAGCAGGGAAGTTTAATATACTGGATGAAATCAATAATCTTGTGCTTGTTACAACTCCCAACAGCAAGGTCTATCTTCGGGATGTTGCAAACGTTATTGATACAGACAAAGAAAACTATAGTTTAAGTCGGTATCAGGGGAACAATTGTATTGGTTTGATAATATCAAAAGCATCGGATGCAAATGCAGTGAAAACCAGTCATTTAATAGAAAAAGCATTAAAGAAGTTAGAGAAAAACAATAAATCGATTAATCTGGAGTTTAAAATAGCTCAGAACATTACCACTTTTACAGAAAAAGCAATAAGCAGTGTTAAGTTGGATATGGTTTTAGCAATCATTATGGTAGCTCTCGTCTTATTTGTCTTCCTGCATAATTTCAGAAATTCATTGATTGTACTTCTTTCAATCCCAACCTCCTTAGTGACCACTTTCATTATGATGTATGTGTTTAACTTCTCGATCAATTTAATTACAATGATGGCACTGACACTGGTCATAGGAATACTGGTGGATGACTCCATTGTTGTTTTGGAAAACATCCATCGAAAATTGGAACAGGGAGAAGATAAAATAAATGCAGCGATAAAGGGTCGTTACGAAATCGGAATGGCAGCTGTGGCGATCACCTTAGTGGATGTCGTGGTATTCCTACCCATCTCCATGATAGGCGGATTAGTGGGCAAGATATTCAAAGAATTTGGATTGACCATTGTGACAGCAACTCTCGTCTCTCTCTTTGTATCGTTTACGTTAACCCCTCTTTTAGCGTCCAGATGGTTAGAGATTTCTACAAATAAGAAAAAATCAATCTTTGATAAATTCACAGCTTGGTTTGATCGAATGGAAAAGAAATTGGTTGAAGCTTATCGTAGTATATTGAGATCTTCTTTGTTAAGGCCTGGTTTAGTCATTACTTTTACAGCGATTATTTTCTTTGCTAGTTTTTACCTTCCTGCAAAGGTTATTGGTCAGGATTTTATGCCTCAATCAGACAGAGGCGAATTTGCAGTCAATCTTGAATTTCCAAAAGGAACGGGGTTAAATGACAATAATGCAATCACAGATAGAATCGAAAAGATAATAAAAGCAAGTCCAAATGTAGATCAAATATACACGGTTATTGGCAGAAAAGAAGAAGCTTGGGGTGGAACTAATCGTTCAGATATTAGTCAGATTCAAGTAAAAATGATTGAACTGGAAAAGAGAACTGTTACTTCTAATGAATTCATGAAAAATGTAGCCAGTGAGATTAGTAAAATACCTGGTGTTAAATCAAACATTTCATTAATTGGGATATTTGGTGCAGGTGATGAGAAACCCATTATGATAGAAATAAAGGGTGAAAATTTAGATCATTTGATTGATGCCTCAGAGAAGATCAAAAAGATCGTGGAAAATACTCCAGGAGCGAGAGATGTCAGCTCAACATGGGAAACTGGACAACCAGAATTAAAGATCAAAATTAACAGAGAGCGCTGTGCTTATCATCAAACAACTATCGGAGAAGTTGCTATGGTTTTACAAAACTCTCTTCAAGGCGACAATACTTCAAAATTCAGAGATGGTGACACAGAATATGATATTAATGTGATTTTAGATAAAAAATTCAGAGATGATCCGATTAATGTTGGCAAACTTTTAATTACTAATCATCTGGGGCAACAAATTCAATTGTCCCAGGTGGCTGATATATTCTTTGGTAACGGTCCTAATCAGATCGACAGAAAAGATCGATCCAGAATAATAACCGTTACAGCAAATTATGACAGCAGTATTCCGTTAAACTCTATAACAAAACATATAAATAGTGAAATCAAGGATACCAAGTTTAGTCAGGATGTAAATATCTTCTTTGGTGGTGAAGCAGAAAATATGGGAGATATGTTTACAGATATGCTAATAGCCATAACCTTTGCTATTTTATTTGTTTATATGATTATGGTAAGTTTGTATGAATCTTATGTATATCCATTCATTATCATGTTTTCCATTCCTGTCGCAATAGTCGGATCGTTTTTTGGACTGGCGATTACAGGTCAAACATTGAATGTATTTTCTATGATAGGTCTTATCATGTCTATGGGGTTGGTAACAAAAAATGCAATCCTGGTGGTTGATTATACAAATACTCTTCGAAAAAGAGGGATGAATATGTTTGAAGCTCTTTTGGAAGCAGGTCCCACCCGATTAAGACCAATCTTAATGACAACATTGACCATGGTTTTTGGACTTTTACCCATAGCGATGTCAACAGGTTCAGGTGGTGATATGAGAAAAGGTATGGCAATCGTAGTGATCGGTGCTTTAACCTTTTCAACTATTTTAACACTTATTTTGGTGCCCGTAATTTATCTGGTTGTTGAAAAAATACGGTTTAGAATAACCGGAAAAGAACACATCATCGAAGATGTGTAATCCTCTCTCTCAATTAAAGAGCCGTGAAAACGGCTCTTTATCTTTTTAATAGAAAGAATATTACTTTATAGAGACTGTTCTCTTCAAAAAGCGATGGAAAAAGAATAATCAGGAAAATCAGCAACAAAAAGTGAACATAACCTTTATAATAAGACCTATTTCTAAAATTGACATCTATTGGAGAAGATAATGGTAGTGCTGACGCACTACAGATAATAGCAAATCAGAGATTTGCAGATAAAAGCTCATATCAGGCTGTTGCCTGTTTGGTAAAAATGAAACACCTTGTTTTGAGATTGTCCTTTTAAAAAATTGACATCTATTGGAGAAGATATGGATATTTCTTTGAGATAGTATTGTTCATTACTTTTGTCTTGATACCTGGATATTTAATATATTTTATGGATTAATTAATTAAAATAGACAAATACACAAGGTGTTTCATAGGAGCTCATATCAGGCTGTTGCCTGTTTGGTAAAAATGAAACACCTTGTTTTGAGATTGTCCTTTTAAAAAATTGACATCTATTGGAGAAGATATGGATATTTCTTTGAGATAGTATTGTTCATTACTTTTGTCTTGATACCTGGATATTTAATATATTTTATGGATTAATTAATTAAAATAGACAAATACACAAGGTGTTTCATAGGAGCTCATATCAGGCTGTCGCCTGTTTGGTAAAAATGAAACACCTTGTTTTGAGATTGTCCTTTTAAAAAATTGACATCTATTGGAGAAGATATGGATATTTCTTTGAGATAGTATTGTTCATTACTTTTGTCTTGATACCTGGATATTTAATATATTTTATGGATTAATTAATTAAAATAGACAAATACACAAGGTGTTTCATAGGAGCTCATATCAGGCTGTTGCCTGTTTGGTAAAAATGAAACACCTTGTTATATCTCTGTAAAAATCAAAATATTTTTGACAATTAGTATCAAAATGTTGTATTTATGATCAAAAAGGAGGGACTTAAAATGAGAAAAAAAAATGAGAAAATTGAATCAGCATCTAACGAAATTTCAGTAATCAATCATCACTCTGCAGGAATCGATATTGGTTCCAAAGAAAATTGGGTAAGTGTATCTCCTACTATTTGTGAAGATCATATACGCAAGTTTGGTTCTTATACCTGCGATTTAAATGCTATAGCTGATTGGTTAACTTCTTGCAAAGTAACAACAGTGGCAATGGAATCAACCGGAATCTATTGGATTCCCCTCTATGAAATACTTGAATCAAGAGGTTTTAAATTAAGTTTATGCAATGCAAAACATGTTAAAAATGCACCAGGTAGAAAGAAAACAGATAAATTTGATTGTGATTGGCTGAGAAAATTACATTCCTATGGTCTCCTAACACCCTCATTTATTCCGGAGAAGAATATACGAGAAATAAAAGCATTAACTCGTTATAGAGACAAATTAGTTAAAGAGAATAACATACATATCCAGCATATGCAAAAAGCCTTAACTCTAATGAACTTTTATCTTCATCAAGTCATTTCTGACATTACTGGCAAGACAGGAATGAGTATAATAAAAGCAATACTTTCAGGAGAGACAAATCCTGAAGTTCTTGTGTCATATAAAAAGAAAGGTGTAAAAAAAAGTAATGAAGAGATCATTAAAGCATTGAGTGGTAGTCTGCAATTTGAACAACTGTACATTCTCAAACAGGCAGTAAATTTTTATGAATTTTTCTTATCAAAAATTGAAGAGACAGATTCACAGATTAATAATTTATTTTTATTAATGAGTCAACCAATTGATGAGGACAATATTTCAATTGAAGAAAATGATAGTAATGATATTAATCATAACATCGTTCAAGCAATAGGTGTTGACTTATGTGAGATACCTGGTCTTAATATACTATCAGTAGAAAAGTTAATTGGAGAAACAGGCTTTGATATGAGTAAATGGAAAAATAGTAAAAATTTTACATCTTGGCTTGGATTATCTCCGAATCATAGAATAACCGGAGGGACAGTTTTTCAAAATAGTACAAATAAAGTTCAAAGTAATGCAGCTTCAATTTTTCGACAATGTGCAACTACATTGAGAAACAGCCATAGTTATTTAGGTGCATTTTTCCGTAAAAAGATGGCACAAATTGGTTATCAGAAGGCAATAACAGCTACAGGCAGAAAAATAGCAGTTATCTATTATACAATGATTCGATATAAAAAATCCTATTCTGAATTAGGAGAAAATTTTTATGAAGAATTGAATAGAAAGAAAATGGAAGATAACTTTAAAAAATTGGCAAAAAAACTTGGTTATGAAATCAAACAAGTAGTTTAATTAAAAAAATATTTTGCAAAAGGCCGTTTTATCATTGGTGGATAAATCCCCGTATAGGAGCTTGGTTGCTTATGCTTTTTTGTTTTGATAACTGGTGAGATATTTGAAAAAATATTATCCCGAATAGGAGATTAAATAGATTTAATAGCATAAGTGCAAAATTTTTTATATCATAAAACAATAAAATTATAGTTAAATAAGGATTTTATATTAGATAGAATTAAATAAGACAAATACACAAGGTGTTTCATAGGAGCTCATATCAGGCTGTTGCCTGTTTGGTAAAAATGAAACACCTTGTTTTGAGATTGTCCTTTTAAAAAATTGACATCTATTGGAGAAGATATGGATATTTCTTTGAGATAGTATTGTTCATTACTTTTGTCTTGATACCTGGATATTTAATATATTTTATGGATTAATTAATTAAAATAGACAAATACACAAGGTGTTTCATAGGAGATAAAAGATAAGAGATAATCATCATTGGTGGATAGCTTTAGGATGGCATATGTTGAATAAGGTCTTTTCATTTCTTTGAGAGGGTATTGTTCATTTCTTTTGTCTTGATACAAAATAAACGAACCAAAGAAAAAATCAAGCCCAGAAAACCCCTATCGGGGATCTTGATTTTCATCAATTTTCATAGATATATTAATATCTTATCCTATAGATGGTTTGCCATTTAATCTCCAGTCACTCTCAGGGACTCCGCCATAGCTTGCCAATGAGTAAGTTAATTTATGAGGTAAACCATTGTCTTCAATCAGAATGGTTGTTCGTTCCCCTTCGAGTTTCCCTACGACTTCACGCTGTTTTTTCATAGGCGATTGTACCATTTATACATTATCATCAGGGAGAAAGATAGTTTTTTACTCAGAAAAAAGAGAAGAACTGATGAAATTATTTTATATTAGTAAATTCTATTGCCAAATATGTCAAGAAGGAGCATCCATGTTCACGTTTCTCGCCTATAAGTACAAGAGTTGCTTAATGAGAACTTATATAATTTGGACAGTCTCGGAAGAAGTATATGCTAAAAATCATATTTTATACTTGACAATTTAATTTAATACTTGTATTCTTTCTCACATATTAAAAAGTTTTGTTCTTAAAGGTAATGTTTATGACTAAAGGGGCAGAAGTTTTTCTAAAAATAAGACAAAAAAACAGGGGGATTTATGAAAAGATTAGTGTGTGTGTTGATATTGATGGTTAGTGTGGTTTTAGTCTTCGCTATTACTCAAGAACAAATTCAAACAGGTAAAAAAATGCTTGGTTTTATTCAAACCATGTCTCAAAATCATCACATGGAAAGAAGCAATAATCCTAGCGAAGGTCTTTTAGAAGACTATTCTGAAGGAGAATGGGTAGAATCAGGAAATATGAAGTTTTGGTATGACAACCAAAATATGATGACTCAAGTGATTACTTATAATCAAGTAATACCTGATTCTTTTGTCGCCATCATGAAATATGATTTAGCTTATAATTCAAATAACCAACTTACAGAATTTATCTTATCTATGAATTCAAATCCACTTGGGACACCTATTTGGATTGAATTTTTAAAGTCAGAAAATGTTTTTTCACCAGATAATCATCTAATTCATACCTATAATTATGAATGTGATGAAAATTTTATTTTATTTTGTTCAGGCAGAAATCATTTCACTTATAATAACGGAATCATGGAAACAATGTACCAATGGTCACTAGATGAAGATACAAATGAAATAGAATATATGAAATCCGAGTTCTCATATGAAAATGGAAGAATTAATACGATGACTAATTACACTTCAACTGATTCTCTTGATTGGTTATTATCAGATAAAGAAACTTGGGCTTATGATGCGACTGATACTTCAACTTATAATGATATTCAATATATGTTGGATCATGGTATCATGGGATTTCAAGTTATTGGTAATGAATTTACTGGGATCAGAATTACTTCACGAACACAAGAAACTTGGTTGGATGATGCTTGGATGAATGAGAGTCGAGATGTCTATTCCTATTCTCCTCAATGGGATATGGTAAGTGTATATTCTGAAAACTATTATGATAATGCTTGGTCATTTGAAGAAAAAACTGATTATACATATGATGAGAACCATAATGTAACAACTCAAACTGAAAGCAATTGGTTTGATAGTGATTGGATGCCTTCTCAAAGATATACTTATACCTATGAGACTTCAAATAATGATGTTTCAGTCAATCATAACATGATTTCAATTAAGTCTTATCCAAATCCATTCTTTAATAATGCCTCTATTCAGATAAAATCAGCAATAAATTCTAAAATTGAAGTCTCATTATATGACATAAAAGGAAGAAAAGTATCATCTTCTAAGTGTTTAGCTTCAGAAGGGGATAATAATTATAATCTCAATCATCTTTTTAAAGGTGTAGAAAAACTCAGTTCAGGGATTTATTTCTTAAAAGTTAGTAATAATCATGAGACTTATTGTAAGAAAATCATAAAAATTAAATAAACAAAATCTCATTAGATTAAGTGGTTCTTTGTTAATATAACATAGAGCCACTTTTCTTTTAAAAAATAACTTTACTTTTTTGAAAGGATAATAAATTTGGAGGTAAAATCTTTGGAGGTAAAAAATGAAATCAAGAAAAATGATTGTGGTTATTTTACTAATAACGTTATCTTTTTTAGTAATGAATCTATATGGGAAAGGAAAGGTTAAGAAAATGAAATCAGGTTTACAATATGAAGTTCTAACAAAAGGGACAGGTGAAATTTGTAAAAAAGGTGATAAAGTGAAAGTTCATTATACCGGTTGGTTAATGGATGGCAAAAAATTTGACAGTTCAGTAGATAGAGGTCAACCGTTTGAATTTACCGTTGGTGTTGGACAAGTCATCAAAGGATGGGATGAAGGGGTTGCCGGAATGAAAATCGGTGAAAAAAGAATGTTAACCATTCCTTCAGATTTAGCATATGGTGAAAGTGGAGCGGGTACAGTTATCCCTCCAAAAGCTACGCTTAAATTTGAAGTTGAATTATTATCAATCAGTACAAAATAGGAGATACAATGAATAAGAATCCTTTTTTTGAAAAATGGGAAACGCCTTATGGAAGTATTCCCTTTGATAAGATTAAAACAGAAGATTATTTACCCGCAATTGATAAAGCTTTGGCAATTGCCCGAGAAAACATTCAAAAGGTAAAAAACGATCAATCAACTCCAAACTTTGATAATACGATCTTAGCTTTAGAGACATCACAAGAAGAATTACAAGAAATCACAGGTGTTTATTACAATTTGATGTCCTGTGAATCTGACAATGAATTTAAAGAATTAGCTAATGTTATTTCACCAAAACTAGCAGAATTTGGTTCAGAAATCTCATTGGATGAAACGCTTTTTGAAAAAGTAAAAGCTGTATATGAAGGCACAGAGGATTTAAATCCAGAGCAAAGAAGATTAGTGGATATCAACTATAAGAGTTTCATACGAAATGGTGCTTTATTAGATCAGTCAAAGAAAACCAGATTAAAAGATTTAGATCAGGAGTTATCTGTTTTGAGTCCTCAATACTCAAAAAACTTACTAAATGCGACTAATGCATTTCAAGAGGTTATCACTGATGAGAATGAACTTATCGGGCTTCCTGAGACTGTAAAACAAGCAGCAAAAGAATTAGCAGTAAAAAAAGGGATTGAAAACGGCTGGATGTTCAGTCTTCAAGCTCCTTCATATATTCCTGTGTTAACCTATTCAAAAAATCGTGCTTTAAGAGAAAAATTATCGAGAGCCTACAGTTCAAAAGCATTCAAAGATGAATATGATAATAGTGATTTAGTTAAAAAGATAGTCACCTTGAGACATGAAAGAGCAGAATTATTAGGATTTAAATCTCATGCAGATTATGTTCTTGAACAAAGAATGGCACAAAACCCAAAGACAGTACATGATTTCCTAGAAGAGATTTATCAGGTTGCATTACCCGCAGCTCAAAAAGAGATAGAAGAGATAAAAGCTATAGCCAAAAGACTTGATAACATAGAAGAGATTCAGTCTTGGGATACAGCATATTATTCAGAAATCCTAAAAAAGGAAAAGTATGATTTTAATGAAGAAGAGCTTAAACCTTATTTTAAGATGGAAAATGCAATAGAAGGATTATTCATAGTAGCCAATAAGCTCTATGGTATTAAGTTTAAACAGGTTCATAACATTCCTGTTTATCATCCAGATGTTACAACTTATGAAGTTCATGACGAAGATGATTCATTTTTGGGCATACTCTATTCTGATTTATTCCCAAGAGAAACCAAAAGAGATGGAGCTTGGATGACATCATTCAGAAGTCAAGGCTTATATAAAGGGAAAGTCGAGAGACCCTTAATATCAATTGTAGCTAATTTAACTCCTTCAACCGCAGATACACCTTCTTTACTGAGATTAAACGAAGTGCAGACCCTTTTTCATGAGTTTGGGCATGCTTTACATGGTTTGTTATCAAGCTGTGTTTATCCTGCGTTAGCAAGTCCAAATGTATATTGGGATTTTGTTGAATTACCAAGTCAAATCATGGAAAACTGGGTGACAGAAGAAGACGCATTGAGCTTATTTGCCAAACACTATCAAACAGGAGAAATAATCCCTAAGGAACTGATAGAAAAAGTAAAAAAAGCAGAGAAATTTAATAAGGGTCTTTTCAATATAAGACAATTAATTTTTGGTATGCTAGACATGGCTTGGCACGATAAAGACAACCGACAGGTAAATGATATTGAAGCTTTTGAAGATGAGGTAATAGAAAGATTAAGGTTAGTTCCAAAGGTTCAAGGAACTCTTACTTCTACGACATTTTCACATGTATTTTCAGGAGGATATGCTTCTGGATATTATTCATATAAGTGGGCAGAAGTATTAGACGCAGATGCTTTTGAGAAATTTATTGAAGATGGCATCTTTAACAAACATACTGCTCATTCTTTTAGAGAGAATATACTTTCTAAAGGAAATACAGAACATCCAATGGATCTATATGTAAGATTCAGAGGAAGAAAACCAGATCCCAATGCATCACTTAAACGTGATGGTTTAAAATAACAATAAGGGCGGGAATATGATCCCGCCTTTTTTATTCAAAAATATTAGAAATAAGAATTCAACTGATTTTAGGATCTGTAAATAAAGGATGATATGAAAATGGAAAGAAACTTTAAATTGGAAATATGTCTTGAATCAGCAGAGTCTGCCATAATTGCAGAAAAAGCAGGCGCAGATAGAGTAGAATTATGTGACAATCTCTTTGAAGGAGGAACAACGCCCTCTTATGGCATGATCCAGATTACGAATAAGTATCTGAAAATCCCACTTCATGTGATCGTTCGACCTCGAGGAGGAGACTTTTGTTATTCAGATATTGAATTTGAAGTAATGAAAGAAGATATCAAATTTCTTAAAAAATCAGGAGTTGAGGGTGTGGTTTTAGGAGTATTACAATCAAACGGACAAATAGATATTGAGCGAACTAAAGAGTTAATTGAATTATCAAGACCAATGAGTGTAACATTTCACCGTGCATTTGATATGGCTCTAGAACCTTATCAGGCATTAGAAGATGTTATCAAAACAGGTGCAGACAGACTTCTAACATCCGGTCAGGAAAAAACGTCAATAGAAGGAATTCCTTTAATCAGAGAAATGATAAAAATTGCAGGTAATCGTATTATAATCATGCCTGGAGCAGGCATTAATAACAGGAATTATGATTATTTATTAAAGGAAACAAAAGCCAAAGAAATTCATATGAGTGCAAATTCAAAAGTCCCTAGCAATATGACATTTAGACCTACTCATTTATCAATGGGAGGGCATTTAACTTTGCCTGAGCATTTTATAAGCAAGACAGATTATGACAAAGTAAAAAGTATTATCAATAAGGAGAAATAATGAGAGTAGCTATTGGAGGGTTTTTCCATGAATCTAATACATTTAATCCGATCATAACAAGAGCAGAGGATTTCATAGTTTTTCAAGGTGAAGAGATATATGAAAACAGGAATTCTTATCTTTTAGCAAAAGGATTTGTAGAGTATTTTGAAGCAAAACCTGAATATGAAATGATACCATTAGTATTTGCCAAAGCCGTTCCTAATGGAGAAATTGATCAGGACTATTATTTATCACTTAAAGCCAGGTTTTTTGAGTTATTAGCAAAGGAAAAGGATATAGATATTTTTGTATTGGCTTTACATGGTTCAATGCGAGTTAAAAATATTGGATCTGCTGAATCTGATTTGTTACAATCTATTAACCAGACTTACCCATATATCCCCATATTTTGCGGGTTAGATATGCATGCGAGGGTTACAGATCACATGTTAAAGTATGCTAAAGGATTTGTTGGTTTTAAAACAGCTCCCCATGTTGATGCTTATGAAACAGGATATAAAACAGCAGAAATTGCAGATTATTATCTGAAAAGTAAATCACCTATAAGTTTGGGATATAAAAAATTAAATTACTTAATTGCAGGAGAAAAGTCAGAGACTGGCTGTGAGCCAATGAAGTCTTTGATAAAAGAATTATTATTAATTGAAGAAGATCCAGAAGTTTTATCCGCTTCGTATTTACTAGGTTTCCCATGGGCAGATACCTGTGATAATGGAGTCACGTGTTTAGTTTTAACAAAGAATAATCAGAAAAAAGCAGATGAATTAGCTGAGTATCTTGCAGATAAATTTAATCAAGCAAAAAGTATGTTTTGTTTTTCTTCATACGCTGACACGCCAGATAAGACTTTAGCTTTAGCTTTATCAGAACAAACTAAGCCAATATTTATTTCAGATTCGGGAGACAATCCTACAGCAGGATCTACAGGAGATAACACAACGTTTATTAAACTTCTTAATGAGATTAAACACGAAGAGTTGAAGGACAAAGAAATACTTATAGCAGGGCTTTTTGAGCCTAAAGCAGTAAAAGAATTTGCCAAAAAAATTGGTGAGGAGACAGAATTACAAGTTGGAGGTATTTTTGATACTATCTATTGTAAGCCAGTATTGCTGAAAGGTATTCCAGTCAAATATATAAAGGATTTCGGATTATTTAAATGTGAGCTGATCCTATTTAAGGCAGATAATTTTGAATTAATACTAACATCTAAGCATATTGGATTTACCAGTGCTGATATGTTTAAAGCTTTGGAAATAGATTATTTGTTAAAAGATATTATTATTGTAAAGTTGGGTTATTTAACAGAAGATTTTATAGAAATTTCTGCTAAGTCATATCTCGCTTTAAGTCAGGGATGTACAGATGAAGACTTAAGCAGGTTAAACTATAAGAAGAAATATGAACTAATTTAATAGATAAAATGCAATAACCCCTTTCTATTTAGGAAAGGGGTTATTGTTATATAAGATTGAGAATTAATTAATCAGTACGAGGAGTTCTTTTTCTTCTGTTATCAGACTGGTAGCTTGGTCTGGAACTATCTGAACGACTATCTGATCTTTTTTCATAACGAGAATCTGAACGACCAGAACTAGTTCCTCTGTCCTTATAATCTCTTCGACCTCTATCATCACGACTATCTGATCTTCTATCATCTCTTCGATCATCCCGTCTAAAACCTCTACGATCACCACCTCTTTTATCCTGATCTTCTTCTTCAGTGATTTCAATGGTAATTTTACGATCATGGTAGGTAGTGTTTTTGAAGTTATCTAAGACTAAAGTAACATATTGTTTATCGATTTCGAAGAAAGAAAAATACTGAAGTATTTTAATTTTCCCAATAGATATATGTTTTGTGTCAGTGATGTCATTAATAACACCAATCAGATCAGGAGGAGTTATCTGATCTTTACGACCAAGATTGATAAACATTCTGACAAAATTAGCTTTTTTACTATACCCATCATCATAGACATTAATGTCTTTAGAATTTTTATAATATTCAAGGAATCTATTAAATTCAACAGAAACGAATTTTTTAATTAATTCTTCTCTGTCTAGCCATTCCAATTTACGATAAATATCAGGTAAGAAAGCGTCGATATCTTCATCTTTAACGTCAACTTTTTCAATTCTGTCAATCAAATGGAAGAGTTGTTTTTGACATACATCTTTACCATTGGGAATAGGTTTAATCTCAAATTGTTTTTTAATCTGATTTTCAATAAGTTTGATTTTATATTTTTCTTTTAGATTGGCAATAATAATTGATATACCTTTTTTCCCTGCTCTTCCAGTTCTTCCACTACGATGTGTGTAGATTTCCAGTTCTTCAGGTAAATTATAATTGATAACATGGGTTAAGTCATCGACATCAAGACCTCTAGCAGCGACATCAGTAGCGACAAGCATTCTAAGGTGACGTGTTCTGAATTTATTCATTACAGCGTCTCTTTGAGCCTGAGAAAGATCACCATGAAGCGCATCAGCGTTGTAACCATCTTTCATCAAATTATCAGCGACTTCTTGAGTTTCAATACGCGTACGACAAAAAACAATACCATAAACATCGGGATAAAAGTCAACGATACGCTTTAAAGCTAAATATCTATCCTTTGCCTGAACCATATAGCATTCATGGACGACTCCATCAGCACCAGCATTCTTTTTGCCAATAGTAACCTGAATATGATCTTTAAGATATTTGTTAGCAATTTCTAATATTTCATTTGGCATAGTAGCAGAGAACATTAAGGTATTTTTTTCAGAAGGTGTTTCTTTTAAGATTGTTTCAATATCTTCACGAAATCCCATATTAAGCATTTCATCGGCTTCATCAAGGATTAATGTCTTTATTTTACTAAGGTTAACTTCTTTTCTTCTGATCAAATCTAACAATCTTCCAGGGGTGGCAGATACTATTTGAGCACCATCCTTTAAAACTCTGATTTGTCGGTCAATACTTGTTCCACCGAAAACAGCAGCAATCCTTAAATTCTTATGATATTTTGCATAAGAAGTGATATCATCTGCAACTTGCAGGCACAATTCTCTAGTAGGACATAAAATCAAGTGTTGAGTATATCTTTTACTCATGTCAGTTTTTTCAATAATTGGTAATCCAAATGCGGCGGTCTTGCCGGTACCTGTTTGTGCGAGAGCAATTACATCCTGGAAATTTTCCTGTAGAAGATGTGGAATTACTTTTTCTTGCACGGGCGTTGGTAGTTCATAGTTTAACTCTATGATCGCCCTGAGAGTCTCTTCACTGAGACCCATCTCATTAAATGCTGTCATATTTCTCTCTTTCCATTTTTTGCCTTGTCTTTCACATCAAGGTCATACTAACTTACATTTTTATAATGTAGTTAAGTAAGTTTTTATCTTTCTACAATTTAGTCAATCATTATCTTTGATTCTTTTGTATTTATTTCATTATTTAAAATAAATAAGCAGAAAAAAAAATTTTATCAATTTAATTAGAAAAAAGAATCAAGAATAAATATAATAAAAACAGATTAATGAAAGCTTGTGAATAAGGTTGACAAATTTAAGAGAATTAATACATTAAAATAGAAAGATAAAGAGGTGTAGAATATGTTGTTTGCATGGATTAACCGTTTCAGAGAAATCTTTTATCAAAGAAGAGGGCAAAGATACTTATCGAGAGGAATAAAGAAGAAAGCTTATAAATATTTCGAAAAAGCAATTCTGATTGATAACAACTATGTCAATCAATTCAACATGGCTTTAGTTTTGATAACCATGAATAAACACTTGGAAGCGGTATCCTATCTACAAAAAGTTCTTGATAAATTTCAGGATAATGAATTAGTTTTGATGACATTGGGGGATGTCTATTCGATTTTAAGAGATTGGGATAAAGCCATAGAATGCTTTGCACATCTCACAGCCATAAATCCGAATAATTCGATATACAGCAAATATTTAAAAAGAAGTAAGGATGTCGTTTTAAGGGAAAAATTTGTTCTTTCAAGAGAGCTATTAATTAAGGGAATACTATTACAAGAGCAAAAGAAATACGAAGAATCATTAGAAGCGTTGAAAGAATCAATTGAATTTGATAATGAAAATGCTGTTGTTTTTAATACAATGGGATTAGTGAGTATGATGGCGCTAAAGCCAGATGAAGAGATTGCAGGATATTTCGAACAAGCCGTGTTATTATCTCCCCAAAATGAAGGTTATAAACATAATTTATCACAGATTAAATCAAAAAAGAAGAAATGAAAAGATTCTTTATTTGTAGTCAATTTATAATTCTTATCCTCATACTAATGGCCTTTAATCCATTATCTACCAGAATCTACACATTAATCATAGCAAAGAGTCTAGATTTAAATGTAAGATATTTTTATAATCAGATTGGAGCAGAGAGTTCTTTTCGATGTTTTACGCGTTCATATGTTAATGCCATCGGAGCAGGGCAGATAACAAAAAAAACAGCCAAATACATATCTCCTCATGTATCAGAGTGGCGTCTATGGTTACCTTGGGACAATATTTATATGTCTGGTTTATACACCAAATATTTGCTTCAGAAGTATAAAGGCAATTATTCATTAGCTTTGGCATCATACAATTGGGGGGAAACCAATGTTGACAACAAATTAAAATATTATAATATCCAAGTATCTTCTCATATTAATTATCGTTTTTTATTTAAAAATGTAAAAGAGACAGATACATTCATTAGAGTAATTTTAGAGTAAACAATGGCAGAACAGACCGAAAAAACCGAAAAACCTACTGGTAAGCGATTAGGGGAAGCAAAACGAAAGGGAGATGTTGCTCATTCAAGTGAAGTAGATACAGCCATATTTTTATTGGTTTTAATCATAGTTTTAAAAATAGGTGGACCTTATATATGGTTATTATTGAAAGATATGATGCGATATTCATTTACAAACTTTACTCAGCCAATAACAGAATCTGTTATACAGACCTTATATATTAAATACATGTTTTATTTTTGGTTAATTATTGGTCCAATTGGTTTTTTATTAATGTTAACTGGTGTAGTCTCTTCAGTCTTACAAGTTGGCTGGATTTTTACATTTGATAAATTAAAATGGAAATGGAATATATTAAACTTAGGTGGATTAAAAGAGATATTTTCAATTGAAGGGTTTAAAAAACTAGCAAAAGGATTAATTAAGCTATTTGCATTATCCATGGTAGCTTGGATGATTATAAGAAAAGAAATTGCAAATATGATGGGATTAATCTTTTTAGATGTCTCAGGTATTTTTCATTTTTTATATAAAATCATTTTGAAAGTCTTAATCTATATTTTATTGTTTTATGTATTTTTTGCAGTTTTTGATTTCTTTTGGAGTAAATATATATATATTAAACGAATGAAGATGTCGAAATCAGAAGTTAAAGACGAATTTAAACAGATGGAAGGAGATCCTTTAGTAAAGAATAAAATCAGATCTCTGATGATGGAAGAATCGATGAAACGAATGATGGCAAAAGTCCCTGAAGCAGATGTTGTCATCACCAATCCAATCCATTTAGCTGTTGCATTAAAGTATGAACCTACTATTTCAGAAGCGCCTATTGTTGTAGCCAAAGGGAAACGAATAATAGCCGAAAAGATAAAAGAGATAGCCCGTGAAAACAATATTCCAATTATTGAAGATAAACCTTTAGCTCGTTTATTATACAAACATAGTGAAGTAGGCAAAGAGATAGACGTTCAGTTTTACAGTGCGGTTGCAGAAATATTGGCAAATGTCTTTAAGATGAAAGGGAAAGATAAAAATTTATAAATGATTTAGTTCAATTTATTTTTTCAATAGCCTATAGATTTGCACTCTTTCCAAGTCACCAATTTTAGAAGCGAGCGAAACATTATTATTTGCTTCATCTAGTAATTGTTTAATAAATTTTTGATCCAGTTCATCCATTATTTTTTGTTTATAATCTTTATAATCCTGCCATTTTATTGGTAAATGTCTAAAATCAGCCATAGTATTAGTTTCACCATACTCATGAATATCTTCAATAGAGAGATAATCTCTATTACATAAAAGAACAGCTCTTTCAATTTCATTTTCTAATTCTCTAATATTCCCTTTCCATTCTTTATCTTGCAGAAGATTCATTAAGCCAGGATGGATTCCACTGATTTTTTTACCAAATTTCTGATTATATTTCTTCAAAAATGAGGTAACAAGCATAGGGATATCTTCTTTTCTTTCAGATAAAGAAGGCAATTGAATGGTAACGACTTTTAATCTGTAATATAAATCAGCTCTGAAGAGATTAAGGTTTACCATTTCTTCCAGGTTTTTATTTGTAGCAGCAATGATTCTAACAGAAACAGGTATGGATAAAGAGCTTCCCAGAGGAGTTACTTCTTTATCTTGAATAACTCTTAAAAGTTTAGCTTGCAATAATAAAGGCATTTCTCCAATTTCATCTAAAAAGATCGTTCCATGATCTGCCTGAACAATTTTACCGCGCATATCATTAACAGCCCCGGTAAAAGCACCTTTTTTATATCCAAATAGTTCTGATTCAAGTAATTGTTCTGGAATAGCAGCACAATTTACAGCAATAAAAGGAGCATTTTTACTGTATGGATTCTTTTCAATATATAATTGGTGAATTGCCTTAGAGACCATTTCTTTACCACTACCAGTCGGTCCGACAATCAGGATATTGACATTGTATCCAGCAACCATTCTAATTTTGCTAAAGATATCCAACATGACTTTACTGTTACCAACCATTTTCCAATTTTCAGATTCAGAATCTGAGAGTTTGGTCACTTCAGTTTTTTCCTGTACTTTTTTTTCTAGAAACAGTCTTTCCATATAGTTTTTGAAAAGTTTAAATAAGGTTTCAACTAAAAGAAGCTGGTTTGGGTTTAAGGGATTGTCAGCCCCGGTATCAGCATAAAATAGTCCAATAAACTCTTTGTTAATATAACAGACATAAGAAACAATAGAATTGATACCTAAACCCAGCATACTAGAGTGAACGGATAATTCTTCGGAATTTGTTAGGTATTTTTCATAGACAAAACCCTGTTTATTGAGTAATTGTTTTAAAATACCGCTACTAAAGATTATGTTTTTTGTTTCATATTCTCGCGAATATTTATCTAAGGCGTAGATTGGTTCTATCAAACTATTTCTATTTTCAAAATAAATTATTCTTTCAAAACTAACCAAATTGATAAATTCTTTCATGATGGATTTGATAAGAGTAAGCATATCCTCTGTTTTATCAAAAATATCAGTTAATCTTTTTATTAAGTCAATTTCAATATCTTTTTTGTGGATATTTAAACAATATTCAGCAGGTTTATAGTCATAGAATTGAATATCATCCTGTAAATCCTTAAACAAATCTTTGTTTTTAGATACAATCCCAGTTTTTAACAGGTGAGTTAAGTAGTAGAGATACGAATCATTTTCATTAAGGATTTTTAATTCTTTTAAGCGAGTTTGAATTGCGGGAAAATCAGAATCTAAAAAAGCAGTAAACAGGTTTTTTTCTTGAAGTTTTTGGATGATTTGAGAAGCTTTATTATAAAATCCTTGACTATAATAGGTAAAAAACAACTCTCTAATTAAAATTTCATGCATTTCAGGTGAAGGTATTTCCCAATAATTAAGAAATTCCATCACTTTATCTTCAGAAACAATGGAGTAATAATGAATTAACCAAGCCTGAATTTCCTGTAAGACCAGAATATTTTCTTTTGATTGAGGTTGAATGATTAATTCTTCTAAAATCCTAATAGCTTTTTCGTAATCACCGAGGGCAAAATAGCATTTTGCAGAGATAATTAATCCATTAGCCACTAAATTCCATTTATTATTTTTTTCAGCAATTTGAATAGCCTTTTCAGCGTGAAATAAGGCTTTTTTCCATTCACCACGTTTACAATTAATATCAGCTAAGTTCAAATAAGAAATTGTTTCAAACTGCAAATTATCAAGAAGTCTGGCTTGTTGCAAAACATCATTAAAAAGAATTTCAGCATCAGTATATTTTTTTAGTCCAAAATAAACGACTCCAAGATTGTTCATTGCTCTAAACAGACTTTTCCAATCTTTATGAAGTTTAAATAAATCAATAGCGTTTTTATAAATGTCAATAGATTCATCATTTCTTTTTAAAGCCTGAAGAACAATTGCAAGATCACAGGAAAGGACGGCTTTCAAAACTCCAGTGCTTTCTTCAATTAATTCTTTATATTTTGAAAGAGATTCATCAAAATTACCGATCATACGAGAGATAAAGGCATCTTTTTTCTTAAATTCAAAAGGAATATCCGATACAGAAAACTTTTTAGTAATTTCTACAATAAATTCATAAGCAGAAATGAAATATTGTTGTTTAATAAGATAATCCAAATGCATCATCCATGTTTGCAGAGCATTTTCAATATCATTTATTTGATAGTATATTTTTCCTAAAACATAATGATAATCTGTATTTTTAATTTTATTAATTATAGCTAATAATGTTGATTGATCAAAAGTATCAGTATTTCTCAAGCTTTTATCGCTTTTGATCATATCCCCATCAACGATAATAGATTGAGTTAATATAGCGTTTTGGATTAGATTGTACCAATTTTCCCAAATAATCTCAACTAAGGAAATTGGTAGTGTCATATCAATCCATTGAAGGAAAGCTGAAAGTTCATTGTCATCATTTTTTAAATATTTATTTGATAGTAATTTAAGTAATATTACCCTTACATGAAAAGGTTTTGCACTTTTAATCTGACTTTTTAGCTTTTCTTTAATAGAATGATCCAATTGGAGTAATTCAATACATTCCTGAATTTCAGAAGAAGGGATGTTTTTAATATCAGAATGTTCATTCTCAGTCATAGTTAAAACATCAAAATTTTTAGAGACATCTTCAAAGAGTTTAGTACTCTTTTGATTTTCTGATCTTTTTAAGAGGATGTTTGCTTTTTGTTCATGCAACCATTCAATTAGTTTGTGATGATATCTTTCTTTATCACGATACCCAATCGGGAAGGCTTTAAAAAACTCTTCAGGATTAGTGAGAAATAGTTTTTCATCCAAAATAATCAGTTTCTTTTCCTCTGATTCAGATTGTAGAGACAACAGGTTTTCTAGTTTCTGAGGTTCATCAGCAAACTGATAAGCCAAGGTTTTTCTTTTCCAAAATCTTTGAGCAGCGTGGTTTTGCGTTTTAAACAAATATGATTTAATTAAAGACTCATTTAATTCATCAATACTAAAGTTTTTTTTATTAATATATTTTTGAGAGATTTGAATAGCAGTTGGTCTAAGGGTGGGGTCATACGAAAGCATATCAATTAACAGAGAATCTTTAGTCATAGAACGAATGGTTTCATTCCATCTTTCTTTATTTTTTAAAATGGTTAAGTAGTCATCTTGTCCAAAGATATCGATAATTGTTTTTTTATTTTTCAGAAAATATATCAGCATACCAAAAGCAAAGATATCTGAGGCAAAATGAGCGGTGTTTCTAAATATTTTTTCAGGAGAACTAAAAGCTAAGGTTCCTTTAAACTGATACTGATTAAACAGGTTTACGCTTGCTAATCCAAAGTCAATCAAAACAGGTTTATCATTATTAATAATGACATTATCAGGTTTTAAATCATTGATACAAATACCACAACTGTGAATATAAGCCAGAATTTCAGCAATTCCAGCAATAATTTTGCTTGTGTCGTTAAGACTAAGTGAGGCGTTACTTAGCGGAAATCCTTCTATATGTTCTAAAATTAAAAAGGGGTATTCATCAAAGCCATATTGATAAGCCTTAACAATACCAGGGTGATCCATAGTTTTTAAGAAGAGGAATTCACGGCGAGCATCATCTAAGTGATTTGATTTGTATTTTTTTAGGATTTTTGTTTGATTATTTTCAATGAAAGAATAGATTAGAGAGAATTCAGTTTCAGTTACAAAGTTCAGATTTTCCATCTTAAGCCTTTTTAAAAATCACTCATGAGTGATTAACTCATGAGTGATTACAGAATGATTTAGAGAAGGTTATTTCATTAAGACCATTTTTCCTGTAGAAGAGAAGTTTTCACCTTTCACTTTACAGAAATAAATACCTGAAGATACAGTTTTTCCATTAGAATCTTTACCATTCCAGTTGAGATTATGAGTTCCAGCAGCAAGTTTTTCGTTAGTTAAATTACGAATTCTTTGACCTTTGGAGTTATAGATATCAACAGAGACTTTAGATTCTTTAGCTAATGTAAAGGAAATGTTAGTTTCAGGATTGAATGGGTTTGGATAATTACGAATTTTAGTTGATGCAACAGCAGGAGTTATTTGATCGGTATCAGCAGTGATAGTTGATAACGTATAATTATAGCTTGCATCATCAGTTACATTAATGTTTTCAATAATTGAATTGACTCCAATTGTAGAAACAATAATTTGATATTCCTGAGAAGGGATATTATTGATTAAATACTGGCCATTTTCATCGGTAGAGGTGAAAGCTACTAGTTGATTGTTTGAATCTTTTAGAGCAATACTAATATTTGAAGCGACCAGACCGTTAGAATTCATAACTTGACCATTGATAGATAATGGGCCATCAACTGAAGCAGTTAAAATATTGAAATTAACATCAGAGATTAAGCCATCGACATTAACAAGTTGAGCATCTTCCCAATTATAAGCATTTGAGTAATAAGTAGGAGGCGCCATTGGAGAGCAAGCAATAACATAATATGATCCTTGATTATGGATAGGGATGGTGTATCCGCCTAAAGTGTTACTGATAACAACTTCTTCCCAATCTTCATCACTTGAAACAGCTACAACCATGACAGGCATAGTAGGAGTTTGACCATCAACAAGAACGGTTCCGCTGATTGAGTTATTAACAACAGCTTCAACAGGAGTTAAGTCAAAATCAAGGCTATCAACATCGTTGAAAGCATGTATTCTAATTGCATGGAAAGGAGTGTTTTGATGATCATAAAACTGAGTGCTATAAGTGCCGTCAGGTGTGTAAGCTACTAAGCGATATCTTCCGAAAGGAACTACCAGAGAATAATTACCATCAACATCAGTGATAGCACTGATTCCAGGGATAGCAACAGAATCAGGTAAAGTGCCATGAATTACACTGGATAAATCAACAGAAACAATAACGTTTGAGATTGGTAAAGCAGTAACAGCATCTTTTACAGATCCTGATAAAGTAACAAACATATCATTAGGGATAGTAATATCCATATCAGTTAGGTTTACATCAACTAATTCAATAATTCCAGCTTCATCAAAAGTGGTTGTTCCAGGATAGAAAACAGGCATAAAGAAACCAGTTCTAACTTTGACAATATAGTTACCGGGAAGAATGTTATTAAAAGAATATTGACCTAATTCGTTTGTGAAGCCATGTCTATGCATATAAGGATGAATATTATCCGAGCTATTAAGACGGATAATCTCAACAAATTTGTGAGCAAGGGCAATATTATTAATATCACGAACTGTACCAGAAATTGCATAAGTATCTAAAACTGGGACATTAATAATGACATTTAAGTTTTCATGAGTTAAATTTTCAGCATCAACTGTAAATTGTTCAGAAAAACCTAAGATTTCGAAAGGACAAGGTCTGTAAACAGCAACTTTATAAGTTCCCATTTCGATATGATTAATCAAAAATGCACCTTCAGGATTAGTCATCATAATGTTGTGTAATGGGTGTTCGGGATGTTCGATTTCAAATAAACCAACCATAACACCAGCAGCTAATGTGCTATCTGTATTTGTTACAATACCACTAGCAGTTCCAAATAAAGGATTATGAGATAGAAGTTGGATATCAATACCACCAATTTCCATATCATCAGCATCTACTTCGATAACTAAGATTTGGTTGCTTTCTTCATCTACATACAGCCCTGGGATAAAACCAGGTTTGCTAGCCATTACTTTGAAATTTCCTTCAGTAACATCGGTAAAAACAAAATTACCATTTTCATCAGTCATGATTTCGAGGGGTAAAACCGGAGGTTGACCTGGATTACAAGAACCAGGAGCCGGTAATAACTTAACTTGACAGTCTTCGACAGGGGTGTTGTTAGTAGTGGTGATTTGGCCACTAATTGTTGTCGCTGACATAACGCAGAAAAAACTTAATGCGATCAGCAGAAAAAACATTTTGCTTAATAAAGCTCTTTTCATCTTTTCCTCCTTTTAGAGTTAATCACTCTATCATGAGAATTTATGTTGCAAGGTGCTTGCCAATTCACAGAAAACGAGTTAACTTGTATCTTTTCAGGCAGTTACCTAAAATACACCTTTAAAATTCACAAGTCAATTGAAACAAACATGATACAAAATGTCAAGGAATATTTCATAATACATTGAAATTAATAGAATTAGTTCCAAAATCTACATGTTACCAGATTGTTTCATTGATACAATAATGTTTCAACACAAAAAAAACTTTACAAGTTGATCGCTTTTAAATATAGTTGTTTTGTCAGTTATTATAAGGAGGGGATATGGATCAGAAGCACTATAATGAGCTGTTAACCCTTGCAATAGATCGGGAAAAGGAAGCTATGAAGTTCTATTCTGAAGTAGCCAGTCTGTTGGAAAATGTATCTTTGAAGGTAATATTTCAAGAGTTAGCCACAGAAGAAGAAGGACACAAGAATCTTTTGACGGTATTTTTAGAAAGACCTGAGTTATCTTTAAGCTTTCCTGAATCTCTTGATTATGAATTAGCAGAGCAAATCCAATTTCCTGAACTCTCTATCAGCATGAAACCTTCAGAAGCCATTGCCTTAGCCATGAAGAAGGAACAACAGGCAGTCGAATTTTATACAAGCTTAGCCAATGAAAGCTCAGATCCTGACATTAAAGAGAAATGCAATGAATTAGCAAAGATGGAATCTGGTCATAAATCAAGATTAGAAAATCTTTATACAGATATAGCCTACGCAGAAAGTTTTTAAAACATACGGGAGGATGAGACTGGTGTCTCAACTGGTCTGCAAAACCGGGAGCAGGCGGATAATACCGTTTGTGGCAGGTTCAATTCCTGCCCTCTCAGCCAAATTAAATAAGGGCGGATGAAACCGCCCTTATATTATTTAATCAAGTTTACTTAACTTATTTAATGATAGTAAATTTATCTCCAGTTTCATGTCCATTACAGGTTAATTTATAGACATAAACACCTGAAGGCAATTGATTACCCTGATCATCTTTTGCATCCCAATAAATCAGACTTTCACCTTTATCACGATATCCTTTTAATAGAGTTCTTACTTTTTGTCCCTTAATATTATAGATAGCAAGTTCAGAATTTCCTTTGATGTTCAAATTTATTTGAAAGGAGCCTTTATGAGCATTTACTCCATAAAAGGGGTTTGGATAGAAATTAGCTTTTATAGGAATTTCAACAATTTGTGTTTCTTCATTATTCATAAAAGGTTGTCTTTCAAAAGCGCCAATATCAATACCATTGCCTGATATTCTGGGATTGCCTGCCAGATCTGTTTCAGGAAGAACAAAACCTTCCGGTAGGGCCAGCGTTCCTGCATCAACCAAAGGTGAATCAAATCTGGGCATTGCAGAATAGCCCCCCCAAGTATAGAGTAAAGGATCACCAGATAAAAGGTTTTCCTTGGTGCATTCAAAAGGACTTCCATCAATTTGAAAAAAGGAGTTATCACCCTCTGGGAAAAAACAGTTTTTGTACAAAGCAGTTTGAGGACCTTCTCTTAAATCATGTATGATCGTATTTGCATAATGATTATAGAGAATACTGTTATACATTTTTAAATCGATAGGACCCTGAAGGTAAACAGATCCTACTGAATAGTTAGTATTATTATTAACCAGACTAATATTTGAAAGAATAAAAGGTTGGACATCTTGATTGTTTAAACCAAATAGAGTCAGTAGAGTAATTAATCTGGAATGATCTAAAGCCGATATTTCTTCATTTTTAGTATTTTCTATGAAAAGATTACTGATCTGAACAGGAGGTAAGACGAGTTGATCATCATCAGAAACGTTAACACACAAACCTTGTCTAGCAAAACCATTGAGATATACGTTAGAAATACGAATCGGATTTTTGTACTGAATTGTAATTCCCAATCCAGAATCTGTCCCATAAAAATATAACTGATCCAGTTTTATCCCACGATGAGCCTGTATTTCTAATTGTGTTCCTGATCTTGCAATATTGGGATTGTTCGTAATACGGATATTTTTTAATTCAACGTTATCCCCTCGAATAAGCATTTTTGACATATGGTATTTTTCTTCCGAATTGATAATATTCATATTTTCAATTTTAATATTTTTGGAGTCAAAAATCTTAATAATTGGGTATGTATTTGCACCATCAATAGTAAAAGACCCATTTAATCCAATCAGATTTGTATTAGATTTAAGTTTTAAGGGTAAAAGAGAGACGCCTTCTTCATAAGTATAAATTCCAGGCTCCACATAAACCGTGCTTTGATGAAGAGAGTCACCTTTGACTCTAAGAACAGCCTGAAAGAGAGTTTTCAGAGGATGATCTGGGCTCAGTCCGTTATTATTGTCATTCCCAGTGGTGCTAACATAAAGATCAGCATTTACTTCTTCGATCATTCCTTGTCTAATATCATAGGTATAGTTAAAAGTTTGTTCATCAATAAAAGGGTTATCCCCTATATCCATTCTGAGAAAGTTTTCACTGAGTTGTGGTACAGTAAAACGATTTAAGGGAAAATAAAATTCATTATATCCACTTGTTGCAATATCTGTGGCTAAATATCCCGTGTTGAAATAAACATCGTTACGGCGAACAGGATCAAGAATAACGATTGGATACCCTCCAAGATTATCATTCCTAGAAATATTCAAACCTCCAGAAGTACCTCGAGCTAAAGTCATATTGTATCTGATCACATTTGCTGAAATGATACCAGGAGATTGAAGAACTGAAAACCCGCCACCACTGCCTGAAGTATTGTATTGAACTATATTATTTTCAAAGATAAATTGATTACAAAGACGAAAAAAAATTCCGCCAAGACCATAAGTTTCTATCATATCATTATATTCACCAAGACCATGTTGAAAGGTGAAGCCTGCCACTTTGATATAGGGTGCTTCAAAGACTTGCATACAAGTCCCTGAAAAATCAGGATCAATAATAGTCTGAGAAGCATAAAGACTGTCTCCTGTAATGAGATAAAGACTACCTATGGTTAAAGCTTTCTGACGAACGACAAGCCTTTCTGCGTACGTACCTGGATAGACTAACACCGTGTCATAGGCCGACGCTGTGTTAATAGCCGTTTGAATAGAACTATAAGTCTGGTTTTGCCCTACTCTCAATGTATTTGCTTGTAAAGCAAGAATTGTTAGCAGAAACAGAATAAATAAAAATCTTCTCAAAATATCTCCTTTACCAAAAACAGGCAGAGACTAAAAGTCTCTGCCTTAACAACAACTATTTTAACATTAACAGTTTTCCTGTTTTTATATCATTTCCACTTTGTATTTTGAAGAAATAAAGACCATTTCCAACTCTTATGCCATTCTGGTTATCACCATTCCAGACGATACCATGTGTTCCCATTGCCATTCTTTGATTGACCAGAGTTTTAATCTTCTGACCTTTTACATTGAATAAGTCAACAATAACATTGCTTTCTTCTGTTAAAGAAAACTTAATAGTAGTCGTTGGATTGAAAGGATTTGGATAAGAATTCACATTATTAATTATGCTTTTTCTAATGACTTGATTATTGTTCTCTTTGGGATATACATTGATTGATAGTGCATCAAAAGTACCTGCAATCAAACTGTTGTTTTTAGAGTTTGAGATGATCTGTCCTTCGAGAGCTATCTCTTCTTCTGATTTGCTAGAAGTAATCGCTCTAAAAGTTAGAGGTAATCCTTCATAACCTTTTGTATAAGCTAATATCTGGACAGGGTATGAAGATATTTTGGTTGCGCCAATACAGTCGAGTCCTGCATATACTGCAATTTCATTGTATCCGCTGTTTTCATCAATATTCCCAATGGTTAGACTCTGATATTCATCCTGATCTAAGAAAGAATAATATTCAGGTAATGTTTCATTGGAAAGTAAAGTAATATTTTCCTTTGTTCCACTGGTTCTGTTGCTATTCCAGTGAAAGTTAGAAATAGAAGTTTCACCTGGTTTTAAATTAATAATATATGATTTTCCAAATTCCATAATCAGAGTATTGGCATTGACTGTAGGAACAGGGGTGGGATCATCTTTTGTATTGTTAGATTGAGGCGCTTGATAATGCCATCTTTCACCATGTACATTAGCAACCTTTGAGAGATTGGGGCCTAGTGCGTCTGCTAAAGACTGATTTTCCATAAACCAATATCCAACCCAATTATTCAACCCACTTTGAATGGTGATACTCGTATTTTCAGCAACAACTTTTCCTATAACTCGATTGTTAAGATACGTAGTAGAGGGGACATTCAATTTATGACCATTGGTATGAGTAAAGTTATAAATCCCGCTACATGACCATAAATATGTATAAGTGTCTCTATATAAATAATTCGTTAATGGTCGTGAAACTGTGTTTTGCCAATAAGATTTGCTTGTAGAATTGAATTCAGCGAGTACACTTGTCGCAGGCAAGGAAGTGTTTAAGATTGGGAAAGATTCCCATCTCCAGTTCAATTCCGGACTCATTCTCCGATACATAACTGCTGAACCAAAAGCTGTATGACCAATAGGATAATCATAAAATCTTACTTCACTAGCACGGCCATTAACTGGGATATACTGAGTATAATAATCTTTGATAAAGTCCACAGGTACCAATATAGGATTAGCAGTAGTTCCAATATTGACAGGTTCAAAAGATAATTGTGTAAGCAAAATATATGGTTGAGTGGCACTTGTATTGAAAATATTTGATTTTAACAATTGATTATAAAATCGATAGGCATAACTCTGAAAACCATCACATAAAACAAAGGATCTATTACTCTCACCATTAAAGCTAAAGGCAGGATGAGCGTTTAAATATTTAAGTGATTGAAGTGCATCATAATTATGATCTTGAAAATGAGCCATTATATAAGCAAAATAATGAGCAGAATCAATATTTTCCAGGAGATTATTTTGTTGAACAACAGAATTGTATAAGGTAGGTGAAATACCGTTTGTGAATGTATCCATATCATTTGCATAGTCATCGTTAATAGTTCCATGATGAATGAAGGCATAATATCTGCCGTTAGTATGATAGACAAAAGGATGAGGATCCGGCTTTGTGAGGTCATGATCATAAGAATAGCCTCTCGCATGAACCATAATGATATAAGGGTTACTATTAACTATTGTATTCACAGCGTTATTAAATTGATCATCTGTATAAATATTTTCTGTTCCTGCAAAACGAACTGGATTAGGAGTACCTACGTAAGCTTTGTTTGAGTTATATTGATAGGTCATCCCTGGTATTGGGATTCCTGCCTGATTATAAGCGACGATGCCCCAACCATAGTGGTAAGTACCCCCAACATCACCTTTGAAATCTGTTAAAGCATTGATTACAGTAGTTGAGTTTAGAGGTAACCCATTTTTACTGGTTAAAACAATAAACATAGCATTTAGAGAATTAAATGCCAGAGATAGAAAGAGCAACATAGAAAATAAACAAACTACTTTTCTGTTAGAAAACAGTTTTTTATTTGTAGGTAACGAACCAAAGTTTGATAATATATTTAATGTATTCATTTTTTCTCCTTTTTTTTTGAATTAGTATTTCATAAGATAGGGGTTTCTTATTTTTATCCTTTATAAGAAACCCCATAAAGAAGAAATTGATTTCTGTCTCTAGGCGCATGAATATTTATAGATAAGTACGTTATATAGTAAGTTAGTTCTAAGTATATATATATATATATATATATGTGTTAATATTATAAAAAATATCAATGCAAAAATAATCATACAATAATCTCATATAAGAGATATTCTTCATCACCATACTCCTGAAATCATTTAGACATTTAACAAGAATAGTAATTAGAATATATTTTGTCAATAATAATTTTTATACAACTTTATTTATATAATACCAAAAGACTATTATTTTTTTATTTTATAGTATATATTTTTTACAATTTTTGTAAAGCTGTATTTAAAGTATTTTGTTTTAAGCTATTTTTAATGTATCATACCGTTTGTGGCAGGTTCAATTCCTGCCCTCTCAACCAAATTAAATAAGGGCGGATGAATCCGCCCTTATATTATTTAATCAAGTTTACTTAACTTATTTAATGTCAAAGTTATAATTATTATCCTGATAATCAATGGATATTTTAGAGTTTTGAGTAATATTTCCTTTTAGCATTTCTATTGAAATAGCATTTTCCAATTCTTTTTGAATAATTCTTTTCAAAGGTCTTGCTCCATATTGAGGATCAAATCCAGCTTCCGCGATATGATTGATACAAGATTCGGTGAAACTTATAGAGATCTGTTTTTCACAAAGTTTTTTTGATAGGATATTTAATTGAAAGCGAACAATCTCAATAATTTGTTCTTTAGAAAGTCTGTGAAAAATAATGATATCATCAAGACGATTGAGAAATTCAGGTTTGAAATAATTCTTTAAGGTATTAAGTAAAGGAAGTTTTAGTTTTTCCGGATCGGTATCTGGATTGTCAAAAATCATTTGAGCTCCGATATTTGAAGTCATAATAATGATCACATTTCTAAAATCTACTGTTTTTCCCTGCCCGTCAGTCAATCTGCCATCTTCTAAAATTTGAAGAAGGATATGAAAGATATCATGATGAGCCTTTTCAATTTCATCAAAGAGCAGAACGCTATAAGGTCTTCTCCGAACAGCTTCCGTCAGATATCCACCCTCTTCATAACCAACGTATCCTGGAGGAGCTCCAATAAGTCTTGAGACGCTATGTTTTTCCATAAATTCAGACATATCAATACGAATCATTGATTTAACAGAATCAAAGAGAAATTCAGCCAAAGCTTTAGCTAATTCAGTTTTTCCTACACCGGTTGGTCCTAAAAAGAGAAAAGAACCTATTGGTCTGTTTTGATCACTTAATCCGCTTCTTGAGCGTCTGATTGCATGAGAAACAGCAGAAATTCCCTGTTCTTGGCCAATAACTCGCAGAGATAATTCTTTTTCCATGTTAATCAAACGATGCACTTCTCCTTCAAGAAGTTTTGACATGGGGATACCCGTCCATTTTGCAACAATTTCAGCAATCATACCTTCATCGACCATTTCTTTCAGAAGTCTTTGTTCATCGGGAATCTCTTTTAACTGTAGTTTTAGTTTATCGAGTTCCTTTTGTTTTTGTAATAACAAACCATATTTAATTTCTGCTACTTTACCGAGGTCACCCTTTCTTTCAGCGTTATCAGCCTCAATTTTATAGTTATCTATTTGTTCAGAAATCAGACTGATTTGTTTCATCAAGTCTTTTTCATGAGTCCATTTTAGTTTTAGGTTAATTTGAGAACTTTTTAATTCAGCAATTTCTTCTTCAATTTTTCTTAATCTATCTTTTGAGAGTTCATCTTTATCTTTTTTAACAGAGATTTTTTCAATTTCAAGTTGTCGAATTCTTCTGACTATTTCGTCTAATTCAACAGGCATGGAATCAACTTCCATTTTTAATTGAGCACATGCCTCATCTACCAAATCAATAGCTTTATCAGGCAGAAAACGATCTGATATGTAACGATTTGATAAGACAGCTGCGGCGATAAGGGCACTATCAACAATTTGAACGCCATGATGTAATTCATATTTATCTTTAATACCTCTTAAAATGGAAATGGTATCGTCAATATCAGGTTCTTTGACAAGTACAGGTTGAAATCTTCTTTCTAGCGCTGCATCTTTTTCGATATATTTTCTATATTCATTAAGAGTTGTTGCGCCAATGCAATGTAAATTTCCACGAGCTAAAGCAGGTTTTAGCATATTTGAAGCATCAACAGATCCTTCTGCAGCTCCTGCTCCGACAACTGTATGAATTTCATCAATAAAGAGAACAATATGACCTTCATTTGCTTCGACTTCTTTTAAAACAGCTTTCAATCTATCTTCAAACTCTCCACGGAACTTAGCACCTGCAATTAAAGCTCCCATATCTAATTCTAAAATCTCTTTATTTTTAAGGTTTTCAGGGACATCTTGATCCATAATTCTTCTGGCTAAGCCTTCAACGATGGCAGTCTTCCCCACTCCTGGCTCTCCGATTAAAACCGGATTGTTTTTCCTTCTTCTGGAAAGAATCTGAACAACACGTCTGATTTCTTCATCACGTCCAATAACAGGATCTAATTTACCTTGTTTTGCTAATCGGGATAGATTTCTCGCATATTTTTCCAAAGCCTGATATTTAGCTTCAGGATTTTCATCGGTAACACGTTGATTACCACGAATATCTTTTAAAACTGTAAGAGTCTTTTCATAGTTTATATGATATTTTTTAAAAATACTATCTGTTTTTTTCCCTTTTAAAATTAAGGCTAAATAGAGATGTTCAACACTGATGTAATCATCCTGAAGTTTTTTAGCTTGTTTTTCAGCTTCAATAAAGACTTCATTTAAATCAGGAGATAAGAAATGCTGAGTATAACCTGTTAGTTTTGGCAAAGCATTTATTTCAAGTTTTAAATCTAATAATAAAGGTTGAATTGGAACTTCTGATTTCTGAAGAATTGGCAAAACTGTGCTATCTTCTGTGTTTAGCAAACTAAGAAAGAGGTGAAAAACAGATATTTCCTGATGTCCGTATTCATTTGCCAGGATTTGAAGGTTATTAACAATCTCTCTAGATTTAATGGTATATTGGTTTAAATTCATAATAAACCTCCTCTTTTTTTAGATAAGATAATTGAATAGGAGGCAAAGCCAAATTATTTTTAGCACTCTATCAAAAAGATTGCTAAGATGGAGACAATTAACATTGGTATTGCAGACATTAGCAAATCGTAGATTTGCAGATAAGAGATAAAAGATAAGAGATAAAATTACACTTTTGTGTTGTTGATAATGGCAGTGATGGTGAACTACAGATAATGGATAAATGTTAAGCTTCATCGTTGGAGAATTGCTTTAACATGACAAATATTAATAAATGTATTCTTCATTTCTTTTGTCATGATACAAAATAAACGAAGCAAAGAAAAAATCAAGCCCGGAAAACCCCTATCGGGGATCTTGATTTTCATCTCTTTTCATTGAAATATAAATATCTGTATTTTTCTGATGGTATGCCATTTAATCTCCAGTCACTCTCAGAGGTTCCACCATAGCTTGCCAATGGGTAGGTTAAATTATAAGGTAAACCATTGTCTTATTTACGTTCAATTAAACAGGTGTTATGTGCAATTGATTGAGACGCAAAGCATTGCGTCTCTACGAGATATTATCAAAAACAACAAAAACAGAAGGAAATGCAAGAAAATTCCATGAAACCGATGTAGGCAACACAGGTGTGTTGCAGATAATGGCAGTGATGGTGAACTACAGATAATGGATAAAAGATAAGCTTCATCGTTGGAGAATTGCTTTAATAAAGTATTTTCTGGATAAGATATGGTTATTTCTTTGAAATGGTATTGTTCATTTCTTTTAATAGATGGATTAAGGATATTGAAAGCTTGTAATTTTTTTATTTCGAGGACGAGCCGTCCTCGCTCCATAGCATCTGCAAACAAGATGTTCGCAGAACGAGTGTTTTATTCTTTCCATAAAAATCAAATTGTGAAGCAACAAAAGGGATTCTTATTTTACCGGGAAGAGAGGACAAATCGGGGATAAAGGCAGTGCTGGTGCACTGCAGATTATAGCAAATCAGAGATTTGCAGATAAGAGATAATAGATAAAAGTTAAGCTTCATCGTTGGAGAATTGCTTAACTGCAGGCAGTGGAACGATCAGAAAATCATTAGATATTTGAATAATGTTATTTCTTATTTCAAAAAAAGGGGTTGCTTATATCCAATAATTAATATTTTTTTGTCCACGATTAACATCATCTTCTCCTTAGATTTAATAAATCTCAATATTAATTCCTTATTGAGAAGTGGTTTTATGGCAGATTTATTAGTAATTTATTATTAATTGAACACCAAGGGAGGAGTAAGGAAGGAGTAAGAAAGGAGTAAAGAAAGACTACTTTATGTATAGAGATGGTATCAGTAGAAGATGTAGTGAACTATGTCTTAAACTCGTTGATTTGATATAAAAGATAAAAGATAATACTACACTTATGTGTTGATGATAATAGCAGTGTGGGTGAACTAAATGGTCTTTATGAGAATCTGCTTAAATTTTAGGTGAATATGTCATAAACTCACTCTTCGAGCTCAAACATATGGCTGTTCTCAACTCTTCGACTTTCCTTGCGACTTAACGTTATTTTTTCATGGTCGATTGTACCACTTATACATTTTTATCAGGGAGAGAGATAGTTTTTTACTCAGAAAAAAGAGAAGAATTGATGTAATTATTTTATATTAGTAAATTCTATTGCCAGATATGTCAAGAAGGAGTACCCATGTTTACTTTTCTCGCCTATAAGTACAAGAGTTGTTTAATATGAGTTTTTTTATAATTTGCACTGTCTCGAAAATTCTATAACAGGTATAAAGGATTTTTATTGACATAAATCAGTTACTTCATTACTTTTAAAACAAAGGCGGATGTATTAATGAAAAAAGAAGTCTTTGATTTTATTCTCAGTAATTTTGAGAGTATCTATGAAGATATAAGTGATACAATCATGATCTACAAGAAAAGCATAGATAACGAATATATCGTTGAGAAGGCAAATAACAGTTTTTTTAAGATATCCGGTTTTAAAGTTAAGAAAGTAATAAAGCAGGAAATCAGGAATATTTTTAATGATGAGCTATCATTATTAATGATTTCACTTTTTAAGAAATCGTCTGGAAACAATGAAAAGGTTGTATATGAAACAACTATTCCTATCCCATCAGGCAGTATATCTTGGCAAATCATAGTAGAAATTATAAGATATAACTCAGAAGAATATTATTTTACTAAATCAACGAATATTTCGAATAAACGAGAATTAATGGAGACAATAAAGCGATTAAGAACCATCAGTCAGGTAGCAAAAATTGGTGGGTGGGAATACAATCCACTAACAGGTGAGGTTTTTTGGACAGAGGAAATGTTTAATATTTTTGAGTTGGATTATAGTTTTAACCCAACCCCAAACAGAATTAAGCGATTTTTTCAGCCAGACGAACTAAAACCAATAAAGCTTAAGATAGATGAAGCTTTTAAAAATGGAACTTCCTTTGATTTTATTTCTCATTTTATAACAGCTAATCAACGGCATCTTTGGGTAAGGATAGTGGTTAATGCCCATTTTGTTGATAAAAAGATAAAAAAACTATATGGTGTTTTACAAGATGTGACATTAATTAAACAAATGGAACTTGAACTGGAGTTTGAGAAATCAAAATTAAATGAAATATTAGAAACTCAACAGGAGATTATTTGCCGTTCATTACCAGACACCACAATTTTGTATGCCAATCAAGCCTATGCCAAGTATTTTAATGAAAGTGTAGAGGATCTAGTTAAAAAGAAATTCATAGAATTTATTCCACAAGAAGAAAGAGCTAGTGTATTTGAAACCATTCGCAAATTACAATGGAATAATAGAGTTATTCAATATGAACATAAAGTGAACAAAGCAGATGGTAGCACAAGATGGATGGAGTGGACAGATTGTGGGATATTTGATGATTTTGGGAATCTAATAGAAGTTCAATCTCATGGAAAAGACATCACAGAAAGAAAACAATTAGAATTGGAGATCCTCAAAAGTGAAACGTTATACAAAAGTTTGGTACAGGCTTCCCCCAATGGGATAATCTTGTTTGATTCGAAAGGGAAGATAGGATTTATCAATGAGAATGTTCCTAACTTATTAGAAATTGAAAGTGATAAGATTCTCAATTCAAATATAAATGAATGGATATACAGGAAAGTAACCGATGTAAAAGCCTTGTTAAACAGGATAATAAAATATCCATTAACACAGAACTTAGAGATAAAACTTTTATCAGACAAGAATAAAATTATAGATGTAGAAATCTTCTTATCGATTTTAAAACTTCCGAATGAACCCATAAACTTTTTAGTTTTGCTTCATGATATAACAGGGAAAAAACAAGCATTACAAAGTAAAGCAGATATTGAGAAGATATTGAATCATACTGCGCGTTTATCGACAATAAGCGCTTTATCGGCAGGGATTTCTCATGAGATCAATCAACCATTAAGTGCCATGAAAGTAATGATTGATGGTATGATCTATTTAAAAAAGAATAATTATACTACATTTCAGAGCACGATAGAGGAAAAATTAACGTTTGCTTCACAGCAAATCAGTAGAATAGAGAGCATCATTGACCATCTAAGAAGTATGATTTATAATAAACCAGAGACATTATTTACCCATTTTGATTTACATCAAAGCATTCAGAATGTAATCAATATACTTTCAACTCAGATAAAAAACCATAATATAAATTTGGAATTTTTACCATGTGTAACTCAAACTACAATCATGGGATATCCAATTCAACTGGAACAAATCATAATAAATTTGATGAACAATGCGATATATGCTCTGGATGATGATACAAAAAATGAAGAAAAAGAGATCAGAATCAGTACTAAAGTAATGAATAATTTAGTAACCATTAAAGTGTATAATAATGGAAAATGTCTTAGCCAAGACGAACTTGACAGAATCTTTGAACCGTTTTTTTCAACAAAACCACAAGGTTTAGGCACAGGCTTAGGGTTGGCAATCTGTCAGCAGTTAATTGCATCTTTTGGAGGCACCATTACAGTTAGAAACATTATACCAAAAGGGGTAGAATTTATACTCATCATTCCAGAAAGCAGAGGTTAACATGGAAATTATAATTATAGATGATGATTCAGGTAGTCGATCCAGTTTAAAAATGTTGCTTACAGATTTACATTATCAGGTATATGATTTTGATAATGGGTTAAGTGCAATAAATTTTATGAAGAAGCATTTTGTGCCGGTAGTTTTAAGTGATATCAGAATGCCAGTGCTAAACGGTCTAAATCTCCTCCTAGCCATAAGGAAGGAGTTTAAAGAAAAAGCAACAGCTGTTATCTTATTTACAGGGCAAAGTAATATCCAGGATGCTATCTTTTCTTTGAAGAATGGAGCTTTTGATTATTTGACAAAACCATTAAATTTTGAAGAATTAATCAATGTTCTTCAAAAAGCCTATGAATACATCAATCTCAAAGAAGAGAATAGTTCTTATAAGTCAAACATAAAACAATTGGTTGATCAAAAGACCAAGACAATGCAAGAAGAGTTTGATCAATATAAGAATATAGCATTAGAGCATTTAGGCATGAATCAGATAGGGATATTTTCAAATACATTAAAAAAAGTCTTTGATCATGCCGAGATATTACACAACAGTCCTGAAATCCCAGTTCTTATCGAAGGAGAAACAGGCACAGGAAAGGAAGTCATCGCCAAATTTATCCATCATGGTCATTCTGTTTCAATTAGACCTTTTATAGCTGTAAATGCAGCAGCCATCCCTCCAGAGTTATTTGAAAGTGAGTTATTTGGATATGAAGGCGGGGCTTTCACAGGAAGTAAAATAAAGGGATCAAAGGGAAAGATCTTTGCAGCAGAAAATGGGACACTTTTTTTAGATGAAATCACCACATTATCTACAACAACCCAGGCGAAATTATTAAGATTAATACAAGAAAAAGAGTATTATCCATTGGGGAGTAATGAAAAGAGTATTACAAATGCGAGATTGATTTTTGCCACAAATGATAATATCAATAAAAAGATAGAAGACGGGACATTCAGAAAAGATTTATATTATCGATTAAAAGCAGGATATCTTTTTATTCCCCCTTTAAGAGAGAGAAAAGAAGAAATACTTCCATTAGCTCAATTATTTTTAGGGAAAATAAGTCAAGATAAGGGAAAGCCATTTGTTAAGTTTAGTTCGATAGCAGAGTCTCTATTATTAAATCATCCTTGGGAAGGAAATGTGAGAGAGTTGAGAAGTTCAATTGAAAGGATCGTCATATTATTTAATGATAAGACAGTCCGTCCTCACCATCTATCATTCCTAAGTAACACCCTAAATAATCATTCTGATTTGCATTTAAGTGAAGATTTACTACAAAAATTGTTTGAGAATTCCAAAGAAATTGACTTAAATATATTGATAAAGAAAGTAATAATAAAGGCATTATCATACAAAAACGGGAATAAAGTCAAGACAGCCAATTTTTTAAAGATAACTCGGAATCAATTATATACCTATCTTCAGAAGTTTAATATTTGTTGATTATTGGTCATTCTGTTGCTGATATATCAGCATTTTATAATTATACTGAATCATAGATGCTTTATTTTATAAATAGCCAAATAAAGTATTTTACGAATTTTTAGTTAGTTAGTGCAGATATTTCTTTAAAATAAAGATAAAAACTGATTATTGGCATAAACTGTGTTATAATTAAATATCATAGTGTGTTTATCAACGAGTTTCAAGATTATCAAGTTATTTCATTAGGCAGGAATTATGAGAATAATAATCATAGATGATGACAAATCAATACTAACAAGTCTCATTAGTATATTAATACCAATAGGATTTGAATGTAGTACTTTTAGTGATCCTTTTATGGCTTATCAAGACATGAAGAATGTGAAGTATGACCTAATGATAACCGATATAAATATGCAGGGAATGTCAGGATTTGAGTTATTTAGATTAGCGAAACTATCGCAGAGTTCATTACAAGTAATCTATATATCAGGGTTATTTTCAGAGAATTCAATTCCATTATCAAACAAAAATGACACTTTAGCATTTTTTTCCAAACCCTTTCAAATAGAAGAGTTGATAGAGAAATTAAACACATTCAAGAGTCAAAAAGAAGGACTTTAGAGTAATAGATAGAAATATTAAACTGTGTATCCACACACTCCCTCACCCCAAACAGGATTGACAAAGTCAATCCTGTTTCCCCTTTTGATTTGCAAAAATTACTTTATAACAAATTTAATTGACAAAATACTTAGCCCTTTTATTATCTGTTAAGGGTAAAATTATGAAAATACACCTATTTATTATAAAAAATTTAATAAATAGTTTTAAAAGAATTCGCAAAAGACAGGATATTCTGTTCTTAATTGTGGGATTAATTATTTCAGTAGGAACGTTAACCACTACAATCATGCTTTTTGAAGGATATGAACAAGCGTTAAAGCAAACAATTTTAAATTTTAATGGGCATATTTTCTTCTTTAAACCAGGTGCATCAGACTTAAACAAACAAGAGATAAACTTTATAAATGATTTTTTAAAGGACAAACAAGAGGTTATTTGTGCTCAACCAGTTGTAATGGGTCAGGGTATGGTATATGCGAATGACAAATTAAAGGGAGTCACTTTTAGAAGTGTTAAATGGGATAGAAATAACATCCCTATGTTATATCATGAAATCATACGAAGTGGTTCTGGCAATCTAAAACATTTAAATGATGTTGTTATTGGCTCATATTTAGCAAAATTACTTAATGTGACAGTAGGGGATTCTCTTTCACTTATCACTTCAAATCAAGGGTTTGATTTTTCATCGCCAATAAAGCAGGAGAGTTTTATCATCAGGGGTATTTTCCATACAGGGATGCATGAATATGATACCAAAACAATTTTTGTCAATGAAACAACTGCAAAATCATTAACGCTTCAAAAAGGAGATTATACATTAATTGAGATAAAATTAAAACCTCAATATATTGACAAAGCCAATGAAATTGCTTATAAGTGGGATTATGCATTAGAGAATCGTTTTCAGGTATCTTCCTGGGCTTTTTATAATGGAAATCTATTTTCACTATTAAGATTAGAGAAATGGGTAATTGGGATAATTTTAAGTTTTTTAATTGTTATAGCTTCGTTTAATATAATCACATCAACAACAACAACCATAACAGAAGACAGGCGAAAGATAGCCATTTTAAGAACATTGGGATTAAATGAAGTCAAAATAAATACAATCTATGTTTTTAATACTTTTATAATTGGTTTTTTCTCAATCATAACAGGTTTAATCTTTGGATTTTTAATTGCTAAAATGATTAGTAGCCAAACTCTGATAAAAATGCAAGGAGATGTTTATCTTTTGGATGCATTTCATGTATCCATCACATGGTATTCAATATCAATAATATTTACTATATCGATGATAATAGTTCTTTTTTCTGGGATTATTGCTTTGAAAAAGATGAACAAAACAGATATAATATCTGTTTTAAGGTATAAATAATGGAGCTAATATGAGCATTCTGAAATGTCATAAAATTCATAAATCATATAAAGAGATAACCTCATCTTTAGTTATTTTGAAGGATATAAATCTATCAATAGAATCTGGCGAGCTTGTTGCTATTACAGGAGCTTCAGGCAGCGGGAAAAGCACTCTTTTGCATCTTATGGGATTGCTAGACACTCCAGATCAAGGAGAGATTTATTATAACAACAAACTCATTACCCCCAAAACCGAGAAAATTTATGAATTTAGAAACAAGCATATTGGTTTTGTTTTTCAATTTCATTATCTTTTAGATGATTTTACAGCGGTAGAAAATGTAGCTTTACCTATGTATATTTCAGGGAAATCATGGAATAAAAGCATCAAAGAAGCGATATCAATCTTAAGAAAACTTGATTTATCGGACAGGTCTCATCATTATCCAAATCAGTTAAGTGGAGGAGAGCAACAACGTGTAGCTATTGGAAGAGCGTTGATAAACAGACCTGATCTTATTCTTGCAGATGAACCTACAGGTAATCTGGACTTTAATCATGCATCAGAATTAATAAAATTATTATTGAAGCTTAATAAAGAGATAGGACAAACGTTTGTAATAGCGACACATGATAAAAATGTATCAAATGCCATGTCAAAAATATATCAACTAGATAAGGGTTTTCTAATAGAAAAAGACATCAAGGAATAGCTTTTGAAACATAATCGGTGGTTTATTTGGCTTGTCTTAATACTTCTGATAATAAATATCAGTATTTTTATTCTTTTCAAATATCTTCACGGAATAGATTTTTTTAAAGACAGGTTTACTACAATTATATCAACTGTTTTGGATGCTGATGTAAAAATGGATAGTTTTTCAATAAATGAAAAACAACTTTTTATTTCAAATTTGGAAATTAGAGATAAACACAAACAATATCTAATAAAAGCCCATCATATATATATTACGTACAATCTGTTGAAAGTTATTAGTGCTCAGTTAAATGTAGGTCAGGTTCTAAAAGAAATCCGAATATATGATCCTTACATAGTTTATAACTATAAATACACCACCAAAAAAGGGATAAAAGAAGACAAAAATTTGAGCAAATGGTTTAAAACTTTAAGTATAAACAATGGCACGCTAAAGCTAAATTATCAAGATGATCATTTTAAGTATTCAGAGACATTAAGTGCTATCAATGTTAATATAATTAATCAAAAGAATTCAAAAATATCTATTCAAGGCAAAATTAATCAAAAAGGTACTTTTAAGTTATTCTTGTCATTAAAGAATAATAAAATAACAGAAATTTATACAGAAGGAAACAACATAATTACTTCGAATATAAAAATAAGAGATTATGGAACAGTATCATTAAAATTTAATGGAATTTATAAAAAATATAACAAATTAAGTTATTTTGGAATCAAGTCAGACAGTTTATTCTTTTCCCCAGAATCTCGTCTATCAGGTATGATAAGTAGTCAGTATTTAATGATTGATGACTTTAAGATATCAGGTAATCAAAACTCAGCAGACTTTAGTATCAATGCACTGAATGACAGAGATTTTATTGGTAAAGTAAAGGGGAAAATAACAAGTCCATTTAAAGATTATCGAATTAAATGTATTTATAGTTTTTTGAATATTCCATCTCCCAAAACTAATCAGTTATTTATAGTGAAAGGAGATTTGATTGGAGAATTAGATTTTTATAAAAAAAAACTTTCTTTGAAAGGAGTTATAAAATCAGATAGTTTAATATATCACAAAGAAAAGGCAGAAAATATACTAGTAAAATTTGAAACCAAAGACATATTAAAACAGGACATTATTTTCGAGACGAAGAGTTTAAAAGCAATTAAGGGCAAGATTTCAAGTACTGGAACATATAATCTTAAAGACAACTATCTAAGTATGAATGTATCTGCTGATTCTGTATCGTATAAATATAAAAACATTGTTATTAAAGGAAACATAAATTCAGAAATATCTATGAAGAATAATTCTCCTAGAATAAAAGCATTGTTAAGCAATTCTTCAGTTCAATACGATGAATATCATCTAAAAAATCTTGAAGGTTCATTAGAGTATGAAGGGGATAACTACAGTATTCAAATCAAGAATAAGAATAATGGTTTGCATATTGAAGCAGAGGGTAATTTAAAGAATAAACAAATTGAAACAGAAATTCAAATGAAGCATTTTTTATTAAGTGAAATCAATAACGAATTTATCCCACAACTTATTGATGCAAATATAAGTTTACGGACAGATGAGAAAGAGTTAAAAGCACAACTTGAGCTGGAGCTATTTTCCTCCAATATAAATGGAATACAGTTAAAATCAAAAGGAAATTTTAAAATAAATAGAGTCACAAATGTTTCAAATTTGGAGATAAAAGTATATGACAGTGAATTCAACAAATTTCCACTATCAATGGATATAAAAGCAAAAGGGGATATGACCTATTTAAAAACAGAGGAATTTTCAATAAATAATGTAATTCAAGCCAATGCAACAGTTGGAATAAAACCATCCTTCTATTATAGTTTTGATGTTTCAGGAAGTCAAATATCTCTCAATCAATTTACTCGATATTTTTTAAATGAAAGTTTAGCAAGAGATATTCGAGGATATGTTTCTTTTCAATCATCTTACAATTCAACAATACCTGGGTCATTACATACTAACTTTGCCATTCGTCAGTTTTCATATGATATGCTAAATCCAGCAGATTTATTTATAAATTTAAGTGGGGATCCTAATAATATTAAAATAGACAGGATGGATTTGATATCTAAAATGGATAAGATTTTAAGTTCCAGAGGTATTTTAGTAAATTTTGGAGAAGAGTTTAAATTAGAGGGAAATCTCCAAGCAGACTTATTAGAATTAATTAAAGAGGCGAAGTATAAAGGATCAATTAATGGAGACTTTGAAATAAATTTAAATTCTAAACAAAAAACATTCAATTTAGAATTAGCAGGCAAAAACCTTCAGTATAAAAAATATGAGATTGATCAATTTGATTTATCCTTAGAACAACTACAGAATAAATTAATACTTCATCAGTTTAATATCCAGAATAGTTCATATCTTGATGTAAAAGGAGCAGGATCTTTAGATTTCAACATTTTTGATGATCAGATATATCCGGGCAGTAATCAAATCAATATCAATTTTAATGCAAATCCATTAAAGTATCTATCTCTAAATAATGATTATATCCTGTCAGGTGATTCAGATTTGAGAGGTCAATTAAATATAAAAATGACAGAAGAGGGATTATCATTTCAAAAAAGTAAGATAACATTAAATGATGGTTATCTAAAAATAAAAGGACAACAAGAATCCATCAGAAACATAGATTTAAATTTAGATATACAAGACAATTTGATATTAGTTAATAAAATGTCTGCTATGATGGGTAAAGGCACTATAAATTTTAGAAATGAGATAACCAATTCAGATGATGATTTTTTATTAGGTCCCTTGAATCTGGGAATATTGTATTTTAAAACAACCAAGGAAGGGTTACTATTTCATTTACCATATTATATGCCAAATAATTCAGTAGCAAATTTTGTAATCTCAGGAAGAAAAAGTGAGGAAGCAATAATAAAGGGTCCATTTGATAGTATGAATATAATAGGAGATGTTGATATATCAAATGGTAGTGGTGTATATCCATCTGATTCAGAGAATTTACTAAAATTTATCAATTTTTTAAGAGAAGACAGCCATGAAGATGTAGAAGAGTATGAGGCAGAAGAGTCTTATCTCCCATTTTCATTGGATGTGATCATGTATTTTAATGAGAACATTCGTTACGTTACCTATCCGGTAAATTTACTGGTTAATGACTCCTATTTATGGCTTACTTACAAAGATGGGGATTGGTCGGCATACGAAGCCCAGTTTAACTCTGATAGTGGCACCATTGAGTTATTTGGCACCGTCTTTAAAGCAGAAAAGGTCAGTGTTCGAATTACACCATTTGAATATAATCCAATCATAAATGGCACTTTTTATAATAAAGCACCAGATGGAACGACTATTACTCTTGAAGTTTTTACAAGTAAAACAATGAAAAATTCATTTTTTGAGATATTGCAGTTTAATCTAAAAAGTGATAACATTGATGATAAAACACCAGCTCAAATATTATCAAAACTTAGATATGGGAAATCATTAGATGAACTATCAACACAACAGGAGGAGTCATTATTACAAGATGAAGCGCTACAATTAGTTGGAGTAGGTTTAGGAACAGCTTTCATAGATCCCTATATTTCTCCCATAGAGAATAAAATCAGACGTTTTTTAAAACTTGATACCTTTTCCTTAAATCCAGGATTTGTTCAAAACTTATTTAATGAATATAAGAGTTCAGACAATAATTCAGTAAAGAATAAATATAGCCAAAATGATGTAGTAAATTTTAGTTCAACCATCCTTTTAAATAACTTATCAGTGAATATGGGAAGGTATATTTCTCGAAATCTGTTTATTAACTATGAAGCACTTTTTCAGGAAGAGACAGATTTGGAGAAAAATACCAATATATACATGTACAACAACATATCATTAAGGTATGATTTGCCGTATAAATTTAAATTAAATTACGAATTCCAAATAGTTCCAAATCATAGAGAAGATACACATCAATTAATGTTAATGCGAACCTTTAGATTTTAATAAGAATCATCAATCTTTTTTTTATCAGAAAGAATTTCAGCTATTAGACCTGAAAGGGTATAAAGTTCATAAGGTTTCACCAAATAGTATTTTATACCGAATTCTTCAGCTTTTAAACGATCGATAATTTCCTGATAACCAGAAGTTAGAATAATAGGGAGTTCAGGTCTTAGGATTAAAATTCTTCTAGAGAATTCCAGACCGGTAAGTTTGGGCATGGTGTAATCAGTGATCACTAAGTCAATAGAGTAAGGATCATCCTGAAAATAATTCCAGGCTTCTTGACTATTAGTGAAAGAGACAAGAGAATAACCTAAATTACTTAGAAAATCAGTATGTAAGGAGGTAATGACGACTTCATCATCCACAAAGAGGATTTTTCCAGTGCCATTAATATATTCTTTTTCAAATTCAGTAGTTTCTTTTTCAACAATTTCAAGTTTTGGGAAATATAAGATAAATTCAGTACCTAATCCATGCTGGCTATTTACACGAATATAGCCTTTATGAACTTTTACGATACCCATAACAACAGATAGACCTAGTCCAGTACCTTCTCCATAAGGTTTAGTTGTAAAATAGGGATCAAAAATCTTATCAAGAATATCCTGATGAATTCCTAACCCGTTATCTTTAATGACAATTTTATAGTAAAGCCCAATTGGTATATCTAACACTTCATCAAGATGAGAGATTTTTGTTTTTTCCAGATTAATTTCTAATTCACCACCATTATTACTCATAGCCTGATATGCATTTGTACAAAGATTCATGAGAACCTGATGAATTTGAGTATAATTCCCCAAAACAACGGCATTATCTGTTTTAATATTAGTTATAATATCAATTGTAGAAGGAAGAGTTGGTCTGATAAATTTAACAACTTCATCGATAATAGAGACTAAATCAATTGGTTGAAAAACAGTTTCAGTTTTTCTGCTAAAAGTTAAAATTTGTTTGATAAGATCTTTAGCTCTATACCCAGCATTAAGAACCTCAGATAAATATTTATTTATATGATTGTCTTCATCTAAAGAAGAAATAGCCAGTTCGCTATACCCAATAATTGCAGCCAGAATATTATTAAAATCGTGAGCAATGCCACCTGCTAATGTACCTAAAGATTCCATTTTTTGAGCATGTCTTAACTGACTGAGCAACAAACTATTTTCTTTTTCAATTTTAAAAACATCGGTCACATCCAGAGCGAAGCATAAAATACCAATCACTTCTTGTTGTTGGTTTAATAGAGGAATTCGATCTATACTCAGATTGTAAGATTTATCTTTAGTTTCAATAATTTCAAACTTACGATAAAGGGGCATTTTAGATTTAATGACATCTAAATCGTGATTAATATTGAAAGTTTTCTGAGACAAGAAAATATCTAGATCCGTTTTATTAAGAATATCAGAAGGACTTAATTCTAAGACACTTAAAAATTTACGATTAATGCGAATATATTTAAGATTTGCATCTTTAAAAAAAATAAGTGCAGGAGAATTATCCAGCATCAATTCCTGATCTCTATTAATATGATGCAGTATTTCCTGAGTTGAGATTAATTCCTGATGTTTTTCCAACACCTTATTCTCAAGATTTCTCGATAAATCCAGATATTTTTCATTAGCTTGTTCGTATTCAAGCTTAGTTAATCTTAATTCATTTTGTAATTGACGCAATTTATTTTTTAATAGAAAATTTTCTTGTTCAATCAATGCAGTGGTTTCGTTACTCTGATTCGTCATTATTTAAAACCAGCCTAACTGTTGCATTTTAACCAAGTCTTCAGTAACAGTCTCAATAATTCCTTCAATAGAAGCTTCTTCAATGTTTAACAATTTCAGCGATGCTTTATAAGTATAGGGGTTTTTTTGAGAAATATCAGAAAAACCAAGTTCCATTTCCATACAAATCTGATCAACGATATAGAGCAAAGTAGCTTCTTTTCTAATGAAAGCGGGAGCTAATAATGGTTGGTGATGATATTTAATGGGAAGATAAATCATTTCAGAGAAATTCCATTCTTTCATCAATTCATAAGCAAGCCCAGCATGATTATATTTTAGAAAATCTTGTTCTACTTCAATCAGGTTTTTTTCATTTGATTTATAATTATCCATAATTTCTTGGAAAGTGCCATTTAAAAACTGATCCATCATGATAATCCCAACATTATGCAATAAACCGAGACAATAGGCAGAGTTGCCTAATTCTTGAAATTCCCGGCGATATATCAATTTCCCCATAAGAGCAGTAGCAACAGAATTTTTCCAAAGGTAACCTCGAGAATAAAAGTCATTTATTCTTTCATCAATAAAGAGTTCAAGAGCTTTCATGCTGAGAGCGATATGTTTAACAGAATCAAAACCCACCCATATAATAGCTTCCTGAATATCATTAATCTTTCTAGAGCTACCATAATAAGCAGAATTTGCCAATCTCAGAATACGAGTAGTCAAAGGAGGATCAATTTCAATCAAATCCTTCAATTGTTTAGCAGTAGCTAATGGATCATTAATAATTTTGACTAACTCAAGGAGAACAGTTTTAATGGAAGCTAATTCAGAATTATGAATCTTAGATTTTAATTCTTTTAGTGATATAAAACTACTTTCCATTATTACCTCATTCTATTTTAAATGATATTATTCATTTTTATTGAGGAAAAGCAAGCTTTTTTTTTAAAATATTTCTGTAACCAAGGTAAAGTTCATCTCATCTATCAGTTAATATGTAATAAAAAGAAGGCTTATAATGCGAGTTTATCTACATTTCCAAAAATTATCTATCTTTTTTAACAATAAAGATTGATTATGATTATACTCAGCATGATTCCATTCTAAAGGAAATAATTTTCTATAGACACTTTGACTGTACCGTTGATCAATGAGAAGAATAATACCTTTATCATCTTCAGTTCTAATAACTCTTCCTCCAGCCTGTAATACTTTATTGAAGCCAGGAAAACGATAAGAATAATCATAACCGGTTTTAGAAGATAAATTATAGTTTTCTTTGATCAAATCCTTTTCCAAACTTAATTGTGGTAATCCTACACCTATGATAATTGCGCCAATTAATTTATCACCAACCAAATCAATACCTTCTCCAAAAACACCACCCATCACAACAAAGCTGAGTAGGGAGCATTTTCGGTCCTGATTAAACTCATTTAAAAACTGACCTCTTTCAAACTCGGTCATATTTCTATCCTGTAATAATATATCATATTCAGACGACAGTTCAGGTATAAAATCTAAAACAGATTTTAAGTAATGATAGGAAGGAAAGAATATCATATAATTCCCTTTTTTTAGAGATGTTACAGATAGAATTAATTGGGCAATATCTTGATAGCTTTCTGCTCGAAACTTGTATTCAGTATTTATCCCTGATTCAATAAACAATCCCAAATTTTTGGAATTAAAAGGAGAATGTAAGATCAAAGAGCAACTATTTTCATTCATAGAAATGATATCTTGGTAATAACTCATGGGCACCAAGGTTGCTGAGAATATTGACGAAGAACGTGCTTTTTTTAAACAAGCGTTTATAAACTCAGAAGGATTTATGCAAAACATTTTTAAACAGACCATATCCTCATTTTTAAAAATAAGAGGTTTAAGTCCTGTTTTAACTAACTCAACAATCATTAAATAGAAATACAACTTAAAATAGTATTGAATCACTATATATTTTTTTCTGGATGCTTTCTGTTTAGGAATCCAAAAATCCAAGCTCATCATCACATCTTTCATTTTATTATGTAAGTCATTGGGAAATTCAGATAATAATATTTCAGGTTGTTCATAACTTGAAGACAATTGGTAAAGAGAATCCTTTAGATCCTTGATTTTTTTATATAAGACTGATTTTTTAGATTTTAGGCAGGTTAATGGTAGAGATAAAATATCAGTGTCAATGATAGAAGAATAAGAACTTCGAGCTCTATCTGGAAGATTATGAGCTTCATCAACTAGAAAACAATATTTTTCAGTAACCTCTTCAAAAAAGCGTTTAAGATAAATTCTGGGGTCAAAAACATAGTTATAGTCACATATTATAATATCTGCATACAGAGCGAGCATTAAAGAGAATTCAAAGGGGCAAACTACATGTTTTTGAGAGATTTCAAGGATTAGCTCATGATCCCAAATATCAAAGTTAAAAATCTCAAAGAGAGCATTTTTAGACTTTTTATAATAATTAACTGCATAATCACAAAAAACAGGATCACATAAAGGATAGTCCTGATAACAGGATTTTTCTTTTGCCACCAAGACAAGAGTTTTTAATCTCAGGCTATTCAGAGTTAACATAGATACAGTTTTAAGAGCAACCTCTCTGCCTACTGTTTTAGCAGTAAGGTAAAATATTTTATCTATATGCCCTTCTCCTAATGCTTTTAAAGCTGGAAATATGGAGGCAATAGTCTTTCCTGTCCCAGTAGGAGCTTGTACAAATAAGACTTTTTCTTCTTTTATTGCCTGATAGACACCGACAGCCATTTTCCTTTGATCAACCCGAAATTCAAAAGGAAAAACTAAACTATCAATAGTAGCATTTCGTAAAGATTTCCAATTATTAAGTCTTAACGCCCATTCCAGCCATTGTCCGATTAAATCATTAAAGAATAATTCTAAATGAGCAATAGAAAAGGGGACTCTAAAGCAATATTGTTTAGCAGAGGTATTGACATAATAAGTCATTTGAATGGAAATTTCTTTTAGATTGTTTAATTGGGCATAGATATAAGCATAAATCATTGCTTGAGCCCAATGAACAGCACTTTTACCATACAAAGGCGGAATTTCCTGAGTCATTTCATAGAAGCACTGAAATTGAATTTGATCAAATTCTACTTTATCTTTAGGTTGAGTATTTAAAGTTTTAATTTCTTCAATAATTGTTTCATCGTCAGTAATCAAAACACCATCAATACGTCCTTTCAATTCAACATAAAAATTTGAAATGAAATGCAGATATTTTACAGAAACTTCGGATTTGTAATTACCCGAATGGTTGTTTTGAACAATTTGATGTCCAATAATGCCTAGCAGTCTTCTGTTTTTACCTTTAAAAGTAGCGACTAAATCGCCCTCCTGGTAAACAAATTCAGCTAAGTAACGAACAGGAATGGAAAGTGTTGGATAATCAATCATATAAAAATAAAAAACCCGCCCGAAGGCGGGAAATCTTTATGGATAAATTCTATATATCATACGAGGGAAAGGAATTGTTTCGCGAATATGTTTTGTTCCTGTCATCCAGGTAACAAGTCTTTCGAGACCAATACCAAAACCACTATGAGGGACAGAGCCATATTTTCTAAGATCCAGATACCATTCATAAGCCTTCATATCCATTTCTTCATGTTCCATACGACCTTTTAATATTTCGTAATCATCTTCTCTTTGAGATCCACCAATAATTTCACCAAAACCTTCAGGAGCAATTAAATCAGCCCCCAAGACAACATTTGGATCATCAGGATCTCTTTTCATATAGAAGGCTTTAATTTCTTTAGGCCATTTTTCAACAAATACAGGAACGTCTGACCCTTCAGTGAGCATTACTTCGTCTTGAGCCCCTAAATCATCACCATGAGTTATTTCTGAGCCTTTAGAGCGCAAATATTCTATGGCATCGTAATGTGTCATAATCTTAAAAGGGGCATCAGCTCTTTCTAATTGATCAACATCTCGTTCCAAAATGATAAGTTCTTCTTTATTTTTAGATAAAACAGTTCTAATAACAAACCGAATTAACCCTTCCTGAATCTTCATATTTTCATCATGTTCAACATAAGCAGCTTCAGCGTCCATCATCCAAAATTCAGTTAAGTGTTTTCTGGTTTTTGATTTTTCAGCACGGAAAACAGGGCCAAAGTCATATACACGACCCAAGCTCATAATCCCTGTTTCAAGGTATAACTGACCAGATTGAGACAAGTATGCCATACCTTCTTCAAAGTAAGGTACTTCAAATAAGGTAGTAGTCCCTTCACAAGCATTAGGAGTAAGAATAGGAGAATCAAAACGATAGAAATTATTTTGATTGAGGTATTCACAGATTGCAAAATAGACAGTATGCCTGATCTTTAAAATTGCATTTTGTTTAGCAGAACGAATCCATAGATGTCTATTTGCCAATAAAAAATCAGGACCGTGCTCTTTCTTTGCTATAGGGTAATCTTCAGCAATTTGTACAGGAATGACGTCTGTTACATCCATCTCATACACATTTTCTTGTTTAGGATGTTTTTTGGGAATACCCTGAATGATTACTGAGGACTCCAGGGTAAGACTTTTTGCTAATTCAAATTTTTCATCCCCTAATGTTGGTTTAAAAGCAACAGCCTGGATTTCACCAGAGCCATCACGCAGAATGATAAACACAAGTTTTCCAGAAAAACGAATGTTTCTAACCCAACCTTTTAAAATTATTTCTTTATCTAAATGATCTTTAATATCTTTAATAAAAACCGTTTCCATTGTATAACTCCAACTATTTTTTATATTTTATTTTATCCATGATTTCCATAGCAATTTTTAAAGCATAAGTGCCTGCCTCACCATCAACAATTGGTTTTTTCTTATTGTTAATAGCATAAACAAAAGCTTCTAATTCCATAGTTAATGCATCTTTTGTAATATCATCTGCATTTAGAGATTGTATATCCACTAAATCTTCAGGTTTGAAATCAGTATTGCCCATGAGTATTTGAGGTAAGATAGCATTGATGTTTTCTGATTTTTTAAGAACACTGACTTTCTTATCTTGGAAATCAACTGAAATGTATGCATCTTTTTGGAAAAATCTTATTTTTCTCTCGCGTTTCATTGAAATACGACTTGCAGTTACATTAGCAACTGCACCATTTTCAAATTCTAAGCGTGCATTGGCAATATCTATACTTGGCGTTAAAATTCCCACGCCCGAAGCGTGTATTCCACTAATTTTAGAGTTAACAAACGACAATATCAAATCGATGTCATGGATCATCAGATCAAGAACGACTGGCACATCACTTCCACGAGGGGTGAATGGGGCTAAACGATGAGATTCTATAAACATCGGATCAACAATTTCATCTGCAACTTTAAGAATAACAGGGTTAAAACGTTCAATATGACCAACCTGAATAAAGAGATTTTTTTCTTTGGCAATCTTTAACAATTCTTCAGCCTGACTAATTTCAGAAGTTATGGGTTTCTCTAAGAAAACATGACAACCTTTTAATAAGGCAGGTTTAGCCAAATCATAATGCCAGCTGGTTGTAGCTGCAATATCGACGGCATCAACAGCTTCTAATAAGTCTTCATAATTTTCATAAGCTTTTACTTTATACATCTCAGCATATTCCTGAGCACGTTCAAATACTTTATCGTGTATGCCGACTAACTGGCAATCTTCAATCTGGGAAAAAACTCTGGCATGATGCCTACCTAAATGACCAACACCAACAACTCCGATCTTTAACATACAACACCTCTTTAGTTTTATCTGCTAATAATTTACAATTCGAAATTACAAATTTCATCTTTTATGTCAAGTTTAAATAATCAGAGGTTTTTATAGAGAATTAAGAGAGCATTGAAGAAAACTGAAATAGGATCTTTATTCAGTAAGATTTTAATCAGAGGGGTATAACAGAAGAACCAATAAAAAAGGCTTACTTTTCAGTAAGCCTTTATTATAATAATTAAGATCGATTATTTCTTTCCTAATTCAGCATTAAGCATGAAAATAGCACCCATATTATCGCCTATCATATCCAAATATGCTACTACTTTTTCAACAGAAGCTTCTTCTTCAACTTGTTCGTCAATAAACCAATTGATAATATTTTTCGAAGCATGATCATTTTCTTTAATCGCAATATCCATTAATTTATAGGTACTTTCACTGATGAATTTTTCATGAGCCAGAGCAAGTTTAAAGAAATCGATACTTTTCTTTCCTTTGATTTTTGGTTCGGCAATAGCAGGAACTTTAACTTTCCCGCCACGTTCAATAATGTAATGCATATATTTCATAGCATGAGCATGTTCTTCTTCAGCTTGTTTGAAGAACCAATGAGCAAAACCGTCAAGATTGTTTTCAGCAAAGTAAGTAGCCATAGCTAAATAAAGATATTCAGAGTAAAGTTCTTTTTCGATTTGATCATTTATTGCATTTTGCATTTTTTCAGTTATCATTTTATCCTCCAAAGATATATTTTATTTATAAATAATATAAATCATTTTTATAATTAAAGCAAGTTATTTTTTAAATGTTCTAGCATTTTATTAGTAACTTCATTCAATTGCTCTTCAGAAGGGATATATTGAATTTTGATAGAGGGCATAAGATTAAAACCACATTCTCTGAGAATTTCCTCCACAATACCAACACTTTGACCGCCCCAACCATATGATCCAAAAGCCAGACCAATACGATCTTTTGGAGCAAGACCTTTCATATAGGTCAGGAAGGAGGCGACTGTAGGCAGAATGTTGTTGTTTAGAGTTGGAGAACCCACACAGATATATTTTGCTGTTATTAATTCTGTCATAATATCAGAAATATGAGTATGTTGGAGATTTGTCATTTGGACAGAAATATCAAGTGTTTCAAAAGCTTCTCTAATAGCTTGAGCTAACTTCTCTGTTGATTTCCACATCGTATCATAAATTATGACAGCTCTTTCTTCAGCTTCATTTTTTGCCCATTTGTGATATTCATTAATAATCGCTCCAACATGTTTTCTCCAGATAATCCCGTGGCTTGGACAGATGGTATCAAAGTCTAAACCTCCTGCCACTTCCAAAACTTTCTGCACTTGTTTGCCATACGGTAAGACAATGTTTGCATAATATTTTCTTGCTTCTTCCAAAGCGATATGAACAGGAAATTCATCATCAAAACGTTCAGAAGAGGCAATATGTTGTCCAAAACCATCATTTGAAAACAGAATTTTATCTTCAGGGCAATAAGTTATCATATTATCAGGCCAATGAACCATCGGTGTATGAATAAAAGTTAAACTTCTTTTACCAATGGAAATACTTTCTCCTGATTTTACAACATTGTAATCATAATCCTGTTTATAATGAAGTCTTAATCCTTTTTCACCATTTGGACTTGTAAATATTTTTGCATTTGGACAGACATTCATCAACATGGGTAAACTGCTGGAATGATCCATCTCAACATGATTTTGCACTATATAGTCAATTTTTTCAGGATCAATTATAGTCGAGATTCTTTCTATCATTTCATTATATAGATAATACTTAACATTATCAATTAAAGTTATTTTTTCATCAATAATTAAGTAAGCATTGTATGTAGATCCTCTTTGAGTTAAATACCCGTGAAAGTTACGTAAATCCCAATCTATCACTCCAACCCAATAAATTCCTTTCTTTATTTCAATAGCCTTCATTTTTCCTCCGATTAATTTTTGTCTCTTAATACAAAAAATATAATAATAATTTATCTAATCAAGTTTTTTTTTATTTATTTTAATAAGCATATTGATCTTGCAGTTATTATTATATCAGATAATATAGAAATAGGGCAAATCTGAGATTTGCCCTATTAAAATGGGAGGTATTAGGTATAGACTAGAGAGTATTATTTATCAATTGCTTTTAATAATTTTTCTGCTTCATCAGAGTTTATGATACCTTTTTCCAGCAATTCCAGCACTTTTAATCTAGACAGCTCGTTTCCTGTTTCTTTGATTTCCATAGGCTTTCTAGGAGGAATTGGAGGCACTGGTGGTACAGGAGGTACTGGTGGAATGGGACCTCTAAAATGTGTATGCACATTGCTAGAGCTTTCTTTATTATCATGATGGTCATGATGAGCAGCATCTTTTATCTTTTCAATGACTGTTTTAATCGTAGCTTTAATTTCTTGTTTTTTGTCTTTAAAGGTCTCTTTATCAAAGTTATCATTAAAAATACTTGTAAATTCAGCCATAATTGGTTTTAGATTTTTTTGTAATTGATCTTTAGTGTTTTCCAGAATGACCTTTACTTTTTTTACTGAGCCATTTATGGTTTCTTTTAAGGCATCCGTATCAATATCAACCGTGAAATTTTGAATTACTTCTTCAGCTTTTTTGAATTCATTTTCAAGGCTTTTAAAAATCATGTCATTATCATTTTTTAGATATACTGGACCGTTTTCAGTTGTGATATCAACATTAATCTTAGCTTCAGGCATAGTCAGTTCATAGGTATTTGTATCATTGTTAGAATCCGTATAAGATCGACTTTTCTTAACTTTTGAATCAAGAGATTCCTGCTCCAGATTTGCTTTTATCATGCCATTCTCTGTTTCGACATGAATGTTTACTTTAAGCTCATCTGGTATATAGAGTTTTACTGCTCCATTCTCGGTAGTTAAGTGAACTTCAGCCTCTTCAGAAGGCATAAGTTGGCAAACAATCTGACCGTTCTCTGTTTCACAAGTGATCTCTGAAAAAAACGATTCTCTTATCTGAATTGAACCATTTTCACTGGAAGCTTTTAAAACATTACCATTACATTTATCCACAACAATTTTACCATTCTCACTAGACATTTCAGCTTTTATTACTGAATCCACAACCTGAATTTGACCATTTTCGACAGAGATTTCCCCTTTTATTGTTGATTGAAGAACTCGCACTGGTCCATTTTCATTAGAAACTTCAATTTCGATTTCTAACCCTTGAATATCTATCAACCCAACTTCTGATTCAACGTTAACAACACTGTTTTGAGGAATACTCAGAGTTACTGTTTGGCCAACATGGGTATCTAGACAATCTATGTCAGAAAGAATAATTTCATAGTTAAATTCGTTATCCTTTTCATCATAAGAATAATCTCCCAAAGGTTCGTTTTCTTCACTCTCTTCAACTTCTGAATCAATTCTGAAAATGTAATCTACGACTAATTGATCGGTTTCAGAAGGTTTCAAAAAGAACTTGACAGCATCAGTTGTCAGGTTTACTTTTACTCTAGGATTGACATCAATGGTCATCGTACCACTGTAGGTCGTTCCAGACTGAGATGATGTTCGTGTTATCATCTTAAGTTCCTCCGTTTGTTTATTTTAATAATGGCCTCATCCACATCTAAGAGGCCATTTTCAATTTCTTCGAGTATATTATACATTTCATTATCTTTATTAGTAGAATGACTTTCAGAAATAATATCTATTATTTCGGCTAATTTATTTTTGACAGTGGGATAAGATATACTTAGTTTTTTTTCTACTTCTTTTATATTTCCCTGACTAAGCAAAAAAACTTTTACAAAGTATAGCTGATCTTTGCTTAATCTAGATAATTCTGATATTGGGAAGCTACCTCGAATTGAGGTATGGCATTCTTCACAATAGAATTCTTTAATAGATAGTCGAGCTGTGCAAACAGGGCAATTAACTAAATTTTTAGATTCTCTTTTCATTTTTACCTCAACTTTCAAAATCTGACACTAAAAATAAGCTTATGAATTATTTTGTCAAGACTTTTATTAATTTATTTAATAATGTTATTGAATTATTTAATTTTTTAACGATACTTCTTAATATTATTAATATTCTGAAATATTTAGAAAATTTGGAGTTAATGTAATAACATAAGAAAAAAGGGAGACATTATTGTATGCCTCCCTAGTATTAAATTAAATATTACTTGATTAAAATCATTTTTTTGATGTCGGTATATTCAGGCGTGCTAAATTTATAGAAATAAATACCAGTCTGAACTTTTTGACCTTGTTGATTTGTCCCATCCCAATTGATAGAGAAGTCTTTTCCACTTAAATGGTTTCCTATGATTAGAGTTTTTACTTTCTGACCTTTAACATTGTAGATACAGATTTCAGTTGGAACAGCAGTGTTTTTAACACCTGAAATGGAATAAGATATATTAGTGCTAGTTTTAAATGGATTAGGGTAGCTCTGATTCAATTTATTCAGAGTGAATATCTCAGGAGTTTCGATATTGTCGTTTGTTCTGACAGATACAGGTCCATTCTGTAAGCATGATCCATTAGATTCAATGGAAGTTAACCAATAATAATAAGTATGGCTATGTTCCACTTCTTCATCATTAACCGAATAATTATTTTGACCACTAGAATTAGTAGCAGGAATTAACTGAGTAGTAATTTTTTTTGCATTATTCAAGTTATTATCATCTGAACGGTATAAATGATACCCTGACATATTGGTTTCAGATTCGGTAGTCCATTTGATTTTGACTGAGTTGTTTTCCAGGGTCATTGCGTTAAATGATGACAAAGTAACAGGAAGAGTATTTGTTCTTTCATCACTAACCTGAAAATCGTCAACAAAGAAAATAAACGCATCCATTGAAACACAATTTATTGCAACATAAATATTTTGATTTTGAAAAGCATTTAGAGAATATGTGAATTGTGTCCATTCAATAGGTGCTTCAACATAAGGAGCAGGACTAACCAGCGTCATAGTTGCAGGATTTGGCGACGTCCCTACATATACTTTAAATCGTTCAAGACCATACGAAGCTGTAAAAGAACGCACAAAAAAACTAACTGATGGATTTGTTGTAACATGAATTTGAGGAGAAATCATCCAATCATTATTTGCAGGATCAGAAGCAAAACAAGCAGCCATTATATTGCCAGAATGAGCAGTTATATCAGTCATAGCAGGAGTTGTTTCTGCAGGTGCGAAGATGATGAAAGCCCTATCTTCTCCAGAATGAGGGAAAGTAATACCACTGAAACCATAGGCAGCTAAGTGATCCTGATCAATTAATGTCCATGGTGTAAATGCTGTGCTAAAACTCTCATAATTTTCAAAGTCATCTTCAAATACAAATGGGCTTAGAGTAAGAAGTAGTGAATAGGTGAATGGATTTACATTAATTTGAACATTGGTTTCAACAAATTTTGTATAACCTGGCAAAGAAGCTTTTATTGTGTATGTACCACGCCAAACATTTGGAAATACAACTGTAGATGAAGTAGCAGTCATTTGATAAACGTGAGTAGGATCACCATCAACACAAGTTAAATACAAAACAGTACCAACAGGATTCATATTATTTGAAGTTGCTAAATTAACAATAACATTTGTATTCATATCATAAGCAACCGTATTAGAGAATGCAGGAGTTGAAAGAACGTTATTAGAATATCTAGATTGGATGATATAAGTGTAAATACCAGATGGTTGTTGTGCCCAAGTCGCATCAGTATAAGTCGTATCATTAGCAGTATTTGTAGTACCAATATTATCCCAAGAATTAGGATTAGATATATTTTCAGTAGTTGAACGAGAAATTTTATAACCTAGAAGTGCACGATTTGAAATAGTAGGAAGCATTGAGAAAATAGTTACGATGGGAGCCACCCTATTCGAGTGACAGTGAGTCTGAGTGTTTAATATAAAAAAGTAAATAAGAATTATTATTTTTATATGCAGCATCATATTTAAGAAACTGATAATTAATATGCTTAAATTTCTAGTATTTTTAAATCGTAAAGCTCCAAGGAAGAAACGAATTAGGAAGGAGTTAGGATAGAGTTTGCAAAGAAGATGAAAGGACATTTCGTTGATTTACAAAGAAGAGAGAGTTGAGTTGTTTGTATTTGAGAAATCTCAAAAAAACACTATAAATCAAAAAAAGGTATTGACTATTACTTTTTTTTCAATATACTTTTATTAAACTTTGAGGGGGAAGATTGTTATGGAAACATTTTATGCCAGTGCCGATCGAAGTGCAGTTATAGATATCAAGAGAGAGAGAGCTTTATTAAAAGAAAGGCTCTTTATTCTTACCATTCTTGATTCTTTACCCTCAATTGTTTTAGTTTTAAACAAGAATCGTCAGGCAGTTTTTTGTAATAATAATCTTCTTAAACAAATGGGAATTCCTGATGATAGCCAGGCAATAGGACAAAGACCAGGAGAAATCTTTCATTGTAAGAATGTAGAAAATTCACCATCTGGTTGTGGAACAAGTTCATTTTGTAGATATTGTGATGCTGTTTATGTTATCTTAGAGAATTTAAAAGGCAGACAGGAAACAAGAGAATGTCAAATATCAGTTAACAGAAATGGAATACATGAGGTGTTAGAGTTACGTGTAACTGGAATTCCTTTTTCCTTAGATTCAGAAGTATATATTTGTTTTTCAATTACTAATATCAACGATGAAAAAAGATTGAATACGTTAGAAAATCTATTTATTCATGACATTTCAAATACGGTATCTGTGGTTCAATGTATCACTGATTTGATATTGAGGATTGACAATAAGGACGAAATAAAAAATCTATTAGTCTATCTTTCTCAAACAACTATGCAATTAACAGATGAAATACATTCTCATAAGCAGATACTAATGGCCGAGAAGGGAGAATTAAAAGTTCAATTATCTAAGATTCCTTCTAATATGGATTTATTGGTTGATTTAAAAAATAAATACCTTACTCATGAGTGTGCTTTGAAAAAAGAAATTGTTATAGATAGCAATTCTAAAGAATGTAGTTTTACTTCTGATCAAACTTTGTTAACCAGAGTATTAAGTAATTTAATTAAAAATGCTTTGGAAGAATCTTTTGAAAACGATATGATTGTAATAGGATCCTATTTGGGATCGAACAATTCAATAATTTTCTTTGTGAGAAATTCACAGACAATGAGTGAAGAAGTTAAAGCTCATTTATTTCAAAGAACAATTTCTACAAAGGGAGAACATCGGGGATTAGGAACTTATAGCATTCAACTTTTTACCCAGAATTATTTAAAAGGCAAGATTTCTTTTACCTCGGAGATTGGAAAAGGAACTATCTTTTATGTGGAAATACCAATCAACTATGACCAGGGAATGAATACTTGATTTATTTGAGTGATATTAATTGATAGAATAGTTTTTTATTGTTTTGTAAGTCGTCTAATATATTTATAATTTTTGGATTAATATCTTCATGAATCTGCAAGGTTAACAGTATATTCTGACTAAATCCGCAGTCTTTAAAGATGACCCCTTCCATGTTTAGCTTATATTTTAGTTGGTCAATAAAACTATAATCCACCTGAATTTTGTAATAAAAATAATCTATGATTTCAATTTTATCTGCTAATTGAATACAGCGGTCAGCAACACCCCCATAAGCATCAATTAATCCTCTAACCCCCAGTTTTACACCACCAAAATATCTTGTCACAACTGCAATGGTGTTTGACATATTGTTTTTTTTCAAAGCATTTAATATAGGTTTTCCGGCTGTTCCAGAAGGCTCCCCAGCATCAGAGCAATAAACAGTTTCACCTTTTTTCCCAACAACATAAGCCCAACAGTTATGAGAAGCTGTTTTATGAAGATCGTTAATTTCAGAAACAAAAGATTTAGCCTCCTGACTATCTTTAATCATTTTTAAATGACAGATGAATCGAGATTTCTGTATCTTTTCTTCATAAAAAAACAATTCATTCAGAGTAAACAAACTAAATCCTTTTAACGCCTGTATTGCTCAAAGCCCTTTCCATAAACACCAACAACTCGTGCAATTGAAACAAAAGCTTTATCGTCAATTTCTGTAACAATTCTCATTAAATCCTGTACTTGACTTTTGTGAATCATGGTCATTACAACCATAACATCTTCTTTTTTATACCAACCCTTACCATTTAGCAAGGTTACGCCTCGATTCATTTCTGTCCCTATCTTATCTGAGATTTCAACGTTTTTCTCTGACATAATGGTAACCTGAACTGATTCTCTGGAGCCAGATAGAATCATGTCGATACTATAAGCAGCAACAGCCATACAGACAAAACCATAGATAATTTTTTCTATTGAATGAAATATTATAAAAGAAGAGGCTATAATGAAAACATCTAGAAAAAATATTATTCTTCCAGGGCTTATGTTTCGATATTTATTGATTATCATGGCAATAATATCAGTACCACCAGTACTTCCACCCTGGCTAAAAGTAATTCCTATACCCGTCCCTGTTAAAGCTCCTCCTATTAAGGTAGCCATAAATGCATCTTGAACCAAGCTGGTTTTGATTAAATGTTGAAACAAAGACAAGAAAAGCGAAATCAGAACAATGCCATATATCGTTTTAGTGCCAAACCGTGCACCAAGAGTTTTTACAGCTAACAGCAGAAGAATTATATTTGCTAGGAAAAAGGTAAACCCAACAGGAAAACCGGTTGCATAATAGATTAAGACGCCAATACCGCTGACACCTCCACCTACTATTTTTCCAGGTATTAAAAACCCTGTCCATCCTAAAGAATTAATAGCTAATCCAATAGTTATTATAATATAAGATTTTAATTGCTTCCAGGAAATCTTCATTAAACGCTCCTGTTAATTTATTGATAGTATTTTTTTTACAAGACAAGTGTCCTGAGAATTTAGAGAAAAGCTTGCTTGAGCAACAATAATTGGGAGGCAATGATCAATATGTGTAAGTTTACTAAAGTCTTTTTCTGTGACAATAAGATAATCAATCTTTTGTTCCTTAATGTCAGAGTTAATCTGTTTTAGAGAATTTTTGTCCTGATAATTGAAATGATCTGAAAAGATGAAATGCTTTACGAAGGATAAACCAGATTTTTTGATACTCTTTTCAAAAGACTCAGGTAAACCAATAGCGGACATAAGAGCCAATTTTTTTGTATTTAGATAGGAGAGAGCCTTTTCTGTTTTATTATCAAACAAAAACTTGGAAATTGTATAATCTGTATGAATGAGAGGAAGGTTATAAGTTGAGCAGGGAAGCTTAAATGTCTCAGAACCATTTATAACTAGACAACTTGCTTTTTTGATGCGAAATAAGGGCTCTCTTAATATACCTGCAGGAAAAACAAAACCGTTTCCAATAGGGTTTAGAGCATTAAATAACAAGAAAGAATAATTAGGCTTTATCTTTAAATGTTGAAAACCGTCATCCATTAAGATAAAATCTAAATCATCATATTTTTTTAGTAATAGAGAAATTGATTTTTGTCTGTTTTTACCGACAACAACTGGGATGCCTGGATTTTTAGCAGCAATAAGATAGGGTTCATCACCTGCAGACTTTGCCCAAGGAAAAACAGTGTCACGATCAGAGATGAGTTTATTGGTTTTTTCATATTGGCCATGATAACCACGACTGATTACAGCTGTCTTTTTGCTTGATTGATTCAAGAGATTGAGGAGAAAGAGAACAAAAGGTGTTTTACCAGAACCACCTGCAACAATATTGCCAATACAAATTATCTTTGCTTTCTCTTTTAGATTTGTTTTCTTTGTAAAAAAAAATAATACAATTCTAATCATTAAAATGAAAATATAAACTAAAGAGAAGGGAAAAAGAAGGTAAGAAAAAATACTTCTTTTTTTCAGATGTCTATTCGTAAATTGTTGTAAATTCATTATTAAAAAAAGAGCTTGTTCAAAAACAAGCTCTTAGTCTCACTAAATATTGTTAAAAAGCAACTTTTGGAGCTGTTTGAGCACCTTCTGGAGCTTTGAAAAAGACAGCTTCTTTGATGTTATACATGGAAGCAATAAAGTTATTTGGAAATACAACAAGGAATTTATTAAAACTACTTACAATTTCGTTATAACGAGTTCTTGAGACAGCGATTCTATTTTCAGTTCCAGCTAATTCATCTTGAAGATTGAGGAAGTTTTGATTTGCTTTTAAATCAGGATATTTTTCAACGACAACCATTAATCTGCTTAAAGAAGAAGATAATTGATTATTTGCTTCAATTTTATCAGAAACAGTTTGAGCGCCACCAACTCTGGAACGCATTTCAGTGACTTCTGTTAAAACTTCTTTTTCATATTTTGCATAACCTTTAACGGTTTCAACTAAATTGGGGATTAACTCATAACGTCTTGTTAACTGGGTTTCAACATCAGCCCATGATTTTGTAACATCCGTTTGCATAGTTTTCATGGTATTATATTTTCCAATAAAAAAACTACCAACCATAAACAAGAAAACAACTACAATTATAACTGCAATAAGACCTTTTTTCATACTTTTTTCTCCTTAGAAAGTTTGTGAATGTATTATTTCACCATTTTTATTATAGCGTTTACAACCTATTTTCATACCTTCTTTGAACTCTTCTTCAAATATTTTTTTCCCTTCTTCAGTATAGCCAACAGAAACACCTTCAAGTTTTCCTTCGGAATATTCTTCAATCAGTTTTACATTACCATTTTCATAGTACCATTTGGTTAAACCATCTAATTGTCCATTCTTATAATGGACTTCAGCAGCTAAAGATTGGTTTTCATAATACCATTTAGTTAAACCATCCTGAAGGTCATGATTAAAATGAGATTCTTGCCATAAAGCACCATTATCATAATAGGACTTATAAAAGCCATGGCGTTTATCGTCTTCAAAACAGACTTCTGCTTCAAGTTTTCCATTTTCATAATACCACTTGCTCAAACCATTACGTATAGAATTTTCAAAAACTTCTATTGAATGAAGCGTGCCATCCTGATAAAATGATTTACGAACTTCAGCTTCTCCCATAATCATCTCCCTGTGAATATTAGTTACATAATAAAACAAATATTTCTTTTGTCAATTGATTTAAGATTTATTTTTGTTGAATAAACCCAGCAATAATCCTAAAACTAAAGACCATAAAGCAGCTAAACCGATTTGATACTCTTTGGGCAAAGAAAAGGTGACCGTATGTGCAGGTATCCAAAACCAGAACAATGAATAAATGCCCTTTTGAATACCAGTCCAATTAACCTTACCTAGAGGTAGATAATCAAGAATACGATGGAGTAATACCAATAAAATACCAAACTGAGCATTAGTGAAAAAAGATACCGCAAAAGCTCTTCCTATTGAAGGATTAGCAAAGCTTTCAGGCAAAAGATTATGCTCTGTTAATCCTGTAACAAACCCTTGAAACCCAGTAAAAGCATATTTAATACAGATTGCCAGAATAGCCCATTCAAGCATTTTCCATAGTAACATTAATAAAGAAAAGGGTAAGAATATTTTTTTTGAAATTACCCATTTGGAAATCATATCACCGAGAGTTCCCAATATTGCAAATTGAATCATTGCACTAACTAAAGGGTTTGCTTTAACCCATTCGACATACCACATCATCATAATCTCCAATTAACGTTTTAATAATTGATCCTTGATCCTTTTTAATTCGCAGATAATCCATTCAGTTTTCTCAAGACCACTCACCTTTTTCTCATCTTTTTTCTTGGAAGATAGCAATTCATCTTTGATTGCTTTTTGAGCGCCTTCAAGTGTATATTTTCGTTCATAGACCAATTCTTTGATTCTTATTAAAAGATCCAAATCTTTTTTCTGATATCGTCTGTTCCGAACTTTTTCGTTTTTCGGCTTAAGTTGAGGGAATTCAGCTTCCCAATAACGAATAATGTAAGGTTTTACCTTAATAATTTCGCTAATCTCACCAATAGAATAATAAATTTTATCCATCATAATCTCTGCTTAACATAAATCTGAATTATTGTCAAAAGGAATTCTAAAAAAAATAATATAACACAAATCAAAGGTAGAATGAACAGGGCTGTGACATATAATGTATTATATTTAACGTAACTAACATAATCTGAAATAGTCCCTTTTTCAAATAACCCAATTCTATTAGTTATTTGACCAAGAGGATTAATTATTACTGAATAACCTGTATTAGCACATCTATAAACTGATCTTCTGGTTTCAATTGCTCTGTAAACAGCCATCATCATATGTTGGTGTGTGCCAATTGAACGTTTAAACCATGCATCATTTGTGAGATTGACCATAAAATCAGGAGAATGACGCATCATCTTTCGAGTAAAATCAGTAAAAACAATTTCATAACAAATCAAAGGAGAATAAGTTAATCCCTGAATATTATAATAAGAATATTCTCTCCCTGACTCAAAATTAGCTTGTCCAAACTGCAATTTCCACATAAAAGGAAATTTGTCTAAAAAAGGCATCCTTTCTCCTACTGGAACCAAGATGTTTTTAAAATATAACTTGTCATGCGAATAATCCGAGTTTATCTGTGTGGCAGCATTATAAAATAATTGAGGCTCTGTCTGCCCGACATACTTTAAACTGTCTTGATAATAGGGAAATCCTAAAAATAAGGAACTCTTAAGCTGATTGGTAAACTGATACATTTCAAGCAAATAATCAGTCCAATTTACTAGATAAAGAGGAATTGCTGACTCAGGCCATATTACTAGATTGGCTTTATCATTTTTAACAGCTTCTATTGTTTGATTTTTATATAAGTTCATTGTTGAGTCTAAATAAGCTGGATTCCATTTAATTTCCTGAGGAATGCTTACCTGTACTATCGATACTTTAGTTTTACTCTTTTGAAGAGTTAAGTGATGCATTCGATAGTCTCCGCTTATCCACCATAACAATAGAATAATAATTGACATAAAGAAATAAAACAAAGACTTTTTAACGTTTTTATGAAAACATTGCTTAATTGCTAAAAAAATCAAAGCATTGATAATCAAAATAAACAAGGAAAGGATATAGATTCCTCCAAATTCAGCCCATTGAAGTAATGGCAAATAATTACCAATCCCATAACCAAGATTAAACCAAGGAAACTTAAATTCTCCAAATTTTGTTAAATATTCAAAGGTAATGAATCCTAAGATTATGCTTAAACAAAGGCTTTTCTGACGATTATTGGCAATAAATATCAGGGAAAAGAATAGTATGGAATAGTAAATTGAAAATAAAAAAATACAACCAATAAAACCAGGCAAAGTCACCAAAGCAATCCAATGTAGAGCAATTATGGTAAAGATTGAGCTAAATAAAGTACCATACCCATAAATTTTAAATAAAAAACCTTTTTTAAATATTGGTTGTTTGGCCTTAGAAAACCTCTCAAAAAAGAAAAACATTGGTATTAAAGCAATAAAAGAAAGAAAATCAAATCCTTGTGGATATCTTGTTAAAGCTAGCATGGATGCTGATATAATTATTAGTATATAATTCGGAATTCTACTAAAATATTTAATAAATAAGTTCATATAGATTAACCTGATTTTGATAAATTTGATAAATTATTGAATTGCGAATATATATGATAGAATTTGGATTTAAACTATTCTCAAAATCTATTGTTTGAGATAGCGTTTTCAGTTGTTGATTGGAAACATCAATTAGATTCAAACCACTATCAAAATGAATAATTGATTGATTTTCTCTATCTAACCTACCCGTTAAATCAAAAAAACATGTTTTAGTCTTTTCATAAACAACTAATTTGTTGCCTGATATAAGTAAATACTCAGGATTTTCAAATTGAAACTTAGCAAAATTTACAATTATTCGATAATCAATGCGATCAAGTATGTTTAAATCTTTTCTTTGTTTATCATATATATAAAAATTCCCATTGTTATCTAATTCAATCAAAGAAGGATCACTAAGGATTTTAACAGAGATTGAGCCTTTATAGGTTCCTCCTAAGTCAAACTTTTTTATTACTTTATCAAAACTGTCCAATACAAAAAAAGCCTGATCATTACTCAAACAAATATCTGTAACTTTTTTAAAATTGTTGTTATCAAAACCACTTCCACCAATTTTGTTAAAAAACACACCTTGTTTGTATATAAAAATCTCGTTTGAATTAAAAGGTAGAATAATTACTGTATTTTCTCTTGGATCATAGAGTACTTTTTTTATGTTTGTGGCTGCTTGTATGTTTTGTAATTTCTTTATTGAATTGATTCTTTTAGTATTTTCCATTGTATTATATGTGCAAGCATCTATGAATATCAGAAATAATATGATTAGATAGAAACTTTTTCTCATTTGATTCGTATATCTTTCAGATTTCCCTGAACTGTAATCTTATCCTGCCAGACAGACATATCAAGGGTATAAGCAATTTCTATATAAGTATTCTTTTTTAATAATGGCAAAAAGTCTCCCAAATTAAACCCAATTAAATCTAAAACACAACCATCTTTTGTTACTTTCATTTTTAAATGATTTCTGCCTACAGTATAGGGATAACCAACAATCATCACATCAGTTGTATAAAAAACTGGATGCATATTATCAGGTCCAAATGGACTAAAATGATTTAGCCAATCCATTAATTTATTGGTAATCTCATACAATTCAATTTTTTTATCAATCTTTAAGGAAGGTGTTAACATATCAAGAGAAATATGATCCTTAATGTATTTAGTAATTTTATTTTCAAAAGTATCAATATACTCTGGGAGAAGGGTTAAACCAACAGCATATTTATGACCTCCAAATGATTCCAAAACGTCTTCTACATTAGATAAAGCTTCAAATAAATCAAAATCACTAATACTCCTACCTGAACCAGAACCAATTCCTTCGTTGTATGAGATCATAATTGTAGGCCTGTAGTACTTTTCAACAATTTTTGATGCGACTATCCCAATGACACCTGGATGCCAATCATCTGAAGATAAAATCATACAATAAGTGTTTTTAATATCTTTATATTTCTTTTCAATAATGTCAGATGCTTCCAGAAATGTCTTTTGATCAATTTGTTGTCTGAGTGAGTTTTCTCTTTCTATAATTTCTGCAAGCTCATGACTTTTTGTCACATCGTTTGCGATTAACAACTCAACAGCTCTCATTGCACTGCCCATTCGACCTGCAGCATTAATCCTTGGAGCTAACCCAAAAACGATATCTCCTGTATCAATTTCTTTGTGACTAATGTTAGAAATTTCCATAAGCGCATTTAACCCAAGGTTTTTCTGCTGATGTAACCTCTGTAATCCAATACTTGCATAAATTCTGTTTTCTCCTACTAGAGGAACGATATCTGCAATTGTTCCAACAGCAACCAAATCTAAATATTTTACTAAATTGTCATGATCTTCAAGCCCGTAATGTTGATATATACCCACTAATAATTTGTAAGCAACTCCTACTCCTGCTAAATCTTTAAAAGGAAATCCAGAATCTTCTAACTTTGGATTGATGATAGCATATGCATCTGGTAATATATCTTTGGAATTATGGTGGTCTGTAATAATGATTTGCATACCCATTTGATTAATAGCACAAATCTCATCGATTGCATTAATACCACAATCAACACTAATGATCAAAACAGTACCTTTTTCTTTCAACTGTTCAAGTCCATTCTCTGATAAACCATAACCATCAACCATTCTGTGTGGTATAAAATAATCCACAACAGCATTAATCCTCTTCAAACCAAGATAAAGTAAGGCTGTAGCTGTTGTACCATCGACATCATAGTCTCCATAGATAGTAATTTTTTCACCAGTATCGATAGCATGAGCTATTCGATCTACTGCTTTTTTCATCTCCTTAAAAAGTCGAGGGTCTAATAATTGATCCATAGTGGGATTAAAAAACTTGTCAATTTTATCAGTGTCATCCATACCTCTTTGAACTAATAGTTCGGCTATAAGAGTTGGACAATGGATATCTGATGCAATTTTCTTAGCTATTATTTTATTCTCTTTAGATATATCAGGTTTTATTTCCCATCTTTTTTGCATGATATCCCCTTTATAGTATCAAAAAAAATAATTTTTACGAATATTGTAAAGTAAAATATTTTTTAATCTATTTCTTTATAATCATTGCTAAATTCCATTTTATTTTTTTCTAAAACAGATAAGGTAATTATAACAGAAAATACTGATCCTGTTTGATCTGATTTTTCAATTTTTATACTACTATCAAAAATATGTGAGAGTTTATTAGCAATCGTTAATCCAATCCCTGTACCGCTATAGTTTCGCGTTTTACTTCCATCACCCTGAACAAATGGGTCAAAGATTTTATCCCATTTTGCTTGAGGAATGCCAATGCCTGTATCTGATACTGTAAATTTGATCCGATAAAAGTTATTATCCATCTCTAGTGGATCGATATTAATACATACCGATCCCTGATGAGTAAATTTCACAGCATTTGATATAATGTTTTCCAATAGAACCCTTAGTTTAAATGAGTCGCCCAAGAATAAGGGATAACTTTCTCCAAATTCTCTTTTTAGCAATAAACCTTTATTGTCTGTCTCAGTTTGATATTTTTTTAATATATCATTTATCAATAAAAGTAAATCAAAAGGAATAGGATCTAACATAAAGTCATTTGATTCTAATTTCACTAAATGTAATATTTCTTCAAACATAGATAATAATTTGTTGGCACTTTTCTTTATATTCTCGATAAAGAGTTTACTATCCTGATCAACAATATTTTTATTTAATAAATTGGTAAAACCAAGTATAGAATTTAAAGGTGTTCTAAATTCATGAGACATATTTGACAAAAATTCATCTTTCATTTTATTAGATTCTCTCGAGTTTTGTAAATTAAGCTCTTGCTCTGTTATATTAACTAAAATCAATAAATAATCTATATCTTTGAGTTGTATGGGGATTATTGATTTTAAAAACCACTTTTCTGAATTGTTATGAATAATTTTAATTTTCTTAAATGTTCCAAATGATTTATTCTCTTCTCTCAAAATACTATTAATCTCTGGATATCTTTTCTCATCAAACTCTTTACTCATCATTACATCAGGTTTATTGAGTTCTAATTGATTAAACATCGCATTATTTATAGAAAGAATTTTATTGTCATCATTAAATATTATAATTCCTATTGGCAAATTATCAATTAATGCAGAAATGCTGTTTTCAAATCTGATAGATTCCAGTTGAGCTATTTTTACTCTTTTAAGAATCACCTTATAAGAATGTATAAAAATCAAAAATACAAATAGAATTATTAAGCAAAAAATTAATACCAATTGAAGTATCGGTTGATTAACATCCTTTTTTGAAAGAGAAAGAATGATCCCATAGCTCTGATCAAAAACTTTAAGAGGATAATACCCAGAAATTAAGTTATTATTTTTTCTGTCTATTTTTATGCTTGAAAATGAAAAACCTTGTAATCCGGATATTAGCTTTGCTGAAATTATGCTAAGGTCATGTGGAGAAACTGATAAAGGATTTATAAACTCTTCTGAGTGTTTGGCAATAATCAATTTAGATTGATGATCAAGAATAAAGGCCCAACTATCTTGTGCAATATAATGATCAGCTAGCTTATGTTCAATAAAGTCTTTCATGCTGATAATAATTAACAAATTGACTGATATTTCTCCCTTACTATCTCGTACTGGAGAAATATATATAATCTGATCATTTATAAATTCAACTGTTTGACTATATGACAATCGTCTCTTTGAAACAGATAAAGGGGAAATATTGTAATAATTACCTTCATGCCTTGTAAATGATCTGCTATATTCTGAATTATAAATTTGAACAGTTAAAATTAAATCATTGTACTTTTCATAATATGTTTGTAATCTATCTATCATTTGATAATGATAAGGATCATCATCAATAAACTGACAAAGTGATTCCATTGTTGATATATATCGAGTATCATTTATAAAAGAAAGGAGATCATTACTTACCATTTTACTCAATGATTGAGCATGCTTTTGCAAAAAAAATGCATTTATTTTGTATTGTTTTTGTATTAAGTTATGATAACTTGTATAACAAACTATGATCAATATCACAAAAATAACTATATAAATAATATATTGATTTTTATTCTTTAAAAATTTCATTTTACTTTTTTATGAAAACTACTAATTTCCAATTGGTTTCTTTTACATCTTCAATAATAACATAAAAGATTTTATTATTGAAAGTAGCGGTTAAATATTTCTTATTCTGCATAATGTTCTCTGCTAGACTTCTCACTTCATTGTTGTTATTATTTAGCAAATTAAAATCTATAGTTCTTGTTTTATCTTGTACAATAGTTTCTATATATTTAACTGACTTACTGTCTGGTAAATCTAAGAGCATTTGTATCTCTTGTGTACATGATACTGTTAGCCCATCATTCATCATAACTAAATAATTTAACCCAGAACTTTTGCTGTATTTTCTTATGATACGATCGATATCAAAATCCAATCCAACAACACCTTCTAGCTTGTCATTATAATATACTGGACAGATTGAAGATATCATCCAACCTCTCCCCGCTGGATCTATATAGGGCTCATTAACCCAAACTGAGTTTTTCATCGGGTTATTCTTTTCATTTGCTAAATAATAAAAATTAAATGAGGTTATATCTGTTTTTGGCTCATACTGAGTTAGTACATCAAAAAATGGATAGATCCGATTGCATGAACTTTTATCATTATAATAGATCTGTGAAATTTCAGGAAATCGGCTAATCTGTTTTTTAAATTCCTGATCTATTGGTTCTGTTAAATATATCACCTTTTTTAAAGATTCATTGATCGGAACATAACCAGAAATGAAAACTGCTGAGCCAGAATCATTTATTGGTTTATAAAACACACCAGATGCACTCATTTTAAATTTTCGTTTATTTACACTCTTTATGATATGATCTTGATTTTTATATAAGGATTCTGTGTAAAGTGCAGTAGATTTTATTGATAATCTCAATGCCCCTAAATAACTATTAATACTATCAGCAAGCACTGATATTTCCTTCTTCTTCAATTTTATCATTTGCATATCTGTTGAACATACATTTAAAGTAAAAAAACAAATTACAAACAATAATGACCAAATTCCTTTTTTTAACATAATTACTCCTAAACTTAAATTACTAACACAAAAATCTGCATGATGCAAGATTTATTTTTTACTTTATTGACACTTTTCCTAATCAGATGATTGTGACAAAAAATATAAAATAAAGAAGTAATTTATGGCATTTATCTTAAAAAAATATAACAATTCCTATCGGTTTGGTATTCTAATGATGGTTTTGTCCTCCGTGATATTCTCAGCAAACACCTCCTTTGTTCGATATGCAAAAGATATTGATGTCTATTTAATCACATTTATGAGATTTTTTATTGGATTGGCTTTTATTTTAACCATTAGAGGATTTGGGGTATTTGAATTTAAAGCCAAAAATCTTGGTTTATTAACGATCAGAGGTATCTTTGGCGCTTTTGCTGTTCTTCTTATGAATTATGGGATTATAAAAATTGGCTTAGGGAAAGGAACGATGCTAAATTATACCTATCCTGTTTTCGCTACTATGTTTGCCCCTTTTATTGTTAAAGAAAAAAACACATTTGAAACATGGCTTATTCAATTAATTGCTCTGATTGGTTGCTGGTTATTAGTTATGCCAAAACAAGGTTATACTTTTTCTGCAATGGATATGATTGTTCTTGGTGGAGGTCTTTGTGCAGGCATTGCAGTCAATACCATAAGAAAACTACAAAATACAAACAATACTTACACAATATTTTTTTCTTTTTGCTTATTCTCTTGCTTGATTACTTTCATTCCTGCCATGAAAAACTTTCACATGCCTACACTCTATCAATGGTTTATTCTTCTTCTTATTGGTTTACTGGGCACCATTGGTCAACTAACTATGACCTATGGTTATAAAAATGCTCCTGTTAGTGAAGGTAGTTTAATTGCATTTTTAGTGCCTGTTTTAAACTTTTTTATCTCTTTCTTCATTTTTGGTGAAACTCTGAACGCATCTGTTTTATCGGGAAGTTTTATTGTTATCCTGTGCTGTATCTATACCGGTTTAAGAAAAGTAAATCCAAAAAATTAAACTCTAAATTTTACTATTAAACTATTAAGAGATGCGACTACACTGAGCATTTCTTCTGCAATTAAATTTAAATCTTGTGCTTTTCCATTTGTTTCTGAAGATGATTGATATATTGAATTTATCTTCTCTGATATGGATAGAATGTTATCATTTATTTGTGATGTAGATTCTGATATACTATTCATCCCGATTCCTGCTTCTTCACTATTCCTAGCCACTTCATTGGAATTTGTCCCTATTTTTTTTGTATTCTCTGCTATTTCAATCACTTTTTCTGTGGCTGAATGTGTATTTTTTAAGACTCTGTCACTGATTTTACCTATGGTTATGATCTCTTCTTCTATTAACTGTGTATTTTTTGCTGATCGATCTACAGATTCCGATATCTCTCCTGCTACAGTTGATTGTTCATTCACTGCTGAAGATATGGATTGATTAATCTCATATATATTTTGAATAATTGATAATATTGATTCAAAAGATTGAGCCACTCTATTAACACTTTCCTGTATTTTCTCGATTTGTTCACTCACTTGTTCTGTTGCCTGAGCTGTATTGCCAGCTAATACTTTAACTTCATTTGCTACAACAGCAAAGCCTTTCCCTGCTTCTCCTGCTGAGGCTGCTTCTATTGTTGCATTCAAAGCCAACATATTTGTTTGATCTGCAATCTTATCTATCATTTTTATTATTTTAAAAATCTCATTTGTTGTGCTTTGCAACTCTATCATCATGGCTTGAGCATCTTTAGCCATTGTTTGAGCTTCTGAAGATATGCTATAGGCATTTTGGGCACTTTGTGAAACCTCGGTTATGGTAGCACTCATCTCATGTATTGCAGCAGCTGAACTCTTCATTTCATCCGATAACTCTGAAATGTACTGATTGACTGAGTTTATACTGCTAGACACTTTCTCGACTTGTATAGACACAGATTTAACGTTTTTAGCCGCTAATTCTGTCGATTGATTGGTCTCAGAAATCTCTGTCTGCATTTGTCTGGTTTCATCTATTAATGAATTCATGTTTGAAGACGATTGTTCTACACTTGATTTTATCGTGAATATCTCTGACATGATCATTTCTGAAGAAGTAGATAGTTGTCCTACTTGACGGTTTATCGAATCAGATTGATTATTTATATCAGAAGCTGTTGAATAAATTGTATTGGATTTTTCATGTAAAATCTTGTTTTTTATTATAAATTCAGAAATCATTGTTCGTAGATTGCTGACAAAGAGATTAAAATAATGGGCCATATCTCCCAATTCATCATTTGTTTTTACAAGAATAGATGCTGTGAGATCGCCATCTCCTTCTGAAATACCCTTGAGTTTCTCTGTCATTTCTATTACTGGTTTGGCGAGTCTGTTTGAAATTATCTTTGCTAAGTAAAAAAAGACCAACATTGAAATAATTCCCAAAATTGTCATTCCAATTAATAATTCAAATACTGGAGCTAATATCTCTCTTTGTGGAACTATAACAATGACTGCCCATCCTGTTTTGTTAATTGGATGATAAAAAGCTACTGAGCTCTTTTTGGAAAAAGGATCATTAGTCTTTAAAAAACCACTTTTCCCTTCAGATATCTGTTGATTTATCTCCTTAAATGATTTATTATTTACTTTATCTGCATATTCAGTTAAGGTACTTTTTCCTATCAAACTACTATCTGGAAAAGAAATAAAGGTTCCTTCTTTTGAAATTAAAAAAGCATATCCACTCTTTAATATCTTAATGTCTTTCATTATTTTATTCAAATAGTCAAGAGTGACATCCCCACCAACAATTCCTAAAAACTTATCTCCATCTAAAATCGGCTGAACAAAAGAAGACATTAAAATGTTAATATCAGTATCAATGTATGGTTCTATAAGCATGGAAACCTTTTGTTCTTTGGGTAATTTATAATATTCTTCATCATCATATGGTTCATCAGATATAAGTGTTTCCACCTGATTGTCTGCCCAAAACCACCAAGGACTATATCTTCCGTCTTTGTTACTGGCTAATTCAGATTTCCCTTTAAATTGATCATCCTGCCCATCAAATGTATTCTCATCATACATAAGGTATATACCCTGAAACTCCCGAGTATGCTCAACCAAATATTTAATAAAAGTGTTCCCTTGTTTACGATCTGTTATTTGCCTATCTTCAAATGCATATCGGATACTTCTTAAAAAATCAAACCTTGATTCAAATCCAGAATCTATCTGGTTAGCCAGTTTTTCTGTAGTCAATTCCATGTTGGTATATGCCTGATTTGTTTGAAAATAAAAAACTCTTGTTAATACATAAAAAAAGAAGACTAGAAAAATGACCAGGGTACATAAGGTAAACGATACGATCATTTTCTTACTAATTGACGTTCTCTTCATAAATAACTCCTCTTTTTTTCTATTGATCAAAGTAATTAATTTGTTAAACTATGGTCAATATATTCTTTTATCTTTTTTTGCATCCAACATTTAATTTTTTATATGTAATTTCTATTTCGCTTCTCTCATAATACTCGAATCAGCTCTTATAGCCCTGATAATAAAAAAAGCAGAGAAGCTATCTTTTTACTTCTCTGCTTTTACCTTTTATCAGATTTATAAACTTACATTCAGATCTTTTACTAAAATACTCGGAGCTCCAATTGATGAACTGTTAAATTCAAAATCATTAGCTAATTCTACTGTATTTTGCAATAAATCATAAAAATTCCCTGATATTGTAAAGGGTGCCAGAGATCCCATCTTTTGACCATTTTTATAGAAAAATCCTTCTGCTGATAATGAAAAATCACCTGAAATTGAATTTGCTCCAGAATGCATTCCTGCTAAAGCGACCACTTCAATCATCTCATCTGCATAATTAAATAAATCTGCTTTCTCAACTTTGCCTGCTAAAAGCTTCAAATTTGAAGGTGCTACCATCAAACTTGACTTATATCCTCGAGCAGCATTGCCTGTGGATTGAACATTATCTTTATGAGCTGTGATCGTATTGTGCAGATAGGTTCTAAGTGTGCCATTATCAATTAATGTAGTAACTTGTGTTGGATATCCTTCTCCATCAAATGGCGCAGTAGAAAACCCTTTTGGATCATGAGCATCATCCATTAAGGTAATCTTTTCGGAAGCAATCACTTCATTTAGTTTTCCTTTTAATAATGATTTGCCTTCATGTACGTCTTCTGCTGTAAAAACTGATGAAAAAGTCCCAATAATTGTTCCAGTCATATCATTGCTGAATACAATTGGATAAGCTTTTGAATCAATCGTTTTCTTTCCTAACAATGCTATTGTCTTTTGAACGCATCTCTCTGCTAATTCTTTTGGATTAAAATCTTTGATATCTCTAGAAGCGGTAAAATCAAAAGAGCTACGAGTGTCTCCATTTTCTTCAACGATAACGGATAAATACATGAATCCCAAATTACTCTGAGTTTCTTTATCCAAACCCTTTGAATTGGCTATCTTTCTATAATTACTTCCATTGCTAAAAACTGACATATTGACATTCTTTACTCTTGGATCTGCTGCAAAAGCATAACTTTCCATCTGTTTTGCTAACTGTATTTTTTCTTCTACTGACACTTTTTCAAATTTAGCCTCGTATATTTTCTGATCAAATTCTATATCTTTATAATTCTCGAATATTACCAGCTCTTCTTTCTCAACAATATTAGCATTCTCGATTGCTTCATTGATTATCAACTTAAATGATTCTGTCGAAAAATCTTCTGTATATGAATACCCAATCTTCCCATCTTTCTTAACTCGAATTCCTAAACCACGTGAATTTGAATAATTATAAGCTTCTATTTCCTGCTTTACAACTTTTACATTGAAATTGCTCTCTTCTGAGAGAATAATATCCATGTCTTCAACTCTATTTTCTGCTAATTTAAATAACTCATTAAATTCCTTTTCGTACATGATTCCTCCTTATCTTCCACCCACGATAATCTCATCAATTTTTATAGCTGCCTGTCCGACACAAGTAGGTATAGAACCACTAACTGATCCGCAATTGCCTTCTGCAAAGTCTAAATTATCTGCAACCATACTAATTTTAAATAAAGCTTCTGCTCCATTACCAATTAATGTGGCACCACGAATGGCTTTACCAACTTTGCCTTTTTCGATTAAATATCCTTCTCCTACAGCAAAATTAAAATTACCTGTACCAGGTGAAACAGAGCCTCCACCCATTTTCTTTGCATAAATTCCATAATCTACAGTAGAAATCATTTCCTCTAGTTTGCTCTTGCCTGGAGCAATATAAGTGTTTCGCATTCTGGATGCAGGTGCAAATCTGTAGGATTGTCTTCTGCCGCTACCTGTTGCCTGATAACCCGTTCTTAAAGCACCAAGTTTATCAACTATATATGATTTTAAAACACCATTTTCAATTAAAACTGTCTTTTGAGTTTCTGCACCTTCATCATCTATATTGCTCGATCCCCAATAATTTGGATTGGTTCCATCATCTACTGCTGAAACAACATCACTGGCAATCTTTTCACCTAATTTACCACAAAAAACTGAGGCTCCTATGGCAACACTTGTTGTTTCTAAAGAATGACCACAAGCTTCATGGAAAATTACTCCACCAAATCCATTATCTATTATAACTGGATATTTACCGCCTTGAACATAATCAGCATTCAACATAGTTATAGCTGTCTTTGAAGCTTCATATCCTAATTTCTCGGGGTCTAATCCTTTAAAAAATTCGTATCCCTTTAACGCTCCTGGACTCTCTCCTCCTGTTTGCATTTCTGTACCATTTGAGGCGATTGAACTTACTGCCAATCTGCCATACATCCTCTGATCTTCTGCCCATAAACCTTCTGTATTTGCAATTAATACTTTCTGATCTTTTTCTATCATGGTTACATCAACCTGCACTATATCTTTATGATATCCTCTGGCAGATCGATCGACTAACTTAAATATCTCTGTCTTTTCAGCTTTTTTGACATCGGTAGGATGAATGATATACTTATGAGCACTAACAATATCTTTTTTTGTTAAATCAAAAACTCTCTGTGGAGAATTCCCTTTAAATGCTGATCCTGCTATCTGAGCTGCTTTTAACAAACCTTCTTCACTCAGATCATTGGTAAAAGCATAGATTGGTGTTATTCCAAAAAAAACTCTTACACCTGCTCCTAAATCTTTACCTACTATACTTTCCTGAGTTTTGCTGTCAAAAAACGACATTTTTGAAGTATAACTGTCTTCAACAAATATCTCTGCAAAATCGGCGCCATTTTCCAATGCTTTGCTTAGGACTTTCTCTACTATTCTCTTTTCAAGCATTATGTCCTCCTAAATTTTTTTTGTTCTATTTTGTACCTTTATGTTTTTTAAAATTACTTTTTTTTATCACTGTTCCAAAATGGATCATTTTGTACCATTGATCTTCTTTTAATCAATGGCTTATGAAAAGCTCTAAATCTCCCTATATAATTCTAATCATTAATCCAAATCACTAACTTTTCTTAAAAAAATCACACTATACTAAATATATTATTGCAAAAGATGTGCCAATTCAGAATTGCCTACGTTATTACTAAATTATGACTACTCCCTATCTCTTAGGGATAACTATATGGTCTCCTGTCTAAATAAATATTTATTTTAATAGACTCAACCTGTAACGAACACTAATTTACTAATAAAGTAGTTATTCCCTGAATCCCCATTATTTATTTTGTGATTTAGGAAAATTACCAGTAAACCATTCTCTTTCAAAATGCTTAAGTATTTTTAAAGCTCTATAGGTATTCATTTGACTAGGATGTCCTTCTTTCTCAAATTGAAAATACATTTTCCCTGGATGTCTGTTTTGAAGATTCCAACTCCCATCATTATTTTGTTTAGAATGAAGTAGTTTTAATGCTTCGACTAATCGATCATCACACTTTAATCCATACTCTGTTAAAAACTCTAAAACCCGCATCACATCATATTTCCAATGAGTCGGATAAGAAAATAATAGCATCTTGGGGTCAACAATCGCTCCGGTTCGATGTGATTGATATAAATGATGATTCAAAAGAAATTCTATAGCGCAGGATTCCATCTGCTTTATTTTATCAAGTTGATAAATCCCTCCATTTTTTCGATATTCTAAAAGACCTTCCAAAATGGATAAAGTGGTGTGAAATGAACTATGGACTGCTCCATGACGATATCGACAATTCCATCCGCCATCTGTCATTTGATTCTTAATTATATAATCTATTAGGAAATCTAGTTTCTTATCCGATTTCATAAAATAGCTTGCATAGTTCAAAAACATCCCGTTTACACAGGCGTCACTAAAGGTAGATTTTCCCCAGAAATTTATCCCCCCATCTTGACTATGAATGGTTTCTATTGTGCTGTCTAATAGTCGGCAAATACTTTCTATAGATTGTGGAACTGAGAGTTTTTTTAAAATTAACAAGATATAATGCGTACAAGTCCATTTTGGACGATAAAACCCTAATCCCCAATGTCCATTTTCATTTTGTTTATCCAAAAGCCTCTTTACCCAACCTTCATGTATCATACTATTCTGTATTTCTTTATCTACATTTCCTAATAAATCGCGTTTTACCAAATATTTCAAAGAAATATCACTCTCTAATAACCAATTGATAAGACTATTCTCCATAACAACCCCTTCCCTCATATGTTTTTTTTATATTACTTAATAACTTATTTAAGTCAATCCATTATTTTAATTTCTCAATCAAAAATACTAAAATGTCTGATAATAAAGATTGAAAGAAGTGCTAATTGTGATCCCTGCCTAAAGCTTCTCTTTACTAATAAGATATCTTTCGCAATACCTTCCTTACTCCTTCCTTACTCCTTCCTTGGTGTTAGTTCAAGGACAATGCCATAAAAACCTGTATTAAACTTAAAAAATATGAATACCTTAAAGACTTCAAGTTTAATATTCATATAACCTGCTCTAATATTTTATTTTATCGTTTTCTTTTCCGTTCTTTCAGTGCCTTCAGTGGTTCTATGACTTTTTACAGTCAATACAAAAAATAATTTGACACAAAATGACATCTCGATTGTTATATATTATATAAAGACAAAAAATCAGAGGTGATGATGCGCGTATTCATGGACTGGGAAAAAACAAAATTTCCTAAAGGTGGCAAACAAGATGGTATAGTCTATTGCTATTATTCCTACGGAAATATCTGTGTAGGAAGAAATTATACTCCTGTCCCCTTTATGAAACAAAATGCTAATATCATCTCAATAGAAAAAATAACTCTCGAAATATGGAAGATCCTGCCTCAACGTTTCAAAAACGATCTGAAAATATATGCCATGAAATTTAAAAACCAATATCCCAAATTAAGAAGAAAACACTTGAACTGCTACGGCATCTTTCTTAAAATTATGCATATGATTGAAAAATACTACCAATTCTCTCAAATGATAAACCCAGGTTATGATCTTTATCTATATCTCTTCGGCTCCTTTTCTGTTGCTGATTTCATCACCATGAACTATCTCCCAAAAATTAAACAATACCATCAACTCACAGCCAAATTAATTCAAATATCTTCTGAATATGTAAATGATTATAAATCCCTTTTAGATTTGACTAATGAACAAAACATAATTCTTTCGGCTCCTTTTGGTTAGCTGACACCTCTTTTCACAGCATGTGTCGAATTCTAAGTAGTTAATTTTTCATAAATTAAGTAACTGTGAACTTCACAAATGCAATTCGAGAAATGTAATATATCAAACTTTTCAGTTTCAACCGTATTCAATAAGGACTGACCAGCGTGTTCGTCCAATATGAGAAAGATTATTAGTTCTGCAAACATCATGTTTGCACATTGTAAAGTGCCGACTAGAAATTAACTCAAAAAACCTCTTACAACAATCATGTCTTAATATTTAAATACTTTGAGCATTTCATTCAAAAATTTTTTGCATTCACATTCAAATGATTACATTATAAAATTCTTGGTAGTTTATAACTATATTTCATATACTAGATTATGTAGTATAAATATCAGATTGCCTCATGTCAAAATCTGTATGAATTTCAGCATTAGGAACTGTCTATGGACTTACTCAGACTGACAGATGATCAAAACACTATATTCAAACAGCTGATATTGCTTTTCCTTTGGATATCAACACATGGGATTAAGGGGCATGATGGTATCCAATAGAGTTTATTTTAATTCGGTATTATCTGGTTCATACAACGGTGACAACAAAACCATTACTGGATTATTTACCAACATGACATCAAATTATTATAATGGATAATGGACTATTTGGGTATAAAATCGCTACTGAAAAAAAAATTTTGGTTTAATTAATTCTTTTTATGGAAGATGATTTTCCATTGGGGGTTAGTAGTTTATAATTGTATTGGCACTATTACCAACTGCTTCTGGGATACAGAGACATCTGGTCAATCGACCTCCGCCGGTGGCACAGGCAAAACTACAGCAGAAATAAAAAATATTTCAACCTTTACAGAAGCTGGATGGGTTTTCCCAGATATTTGGAATATCAATCCTGAATTGAATATTGGTTATCCCTAATTAACTATACTAACAGTGTGACTAATAATGATATTGTCATCAAACCACCTACTAATTCCAAAGTTGTTTTAAAGTATGCCTATCCCAATTCATTCAACCCCAGTACAACCGGTCTTTTGAGTTATCTTCTCCCGAAATTGTCAAAATAGATTTTTTATGTAAAAGGTCAGTTGGTCAAATCCTTAATCAAAGGTTCATACAACACAGGCAACCATTCTGTTGTCTTGGATGGCAATGATAACAATGGAAATCCTTCTTGTTCAGGTGACTATTTCTACAAAATGATGCTCTTAAAATAAAAAAACCTTTTTTCTCCTGATCACACTTGATTGATTAAGCGGGATCTTTTTTAATCATTTCAAAATATATGACTATTAGAATATTGTTTCAAATTTTGGCCGATTTCTTTTTTATTGACATTTAAAATCTTTTCAATAAAAATGTCGATATGAATATAAAATTATTTTTAACCCTTAGATATTTAAGGGGAAGAAAAAAGATATTTTTCTCTTCTTTGAATCTATTGTCGCTGATAGGGATCACTATAGGTGTATTTTCATTATTAGTTGTTTCCTCTGTAATGAATGGTTTTAGCGAAGATATGATGAAACGTGTCGTAGAAACCAAGGGAGAAATACGGGTTGTTAAACAAGATTTTAAACCCATAAAAGATTACCAAAACTTAATTAATAAACTTAGTTCTGAAAAAAACATCATTTCTTTAGCTCCAATTTGTTCAACAGAACTACTCATTAGAAATAACAATTATACTGCTTATTCAGAAGTGTTTGGAATAGATTTTCAAAATCATTTAAAAGTTAGTGATTTCTCCAAAACCATGCGCTTAGGAATTATAAATAATAAAAAACTTGAAGATAACGGGATCATTCTGGGATCCGACCTATCTATTGACTTAGTCGCTACTGTGGGAGATACTATTGAAGTAATCTCTCCCACAGGTTCGGTTATGACTCCTTTTGGCTATATGCCACGTATGGAAAAGATGCGTGTTATTGGAATTTTTTCCAGTGGTATGCCTGATTACGACCGTTATTATTCCTATATTTCTATATCTCAAGCCATGTATTTAAAAGATCAAGAAGGAGCTGATTATATTGAAGTTAAAACGAATAATCGTCATAATTCTGACAAAGTCACCAATGAAATCAATCATAAATTTAACCCTGAATTTGTTGCTGAAGACTGGAGAGAGATAGATTCCTCTCTTTTTAATGCCATAATGATAGAAAGAACTGCCATGTTTTTTGTTTTAGCTCTCATGTTGTTACTTTCTGGTTTTAATATTACTGGAAACAGTGTAAAAACAATTACAGAAAAGAAAGTATCCATTGCAATTTTTAAAACGATGGGTTTATCAGAAAAAGATATATTTCAAATTATTGCCAATATGGGGCTGATCATAGGAATTATCGGAACCATTTTAGGTGAATTACTGGCATTTTCATTAATTGGGTCTCAATTGTTATGGAAATACATCAGAATTCCTGTCCCAGGTTTTCCTTTTGAAATATTACCAATTATGTTAAAACCAACTGATTTCTTATTTTTCGGTTTATTCTCATTATTGATTTGTTTTTTAAGTACATTATTTCCGGCAAGAAGAGCTTTGAAATACGATATTATTAAGATATTACGTGAAAATGAATAAAATTCTTGATTATAAATTTCAATTATCAATTATGATAAAAGAAATTTAATAATCCTGGGAAAAGGAGTGTGTATGAGTACGGTAAAAGAAAAATATCAGGAGCTGAAAAAGAAAGAAGAAAAAGCCCTACAAATGGGTGGTCCTGAACAAATCGAAGCTCAACATAAAAAAGGAAAATTAACCGCCCGTGAAAGACTTGATTTGTTTTTTGATCAAGGTACATTCAGAGAGATTGATATGTTTGTCCGTCATCGATGCGATAATTTTGGAATGGAAAAAGTTCAAATCCCTTGTGATGGTGTTGTCACTGGTCATGGGATGGTTAATGGTCGTGTTGTCTTTGCCTATGCTCAAGATTTTACAGCCAGAGCAGGTTCATTAGGTGAAATGCATGCTGAAAAAATTTGTAAGATAATGGATATGGCTTTAAAATCAGGAAAACCTGTTGTAGGATTTAATGATTCAGGTGGAGCAAGAATCCAAGAAGGTATTGATGCTCTAAATGGATATGGAAATATCTTCTTTAGAAATTCTAGGTCTTCAGGAGTAATTCCTCAGATTTCTGCTATCATGGGACCTTGTGCAGGAGGTGCAGTATATTCTCCAGCTATGACTGATTTTGTTTTTATGGTTAAAAACAGCAGTTTTATGTTTATTACCGGACCAGATGTGATCCGAGCTGTAACAGGTGAAGATACCACACAGGAAGAACTCGGTGGGGCAATGGCTCATAATACCAAGAGTGGAAACGCTCATTTTGCTTGTGAAGATGATGCGCATTGTATTGAAGAAATCAAGATTTTACTGGATTATCTCCCTTCTAACAATATGGAAGAAGCCCCTTATCGAGAAACAACTGATAATCCTCATAGAACCTGCCCAGAATTGGATTCTATTATTCCTGATAATCCAAAGTTGGGTTATGACATGAAAGATGTGATTCACAACTTAGTGGATAACGGATCTTTCTATGAAGTTCATGCTTATTATGCAACAAATATGATAGTAGGATTTGGCAGATTAAATGGACGGGTTATTGGAATTATTGCCAACCAACCTTTAGTTTTAGCAGGTTGCTTGGATATTGATGCCTCCGATAAAGCTGCTCGTTTCATCAGAACCTGTGATGCATTTAATATTCCTTTAGTAACATTGGTTGATGTTCCTGGCTATTTACCAGGTACGCATCAGGAATGGAGCGGAATAATTCGACATGGCGCAAAGTTGTTATGGGTTTATTCTGAAGCAACTGTACCTAAATTAACTGTTGTTACTCGTAAGAACTATGGTGGTTCTTACATCGCAATGAGCTCAAAACATTTAGGAGCAGATATGGTCTTTGCTTGGCCTATGTCAGAGATTGCTGTCATGGGTGCTCAAGGTGCTGCCAATATTATCTACAGAAAAGATATTACTTCCGCAGAAAACCCTGTTGAAAAACGTAAAGAAAAAATTGCAGAATATGAAGAATTATTCTCAAATCCTTATATTGCAGCTGAAAGAGGCTATGTAGATGCCATTATTATGCCTTCTGATACGCGTATCCGTTTAATAGATGCGTTAGAAGCTATGTCCTCTAAAGCTGAGACACTTCCACCTAAAAAACACGGTAATGTGCCATTATAAAGGAAGAACTGTATGACTGATGAAAAAAATAAAAAATATCAGGCCGCTATTGCAGGTGTTATGATGTATTTAGAGGAAGAGATGAAAAATAATTCTTCTTCTTCTGTTCTACCTGTCAATCTTACTTCTTCTTGGGCTCAGTATGGCCGGCAAACTATTATGTCAAACCGAAATATGATGCAATTTAGATTAAAAAAGAGATAAACTTGGAGGAATCAATGACTGATAAACACGGTGTTGTAAGCATGACTAAAATGCAATATGGCAATGATCGCCCTAATGCAAAAAATCCAATAAAAATTCAAGACCTAAGTTTCCGTGATGGTCACCAATCAATCTATGCAACTCGAGGTAGAACAGAAGATATGTTACCTGTTGCTGAAATGATGGATCAGGTTGGATTTCATTCAATGGAAGTTTGGGGTGGTGCTACCTTTGATACAATGCATCGCTTTCTGGCTGAAGATCCATGGGATAGAATCAGAACCCTAAAAAAATATATAAAAAAGACTCCCTTTTCAATGTTACTTAGAGGACAAAATCTCGTTGGTTATCGCAATTATGCTGATGACGTGGTAGAAACCTTTGTTCAAAGAGCTTGTGATAACGGAATCGATATTTTCAGAGTATTCGATGCTTTAAACGATTTTAGAAATTTTGAAACCTGCATTAAGGTTATCAAAAAAAATAAAAAAGATTTTCAAGGAACTATTTGCTATTCTTTGACAGAACAAAGAATGGGTGGTACTATTTATAACATTGACTATTATCTTGAAAAAGCTAAAATTTTGGAACAAATGGGAGCAGACTCGATCTGTATAAAAGATATGGCTGGTTTAGTAGCACCCTATGATGCATACAACCTCGTAAAAGCCCTTAAAGAAACCGTTAATGTTCCAATCCATCTCCATACTCATTTCACTTCTGGAATGGGAGATTTAGCCTTGTTTAAAGCTATTGAAGCTGGGGTTGATGTTATCGATACCTGTATGGCTCCGTATGCTTACAGAACATCTCATGCTGCTGTCGAACCTTTAATCATATCATTATTAGGCACAAATAGAGATACTGGCTTTGACATTAAGCTAATCAGTAAGATTGACGAACAAATCGAAAAGATTACTCCTAAATACAAACATTTATTAGATAATTCCAAAACGTCTATTATTGATATCAATGTGATCCTCCATCAGACTCCAGGTGGTATGATTTCCAATTTAGTCAGCCAACTTCGTATGATGGGAGCTGAAGATAAATTAGAACAGGTTTATGCCACACTGCCTGAAGTAAGATCTGACCTTGGAATGATCCCTTTAGTGACTCCTACTAGTCAAATCGTTGGTATTCAAACTGTTAATAATGTCCTTTTTGATACAACAAAAGGAGAATACAATCGTATTACAAATGAAGTAAAGGATTTATGTTATGGTCTGTATGGAAAAACTACCCTGCCAATCAATCCTGAAGTTCAGAAAAAAGCATTAAAAGACTATCCAAGAGGTGAATCACCTATCTTTTGCAGACCTGGAGATGAATTAGCTCCTGAAATGCCTGATGTAAAAGAAAAATGTAAAGGTTTAGCAAAAGATATTGATGATGAATTAATAGTGGCTCTTTACCCTGTTACTGGTCAACGATTCTTAAAATGGAAATATGGTATTGAACCTTTACCTGCTGAAGTTATTGCAAAAACAATCGAAGAAGTTAAAAATCAAGACGATTTGATTAAAAAAGCGCTGGCTGGTGAACTTACAGATAAACCAAAGAAAGATAGTCCTGAAAAACCAGAAAATACCAGAGCTTTCGATGTATATGTCGATGGTGAATACTTCAAAGTTGAAGTGGCTGTCCCTGAAGGCATGACCGGAATGCCAACTAAATCAGCACCTGTTTTAAACAGACCAGTAGCGCCTGCTCCTGTTTCTGCACCCAAAACTGCACCTCAGACTGCATCAGTCTCTTTAGCAACTGGTGAAAGCGGTATCGTTGCTCCTATGCCTGGCATGATTGTCTCTTATGAGAAAAATGTTGGCGATGAAGTCAAAGTCGGAGATACCATTATCATTTTAGAAGCTATGAAAATGAATAATAATTTATCTGCTTCTGCAAATGGAGTCATCAAATCCATTGCTTATAAAGCTGGAGATACGGTTAGCAAAAATGATGTGCTCTGCGTTATTGAGAATAAATAGACTTATAGCAATACTGTAAAAAGCCGGGTATCCCCGGCTTTTACTTTTTTTAATTTATTGTTGTTTGTTAATTAAACCCCTTTTCTCTTGACAACCTATTGTATTTTTTTTAAAAGATGAGATTACTATTCTCTGTAATCAAAGTATATAAAAATGAGGAAACCTTATGAATCTTAATAAAAAGAAAAAATCTGGCATAGTAATATTACTAATTCTTTTCATATCTTCCATTCTTTGTATTGAGCTTAACTATCAAAAACCTTCCGAAGATATTCTAAAAGTCTTTAACCAACCTTATAATCCTGCAATTAGCATTTATTTTAAAACAAACCTGATGATCAATCGTCAATATGAAGTATATATGCCGTATGAATTTATGGCTGAACCTATCATTAGAATCGGAGGGTTGGAAATCTATGAAAAGAGTAGAGCGAAAATTCGTTCCGGTTTTTTTAAAGATTTTTCAATTACCAATTTAACTGATGGGAATACTTTAAAAATTGATTTACCAAAAGATAGTAAGTATGGTTCAGAATCAGCTTCTTTTGATGAAAAAAAATTCCTGATCCACCAGTACTTACCTAATCATATAAGGCTTTGGCTTGTTGATGCAATCACAGGTGAAGCAAAAGTTATCGTTGAAAATGGATTAACCCAAGCAAATGATGAATCTGCTCAGTGGTTGCCAGATAATATACATATTTTAGTTTGTACCATGCAAACCACTGCTACTGATATTGCCCCAACAATTCAAAAAGATAAATGTCCTCTTGTTTATGAGACTAAAGGTATAGAATCTCAAAATAGAACATATCCAAATCTTATTAAAACAAGTGAGGATGAAAATTTGTTTGATCACTTTGCTATGATTCAACCCATGCTGATCAACACAGAAACTGCAGAAAAAAAGATAATTGGTGAACGGGGTTTGTATCTTTATATGCAAATCTCTCCTGATGGGAAATACCTTCTTTATAAAGAGCCCTTAAAACCATACTCAAGAAAAGTATATTATCAAAGTTTCAAGGCAAACTGGGTTGTTTTAAATCTAGAAACCAATAAAAAACAAATATTATCTACTCTCGATAGCTATGAAAATTTAAAAACAGGATGGGTTAGTACTGGCAGACGTTGGTACACTTGGCATCCTCTTAAACAGCACAGCTTACTCTTTACACAATCCTTAGATAACGGAAGTCCTGATTTAACCTTAGAATATTCTGATGAAGTTAGAATTTTAGAAGTTCCTTTTGATGGAGAAGGATCTCAACTTTTTAAAACTAAAAAAAGATTATCCAATTTTCAGTTTATTGATGATTCAAGAATATTTGTCAGAGAAAATGTCAGAAAACAAAAAAGATCTATTGCCTCCATATTAAATCTAAAAACCAAACAAAGTTATGAGTTATGGAATAGAAATAGTGATGAAATCTATGATTTGGTTGGGAACCCCATTATGGAGACTATGGAAAATGGACATACTAAAATACTTTTTAACAACAACAAGATCTATCTGTCTGAAGAAGGCCTTAGTAAAAACTCTCGAAAACCTTTTATTGATGAGTTGAGTTTAAAGAATTTTCATAAAAAAAGAATTTTTGAATTAGATTCTAAAGACTATACCAGAATTATTAAAACTGATCTCGAAATGAAAAGAGTCTTAATTTCCAGAGAAAATAGACAAACTCCTACTAACCAATCAATAATTGACATAAATAATAAAAAAGAGCTCGCCTTAACTCATTTTACAAACACAGTTCCTGAACTTACTCATCTACAAAAACGAGTAATCAATTATCAAAGAAATGATGGTGTAAAACTCTCAGGTATTATTTATTTACCTGAAAAATGGGATGGATCAAAAAGACTACCCTTGATTATGTCTGCATACCCAGAAGAATTCACCAATTCAGAAACTGCTTCTCAAAGTTCTTTTGTTGAAAACAGATATTCTCGTCCCTGGGGTTCTTCACTTTTATATTTATGTTTAAAAGGTTATGCTGTATTAACAGAAGCTTCTTTCCCAATAATCGGCGATCCCTTGACTGTCAATGATACATGGATGGAACAAGCAGAAGCAAATGCAAAAGCTGTGATTTCATATCTTGATCAAGAAGGAATTGTAGATACAAACAAAGTAGTTATTCAGGGACATAGTTATGGTGCTTTTATGGTTTTAAATCTTCTGAGTCATACTGATTTGTTTGCCGGTGGGATTGCTCGTAATGGAGCATATAATAGAACCTTAACGCCTTTTGGCTTTCAAAGTGAAAAAAGAACGCTTTGGCAAGCTAAAGATTTATATTTAAAATTATCTCCATTCTTATACGTCGATCAGATTAAAAAACCTATTTTATTAATCCATAGCATGGAAGATACTAACCCTGGAACTTATCCTATCCAAAGTGAAAGATTGTTTGAAGCTTTAGAAGGTAATGGAAAAATTTGTCGTTATGTTCAATTACCTTTGGAAGATCATAATTATGTTATGAAAGAAACTCATCAACATTTGTTATGGGAATATGAACAATTCTTAGATAACTTGTTTAAATAGTGGGAGGTACCAGGCTAAGGTTTCACTATTTAAAACAAGGAATATGCACCTAAAACTTCCTTATTAAACTGATAAGAGTCTTTTTGTGCATTAGTACTAAAAGGATTAGAATTCATACGATCGAGTGAGTTTATTACCAGTCGATTATTGTATTCATTCTTATCCATGGTTCCATTCGAATTATAGGTCTGATAGGTCTCTTGATTTGATCCTGATTGAACGCTATCCTGACCATATGCGTAAGAATTCGAATGAGAATACTGATTCTGTTCGGTAGATTTCATTTGTGAGGTTGCTTGAATACGACTTAATTTTGTATCCAATGACGACACTCCACCAAAAGAAAGCATAACAACCTCCTTTCACAGGTTTATGTGCTATGGCAAATTAAGAATATTACTAAAAAAGTATAAAGTCAAGAAAAAAAATAATTTTCTTGACTTTGCTACTTTTACTGATTATAAAATTGTTTGGAGGTTATGATGATTTTGTTTTCTTTTTTTCTTAAGATTCTTTCCAAATGTTATTTAATCTTTTTTCTTTTAATTATATTGAGCTCTGTAATGTGTTTGGAAGCAAAAGTATATAAGATCGGGGTTTTATACTGGTCGATGAATATTCCAGGTCAGGTAGCCATGCGCAATGGCTTGGAATTAGAAGCTAAGAAAATCAATCAAGAGGCCCAAGAAAAGAATTTATCAAAGATTGCACTTGTTCCAATGGTTGCTGGTGATGGTGAAACTGGAATTGAAAATCAAATAAAACAAATGTATCAATTAATAGATCAAAAAGTTGATTTAATAATTGTTCAACCAACAGATAATGCAGCATTAAAAAATCCCTTAATCAAAGCTAATCAACAGAATATTCCTGTTATAGCCTATGACCAATATATTAGTGGCGGGAAATTAACCGCATATCGAACTTCAGATAATTATCAAGCTGGGTATTTAAATGGTGAATATGTCTCATCCATATTTTTAGGTAAAGGCGAAGTAAAATTAATTTTAGTTGAATATCCTCACGTTTCATCAACAGTTGAGAGATTAAATGGATTTTTAGATGCGTTAACTTATTATAAATGCAAATACAAAATATTAAAAACCTACAATGCAGTGGAACCCATTAGCGGGAAACAAGCAGGATTAAATATCTTAAAAGATTTTCCTCAAAAAGGAAGTGTTGATTTAATTTTCTGCGTGAATGATGGAGGATGCCTTCCTATTGTTGATGAATTATCAAAAAAAGGCAGAAAAGAGATTAGAATAGCTACCGTTGATGGTGATCCTGTTTCAGTTAAAAATGTTAAGGAATCTAAACTGACAGTTATTGACTGCGCTCAATTTTGTGGTCCCCTAGGTGCAGAAACAATAAAATCTGCTTATGAATACTTAACAAAAGGGAAAACAGTTTATCATGCTCTAGTCCCTGTGTTTCCAATAACAAAAGAAACTCTTAAATTGTATCCAGGATGGGAAGGTCCAATCCCAAATTCTTTTAATAAGCCTTGGATTACTATAAACAAAAAATGGAAAGGTGAAATAAAAATTGTTAAATAAATTACTCATATTTTTAAAATCTGATTTTTTAAAAAGATTTGATAATAAAATGGCATTAAGTTTTGCAGGGATTATTATTGTAATTTTTATTTTAACAACTTCATATTCAATTGCTTTATTTAATCAGGTTTTAACTGAAGAAGAAGACAGATTGTTAGAAAGCTTGGCTTCATCTTTAAGTGTTTCCATTTCAAAAGTTAGCTTTTCTGGTAAATACCAAATCCGTCTATTGGTAGAAGAAATGGTTGAAAAAAAGAAAGATATTTTATACATCTCTATTGAATCTCCAAATAATAAAATAATCGCACATAGTAATCCTAAGCTAAATGACCGATTTGGCTCAGCCTCTGATTTCAAAGAAAATTTAGAATCTATAAAAAATAATACCTCAATATTTAGCGAACATCAAATTAATGGAAAAGTTATTAAAGAAATCGTGCATCCATTTTATGGAGGTTATGATTCAGAAGTCACGGGCATTGTAAGAATTGGAATTGATAAAGCTGATGTGTTAGCTAATAAAAGAAAAAATATGTTTAAAATTAGCATTTTTGTTCTTTTATTGTCTTTTTCTGGTATTATTTCTGTAAAATGGCTAAGTACATTTTTCGCTAAGTCTGCTCAAGTACTTGCAGCTCAATTAGAAGGAATCTTAAAATATGCTCCTATAACTATTATTATCAGTGATGATAAAGGTATTATCAAAGCTCATAGCAATTCTATTGCTGATCGCTTTCTTTCTATTGAAGAAAATGATAATCTGGGTAATTTTTATGTTAAAAATCTAAATAAAAAATTAGTTCAATTATTAAAAAAAGTTGATAAAGAGATTTTTTTAAATGCTAGCAATTTTGACAATGAAATCAGAATTAAAAAAAATGATAGCCTTAGGTATTGGCATGTAAGTAAATTCCCCATTGAAAGAAATGAGTTGGGAAAAGTTCTTCTAATGTGTACATTTATCTACGATGTCAGTGATTTGAAGAAAACTGAAGAATCTTTACAAGAAACTGAAGATGCGTTTACAAGAATATTTGAATTCTCTGCTGATCCTATTTTATTAATTAAAAATGGAGTTTTTATTGAATGTAACCATGCTACTTTAAGTCTATTAGAATATGATAAAGCAGATTTTTTAAATTGTACACCTGAATCCATTTCTCCTATGTTTCAGGCTGATGGTCGATTATCCTCTGAATCTGCTAAAGAAAAAATTACAGATGCTTTTAAAAAAGGATACATTCGTTTTGATTGGATTCATACAAAAAAAGATGATCAACCTGTTTATCTGGATATAACCTTAACACCAATTAGCTTTAAAGGTGAAAATCACTTATATGTTACCTGGCGAGATATGACTGAGAAAAAGAAAGCAGATGAAGAAAAAGAAAAACTACAAAGACAATTATTACAGGCACAAAAGATGGAATCAATTGGAAGATTAGCTGGTGGCGTTGCCCATGATTTTAACAATATGTTAAGTGTTATAAATGGCTATTCTGAAATGACTATGTTAAGATTAACAAAAGAAAACCCGATCTATCAATTCATGATTGAGATCCAAAAAGCTGGTAAAAGATCTGTCGAACTTACTCAGCAATTACTAGCTTTTGCTAGAAAACAGGAGATAAGCCCTAAAGTCATTAACATTAATGATACCATTGTAGGTATGCTAAAAATGTTGCAACGACTAATTGGTGAAGAAATTGATCTCGCCTGGATTCCAGGTCATAATATCTGGTTTACAAATATTGACCCATCTCAATTGCATCAGATATTAGCAAATTTAGTTGTTAATTCCAAAGATGCTATTGATGGGATTGGAAAAGTTACTATTGAAACAGACAATACTGTTATTGATGAATCATATTGCCTCTCTCATCCAGGGAGTGTGATAGGTGATTTTGTTACATTAATTGTATCTGATACTGGTAATGGAATGAATCAAGAACTAATTCAAAACATTTTTGAACCTTTCTTTACAACTAAAGATATTGGAAAAGGAACCGGTTTGGGATTGGCTACCGTTTATGGTATTGTAAAGCAAAACCAAGGCTTCATTAATGTCTATAGCGAACCTGGAAAAGGAACAAGTTTTAAAATATTCTTCCCTAGATATTTAGATAATATTCAATCTATAGAAGAAAATGTAAAAAATGAAGTTAGCCCAACTGGAACAGAAACTATTTTAGTCGTTGAAGATGAATTATCTGTTCTAAATTATTCTAAAACTCTATTAGAATCCTTAGGTTATCATGTCCTTACAGCCAATACTCCTTCTGAAGCCTTAGAACTAACTGAAAATCCATTAATTAATTTTGATTTAATGATTACCGATGTTATTATGCCTATCATGAACGGAAAAGAATTATCCGAAAAGATTACCATCTTACATCCTGGAATAAAATGCTTGTTTATGTCAGGATATACAGCAAATGTAATTGATCGTCATGGAGTCTTGGATGAGAGTGTTAACTTTATTCAAAAACCATTTACTCTATATAGCTTAGCAATTAAAGTTCGTACTATCTTAGATTAAAAATAAAGTGTCTTTCATAATCTCCTCTTGATAAGACTCTTTTTTTAATTACTTTCTCTTACATTTATTTCTGTTATAAAATCGATATGATTAAAACTATCTTTGATTTTTATATTAAGTGTTTTTATCAAAATATGGTAATTATTAAAATATCTCTTGCAAAGCTACTGAAATCGACGAAGAGAAATGCTTAAAATGTCAGGCTAGTTACCTGCATGTCCAGCTTAGTTCTGTAATTATGTAACAAACAATTTATTAAGATTAATTCTGATGACTCTAGTTCTTTTATTAAAATCTACAAACCTACATCATTACCTATTTAGTTCTTGCTTACTGCCCCATGATACTCTCATTTATAACTGTTCGTGAATACTTTCCTAAATACCATTATCATATACTTACCATCATTTCTCCCTGTATTTCTAAAACATGAGTTTGATGTAACAAAAATTGGGGGTTACATTACCACTTGCATAAAATTCATAAGTATTTTAAAACTATTATGACTTATATTCATAGTTTAGTCTCTCATTGTTCAAATATCGGTAATGAAGTCTATAATGGATTGAATACATTGTAATTTTCTGACAGTCTAACGAAATTTAAAAATTAGTGAGATCATTTTAATGAACTCACTAATTTTTTTTAGAAATCTATTTACAAACTCTAAAAAATCTGTTTAAATAGAAAATATTAGTATTTTAAGGAATATAGATGAAAAATGATAAAAAAAAAGATGACTCATACTTTAACATTTTCAATAGTATTAAAGACTTAATTTTTATTCTGGATGAAAAAGGAAACATTCTTTCAATCAATAAGAGCACAGAAAATATATTCGGATATAAATATGATTATTTTATCGGTAAAAATCTAGTTCTTTTCGGCGATAATTCTAAAAATAATAATGAACAGATTTATAAATTTCTTAAAAAAGCATATAAAAAAAATAATGTGACTTTTGAATTCATTGGTAAGAAGATTGATAATAATATAATTCCTTTAGAAATCAGTCTGTCTCGTAGCAAGTTTGAAGATAAATCTTCAATTACTGCATTTTGCAGAGATATCAGCAATAAAAAACATGAAGAAGAAAAACAAAAAGAAAAAGAATTCTTACAAAATCTGCTAAATGATAATATCCAAGCTGGAATATTGGTTGTCGATTCTGAAACGCATGTCATTGAAAAAGCAAACCATTTTGCCTGCAGTTTATTCGGATTATCAGAAAGAAAAATTAAAGGCAAAGTCTGTCACTCCTTTTTATGCCCTGCGGAAATTGGAGCATGTCCCATCACCGATTTACACCAGGACTTAGACAATTCAAACAGGTTTATGCTTAGATATGATGGGCAAAAAATACCCATCATGAAAACTGTTAAAAAGATTACACTAAATGGAAGAGAAAAATTACTTGAGTTTTTTATTGATATCTCTGCCCGAGTGAAATCTGAAGAACTCTTAAAAGAAAGTGAAGAAAACTATAGAACTTTTTTTGAAACGATGAACGACCTAATCTTTGTTAGCTCAAAAGATGGAAAAATATTATATTCCAACAAAACTATTGAAAAAAAACTTGGATTTACTCCAAAAGATTTATTAGGAAAATCTGTTTTAACCTTACATCCAAAGAAATATCAAAAAGAATCCTTAGAAATTTTTCAGGAAATCATGCAGGGAGAAAGAAATATTTGTCCTCTTCCATTTGAAAAGAAGAACCATGATCTATTACCTGTTGAAACAAAGATTTGGTTTGGAAAATGGAATGGAAAAGAAAGTGTCTTTTCTCTGTCTAAAGATCTGTCTAAACAACAAATCATTTTAGAAAAATTCCAGAAACTTTTTAATAGTAATCCTGCATTAATGGCTCTTTCAAATGTATCAGATCGATCTATACAAGATGTCAACCTAGCTTTCTTAGAAAAATTAGGATATAAAAAAGAAGAAATCATTGGTAAAACTTCCAAAGAATTAAATCTCTTTTCTACTACTGAAAAACAATATAATCTTATTGAAGATGCTTTCAGAGTCGGAAAAGCTGAAAATATTGAAACAACTATGAGAAAGAAAAACGGTGAATTTTTGGAAGGATTATTCTCTGTCGAAAAGATTTTCTATCAAGAAGAAAACATGTTTATTACAGTTCTTACTGATATTACTGCCCAAAAAAGAGCTGAAGAAGAAGCAAACGCTGCCAATATCGCTAAAAGCAGGTTTTTAGCTAATATGAGTCATGAAATCAGAACTCCATTAAATGGTGTTATCGGGTTTACTGACCTCTTATTAAAGACTGATATGACTAAAACTCAAGCAATGTATGCTGAATCTATCGTATCTTCTGCTTCTAGCTTAATGGATTTAATTAACGATATCTTAGACTTTTCTAAAATTGAAGCAGGAAAACTTGAACTAAATGTTTCAGATACAGATATATATGATTTAATAAACTTAACTGCTGATGTGGTCAAGTTCCATGCAGATCAAAAAAACTTGGAATTAATTGTTATGACTCCTGTCTTTCTTCCCAAAATCATTAAAACTGACCAAACCAGACTTAAACAAGTGCTCATCAATCTGCTTAGTAACGCTATAAAATTTACTGAATCTGGACAAGTCGTGTTAAAAACTGAAATCATTCAATCTAATCCTATAAAAGAACAAATTATTCTTCAATTTGCAATATCAGACACTGGAATTGGAATTTCTGAACAACAAAAAAATAATCTGTTTAAATCCTTTTCTCAAGCTGATTCCTCTACTTCAAGACGATATGGAGGAACAGGCTTAGGATTGGCAATCTCTAATAAAATCGTTGAAAAGTTGGGAGGACAGATTCTTTTGGATAGCGAGGTAAATAAAGGCTCAACATTTAGCTTTCAGTTAACTTGCAAATATATTCCTCAAACAGAACATAAATTATTAATTGATTCACATATCAAAAAAGTACTCATTGTTGATGATCATTACATGGTCAGAGATTACTTATGCTCAATACTTCACAGTTTTGATATTGAATGTTTGTCTGTTTCAAATGGGATTTTGGCATTAGAACGATTATCGGATAATCAAGATTTTGATATCATTTTACTGGATTATCACATGCCCTATATGAATGGATTGGAAGTCTTTCAAAAAATAAAATCAAATTATCCTTATTATGAATTCAAAACTATTATGTTAATCCATTCTTCTGAAGAACTCCCAATTTTTAAAGAAACAAAAGTTATAAATCATTTGATAAAACCTATTAAATTTCTAGAATTAATCAAAACAATAAATTCAATATTTCCCAAACATGGAAGTATGGAAATCATTCCTGATGAAATTGAAAATAGATTTGAAAAACTAAAAAACGATAATTATCGTATTCTCATTGCAGAAGATAATGATATCAATATGGTTTTAGCAAAAACTATTATTGCCAATCATTTATCATCAGCAGAGATCATTGAAGCAGTTGATGGTATAGATGCGGTCAGATTATTTAAAGAAAAAACTCCTCACTTAATCTTCATGGATATTCATATGCCTCAAAAAGACGGATACACAGCCACGACTGAAATCCGATATCTTGAAAAATACAAAGATACTCAAACACCAATTATTGCATTAACTGCTGGTGCAATTCAAGGTGAACGTGAAAAATGCTTAGAAGTGGGAATGGATGATTTTATTACAAAACCAATCGTTTCAAATACTCTCATCAAAGTATGTGAAAAATGGCTGCCAAACTTAGATACATTCCCAAAACAAAAGATTGTCTCTGATGATAAATATCAATTTGATAAAGAAAAATTAATGAAAAAAATATCAGGTAACAACCAAATCTATTATGAATTAACAACCCTGCTGACTGATAACATGGATAAACATATCCAAAAATTAAAACTGGATAACAATAACAAAGATTACATTGCTATCAAGAATACAGCTCATTTTCTTAAAGGAACTTCGCTAAATATGTGCTTTGGGATTCTGGCTGATTTATGCAAACAGATTGAATTTTGTATTGTTGATAATCCTGAAAAGATTGGCTCCTTAATTGAACAAATTGAAACAGAATATAGTTATGTCAAAAAACTATTATAATATAAAAAACCAATTCTTATTATAACTTATCCTTGCGATTAAAAGCCAATTTAGAATTTATGTTTTTCATAAAAAACAAGTTACTTGAAACTGAAGCGACTTTACTATTATAATTCTGCAAAGGATAAACGAGGAAATAATTGTTTTTTGAAAAGTATTTTACCAGATATTTAGATAATTTTAACATGGAAGAATTATATGAAATCATTCCCACTCTACTCATAATAATCATAAGCCCATCATTTTCTTGTATTTTAGAAGAAACGATCAGAAAATCATCCCATTCTGAAAATTCTATAAATTCAGTTTCCAAAGATCTTTTTTCCTTAAATAATTGGATGATTTTATAAGTGTTTTGACTTGAAAATATGACGACTTTTAAACCATTATTTATACAAAAATTCCAGATTCTGTTCATTATACTCTGAAATCCAGGCTCTTTTTCTGCATGATCAGGAAAGACTAATACAAGTCTTTGCATGGTATGAGCTGGTTGAATTGAATGATATATAAATGTATTGACAGGAGTTTTTGAAAGAATGTTCTCTGTTAACTTTCCCAGAAAAGAATCATTAAGCCCCTTTTTATGATGAAGTCCTATGATCAGATCTGTAATTCTATATTCCTTTATCACATTTGTAATAGAAATACCTGTATTGATGTCATAACGCATTAATTTATGAAGCTTATGATCAGTTGCAGAAACATATTGCTCTGCCTGATCCAGCATTTCTTTAGCTATTTTCTCTTCTTTTTCATCTATTACATCTGAAGATAATACCCTTAAAGCAAAGAGTTCATTGGCAGATCCCTTTGATTTCAAATTTAAGCCCAAATGTATTAATTCATTCATGTTATCAGGTAAACTGATCGGAATTAAAATGCGTTCATCTTCTGCCGGATTATTTACATCTATAGATTTTTTTTCTAAAAGAGATAGATTATAAGCTCCTTTTTGTGTGGCAAAGGAAGCAATCGTGCAAGTAAAAAGGATCATAAAAATCGTTCCGTCTAACACCTTTTCTGATATCAATCGTATTGGCTCAGAGTTTTGATCATAACCCAAAATTAAATTATAACCAACTAATACTGCTGCTAAAGTTGCAGCTACTCTTGAATTACTTAATCCAAATATGACTCTCCTTTCATCTAATGTATATTTAAAAGATTTCTGTGTAAGATATGCCGCTAGATATTTTGAACCAGTTGCAATAATGATCATGGTGACACCAATAAACAATGTGGAGATATCTGTAAAAATTGTTTTAAAATTAATAAGCATCCCTACACCTATAAGAAATATCGGGATAAACAAAGCATTTCCGATAAATTCAATCCTATTCATCAGCCCGCTGGCTCTGGGTATTAATTGATTTAAGGCAAGTCCTGCAAGGAATGCTCCAATTATTGCTTCTACTCCAGCTATCTCTGCTAAGAAAGCTGATAAAAATACTATGCCTAAAACAAAAATATATTGTGAAACATTGTCATCTTCTCTTTTTAGAAAATATCTTGTAATTTTTGGTAATACTAATGCAACAACTACGGTAAACATGGAAATCTTAATAACTAAATCTACCCAGAATTGGAGATTGATAACACTATTTGACATCCCTACAATAACAGTTAAAACAAGCAAAGCTAAGATATCTGTGACCAAAGTACCACCAATTGTTATGTTAACTGCCCTGTTTTTAGAAATACCTAAAGTATTAACAATAGGATAAGTTACTAATGTGTGTGAAGCAAACAATGAGGCAATTAAGACAGATGTCATGATGCTAAAATTGTGTAGATAATACATACCGATAATACCTAATATCATCGGTATTAAAAAAGAATATACTCCAAAAATAACACTTTTATGACTATTCTTTTTAAAATCTGCTAAATCAATTTCTAAACCAGCAATAAACATGATATATAACAAGCCTACTGTTCCATACAAGATTATACTGCTGTCTCTTTGCATAAAATTGATGCCATGAGGGCCTATTATTGCCCCTGAAATGATCAACCCTATCGTGGTGGGGATCTTTATCTTCTTAAACAAATAGGGAGCCATCAAGATAATAAAAAGAAGTAAGGAAAACTTTAAAACAGGATTGGTTAATGGAAACATTGAAATTGTTTCGTGAATCATCTTTTGACTCCTTTATTAGTTATAATGTAACTACTCAGGTATTAATATTATCTGGGAGAAAGTTCAGGGATTTTAGACAGAATATCAAAGATATTTAATCCTCTTTTTTTAGCAGTATCAATAACGGATCTAATGATACAGTAGTCCTGAGCCCCATTTTTAAACTGCCCAGACACTTTAAGTTTAACTTTAACATTTCTAAGAGCTCTTTCTGAATCATTGTTATCCGGAGGAATGACTGTTTCATAAACACAAGGCAAAATATATCCTCTGATTTTTATCAAAGATTTCTGAAGAGTAGAGGTTTCTTTAAACTCTTTTTTGCAAATAGTCATCGCCAGTAGAATATTGATTTTATCTTCAAAGTGTTTCATTTCTGGAGAAGATCTGTCATAATCTATTGTTTGGATTCGCTTGAATTGAAAAATTTCTTTTACCAGGCTTTTGAAATCAGTAGAAAAAGGATGCTTTTCTCTTTCCTCAATATAAGTTAGATCTCTAAGAATATGAGCCAGACAAATCTGATGATTTAAAGCCTTCGTTTTTAACTGAGCGGAAAATCTGTCCGTAACTAACACAGATTCAGGCAAACCGTTTTCCCATATTTTTTGAATTGTCTCGTATCCTCTGGTATGAGAATATTCAAGAAACACATTCTTAATGTCTCTCCAAGCCCAAATCCATCCTTTTTTACCATTGACCTTTACGCTTGTTTCATCAGAACCAACAACTTTCGAGGAGCTCAGATTCTTTTTAATTCTCTCATAGATAACCTTAGATTTATCAGCAAATTTCCTTAATATGTTTTTCAATGATCCCTGGGAAATTCTTATATTAACAACATCAGACAACAGCTGAGCTGTTCTTTTAAATGGAATACATTGGTAAACATTCAAATACGAAACGATGGTCTGAATGTTTTCACCGTACTGAACCGGGGCCGTAACATTTTCAGGATATTCAGCCAGATATTTATTATTACAATCAGGGCAAATGCATGAATATTGCTGAAATTCTTTGATGAATGCTTGTATAGAAGGGATATCAATCACCTGTCGTTTGGAATTTAATCTAAATTCATCATCATTAAAATGATGTCCACAATGACATTGATTTACCTTTAATTCAACAATCTGATCCGGATTTTTTACTTGTAAAAGGGTTTTTCCATTATGACCGGACTGTCCTCCGCTTTTCTTATTGCTTTTTTCTCTTGTACTTTTATTCTTTCTTGATAAGTCCATCGAAGGAGGTATTGATGAATTGTTACTGTTCTTAGGGTTATTTTTCTTTTCGAGAATTTTTATTAAGAAATCAACCTTTTCACTTAAAAGCCTGATTTCTTCTTTGAGTTCAGCTCTTTCTTCTGCAATGCTGATTTTTAACCGGCAAATTTCCAGTTTAAGCCTGTCATTTTCAGCTTTAGCTTCATAATATTTACTTTTATAATCCATAAGTACATAATGAATTAATTAACTATATATGTCAATGTATTTCTTATTAATATTGATAGTTTTTTATAATATATTGTGTATATTCTAAGTTTTAATATATATTATTGGAAAGGTAAATAATAAGGCATGATTATAACAAAAAATGTTTATTAAAAATAACAAAAATGGTGTTTTTAAAACTTAACGAAGGGTACCTGAGTAGTTACGTTATAATCTACTTTTAAAATATTATATTAAATCAACAATAAAGACTCTGCTAGTCTTGAAAAAAAAGGGTTATTTTATAAGGTAATTCAACTTTGATCACATTTTCGAATTAATTATTATCACTTCTCTAATCAATTTTTAGCTTCTCTTTATATTACTGTCAAGGATTAATTAGAAAAAAATCCTTACTATGTCGCTAATTATCTTCTTTTTAAGCTTTTATACCATCATCATTTCTTTGTAATAACAGGTCTCACAACCTGAAATCTATTTCTGAATGAAAGAAACTCTTATCAATATCCTTGCAAACTCTTTCCTAACTCATTCCTAATATGCTCTTTCCTTGGTGTTACTTCAATTAGAATTAATAAATATTCTATCACAAAAATACATCTCTATTGTTATTCTGGAATATCCTACATTAACGTTTTGTAAATGATCTTTATCATGAAATACAAAAACTTTCCTTTACTCATCTTACTCTGATTGAGTGATACTTTACCAATTAATAAACAAAAAAAAGAGCAGGTGGGGAAACCTGCTCTCAGCTTTGGGAGCTATGGGGAGGGATTTATTTTAGGGTTTAACCTACTTTTATCGCTTTAAACGGACAAGAACTTACACAAGCCCCACATTTTATGCATTTCTCCTGAAGGATTTCGTGTGCTTCTCTGACAGCTCCTACGATTGCATTATTAGGACACACTTTAGCACATTTTGTACAACCCTTGCATTTTTCAGGATCGATATAGAATTCTCGAAGTGCTTCGCATTCTCCAGCAGGACATTTTTTATCGACGATATGAGAAATATATTCATTTTTAAAATACTTAAGTGTCGAAAGAATTGGGTTTGGAGCTGTCTTCCCTAAACCACATAGAGAAGCATTTTTAACAACAAGTGCTAACTCTTCTAAAGTTTTTAGCTCTTCCATTGTTCCTTCTCCTCTGGTAATTTTTTCCATTATTTCAAGCATCTGTTTTGTACCAACACGGCAAGGAATACACTTACCACAGCTTTCTTCCTGTGTGAAACTCATAAAATAACGTGATATTTCAACCATACATGTGGTGTCATCCAATACAACTAATCCACCTGAACCAACCATTGCTCCTGCTTTTTGTAGAGAATCATAATCCATAGGTAAATCAAGATGCTCTTCCGTTAAACAACCACCAGAAGGACCACCAATTTGAGCTGCTTTAAACTTTCTGCCATCCTTGATTCCTCCACCAATATCAAAGATTATCTCTCTTAGGGTTATTCCCATGGGAACTTCAACTAATCCTGTATTTTTTATTTTACCTGAGAGAGCAAATATCTTAGTCCCTCTAGAATTCTCTGTTCCTAAAGACGCATACCATTGCCAACCATTCTTAAGGATTTGAGGGACGGAACCATATGTTTCAACATTATTAATGTTGGTTGGTTTATCAAAAAGGCCTCTTTCAGCAGGGAATGGCGGTTTAGGAGTAGGCATTCCACGTTTACCTTCAATAGAAGCTATAAGTGCACTTTCTTCACCACAAACAAAAGCACCAGCACCCTGAGCAATTTTTAGTGTAAAATTAAAATCAGTACCCAATATATTTTGACCCAGAACTCCAACAGCCTCTGCCTGAGAGATAGCAATCTTTAATCTGTGGATCGCTAATGGATATTCTGCTCGAACATACACATAACCTTCCTGAGAACCTACAGCATATGCTGCAATTGCCATACCTTCTATAACTTTATGAGGATCTCCTTCTAGAAGAGATCTGTCCATAAAGGCTCCTGGGTCTCCCTCATCAGCATTACAGACAACATATTTTACAGGTTCTGCTTGTTTAGCTGTTAAACCCCATTTTAATCCTGTCAAGAACCCACCACCGCCACGACCTCTCAGACCAGCTTTGGTTACTTCGTCCACAACATCAGAAGGATTAAGAGAAAATAAACATCTTTTTAGTCCCTGATAGGCTCCTGTAGCAATAGCATCATTAATATTTTCTGCATCTATTACTCCTGACTGAGCCAGAACTCTGCGAACTTGTTTTTTATAAAAACCTATTTCATCTGCTATTGGTTCATTTTGAAAAACCAAACTATTTATGATTTCTTTTTTTAAAATTGTTTTTTCAATAATATCTTCAACATGCTCTGGTTTTACTCTTACATAAAAAATATGTTCAGGAAATATTTCAACAATAGGTCCCATTTCGCAAAAACCGCGACACCCTGTTTCTACAATATGAACCTGATCTAAAAGACCCTTTTCTTTTAAAACTTCATCAAATTTCTGTTTTAAAGGAATTTCACCAGAAGCTTGACAACCAGTTCCCTTGCAAAGTGCAATCTGACATTTATAACTATAGGATTCTTTATTATAGATTCTTGTTAACTCATCTGCTATTTCTTTTTCATCATTAGTTAATTCTTTAAAACCAAGCATATGCAGGCAATAATCTCTTGAAGGCATTTCAGGATTCTTTAATATTTCTTGATTTAATTTATCATGGAAATCTAACATTTTATTCTCCTTCTTTAAATTCGTTAAAGAGCTTTTCTAGGGTTTCTGTTGTCATATGGCCATAAATATGACCATCAATGATGATAGCGGGAGCCATAGCACAGGCACCAATACAGGCAACTGTTTCAAGAGTTAGAAAATAATCATCTGTTGTATGTTTTTCGTGAGAGAGTTGATATTCTTTTCTTATTTTATCTATAAGCGCTTTTGAACCTCTGACATGACAAGCAGTTCCATCACAAATTTGAACAATGTGCTTACCTTTAGGTTCCGTTGAGAACTGAGCATAAAAAGTAGCGACTCCGTAAACGTTGGATAATGGTAAAGCCATTTGAGATGCAATGTAAGACATGATATCTTCAGGCAAATACTTAAATCTGGTTTGCACAGATTGTAACACAGGAATAAGGGAAGTTCTTGTTTTTCCATACTGAGCGATGATTTCATCTACCCAGTTAAAGTCTTCAGTAAGGATAGGTTGTACCATTTTTTCCTCCAATTTATATTTTTAATAGTATTCTATTTCAACTTTTTTGTTGAGTTTGTTTAATTGTTTGGCTATATCTTCACTAATTTTTGTTTTTAATCCAAATTCCTTCGGTATTCCAGGATTTTGATGAGCTGGGTTTATAGCTTGTCCAACATAAAAAGTAATTTCATCAGCAATAAGTAACTCTTTCATCAGCATATTCACGCCATCATGTTTCCGATCAAGAACCTGAAGAGGAATTTCTCTTTCATCTTTGAGCAGTTTCAGGATATTACTAATGGTTATAATGCCTTCTGTCACGAGATCAATCCCTTCAATGTAACCAATAGGTGGAATACCCGGCTTGATAGAGGCGAGATCAACACTAACTTCTTTACCAAGTATTCTCCCTACAATATTTCCAGTTGTACCACCACAAACGATCTTTTTTGTTGCACCTTTCATAAAACGATTGATAACAAATCTGTCTAATTCCCTATTGGTAGGAGCACCTATAATAACTTTTAATCTTCTTTTCTCTCTCACCTTAATGACTGCAACGGAGGTGTCATCACCGGGTTTCCCCGCATAGAGTTGTTGAGCAATATTGGTCAGCTCGTAAGCAAGTTCATGAGCCGTGATGGGTTTTTGAATAATTCTTTCTATAAATTCTGCTATTCTGGGTTGAGACCATCCTAAATTCCACATTCCCCCAATCCCTGCATGAACTTCTCCATCACTGAGTAAGATTAGCCAATCTCCTAACTCTAGTGGAACTAATGCCTCTTTAATGACTTTTCCTCTGATATTGAGTTCTTCGTATTCTACGTTAAAGAGTTTATGCTTTTTGATCATAATTGCTGGTGGATTATCATATTCAACAAGATGGATCTTACCATAATTATACATTTGTGCAACTGAGAATGTGCTGTATGCAAGTTTTCGATAAGAACAGGTAGGCAATGTATCAATTAGTGTTTCAATAACATCATCTAACTCACATCCGTTTTTGAGCATGACTGATATTATTCTGGAAGTGAGTGTAGCAAGAATATTTGCTTTTACTCCTGAACCAAGACCATCAGAAAGAATAACAGTAGAAGTTTCATGATTTACATTTGTTATTATAGAATCACCACACAATTCTTCTTGATATTTGTTTAATTGTGCAAATGCAATTTCAAAATGTAAATTGGTTGTCATTATTCTTTTCCTTCTTCTCGCATGACTTTCATCAGATCAAGCAGAATAACTTTTGTTTCAGCAGTGGTTTCTCCTAAAAGCGAAGCGATTTCCTGAGCTACACGCATTTGTTTATGAATCACTTCAGTAGCATTTTGGATGGTTTTTTCTTTAAGATTGATAATACGTTCTTTATTTCTAATTTTATGTGTTATATCAGTTACAATAGCAACATGCATCCCATCTTCTATCAGATCAAATGTTAATATTTCAAGTTCTTTTTCATATTTTTGTGAAGTCATAATAAAGGATTCTTTGTCTTTTTGTTCATGTTTGAAGATATCTAAATCAAGAAAATATTTTATATCTTTACCCTGTAATTCTTGAGAAAGAGGTAAGTTAAAAATTGTTCTGAATGCTTCATTATACTGAACAATTTGATACTGTTCATTTACTTCAACAACACCATTTGGATCTCTTTCGATTATTTTATTAGCTCTTGATTCAGCTTTTTTTCTCATATAGGGCATGCACATATCCGGAGAAGCCATTCCTTCATACACAGCAATTGCTTTATCACGACAAGAAAAGTATCCACAAGCTCCACAGTTTAACTCATCCTCAGGAATGTATTTACCAGATTGTTTCAATATCGAACGAATATCTTCTTCGCTCGGAACTGCCTTGTTTAAACTTCTATTTTTAAATGATCTTTCCAAATTTACTTCAATATCAGTATATTCAAAGATACCAGGTAATGTTTCATTGGATTGGGCATAATTTACAAGGGTATTTCTCATCAATTGAGGTGAAGTTAACCCTGTGAGAGGACCTCCCAAACATCCATCTTCACAAAGCATCATTTCTATAAGATTACAATCAGTTATATCAATATCAGGATTTGATAAAAAACGTTTAGTATTATTAAAACCGGTTAAAGTAATCGCTTTTTGATTAAGGATTCCTTGATTGATATAATTGATCAATCCTCCTTCTAAAGGATAAAGTCTTGCAGTGGCTTGTTGAATAAAATGATGATCTGTATGGTTCTGATCAAACATGGCTGGCAATATATTCTTTTCTGAAAACCATTGTTTTATATCTTCAAAAGTTAAAACATAGTCAATTGCATCTGGAAAGAGTTCAGCTTCCTGCATTTTGGAAATGCAGGGACCTACAAAAACAACTTTCACTGGGTGATTATACTGTTTTATATAAGCACTTTTAATCAGCCTGCCGTGAGCCACCATAGGAGACACAACAGGTGCAAGATACTTAATCTTTTCAGGAAAATAGATTTCAATCATATTGACTATTGAGGGACAATCGGAAGAGATAAAAAGATGATTCTCTTTTATTATTTTTTTATAAGCTTCAACAACATAGTAAGCACCGACACTAGTTTCTTCAACATTGTGAAAACCAAGTGTTTTTAGGGCTAATAACAATTGATTAGGAGAAAAATCGTTAAATACAGAAGGAAATGAAGGGGCTAAAGAAACAATCACTTTTACTTTATTAGCTATCAGTTGCTTAACTTCGTCTAGCTGTGAAACGATTTGCTTTGCTCCCTGAGGACAAATAAGCATACACTTACCATCCAAGATACATCTTTCAGGAATAATTTGAGCGTGTCCATCCTTTATTTGTATTGCTTTCACAGAGCAATGTCTCACGCATTTATAGCAATCTTTACAATGACTGAGTTTTGTTTTTATGAAGGAATGCATGGTGCCACCCTGGCTTCATCTACCAGTCTGTTTATAAATAGTTCTTTTAATTCTTCCACACTGTGCAGTGTGATTAATTCATCATCAACTTTTATATTAATCCCTTCTGAACATCTACCCATACAAAAGCTGGCTTTTAATATTATTTTTTGCTCTAAATTATAGGCAGGAATCGCTTTTTGTAGAAAATCAATAAAAAAATGTGAGCCTTTAATGTGGCAGGAACTTCCAACACATACGGTGATTTCCATCTTTCCCTCCTTTTCAATTTCCCAAATCTGATAATTACTAATGCCTAAGTTGTGCCAGTGAAAGAGTAAAGCAGTAATCTATTGATAGAAAATTAGTTATACTTTATTTGTATAGTTACTTATATGTTCAGCATAATTCGTTTGTGCGATATTGAACAGTGGGATTACGATAATGGATTAAATAGAACAGTGATTATGGAATTATATTAAAAATTGGAATGACTCAAGAGCATTACTCTATTATATAAAATATAATCTACCGAAAAGTTAAGCTCTGATTTTTGATAAAAAAAACGTAGTTTGAAAACATCCCAGTATAGATTAGCTATTAGAACTGTGTGTGTGTTATAAAAATCTCAAAAACATCATATCTATTAGAATATTAACAGCTACAAACATAGTATTAACTCTTCATATTATACAAACAGAATGAATGGAAATCAAATCCCTAACATTTGTTCATCAATAGATAAACCCTACATTTCAGGGAAACAATTCTTTTCTAGATTGCCACTTTAGTGTTTGTCACAAAGTATATCTTGCTCCCGTCGGGAGACAGACTGGCAAAATCTACATTTCCTTGTCTAAATACTGTTATCTGACACGAATTCAGATCAAGCATTTTTAAACTCCGTCCTTCAATAAAGAAGATTTTTCTTTCTAAAGGATGAAGCATCATGTGAGAAAATAAATATTGATATCCACCGCTAAAAGAATAAATCTGTCTTACTTCTCTTGACAAAGTATTGTAAGTATATAGAACACTATTCACATAGTAAACCAGTAATTGTTTGTCATAAGTTAAAAATAAAACATTAAATTTGCTATTACCTTTCAGAATGAAATTCTTCTCATTTGTTAAGAGATTATATTTAATTAAAGAAAATGATGCGTTTCCATTAGATCTGTTATGATAAACAATATTATCATAATCAAAGCAAGGGGGGCCCATTCCAACCGAATCTGAAATTGTATATTCTGTTAAGTTTATACAATTTAAAATATGGATTTTAAAATCATTTTGGGAATTAATAAATGAATAATCCCATAACCATTCATTATTTTGGAAAAAAGAAAAATTGGTGGTCGGTATGTATCCCCAGTTTCTGGGATCTGTCACTCCGTTTTTACTGTAACAGGGAGTCAGACCTTCGATGATACTTTTTTTATTACAGTAATACAACGCCTGATACCAGGTTAACCCATAAGCAGGATTATTATCGCCGAGTCCATCCTCTTCATTGAAATAATCATTACTCATAATAGAACGCCATTCTTTCTGGGTTTCTTTATATTTGCTGATATATAAACTGCTTAGGGTAACAGTATGTGCCGGAAAAGCATTGTAATAAGTGCCTCCATCCATTTGAAAGGTTTCACCCTCAACAAATATCATTTCTTTGGGCACTGTTGTGTATATCTCATAGACCTGAGTGACTGTCCCGCTGGGTGTATATCCATCTAAAAAGGCTTTGGCTTTGATTGTTTTATGAACAGAAATTTCAATACTTCCTGTATAAAGATCAGAACTTTCAGTTGGTTCATTGCCATTTAGGGTATAATGGATCTCTGCTCCAGCTGTCAGACAGGTGACCGTAACTGTTTTGGTTTCTGAGTACATATTACCAGCAGGAGTCATTACCGGATTAGCAATAATAGGCTTAGGTTCAGTGGTTTTCTTATCACAGCTGATTACTAACAAACTGGTGATTACAAAAAAACAAAGTATAAGGATTTTTAAATAGCATCCCATTACTTCTCCCCTTTTTTGTTATTAAATCAAAAGAAATATAGATTTCTGGCGTTGATGCTTATACAATCCATTCAATTTCTGATGATTTTTAATTAAGAGAATCATTATCTTTGAGATCTTTGATCAAAGTATTCAGATATCTGGAACAATCAATTGTATCTGGATTTATTGGTGATACTGAGAAAAGAGTATCTGTTATTAATTTTCTATATTGAAACGAAAACGTTGTTACATTTATGATTCCAGAAGGATTTGTTGATTGAGTTTCTCCTTATTCTACGCCAGCTAAAGTCCAACTTATGGTTTGATTGTCATCTTCTATTGGAAGCCGTTCCAAAGGGATATTGGTATAGATAGCCTGAAGACAGCTTAGAAAACTGATACACAGGGTGATACATATCATTATGTTATTAATTTTCATTCTTCCTCCATTATTGATTTCTTTTTTAAATTACCTGCTCTTATATAGGCAAAAAGGAGTATTTTATCTCCAGTTGGTGATAATTTTCCATATTTTGATACAAATTTTTCTCCGATACTATTTAAATAGTTTATAACTGCTTTATTATCCATTTGTCTGTACATTACTAAAAAGCCATCTGCACTGATAGAAGGATCCCCATATACGTTTGACGAGTTTATGATTGAATACTGATAATTACTCCCATTAATATCCAACATTTCACATTGATTGTTTATGTTATAAACAAATCTTGTTTTGGCTTGGTTATGAATGGTAAGTGTCCCTCTTGGAGCCACTGATCGGATATTTCCGGTTTCAATATTTATAGCACGAATGGGATTATCTCCATAAGTATATAACAATTCTGTATCATTATTAATAAAATACATTTCACCGAAATTGAATGTTTTAGTAATTTTATTTAATGTATTTTCTTCCAAATTGTAAATAAACAAATCATTTAAAAAAGGAATTGCCAAAAGATTTTCATTATCAGAGATCGTTATGTGAAAATAGTTTATACTTGATAAACTGTCACATAAAGTATTTTGATTATTAGTAAGCAGGTTTTTTTCAATCAAAAATGACTTACCTGATTTTCCTCCTATATAGTACATTTTATCACTGTTTTTATTAATACAGTATGTCTCCAATACCAGACTATCAGGAACTATTTTTTTTAGTCCGCTCCCGTCAATATTCATAATATGCGTTCCATTGGTCAATTTATGTCCATCGGGAGTGAAGTTCATGTTTTCATCATAAAATAAAGGATATCCATCAGAATTTTTTAGATAATATAGACCTGTCCCATCAATATTCATAATACCCAGAAAATAATCAGATGCATAATCTCACAAAATTCGGACAAACATTCTCAACAAATTCGGACAAAGTTTCTTAAATATTTCGGACAGTTTTAATCACAAAAAAAACATGATATACTTCTCCTTAAAAAATGGAGGAGATATCATGAAAAGTAGAAAAAATTATAAGAAGGTTAAGATGTCAGAATACAAGAAGATTTACCAACTCTATTTTAACGAGCATTACTCTTTACGCAAAATTGAAGAAATTCTTTCCATACCAAAATCCACATTAAGCGATTATATAGATAGGTTTTTATCAATTAGGATAACAGAAGCAGAAATTAATAAGATTTCTGATCAAGAATTAAAAGAACGATTGTTTCCCGAAAAAATATCAGAAAAAGAAACTAATAGTTATCCAGATTTCAAAACAATAGAAAAAGAACTACTTCGACCTCATGTAACACTAGCACTTCTTCATGAGGAATATTCCCATAATAATCCTCATGCTTTCAGTTATTCGCATTTTTGTAGGCTTTATACAGACTGGTCAAAATCAAAAAAAATAACCATGCGGCAACAGCATATACCAGGAGAAAAGCTTTTTATAGACTATATAGGAGATAGACTTCCAATTACAAATCCATCTACAGGGGAGATAACACAACATCCATTGTTTATATCATGTTTAGGGTTTTCCAGCTATATTTATATAGAAGTTTCTAAGAGTCAAAACACACTTGATTTTTGTAATTCTATAGTCAATAATTTGAACTTCTGTAAAGGTGTTCCCAAGTATTTAGTGCCAGATAACTTAAAATCTGCTGTCATAACAGCCAATTTCTACGATCCTAAATTTAATTTATGTTTTCAAGAACTTTCTGATTATTACAAAACATATATTGTTCCAGCGAGAGTAAGAAAACCAAAAGATAAAGCAAAAGTAGAAAACTCTGTATTAGTTATTGAACGATGGGTAATAGCAAAACTAAGGAATATGATCTTTTACAGTATTTCAGAAGCAAATATATACATAAAAGAGTTATTAGAAAGAGTAAATACTAAAATAATGAAAAAAATCCAAAAAAGTCGTAAAGATTTGTTTATAGAATATGATTTGAAAGCATTAAGTGCTTTGCCTTTAGAACCATACATTCCGAGGTTGCTATTTAAATTCAAAGTCAAGGATGATTATCATATAGAATATCTGAATCGGTCTTATAGTGTTCCTTATAAATACATCAGATATGAAGTCATAGCTCATGTTACTAATAAAGTTATAAATATATTCTATGAGAATGTCTTGATAGCATCACATTTGTTGATTACGGAAATCAATGGGAGCTCAACAATACCAGAGCATATGCCAGTAAGGCATAAAGAAGTTTATAATAACAATACAATAACAGATGAAGCCTTGTTAGCAAGAGCAGAGAAAATTGGAGAAAAAACATATCTATTAATTAAAGAAATCCTTGATAAAGAAATACATCCTGTTTATAAAACAAGAAGGTGTCTGGGGATTTTAAAGTCAGCAGAAAACTCAACTATAGAAATAGCAGAATACGCTTCTGAATACTTTATGACAATCTCTGACAAAAAGATAGGAACATATAGATTAATCATTAAAAACAAGAGTTATCTTAATGAAAAAAACAATGAAACAAGATTTTCAGAAAATTGTACAAACGAACACGATAATATTAGAGGAAAGAAGGTGTATGAATGAGTTATCATCAAACAATCCGAAATCAAATGATGGAATTGAAGTTAAATGGAGCTTTACAGAGCTTTGAAAAACAATCAACAAACCAAAACTATCTGGAACTTAGTTTTGAAGAAAGATTAACAGATCTTTTACAATCCGAAATCCAATTTAAAAGCATGAAAAAAATTGAAAATCTATTAAAGAAATCCAGTTTAAAATATCGGACTGCTTCATTAGTCGATATCGATTTGAATCCAAAAAGAAATATTAACATTAATTTATTCAATGCTTTATCAAACTGTGAATGGGTAGTACAAGGTAAAAATCTGATTATAACAGGATCAACTGGATGTGGGAAAACCTGGCTTGCTTGTGCATATGGTAATCAAGCTATCATGAATCATATGTCTGTCCAATTTACTCGCATGAATTTCCTGACTACAGAAATAAGGAATACCAGAGCAAGTGGAAACTACCTCAATTTTATAGAAAAATTCACAAAGAATAAGGTTATCATTCTGGATGATTTATTTGTTTCAAAAATGACTTTAAATGATGAATATGAATTACTGGAAATAGTTGAAGCTACAATAAACAAGAGCTCTTTAATCATTACAAGTCAATATGCAGTAAAAGATTGGTTTGCCCAATTTAATAATCCAACCTTAGCGGATGCTATCTTAGATAGGATTGTTCATAATTCGTATCGGTACGAATTAGTCTCAGAAATATCTAAAAGAAAAAAAGAAAATTTAATGACAAAATTCTAGTAAAATTATATCAAGAATTTATTGATAGTGTGTTTCTTTAGTCATTTTTTTATTGTCTTAAAAATATCGGATAAACTGTCCGAATTTTATAAGAATAGATGTCCGAAAAAAATGAGAGTGACTGTCCGAATTGCATGAGAATAGGTGTCCGAAAAAAATGAGAATCACTGTCCGAATTCATGAGAATATACAATCAGAAGGTCTTTCATCACCATAAAACTCTTCTTTGAAACATGAAGATAATAATAAAAGACAGGATAAAAGAAATAATAGGTATTTCATTTTAAATCTCCTTTCTTGAAGCTAAGCATTTCAAAATTATAGGCTTTTATAAATCCTCCTTTTTTGGATTAAATCAAAAAAATATACTATTGTTGCTTATGTATTTTCTCAATCAGTCCCATTTCCAATGATTTTTTAATTATGCCAGAATTATACATTTAATTTTATCTTGTCAATTATTTTTTTTTAACACATCAATAAATTAATATTTAATTTTATTACTTTTTGTTTATATTTATCAAATAAAACAGCTAATTATAGTTGTATTTATTGTTTTTACTTTTTATTCAATATTATATTAATTGAAAAAATAATCATTGAGTGCATTAATTGCCCTTAATTTAGTTACTATAACTAATCCTAAGAATTTACTATGTAAAGAAAGAGAGTTAAAACTAAGATCAAGCTCAAATCAAGTGATTATACATGCTATTAGTTAACCACATTTTGAGAACTTCTAATCACTAATATCAAAAATCTTTTGTTAATAAACTAAACGAAAACTATGTTACATTTATGATTCCAGAAGGATTTGTTGATTGAGTTGCTCCTTCTTCTACGCCAGCTAAAGTCCAACTTATGGTTTGATTGTCATCTTCTAATGGAAGCCGTTCCAAAGGGATATTGGTATAGATAGCCTGAAGACAGCTCAGAAAACTGATACACAGGGTGATACATATCATTATATTATTAATTTTCATTCTTCCTCCGAAATTGATTTCTTTTTTAAATCACCTGCTTTTATATAGTCAGAAAAAAGAATTTTATCTCCAGTTGGAGATAATTTATTATTATATCCCTTAAATGGGATACTCTGTTCTCCTTGACTATTAAGATAATTTATAATAACTTCATGGCTTTTTGCATACAGAGCCATACTTCCATCTGCACTGATAGAAGGAGTACCATATACATTTGAAGTACTTATGATTGAATATTGATAATTACTCCCATTAATATCCAACATTTCACATTGATTGTTTATGTTATAGACAAATCTGGTTTTGGCTTGGTTATGAATTGTAAGTGTCCCTCTTGGAGCCACTGATCGGATATTTCCGGTTTCAATATTTATAGCACGAATGGGATTATCTCCATAAGTATATAACAATTCTGTATCATTATTAATAAAATACATTTCACCGAAATTGAATGTTTTAGTAATTTTTGTAAATTCATTCGTTTCTAAATTAAACAAAAATATATTGTTAGACTTAGGAAAAGCAAGCAACTTTTCATCGTCACTTATCGTTACATAAGAGAAGCTTAATTCATTTAAAGTATCACATAAAGTTACCTGGTTATTAGTAAGCAGGTTAGCTTGGAATAAATAATTCATCCCTGATTTTCTGCAAACATAATACATCTTATCACTGTTTTTATTAAAGCAGTATGATGTTAGCTGTAAACTATCAGGAACTATTTTTTTAAATCCGCTCCCATCAATATTCATAATATGAGTCCCATTGGTCAATTTATGTCCATCGGGAGTGAAGTTCATGTTTTCATCATAATATAAAGGATAGCCATCAGGATTTTTTAGATAATATAAACCTGTCCCATCAATATTCATAATACCCAGAAAATCATAAGAAGGTCTTTCATCACCATAAAAATCTTCTTTGAAACAAGAAGATAATATAAATAGACAAGATAGAAGAAGAATCAGATTTTTCATTTTAAATTTCCTTTCTTAAAGCTAAGCATTTTAAAATTATAGGCTTTTATAAATCCTCCTTTTTTGGATTAAATCAAAAAAATATACTATTGTTGCTTATGTATTTTCTCAATCAGTCCCATTTCCAATGATTTTTTAATTATGCCAGAATTATACATTTAATTTTATCTTGTCAATTATTTTTTTTAACACATCAATAAATTAATATTTAATTTTATTACTTTTTGTTTATATTTATCAAATAAAACAGCTATTTATAGCTGAATTTTTAGTTTTTTTGACTTTTTATTCAATATTATATTAATTGAAAAAATAATCATTGAGTGCATTAATTGCCCTTAATAAAGTTACTATAACTAATCCTAAGAATTTACTATGTAAAGAAAGAGAGTTAAAACTAAGATCAAGTGATTATACATGCTATTAGTTAACCACATTTTGAGAACTTCTAATCACTAATATCAAAAATCTTTTGTTAATAAACTAAACGAAAACTATGTTACATTTATGATTCCAGAAGGATTTGTTGATTGAGTTGCTCCTTCTTCTACGCCAGCTAAAGTCCAACTTATGGTTTGATTGTCCTCTTCTAATGGAAGCCGTTCCAAAGGGATATTGGTATAGATAGCCTGAAGACTGCTCAGAAAACTGATACACAGGGTGATACATATCATTATATTATTAATTTTCATTCTTCCTCCATTATTGATTTCTTTTTTAAATTACCTGCTCTTATATAGGCAAAAAGGAGTATTTTATCTCCAGTTGGTGATAATTTTCCATATTTTGATACAAATTTTTCTCCGATACTATTTAAATAGTTTATAACTGCTTTATTATCCATTTGTCTGTACATTACTAAAAAGCCATCTGCACTGATAGAAGGATCCCCATATACGTTTGACGAGTTTATGATTGAATACTGATAATTACTCCCATTAATATCCAACATTTCACATTGATTGTTTATGTTATAGACAAATCTTGTTTTGGCTTGGTTATGAATGGTAAGTGTCCCTCTTGGAGCCACTGATCGGATATTTCCGGTTTCAATATTTATAGCACGAATGGGATTATCTCCATAAGTATATAACAATTCTGTATCATTATTAATAAAATACATTTCACCGAAATTGAATGTTTTAGTAATTTTTGTAAATTCATTCGTTTCTAAATTAAACAAAAATATATTGTTAGACTTAGGAAAAGCAAGCAACTTTTCATCATCACTTATCGTTACATAAGAGAAGCTTAATTCATTTAAAGTATCACATAAAGTTACCTGGTTATTAGTAAGCAGGTTAGCTTGGAATAAATAATTCATCCCTGATTTTCTGCAAACATAATACATCTTGTCACCATTATTATTAAAACAGAATGCTCTCAATACCAGACTATCAGGAACTATTTTTTTAAATCCGCTCCCATCAATATTCATAATATGAGTCCCATTGGTCAATTTATGTCCATCGGGAGTGAAGTTCATGTTTTCATCATAATATAAAGGATATCCATCAGAATTTTTTAGATAATATAGACCTGTCCCATCAATATTCATAATACCCAGAAAATAATCAGAAGGTCTTTCATCACCATAAAACTCTTCTTTGAAACAGGAAGATAATAATAAAAGACAGGATAAAAGAAATATTAGGTATTTCATTTTAAATCTCCTTTCTTAAAGCTAAGCATTTCAAAATTATAGGCATTTATAAATCCTCCTATTTTGGATTAAATCATAAGAAATATACTATTGTTGCTTATGTATTTTCTCAATCAGTCCCATTTCCAATGATTTTTTAATTATGCCAGAATTATACATTTAATTTTATCTTGTCAATTATTTTTTTTAACACATCAATAAATTAATATTAATTTTATTACTTTTTGTTTATATTTATCAAATAAAACAGCTATTTATAGCTGAATTTTTAGTTTTTTTGACTTTTTATTCAATATTATATTAATTGAAAAAATAATCATTGAGTGCATTAATTGCCCTTAATAAAGTTACTATAACTAATCCTAAGAATTTACTATGTAAAGAAAGAGAGTTAAAACTAAGATCAAGCTCAAATCAAGTGATTATACATGCTATTAGTTAACCACATTTTGAGAACTTCTAATCACTAATATCAAAAATCTTTTGTTAATAAACTAAACGAAAACTATGTTACATTTATGATTCCAGAAGGATTTGTTGATTGAGTTGCTCCTTCTTCTACGCCAGCTAAAGTCCAACTTATGGTTTGATTGTCCTCTTCTAATGGAAGCCGTTCCAAAGGGATATTGGTCAGTTACTATAAATTGAATATTTATGAGATATTTCTCTCTTTTTTAATAATTTCATAAGCTTCTTGTATTTCTCTGAATTTATCTTGAGCAAATTTAATAAATTCTTCTGGCATACCCTTTGCCATGACTTTATCAGGATGATATTCCAAAACTAGTTTTCTATATCTTGCTTTGATAGTATCAATAGTATCTGTTTTTTTACAACCCAAAATGACATAATGCTTTTCTTCTCTGGAGCCTGAAACACTATAATTATCAAGAATACTTTGATAATCGGCATCAGAAATTCTAAAGACAGTTTTTGCTTTCTTAAGAAGATCTTCTTCAAGCTTATGAAAATGTCCATCTGAAAAGGCAAGCTTAACCATCAACTCAATGATTAACAATCTCATTTCTTCATCATTATAAAAGAGCCTGTTAAATTGGTCTAATATTTCTTCATAGATATATTGATCTGATTGTGCTTCAATGAATATTTTGTATGCTAAATCTGCCTGTTTGGGAGACATTTTGAAAGTCTCATCGATAATTTTATTAAAAGAGCTGATCTCATGACTGCTGACTTTGCCATCCGCATGGACAATCTTTCCAAGTATCGTAAAAGTGGTAACAAAGAAGAGCATTTGAGCTTTTTCTTCCTGATTGAAATTACTCTTAAAGAAATTTGTTTTACCATAAGTTTCTTCTTTATTTTCTTTTTCATCAAATTGATGACCAATAGCTGCTCCAAGAATGGCACCTAAGGGACCAAATATCATCATACCAAGAGATCCACCAATCATTTTTCCAAACCAACCCATAATTTTCTCCTTTACTTCACTCTTTTGAAAAAAAAAAATAATTATAATTTAGTCAAGAGAAAATGTAGATATTGATTAGTGTGAACTGTTATCTTTTTATTTAACTCAGCTGAAGTGAGTAGTTTTTACACAAATTTTTATTAATTTGAGAATAAATTAAAATAAATTGAAATAAATGATTTTTTTTCTTGATAAAAATAATGTAATAAAGTAGTTTAGCCTCAATCAGTAGGAAGAAAATCTATAGAAGTGATAACTGAGGAAATATTACACAAATAATCAAATAACAGAGATAGATAATAAAATAACTGGAGGTCGGTGATGTCATTAGCAAAAGAAGAATTAGATCGAATTATTGATAAGTACCGAGATCGTAAGGGTTTTTTAATACCTTTGATGCAAGATATGCAGAATGCTGAGGGATATTTATCCCGTGATTCCATGAGGTATATAACTGAACGGCTGAATGTTAAGGTAGCTGAGATTTATGGTGTAGCCACTTTCTATAGCATGTTTCGTTTGAAACCATTAGGCAAACACATCATAAGAGTTTGTAAAGGAACAGCTTGCCATGTATCAGGCGCAACAACAATTGGTCAGGCTGTTCGAACCGCATTAAACATAACAGAACAAGAAGATCAAACAAGTGATGGTATGTTTACCTATTTAGAAGTTGCCTGCTTAGGCTGTTGTAGTTTAGCACCTGTTATGATGATTGATAATACGACATATGCGAAGTTAACCTCGGAGAAAGTTTCTTCGATAATCCAGGCATTTAATAAATAATCCTTAGATAAGGGGGAATTTTGAAAACAGTAAAGGTAAAAGTCGGGATGGCAAGTTGTGGTCGGGCAGCTGGAGCTACTGAAGTCTACGAAAAAATAGAAGAATTGTTAAAATCAGATCTTTATAAGATTGAATTGATAAAAACTGGATGTATTGGCATGTGTTATGATGAGCCTTTAGTTGAGTTTAGTGGCGAAGGAATGGAATCATTAACTTATGGGCGAGTAACAGCAGAACAGATAGAATCGTTAATAGACAGTTATATTAAAGGAAGTCCCATAACAGATAATATCGTTCTGGCAGAAGACCGAGAAGCTGAAGAGAATGAAACTCTTAAAAAACAAACCAGAATTGTATTAAGAAATTGCGGAATAATTGATCCAGAATCAATAGATGATTACATCGAAAAACAAGGATATAAAGCTTTAGAAAAAGTCATAAAAGAAATGTCAGCTGACGAAGTTATTGATCAAATCACCCGTTCAGGATTAAGAGGACGAGGTGGAGCTGGATTTCCAACTGGTTTTAAATGGAAATTAGCAAAACAATCAAGACCAGGAACCAAGAAATATATCGTCTGTAATGCAGATGAAGGAGATCCTGGGGCATTTATGGACAGGAGTGTTTTGGAAGGTGATCCACATTCCATAATAGAAGGCATGCTAATTGGAGCTTATTCCATCGGAGCAGACGAAGGTTATATCTATGTCAGAGCAGAATATCCCTTAGCAATAAAACATTTGGAAAAAGCATTGAATGATGCTTATAAGCGAAATTTATTAGGAAACAATATACTTGGAAGTGATTTTTCTTTTGAACTACATATCAAAGAAGGTGCTGGAGCATTTGTTTGTGGTGAAGAAACTGCATTATTAAGTTCTATTGAAGGGAAACGTGGAATGCCAAAGATAAGACCACCTTATCCAGCTGAAAGCGGTCTGTTTGGACAACCTACCAATATCAACAATGTGGAAACTTATGCCAATGTCGCTTGGATTATTCTAAACGGGCATGAGAAATATGCCTGTATGGGAACAGAAAAATCAAAAGGAACCAAAGTATTTGCTTTAGCAGGAAAGATCAAAAAATCAGGCTTAATTGAAGTCCCAATGGGCATTCCATTAAAAGAGGTGATCTATGGAGTTGGTGGAGGAATGAAAACAGCCAGTCCATTTAAAGCCGTTCAGTTGGGAGGGCCTTCAGGAGGATGCGTACCTGCTTCTTTGTTAGACACATTAGTCGATTATGATTCCATCAATCAAACTGGTGCTATTATGGGATCAGGAGGTATGGTTGTCATGGATGAAGAGACCTGTATGGTCGATGTAGCAAAGTTTTTCCTGACATTTACTCAAAATGAATCCTGTGGTAAGTGTACTTTTTGTCGTATTGGAACCAGAAGAATGCTCGAGATTCTTACTCGCATTACTGATGGTAAAGGTAAAATGGAAGATATTAAAAAATTAGAAGATTTAGCAGTAAACATAAATAAAGGATCTTTATGCGGATTAGGTCAAACAGCTCCAAATCCTGTTTTAACAACTCTTAAATACTTCAGACATGAATATGAGTCCCATATTTTAGACAAAAAATGCCCAGCTAAAGAGTGTAAAGCCTTAATTAAATTTGAGATTGTAAAAGATAAATGTATTGGTTGTTCTGCCTGTTCAAGAGTGTGTCCAGTGAAATGCATATCAGGACAAATTAAACAACCCTATGAGATCGATCAGTCTAAGTGTATTAAATGCGGTGCTTGTCTAAACACCTGTAAGTTTAATGCGATAGTCAAAGAATAGGAGACCTCACATGATAGAAATAAAACTCAATAATCAGATCATATCAGTAGAAGAAGGAAAAACAATATTAGAAGTTGCCAAAGCAAATGGAATAGAAATACCAACTTTATGCCATGACAAAGAATTGAATCCATATGGATCCTGTTGGGTATGTGCTGTAGAGGTAAAAGGCAGACGCGGTTTTGTTACTTCTTGTGGAACTATAGTTCAGGATAAAATGGAAATAATCACTAATTCTGAGGAAGTCATCAAAGCTCGTCAAATGGCTTTAGAATTATTAATATCTGATCATTATGCAGATTGTGAAGCTCCCTGTAAAGTAGCATGTCCTGATCATGTTGACATTCAGTCCTATGTGGCAGCCATTGCAAATGGTCAATATCATGAAGCTGTGCGGATTATAAAAGAAACTTTACCCATGCCTTTATCAATTGGACGTGTGTGTCCTGCCTTTTGTGAGAAAGAATGTCGAAGAACAATTGTGGAAGAAGCTGTGGCTATTCGTCAATTAAAACGTCATGCTTCTGATATGGACTTACTTGATGTTTGGCAATGGGTACCTGAAAAAGCAGAAAAAAAGGATAAGAAAGTTGCTGTTATTGGAGCAGGACCATCTGGATTAACCTGTGGTTATTATTTAAGTAATTCTGGATATGACGTTGATGTTTTTGAATCAGCTCCTGAAGCAGGAGGATGGCTGAGATATGGTATCCCTGAATATCGTTTACCTAAAGAAATCCTGGATAAAGAGATTGAATTGATGTGTACAAATGGCATGAAAATTCATACGAATAAAGAAGTCGGAAGTGTCTTAGGACTTTCTCAATTAAGCAAAGAGTATGATGCTGTTTATATGGCAATTGGAGCTCAAAAAGCAGTAGATATGCCTGTGAAAGGAAACACTCTCAAAGGTTGTTATCTTGGAGTAGATTATCTTAAACAAGTCGCTTTAGGAAATCCTCCTGAATTAGGAAAAAGAGTAGCTGTTGTTGGAGGTGGGAATACAGCAATAGATTGCGCAAGAACAGCGAAACGTTTCGGAGCAGATGTTACTATTATTTATAGAAGAACCCGTCAGGAAATGCCAGCTGAACCAATTGAAATTGACGCTTCTCATGAAGAAGATATTAATTTCTATATGCTTATGAATCCTGTAGAATACTTAGGTGATGGTAAACTTGAAAAGATAGTAATAGAAAAAATGAAATTAGGAACTCCTGACAGTAGTGGCCGTTGTCGTCCTGAACCAACTGGGGAGTATATTACTGAACCATTTGATAATGTGATAGCCGCGATATCTCAAATACCTGAAATACAGTTTTTAGCAAAAGAAGAAAATAGAATTGATGGGGAAATCATTCCATTATCTAAATGGTCAACAATTATAGCAGATGAAAACAGTATGTTCACTGGATTGAAGAATATATTTGGGGGCGGTGATTTTAGAAGAGGACCAGCTACAGCCATAGAAGCTATTTCTGATGGACGTATAGCAGCAGAGAAAATAACAGAGTTCTTGGAAAAAGGGAAAATTAGTAAAACTATCACGCTGTTTGATGCAAAGAAAGAAAAGAAATTAAAAGATATCAATCCTAAAGAATTTGAACAATATGAAAAGATCCCCAGAGCAATTATGAAAGAGTTAACTCCTCAATTCAGAAAGGATAATTTTGAAGAAGTAGAAACAGGATTTAGCCAATCGGAAGCTATTCAAGAAGCGAAGCGATGCTTAGAATGCGGATGTCAGGTAAATGAAACCTGTCTATTAAGAGAATACTCAACTGAATATAGAGTTAATATTGATAATTTCATAGGAGAGAAAAACCGTCATCCGATCGATGATAGCCATCCCTTTATTCGTAGAGACGCTAATAAATGTATAAAATGTGGACGATGCATCAGAATCTGTACAGAATCTCAAGGTGCTGGTGTATTAGGATATATTTACAGAGGATTTCCAACTTTGGTTGCTCCTGAGTTTGGCGAGAGTCTGACATTAACCTCATGTGAATCTTGTGGCAAATGTATTGCTGTTTGTCCTGTAGGTGCATTAACCGAGAAAAATTCAACTTATAAATTAAGTCCATTAACTGGCACAAAAATCCATCAATACTGTGGTAATTGTGGAACTGGTTGTAAAATTAAAATTGATGTGAATGATCAAAAAGTAAGACTGATATCACATCCTGATGAATCAGAAGAAGATTTTAATGAACGCAACCTTTGTTTTAATGGTCGTTTCGGCTGGCAGATTTATACAAATCCTGATCGACCTAAATCACCTATGATCAGAGAAGATGAAAAATGGAAAGAGATTAGTTATAAAGAATTGAAGATTATACTTCATCAGAAAATACATGAATTCGATTCCAAGCATTTCTTTGTTAGTGGAGATTTAAGTCTGGAAGAATTATTACTAGTTCACACTATTGCTCAGAATAAAGTAGCAACTGTCAGTAAATCAGTCCCTGATCGTTTTACAGATGATTTACTTTATTCTTCTTTCAGAAAAGTTAAACTAACTGATTTAGTAAAATCAGAAACGATCATTATCATTGGAGAAATATCTCATACAATCAGAACTTTATGCCGTTCTGCACAAAAAAAAGGATGTAAGTTAATCCTTGTTAATCCAAAACCATCTTCATTTAATCACTTTGCTGATGCGATATATGATGATATTGAAAATTTAAAAACAATTACTGACATTACCAGCAAGACAATATTTATTTATAATAGAGAAAACACTTCTGAAGAAATAGCTTATGAAATTTGGAATTTTGCTAATACAACCTGCGATTTCTGTGAAGGCTCAGGGGTATTAATTACATCAAAATGGTCAAATATGAACGGATTAATTACCTGCAATTTCCCTTATGAAAACATAAAAGAAGGGCTAATATTCAGCTATAAAGAAGATTTTGCTAAGAAAAATGGCAATTCATATCAAGTTTTAATTCATAACTTTATACCTGAGGATAGTGAAGCAGATCTTTTTATACCAGCACCCTGTTATCTTGAGATGGAAGCATCTGTAATATCGGATGATGGACATATTGCTACTTATTCAAATGCAGTGAAATCTAATCTATTTTACATGATATTAAATATATTCTATGAAACAGGCTTAATAAGCCCTGCTTTAGCTGAACCAAGCTTATGGAACAATAAAGTAGAAGAGATATTGGAAGGTATGAAAGAGAATAATCATGCCAGAGAAAGTTTAAATCTATTCTTAAATTCTGTATCTTTAGTTAATCAACCCTATTTAGGAAAAATGACTAAAGAGGAAGAAATTCAAAAATTAAAAGCATTAACGAAAAAATAAATAATCAAAGAAATAATAAAGCCAACATTTTTGTTGGCTTTATTATATTGTTTATCAAGAACATGAGTTTTAAATCAAATCATTTTCTACTTTAGTCGTTATGCATTTTTTTTAAGCCATTCTATCGCATCTTTAGCACTGGTAGCTTCAACCAGTTTTATGCCATTAGGACCAAGCTTACTGGTATAAGCAGAAATTGAAAGCTTTGTTGCAGCACTTTGAGAAGTAACAGTAATAAAATATTTAATATTAATTTTTGCAAATGCTGGAAATACTTCTTTTCCAATTAAGTCTTGAATTTCAGGGCTAAAAACACCTTTTGCCTGACTTGAGTCAACAATCCAAGCTTTAGCACCATGAGTTTTTGCAAAATTAACACCTTTAATTAGAACTGCATCTTTAAATTCTTCCAAGCTGACAAAGTATGTGCTCCACGTATCCACAACAGCATGAGCTTCAGCATCCCAATTCACAGACAATTTTCCGGGAATTTCATGAATTTTCATATTCACCTCCATTAAAAAACATAATAATATATTTTAAAACAAAGTCAAATAATAAATGAAATTTATTCAGTAATCACAAAAAGACAAGTTTTTTGTATGTTTTAATGATATAAAAACTATAAAAATTGAAAAATAAATTTTTATTCATAATTCCTTTTTTAAATAAATTAACTTGACAATAATTTGTGTGATTCGGAAGAATAGTCAAAAATAGAAATAAAAATTAAGGAGTAAAAATGGAGTCAATGCCTTATGCAGAACCTTGGCGTGTAAAGATGATCGAACCTTTAAAAATGCTAAGCAGAGAAGATCGTAAAGAGAAGATAGAAAAAGCTGAATACAATTTATTCAACTTACCTGCAGAAGATGTTTATGTTGATTTGTTAACGGATTCCGGTACAGGAGCCATGAGTGACCGTCAATGGTCAGCCTTAATGATGGGTGATGAATCCTATGCTGGATCAAGAAGTTTTTTTGAATTAAAAGACACAATAACTGAGTTATTGGGATTCCCTTATTTATTACCCACCCATCAGGGTCGAGCAGCTGAGAACGTTTTATTTTCAGCAATGATTAAAGAAAATGATGTTGTACCGGGAAATTCACATTTTGACACAACAAAAGGTCATATAGAGTTTAGAAAAGCAACTGCTTTAGATTGTACAATTGATGAAGCTTTTGATCCTCAGATTTATCATCCGTTCAAAGGCAATATTGATATTAATAAATTGGAATCAGCCATTGAGAAATATGGTACAGTTAAAATCCCAGTAGTAATATTAACGATAACATGTAATTCAGGTGGTGGTCAACCTGTTTCCATGCAAAACATACAGGAAGTGCATGGTGTTTGTAAGAAACATGGGATTCCTTTATTTTTTGATTCTGCTCGATTTGCCGAGAATGCATATTTTATTAAAATAAGAGAGGATGGATATTCTGAAAAGACTATCAAAGAGATCGTTTACGAAATGTTTTTATATGCTGATGGCATGACAATGAGTGCAAAAAAAGACGGCATTGTCAATATAGGCGGTTTTATTGCTATGCGTAGCGAAGAACTGTTTAAAGCTTGTTCAACTTTTAATATCATATATGAAGGATTTATTACATATGGTGGGATGAGTGGCAGAGACATGGCCGCTTTAGCTGTAGGATTGAAGGAATCAACTGAATTTGAATATTTACTTGCAAGAATTTCTCAAGTACAATACTTGGGAAATCGTTTAAAAGAAGAAGGTATTCCTTTATTAGAACCATTTGGTGGGCATGCGATCTATATTGATGCCAAAAGTTTTTTACCTCACATTCCTCAAATACAATTCCCTGCGCAAGTTTTAGGAGTGGAATTATACATCGAAGCAGGAGTGCGTGGTGTAGAGATTGGAACAGTATTAGCTGATCGTGATCCAATATCAAGAGAAGAAAGACCTCCTAAAATGGAACTACTTAGATTAGCAATCCCTCGTAGAGTCTATACCAATAATCACATGGAAATGATTGTGTGGGGATTAAAGAAAGTATGGGAAAGAAGAACTGAATTGAGAGGGTACAAACTCAATTATGAAGCCCCTATCATGAGGCACTTTACCGCTACTTTTGAAAAATTATAAATCAACGAAGGGCAGTATATTCTGCCCTTTTTTATTTTATCTGAATGATTTTTTTAATAATCGAATTCATATTAGTTTTTATAAAATAAAGACCTGAAGATTTGCAATTAATATTTTCCCATTTCTTTGTTTGCTTTGATTCAAGAGAAAATTTTTCAATTATTTGACCTTTCACATTAAAAATTGTTACTTCAATCAATTTATTTTCTTTATTTTCAATTGTAATCGTTTCATTAAAAGGATTAGGATAAGCATCTATACAGGAATATGGTGAAACTACCGTGTTAGAATCGGTATTTTGAATAGGCTGAGGAGGGATTTTTTGATCCCAATAATCAAATCGTCGATTTTCCCGTGAACCTAAACCACCATTGCCAGAATAAGACTGAAATAAGCCATTATTTTGATTAGGCACATTTCCATACCCTTTGGCATAAAACGGAAGCCCAAGAACCAATTTTTGAGGTGTAATACTATAGTTCAAGTATTCATTAATAGTATATCGGATATTGAACTGAGAATGATATGGTTCTATTAAACTATCCTGAACATCTGGATATAGTGGGCTGTTTAAATGAGTAACACAATCAGCTTCACTGCTACCAGCACCATGATAATCATATGTCATAATATTAATATAATCTAAATAGGGATGTATCAGATTGAACTCATAATTTTCCATCAAAATAGCTGAAGCTGGAACAGCTATGGTTAAATAAGCTGGATGATCTAATTCATTAAGTTTTGATCGAATTTGTTGTAATAAAAGAGTAAAGTTATGTTTATCATCAGGTGAATGAAAATTAGTGTCCAAGCCTCCATTAACAGGATATTCCCAGTCAATGTCTATCCCATCAAAACCAAATTGTTCAATAAACTGAACACAGGAATTTGCAAATAATAAACGACTTTCAGGTGTTGAGGCAACGACAGAAAATTGTCCTGAAAGTGTCCATCCTCCGACAGAGATAAGAGTTTTTATATCAGGGTTTTGTTGTTTTAAAAGTTGTAGTTGATGAAAGCTACCTCTCAGACTTCCTGCATCCCATGAATCACCAAGATAGAATTTATCAACATCAGCATAATAATCACCAAAAGTTATTTGACCATTTTCAATATTTGCAAAAGCATAAAGTATAAAATCCACTTTATCAACTGGAATATTTGAAACATGATAATTTCTTTCATAAACTGACCATGAAGTAAAATAACCCAATATCTTATTATTTGAATTAATCTGACAGAATACATTAATGGTAATAATCAACAAAGCAAAAAGAATAGACATTTTTTTCATAAAATCCTCTAATACAAAAATATAATGAATTGTTAGTAAAAGTCAAGCATCTTTTATATGTTTATAAATTCAAATAATGATTTTTTTTTCTTTACAAAAGGACAAACTTGCTTATTATACCTAAAGGGAGTAAATTATGAAAGAACAGTCTCTTTATAAGCAATTGATAATATCGGCTCCATTTGGGTATGCCTATCATAAAGTAGATTTAAATGATTTGGAAGAGGTAATAGATTACCATTTTATAGAAGTCAATGAAGCCTTTGAGAAGCTCACAGGGTTAAAGGGAAATGAAATCATTAATAAAAGAGTAACCGAGATAATCCCTAACTTAAAATATGACTCTTTTAATTGGATAGCATTTTATGGAAAGGTTGCATTAACTAGTGAAGAAATGGAATTTGAACAGTACTCACAAGCATTAAAAAAATGGTATAAGGTTCATGTTTACTCACCTGAGAAGTATTATTTTGCAACCATTTTTGTAGATATCACCAATGAGAAAAAACAAAATGAAGAATTAGAGAATTTTTTCTCGGTGAATCTTGATTTACTTTGTATCGCAGATTTAGAAGGGAATTTTATAAAGCTAAATAAAGAATGGGAAAACATTCTTGGTTATTCTGAAAAAGAGTTAATGACAAAGAAGTTTTTTGATTTTATTCATCCTGATGATATGAACACCACCATAGAAGCCATTTCAAAGCTTGGAGAGAATCAATTAGTCCTTAACTTTGTTAATCGTTATCAATGCAAGAATGGCAGTTATCGTTTTATAGAATGGCGATCTTATCCAAAAGACAATTTAATCTATGCTGCTGCTAGAGATATAACAGAGCATATGAATATAGAAAAAGAATTAAGTGAGAGAGAAGAAAAATATCGGTTTTTAACAGAAAACATAAAAGATGTAATTTGGACTATAGATTCTGAAACCCTACAATATACCTATGTAAGCCCTTCTGTAATTAGTTTAAGAGGCTACACACCTGAAGAAATCATAACAAATTCTCTTGAAGCTTCATTAACAACTGAGCAATTTCTTTTTAAACGACAATCAATACAAAACAGGAAAAACCTATTCTTAGAAAACGAGGAAGAGAACAAATCTATTTATTATATAGAAGAAGCAGAACAACAATGTAAAGATGGGAGCACAATCTGGACAGAGGTGATTACACAGTATGCCCGAAACCCAAAAACGAATAAAATTGAGATTCATGGTGTAACCCGTGATATTACAGAAAGAAAGAAACATGAGGAAGCCTTAATCATAGAAAAGCAGAATGCAGAATCTGCCAATAAAGCAAAATCAAAATTTTTAGCTAATATGAGTCATGAGATACGAACCCCACTAAACGGTGTAATCGGTTTTACTGAATTACTATTAAACACAGAGCTTTCTTCTACTCAGCGGAATTATATGGAAAACATAAATGTTTCTGCACAATCTCTAAGAGATGTTATCAATGATATACTGGATTTCTCAAAAATAGAAGCCGGGAAACTTGAAATAAATGCAAAATATACTAATCTTAGATTATTAATAAAACAAGTTACCGATATTACTCAATATCAAACAAATCAAAAAGGAATAGAATTTTTAAATAATATAGCGACAGATCTACCCGAAAGTGTAAAGATTGATCCAGTCTATTTAAGACAAATATTAGTGAACCTTCTTAGTAATGCAGTAAAGTTTACAAAAATTGGAGAAATTGAGTTAACAACTGAATTTACAAAAATAGATGAGAAACAGGGATATTTCCGATTTTCAATACGAGATACAGGGATAGGGATTACAGAGAGTGAAGAGAATAAGCTCTTTCAATCATTTTCACAGGCAGACAGTTCAACCACTCGTAAATATGGAGGGACAGGATTAGGATTGGTAATTTCAAACAAATTAGCCAATCTTATGGGAAGTCAGATAAAATTAATCAGTAAAAAAGGGAAAGGATCTCTATTTCATTTTACTTTAAGAGCAGAATACAAAAGAGAACATATTTCATTTATTGATAACCCGTTAAAAAAATATCCAACAATCAACAAATTCGATTATAATCCCAAGATTTTAGTTGCTGAAGATGTCTTTATGAATCAGCAACTGATCGTGTCCATTCTGAAAAGAATGATACCTGGTGTGATCGTACAAACAGCAAAGAATGGGCTAGAAGTTTTAGAATATTTAGAAAAGGAAAGAGCAGATATAATACTGATGGATGTTCAAATGCCAGAGATGGATGGTATAGAAGCTACCAGAAAGATTCGTTCACTAGAAAATAACGAAAACCATATCCCAATTATTGCTTTAACTGCTGGTGTTCTTATTGAAGAAGAGAATAATTGCAGATTAGCAGGAATGGATGATTTTTTAAAGAAACCTATAGAGCTTGAATCATTAAAGAAGGTTGTTTTAAAATATTTAACGTTAGACAATGAGGAGAATAAAAAAGAAGTAAATGATTATTTTTCAAAATTACCAATATTATCTTTTAATTATCCAATATTTCAAAAAAGAATCAATGACCTTGCTTTTGAACATGAAATTTTAGCCGAAATACAAAGCACTTTTCCTGAATATCTCCAAGATTTAGAATTAGCAATAATTAATAATGAGCCCGATGAAATCAAAAAGCTCCTGCATAGATTGAAAGGACTTTCTTTAAATATGAATTTTGATATTATGGCAGAGCTTATTCATGAGACAGAAAAAGCTGATTTTTCAAACCTTCCATATCTATCTCATGAATTGAAGCACTTTAATCAAGAATGGAGAAAAATTCTAACCATTATAAAGCAGATGGAAAGCTAAATAATTCAGATTAGAGTTTCAGTTTAAAATGATCTCCTTTATTTAATGGATAAAGGATATGATCTTTTTTAAACCTAGACTGATATTTATCTTTAAAATCCTGATAGAGATTTTCAGAACCGGTACCATGTGCAGGAAAAGCATAATTAGGATTGAATGCATTCATTAAATATTCATTACTTTTTATCAGAGCATCAGGATTATTAAATCCACAACCTGTTACTGGGAAAAAAGCAAGATCAACATGATTAGTCAGTTTAGAGACTTTATCAATTGCATTTGAATAAGCATTCGGCCAATCATTATTCATATACACAGCATCTCCTGGATGCATAATAGAAAACCCATCAATTTGAACGAGAAAACCAGACCCATTATCAATAGGTGATTTAAAAGTAGAGACCGTTAAATCATCAAATTTATAAGTAGAATCAGGTGCAAGGGTTGTAAATTGTGGGAGAGGAAAAGGGTTTAATTTGAAGAATTGGTCATTATTAGGATTTGACCCAAAATAGTATTTAATATTTGGATTAACAGTTTGCCATGCTGTGATATCCCGATCTAAATGATCACTATGTTCATGCGACACAAACACAATCACATCTTTATCTTTTAAAAATTCAGGTGTAATCACTCCATTATCAAGACAAGGATCATCAGATAGAGGTCTTTGAGGAAAATAATCAAAAATAAGATAATGTTTTGGTGTTTTAATCAACCAACCATTATTCCCTGTATGATAAATGAGTAATTCATCCTTTTTTTGTTTTTTTAGAAAGTTCTCAGCATAATTACATTTTATACTTTTCTGCTTTTTTTGTTTATTCTTAATCAAATCAGCAACTTTAGAATTTTTATATTGAATGGCGTATTGATAAGGAGTTTTTCCCCTAATGTCCTTGAAGTTTAAATCTGCGTTATTATTTAATAGTAACTGAGCAATCTTTTCATATCCTCTGATAGCAGAATAATGAAGAGGAGAGAGTCCTTGTCTATCCACAAGATTTATGTCAGTATTAAGTTGAATAAGCCTTTCAACTGTACTTTGTCGACCATTTATTACTGCTAAAGCTAAAAGAGAATGTCCATCACCGTCAGTCACATGAATATCAGCTCCTGCATCGATTAAGTAATTAAAACAAGTCAGACTATCACTATAAATTGAATAGATCAAAGCATTTGAACCAGCAGAGTTTTTCTGATTGATATCTGCTCCATATCGAATAAGCATTTTGAAAATTTCTGAGTTTAAAAACACAGCCTGTAGGATAGGTATATTATCATGATCCTGAGAAACAGATTTTGTAAGTGCACCATGATCTAAAAATAGTTGTACCAACGTTACATCATTTGAATTTAAGGCTTCAGAGAATGGATTTATTCCGTAATAAGTGGTTATATTCATATCAGGATTGTGATTGAGTAAAATTTCAGTTATCTGATAATTCTTTTTTACTACAGCAAGAAATAGTGCAGAGGATTGATAAAAAGAGGTGATTTTCAAATTAATGTCAGCTCCGTGGTTTAACAAGAATTCAACCATTTCAGGTTTTTGAGCCCAGACAGCTCTACACAAAGGGGTCCACCCCGAAACAGAGAATGAATTTACGTTAAATCCTTTTTTTATTAGCAGATCTGCAATTTCGACATTTCCCCCGAGTACTGCAAAATTCAAAATAGGATTCTCAGTTGCCAGTGTATCGCCTATAAGAGCTCCTTTTGAAATAAAGTAATCAAACAAAGCTTTATCACCATAAAGACATGGGTACATTAGCGGAGTAATATTTCCAGTTGCCTTTCTGTTAATATCTGCCCCTTTATCAATTAAAAATCGAACCAGCTCAAATCTTTTTGAGTCCAAAGCAAAATGCAATATGGTGTTTCCCTCCTGAATATTCTTACTAAGAAAGTCAGGATTGGTTTTAATTTCTTCTTTAATTTGCTCATCAGAATATTGATTATTAATTATTTCCAGATCTGTCAAAGCAGTTAAAGTAAAAAACATGAGCATAATTAAGGTGAAAGAAAGGATCGATTTCATAAGACACTCCTAATAATAATTTAATGTTAAAATCATTTTAATAATTAGGACAAGTTATCCTTGCTCCAATTACATGTTAAATATTGCTTTATAGATTTGATAAAAATCAATAGAAAGAAAAGGAATATTATTCTCTAGTTTTTCTTTTCGACATTCCATATATTTTTTTGCCCAATTGTCATAATCTTTTCCTTTATAAGCATTATAGATAGCAACATAAAGCATAAATTCTCTGAGTTTTAAGAAAAGAGGGATATATAAAAATTCTTCTGGATCTAATAGATTTTCAGTAATATACCCTTTAATAAATTCTTCAAAAAAAGAGATCATAAGTTTATCTTTTTCAGGTGAAGGAGGAAAATGAAGCGAGTAATAGAAGAGAATAATGGCAATATCTGAGCTAAAATGAGCATATTGGCTATCATCAAAGTCAAAAATATGGATTTCATTATTTTCAACAAAAAAGTTTCCCATATGAGCATCATAATGAACCAAGCCAAAATTATCCTTATGAACTTTAATATTTGTAATTGATTTAATCAAAGATTTTAGACTATCTTTTAGTATGGTTTGATCTTCAGGTATTATCTTTTCAAAGTTTGTAATCAAATCATCTTCAAACCATTGAATTCTTTTTTTCTTTTTAGGGGAGTAGTTTTTAGATAAACGATGCATCTTACCGATTAACTGACCATAACGAAATCTAAAATCAGGTGTATCAGTTTCATTATTTAGATGCTGTCCTTTTACCTTATCAAAAGCACAAGAGATAAAAGGATGATCATAATCACCGATTTTTTCAGCGTATTGATTATTAATTGAAAGATAGGGTAAAGAGCAGGACACTCCTTGTTCGTGGAGATATTTAATCCATTCCATTTCAGATTCAATCGCTTCAATGCTTCTTCTCAGACTATGAGTAATTCTGAGAATATATTCTTTGTTATCTTTATCAAAAGAATAAACAAAACTTTCAAAGCCACCGACTTTTTTTATTTGATCATCCTTGATCTGATATAAAGCCATGGCTTGTTTTAACACGTCCTCATTAAAGAGATTATAAATTGATTGATCCATACTTATCCTTTAATATTTTTAATATATTCAAGAGCTTTTGAGATATATGGGTCTTCCCCATTTTTTAAAGTGTTTTGATCATAAATAACTGGAATATCCGGCTGAACTCCCACACCTTCCAGAATGTTTCCTTCTGGAGTCATATAGTTCCCGGTAGCTAATTGTAATTGAGCACCCGTTGGCAACATAACCATTGTAGAAGACAAGACTCTACCTGCAGATTTTTTCCCTATAATAACTGCTCTTTTCTTTTCTTGAAGACAAGCTGCTAAAACTTCAGAAGCACTCCCACTAGCTTCATTGATTAAAATAATAATTGGACCCTTATAGTAATCACTTTTACCATTTATTATTTCATTATAGATTTGATCTCTGAAAATCTGACTACCTAAGCTCACACTATCACTCGATACATACTGAATGAAAGAACCTTCAAGGTTTTCCCCGCCTCCTGGATTATTCCTCAGATCAAGTATCCAGGCTTTAGCTTTTTTTAATTTAGGGAATGCAGATTTGAGCTTATCATGATAAGCCATATTGAAGGTTTTTAATTTAATAAGTGCAACATCATCAATCATTTTAATGGTAAAAGGATTGCTCGCAGTCGTATTCTTTACATATTTTATTTTCACTGAATAGTTTTTATTTTTATTATTTTTGAAAGTAAGAAATCTAGTATCATTTATATTTCCCTGCAAATGGAGTTGATTGATTCTTTGTTTGTCACTAATTTTTGTATTGTTAATTTTTTCATAGTTATCATAAATATCTTTTACATTTACTTTATTAACTGCTATGAGTTCATCACCAATTGAAATCCCATATTTTTTGTTATAATCATCAGTGAAACCTAGCACAATAACTTTACTGTCAATACAAGTAAACTGAATTCCCATAATCCCCTTAGTTGGAGAACCAGAAAAGATCTGAGTAACTTGATCCATAGTAAAGATCCCCAAATGACTAGTACCTAATTCATTAACCATGTTATTTAAAACAAAGTGAAGAGAATCTACAGAAGAGCATTTTTCAATTAAAGGCAAATATTTTTCCTTAATTCTAAGCCAATCTTTACCATTAAAATTTTGATCGAAGTAAGAATCATTAATTGTATTCCACACCTGATCAAAGGTTTTCATTTTTAATTCGTCATTAAAAACAGATAGAGGTTGGTTAACAATCCTAATGGTGTTACCTTCCTGAATAACGACTGCCTGTGCGGATAATTGATAAATCAGTATAAAAAAAAGACTAGTAAAAAAGAATTTTCTCACAAAAACCTCCTTATTTTAGAGAAAAGGAATACTAATAATGTTTTGAATCAGGAGAATATCCTAACTATTTCAAAAAATGAGAAGCTTCATTGTGTTTTACATCAAGATTGCTTTTACTTTCTGAAAAATCAAAACAATTATCTCTATGAATTAATGCATTTCTAATGCCAACTTTTATGGTTCAAAAAGGAAAGACATAAAGATTATTATATATTTAAAAGATATAATACAAAGAAAAAGCATATCAATTTAACTAATAAATTTGGAGGAAGAATTATATGTTGTCTTAAATTAGTTAATAGGTTTGATTACTCTCCAATGCTCATAGTAACTCATTTAAAGAGATTCATTTTTTTCTTGACGGTTTTTATAGTAGGTTATTTTAAAGACAGAGGTTAAAATGGATAGTGTATTATTTCATGTATGTTGTGCTCCTTGTTTTGTTGCTCCATACACACATTTAAAGGAAGAGATCGACATTACTGGTTTATGGTTCAATCACAATATTCATCCGTTAACAGAATATGCAAAGAGAAGAGATTGTTTGAAGGAGTTTTCAGAGCAGGAAAACATTCCTATGATCTGGAAAGATGAATACAATCTGAATTTATTCTTACAAAACTCTGCATTCAGAGAAGAAAAGAGATGTTTTTCCTGTTATTATGAACGGCTGAAATATTCAGCAATTATTGCAAAAAAAGGGAATTTTGACAGTTTTTCAACTACTTTGCTTTATTCAAAATTTCAGAAGCATGAATTAATCAAAGAAGTGGGTAATGCCTTAGCAGATGAATATATGATTCCTTTTTATTATAGAGATTTAAGAGAATATTGGAAAGAAGGGATAGAACTCTCAAAAACAAGAGAAATGTATCGGCAAGCTTATTGTGGATGCATTTATAGCGAACGAGATCGATATCAAAATCTGTTAAAAGATAGAAAAAGAGAAAATGTATAAAATGAAAGCTTATAGTCATTTATTTATCATTGTAGGAATCATACTAATCCTATTCGGGGTATTATTAAGATATACCAATTTACTTCAATATTTTGGAAAATTACCAGGAGATATTGTTATCAAGAAAGAAAATTTTACATTTATCTTTCCATTAACCACTATGATAATCTTAAGTATTATTATAAATATTATCATAAGAATTATAAGAAAATAGGGTTTTATGTCAAAATATAAAGAAATCAAATTAGACAATTTAAAGAAGTATTCAGTTAACGTTCGTGAGAGCAAGGTAAACATTGAAGAATTTGCAAAAGCAAAGGATATTTCTATTCAGGATTTTTTGAACTGTGTACCAGATATACTCAAAGGTAAAGATATTAAAGAAATCATAGAGAAGAGTTATCAGGCATGGAAAAAAGGAAAACCAATCATTTTAGGAATTGGTGGCCATGTTATCAAAACTGGAATGGCTCCATTAATTATTGATATGATGAGACTAGGGGTAATCAAGGGCATTGCCTGCAATGGATCAGTTACTATCCATGATTTTGAAATAGCCTGTTTTGGTCAAACGTCAGAGGATGTTGGTAAAGCATTGGAAGATGGTTCCTTTGGTATGGCAAGAGAGACCTGTGACGGAATCAACGAAATAATTCGATCAGGAGCAGAGCAAGATTTAGGCTATGGGGAAGCTATTGGAAAATACTTGTCTGAGAACGAAATTCCAAATAAAGAATTATCAATTTTAGCTAATGCTTATGAGTTAAATGTCCCTGTAACAGTACATGTTGCTATTGGAACAGATATAGTGCACCAACATGAAACAGCTTATGGAGAAGCGATCGGTAAATGTTCAATGAAAGATTTCAGAATATTTTGTGAATTAATAACCAATATGGGAGATGGTGGCGTATTGTTAAATTTTGGTTCTGCAGTAATCATTCCAGAGGTTTTTTTAAAAGCTTTAACAGTTGTTAGAAACTTAGGATATCCTGTTTATAACTTCTATACAGCTGTTTTTGACATGAATATACATTATCGTCCTGCAACCAACATTGTAAATCGTCCTAATCAATCGGGAGGTAAGGGGTTTTACTTTGTAGGTCATCATGAGATTATGATTCCATTATTTCTATTAGGATTAAGAGAAAGAATCATGAAGGATAAGAAAGGGAATACATGAAAAAAACTGCTTTAATTTTAATTATCATTTTAATAGTCTCAATGGTCTATGCGGAAGATTTTGAAACAGGGAAACAACCATTAAAAGCAGGAGCTTATTCATTAATTATACCAGGGGCAGGTCAATTTTATAATGATAAGTATCTTAAAGGTTTTATGGTGATTGCTATTGATGGTGGATTAACAGGAATGACTATATATCATCACGATCAAATGATAAAATATAAAAACAGATTAAATCGTTCAACAACTCCTGCTGATATAGGTGATAACAAATACTATTATAACTACTATTTTGAGAAGAGACAGAGCGATTACTGGTGGTTGGGAGCCTCTGTATTTTTATCAGCAATAGATGCTTTTGTTGATGCTCATTTATTCAACTATGATCAGAAGAAAAAGGAAATTGAATTAAGATTTTCAGAAGAAAAATTAACACTAACCTATCATTTTTAGGATAGGTTCTAAAATTACTTTTCAAAATAAAAATATGGTGTTAAAATCTAAGTTCAATCCTTTAAGAATTCACAAAAAATTGTATAGAACAAATGAAACCACTAAAAGAGAAGCATAAACTAGTTTAGTAGAGACGAAACACAGGATTAAAGACTGAAATTATCTACTTTTCCTTTATTGAAATTATTAGGTTATTTAGGACTAACTCTCTAGAAATAGATTATCAGAATTATAGCAAAACTGATCTTTATCTATTCCTGATTCGAAAATTAATCTAGTTAAACTTCAATTATTAATTTTTTTAAGAAGCCAGACCAGATTTTCTCCTAAGTTTATCATTGTGTTAATCCCTTCAATATCATTTTCACAATCTCCAATTTGTCTTCCAATTCCAATACTCCAATAAGATGAACCAACAATAAACATTTGAGAAATAAGGAAAAAATGATTTAGTGTATCAAAAGAATGAATAGCCCCAGCTCTTCTGACTGCAACAACTGAGGCTCCTGGTTTTTTAGCTAGAATATTAAAGTTTGCTCTAGTAAGCATACCTGTTCTTTCAATTATGGCTTTCATGTTGGCAGTCACATCTGAGAAATAAACAGGGGATCCCAAGATAATAGCATCAGCTTCAGTCATTTTTTTAAAGATATCATTAAGGTAATCATTTGTAATGATACATTTTAGGTTTTGATTTTCAAAACATTTCCCACAACCCATGCAACCAGAAATTGGCTTTGTTCCAAGGTGAATGGTTTCAGTTTCAATGTCATTATTTTGTAAAGTTTCAAAAACAGTTTGAATTAAAAAATCAGTATTTCCATTTTTTCTAGGGCTCCCGTTAATAGCGATGACTTTCATGAATAAACTCCTCCAATTCTAAGTATTCTTCCAAAAAATAGTCCAGATGTTGTTCAATAAATTTTTGAATCTTTGCACTTAACCGGGTTTTATTATAGACAAAATCACCAGTTAGTATATCTGCAAAAGTTACTTTTCGAGTATGATGTCTATATAATTCGTAAATTTTTACTAGTTGATAAGGAGCTTCATTGGCTAAATCGCCATTTAAGCTATGATAAGCCCATTCCCAAACACGATCAGCTGTTTTTCTATTCAGAATATTTAAATAAACATACCAGTATTTCTGTTTTTTTAAACATTTAACCCACCCATATTCTAATAAGTCATCAATAATTTGTTTAATTGTATCCTGTTCATTGTAAAATTTATTATAGAGTTCCTGCATAATTTCTTTATTAAGCCCAAACAATAAAGGATGCGACCAGATGAAACGAAAATGATCTTCTTCAACCCCAAAAATCTTTCCAGCAGGGCTAATCCAATACCCAGCATAAACACCTTTTTCAGGCAAGTCTCTCATGTTTTTCATCAAGTCCCATCCTGTGAGAGGGTTAATAAATTATTTAACTAAGAAGCAATTTAATACAATCCTGACAAATAAGATCAGCATCTTCTTGAGTTTTAGCTTCGACATAAACGCGAATAATAGGTTCAGTTCCAGATTTTCTAATATGAATCCAATGGTATTTTTGAATAATTTTAATTCCATCAGTTTTATCAATTTTCGCATCAGGATAGATATTTTCTGCTTTTATCATGATATCATCCAAGAGTTCAGAATCCACCACAATTTTATCTTTTGCGAAGAAATAATGCGGGATATCCATTACCAAGTCTGATATTGATTTCTTTTCTTCAGCCATATAAGCCAGAATTAAAACCATGCCAGCTAAAGCATCTCTGGTATAATGTACGTCAGGACAGATGACCCCACCATTGCCTTCACCACCAATAGGACTACCGATTTCCTTCATCAATTTACCAACATTAATCTCCCCTACTTTAGTTCTATGAATTTGCACATCAAAACATTTTGCTAAATCATCAGAAGCCATAGAAGAAGAAAGGTTGGTCACAAGAGGACCTTTAATTTTGGTTAAAACATATTTTTCAGCTAATAATAGCGAGAATTCTTCACCAATGCATTTTCCTTTTTCAGACACAACCGCTAAGCGATCACCGTCAGGATCTGTAGCAAAGCCAATATCAGCTTTTAATTCTCTTACCATATCTTCAAGTTGATACAGATTTTTATTAAGAGGCTCGGGTACATGAGCAAAAAATCCGCTAGGTTCACCATTGATTTCAATCACATCACAACCTAACTCTTTTAGAAGAGTAGAGGAAATCACACATCCTGCACCATTTACAGAATCTAAAACAATCCGAAATCTTTTTTCTCTAATCAAATCTAAATTGATGTATTTAATTGAAAGAACTTTTTGAATATGTCTCCATGCAGAATCAAAATCCTCTGTAACAGTTCCCATGTTATCCCAAGTCGTAAATTCAATATCATTATCTGCCATATCAAAAAAAGCTTGAGCATTTTCAGGGAACAGGAACATACCATTCTCATCAACTAGTTTTAAGGCATTCCATTCAGCAGGGTTATGCGAAGCGGTGATACATAGACCACCTATAGCTTCAGATTCTTCCACAGCAAGTAAAATGGTCGGAGTTGTAGCAATTCCTAAATTTATCACATGCACGCCAACGCTTAATATTCCTGAGACTGCTGCATGATATAGCGCTTCACCCGTTGTTCTAGAATCTCTTCCTATCATAATAATTGGTTTTTCTGATTTATTTTTTTTCTTTAAGAACATAGCAAATTTAGCAGCCAAATCATAAACTAATTCCGGTGTAATAGTATCACCAAAAACACCTCTAACTCCTGATACACTTTTCATTAATTTTCCCATAACATCTCCAATTTCATTTCTAATATTTATAATAGATTAATAAAAACAGATAACTAATAATTTGTCCACTTTTTTTTATAAAACATTGAAATAACTTTATATATTTATTCAGAATAAGCCAGAAACCACAAATATTTAAAATTTTAATGTTTCAGCAGAGTTTTTAAACAATAGATTATCAGAGCAGATTTTTAGGAGTAAATATATCGAAAAATTATAGTTTCATATAATCAAGATATAATCTGAGTGAAAATAGAATTCAATAATTTCAATTTCCCCTTAAAACAGGGAATGAGATAATATTTTGTTAAATGGCACAATAAGTGCATTAATTAGGAATTAGTCTAAAACAATAAAAGATATAGATATAGAAACACAATATGTCTAAAGTTATATCTATAAAAAGGGGTGAGTTATGGATCAAGCAAATTTTACAAAAAAAGAATTAATGAGCTTAGAAGGAGGAAAAATGAAAAAGATCTTATTGCTTATGGTCACAATGATGATGTGTTTGACGGGCTTATGTGCTTTTAGTAATCAGGAATATCAGAATTTATCAAGTTTAGTTAATCAAAATTCTATATTATCAAATTCTTTTAAAACATCTCAACCTTTAACTGCTATACCAATTTATCGAACAATTAATTACCAATGGGAAAACAATACTTGGGTAGAAAAGGATAAAATGGATTTATCTTATCAAAATAATCAAATCACAAGCGTTTGTTATTATAAGAAAGATAATAACAATTGGGTTCTTAAATATCAAGCAAATTTAGAATATGATATTAATGGTTGTTGTAGCCAACAAACAGTCATGACACCTTCAGAACAGTTCCCTGGAACATTAGTTCCTGCATTACAAAAAAAAGTATGTTATTGTTTGTACACATCAATTCCATCTTCAATTGTTACGTACAAGAATTTATGGGATGATCCCATTCCAAATTGGTTTCCTTTCATAAATAATAATTTCACTTATGAAGATGGGCATTTAAATAAACATTTCAATTCAATAATTGATATGGAAGACTATACAGAGACTTATCATAGAACTTCATTAGGGTATGATGAAAATGGAAGACCCCTAAATATTTTAAATGAAGTGTCACCAGACTCATTAAACTGGACAAATCTGGAGAGAAAGACTTTAAGTTATCTAAACAATGATACTTCTGGATATTCTACTTTTCAGGAAAACTATATGAAAGACCTATATTATGAGTTAAATACTGTGTGTTATCCAATAAAATATTCAAATATTCTATTCAAGAATTGGGAGAATAATCAATGGGTAATCAATCGCAAAGCAGAATTTCAGTATAATGATCAGATATTACCAACAATAATAGAGTTTAAGGATATTAATGGAGAGACTGAAACAAATAATTCCAGACGATTAAACACATTTAACAATTCAAGTTATGTAAGTGAAAGTATAATGCAAGTATGGAATTCTGATACTTGGATAAATTCTGAAAAGACAGAAAACATATACATCTCAACATCAAATGAAGATATATCTTATAAGCCAGGCTTTGAAGTTCGTAATTTTCCAAACCCATTTAAAACGTCAACCTGTATAGAGATTAATTCCGAAAATAATCATCCAAATACAGTCAAAATATTTAATATCAAAGGTCAAATAGTTAAATCATTTGAACCACAAAAAAGACAGAAATTAAACTGGGATGCCAAAGATAATCAAGGAAATCTTGTTTCATCTGGGATTTATTTTCTTAGAGTTGAAACAGATGGGAAAGTACAAAGTAAACCAATGTTGATTTTAAAATAAATCAAAAAGCTTAAAACAATGAAACGCGGGTAATTAACTCGCGTTTTTTTATTATAGATTTTTATAAGGTAAAATGGATAAAGAAGTATTACATATAGGCTACATTAATATACATTTTAGATGGATGAACACCAAGGAAGCAAAGGGCTAGCAAAGGGCTAGCAAATAGTTATCAAGGAGTTTGAAAGGAAGAAGGAATAGAGATGCGAAGATATTGCCCTATCAAAATAGAGCTAAATACCGTTTCACACCAACAAGAAAAATACATATTTTCAATTGAAAACCAGACAATTATAGAAAAGAAATAGTATAGATAATAGTTAGATAAATACAAAAACAATTATAGAGATAATACGATGAATTTAATAGATAAGTTTCTAATTAATTTATTACCCTTCAATTACTTTTTTCATTTGACAGTATTAGAAAATTCTTGTTTTATGATTTCTGGAGAATAGTAATGGTAAAAAAGAAAGATAAATTTGTAACAATAGGGAAATCGATCAAGCTGAAGAATATTATAATAAATGACAAAGACGACATATATGATTTTGAAGAGAAAGAACAAATGTTAACAAAGACATATCGAGGCTTGTATGCTAAAAGAAGTACTTCCAAAAAGAATTCTCATATTATCAAAGATGGTCGAATAGTCGAAATGCGCACAAATTATTCCTATACAGTAGAGATTGATAAAAAGTTCTATTCTTGTACTCTTAGCGGACGATTGAAATATTTAGATTATGAAACTCATAATCCTGTTTGTGTAGGAGATTTGGTAAGAGTGGATATTCATGAATCAGACAATTATCGGATAGAAGAGATATTACCTCGTCATAACACATTGTGTAGAATAATAGAAGGCGGAGAAATCCAGAAATCAATATTAATAGCATCTAATGTAGATCAGATAATCATAACAATTTCCTGTAAAGATCCTTTTTTTAATGCAGGGTTAATAGATAGATACATCACCATGGCAGAAATTTTTGATATACCTGCAGTTATTTGCATTAATAAAACAGATTTAGCAGATAATCTGGAAGAGATAAAACAACAGTGTCAATTTTATAAAGATTGTGGTTATTCAGTCATATTCACATCAATCATCACAGGAGAAGGAATTGAGAGTTTGAAGGAGCTATTAAAGGAGAGAGAATCGGTATTTTCAGGGCATTCAGGTACAGGTAAGAGTTCTCTGATTAATGCGATAGAACCTGGATTAAATCTAAAAGTAGGAGAAATCAGTGAAATTCACCACAAAGGTCAACATACGACGACAACATCCAGAATGCTACAATGGTCATTTGGAGGTTTTTTAATTGATACTCCCGGGATTAAGACATTTGGACTCAGAAGAGATCAAAAAGAGCTGTTACCTTCACATTTCCCTGGATTTGTAGATTTACATGAATATTGTTATTATCAAAACTGTACTCATACCCATGAAGAGCATTGTGCTATAAAAGATAACCTAGGGATGAAAATACCGAAAGATCGTTACGAATCATATTTAAGGATATACGAATCATTATGAAAAATATAGGACTGATCATCAAACCAACCATACAGCATACAGAGTTAATATTCAAAGAGCTTGAAGTTTTTAAAACAGATTTTAGTTTCACTAGCTTATTTCCAGAAGATATTCAATACCCTGAGTTTATAAGAAGATCAAATAATAAAGTACATATAGATTTAATGTTGGTATTTGGAGGGGATGGCACAATATTGAGAGCTTTACCCTATGCATTAGAGCACCAAACGCCAGTATTAGGATTCAACATGGGCACACTGGGTTTTCTCACAGATTGTAAATTAACAGAGGTTAAGCAAGCATTAAATGCAATAAAAAAGAATATATACAGCTTAGAATCAAGAATGTTACTTGATGTTTTTGTCATCCGAGATAATCAAAAGATTGGACATTACACAGGATTAAATGATTGCGTAATTTTTAAAGGAGAAGTCTCAAAACTAATCAGTATAACTGTTTATGAAAATCATCGATATGTTTATGAAACTCGGTGTGATGGAATCATAGCATCAACACCAACAGGATCAACCGCCTATTCATTATCAGCAGGCGGACCAATCATATCTCCAACCATGGATGCATTAATAATCACGCCATTAAATCCTCATATTCTTTCGATCAGACCCATAGTATTTTCAGCAAAGGAATCAATAGAATTGGTGTTAAAAGAAGATCAACCCTCTACAGTTTTACAAATTGATGGTGATAATGCTATTCAATTATTGCCTCAAGACAGAATAGTTGTCAAATCTTCATCAAGACGATTAGATTTTTTAAAGTTACAACATAGAACGTTCTTTCGAATATTAAGAAAAAAACTACATATGGCTAAAAAATGAGGATGTTATGTTACTGAATTTAAAAATTAGTAATTTTATCTTAGTCAAAGAGCTTAATTTATATTTTTTAAAAGGGCTTCAAGTATTAACAGGAGAAACAGGAGCAGGCAAGTCCATAATCATTGGAGCAATCAACATAGTTTTAGGCAGTACAATCAAAGGTGACTTATTTTATAATAAAGAGAAGAAGATTAGGTTGGAAGCCACTTTTGATATTGATTTGAAGAATACAGATTTAATTAATTTAATTGATCATTATGATATTGATCATTCAGAAGAAATTTTATTCATCAGCAGAGAAGTCCATCCTGACGGAAAGAGTTTGAGTTTTTTAAACGGACGAAGAGTGACTAATCAAATTATCAAAGAATTTCGAGAATGTTTATTTGATTTTCATAGTCAAAGAGATCAACAATTACTATTAAATGAAGAGTTTAAATTATTGGTTTTAGACAGATATGGTGAATTATTAGACATTAGAGAGAATTTTAAAAAAACCTATAATCTATATAAAAATATGAAACTGCAATTATCACAGGAGATAGAAGCAGAGACAAAAGATTTTGAAAGAGTACAACTATATGAATATCAAATAAAAGAGTTAGAAGAAGCAAGACTTACTTTTGATGAAGAGGATTTGTTGGATGGAGAATACAAAATTTTTTCTAATGCTCAGGACATTCTTGATGGTGTTTCTGACATGAAGCAAAAATTTTATGAACAAGACAACTCTCTATATGATAGTGTTTCTGTTGTAATCAATCGTTTTGAGACCTATGAAAAGGATAGTGAATTAATTCTGGAATTGTTAGATCATCTTCGAACTATATTATATCATTTCGATGAAATTGTATCTTTTAGCCGACAAATACCAGACAAAATCTATCTGGATGAAAACAGATTAAATGAAATTGAAGAAAGATTGAGATTATATCATAGATTAAAAAGTAAATATAAAATGAGTATTCCAGAAATCATTAAATTTTATCAAAAAATGGAAGAATTCGTTAATCAATATAAACAAAAAAAGAGTTCAATCAAGAAAATTGAAATAGAATTAACCAAACTCAGAAAAGAAGTCACAGAAATAGCTAATGAATTAAGCTCAAAAAGAAAAGAAATTGCTTTACAATTATCAGCTAAAATAGCAAATAATTTGAGAGAGTTATCTATCATGGATGCAAATTTTGAAATAAAGATTGACAAAAAATATGAAAATCAAAATAATCTAGATAGTGGTTTAGGAAATTATGATGATTCGGGTCAGGATAAAATTGAGTTTTTATTCAGTGCAAACAAAGGGTCTGTTATGCAACCGATTAAGATATCAGCATCTGGTGGTGAATTATCAAGGATATTATTGGTTATAAAGAAGATTTTATCAGATAAATATCCACCACAAACCATAATTTTTGATGAGATAGATTCGGGTATCGGGGGTAAAACAGCAGATATGTTAGGGTCATATATTGCTAAGATTTCTCAAAATCATCAGGTTCTTTGTATTACACATTTAGCCCAAATAGCGGGATATGCTGATCTGCATTTAAAAATCATTAAAAATAGTTTGGAAGATTCGACGGAAATAAATGTTGAAGTTCTTAAACAAAGTGATAGAATCAAAGAAATAGCTCGAATGTTATCAGGAAAAGAATCTGAGTCAGCATTAAAACATGCTGAAGAATTGATAAATAAAAGAGGAGAATAGAATGAAATTAAAATTCACAAAGCAGTTCAAATACTTATTAGTATTTTTAATTGTTGTAATATCAATTGTATATGGGAAATACGGTAATTTGTTTAACAAAGGAAGCGAAGGTAATCCTCAGGTTTTTAAAATTGAACGAGAATTTCTAAAATCAAAAAATGCAATAAAGACAAAATTTAAGTTCTCTGTAGAAACTATAGATGTTTTTAATAATGCTATTAATAAAATCGAGAATTCATATACCTATCCAACAATAAAAAAAGAACAGATCGGCAATACATTTGTTTATTTAGCAGAGGTTCCTGATTCAATATATTCAAAAGTAATAATGGACATCAGAAACATTAAGAGTACTAATACCAAGATAGAAAATACAGATAGAAATATGGAATTTGATCCTGATTTGAAACAACGGTTAAACATTAATATCACATTAAGAGAGAAATATCTATCAGATTTAAAAAACACTAAGATGGCTTATACTTCTGATCGATTAAGAGATCAGTTAAATAATGTACAGTTATCAATAGATAGCTTAGAAACACAAACACAACTTCAACAGCATTTAAGAAAAAATTATCTTTTATTAGTAACAATAACCCCAAGAACTTCTGGATCTAAAAATCTCTTTGTCAATACAACCAGCTTTGCTACAAGATTTGTTATTTCAATTATTGGATTAACCCTATTCATCTTTGTAGTTTTAATTGCTATGAATTTTATTTTAAGAATAATGTCTTTCTTAGGTTTCCACACGGCAAAAGCAGCTGGAGGAAAATCATATGGCAGTTATAAATATGGCTATGGAAATAATAGTTATAGTTATGGTGGAAAAGGTAAAAAGAGAAAAATTAAGAGAATATATAAAGATGCTGAAACAGGAGAAAAGAAAGAAGTTACCACAACGGAAGACAAGTAAGGGAGAAAGGTATGGAATGGTTTGTCTGGATCGCTATTGGAATAGTCTGTATAATTATTGAGATCTTTACACCTGGGTTTATATTCTTTAGTTTTGGTCTCTCATCAATTTTAACAGGTTTATTTGCGTTGTTATCGAGCAATTTAATATTGCAAATTATTACATTTTGTATATTAATGATAATCGTTTTCATAAACATGAAAAGATTTGCCAAAAAAGTACTTCATAATAAAAACATTGAGAGCAATGTATTTGCGATTAAAGGGAAAAAAGGAGTAGTAACAAAAGTAATTACCCAACATCAGCACGGCTACGTAAAACTAGCAGGAGAAGAATGGTCAGCATTACTAGCTGACGGGAATCTCAATCCAATATTAGAAGGCACAGACATTATTGTCGTATCAACTGAAGGAAACAAAGTATTTGTTGAACCCATTTCTAAGGAGGAATAATGGTATTTAATACATTCTACATGTTTATAGTTCTGGCAATTTTTGTAATTATCCTTGTATCAAAAGGATTAGTTGTAGTCAGGCAAGCAGAAATAATCATCATAGAACGATTAGGTCGTTACTCAAGAACACTCGCAAGTGGTTTACATATAATATGGCCAATTGTAGATAAACCTAGGAATTTTATTTGGCGCTATGTAAAAGAAGATTATAAAGGGATAAAAACCATACATCAAACCATAGTAACCAGATTAGATTTAAGGGAAGCAGTTTATGATTTTCCTCGACAAAATGTGATCACAAGTGATAATGTATCCATCGAAATAAATGCATTAGTTTACTTTCAGATAACAGATCCTTTTAAAGCAATTTATGAAATAAATAATCTTCCAGATGCCATAGAAAAATTAACTCAAACAACTCTTCGTAATGTTATAGGCGAATTAGATTTGGATAAAACATTAACCTCAAGAGATACTATAAACTCAAAACTAAGAGATATTTTAGATGATGCTTCTGATAAATGGGGTGTCAAAGTCAATCGAGTTGAATTACAAGATATAAACCCACCAAAAGAAATCCGAGCAGCAATGGAAAAACAAATGAGAGCCGAACGAGATAAAAGAGCAAAGATATTGGAAGCAGAAGGCGATAAACAATCTCAAATTTTAGTTGCTGAAGGTGATAAAAATGCAGCAATTACTCGTGCAGAAGGTGAAGCACAATCCAAACTTTTAGTAGCTGATGCTGAAGCAGAAGCTATTAGAAAAGTAGCCTCAGCCGTTTCAGAGACAAAAACAGACCCTGCTCAATATATGCTTGCCTTAAAATATATCTCAGCCTTTAGCGGAATCGTACAAAAGGGAGATAAAACAGTTCTTCTTCCATATGAATCCAGTGCTTTGCTTGGCTCTTTAAAAACAATGGAAAGTTTATTTAAACAACAATAACGGAGGAAATCATGTCAGAAATAGTTGATGTTCATGCAAGAGAAATATTGGATTCAAGAGGTAACCCTACAATAGAAGTTGAAGTATTACTTGATTCTGGAATATTAGGTCGTGCTGCTGTTCCTAGTGGAGCTTCCACTGGAGAATTTGAAGCTGTAGAATTACGTGATGGTGACAGTTCCAGATATCTTGGAAAAGGTGTACTGAATGCTGTTAAAAATGTTATAGAGATTATCGCTCCTGAAATTGACAGTTATGATGCTGTCGAACAAATGGAGATTGATAAATTAATGATAGAGCTTGATGGAACTCCGAACAAATCAAAGCTAGGAGCTAATGCAATCTTAGGTGTTTCCATGGCAGTAGCAAGAGCAGCAGCAGATGAATTAGGTTTACCTTTATACCGCTATTTAGGAGGAGCTTTTGCTCATGTTTTGCCTGTTCCAATGTCAAACATTATAAATGGTGGAAAGCACGCAGATAATAATGTAGATTTTCAAGAATATATGATAGTACCAGTAGGTGCTGAGACTTTCAGACATGCGCTTCAAATGAATACTGAAGTTTTTCATGCTCTCAAAGGTATTTTGCATAAAGAAGGTTATAATACAAGTGTAGGGGATGAAGGCGGTTTTGCTCCAAACTTAAAGAACAATGAAGAACCATTACAAAAAATAGTACAAGCCATTGAAAAAGCTGGTTATCGACCTGGAGAAGATATTGCTATTGCTTTAGATCCTGCTGCCTCATCATTTTTTGAAAACGGAAAATATGTATTAGCTGCTGAGAATATTAGTTTAAGCTCTGAAGAAATGGTATCTTACTATGAAAATCTAATCAATAAATATCCAATTGTCTCTATAGAAGATGGTTTAGCTGAAGAAGATTGGTTTGGTTTTAATTTAATGACCAAAACAATGGGACACCGTCTTCAAATTGTTGGAGATGATTTATTTGTAACAAATTCAGAGAGATTAGCAAGAGGAATAAAAGAAGACTCTGCTAATTCCATCTTGATTAAATTAAATCAAATAGGATCTGTAACAGAAACTTTAAAAACGATTGAATTAGCCAAAACGCATGGGTTTACCTGTGTGATCTCTCATAGAAGCGGAGAAACAGGAGATACATTTATTGCAGATTTAGCTGTAGCTGTAAATTCAGGACAAATAAAAACAGGATCAATTTGCAGAAGTGAAAGAGTAGAAAAATACAATCAACTTCTGAGAATTGAAGAAGAACTAGGAAATTCTGCTTATTATCCAGGCAAAATGGCATTCCGTCATTTAAGTAAATAATTAATTATTTTTGACGGATTTCGTAAGAAATCCGTCTTTAACCATTATGTTTTTTTTTAATACAAATATCAAAACAAAAAAACTTAAAAGTGATATTGAAAGTATATTAAAAAAACTAATTACTCAACCTCATAAATGCGCATTGTCAACGAAAAATGAAAATATTGAAACTTACATTGTTAAAGTTGAAAATGGATTTATAATAAAAGAAATTGATCCGAATTTTTCATATTTAATAAACATCGGTGAAAAAGTAAATTTCAAAATAGTAGCTCTCTTTGATTTTGAGCAATATAATATAGATTTTGTTACTCAACTTTCAGGAATAACTGAAGATCCCTTTCATAGACAACTAATTTTCAACTTTCCTGAAGAAATCAAATTTTTGTCTGAACTTTTAGAGATTGTGCCATTTTCAGACGATAAAGTAACAATTAGTTTTTCAATGAACAATATTACGGAATTTCGTAGTGTATCTGTGTTAACAGAAAAAGTTATTCATTTTGAAGCGCCTATGGAACATTTATTAAAATACTATGAAAACAGAACAATCTACAATATTGAGTTGAAATTACCTTATGAAAAGATCATTTTAGCAGGGGTTTTTCGAAGATTTAAAAAAGAACAATATGGATTTACAGATTTTCTTCTGGGCGTAAAAAATCATGAAGCTTTGTTAAGCTATTTTCAATATTATTTTATGAGATTTTATGGAATTCCTTCACTATATGATGAAAAACAATACAAATCAATAAGAGAAGATAAAAACAAAATTGGATCCATCTATATTTGTGATGATAAACCAGCAGTTACAGAGTATTTATATGAGTTTCTTTCTCACAGAATACAATACCCAATTATTCAGATAAACAACTTTGAAGACATTTTCTCAATTTCAGAGCAATACGAACCGGCTTTAATAATAATCGACGCACAGCTTCCAGATTTGGACGTTATAGACGTATTTAAAAAACTACAGAAGCTTCAATGTCCAATTATCTTTTTAGTAACTAAAAAGCATGCTGCACAGTTAAATTATTTAGAAGAAGCATATTATAAAGGATACATTTATAAACCTGTTGATGGATACCAATTATTGAATAAAATTAAATCTATATTGGAGATAGAATGAATAAATTATTTCTTATTTTTCTAATATTATCAACAATTATAATTACTAATTGTGAACGAAAAGGTAATATGGAAATTATTAACAAAACGCATCAAAATGTTTATTATCGCCTGAATAATTCAAATGAAAATATCGTTCTTCCAGGTGATTCAACTCATATTTATAATTATTCTTTAGGTAAAGAGACCCTTTTTACCAAACCAGAAAAGACTATATTTTTTAATTATATAGCAGGTGAAACATTTTCTTTAGATGGAGATTTTACACAAACAACAGTAACAATAAAATCAGAAAAAACCACCAGATTATATTTAAATCCTACGCATGCTGGTATAAAAATAATAAATAATTCCAATAAAGTTATAACAAGTTTGCAAACAATTATGCATAAAGGAATTGTAATAAAAGAATCTGGAAATCTAATTCTAGATCATAATCTTACACCTGATAATGAAAGATATTTTAGAATTCCATATTATTCTTCATTAGAACAAAATATTGAAAATAGATTTTATTATCAATTTAAAGTACAAACTGATGATTTACAAGTTTATACTTTTGGAGATTCAACTGTTGTTCTTGATAAAGGTGAACAATACATCATCGATTTTAATCCTTTAAAATAAAAAAAAGGGATAACATAAGCTATCCCTTTCAAAATAATATTCGATTTATGATTCAATTACTTCTACGTTTGCGCGTGGAATATCAACCTTTTTCCCGTCATCAAACATTGCTTGAAGAATACGTACTTTTGTTTCAGATTCAACCACATGTAATTCTTCAGGCAGTCCAACAACCGTTCCGATTTTACCAAAACCAGGTTGTCGAATGACTCTGATAACAGTTCCTTCTTCTAAAGTGGGCATTTCAGCTTCAACAGCTTGTAATTCATCTTCTTTAAATTCAACTGGAATAATAATTTCTGGTCTTATAACTCCAGCTCGGATTTGTGTTTTTCCGTGCATCGACGTTTGTTTTCCTTCAAATTTTTTAAGAAGATTAAATGTTTTTTCAGCCATTTCAATCTTACCAAAACCTTCAGTAACTAAAATAGTAACACCTAGATGTTCATGTCCAGTAATTGCAACACCGATATCATAACCTAAAAGATCTTTGATATCTTGATCATCGATACCACCTGTGATAATACCATTAACACCTAATTCAATAGCTTTTTTTATAGCTTTGAGTGTTACCATAGAACCACCAACAATTAATTTACCTTTACAAGAAGAATCAATCATACCATCTTCCAATACTTGTAATCCATTTTTTGCTAATATTTTTATTTCTCCAGTTGTTTCTCCGCCAATACCAAATATGCCTTGAATATAAGCAGATTTATTTTCAATAACTACACCTTCATCTTGGATAATTTCTACAATTATACCATCAATAAAAGCTTTTATCTGGACAGGAATTCTTGGTTCTCGTAGAAGTATTTGGCCTGTATGATGAGAAACGCTTTCTACTTCACCATTAATGGGAGAAGTAACTTTTGTTTTAAATAACCCTGTTCCAAAAAATCCATTGTTTTCTGCAAGAATATCGCCTTCTTTTAAAAATTGACCAGGTTTAACTTTGAGATATTCCATAACTAAATTTGGAGTAACTCCAAGTTTATTAGCTAAATTCATTGGTAAAACATTACCTGGTAAATAAGTTTCAGCAACTAAAGTTTCAGCAGTAACTTTATCGCCTTTTTTTACTAAAACATGACCTTTTAAAGGCAATATTCTTTGTTTTTTTAATACTATACTATCTGTTACGGTTAAACCGGGTGAATATGCTTGTGCCATTTTGTCCTCCTATGATAAAATTTTCTCAGGATAAGCGTTCAGTTCTTTCATCCATTTCTTAAGAAGCGGGATACGTGAATTATCAGATGGAAGAGTAAAAGGTCTTCGACCGCGAGTATCAAGAACAATACCTACGACTCCGCCAGGAAGTTCAACTTCACGATCGACATTTTTACCTGCTCCAATATCCAAACCTTTTCCCGGTTTTAAGATTGCTTTTGCTTTTTGGTTTAACCCGCAAGGCAATAATCTAATTTCTCCGAATTTAATATCTTCTTTGAAAACTTTTCCATCAGGGAGATGAATTTCTGCACTTAATGCAACATTTTCAGGTTTACACTTACCAACTGTAGCCACACAACAACCAAGCATTACCATGCAATCTTTATTAAAAACTTCTGTAGCTGCATCTGGATTAATTTCAGCTAAAACACCTAAGTGTGGCATCATAAAGATACTATCAACAGCTAGTCTAGTGATACCTTCAGGTAAAAAAGCATCAATTAACATCATTACTGTTTGATTCCTTCTTGGTGCATGAGATAACACTCCACCACTACCAACTAATAAATCAAGAGTCATCATATTAACGATTGTAGCACCTGATACACTTTGATCAAAAGCCTGAGAAATATCTCTAACTTGCTGAGTTCCTTTTAATGAAACTGCAAATTCTTTATGCTGGATAAAAGCTAATCTTAAAGCCTCTTTTGCAATTGCTTGTTCAAGTACTAGCTCTTCCAGAAGGGCTGGTATCGTAGTAGGACGAATCATTTTATTTTTTATCATATTCCTAAGCTCGGATTCATCAATATCAAAAGGAACCCATCTAAGTATACTTGGTAAAGTGGCAGAAGCCAAAACATTAGAAATACTATAACTCATTCCAAGATTCGCACTAACAGTTCTATTAAAGAGGTATTCTTCTGTAAAGACAGAGAATACATCAGTAGTCGCTCCACCAATATCAACACCTAAAACTTCAATACTTTCATTTCTAGCAATTGTCTGCATGATATTACCGACTGCTGCCGGAGTGGGCATTATTGGAATACTTTGAAGTTTCCCATCTTTTGGACCTCTTGTCCATTCCATCAATTTATTATATCCAGGAGCTTGTTGCATAACATGTTCCATAAAAATATCATGGATTTTATCTCGTGCTGGTCCTAAATTTTCTCTTTCTAAAGTGGGTCTAATATTTTCTGTTATTAATAAATCTACTTTACTTTCCAAAGTTTCTTTTATAGCATCGATGGCTTTATTATTGCCTGCATAGATTATTGGAAGTTTATATGAAGATCCTAGCCTTGGTTTTGGATCCGCAGCAGAAACTAATTCTGCCATTTCTACAACATGCTTTATTGTTCCACCATCAACACCGCCAGCCATTAAAATCATATCAGGTCTTAATTCTCTGATTCTCTCGATTTTTTCGTGGTTTAGACGTTTGTCATTACTGGCTATAACATCCATTACGATAGCTCCTGCCCCCAAAGCAGCTCTTTCAGCACTTTCACCGGTCATGTTGGCAACTACTCCTGTTACCATCATTTGTAAACCACCACCCGCTGAACTTGTAGAAACATAAGCATCAACACCAAAATCTCCATTTTTTGGTATTAATATCTCACGCTCTTTATCACTACCATCTGTCAAAAAAGTAATGTTTGGATTTTTGTATTTTAATCGTGCTAACTCTTGCAATTCTTGAACTGCATTTACTACGCCTCGTGTCACATCATTTAATGGTGCTTCAACAGTTGTAGGAGCCTCTCCGCGAACGGTCTGTCTATATTCGCCGTCAACATACTCAATTAGAATGGCTTTTGTTGTCGTACTTCCACAGTCCGTGGCGATGATCCTTGTAAGATGATCATTGCTCATTCTTTCCTCCATTTTTCTTTATAAATATCTTTTTTACAACATTTTTAAATTGCTTCCATCTTCGCTTGCGAGCTAATCTTTCCTGTTTTCTCTGCTCTGTAAATAATTCAATGTCTAGTTCATCAATTCGTTTTAGTAACAAATTAATGTATTCTTCCTTTTCAATTAATGCAGCAAGTTCTTCGTATTCTTTAGGTTTAAATATAACTTCTGCAAAAGGAGCTAAAAAATACATTACCTGACTACCTATAAAATTTAAGGGTCTTAGTGATTCGATTGCCATTATTGCAGGCGCAGCCATTCTTCTTTCTGCAATATATCGAGATATTTTCTCTATTATTTCTACTGCTCGTTCATGACTAATCTCTACAATCATCAAAACTCCTTTTCTTATTTATTTGCAAATGCAAAGGTTAACACATCCACTCTTTTAGCCCCATGATCTTTTAGAACTTTAGCTGTTTGATTGACGGTAGAACCAGTCGTTATTACATCATCGATAATGAGGAAACTTAAATTTGTTGGATCAAATCCCTTTGATAACCTAAAAGCATTTTCTAAATCAGCTATCCGATCAATATGAGTTTTCATGGTCTGTGATTTTGTAAAATGATGTCTTATGACAATATCTTCTTTACAAGGCACCTCTATCATAAGTGATATTTCTCCAGCTAATAATGAGGCTTGATTAAAACCCCGTTCTCTTTTCTTTACTGAATGAAGCGGGATTGGAATTATATAACTATATTTTTTTTCTTTTATTTGATAGATTGATGTGTCCTGCATCAAAAAAACCATATACTTAGCTAAATTTTCCTGTCTTAAGTATTTAAATTGATGGATTATTTTTCTGACTATTCCATCATATAAATATGAAGAATATACCTGATCAAAGTATAATTTCTCAATTTCCCAATCACACCCTATATGTTTCTTTAAACAGATCAAATCATTAAAACAACCTTTACAAATTATTTTTTCTGATATCAATAACCTGCTTTTACATCCGAGGCAAAGCCTTGGAAATAATAGGTCAAAGCTTTGTATTAAACCAATTTTCAATCGAAGAAAATATTGTTTGTCCATCTTGGCTTAATACAACACTTTCTGCTGCTCTTTCAGGATGAGGCATCATTCCTAAAACATTTCTATTTTTATTTATAATCCCAGCAATATTATCAAGTGCTCCGTTAGGATTACTGTCTAATGTAATTACACCCATTTTATCGCAATATCTAAACATAATTTGATCATTGTCTTGAAGGTCTTGTAAACCAATGCTATCAATAAAATAGTTTCCTTCTTTATGAGCAATTGGAATATCTAATACTTTACCAATTTCAAGTTGATTAGTAAAAGGACTATTTATACTTTCCACCCTTAAGTTCTGGTGTTTACAAATAAAATGTAAACTACTATTCATCATTAAAGTACCGGGTAATAAACCACACTCCGTAAGTATTTGAAAACCATTACAAATACCCAGTACTAATCCACCTTTATTCGCAAATTGTAAAACTTCATTCATAATTGGAGAAAACTTCGCAATAGCACCACACCTAAGATAATCTCCATAAGAGAAACCACCTGGAATTATAACAATATTAGGATCTTTCAAATCATGATCTTTATGCCAAACAAAGTTAACGTCATTTTCTCGTATTTTTGGTATCCAATAACTATCATGATCACAATTTGAACCAGGAAAACTTATGATACTAAATCTGATTTTTCTCATTCGTAAACTTCCGTTTCAAAATGATAGATTTCTGTATTTGGGTTAGCTAATACTTTATCACAGATCTGATGTATATCTATATCAGCTTTCATAAGATCATTATGATTAAATTTTATCTCAAAATATTTACTGACCCTTGTTTCAAGAACTTCTTCATATCCTAACCCATTTAATGCATTGCTAATCACTTGTCCCTGAGGATCTAATACACTTGGTTTTAATGAAACATAAATCTTTGCCTTAATCATTTTTCTATCCTTTTATTTCTTTATATTTTTTTGAAGTTAGTAAATTAAAAAACAATCGAATAAAACCTGTTAAAATATATATCCAAATAATTACAATATACACAATCCAGAAATACCTAATTGATAAAATCAAGGCAGCTAAAAGAATTAGAATTCCAAAATATTTTAATCTGATATTATGGGGACTCTTATTCACTGCAACATAAGGTACGGTACTTACCATTAAAAATGAAGTGAATAACATTATGATCATAAATAAAAAATCACCAGTAAACTTATCATAATATGTATTTGTAAAAAGTATATAAGATGTAACTACTGCAGCTCCTGCAGGTATTGGTAATCCCTGGAAATCATCCTTAATATTTGGGTTTTTAACTTTTAAATTAAACCGTACTAATCTAAATCCACCAGAAATTACATATAATGCATAAATAATCATTCCTACTAGACCAAAATTTTTCAAACATAAAGACCATGCTAAAAAACCAGGTACTACTCCAAATGCAACGAAATCTGCGAAAGAATCTGCTTCTGAACCAAATTTCGATGTTGCATTAAACAGTCTTGCAGATTTACCATCAAGGCCATCCAAAACTATTGATAAAGTTATTAACCAAGCTGCAAAAACATATTGTTGATTAGATATATAATGTAATGCTGCTAAACCTGCTAATAAGCTACTTACTGTAAATAAATTTGGAATAATATATCTCAATTTACTATTCATAGTCTCTCCCTTCATTACTGGTAGATGATGATTTTTTAGATGTGGCTAAAATACTTTTTCCACAAATTAAGTGTTGACCTTCCACCACGCTCAGTTCATATTCTAATGGGATGATAACACACAATTCACAAGCTCCGGCATTTATTCCAATTAACTGACCTTGAGGATGAGGACTTTTGTCAGAAAATATTTTAACTCTACTGCTTTTTATTGCCCATGATACTTCTGAATTCTCACTTAGACTATTAATTGAATCTGTATTTGTCATTGTTCTAATTTCACAGGTTGAAAACAAAGGTTTCTGAATTATTATGGAATAATTATCCTGATTGAAAGTAACCTTTTTTACCTTTCCCGTTATAGGTGCTAACAAATTGCTCTCATTAATTTCTATATTTGGTTTTTCAATTTTATAAAAATAAGAAATAAACAAGTATAGTATAAAAAAAACAGTTGAAATGTATTCTACATATGGTGTCTGATATTTCAGAATTAAGACAAAATTGATAAGAATTACTACAATGGGTACACTCAAAAATTTATATTTTTCTTTCCTAGCTATCTTTAAAAATAGCAAAGGATTCTGCTTTTCATATTGAATCATTTATAGTCCAATTCTTGAATAAATTATATTTACATTTTTTAAATATCTGTCATAAGAAAAAACTATGTCTAAGTCATCCTTTGTTACAAAAGTCATAACTTCTTCATCTTGTTCCAATAAAGACCTAAAAGGAATCTTATCATTCCAACACTGCATTGCATTTCTTTGAATAATGGAATATGATTGCTCTCTACTACATCCTTTTTCAGCAAGTTTTAACAACATAACCTGTGAAAAAACCAATCCATTTGTGAGATTTAAATTTTTCTGAATATTCTCAGGATAAATGACAAGCAAATCAATCATAGTAATCATTTTATCGATCATATAATGACATAAAATAGTTGAATCAGGTAGAATAACCCTTTCAACAGAAGAATGACTGATGTCTCTTTCATGCCATAATGCGTTATTTTCCATTCCTGCTAAAGCATTCGAACGTAGTAATCTAGCTAAACCACAAATTTGTTCACTGGTTATGGGATTTTTTTTATGAGGCATTGCTGATGAACCTTTCTGTCCCTTTGAAAAACATTCTTCTGCTTCCAGTACTTCTGTTCGTTGTAAATGCCGTATTTCTGTTGCTATTTTTTCCAAAGTTGAACCTATGATTGCAATCACTGACAAATAAAAAGAGTGTCGATCACGTTGAATGACTTGGGTTGAAATATTCACAGGTTTTAACTCTAGATGTTCACAAGCAATTTCTTCAATTTCAGGATCTATATGAGCATAATTACCAACAGCACCTGAAAATTGACCAACTGATATGGTTTTGATTGCTTCTTTTAAACGATGTATGTTTCTTTGAGTCTCATCATACCATAAGGCAAACTTTAGTCCAAAACTAGTTGGTTCTGCATGAATCCCATGAGATCTTCCTATAGATAGAGTATCTTTGTGCTCTATAGCTCTTTTTTTAAGGCTCTCAGACAACTTTAACAAACTATCCAAGATCAAAACACCAGCCTGCTTCATTTGCAACGCTGTGGCTGTATCTAACACATCTGAAGAGGTTAAACCAAAATGTATCCATCGTGATGATTCTCCCACATATTCTGCTACATTTGTCAAAAAGGCAATAACATCATGCTTGGTAGTCTTTTCAATTTCATCTATTTTATTAGCATCAAAATTAGCATTCTTTAATATATTATCAAGATCTTCCTGTGGTATAATTCCTTTTGTCTGCAATGCTATACAAGCTGACAACTCGACATCAAGCCAACATTGGTATTTATTTTGCTGTGACCATATTCTACTCATTTCTGGCTTGGAATAACGATCTATCATAAATCCCCTCTTACTTTGTCAAATATCAATATCATTTCTTCTCTATCTTTTTAATTTCTGTACAGTTATATTATTATAAGAAATTTTGTCAATTCTTATATTACAGATCTCAGACCCATTTTCAGTGAAAATTATCTTTTCTAATTCGTCTTTAAAATTATAAAATAGTTCTGCTTTTATTTTATTTTTCTCATGAATTACAGATACCAATCTCATGGCTGAATTGGTTTTTAAAGTCCATCCCTGTATCTCAAGCATGTTATTATTCATAATATTATCATACTGGTTTTTTAAACTATCAGCTTCACTGTGATTTAACCAACTATACAATTTTTTGCTTTCTTCGTTAACTGAAATTTCCAGAGATTTTTTACCAATATAGCCTTTTATATTCAATGAACTGTCAGCATAGACACTTATAGAAGAAGCAGAAAGACCAAATATTCCTGTGTCTAACAAATCTGCTCTTAAGGCATCTTCATTCTTACTGATTATAAAATTTTTTCGAAATACAAACATCTTGTAAGAAACCTCAATAATTCCTTCCATTTGAAAAGTTTTCCATCTCTGTAACTCACGATTCAATTGTAAAACTTTTTGAGGATGCTTAATAACAGGTTTTATTGCAGTACATGCAAAAAGTAATAAAGAAATTACTAGTAAAAAATAAAGTCTGTACTTTTTTGCCATTATTTCTCTTTTTTAAATAAAATATACACTGTAAAAAAAATACTTGAGCCTAACATGATTAGACTTAACACTTGCCCCATTGTTAAAAAATTTAGGATTAAACCTTTATCGTATAAATCAATCTTATCTGGCTCTCTTAAATACTCTAAAAAGTATCTAAAAACTCCATACAAACCAATAAATAACCAGAAGACTAAACCTTTTTTATGATTTTTTCTATGAACATGTTGTAACACTGTAAACAATACAACCCCTTCAAAAAAAGCTTCATATAATTGTGAAGGATGTCTTACCAACATTTCAGGATCACTGTTTGGAAAGATCATTCCCCATGGAACAGATGTTTCCCTTCCATATAACTCACCATTTATAAAGTTCCCTAATCTTCCTAAGCCTAAGCCTATAGCTACTATTGGCATGACAGAATCAGCTAATTGATAAAAAGATAATTTCTGCTTTCTACAAAAAAACCAACCTGATATTATCACTCCCAAAGCTCCACCATGAAAGGACATTCCGCCTTCCCATACGGCAAAAACTGCTAAAGGATGATGTAAATAGTATGATAAATTATAAAACAATATATAACCAAATCGTCCACCAATTATAACACCAAGCATTAAATTGAATAAAAAAGTATCATACTCTTCTGCATTCAAAGCAATTCCTTTTGCTTTTAAGTTCTTTTTTACAAGTAAATAACCTATTAAAAAACTGATAACATAGAATAAACCATACCATCGAACCTGAAAAGGTCCGATGGTAAAAATTGTTGGATTAATATTATGAATATAATGATTCATGCTATCTAGATATTTCTTTTATTCTTCTGAAAAGAATCTCGACTGATTCTTCTGGATTTACTTCATACTTTTCACCTGATTTCTGTAAATCTGGTGAAAATATTTTTACAACCTGAGTTGGCGAACCATTTAGACCAATTAATTTCTCATCTAATTCCAAATCATTCGCATTCCATACTGTTAATTCTATTGATCTTGCATTTTTCTTTCCACGTAATGACGGAAGTCTGGGTGTATTTATTTCTTTAACAACTGTTAATATTGCGGGCAAGGGTAGTTGTACTCTGTCATAACCATCTTCCATTAATCGTTGTACAACCATTTCTTTTTCGCTTATACTCTCAATTTTTCTTACAAAACAGGTCTGACATAAAGATAAATGTGCAGCAACACCAGGACCTACCTGAGCAGTGTCCCCATCAATAGCTTGCTGACCAAATAAAACAAGATCAAATTTATCTAACTTTTTGATAGCTCCCGCTAAGGTTAAACTTGTAGCCCATGTATCTGCACCAGCAAACTTTCTATCTGATAATAGAATGATATGATCAACACCAACTGCTACTGAATCTCTTAAAGCATTTTCTGCTTGAGGAGGCCCCATTGTTATTGCTGTCACAGTTCCACCATATTGTTCTTTCAAACGTACAGCTTCTTCGATGGCATATAAATCAAAAGGATTTATAATACTTTCAACACCTTCTCGAATGAGTGTATTGGTTGTAGGATCAATTTTTATCTCTGTTGTATCAGGGACTTGTTTTATGCATACAATGATATTCATAAGTCCACCTTATTTGTAAAAATTCTTAATTGTTTCTGCGACAAATTGAAGATGCTCTTCTGGTAACTCTGAATAAACTGGAATAGAAAGAACTTTGTTTGCTAACTCTTCTGAAACAGGGCAATCACCAATTTTCCCGCCTAAATGTGAAAAACACTCTTGAAGATGTAATGGAAGAGGATAATAAATAGCACAACCTATTTCTTTTCCTTGTAATTCTTTCATCAATTCATCACGATTTTCTGCGATAATAGTATATTGATTATAAATTGTTGTTGCTTTTTCATGGATTACTGGTAATTTTATTCCCTTAACTCCAGATAAAAATTCTTTATACTTTGCACCATTCTTACGTCTGGATTCTGACCATTCATTTAGATATTTTAATTTAATTTTTAAAACTGCTGCTTGTAAAGAATCTAGACGACTATTTAATCCCACCCATTTATGAATATACTTTGGATTTTCTCCATGAACACGTAACTGACGAAGCTTTCCAGCTAAATCATCATCATTGGTTAAACACATACCTCCGTCACCCATACAACCTAAATTCTTGCTGGGGAAAAATGAAAGAGTTCCAATATGTCCTATTGTCCCGGCTGACTTTCCATCAAATTCACAACCTATACCCTGAGCATTATCTTCGATTACATAAATATGATGTTTCTCTGCAATTGCCATGATCTTTTCCATATCTGCAGGCTGCCCAAACAAATGTACTGGGATTATTGCTTTTGTTTTTGCTGTAATCTTTTCTTCTATTAATTCTGGATTTATATTAAAAGTATCTGAACAAATATCAACAAATACAGGATTTGCTCCTACTCTGTAAATTGAGGATGCTGTAGCAAAAAAAGTAAAAGGTGTTGTGATTACTTCATCCCCTTCACCTACCCCTATTGCTTTCAAAGCTAAAACTAAAGCATCTGTTCCATTAGCACAACCAATGGCATGCTTTACATCCAAAAACTTCTGCATATCTTCTTCAAACTCTTTGACCATAGGACCTAATATATATTGATGATTTAAAAGAACTTTATCCATTTCAGTTCGTATCTCATTCATGATAGGAACATATTGCGCATTCAAATCTAAAAGTTGTACTCTCATTTTTTTTACCTCTCTTATTTATTTAAATTATTATTAATAAGCACGATTGTGTATATCAAAGATATTACTGTACTTACAGGTGCCATATAGGAAATCACAATACTTTTTAATGACTCTGGAACGTATATTATGTCTCCTTGTTTTAAAGCTTGTCCTACATATTTTTCTTTTATACCATCTTTATTGATAATAAAAAAACCTTTTCTTGTTCCAGTATTTGTCTGACCACCTGCCTGAGAAATATAATAATTTATATCATTTGAACCATTATACACATATCTCCCAGGTCTTGAAACATGACCAGTCACATAAATATATAACTCCTCGACAGGAATGAATAATTTGTCATTAGTCTTTAATTGAAAATTTAAATCTGCTGCAAAATATTCATCATTTCTAAAAACACTGAATTTATTCAAATTCGACCATTGATGTTTTTTAAATAAAAGCTCCATGACATCTGATATCTTGGTACTATCTGTAATTTCTACTGACTCAACAAAATTTATTGTATCATTATTTGTATAAACTTTTATGTAGTTTTTTGCTGGACGAACATAAATAACATCATCATTATAGATCAAAGGATTATTATCTACATCTCCTTCATTTAAATACTTCTTCAAATCAAATTCATACTTTTTTTTGTCTCGCAATATTGTAATTACCTTACTTGATGAGGCTCCTGTTCCCCCTGCCATGACTAAAGCTTTGCATAATGTAGGCATTTCTTCTGAAACATAAGCTCCTGGTCTTACCACTAAACCTGTTATATTAAAATTGATTGGTGATACATATGCCAAGTAAAAACTGACTGAATTTGTTTTAAATTTCTTTTTTAACTTTAGATCTATTTCCTTATATACTTGAGTTAGAGTCTTTCCGGCAACCATCAAAGTATCTGAAAATGGAAACAATGATAATACTCCAAATGGTGTAACTTTACTTTGAATCGTTTGAGCTGTTGGGGTTGATTCATTTTCTACTACGAGTGGATTGGAATTATTCGGCATCATTAATGTTGATTCAAAAATAAAAATATCATTTAATTTTACGACATATTCATCAGGATCAATATGACTTGTATTGGCATTTAAAATCAATGCAAAAAGAAAAAATACGGTTAACAAGAATAAGTTTTTATTCTTCATAATACTTAATTACCCTTTCAATGATATTTTCTAAACTGTATTTTGGAGAAAAACCTATCGCTTCATGTATCTTGTTGATGTCTGGAACTCTACGCCTCATATCTTCAAATCCTTCTTCATAAGCGTCTGTATATGGGATATACTCTATTTTTGATTTGGACTTGGTCATTTGTTTGATCTTGGTCGCTAAATCTTCTATAGTGATTTCTTCTGTATTTCCTATGTTAAAGATCTCCCCTTCTGCTTTTGGTTCATCCATCAATTTAACCATGCCCTCCACAACATCTGCTACATCTGCAAAACATCTTGATTGCTTACCATCTCCAAATATTGTGATTGGATGATTCATTAATGCTGCCTTGACAAACTTTGGCAAAACCATGCCATATTGACCTGTTTGACGTGGTCCGACAGTATTAAAGCATCGAACAATTACTACTGGTAATTTCTTCTCACGGTTATAAGCTAAAGCAAAAAACTCATCTATAGCTTTTGAACAGGAATAGCCCCAACGACTTATACTCGTTGAGCCTAATATTCTGTCATCTTCTTCACTAAATGGAATAGAAATGCTCTTCCCATAAATCTCTGAAGTCGAAGTAATTAACACTTTCTTCTTATATTTGTTTGAAAACTCTAATACATTCTCAGTACCTAAAATGTTAGTCTGTAATGAGATCAATGGATTATCAATAATATATTTAACCCCTACAGCGGCTGCTAAATGATATGTTACATCATTCTCTGCTATTAAACTCTCCATTACTTTTTTGTCTAGGATTGTCCCAATAACATATCTAAAATTTGGATGATGCTGTATATGTGAAATATTTGAAAATCTTCCCGTAGATAAATTGTCTATGATGGTTATTTGATGACCATTTTTTAATAACTCTTCTGAAAGGTGAGATCCTATAAATCCTGCACCACCTGTAATTAAAATCTTCATTGTTCCTTCTTTCAGCTGTATTGAATGGTATAGTAGTGTTTAATTTCTAAAGATTGTTTTGGGGCTAATTCTTTAATTATCAATCTATACCTCTATCTTTATTTTCTCACATTTAACAAATTTTATCCGCTCCTTTTTGTCAATAAATTTATCTAGCTCTGACAATAAGTACAATATCGAGTTGTTCTACCTGATTGCTTAATCACCTTTAACTCATGCCCACAACTTATGCAGATTTTCTTGCCATATACCTCTAAAAAATTCTGAAACTCCCCTTTTTTATCATCTACTCTGCGAAAATCTGATATGGTTGTGCCATTACATTCTATAGCTTTTAATAATATCTTTTTTATCGAAGCTACCAATCTTTCACACTCTTTCTCATTTAATTCTGAAGAACTTCTTTCGGGATTAATAAAACTATCAAACAAAGCCTCCTGAACGTATATATTCCCTAAGCCAGCTATGATCTTCTGATTTAACAACAATGCTTTAATGGACGATCTTCTGTCCTTACAAAGTGAAAATAAGTATTCCCCCTCAAATGAATCAGTCAGTGGTTCTATCCCTAATTCCTTTAAAGATTGTATATCCTCAGCTCTATTAACTAAATTGATCTTTCCAAAAGTCCTTACATCATGAAAAAGTAGATATCCTTTCTGCTCCATACCAATTCGGACACGAGTGTATTTATCTGTTTCGGAGATATCTCGTGTATATATTAATTTACCTGTCATTCTTAAATGTATAATGATATGCTTTTTATTTTCTAACTCAATATCTATGTATTTCCCGTGTCTTTGAATATTTAAAATCGTTTGGTAAAATTCTTCTGGTTTAAATCTTGTTAAATTCTGAAATGAACTTTCCTTAAAAACCTCTATGATCTCTATCTTCTGTCCTAAAATTGTCTGTTTAAGCTCTCGACAAATCGTTTCAACTTCTGGTAATTCAGGCATCTTAGCTCACATACATTGTTTTGTATGTCTTTAATTCTATTATCCCTAATTTTTGCCGCATATATGAGCCACAATCTATACAGATTCGGTTATTCTCTCTAAACTCAATTTCCCCCGATCGAGTGATATGATGCCCTGAAATCAACATTTTCTTATTGTCAAATCGAGTCAAATCTTCTTCAGAATACCATAAACAACTGTTTAAAGATTCCATCTCTATAGGTATATCTGGATTCACGCCAGAATGTGTTATCAAATGCTTTTGAGTTTCTATCACTGTGGGCATTGATTTTATATAATTTATGTGCGAATCCATTAATGTTAAATGCCTGTCATACGAATCTAATGTTTTATCTCCACCATTGATCATCCATAATTCATAACCAATCTGATCTGCAATATAATTATAAAACATCCACTCATGATTCCCCAATAAATGAATCACTGAATATCGTTCTCTCAATCCCATTAGCTTTTCATAGATTGATAATGTATCTTTACCACGATCACAACTGTCTCCAGCTACAATTAATAAATCATCCATACTTAAATTTATTTGATTCAAGGCTTTGTCCAAAAGATCTGAATATCCGTGTAAATCACTTATAACATATATTTTATTAAAATCATTCTCATTTAAATGCTCAACTCTTAGTATCAAACTCATCTTCCTGATCCACTCATTTTTTCTATTCTTTCAACGATTTTGATATGCTCTCGCACTATATTTCCGCCAAGTGCCAATTTATAAGTGGTAATTCGAAATTCGTTTTTATTCTCATTCACTTCAATTTTATATATAAATGAATATATAAATTCACTCTTCTTCAACAACAGAGTTCCTTTCATTTCATACAAAACTTTAAATTCTCTCTTTAAACTGTCTATCACCTCATCTACATTGTAATCTTTTAAAGAAAAACTATGATGATATATCCCCCTTGCTGTTAAAAAATAACTTATACTTCTTCGTTTGGACATCACAAAATTCAATATAAAATATAAGTAAAACATGATGACTAAATTTAATAAAATCTGCATACATACCCTCTATTTGTCTTAAAATTATTTTATTAGATCACAATGACGCTTAGCATTTGCATCTCTCAAATTTCTTTGTAAGACTCTAATCCATAAACATCTATTACTTCTATAAAATCCATTTCTCCTCCTTGTCAATAGATTTGTTAAAAAAAATAAAAAAATACTTGCTTTATAGTATTAAGTTTGCTATTATATAAATTATAATATCGGAGGTAAATAAAATGAAATTACTCAATCAAAAAATTAGTGATGATTTAAAAAAACTGTTCAATACAATGAATAAAACTGTTCATTTAAAATTCTTCACCCAAGAAATGGAATGCCATTTTTGCAAAGAAACTCACAACCTTCTCGATGAAATTTCAACTCTTTCTGATAAAATCAATCTTGAAATATTTGATTTTCAAAAAGATGAAGAAATTGTTAAAAAATTCAATATCGATAAAATCCCTGCTTTAGTTGTCATGGATGAAAAAGATAGAGGAATTAGATTCTTTGGTATCCCTTCCGGTTATGAGTTTTCTTCTCTGATCTCTTCCATCATGCTGGTTTCAACAGGAAAATTGAACCTTAAAAAATCTACCATGGAAGTTCTCGACTATATTAAAAAACCCATTCATCTTCAAGTCTTTGTGTCTCCTACCTGCCCTTATTGTCCTCCTGCTGTCATCCTTGCACATCAAATGGCATATTATAGTGAATTTGTTACCGCTGATATGGTGGAAGCTTCTGAATTTCAACACTTATCCATAAAATATCAAGTTCAAGGTGTACCAAGAACGATTATCAATGAAACTCAATTTATGGAAGGTGCAGCTCCTGAAGAAATGCTCCTGGAAAAAATTAAAGCTTCATTATAAGGGGTGCTTCATGTTTGATTTCAGCTTAAATATTACTGATGAAATTTCTTCTGAAGATCTGTATGATCTGATTATTATTGGTGGAGGACCGGCTGGACTTACTGCCGGTCTCTATGCTGCCAGATATAAACTAAATGTAATGATGATTGAAAAATCTTATGCCATTGGCGGTCAAATGGGTTCTACTGAATGGGTGGAAAACTACCCAGGCTTTCCTGAACCAATACTTGGTCAAAAGTTAGCTCAAGACATGGAAAATCAAGCAAAAAACTTTGGGATGAAACTCCTTAATGCCTTGGTTGAAAAAGTAGAATTGAAAGATACAATAAAAAAAATCTACATTGGTGATCAAATCTTTAAAGCAAAAGCTGTACTTATTACAACAGGCGCTTCTCCCAGAAAACTTGGCTTTCCTGAAGAAGATCTCTATAAAGGTCAGGGCATCAGCTATTGTGCCACCTGTGACGGTCCATTCTATCCTGACAAACAGCTTGCTGTCATCGGAGGAGGAAATTCCGCTTGTGAAGAATCTCTCTTCCTAGCAAAATATGCTAAAAATATTAAAATTATTCAATTACTAGATCACCTTACTGCCGATCAAATTGTTATTGAAAAATTAAACAATAATCCTAAAATTGAAGTCTTTCTGAATAACAAACTTGAACATATAGATTTCTCTGACCCTCAAAATAGAAAGATCTCCATTCTCAATACAATTACAAATGATCTTCAGGAAATTAGGGTCGATGGGATCTTTATCTTTGTCGGAATGCACCCTAACACCGAATTGTTTAATGAATTAGAATTATTCAATGGCTATATCAAAACAAATGCTTCTCTTCAAACCAGCATTCCCGGAGTTTATTCTGCAGGTGATGTGATTGTCAAAGATCTTCGCCAAGTGGCGACTGCTGTCGGTGATGGTGCGTTAGCTGCTTTCAAAATAAATAAATTTCTTGAGACTCTAGATATTTAGTATTGCTCTGAGTTTTACAAATACTGTCTGTTGTTCAATATCCCAATCGGTATATTTGTGTTCTTTCCTGTTAAATCCACCATATATAAAATAGTTTTTGTAAAACTCCCAGCTCATATTTGCATAAAAACCATAAAGCCCATGAAGATTGTATAATTTATATTCACTAGCGTTATACCTAAAACCGCTTTTTAATTGCAAATTGACTTTGAATGTATAAATTAGCTCTGTGTTGATGAGATAATACTTGTTATCAAAAAAATCACTTTTTTGCTCTTTGGGATAGTCATAGTAGTTTTGCTTTGAATAAATATATAATTTATCTGTCAAATAACTCCATGCCCATAGTCCAATACTATTAAAACGGGCTTGCTTTGCCAAAGTGTATTGATAACTATTACTTGTATAGTAACTAACACCTATACCGCTCTTTCCAGATTTTGTATAAGATAATCCTAATGAAAGACTATTTGAATAATATCTGTTATTTCCAATATTAGTTGAAAAACTTCCAATAGTAAAATTATAATTATAATTCTGTATTGTGTTTATACTTCCTGAAATGCCTGTACTGTGTTCCATAAAATTATATTGATAATTTTTATATGATGTATTTATCCAAGTAGAAAAATTTAATTCTTTAAAGTTACCTATATTCTCTTTGTCATATTCTGTTCCAAGATAGATCGCTGAATAATTTAAATCAATTGGACTACCTGTTAAATTTACAAATTCTTTCCCAAATTGATTTAGAATACAACTTACTTCAAAATCTTTTATCTGATGTTTAAACGTAATATTGGTGATCATATCTGATTTACTTTTTAATCTATCCTGTTTAAAATAGGAAACTGTGTTTGACAAACTAAGAGAAGTATCTCGATTATAATAAAATATTGGATTAATTTTATATAGAATATTTTTTGCTTTATCTTCTATTCTAAAATAAACATTATTATTATAAACTTCTCGGTCTGTTTTATAATTAACACCAATGGCTCCGTATAAATCATCTTTATTGTCTATTGCCTCTATCTCCTTATCTTTGGCTAATAAAAATCCATAATTCATATTTTCGTTATTACCTGTTATTTTACCTGCCCATTGAGGTTGTAAAATATTTCTTGTATAAAAATCAATATCAGTAATATTAAAAACATCCAAATCTTCAATAAAGAAATACCTGTTTTCTTCAAAAGTTGGAGCATATTTCAAATTGGAATTATCTGTTTCATAATCCATTGGCACATCTGAAAAATCTGGATTTATTGCTATTTTTGTATTTAAAGCAGATGTCGGAGTAAAACTAAAATCAAGACCAGGATTGCCTACTTTTATATTATCTGTTGTATTCTGAGGATACCAATTTGCTAATGTATAAGGAATCAAACGAATATTATAATTCCTAGGTAATTTAGTATCGATGGTAACATCTTCTCCGCTTAAAAAATAAGCTTGTTTAAAATTGTTGGTAACATAAGGACAAGAATAATAGGATTCATCATTTTGTGTATATCTTGTAAAAATCACCTTCCATTCATAGGGATTACTTCCAAAATACCTTAAATCTTTAAATGGGATCTTCATAAGACAATGCCAATGTGTTGAATCTATCTGATTCTCATATGTATATTGGCTATTCCACTCATAAGATATATTCAGCTTTTTATCTCTTATTCCATCTAATTTCTGTCCTTCTGGATAAGCTATAAAAAAATATCCAAAATAATCCTTGGGAGAAGTGATCAGTTGAACTCTTAAGAAATCTGCATATTCAAAAGTCTCATCTGCTGCTTTGCGCCCTCGGTAAAAACTGTTATCAAGCTCACAATCCCACTCAAAATATATATTCTGATCATCATTATAACTCTTAACTTGTGTTTTTAACCCAAGAGCTTCCTTCGTATCTGGCGAAATCTTAGTAAACTGATTGAATATTTTTGCATTTTCTTCACCTCTCAATTGATAAATACAGATTACATACAATAGTATTATAAAAAAAATCTTTATACTTTTCATCTAAACCCCTCATAAAAAAACAATTATTAGAATTATTTTAATATTGTCAACTAATTCTGTGAATATTTTTCTTACTAAAATATTTGTTTCTTGTCTCTTCTTAAACTAATCTCCTTTACACGGATTGAATATGATGGTTCAAACAAAAAGTCTGTACGATTGCTTTGTTCTTTTTATAAAATGCATCTAAGTTTTGGTTTTTAAAATTCGGATTATGATTCAGTTTCCCAAAAAATAACTGATCAGTAAATGAAATCTTTTCTAAGATTGGCATGATCTCCTGCTGAACAAACTGTGGGGGAGGATAGGGTTCCATAAAAACCCAGGTTTTAAAGCCCTTATTATGAAGCCTCTCCAACGAATTCACTCTGTCCTCATAGAGGGCAGTTCCCGGTTCAAAACTACGCCTGAACCGCTCATTTAAAGATACAATTGAAATCCCGTATAAGTTCTTTTTGGAAAAACCAGATAATTCCTCTGGTAATATTCCCTTTGTCAAACATGAAATGGGTATATCATTTCTGTTTAACAATTCTATTATTTCTAGCGTTAATTGAATAATCTCTGGTTGTTGATACATAAAGGGATCTGTTGCAAAACATAATTGTACTGATTTAACTCTATCCTTTTTTTTGGGAATCTCTTCAGTTAATATTTCTAATGCATTCTTAACAATCTTTGGCTTTAACCACTCACTATAAGAGTCAACCTTCCCAAATTTCATAGCCATAGACATCGCATAACAAGGATACTTGCAACCATGACTACAACCAAAGACATGATTAATACCATAATCTGCCTCTTTGATATTCGATCGAGACAATAAACTCTTCCTGCTTATCTCTTCCATTTTTTACACCCTGTTTTCATAAATACAATATTTTCTTTCTTGTCAAGCTGTTTTTTATTTGCAACAAATCTAATTTATCGAGACCGTCCAAAATATATAAGTTCCCATTAAGCAACTCTGGTACTTATAGGCAAGAAAAGTGAACCTATATGCTCCATATCGATGTATTCTTGACATAATCAGTAAAAATCTTTACTAATTAAAGAAATAATTACCTCAAATCATCTCCTAAATCTGAGTTCCAACTATCTCTATCCCTGATTAAAATGTATAAATGGTACAATCGCCCATGAAAAAACAGCGTAAAGTCGTAGGGAAACTCGAAGGGGAACGAACAGCTATTCTGATTGAAGACAATGGTTTACCTCATAAATTAACTTACCCATTGGCAAGCTATGGCGGAGTCCCTGAGAGTGACTGGAGATTTAATGGTATACCTTCAGAAAAATAAGGATATAATATTTCAATGAAAAGAGATGAAAATCAAGATCCCCGATAGGGGTTTTCCGGGCTTGAACTTTCTTTGCTTCCATTTATTAATATTTGTCATGTTAAAGCAATTCACCAACGATGAAGCTTAACTTTTATCTTTTATCTATTATCGGCAAATTCTCGATTTGCCATTATCTGTAGTGCGTCAGCACTACCATTATCTTATCCAATTTATGTCAATTTTAGAATTTGGTTTAATTATAAAGACAATGTTCACTTTTTGTTGCTGACTTTCCTGATTATCCTTTTTCCATCGCTTTTTGAAGTGAACAATCTCATTTATCGAGTTTTTATTATTCTCACGCCCAATTACCCAATCTCTCTATCCCAAAAAAATATCCAGATATAACAGAGCTATAAATTAGTTATGGAGCGAGTTCGGCTCGGACTCGTAATAAAAATCAGATTTCTTCTTATTCAAAACTCTCATATCAATGCTCGAAGAGCGAAGTTATTGTGATTCTCCTAAGCTTGATTTCTTGGTATATTAACAGAACAATTGATGACTGTATTGCTAAGATTGTTATTCCTCTTCCAAAAAAAAAGAGTATAATAATACCAACACAACAACAGGTGACATGTTGTCGAGGTTGTTATTCTCAGGTACTAAAAACTAATATACTATCACCTGTTTTCTTTTGAGATTACCCAACATCTTTCTCCTTAAGAAATAGAAACAACTTCAACCCCATTAGGGGTGGAATATTGGTAGGCCATGGTTTTAACCATGGTAATATTGCAACACACAACCTAATCCCTTTAGGGGGTTGAACAAATATAATATACCTTTTATGGAATCACTCCCAATAATATCAAAGGTCTAAATAATCTTAATTTACCGAGTTTTTGTTAAAACCTAAATCCTCCAACAAACAACCTCTCTTTAACTTGAAGCTACCTCCTTGCTAACTCTCTCCTTCCTTATTCCTTCCTTGGTGCTTCCTTGGTGTTATTTCCATTAGAATTAGTAAAAGAATCTGCTATAAAATCTTGTGTTAAAATTATTAAAGTCCTTCAGGTTAAATATAAAAATTTCGAACATTGTGACTAATTTATAGTTTTCTTTCAGCATTTTCTGAAATTTCTGTGGATCACTGACTTTTTTTGTGGGTTAATAAAATAATCTGTCACGAAATGACATCTCGATTGTTATATATTATAGAGACACAAGCACAAGAGGTAATGATGCGCGTAATCATGGATTGGGAAAAGACAAAATATCCCAAAGGTGGGAAAAAAGACGGAATTGTCTATTGCTATCATTTCTATGGAAACACCTGTGTCGGCAGAAATTATATCTCAGTTCCCTTTATGGAACAAAATGCCAAGATCATTTCTATGGAAAAGATAACCCTCGAAATCTGGAAGATACTGCCTCAACGCTTTAAAAATGACCTAAAAGCCTATGCGATGAAATTCAAAACTCAAGAACCTAAAATAAGAAGGAAATTTCTCAATAGTTATGGAATATTTCTCAAAATTATGCATAAAATAGAAAAACAATATCACTTCTCTCAAATGGATAATGCTGGATATGATCTTTACATGAAACTTTTTGGTCTTTTTTCTGTCTATGATTATATCAAAAAAGGTTATCTTATCCCAGTGAAAAACGATTATAAACTAAGAGCAAGACTCATTCTCTCTGAATTTACTTTGTTCGTAAATCCTCCTCAAATTATCTCTGTTTTAACTCAGAATTTGGAAAAAATAAACTATCTGGATGATGCTTGAAAATGCTTTTTGATGATGAACTTAAAAATTCCTTTTCTATAAACTCCTGATTTTCATCCTTTAACAATAACAAAGCTTATCAGGTTTAAACATCTTTTTTCTGTCGTTTTTTAGCTTTTTTTACAAAATTCAATATAATATTTATTTAATAATATCAATCTAATTACTATTTTTCATGGAATCTTCATAATTTTTCCCTTTAACCCATCTTTACCATAATTTATCGTAAGTCATTGTAAAATATACATAATTAAAAGTGCGGGGCACTACGGCAACTTAATTATCTTTCTATTTATTGGGTTGATTTTGATGTTTAAAGCCTTATATATTCTTTTTTGTATCTCATTTGCTTCTGAAGGCTGAACAATAGTTATTATTTTTGAATCTTCTGTTTTCATCTCTGTTGTAATAAGGTTATGTGTTGATAACAGTTCTCTGGTTTTATTCCATGAAAAATTTATGTCATGAGCCTTTAATTTGGTTCTGATAACATTCAAAATATGATAGGCTAATACTGCTATAAATAAATGACTCTCCGCCCTTACCTGTATTTTGTGATAAACAGGTCTAAATGCTAACTCACTTTTAAGGCATCTGAATGAATATTCTATGTTTGTTAGTGTTGAGTAGATATTCCATAATTCCTGTTCATTAAAATTATTCAGATTGGTTCTTAGAAAATAGGAACCGTTATAAGAAAAGTCCTTTTGATCAGAATATGTGTTTTCCCATGATATACTTTGAACAAGATTATCTTCTTGTTCAATATCCACTACAATAAATCTCGAGATAGATTTGTGTTTTTCTTTTAATCTGCCCAATTTTTCTAATATTTTATCATACGATTTAACCGTTTTTTTCTTTGCCAGGGATTCTTTCAATAATTCTAAATCACGAATATATTTTTTTGTAAAACTTTCAAGCATTGATTGCTCTTTTACTTTTTTCATTGGACTCACACAGTATAAATATGTCTCATCCTCTTTTTTTAGAATGGTTGCCTTAATCTCTTTGTCTTGGGTTGAAAAAATATCTGAAGCTTCTAACTGGTTAATTTCTTCACAACTGAAAGGTTTATTTTTCGCAACACAGATGTAATGATAGCCTTGATCAGACAAGTATTTTAAATTAGATTCTGAAGATATTCCTGCATCAATTACGACTATTTTATCTTTAAACAAACGGTCTTTTTCATTACTTGCTTCTTCCAGTTGCTTAATCATATCAACTAAAGAAGATGGCTCACTTTGGTTTCCTTCCATTACTTTGCATGTTTTTGGAAAACCATTCTCATCTATGATAAAGCCTAATGTCAATAATCGACAATCTTTTCTTTTCTCTTTTGATAAACCAAATTTTGCGCCTGGTATTGATGAACAATTACCTTCAAAATACGTATTGGTTAAATCAAATAAAACTAATCTCTCTTTTAAATTTAATAGACTACGCTCTTTTTCAATCAAATGACTTTCTAGGGTTTCTTTTAATGAATAGAGTTTATCTGTTATTCGGTAAAGTGAGTTATTTGATAATTTTGAAAATGAAGTATTTAATAAGGAGTCCAGTCCTGATTTGTTAATTGCCCATTCTCTTGTTGACTTCTCACTTTCAGGATAAACAAGTCTTCCGATTATTGATAAAGCTGCAACTTCTCTTTGGTGCTCTGAAAATCCATTTTCTTTAAGTACCTTATCTATTTCTAACTCCTTATATACAGACAGAGCCACGTGTTCTGCTCCAATTGAACGGACTTCTGTATGTTTTAGACTGTTTAAATCCACATTTTGAATATCTTTCTCAACTATTTCTACCTTATCATATTGATTTTCTACTTTTAAAATTGTTTTTCTTTTGATAAGTTTAACGATATTCTCGGCTTTATCTATAATATCTGTATTGTTATTGATGAAAGTTTGACCTGAAAGTAGCATTTCAACAATATTAGCTAATTCTTTCCATTGTTCTTTAGGTAAATTTAACTCATTAAAAGTTAAAACAGTCCTCTGTCTTGGACCATTTGGTCCTCTGTATGACTCTACGAGTCTAAAAATAATCTTATCACCTTTTTTAAATCTCTTATATACATAATGTAATCAAATTATATTTTTGCTGATTATTTGTCAAGCATTATATTTGTATTTGGGGCACTACATTTGACTTTTTCTATTATATTCCTTTCTTTATTTTGAACATAAAGTCGTCTAAGGCAGAGATCGTTGCTTAGTGAGGCGTTTTACGCATTAGTTAACTGCTATCAATTAACTTGTTTTGAAGGATTAATGAAAAAAAAGTTTAAAATCTTTGTTTGAGTGGTAAAGATGGGTTAATAAGCCCTTTTAAAGACAATTATACATAAAACTAATAATATCAATGGACTATCCTGGTTTCAAGAAGATATTCAATCAAAACCTAAAATACTAGTTGAGCCTAATAGACTAAACATTAAGTGCTTGTTTTTAATAAAGATAAAAAATATAAAAAAGTATTGACACAAAATCTCTATTTGCGAACATGGGTAATTGCAGGCAGAAATAGTCTATTTATCTGCCGAAGAATTAAGCCGAATAGGCTTTTGATCTATGGAGGAAATATGGCAAAGGAAAAGTTTGTAAGAAACAAACCGCATGTTAATGTTGGTACTATCGGTCATGTTGATCATGGTAAAACCACTTTAACCGCTGCAATTACTCTTTATTTATCCAAAAAAGGTGGCGCATCTTTCCGTTCTTTCGATAGCATTGATAATGCTCCTGAAGAAAAAGAAAGAGGTATTACCATTGCTACGGCACATGTTGAATACCAAACAGACAAGCGTCATTATGCACATGTTGACTGTCCCGGTCATGCTGACTATGTCAAAAACATGATTACCGGTGCTGCTCAAATGGACGGAGCAATCCTCGTTGTGAGCGCTGCTGATGGTCCTATGCCACAGACTCGTGAACACATTCTCTTGGCTCGCCAAGTTGGTGTTCCTGCTATGGTTGTCTTTTTAAACAAATGTGACCTTGTCGATGATGAAGAATTATTAGACTTGGTTGAACTTGAAGTTCGTGAATTGTTAAGTAAATATGGTTTCCCTGGAGACGATATCCCTGTAATCAAAGGTTCTGCTTTAAAAAGCTTGAATGGAGATCCTGAAGGTGAACGTCAAATCCAAGAATTAATGGATGCAGTTGATAGTTATATTCCCCTACCGGAACGTGACAAAGACAAACCATTCTTAATGCCAGTGGAAGATGTGTTCTCAATTCCTGGTCGTGGAACCGTTGCAACCGGCCGTGTTGAAAGAGGCGTATTAAAACTTAACGATAAAGTCGAAAGAATTGGTATTAAAGATACCGTTGAAACTGTTTGTACTGGTATCGAAATGTTCCGTAAAACTATGGACATGGCTGAAGCTGGTGACAACATTGGTGTTCTTCTTCGTGGTATCGGTAAAAACGATATCGAAAGAGGTATGGTTTTAGCTAAACCAAAATCTGTTAATCCGCACACCAAATTCAAAGGTGAAACCTACATTCTGACTCAAGCAGAAGGCGGACGTCATAAACCATTCTTTAACGGTTACCGTCCTCAGTTCTATTTCCGTACAACCGACGTTACCGGTACATTGAACCTCCCTGAAGGAGTTGAAATGGTTATGCCTGGTGATAACGTTTCCATTGTTGGTCAATTGATCACTCCAATTGCAATGGAACAAGGACTTCGTTTTGCAATCCGTGAAGGTGGTCGTACCATCGGTGCTGGTGTTGTTGGCGAAATCATAGAATAAACGGAGGAAATTGTGAGTAAATCAGAAAAATCAAATCGTATCAGAATCCGTTTAAAAGCATATGACTATCGTTTATTAGATAAATCTGTTGCTGAAATTATTAAAAATACCCGTGATACAGGCGCAAAAGTTGTTGGTCCGATCCCTCTACCGACTGAGAGATCTCTCTATACTATTTTAAGATCTCCTCACGTTAACAGAAAAGCACGTGATCAGTATGAGATGCTGGTTCATAAGAGAATGATTGATATTATCAATCCAACTCCACAAACCACAACCGCTCTTAAAAAATTAAATCTTCCTGCCGGCGTGCATGTTGAAATTAGAGTGTAGGAGGAAAAATGTTAGGTATAATCGGTAAAAAATTAGGTATGACTCAGATTTTTGACAATCAAGGTAAAGTGATCCCAGTAACCGTTATTCTAGTGGGACCTTGCACTGTTGTTCAAAAGAAAACCATGGAAAAAGATGGTTACAAAGCGATTCAGCTTGGTTTTGAAGAAATCGCTGAAAGAAAGGTGAAAAAACCTGTTCTCGGCCATTTTAAAAAACATAATGTCCCTAACTTCAGATATCTTCGTGAATTCAGAATTGATGAAATTGAAGATTTTAATGAAGGTCAGGTTCTTAAAGCTGATCTTTTCTCTCAAAATGAAATTATTAAAGTGATCGGTACCTCTAAAGGTAGTGGTTTTGCTGGCGTTATGAAAAGACATAACTTCCAGGGTTTCCAACAATCTCATGGTGTACACGAATCTTTCCGCGGTCCTGGTTCTATTGGTCAATGTGCTCAGCCTGCACGTGTCTTTAAAGGCATGAAAATGGCCGGTCACAAAGGCGTGGACAGAATCACCGTAAAGAACCTCAAAATAGTTCGTATTGATTTGGAAAAGAATATTGTCATGATCAAAGGTGCAATTCCTGGTCATCGTAACAGCATCGTTTATCTGAGTAAATAATTAGAGGTGAATCAATGATAGAAGCTATAAAATTCTCAGCCACCGGCGAAAAGATCGGAACAGTTCAACTTCCTGAATCTATTTTCTCCGCCAGCTGTAAAAACCCAAAAGCACTTATTTATGAAGTGATCAAAATGTACTTAGCCAATCAAAGACAAGGTACTGTCTGGAAAAAAGGCAGATCCGATGTTCAAGGTAGCACTAGAAAGCTCTTCCGTCAAAAAGGCACTGGCAACGCTCGCGTTGGTAACCTTCGTACACCTACCCGTAGAGGTGGTGGTACCGCTTTCCCTGCTTTACCAAGAGATTGGTACTCAAAAATCCCTGCTAAAAAGAAAAGATTAGCTCTTAAATTAGCTCTTTCTTATAAAGCAGAAACTCAATCTGTCTATATCATCGACTCTCTCAGTTTTAATACACCAAATACTAAAACTGCTATCGAGTTGATTAATAAAATAGCTCCTGAAAAAGGAAAAAAATTGTTGATCATCAATGGAAGCGATCAAAACATCATCCGTTCTTTCAACAATATCCCTGATGTAAAAATGGATCGCGCTGATGGTTTATTTGCTTATGAAATTCTTAACTGCAAATACCTCATCATGACTGCTGAAGCATTAAAAAAAGCTGAGGAGGTATTCTCAAAATGAAAAATCCAAGAGAAATAATCATTACTCCCATGTTTACTGAGAAATCACAAATTACTCAGCTTAATCTAAATGCTTACACCTTTAAAGTTAGTATTAATGCCAACAAAATTGAAATTAAAAGAGCGATTGAAAAAATCTTTTCCGTTGACGTGATCAATGTCAATACCATCCGTATGGAAGGTAAGCCTAAACGTCTTGGCCGTTATGAAGGCAAACGTCCTGATTGGAAAAAAGCCATCGTTACTCTTAAAACTGGTCAAACTATTGCTGATTTTGAGATTTAATGTAGGAGTAGAAAATGGGAATTAAGAAATATAAACCAACAACCCCCACGATGAGATATCGTACTGGTTATACCTTTGAAGAAATAACCAAAGATACACCTGAAAAATCTTTGATAGAACCTATCAAAAAAACAGCTGGAAGAAACAATCAGGGTAAAATCACCAGTCGTAGAAGAGGTGGCGGACACAAAAGAGCCTATCGTTTGATAGACTTTAAAAGAAATAAATTTGGTATACCTGCTGTGGTTGCTTCTATTGAATACGATCCTAATCGTACAGCTCGTATCGCTTTATTAAATTATGTCGACGGTGAAAAAAGATATATTATTGCACCTGTCGGTCTTAAAGTCGGAGATAAAATCCTTTCAGGACCTGAATCTCCAATTTTACCTGGAAATGCTTTGCCTTTAATTAATATCCCACTTGGTACGACCATCCATAATATTGAATTCATCCAGGGAAGAGGTGGCCAATTATGCCGCTCCGCTGGTTGTTTTGCTCAAGTTCTCGCTAAAGAGGGTAACTATGTTCATGTAAAAATGCCTTCTGGTGATGTACACTTACTTAGAAAAGAATGTCTCGCTACCATCGGTCAAGTCAGTAATATTGAACACAACATTATCTGGATCGGTAAAGCCGGTCGTAATCGTTGGTTAGGAAAGCGTCCTAAAGTTCGTGGCGTTGTGATGAACCCTGTCGATCATCCTATGGGTGGTGGTGAAGGTAAAACGTCTGGCGGTGGACACCCTGTTTCTCCATGGGGCAAACCTGCTAAAGGCGGAAAAACTCGCAAGCGTCGTAAATATTCTGATAAATATATTATTAAAGCACGTAAAGTGAAAAAATAGGAGATAATATGGCTCGTTCAATAAAAAAAGGACCTTTTGTTGATGACCACTTGATGAGAAAAGTTGTGCTTTTAAATCAAGAAACTAAAAAATCAGTCATCAAAACCTGGTCAAGAAGATCTACCGTTGTCCCCGAATTCATCGGACATACCTTTGCCGTTCACAATGGTAAAAAATTCGTCCCTGTTTATGTTACCGAAAATATGGTCGGTCATAAATTAGGTGAATTTTCTCCTACTAGAACCTATCGTGGACACAAAGAGAAAAAGAAAAAAGTCGGTAAATAATTAAGGAGTCTGTGATGGAAGCTAAATTGGAAGCGGTTGCTAAAATCAAAAACCTTCGCGGATCTGCGAGAAAAGCAAGATTAGTCCTTGATATGATTCGTGGAAAAAATGTGAATGAAGCGCAAAAAATCCTTCTCTTTTCCAAAAAGAGAATGGCTCTTAGTATTGCGAAATTACTTAACTCTGCTATTGCCAATGCAACCCAAAAAGAAGGTAAAGCAGAAATAGATAGAATGATCGTAGATAAAGCTTGGGCTGATGATGGAACTATTATGAAAAGAACCTTACCCAGAGCCCAAGGCAGAGCAACAGTCATCAGAAGAAGAACTTGCCATGTTACTGTTGGCATCTCTGAAAAGGAATAGGAGGATACTTTGGGACAAAAGATTAATCCTAACTTATATCGTCTTGGTATAAATAAGACTCATCAATCAATATGGTATAGTGAAGGCAAAGAATATGTTCAAAATCTTCATGAAGATTTAAAAATTAAAAAATATATTAAATCCCGATTAAAGGGTGCAATGATCTCTAAAGTGACTATTGCTAGAAAAACTAATTCTATTAATATAGATATTCACACTGCTAGACCAGGTCAAGTTATCGGCCGTAAAGGAGAATCTATTGATACTTTACGCTCTGAAATCACCCATTTGATCAATAAAAACCGCGATGGACAAATCACTGTTTTTATCAATATCAATGAAATTAAAAAAGTCTGGCTTGACGCCCGCTTAGTCGGTGAAGAAATCGCTCGTCAGTTACAAGAAAGAGTTTCTTTCCGTAGAGCTATGAAATTTGCTATCAGAAACGCCCTAAAAGATGGCGCTCAAGGTATCAAAGTTCAATGCTCTGGCCGCTTAGGTGGCGCTGAAATGGCTCGTACTGAACACTACCAACAAGGTCGTACTCCTCTTCAAACTCTACGCGCAGATATCGATTTTGCTATAGTCGAATCTTTAACTACCTATGGAATCATCGGTATTAAAGTTTGGATCTACAAAGGTGATATCTTGAATAAGGAGAATTAATCATGTTAGCACCAAAGAAGATTAAATACAGAAAACAAATGAAAGGTCGCCGTACCGGCCTCGCTTATCGCGGTTCTGAAGTTAGTTTCGGAGATTATGCTCTGATGACTACTCAAGATGGTTGGCTTACTAGCCGTCAAATCGAAGCTGCGCGTGTTGCTATCACCCGTCATATGAAAAGACTAGGTAGAGTCTGGATTCGTATCTTTCCTGACAAACCTGTTACAAAAAAACCAGCTGAAACCCGTATGGGTAAAGGTAAAGGCGCTCCTGAATACTGGGTTGCCGTTGTTAAACCTGGCCGAATTCTCTTTGAAATTCAAGGTGTTTCAGTCGAAATCGCCAGAGAAGCTATGCGCCTTGCCAGTCACAAATTACCGGTAACTACCAAAGTTATCGCTCGTGAGGGAGTTGAAATATGAAAGCAACAGAATTAAGAGAATTAACTGTTGATGAACTCAATAAAAAATTAGAAGATTGTAAAGAAGAACTCTTTAATCTTCGTTTTCAAAAGGTACGTAACAGACTGGAAAATATCTCCAGATTTGGCTTCATCAAAAAAGATGTCGCTCGTATTCTTACCATTTTAACTCAAAAAAAATTAGCAAAATAAGAGGTCCTAAATGGCTATCGAAAGAAGAGTAAAAAAGATTGGTACCGTAGTCAGTGATAAAATGGACAAGTCTATTGTCGTTCGCGTTGAAAGACAATTTATGCATTCATTATATAAGAAAGTCGTACGTAAACATAAAAAGTTTATGGCTCATGATGAAACCAATGATTGTCATATTGGTGATGTCGTTGAAATCAGAGAATGTCGCCCTCTCAGTAAACACAAATGCTGGGAAGTCATTCGAGTTATCGAAAGAACAAAGTAAGGAGACAGACCATGATTCAAGTACAAACCGTATTGACCATTGCTGACAATTCCGGCGCCAAAAAAGCAATGTGTATTAAAGTATTAGGCGGTACTCGCCGTAAATACGCTAGTGTCGGTGATATCATCGTCGTAGCTATAAAATCCGCTACTCCTGGTGGTAAAGTTAAAAAAGGTACAGTTGAAAAAGCTGTTATTGTACGTACGGCTAAAGAAGTTCGACGAACTGATGGTTCTTATATCCGTTTTCAAGATAACGCTGCCGTTATCATTGATGATAGAAATGAGCCTAAAGGCAGTCGTATTTTCGGACCCGTTGCGCGTGAATTAAGAGAACATCACTTCACCAAAATCGTGTCTTTAGCACCTGAAGTTTTGTAGGAGTCAACTATGAATAATAAAATCAGAATTAAAAAAGGCGATACAGTTATGGTTATCACCGGTAAATACAAAGGTGTAAAAGGAAGAGTGCTTAAAGTCTTCCCTAAAGACCAACGTGTTATCGTTGAAAAAGTTAACTTTATTAAAAAACATACTCGCCCAAATCAACAAAATCAACAGGGTGGTATTATTGAAAAAGAAGCTCCTATCCATGTGTCTAATGTCATGCTCTGGAATTCCAAGATTAACAGCGTCTCCAAACCTGTTTTTAAAAAAATTGGAGACAAGAGAGTCAGAGTCTGTAAAAAGACCGGTGACGAAATCTAAGAAGGAGTGCAAATGAATCGCCTGAAAGAAAAATATAAAAAAGAAGTTGTCGCAACTTTACAAAATACTTATCAGTATAAAAACATTCATCAAGTCCCTGTGATCGAAAAAGTTATCGTTTCTATGGGTGTGGGTGTCGCTTCTCAAAATAAAGCTTTACTCGATAATGCTGTAAAAGATATGGTTCAAATTACTGGACGTAAACCTCTTATTACTAAAGCTAAGAAATCTATTTCTAACTTTAAATTAAGACAAGGTATGCCTATCGGTTGTAAAGTAACCCTACGCGGCGAAGTTATGTATGAATTTATCGATCGCTTAATTTCTATTGTTATCCCACGTATTCGTGACTTTAAAGGAGTTCCTTTAAACGCTTTCGACGGTAGAGGTAACTATTCTATTGGAATTAAAGAACAAACTGTCTTTCCGGAAATCGATTTTGATAAAGTTGATCAAATTCGAGGTTTAAACATAACTTTTGTAACATCTGCTGATTCTGATGAAGAAGGACGTGAACTCCTTCGCCTCATTGGAATGCCTTTTGTTAAAAAAGAAAAAAATTAGTCCTAAGCATAAAGGAGATGAACCTTGGCTAAAAAATCTTTAGTTGTAAAAGCACAAAGAACCCCTAAGTTCAAAGTAAGGGGCTATAATCGTTGCAAATTGTGCGGTAGACCAAGAGCTTATATGAGAGATTTTGGGATGTGCCGTCTTTGCTTCAGATTGCTTGTATCTAACGGTGAAATACCTGGCGTAAGAAGAGCCAGCTGGTAATTAATGGAGGAATGAAAAATGAGTATTAGTGATCCGATAGCTGATGCGTTAACAAAATTGCGAAATGCATATCGTGCCGGACATAAGCAGGTTTCTGTTCATCATTGTAATTTGATAGAATCTCTTATGAAAATTCTGGCTAATGAAAACTATATTAACAATTTCGATATTATCGAAAGAGATGCTGAAAAGAAAATTTACAGAAAACAAATCGTTGTAAATCTTCGCTATACCAATGATGGAAAACCTGTCTTGAGAGGAATCGATCGTATTAGTAAACCCGGAAGACGTGTTTATGTTAAATCGATTAACATCCCCTCTATATTCAATAATACAGGCTGTGCTATCATCTCCACCAGTAAAGGTGTGATGACTGATCGTCAGGCTCGCGTTGATAAAGTCGGCGGCGAGTTTATTTGTAAGGTCTGGTAGGAGGAAGCATGTCAAGAATTGGAAAAATGCCTGTAACTATACCTCAAGGTGTAAATGTTGTTATACAAGATCGTGCTGTTAATGTTACTGGTAAATTAGGTACATTATCATATACTTTTCTCGATTTGATTCATGTCAATATTGAAGATAATCAAGTTATCGTTACTAGAGATAACGATGAACGTAATGTCCGCGCTCTTCATGGATTAACTAGAGCTTTAATACAGAATATGGTAAAAGGTGTCTCTGAAGGCTACGAAAAAGTTCTCCATATTATCGGTACTGGTTATAATGCCGAAGTGATTGGACCTTGGTTAAAAATTGCCGTTGGTTATTCTCATGATATCTTAATTCAAATCCCAAAAGGCATTCAAGTTGTAACTGAAGCCGTACCTCGAGGTAAAGGTGGTAAAGTTACGCTACAGGCGATTATTCATATTAAAGGCTTTGATAAAGAAGATGTAGGCAAATTCTCAGCTGAAGTGCGTGGCATTAGACCTCCTGAGAATTATAAAGGTAAAGGTATTCGTTATAAAAACGAAACTGTTAAAATTAAAGCTGGAAAATCTGGCGCGAAATAATCACGCTTGAATAGTTTATAAAGAATTGGGAGAATTTATGAGTAAATCCATCACATTTATAAAGTCAGAAGCCCGTGCCAGAAGAAAACTTGCCATTCGCAAGAAATTACACGGAAGTGCTGAAAGACCCCGTTTAGTTGTCTTTCGCAGTTTATGTCATATATATGCACAAATCATCAACGATGATGAAGGTAAAACCTTAGTTGCTATGTCAACCAAAGCAAAAGATGAAACCTTCAATGGTAAAACCAAAGTTGATAAAAGTTTTGAAGTTGGCGAAAAAATCGCTAAGAAGGCTATAGAAAACGGTATCACCCAAGTTTGCTTTGATAGAGCCGGTTATAAGTATCACGGACGTATTAAAGCTCTTGCTGAAGGCGCACGTAAAGCCGGACTTGGTTTCTAAAAGGAGGACTGCCTTGAGTCAAATGAACAATACAGAAAATAATGAATTATTTGAAAAAATAATTGATACCAATCGTGTAGCAAAGGTTGTTAAAGGTGGTAGAAATTTCAGCTTTAATGCAATCGTTGTGGTTGGTGATAAAAAAGGCCGTGTCGGTATTGGAACCGGGAAAGCCAATGAAATAACCGACGCTATTCGTAAAGCTCGTGAAAAAGCTGAAAAGAATATGATTCGTATCCCTATCGTAAAAGAAACCATCCCACATGAAATTTTAGGGAAATTCGGCGCAAGCAAAATACTGATTAAACCAGCCTCTGCTGGTACCGGTATTATCGCTGGTGGCACCTCTCGTGCTATCTTTGAAGCTGCTGGGATTTCTAATATTCTCGCTAAATCCCTCGGGTCTAACACCCCTTGTAATTTAGTAAAAGCAACTATGGAAGCATTAAGTCAATTAAGAACTATCTCTGAAGTGGCTAAACTTCGTGGTAAAACTTTTGCTGAACTTACTGGTTCGGAGGAAAAATGAAGCTGAGAGTACAAAAAATTAAAAGTGTTATTGGCTATAATGAAAATCAAAAAAGAATAATGGAATCTCTCGGTTTACACAAAATGAACCAAGTTAAAATCCATGACAATAATCCAGTTATTTGGGGAATGATTAAAAAAGTCCCTCATCTAGTTAAAGTTGAAGAAATTAATGAATAATTGTTTATCCCGGAATTACTCCGGGTTAACCTTTAATTAAAATGTGATAGTTTGAAGGAGACAAGAGCTATGCTTCATCAGATCGAACGCCCGAATATAAAAAAAAATAAGAAGCGTCTCGGCAAAGGTCAGGGTAGCGGACACGGTCACCAAGCGGGACGTGGTCATAAAGGTACCAAAGCCCGTAGTGGTGGAAAAGTATCTGCTGCTTTTGAAGGCGGACAGATGCCTTTACAACGCCGTTTACCAAAACGCGGTTTTAAAAACATATTCAGAATTGAATATCGTATTGTAAATTTAAATCAGTTACAAGATCTAGAGATGACATCATTAGATATCCAATCTTTAGAAAATTTAAAGATCATCCGTAGTGAAGGTCAATACAAAAACTTACCAGTAAAAATTCTCGCCAATGGCGCAGATGATTTTGACAAATCAATTTCAATTAAAGCAAACGCTTTTTCACAAAAAGCTAAAGAAGTGATCGAGAAACATGGCGGTAAAGCGGAGGTAGTGTAACTTGATAGAGACCATAAGAAACATTTTTAAGATCCCGGAATTAAAGAAAAAAATTCTTTTCACTCTCTTCATTTTAATTCTCTACCGGTTAGGCAGTTTTATACCTACGCCAGGGATCAATACAGCTGCTCTTAAAGCTTTCTTCAGTTCAAGAGGAGGGGATAAAACCATCTTTGGTTTATTCGACCTTTTTGTCGGTGGTAACTTTGAACGCGCTTCTGTATTTGCTTTAGGTATTATGCCTTATATCACAGCTTCTATTGTTATTCAATTAATGGGAAGTATTGTCCCTTATTTTGAAAAACTGAGAAAAGAAGGAGCTGAAGGTCAAAAAAAACTGAATCAAATCACTCGTTATGGAACCATTTTAATTGGTACCTTCAACGCTATAGGTATTGCTATTTTCCTTCAAAATATGGAAGGTGTTGTTTATAATCCGGGAATTTTCTTCTCCTTTATGACTGTGTTATCTATGGTTACAGGTACTATGATAATTATGTGGTTAGGTGAACAAATTACCGAAAAAGGCATTGGAAACGGTATCTCATTAATTATTTTTGCAGGTATTATTGCTCGATATCCAAATGGATTTATTAATATGTTCCAAATGGTAAAAAGCGGATCAATGTCTATTCTCTTAGCTATACTTGTTATTGCTATTATGATCGCTGTTACTGCTTCTGTTATTTTAGTTACTGAAGCAATCAGAAAAATAACAGTCCAGTACGCTAAAAGAGTTGTAGGTCGTAAAATTTACGGTGGACAAAGTACTCATATTCCTTTAAGGGTAAACACCGCTGGTGTCATTCCCATCATCTTCGCTCAATCCATCATTATGTTTCCTCGTACCTTCGCAACGTTCTTTCCAAATTCATGGTTTGGTGATTTTATCACCAGAGTCTTATCTCCTGGCGCTGCTTTATATACAATTCTGTATATGGGATTAATCATATTTTTTGCTTACTTTTATACTGCTATTGCTTTGAATCCCGTGGATATGGCTGAAAACATGAAAAAACATGGTGGATTTATTCCCGGTATTTTACCAGGAAAAAATACTGCTACTTACATTAATAATATACTTCTTCGTATTACTTTACCTGGTGCAGTTTTTTTTGCATTCATCGCCGTTGTTCCTGAATTCATGACCAAGTGGACCAATATCCCATTTTACTTTGGCGGTACTGGTTTGATCATTATTGTTGGTGTCGCTATTGATACATTACAACAAATTGAATCTCACTTAGTGATGAGACATTATGATGGTTTTATGAAAAAAGGTAAATTAAGAGGTCGTAGCTCATAATATGAGACTCATGAATTATTTAGTGAATTCCCGATTATTGCTTCGGGAATTCACTTTAACCTGCAGCTTGATCCAAAGTGATGACCGGATAAATTATAAAAATTTTATTATATCACTTGACATTAACCGGTCAGTTGCAAAAAATGACAAACGTTAAAGAATTAATAAAATAAGTATTTCCGATAGTTAGGAAGGAATATGGCGAAAGCAGGTGTGATAGAAGTAGAAGGGGTAGTCAAAGAAGCACTCCCAAATACTACTTTTCGTGTTCAACTGGAAAATGGGCATGAGATTTTGGCTCATAGTTCTGGAAAAATGCGCATGAATTATATTCGAATTTTACCAGGCGATAAGGTGAAAATTGAGTTGTCACCGTACGACTTAAACCGCGGCAGGATAACCTATCGCTATAAATAATTCTGAATGATAAGAAAGTTATCATCAACAACCCGTTGTGAAGATTCGCTGAGAAAGGAAGAAAGATGAAAGTAAGATCTTCAGTTAAACCGATATGCAAGGATTGCCGTATTATTAAAAGACACGGCGTCATTCGCGTGATTTGCCCTTCCAATCCAAAGCATAAGCAAAGACAGGGCTAATTAAGAAGGAGGCTGACAATTGGCACATATAGCAGGAATTGAATTGCCACGTACCAAAAGAGTCGTTATTGGCTTAACTTATATATTTGGTATCGGAAGAAGTATTTCCGAAAATATCCTAAGAAAAGCAAACATTGACGAAAGTATCAGAGTTAAAGATTTAACTCTTGAACAAGAAAAGGTACTTAGAGACATTATACAAAATGATTATATTGTAGAAGGTGCGTTAAGAACTCAAGTCACATTGAACATTAAAAGATTAATGGAAATTGGTTCTTATCGCGGATTGCGTCATAAAAAAGGTCTTCCAGTTCGTGGTCAGAGAACCAAAACGAATGCTCGTACACGAAAAGGACCAAGACCTGGTGCATTAAAAAAGAATAAGAAGTAATTTGGGGGTTTAGCGTGGCAAAAGCAAAAGTAACTAAAGTAAAAAAGAAACGTGTTAGACTTTCCATAGATGAAGCAATGGCTACCGTTCATTCAAGCTTTAACAACACAATCGTTTCCTTAAGCGATTTAGCCGGTAATGTAATTACTTGGTCAAGTGGTGGTAAAATTGGCTGTAAAGGTTCCCGTAAATCAACTCCCTATGCTGCACAGCTTGCTGCTGAAGAAGTTGCAAAAGTCGCGACAGATATGGGTATTAAAAAAGTTCGTGTTGTTATTAAAGGTCCCGGTGGTGGAAGAGAATCAGCTATCAGAGCTTTACATGCAGCTGGTTTGCATGTGACTATGATTAAAGATGCCACACCTATTCCACACAATGGTTGCAGACCACCTAAAACAAGAAGAATTTAATGGAGGCTTAACAGAATGGCTAGATATACAGGTCCGGTATGTAAACTTTGTCGCAGAGAAGGGATGAAGCTAATGTTGAAAGGAGATCGTTGCATGACAACCAAATGCGCGATTGAAAGAAGAAATTTTGCGCCTGGTCAACATGGTCCAACTGCACGAAAAAAAGTTACAGATTATGCTATACATTTACGTGAAAAACAAAAAGCACGTCGTATATATGGTATTTTAGAAAAACAATTTAGAAAATATTTCCAAATTGCTGATAGAAAAACTGGTGTGACCGGTGATAACCTTATTCAATACTTAGAAAGAAGATTGGATAACGTCGTTTATCGTATGGGTTTTGCACCTACTCGCAAATCTGCTAGACAGATCATTCGTCATGGTCATATATTAGTTAATGGATTAAAAGTAAATATCCCTTCCTTCTTAGTAAAACCTACTAATATGATTGAAGTTAAAGAAGCTAGTCGTACGATGCCTTTAATCAGAGAAACTTTAGAAACTTCTTTAGACATAGCTAGATATGAATGGTTAACTGTAGATAAAAGTAATTTCAAAGGTGAATTTTTATACGTCCCTAAAAGAGAATTAGTGGAAGTTCCTGTTAATGAAAACCTCATAGTAGAGTTCTACTCTAAATAATTGAATCGGGAGATTATTATGATGCTTCTTGAACCCTTGCAGATGCCTGAAAAAGTGGATATCGACAAAGAAACCTATAGCAAGACATATGGAAAATTTGAAATCGGTCCTCTTGAACCAGGTTATGCAACGACAATCGGTAATACGCTTCGTCGAGTGTTATTATCAACGATCCAAGGCGCAGCTGCTCGATTTGTTAAAATTGAAGGGTTGCATCACGAATTTACGCCGATTCCCGGTAGTGACTCTGATTTTGTTGATTTTATCTTAAATCTTAAAAACGTTGTTTTTAAATCCGATACCCTAAATGAAGTTAAATTAACTTTACAACATCAAGGTATTGGACCTGTTTTGGCTGGAGAAATCTCTGAAACTGGCGATGTAAAGATTATCAATAAGGATTTAGTTTTATGCAATATGACAGAAGATACAGAATTATATATTGAGATTTGGGTTGGTCAGGGACGCGGTTATGTCGCCGCTGATAAACAAAATCTCGATGAAAAACCTGTAGGCGTAATTCCGGTAGATTCAATTTATTCACCCATAGTAAAAGTAAATTTCACAACGGCTAATCAACGTGTTGGAGAAAGAATCGATTTTGATAAAATCATTCTTGAAATACACACCAATGGTAGTATTGAACCAAAAAATGCCTTATTCCTTTCAGCAAAGTTATTGAGAGACTTCTATGATAAGTTAGTTCTTTTTGAAGAAGAACCAGAATACGTTGAAGAAGTTTCAATGGATCCTGAATTGGAAAGACTTGAAAAATTGGTTAATATGAATGTGAAAGATTTAGAATTAACAGTGAGATCTGCTAATTGTTTATCTGCAGCGAAAATTGAATCAATTGGAGAATTGGTTAGCAAATCTGAACAAGAAATGCTTAAATACCGTAATTTTGGTAAGAAATCATTAGATGAAATAAAAGCTCTTCTTGTTAAATACGAATTATCTCTCGGTATGGATGTCGATGGCATCCGCCGTCGAATCGCAGATGCAAAAAATCGCGTCAATAAAAAGAAAGGTTGAGAGTTATGCGACATAGATGTGAAGGTAGAAAGTTCGGAAGAGAAGCAGATCATCGTAAAGCTATGATGAAAAATCTTGTTATTTCTCTCTTCCAACATGGTCAGATTGAAACAACTCAGGCAAAAGCTAAAGAAATGCGCGGATTGGCTGAAAGAGCAATTACTTATGGTAAAAATGGTTCTTTACATCACAAACGCCTTGCTTTTACTATTTTGCATGACCATTTATTAGTTAAAAAATTATTTGAAGAAATTGCTCCTAAATTTGCTGATCGTAATGGTGGATACACGCGTATCATTAAAACACGTTTTCGTCGTGGAGATTGTGCACCTATGGCTATTATTCAACTTGTAGAAGGTGAAGTTAAAACTACTACAACTAAAAATACTATTAAAACTGAAGATTTAGTTAAAGAGTAATTAAAGGTTTTTTAAAAATGGACAGCTCTGGCTGTCCATTTTTTTTTATATTTTCATTGACGAAACAATTCCTTTTATTATTTTGAATAAACAAAAACCATAAGGAAAGAGATATGCAAGAAATGGTCGTTGATCTTAAAACAGCATTAGATCATGGATTAACAGAAGATGAATATGATCTGATACAAAAGAGGTTGGGTCGAGTTCCTACATTTACAGAAATTGGTATCATATCTGTCATGTGGTCAGAGCATGCAAGCTATAAAAATTCGATCAAATACCTAAAGACTTTACCCAAAGATGGCCCTTTTATGCTCAGTAAAGCTGGTGAAGAAAATGCAGGGGTAGTCGATATTGGCGATAATTTAGCTATATCATTTAAAATTGAAAGCCATAATCACCCCTCAGCCGTTGAACCATATCATGGAGCTGCAACTGGCGTTGGTGGGATATTAAGAGATATTTTTACTATGGGTGCACGTCCTATCGCTACTTTAAATTCATTACGATTTGGTAATCCTGAGGACCCCCAAGTTAAACATCTTATTAAAGGTGTTGTCGAAGGGATTGCTGATTATGGTAATTGCTTTGGAGTTCCCACTGTTGGCGGTGAAGTATATTTTGAAGATGCTTATTGCGGAAATCCTTTAGTTAATGCCATGGCTGTAGGTTTATTATATCATGAAAATTTAATGTCAGCTGCTGCAAAAGGTATTGGTAATGACGTCGTTTATGTCGGAGCAAAAACAGGAAGAGATGGTATCCATGGTGCTACTTTTGCCAGTACCGATTTAACAAAAGAATCTGAAGAAAGACGAACGGCTGTCCAAGTTGGTGACCCGTTCATGGAAAAACTTCTTTTAGAAGCTACTCTTGAAGTGATTCAAAAAGGATTAGTTGTCGGAATTCAAGATATGGGCGCTGCAGGCTTAACCTGTTCAAGCAGTGAAATGTCAGCAAAAGGTGAAACAGGTATAGAATTAGATGTTTCCCTTGTTCCTCAAAGAGAAACCGGGATGACTGCTTATGAGATTATGCTGTCTGAATCGCAGGAAAGAATGTTGATGATCGTTGAACCTCACCATTTTGAAGAAGTCCAAAATGTATTTGAAAAATGGGATTTACATGCTGAGAAAATCGGTAAAGTTACGGATGATGGATTGTTAAAGATATTTCAAAACGGTGAATTAAAAGCTCAATTACCTTCTCAGATGCTCGTTTTAGGTGGAGAAGCTCCTGTTTATTCTCGAGAGTTTTCTAAACCAAACTATATAGATCAGGTTCAATCTGCTGATTTTTCAAAATTACCTAAACCGACTAATTATAACAAGACTTTGAAAATATTAATTTCTACACCAAACATTGCTTCAAAAAGACATATATATCAACAATATGACCATATGGTACAGATCAATACCATGATAGAACCCGGTGGAGATGCCGCTGTTATTAGAATTAAAGATAGCCAAAAAGCTATTGCTGTTTCGACTGATTGCAATGGTCGACATTGTTATTTAAATCCATATGAAGGAACTAAAGGCGCTGTCGCTGAGTCTGCAAGAAATGTTGTTTGCACAGGTGCTCGTCCAGTAGCTATAACAAATTGTTTAAATTTTGGTAACCCCTATAAACCAGATGTTTATTGGACATTTGTGGAAGCTATTCGAGGAATGTCAGATGCTTGTCTTAAATTTGAAACACCTGTGACTGGTGGAAATGTATCATTCTATAATGAAAGTCCTAAAGGAGCTATATATCCTACGCCTACGATAGGTATGTTAGGAATTATTGAAGATCAAAAGAAAGTGATTAGTTCTTTCTTCAAGAATGAAGGCGATCTGATCTATCTTTTAGGTGAAAATTGCTCTGAAATCGGCGGCTCAGAGTATTTAAAAACTATACATGGTATCATTAGCGGAAACGCTCCGATCGTTAACCTTGATGTCGAATTCAAGCTTTACAATTGTGTGCTTTCATTAGCTGATAAAAAATTACTACAATCTGCTCATGATTGCTCAGACGGAGGATTATCCGTTGCGTTAGCAGAAGCCTGCTTTATTCAGAATGATAACAACTTAGGTTGTGAAATTAAATTTGATTATCAAAACCGAGAAGATATTGAATTATTTGGTGAATCGCATAGCCGTATTATTGTTTCTGTAAAAAAAGAAAATCAGATCGAATTTGAGAAAATGTGCCAACACATCCAGCAAAACTATATTTATATGGGAAAAGTTATCAAAGAACAATTCATTATTAATAATGAAATTAATCTTCCTATCGCTGAATTAAAAGACTTATTTTACAATTCAAATAAATAAAATATACCATTTCTAAATGATAATTTAAGGGTGCAATTTATAAGCACCCTTTATTTTTATTGTCATTTTCTTCTCCCCTATATCTCTCGCCTAATAATTATAATTAGTTTTACCACTTACAAAATTATCAATGAAATTACTTAGATTTATAAATCTCTTTTAATGTTACTTATATTAGTATTTAAGCATAATTTAAGGAAAAAGTTTAGTAATACAGTTCTTTCTTGACACTTTATAGACGATCTTTTAAAAATGAAAAAAATGAATAATTTGGAGGTCACATGAAAAAACTTTGTTTGTACAGTATCATATGGCTAACTTTTTTAAGTCTGTTTTCTGAGCAAACTTTGACCATAATTCATACAAATGATCATCATGGAAGACCCTTGCCCTTCCCCTGCTTTAAAGACTTAGGTGGAGGATTACCTGCCAGAAAGACACTCTTTGATCAAATAAAAAAAGACAATAAAAATATTCTTATTTTAGATGCTGGAGATATTAATGATGGGCTTGTTGAGTCTGCCTTATTTAATGCTGAACCAGACATTATTGGCTATAATATCATTGGCTATGATGCCATGACCATCGGTAATCATGAACTCTATCATTCATTAGAACGCCTAAACTCTCAAAAAAAACTGGCAAACTTCCCATTCTTATGCGCAAATATTGAATTCAAAAACCATCAAAAAATTGGTACACCTTACCTCATTAAAACCCTACCTAATGGTTTAAAAGTGGGAATAATAGGCATTACAACAAATAGTAGCCAATTCTCCACTAGTCATTCTGTATCTTCCCAACTTATCTTCAATGATGAGGTTGAAACAGCTATAAAAGTTTCTGCTCAAATTAGAAAACAAGTGGATATTCTGATTGGATTGGTACATCTCGGTATTTCTGAAGATCAAAATGAAAATTATGGTTCTCTTAAACTTGCCAAAAATACTAATGATCTCGACTTGGTTATAGACGGGCACAGCCATACCTACCTGGCCTCACCTATTTGGGTAAAACAATTAGATGGAGACAGTATTGCTGTTGTACAAGTTGCTTATTGGGGTGCTTTTGCTGGTGAAATAAATCTGGTGTATGAAAACAATAAAACTACTCTAAAAAACTGGACAGTTCATTCGATTAATACAAATAATAATGGTAAATTACTGGGAAATGAAATTGCTCAAGACCCTGAATTAGAAGCTCTTTTACTAAAATATAAACATAAAGCTGATAGCTTAATGAACAAAACCATTATTACTCTTGATAAAGACTTTGATATTGCTGATGTAAGAAAGAAAAGCTCTGAAATTGGAATTTTGATTTCTAATGCAATGGTCTGGTTTGGGAAAAAAGATAAGGTTGATTTAGCTTTCACAAACGGCGGAGGCATTCGTAATCCCCTTAAAAAAGGATTGATTACAAAAACAGATATTTTCAATATGCTCCCCTTTGAAAACTCTGTTGATATCATTGAATTATCAGGGAAAGAATTGATTGAAATCATTAACTTTAATTATAATAAAAAAATAGGTACAGGTGGATTTTTACAATTCAGCAAAGAAGTTCAGATTGATCTTGATAAATCAGGTAAAGTGGTTAACTCTATTAAACTAAATAACAAACCATTAAAACCTAATAAAAATTATAGAATTGCTACAAATTCATATATTTCTGATGGTGGTGATGGTTTCTCCTTCTTTAAAAATGCAAAATATGTTAATCATTCTCAAACCCTGCAAAGAGATGTTGTTGAACTCTATCTGATGAATGCCTATAAAAAGTAATTTTTTATTAGACAAAATTTCTATCTGATTACTTTTAGATCTTAGTTAATATTGGAAGGTAAAAATGAAAATTATCACGATTATTGGTGCTAGACCACAATTTATTAAAGCAGCTGTCATAAGCCGTAATATCAATCAAAATCATAATATTCAGGAAATCTTACTGCATACAGGTCAACATTATGATCATAATATCAATGACATATTTTTTGATGAATTAAACATTCCTGCCCCAAAATACAATTTAAATATCGGATCTGACACTCATGGTGCTCAAACAGCGAAAATGCTTGTTGGGATTGAAAATATATTACTAAATGAAAAACCTGATTATGTTTTAGTATATGGAGATACTAACTCCACTCTAGCTGGAGCTTTAGCTGCGGTTAAACTGCATATTCCTGTTGCACATGTTGAAGCAGGATTAAGAAGTTTCAATAGAAAAATGCCTGAAGAGTTAAACAGAATTATCACCGATTCAATTTCTGAATTACTCTTTGCCCCCACAATGACTGCTGTTACTCAGCTTGAAAAAGAAGATCGAAAAGATGCAACTCATTTTACTGGAGATGTCATGTATGACTCTGTTCTTTATTACAAAAACCAAATCCTTTCTCAAAAATCTTCATCTTTACCATTCTATTGCCCTTCTGAATACTATCTGGCTACTATTCATCGTGCTGAGAATACAGATGATCCTATTCTCCTCAAAAAAATATTCAGTACTCTTAATGAGCTTGAGATCCCGGTTCTTTTCCCTCTGCATCCTCGAACAAAACAGAAAATTAAGTCTTATAACATTATTCCAGGTTCAAATCTGATAATTACTGAACCTGTCGGATACTTACATTTGCTTGAATTAATTCTAAAATCTCAAAAAGTTATTACAGATTCAGGTGGAGTTCAAAAAGAGGCATATTTTTTGGATACCCCTTGCGTTACAATCAGAGAAGAAACAGAATGGATAGAAACCCTTGATGGAAATCATAATATTCTTTGTGGAACTGATTCAAATAGAATTAAACAAGCTTTACTCATAAGTCCTAATTTAAATGTAAATAAAAATTGCTTTGGAGATGGACATGCTGGAGAAAAAATCATCCAATTATTAACAGATAAACTTATAAAAAATCTTAATGTTCTTTAAGTAATTATCTTTGAACAGGAATATTATTTGAAAAATATATTAATCACTATTATACTAATCTATTCTTATACTGTTGTATCAGCAATAAGTAATTTCTTACCCAATAAAGATATAAAAAATAAACTGATGATTATCAAATCAGTCGATATGGCTTCATATTTACTTGAAGAAAGAGATTCTGTAAAATATTTTGAAAAAAATATGGAATGGACTATTTTTGATTCAAAATATATCTATCTTATAAATAGTGACAAAAAAACTGGTTTTCAAGATATTGAAGATGGTTCCCCTTTTATCTTCAATAACATTCAAATCAAATCCCTTGCTTTTGATAATACTTGCAAAATCCTACCTGATTCTGAAATTTTTAACAACTATCTATTAAAAAACTATCTGCAAGACGATCTTTGGCTCTCTGAAAAGAACAAAGAATATGCTAATTTTAAACTATTTCACACACTCTCAAAGAATCGTCTGGACTTTTATATTGATAATATTTTAGTAAACTTTCCTCTTATACCTGAAGATAAATACCCTGTCTTGGACACTCAGAATTCTACTCTGGTTACACTGGAAATGAATTATTTATTCAAAACCCTGATTTATCTCTGGCAAGAGAATAAACCTTTGGCACTCGAAGAATTGATGAAATTTTTTGCATTAAGAAAAAATAGATGGGATAAAGACAGACCTTATTTGGCTCCTTATGAACAAAACTATGAAATGAGAAATGGACTTAAGGCTTTTAAAACTTCTCAAATGTATCAAGCATTAACTAATTATAATATCTCTCTACAAGATAATGATATTAATATTTATTTCAAACATCTTTATAATGGGTTTAATGAAATGGATTTTCTATTAAAAGAGTTATATTCAATTTACTCCTATTCTTGCATTAAACCTGAATTCATATCAAATAAACGTTTAGAATACAGTGGTTATCTGCAATGCGAAATCTTCAATCAACTTGGGTGGTTAAAAACAAATCTCGCAAAACAAGATTTGTGGTATATCTTAAATGATAAACTGATCATGAACGATTCACTTTATCAGGTTTATTTGCAAAAAGCTTTAACAGACCCCTCTTTCAATTATATCAAAGATGATGCTCAAAAACTGGCAAATGCTTATCAATTTAACTCAGATAAATTTTGTAAAGATTTCTACAACACGATGGGTATTTTATGTAGCCTAACATTTAAAGAACCTTATCAGGAATTTGGCATTAAGCCTCAACAAAAATTCATTCTCAATAATGGAAAAATTAAATGTTACAAACCAGTAGATCATTTTCTTATAAAAAGCAAAAACCTCACTTTAGATCTTTATAAAAAAGAAATTCTGAAATCTTTCAATGATGAAATTTCTCTTAAATGGTACAATCTCTCTTCTCTGCACCTATATCTGGATGGAATAAAAACAGAATTACGAGATAGTTTAACTTTCCAATTTACCACCTGTTGTATATACTCGGATGAAATGGTTTTAAACATTAAGCAATCAGGTTCTATAACTTATTATGACAAAATATTGTCCATTCACATTAACCCATTGATAAACTATGCTTTCGATGAATTTTACTGGGAAAAGATCGAAGAACTGAAAAAGAAACTTATCCAAAAAGGGATTTCAGAAGATTGGTTCAAACAATCTGTAAATCATGCTCAATATAAAACATATTACAATATGAGAAGATATTTCATCTCTATGCCAGAACATAGAGTCTCTGGTAATAAAAAAAACCAATCTTGGTATGATCAATACTTTGGATTAGATCAAAAAGTCGTAAGAGGAAAAGAATTTTTACTAAATTATAAAAAAGTCCTTTTAAAAGCAGAACAAAAAAACGGTATTCATTATGAATTAATTATGGCTATTCTTTCTATAGAATCTGATTTTGGAAATCAGGCTTTCAAAGGAACCTTCTATACTTTTCCTGCTTTAGTTTCACAATATTTAACAATGCCTAATCGTGAAAAATTTGTTCTTGGTGAGTTAAAATCTCTTCATGATATGACAAAGCTAATAAACAAAGATTCTTATCATTTTATCGGATCTTTTGCTGGTGCTGCTGGATGGGGACAATTCATTCCATCTTCCATGAAAACTTACTTTCTGGACAGTAATGACGATTTTAATGATCTGGATATATACTCTATTGAAGACAACATATTTAGCATTGAAAACTATTTTTATAAAAATGGTTTATCAGGAAAAAATATTGGAAATTATGATGACAGATATAAAGCCGTCTTTTCTTATAATCACAGTGATGCTTATGTAAAAGCTGTATTAAAAATCTATGATCAATTTAGATTCCTTAGAGAAAAAAAATAATTGTTCTTGCTTGACTTATCTGTTATAAAAACTAACTTTTACTCATTCAATAAGTAGGAGTATTGATGACTGAAAAAGATCCTTCCTTAATCCCTGTTCAATATGTTAAAGGGGTTGGTGACTTTAGAGCGAAAATTCTAAATCAAATTGGTATTATCACTGTAAATGATTTGTTTGAATACTTCCCTAAACAATATATTAATCGATCAGTTGTTCAATATATTAGTGAAATGAAAATCAATCACTTTGCTTCTTTAGCTGGAGAAATAGTAAATATCAGAGAACGTCAGGCTCAATCAGGAAATAAACAACTAATTGTAACCATTACAGATGGCATTCAATTCTTAGAATGTCTTTGGTTTGTTTATGGTAAATGGATATCCAAAGATCTGGCAATAAGTTCTAAAATATGGGTTTCTGGTCTGGTCAGTGAATTTATGGGTAACCCTCAAATGGTTCACCCTCAATTTGAAATACTCGCTGATATTGATCAACAACATGATTTTTGGAAATCCAGAAATATTCTGCCAGTTTATAAACTAACTGGTAATTTTTCTCAATCTATGTTTAGAAATATTATTTTTCACGCTTTTGAATCGTATCACCAAGGGATTCAAGAAACTCTTTCTAATGACATTCTGAATGAGTTCTCTTTCCCTCCAAGAAAGCAAGCTCTCCAAAAAGTACACTTTACTCTTACACCTGACAAAATCGAAGAAATAAAAAATCGCTTTATTTTTGAAGAATTTTTTTATAATCAAATGATGATTTTAAGAAGCAGGAATAAAAGAGAATTAATTACTAAAACCAGGTCAATCTCTCTAAAAAAAACACTGACAGACATACTTATAAGCTCTCTGCCCTATTCTCTTACTGGAGCACAAAAAAGAGTAGTATCAGAGATATTTAAGGATATGAGCTCTGAAAAACAAATGAATCGCTTACTGCAAGGTGATGTCGGTTCAGGAAAAACAATAGTCAGTCTATTTGCCATGCTTTTGGCAAAAGAAAATGGATATCAATCTGCTTTTCTAGCTCCCACTGAAATTCTCGCTGAACAACACTTTAGAAACATTCAAAAAATGCTTGAGTTTGATCAATATCCAATAAAAGTTGGTTTACTGACTGGTGGTGTCTCTAAAGCTAAAAAATTACTTAAACAACAAATTGAGAATGGAGAAATTGATATAGTCGTTGGCACACATGCCCTTATTCAAAAAGACGTTGTCTTTAAAAATCTTGGGTTTGTAGCTGTGGATGAACAACATCGTTTTGGCGTCAAACAACGATCAGAACTATCTGTAAGAAACCAAAAACCAGACCTTTTATACCTTTCCGCTACACCCATTCCTAGATCTTTAGCACTTACTCTATATGGAGAATTGGATGTGTCTGTTTTAGATGAATTACCTCCTACCAGAAAACCGATCACAACCAAATGGGTTTATCAAACAAAAAGAAATCATGTTTATCTTGAAATTGAAAATGAATTAAAAAACGGAAGACAAATCTATATCGTTTGCCCCTTGATTGAAGAGTCCGAAAAACTTGATTTAATGGCTGCTGAAACTCTCTTTAAAGATATTCAGTTTAAATACTTCCCAAACTATGTCGCATCTTTACTTCATGGAAAAATGAAAAACTCTATGAAAGATGACATTATGCAAAAATTCCTTAACAAAGATATTCAGATTCTTGTTTCAACTACAGTTATAGAAGTAGGAATTGATGTGGCTAATGCTTCAGTAATGATGATAGAACACGCGGAAAGATTTGGCTTGGCTCAACTTCACCAGTTAAGAGGCAGAGTTGGGAGAGGTGCTGAAAAATCTTTTTGTTATTTGATGGCATACCCTCCTCTGGGAGATGTCGCCAAAGAACGTTTGAGAACAATGGAAAAAACTAATAATGGATTTCTTATTGCTGAAAAAGATTTAGAGTTAAGAGGGCCTGGTGAATTTTTTGGAACTAATCAGACAGGTATGCCTTCTTTTAAGTTTGCAAACTTTGTGACTCATCAGATTTGGCTTAATAAAGCTAGAGAATATGTTTTACATATCCTTGATTCTGATCCCAATCTTAAAAATGAAAACAATCAACTTATCCGTTTAGTCTATCAGAAATTTTATGCTCACAGAGAAAACTGGATTGAATATTAGACTTGACATTTATCTTTTTAATTGTTGTTTGAATTTTGGAGGTTAAATGAATAAAAAAACAATAGCAATCACCCTAAATTATAAAAATTTTAAAGATTCAGTTGAGGCTGTTGATTCATTACTATTACAAACCATCCCTTTTTTTAAAATTATTATTGTAGATAATTGTTCTTTTGATGGATCTTATGAAAAACTGTGTAATTATTATAAAGATCATGAAATTGTTAAAGTAATCAAATCAGACTATAATGGTGGTTTTGCCTATGGCAATAACTTTGCTATGAAATACTGCTTTTCCCAATATCAATTTGATTATTTCTTATTGATTAACAATGACACGATAAGTGATGCTAAAATGCTGGAAGTTTTTGAACAATCTTGGGAAAGACTTTGCCATACTTCAAAACTAGGTATTCTTTGTGGAAAAATTTATTACTATTCAAACCCTGAATTAATCTGGAGTGCCGGTGGTTACATTTCAACTTTAAAATTATGCGGTTATCATTATGGAATAGGTGAAATTGATAAAGGACAATTTGAAATTGAAAAAAAAGTAAGTTTCGCAACAGGGTGTCTATTATTTTTCTCTAAAGAATTAATTAAAAGTGTCGGGTTTCTGTCTGAAGATTACTTTATGTATGTAGAAGATCTAGATTTTTGTTATAAAACATTACAATCTGGTTATAACATTTATTATATCCCTCAGGCTGTAATATGGCATAAAATTAATTCAGTCTTTCTGAAAAACTCTAACAAAACCAATTACTTTTTTCCTAATAGAAATAGAATCATTTTTGGTAGAAAATATAAAAAAGGTTTTGTTAAAACGATAGCCTTTACTTTTATGATTGTATCTAGATTTATTAGATTTTTTCAGTTTTTATTAAAAGGAAAACTGGAAAATCCTTTCAAAGGGATATTAGCTGGATTTCTATACTCTGAAAAAAAAGGAAAATTATGACTAAAAAAGAACAACTCTTGATCATAACTTATTATATGATTCCATACTGTCCAACCTTTGGAAATTGCCAAAGAATGTTCTTTCTTGCTGATACACTTAGCAAAAAATTTGATGTTACTATAATTCATTTTAAAGAAACAGAATTTAATCTCTTGGGACAGAATATGTCTTATAAAAGTCTTGTGTTTGACATAAAAAACAAATTCATAAACAGGTTTCTTTATAGAAGAAAGTCTTACTATCTCCCAAACTCTGATATCAACCAACAAGTTATTGAATCAAACTTTAATAGATTTTTTAAGAATATTATAAAAAAAATCTATTGTTTCTTTCTTTTAGAAATCCATAATTCGTTAAGTCTAAAAGCAAAAGTATGGATTAATTATATCAAACCAGATATTCTTTCTTTTATCAAAAAAAATAACATTGAAAATGTAATTATTAGTGGCCCTCCTTTTGCTCTTTTTGATGCAGTTGATTTTATTAAAAAAAAAAACAGAGATATTAACGTTATTTTAGATTATCGTGATCCATGGTCTATGTATTTTAATGAATCAAGTTTTATTATTAAAGCTCGCGAAAAAAAATATCTATCTTTATCAAACAATATTATCGTCTTCTCTCAAGAATTTGCAGATGATCTAATGTCAAATTTTAAAATTAATCCAACAAAAATAACATTAATTCGAAACGGTTACTCATTAAAAAACTGGAATAAAATTTCCAACAAACCAGATAATCCTCAAATAACAACTCTTAATATTAGTTATGTAGGATCTATAAAGATTGCACTAGATGGACACAGTAATCCTTTCCCTTTGTTTGAAGCGATTAAAGATCTATCTGATTTTTCTGATTTTTCTCTTAATTTAATCGGATTGTCCAATGAAGATCTCTCTCTTCAAGATCAGATTAAAAAACAATATGACCAAAAAATCAATTTTTATGGGAAGCTATCAGCGCAAGAATCTCTTCAGAAAATGAGTGTCTCTGATGTTCTACTTATTATTCATGATGCTCCTGATGACAACTCTTCTCGTTATATTTATCCTGGAAAATATTATGATTATCTGAAGAGCGGTAAATTTATTTTATTTATAGGTAATGGTAACTCTCTTTTGAAAAGAGATATTGAAAAATATAATCTTGGGTTGTGTTGTTTTAACGATAAAAATGAAATAAAGAAGGCTCTAGTTAATGTTTTAGATTTAAAAAATTCAGGAAAGTTAAATGAATTTAAACATGATTTCCTTGATGTGGATATTTTTTCTCGTGAATTTCAAAATAATAAGATTTTTAATATTTTGATATGAAAAAAATCCTAATCATAAACGGTATTTTACCCACCTCAAAACCCTTTACTCTCAGTAGTTTTATTCAGAAAAGAATTGAGCTGTTAAAAAAAAATGGATGGAAATATCAATTAATCTCTTTTGATTTCATTGATTCTCTTAGCACTTTCTTATTTAAACAATTCTTCCATAAACCTTCTGATTATAAACGTATTCCTTATGAATCACTTCATACAGACACTTATTTCTGGGAGTTCAAAACAGGATTTAGATCTTTAATTGATTTATTCTTTATCAACAGAGTATTCATCAAATTGATAAAAGCTTTTAATAATCAAATTAACTTTAATAAATTTGACTTAATTCATGCACACTTCGCTTATCCCGCAGGAGTCTTTGCTTTTTTTATTAAAAAAAAATACAAAATTCCTTATTGTTTAACCTTGCATGGCTCTGATATCCATACAATCCCTTACTTTAGTAAAAAATACAAAAGATACACTCTTTTAGCTCTAGAAAATGCAGATAAATGCATCTTTGTTAGTAATTCTTTGATTAAAGAAGCAAAAAATCTAGGATATTCTGCCCACAATGCTCTTGTCAGTTATAATGGTTTTGATGAAAAAATCTTTTTTTACAAAGATAAAAGCATCAGTAAACAAAATTTGAATATTAAGACAAAATTTCTAGTTGGTTTTGTTGGAAATTTAATCCCAATAAAAAATGCTAGTTTTTTATTGGAGATCTTCCAAAAAGTATACCAAGAAATCAATGACATTCAATTTGCTATTATCGGAAATGGAGAATTGTTCTCTGAAATTGAACAAAACTGTTCGGAATCTCAATGCCCTGTTATTATGACAGGAAAATTAAAACCAAATAATGTTGCTGAATATATGCAAGCCATGGACATCCTCATTCTGCCAAGCAAAAACGAAGGATTTGGATGTGTCATAATTGAGGCTCATGCTTGTGGTACTTATGTAATAGGCTCTCATGTAGGTGGCATTCCAGAGGCAATTGGCTCCTATGGTAGCCTTATTGAGCTAGATGATCTTTTAGTAGATCATATGGCAGTTGAAATTATCAAAATTTTAAATCATGGATTCAAGCATTCCTGTTTAATTGAACAATCAAAATCATTTACCTGGGAAAATGTTGTTTCCTATGAATCTCAAATTTATAATTCTATTCTGAGTAAATAATATGCCTTTTTACCAGATTGCTCTCCCTGTTTATCTTAATCTTCCTTTAATTTATAAATCGGACTCTCTCTTATTGATCGGTTGTCGGGTAATTGTTAGTCTAAATCGTATCATTATGACTGGTATTGTTTGGGAAGAAATCTATGAAAAAGACTTAAATCCAAAAATTAATTATAAACAAATCATTGAAGAAGTTGATCAAACTCCCATTCTAACACCGGATTTAAAGACACTTGCTGCTTGGATGAGTCAATATTATAAAGTGAATCCTGGAATGCTAATGGAATCTCTCTTGCCTTTGTCGTTAAAATTGCAAATACAACAAAAAATCAAAATTATTGATCCTGATATTTGCAAATTCACTTATGAAAAAAATGCTTTAGATATTATCTCTCGACTTCATACTGATGAGTGGGTCGAAATTAATGACCTGAGAAAATCGCTAAAAATTCCACGTTTCTTTTACTGGTTAGAAAAACTCGAAAATGATGGTGTTATCGAGATATTTAGAAACTATGATGAAAAAATAAAAAATAAAATAGCCAACTATATTATTATCTGTGAAAATACTCCTGATCTCTCCCTTACAACCAAACAACAGGAAGCCTGGGAAGTCATTCAATCCTTTGGTAATGAATTCCCTCTGGCTAAAATATCTGAGTCTATCTCCTATGCACTGGTTAAAGCACTCAGAGTTAAAAACTATATTCATATTGAACCTCGAAAAATTAAAGATGAACCTTATCCCTTCCCAAAAGAAAGAAAATTAAGAAATATTCAGTTGACTCAACAACAAATAATAGCTATTGATGATATTCTCCCTTCTCTATTGTTTCCAACTTTTAAAGTGTTTCTTATCTTTGGAATAACTGGCAGTGGGAAAACAGAAGTCTATATTGAATTAATAATAAAAGTTTTAATGGGAAAAGGAAATGTTCTCATGTTGGTTCCTGAAATTTCTCTTACTCCTCAAATGGTTGAGAAATTCTATCATGCTTTTGGTGAAGATATTGCCGTTTTACACAGTAGTTTAAATGATCGGCAAAGATATAATCAATGGAAAAAAATCAAAAGCGGCCAATGTCGTATAGTAATCGGTGCTCGAAGTGCTGTTTTTGCTCCCATTCAAAATCTTAGTTTAATAATTATCGACGAAGAACACGAAACTAGTTATAAGCAAGATAATACACCTGCTTATCATGGCAGAGATGTGGCAGTGATGAGAGGAAAAATTAATAATTGCCCAGTTGTTTTAGGGAGTGCGACCCCTTCTCTTGAAAGTTGGTTCAATGTTCAAAACAATAAATATTCTTTAATCAAATTAACAGAAAGACCTTACGAAGCGAAATTGCCTAAGGTTCATCTGGTTGATATGAAAGAAGAACCTCCTCAAACTCTCATTTCTGAATACTTAAAAAACAAAATTGATCTCTGCTTAAAAAAAAAAGAACAAATTATCCTTTTTCAAAATAGGAGAGGCTATTCTTCTTTCATTCAATGTGAGAGATGTGGTGAATTGTTTAAGTGCACTGAATGTGACATTAGCATGAATTATCATAAATCTGATGATGAACTTGTATGTCATTACTGTGGTAAAAAAATGCCTGTTCCCAGAAAATGTCCATATTGTAAGAGTCATTTCTTTAGTTATGGTGCTGCAGGTACAGAACAAATCGAAAAATTCATCAGGATTACTTTTCCAGAAGCAAAAATCCTCAGAATGGATAGTGACACATCAAAAAGGAAAGACAGCTATGAATCTATGTTTCATGCCATGAAAAAAGGCCATATTGATATTCTTTTAGGCACTCAGATGATTTCCAAAGGGCTTGATTTTCCTAATGTCACATTGGTTGGTGTTGTTTCTGCAGAAGTTACTCTTAATGTGCCAGATTTTAGATCTGCCGAAAGAACCTTTCAGCTTCTCACTCAAGTAGCTGGACGTTCTGGGAGAGGACTTAAAGAAGGAGATGTTGTCATACAAACCTATAATCCAGATCACTACAGTCTAGTTTTCTCTTCAAGACAAGATTATGAACCTTTCGCAAAACAAGAGCTGGACAATCGTGCTGATGCTGTATATCCTCCCTGGATTAAATTAACCAGAATTCTTTTCTCTTCCAAAAATGAAAAAATGTTGATTGATTATAATAAGTCTATCTCAGTTGAACTTAATAAACTCATGAAAATCTTCCCTGATCAACAAATTACTCTCTTGGGAATTTCCCCAGCTCCTCTACCTAAATTAAAAAATAAATATCGCTATCACTTAATTATTAAAGCAATTAATGTACAAGTTATGCAGAGATTTTTGGATGCTTTGATTCCAAAACTTGAAATAAAAAAATCTCCTCATATCTTGATTGATGTCGATCCAAATAGTTTGTTATAAAAGTATTTGACAAACATTGTTTTATTTAGATAATTAACGTTTTAAGAAAAATTAGAGGGAATTTTAATGAAAAAATTATGTATTCTTATTATTGCATGTTTCAGCCTGTCTTTATATGCTGACTTTATCGTCCCCCAGGATGATCCTGTATATACCTTTCTGGAAATGAGTTCTACTTTAGGTTATTCAAATCTGAATCTAAGCATATATCCTTTATATTATCAGGATATTGTTGATCAATTGGTTTTAATCTCCAATAATAGAACATATGGATATTTCAAAAATCATGCAATGTCTCACCTCAGAAGATTAGCCTTAAAAAATCAGAATGGTTATAATACTGATCTTCTACCTGTAAAAGAACTCCCTGAAAAATTTATCTCAATTTTTACTTCTCATTATGAACCTAATCGCTTATTTACTTATGGTGAGAATAATACACCCAAAAATAGAAGATACGTAACTTTTCCTGAAAATACATCCTTGTATTTGTCTGGTATTCTTGGCTATAAATATGATCTTAAGAAAACTGAAGATCTCTCTGTTAGTCGTAACAGGAAATATTGGGGTATGGAAACAGCTGGTAATTTCAAACCGAATTTCGGATATTTCCTTCAATTTAAAAAAGGTAGTTATACAGGTGATGAAGATTTTATCAAAGAAAATCCTGACTTGTCTATCATGGGTAATAATTACTATGAAGATGAGAATAAATTTTATCAGGTTGATATGACTTCTGAACTTGATTTTAAAAATGATTATCTAAACCTCTCTATGGGCTATGGTCAGTTTAAAATTGGTTATTCTCTTGGGTCATCCATAATTTTAAACCCTTCAACAACACCCTATGGTTATCTAAAATATTATAAAAATATTGGTCATTTTACCTATACTGGCATAGGTGCTCAGTTAATACCCGACAGCCTTCAAAATGACCCTTATAAACCAAAATCTCTTGCTATTCAAACCATCGCCTATAATATCCCATGGTTAACCATCGGACTTGGAAATGCTATCATTTATGGAGATAAAACCTTAGACTTAGCCTATATTTCTCCTTTAGCAATCTATAAAATTATGGATAATAAAAACCATGGACGTGATAATGGAATCCTTTTCGGATTTAGTGAACTAAGACCTATCTCTGGTTTAGCCTTTCATATTAATTTCCTCGCTGATGATATTACAAATAGTCGCATAATGTCTAAATATATGATGAATTATCTGGCTTTTCAGGGAGGTTTAAAATTTCAAGCTTCTGGACTTCCCCTTGATGTCGGTAGTGAAGTAACGGCTGTTGGACCTGGAACCTATAATCATAAATCTAAATCATTGTTTTACTCTAATGATCATAAACTCCTTGGCTCTGAATGGGGATCAAACTTTCTATGCTTCACTGGCAAAATCCGCTTTGCTCATCCTGCTTTCAATATGACTTTCCAATATGATAATGTTCAACAGGGCGATTTAGCAAATGACCCCTTGGGAGTATCAAAACAAACACAATTTCTCCATGATAATATTGAAAGATATGAAGTTTTTAAATCAATCTTTCAAGTAAAACTATTCCAAGAACTTGATTTTAATATTAACTATGAATATAAACTCCATCGAAATGAAGAGATACACTATATTTACTCTGGTGCTGAATTTAAATATTAATTTTTCTTTACAAAAAAAATCATTGAGAATATTTTTGATACCAGCTAAAAAATAGGAAGAATTTATGTTGAAAATTAAATGGTTTGGTCATTCAATGTGGAAAATTAGTAACGATATTGTCGATATTGTTATTGATCCTTTTGATAATATTGGATACCCTCTACCAAATGATCTGACAACCGAAATTCTCATTTGCTCTCACCAGCATCATGATCATAATAACATTTCTTTATTACAACACTATGATCTTTTGATTAATAATCCCGGAAATTATACTTTTAAAGACATTACTATTGTCACTTATGAATCAGATCATGACGGCAATAATGGTCTTAAAAGAGGGAAAAATCTCTTATCTCTGATTACTATAAATAATAAAAACATTTTACATTGTGGAGACCTTGGAGCAATTCCATCAAAAAACACTTTGGCAAGCCTAAAAGACATCTACGCCATCATGATACCAATCGGAGGGGTCTTTACTCTAGATTTTCATCTAGCGCTTGATCTGATTGATATACTAAAGCCACAGATTATCTTTCCCATGCATTATAAAACAAGAGTATTAAATTTTGAGCTTAATACGATTGATTCTTTTAAAAATGCTTCTAAAAATTTCTATTCCATCAATAATTCTTTTATTGATTTAGAGTCTAGTGATTTTACTTATCCTGCTACAATTCAATTAAATTATGATGAGGTTATATCATGAAAGGTTTATTAAGAAAAATTAACAATAACAAAACTAAACCTATGTTTAAAAAAATCTTTTCCTGGACTTTAAACCTATGTATGGCATATATTTTCTTGAATTTTTTCTTTTTCCATGAATTCAGTATTGCTAATCTAGTAAAAACAAAATATGAACATAGAAAACTCAAACAAGAAGTTTCTAAAGTTAATATTGAAAACCTAAAATTGCAAAAAGAAAATGTTCAACTAAATAATGATCCTAAAGCACTTGAAAGAATTGCTCGCGAAAAATACGGTATGCATAAACAAAATGAAAAGGTTTATCGCTTTTATTCTGACGAAGATAATTAAAAATTTTATATAAAAAAAAGAGCTTGTCTTCATCAGACAAGCTCTTTTTTGTTTATTAATATTAATCAAATTTATAACTTAATCCAAAATGATGAGTCGGGTTTAATACCGCATGATAACTGAAACCATAATCTACATTGATATTTTTAACTCTGATAGAAGCACCAGCGCTATACATTGAAGGATTGTTTCTAACTCCTGCACGTAATACAAGCATTGGATGAACTTCTACCTCTGTTCCAAAATGATATTCACTATCACCATTCCAATTTTTCTTTATGTCAAAAGCTGTTATTACCCCCTGATAGGGAATATATGAAATTCCTGCACATAATCTTTGTGGTAATGAATAATCATTTTCTTCACCCATTTTTGGATTGTTTAAATTAGTAACCATAAAACCAATATTTGTTCTGTTGTGAATCACAGCCATAGCTCCTAAATTTATGCCTAAGGCTGTTTGACTGCCCATTCCATCATAACTTAAATTATAAATATTGGCTGTATAACCTAAATATAGCTCTGATAGAACATCTTTGTTTAAACAAATTGCATGACTAAGAGCATAGGTTTTCTCTGACATAAGGTTTACATCTTCATATTCTACTGACATGGATTGATATCCTAATCCAAAACTACCTAAAGATTTTGAAGGCATCACAAAACCAAAAGTATTCAATGTAGCAAAATCACTACCAAAATAATTTGAGTAAGATGTTCCTAGTTCTGTTCTTGCCATTGCCAATCCAGCTGGGTTATAAAACATAGCGTCATAATTTCTGCTGAAAGAAGTCATTGCACCAGACATTGCTCTGCCCTGTACAGAAACTTCATAATCATCAAACATACTGAATAAAGGGAGAACTGTTAAGAGGCAACCAATTAGTATAAATGTTATTTTTTTCATTATTCCTCCCTATTTCAACTTCATACCGATAACGATAGGAGCTTGTTTAGTTTTTTTATCTCCAGAAACACGATCAATTACTTCTAAATGACAAATGTATAATCCTGGCTCTACAAGCTGATGATTCTTATCCCGACCATCCCATTTATAAAATGAAATTCCTGTTCCGGGTTCTTCTTCTGTTCCGGGTTCTTCTTCTGAATCTGGTTTGATAATTGTATTAATTGTAAATATAAGTTTACCTTCAGCATTGTATATTCTCAAAATTGCTTTATCGCCTTCTTTTCCAAAATATCCAATTTCTACTTTATCACCTTGAAATACATTAAAAACCTTTGGTGTTATTTTTAATATTGCATTGTGAGTCTTTACTGGATATACATAACGGACAGGTTCTCCTAAATCATCTAAATTTTCAATAGCTACATTTGATGAATCATCAATTGCTGATATACTGATATTTACATAAGTACCTGAACCCTGAGGGGGTATTCCTCCTCGATATGTTATAGCATTGATTTTCGTCATAGGTACTTCGTGGGTTGAAGAATTGAAATTTATTGAATATATCAAGGTTGCACCTAAAATCATTCCTTCTGTATCAATAATATCAGCTAATACAAACAATGAATCAGCACTTTCAGGAGAATTTTCAAAATGGATATTAGTAATAACAGGACCACGTTTATAGACTCTTATTTTTTGAGGGTATGAGTCAACTTTGTTCAAATCATTATCTATGACTCTTATAAAAAAGATATAATTATCATTCTCGTAAGTTTTTGTATTTAATGGTGGTAGTGTTACGGTGTATATACTGTTAATGCCGTTGAGAAATTCTAAAGAATCTAATTCCGTATTCTCCTGAGATTCTAATCTGTAGAATATTTTTTTATAACCAATCGTTCCATTATAATCTTTAAGTCGAGCTGATACATTTATTGCTTGATCTACATATGGTCTCACAGGAGTGAAAGAAATATTTTCTATCACGGGGTTAGTAATTTTAATGACGATATCTGACTCATATACTGGCAATAATTGCGTCTTATTACTATAAACACTAACAACTCCATACGCATCTATTGGCATATTGGCTGATAAAATGCTATAATCAATTTCTGAAGTATCCCATACTCTTAATGCAATTGTTTGATTTGAGGTGTTTTTTAAGGTTATATTTGCTCCGCCACCAACAGCATATGGATCTTCCACTAAACTCCCACTTACTTTTACTCGAGTGCCTTCATATTTTTGATAATTAGCGGCTTCAGTATAGGTTAATGTTACATAGGGAAGCGGATTTTCAGAATTATCCATGACTTCATATGTAAAGCTCGTGAGCTCAGTAGTCCCACTATATTCTGTAACGACGCCTGTTACTCGTAAGATATACCCTTTTTTTATATCATTCTGCTGAGCAGCTGATATGGATGATGCAAAAAGGTTGATTCCACGGTTTGAACTATCCTGAATATAAGCCTTAAGCTGTGTATTATGAAGAAGTTTTACACCGACTGTTACGGTGCCCTCAATTGTGACGGTTCTACCGGTATAAGCTGTTAAACTGTCCTGAATGTTCGCTATAGGTGTTATGACTATAGCTGATAAATTTGCTACACAAATCAAGACTAAAGCGAGGATGATTATCAGATTTTTCATTTACCCTCCAAAGGTTTCTTGTCAAAAAATAAGTAATATATTATTAAAATACATATGGCTATTACAATAGAACTATCGGCAACATTAAAAATTGCAAAACGCTCCATGATAAAATCAGGAAAATCACAATCAACAAAATCAGTAACACTTCCGTAAATTATTCTGTCAATCAAATTGCCTATGGCTCCCCCGACGACTAATGAATAAGCTATAAGTTCTGTTTTAGATTCTGATTTTTTCATGATGATTAATAAAACTATTAAAAAAATAAAAGTAATTGTGATAAAAAAGATTCTGTTGATCATTGGGGATCCTAAACTTATACTAAAAGCAGCTCCTGAATTCTGTACATGAGTTAATTTTACGAACTCTCCAATAACTGAATGAGACTCCCAGGCCATATATTTACGAACTAAAAACTTGCTCAATTGATCAAGTAATATCACGATTACAGATATTGAAAGATATTTTGCCCATTTGTTCATATATTTTTTCTCAAAATCATTTTTTCTTTTTCTTTTCTTCTTTGGTTTTACAATCTATACAGAATCTGGCATAGGGGATGATCTTTAATCTTGTCTCCTGTATATATTCGCCACAAATCTCACAGATACCATACGTTCTCTCATATACCCTTTTTAAAGCTTCATTAATCTGTTTGAGTTTTAACCCTTCTTTATCTACCATATAAGCTTGTTTCTCAAGTTCAGAAGTATCGGTTCCCTGATCGGCTTGATGAAATGCATAACTTGAAAGATCTCCAGCACTATCTTTAGCACCTTTCTTTTGAAGTTCATTAATTTGATTAATCGATCTCAATGTTTCTTCTCGTTCTTTAAGAAGAACTTCTTCGAAGAATTTTAATTTGTCGGTTGTTAAGCTTTCAGCAGCCATTACTTAGTCTCCTTCTTTATCCATCTTCTTTAATGTTTGTTTTATTATTAACTGTAAATTGGCAGAAGCCTTTTGAGCATTTTCTCGTATCTCTTCCTGACTATGCGCTTCACTATGAAAAATATTACTTAAATTGGTAACAACTGAGATAGCCAATACTTTCATCCTGCAATGAACAGCTACAATCACTTCGGGAACGGTTGACATTCCAACTAAATCGGCTCCAAAGGAAGCAAACATCTTACATTCTGCGCTTGTCTCTAAAGATGGGCCTGTTACCGCACAGTAAACACCTTCTCTTAATGAAATTCCGTTTTGCTCAGCGATTTCTTTTGCAAATCCAGATAAAGTCTTATTATACGGTTCATTCATACTGGGAAATCTCTCGCCAAACTCATCTCTGTTTTTACCAATCAGTGGATTGATGCCCATCATATTTATATGATCAGATAATAATATTAATGATCCAGGTGTAAATTGAGGATTTAAACTTCCGGATGCATTTGTGACCATTAATGTATCAACTCCTAGTGCCTTTAGTACTCGAACAGGATAGGTTACCTGCTCCATATTCCAGCCTTCATAATAATGAAATCTCCCCTGAAATACAATAACTGGAACTGAACTTATCTGTCCTGCAATCAATTTGCCTTGATGAGACGGTGCCGTTGAAACAACAAAACCTGGAATATCCTCATAGGATATGGCTATAGGATTCTCAACCTGATCGGCTAATCCATTCAAACCTGTCCCTAATATTATCCCTGCTTTAGGAACAAATGGGATTTTAGATTTTAAAAAATTAACTGTTTTCTGTATCATTTCTTCCATTTAGAGTCTCCATCTTGATTGTTGAGGCTACATTTATCTGAGTATCCAATTCTGCTTCTCTCGACCGATCAAATAATGGATCCTGCTCAATTCGTTTTGAAAACATTTGTAATTGAGCACTAGTCTCTAATAAGAATTGTCTTTTTTGCTCTTTCATGTTTATAAATTCATGTTTTAATACATTTAAATAATGCTTGGTATCGTCAATCGCCTTTTTGGCTGCTAATTCCGCTGACCTGACAATATTATCCGCTTCTTTTTGAGCATTTCTCAATATCTCATTTTTCGTGTTTTCTGCTTGTATTAATGTCCGACTTATTAATTCTTCTTTTTTCTGTAATTGCTCTAATACTAATTGAGATTGAGCTCGATCATCAAATACATTCATTCTTGCTGGTTCGTCTGAAGATGCTTTCTGACTAAAAAGATCTTCTATGTGAGCTGAAATCATGTCCAAATACTCTCGAACCTCTTTCTTGCTATATCCAAACATTCCGTTGGAAAACTCTTTATGTCTTATTTCGACAGGAGAGAATTCATATTTTTGATCCATAATATCTCCTTAAAATAAAAACTGGGTAATTAAAAACCGTAGGACAATACCCTTTATTATATATTGGATAATTAATATAATGACAATCGGAGATAAGTCCATTCCTCCAAGACTCGGTAATACTCTTCTAAAAGGCTCCATCACTGGCTCTGTTATATTGACCAAAACTCTATATAACTGATTGTAAGGGTCTGGTGAAAACCAAGATGCTACCGCTCGAATTATGATGATATAAACATAAATGTCACAAATTGAACTTAATATTCTGATCACTAAAACCATTACTTAGCCTTCCAATTTTCAGAATAAGCATAATATCGCTTATTCTAACACTTTATTTTTATTTTAGACATTTTCAAATCATTTCTATTTATGTCAATGAATTTATTGCTTATGTTTTTCTCTAACTCAAAAGAGGCTAATATATAAAATTAGCTACTATGACATTACCCTTTTTAACTATCCTAAAATAAATCTTAACTGAAAATCATTTCTTTTTTTTGATCTGAAATGAGTATTGCAATGACGACTTAAGAGAAACAAGAAATATCCTTATCCTTATTATAATGGCATCCCTTTGTGTTCTTTCTGACTAAGATTTATATCCGATTCATATTTGAAAATTAATTTTCCTTTCAAAACAGTTATTCTTATCTCGTTTCTTGTTGCAAATCAAAACAAAGATCTTTACTTCCTTACTACTTCCTTACTCCTTCCTTACTCCTTCCTTGGAGCTTCCTTGGTGCTTTATCTATTGAATATTAAAAATCTTGAATATTATTTCTGAGAATTTTTGGAAAATTTATTTATGTTGTTCTAAAAAATATTAAAATTTTTCCTTTAACTGCGTATTGAATTATTTACTATTTTATAAAAAGCCAACTCATGAATTACTAAATATTATTTTAATCATAATTTATTCTTGACTTTATGATTGAAATCAAAAATTCTGTAAAAAAAGTTAAAATAGTAATATTATAGCTTATTGAAATAAATATAATAGGAATTATATGAAGAAGATCTTGGTCATTGATATTGGAAATACAAATATTGTTTGCGGGATCTATACTGAAGGCGAATTACAAAGAGTCTGGAGACTTAGTTCAGATTCTAAAAAGACATCTGATGAATATTTCTCTATATTATATACTCTGGCAGAACAGAGCAACATGAAATTAGAAGCTATTGATCATGTGGTATTGTCTTCTGTTGTTCCTTCATTATCCAGATGTTTTGAACATTTATTTCAACGCTATTTTAAAAGCCCTGTGATCGTTGTGACGGGATATACTCCTTTAGGTTTAAGCTTTTCTGTTTCTGACCCTGGATTTATAGGAGCTGATTTAATTGTTAATGCTTATTCTGCCTGGAAAAAATATGAAGATAATTGTATTATCTGTGACATGGGAACTGCTACTACTATACAGTTAGTTGATAAATCTGGTCATTTTCACGGAACAAGTATTATCCCTGGTGTCGTCACAGGAGCTTTTAATCTGTTTGAAAAAGCTGCTTTGTTATCAAATATTCAATTGGAAAAGGCTGAACATTTATTAGGAACAACAACCAAGGATGCTTTATTATCTGGTATCGTTTTAGGTCATGCCTATATGATTGATAGATTTATTATGGAAATTAAGAAAAAATGGGCTCATCTAATTAAGTTTAAAACCATTGCTACAGGAGGGATTGCTTCCTTAATTTGCGATCATTCTAATGAAATTGATATTATTGATAAAACTTTAACGCTTGATGGCTTATATAAAATTAGCCAAATTAAAGAATAAACAAAGAAAGATAGATATTATTGATGAAAAAAAAACTACTGATAATTAGTTTTATAATGCTGATAACCTCTTATTTATTTTCTGTTTTTTATTATCCATACTATTATTTACCCTATTATACACCCTTTCGATCAAACAAAATTGATTATTACAAGATTAAACCCGGTATTTCAATTAACAAAAAGCAAGCTTTATTCTTAGAAGCATTTAAACAGAAAACTGAAACTTCTGTTGATTATGACAATCAATTTATTCTTATCAAAGTCAAATATGATCAATATTTACTAACAGAACCCTTCCTGATCAGTTGGGAAGATTATCTGGACAACAGCTTTGAATCTGTATATAAAGACTTATTCAACAAAACAAAAAAAGATATCCTAAAACAAAAAGATAGACAATCCACTCAGGGAATAATTCCAGAAATAATTATCAAACTTCCAGCGATGGCTTTACCAAAAGGTGTCAAAAAAATCATGGGGACAAAAGCTGGAAGACTAAATCTTTCTGGTAGTCAAAAATTAACTCTGAGTACTACCAGTACTAAGAAAGATACAAAACAAGTCAGTGAAGCTGGAAATCCTACTAATTTCGATATCACCATGAAACAAGATTTAAACTTAAACCTTAATGGAACTATTGGTGAAAAAATCAATGTAAATGTTAAATATTCTTCAGGTCAGGAAACTAGTATATTTGACCCTAATAATATTAAACTAAGCTATACTGGTGATGAAGATGAAATCGTTCAGTCAATTGAAGCGGGTAACACTTCCTTATCATTATCTGGATCTCGTTTTATTGGCGTTTCTGCGTCTTCTCAGGGGTTATTTGGAATTAAAACCTTGTTAAAGATTGGTGATTTGAATATTACAGCTATTGCCAGTAAAGAAGAATCTCAAAAAAGTAAAAAAACCTTTAAAGGAAATTCTGAAGCTGAATCTACCTTAGTCTATATAAATAATTATGTAAGACGATCTCATTATTATATTATTAATCCCTATGATATGTATGAATTATACTCTGCTTCTGAAGCACAAGCAGAAGGAAAACCCTTATGGGCTAATAATGCAATTAAAAGAAACTCTGATGGTAGCTTAATGGGGAAACCAGGTGTATTGTCATTATTACCAAGAGATGGCTCGTTAAAAGTCTATTTAGACAATTATAATGGATCTGACGATAACCTCTCCATTGAAGGTACAATTCTAGAAGATTCAACAAATAGCTATATGTTTGATTTATTAGTGGAAGGTGAGGATTATTCATATGATTATCAAACAGGCATCCTAACCTTTTTAAAAGCAATAGAAAAACCCTATACCATTGCAGTGTATTATGTAGAAAACAGTGGTAGAACTGTTGGAAACGATAATAGTGAAAATTTGCTATTGAAAGCTATTAAAATGCGCAATCAGGATATCAATTCTCCAACTTGGTATTATCAACAAAGGAACAGATATAGCTTAGGCTCAGGTAATATTAAAAGTGATGGGTTTGATCTCCGTATCTTTTTTCAAAAACCCGATGGAAGATATGATGAGACTGTTGTCTATGACTCTTTGGAGTATGTTCAATCTGAGTTGAATTATTATCAATATTTTCGATTAGATACTGACAATAACACTATTGTAAATGGTGATGATACAACCATTGATTTAGGTGAAGGTTATATTCTCTTTCCATTTATTGAACCCTTTAGAATTGTTAAAGATTCTGTATTATATCTAACTGAAGATGATCAGAGCACCAGTTACAAGCATCTCATTAGTATAAAAGGCAAAGTAGGTAGAGAAAGCATAGAATTGGGACTTATGATCCTTCCAGGAAGTGTCTTAATAAAGGTCAATGGAAGAGAGATTAAGGAAGGTGTTGATTATATAGTTGATTATGACATGGGTACTGTTACAATCTTAAATAAAGAATATAAATCTGCAGATGCTGACATTGAGATAGATTATGAGAATAAACCCATGTTTGCCATCGAATCTAAGTCATTATTTGGAATAAGAGCTGATTGGCAAATTACTGATCAGGCAAAATTAGGAAGTACTTTTATTTATCAATCAGAAAAAGTAAGTGATAAAAGACCTAAAATAGGAAATGAAAGTCGCTCCTTAATTTTAGCTGATATAGATGGTGAAGTAAAATTTACACCTGAATTTTTAACGAAAGCTGTAGATTTTTTACCTTTAATCAAAACTGATGCTGAATCAAAAATTACCATCTCAGGTGAAGTAGCTATGAATGTACCCAAAATCTATAATAGTTCATCTGCTGATCATAAAGATGAAGCTTGGTTAGATGATATGGAAGCAGTATTAGATTCGTACCCCTTAGGTACCGGTCGTATTACTTGGGTTCAAGCTAGTAAACCTTATTCTGTTAACTTACTTAAAGGTAAAATTAATTGGGCAAATCCTTCAAACATCTATACAAAAGATGTTTATGATCCTGCTACCTTATCCATAAAGGAAAGAACTGAAAAAGTTAGTGTTCTTTCCATGAGATTATTACCTCCAAGTATTAGTATGCCAGGAATGAATACCCCATTTTATGCTGGTTTGATGAAATATGTAGGAAATGAATTGGATTTTTCCGACAAAGAATATATCGAAATCTTAGTCAAAGTTGTCAATGAAGAATCTTTAACTAATCCTGTAAAAATGTATATTGATTTAGGGGATGTTTCTGAAGATTATTATACTGATTTTGGTGGATTAGGCGTTCTAAATACTGAAGATGGACTTAATGGCGGATATAAAAATGGTTTGCTCGAAGTAAATGAGGACGTTGGTTTAGATGGAGTTAAAACTCCAGGTGCTGGAGAATCTCCTAACCCTGATGAAGATCCTTTTGATAACAGTGATGCTAATGAGTTTCCTGATAATTCTAATGAATATCCATATATTAATGGTACTGAAGGGAATGGCCGCCTGGATTCTGAGGATTTAAACGATAATAGTAAATTGAATATTGATGAAAGATTATTTAGATACTCTGTTAGTTTATCGGATACTGAATCTTCCTATTTCCAAAGCGAATACAATGGATGGCGGATCTATCGAATCCCTTTAAAAAATAATGTCAATTCTGAAATATTAAGCAATCTTTCTAGTAAACCTGATTTAAAAAAAATAAGTTTTGCCAGAGTCTGGTTTGAGTCTGATGCTTATGCTAAAGTTAATATTGTCTATATTGATATTGTTGGTAATAAATGGACTAAAATGATAACCAGAGATCGTGATTTATTGTCTGAAACTTTAATATCTCCCTCTGAATTAAACAGTTTGAATGAATATTTCTCTATTGAAACTTCTGATAATCAAAAAGATAATCATTATGTAGCTCCTCCTAAAACAACTGAAAAAGGTAAAGACGACGAATTGTCATTTGAACAAGCCTTAAAAACTGTCTATAATAACATTCAACCAAATCATATTGTTTTAAATAGACAAGGATATAGAACTCCTTATAACTTATTAAACTATAATAATATCAAATTCTGGGTTTACCCCGAAGCTGGTAATTCATTAGATTCTTTAGATGTCTTATTCCGCTTAGGTTCTGATTCTTTAAATTATTATGAAATATCAAAAAGAGTTAATGTCAATCGTACCTCAGAAAAAATGAATGAAAATTTATGGCAAGAAATTACTATTCCTTTCACTAGTATTACTTATCTGAAAAGTATCAATGAAACAAGAGATACCATCTATACTGCTGATGGAATGACTTTCAGAAAAGTAAGACAACCAACTCTGAGTAACATTAAGGAATTAGCAATTGGTATTCAAATTCCAAAAAATCAGAACCAATTTAATGGAACTGTTTATTTTAATGAAATTAGAGTTTCTGAACCAAATCAAGCTATTGGGTTTGCTACTCGTACCAGTATTGATACTAAATTTGCAGATTTCTCTACCTTAACAATCAATTATGATTGGAAATCATCTGACTTTTATTCTTCCTATAATCGAAATTCTGCTACTTCTGTCGGTTCAGAAGATAAAACAACCTTATCCTTAGATAATAAATACTATTTACAAAAGTTTTTCCCAACTCAATGGGGATTGAATCTTCCATTAACTCTAAATAGAACTCAAAGTTTGGGAATTCCAAAATATAAATCAAGTTCTGATGTTTTGAGAACAAATTTAATGACTGAAAATCAAGATAGAGAAAAGAATAAATCTTTAAACAGACAAGCTTTAATTTCATATAGTCTTAGTAAAACTCCGTCAAATAAGTTTTTAGCTTACACTGTTAAAAATATTACTTTGAGTAGCAATGTAAAAGAAAACATCTCTACAACTTCTTCGAGTGCTGATACTCTAACCCAGTGGGGGCATTCTGCAGCTTATCGTTTAGAACTTCCAAAAGATAAACTTGCCTTAAAACTATACAAAAATTACTCTTTCTATTTTTTACCAAAGTCTTATACTAATGAAGGATCAATCAGAGCAGAATTCCCAAAACGTTGGGAATGGTACACTCAGGCTGATTCTAGCTATTGGAAGCCTAAATCCCAGACAGTTGATGTTAAAGTAATTGAAACTATGAATGAAATTAAATATGATATTTTCTCTGATATAACTTCTGGTTGGAAATTAACCACCAAACGAGATCTAATGCAAAGAAATGAAGTTAAAAAAATCAATCTTGGACAAGAAACAGAAAGAGATCAAACTTTGAGTCTTGGCTTTGATCCTACTTATACCGATTCCTTTTTAGATTTTAACTCCTCTGTTCAATCTCAATATCGACAGATTAGAAGAATCATTAAATCATCCAATGTAAATGAACCAGAAGATCAAATCATATACGATGGTAGTGTGAATCGGGTAATCAGAGTGAGTGGCACTCTAAAAAACAGTAATATGCTAGCAGGATTAGCAAATCTCATAAGCAATGACCCTAAAAAAAGTTATAGCGCTAATGATAGGGAAAGTGATTCGTCCTTCGAACCAAATATTGGAGAAACCTTGGATGAATCAGGAAATCCCATCAAATCCGATAACACTTCTGTTGATAATCCCAAAGAAGATCCTCTAAAAGGATTTAAATCATTTGAAGAGTTAGAAAAAGAAAAAGCTCTGAAAGATGAAGAAAATAGAATAAATAAAGAAAAAAATTTCAATAAAGATAAAACAGAAAAAGAAAAAGAAATTGAACTTGATAAAGATAAGAATCTAGAAGAAAATCCTGATGAAATTATGAAGAAGTCTGATTCTGATTCATTAAAAGTTGAAGATAAAAAGGAAGAAATAAAGAAAAATAAATCCTCTCAGAGTCCTCTATCTCTTTTAGCTGATGGTATCGGCTTACTTGCTAAATTCCAGAATTTCAGTCTCAATTATGAAAATCAATATGGCTCTCAATTTGATCAACAAGATCAACTGCCTAAATTTGCTTATCAATTGGGATTACCATACACTTATCCTGTTTCTAATCTGAGAACTAGAAATGTCGATGACACTTATTCAGCTTCTACAGGTTATCCATTTTTTAAAATTATTAATGCTGACTTTAAATATTCCACCTCAATAAGTAAACGTTATTCTTCTGCTTCAACTCAGACAATTACTACCAATTGGCCAGATATTAAAGTAACCTTAAGTAGTTTCGAAAAATTAATCAATGCAGAAAAAATATTAACTAGCTCAAGATTGAGCTCTTCATATTCCTATACTCTAAAACAATCTGGGGATATTAATTGGAGTAAGCCAAGGACTGAGATTTTTACCACAGCCTTTTCTCCAATAATTGGATTTACAGGAAATTGGATTTATGATATTACCAGTAGTGTTTCAGTCAGCAAGACAAATAATAAAAGTTATAGCTATGCTTCAGATTATAGTACTTTAAGACAATCTGATAAAATGGCATATAATGCTACGATGGGTTATACCTTCACTGCAGAGAATGGTTTTAAGATACCATTTTTCAAAAAAAGAATCACTTTTAAAAACCAATTGCAATCTGATCTTTCTTTCGTTTATGAAGATGAACAGGCATTTAATGAAGGCCGATCAGGTAAACAGAAAGATCGTGATCAACAGAAATTCTCCGTTACTCCCAGAGCTTCTTATAATTTCCATACAAATCTGAAGGGGGGACTATCAGGTAGTTATGAAACCATAACGAATAATATGAGAGGAGAAAAAACCAATATATTTAAATTGGATATATGGGTTGAAATCCAATTCTAAAAGGAAAATGTATGAACCTTTATCAAATTCGCCAAAAATTGCACCAAATCCCTGAACTTGCCTATGAAGAGAAGAAAACTCAATCCTTTATTTTAGAATTATTTAAAAATGAAAAAAAACTAAAAACCCACTTGTTCCCCACTACTGGAATACTATTTGAATATAAAAGGAATGAACAACCATATCTCTTATTTAGAGCCGATATGGATGCTTTACCAATAGCTGAAGAAACAGGATGTGAGTTTACCTCTAAAAATACTGGGATAATGCATGCCTGTGGTCATGATATACATATGACTATTTTGATTGGATTGATTAAAGAAGTCTTAACAAAAAAACCTGATCAAAATATTCTATTTCTTTTTCAACCAGCTGAAGAAGGTCATGGTGGCGCAAAAACTATTATTAATACTGGGATTTTTAATAATTTTTCCATTGAAGCTGTTTTTGCATTACATATAACAGGAAAATATCCCACAGGAACTATTGCTAGTAAATCGGGTATTATATTTGGCATTCCTCAGGAATTTGATATTAATATTACAGGAAAATCATCTCATGTGGCTATGCCTCAAAATGGAAAAGATGCCTTTTTAGCAGGAATTGATTTTTACCAATCATTATCTTTAATTACTTCAAAAGCATTTTCTCCTATTGAACCAGTCGTCTTTCACGTCGGATATGTGCAGGCAGGAACAATGAGAAATTCGCTACCTGCTCAATGTATAATGCAAGGTACTACCAGAACTTTAACTAAAGAAAATCAGCTAAAACTAAATCAATTAATTGAAAATACAGCAAAAGCAGTCGCTTTAAAATATGATCAAAATGTGGAAGTCGGGTTCCCAAGCACCTATGATCCTGTAGTTAATCACCCTGTTCTTAATCAGCATTTAAAAAATATCTGTGGTAAAGATATTCAGTTTATTGATACTCAAGCTTCTATGACAGGCGAGGATTTTGGTTTCTTTACCAGTTTATATCCAGGTCTTCTTTTTTGGTTAGGAACAAACAACTCTGAAGATCTTCATTCTTCAACTTTTTTACCTGATCAAAACTCTATTACTATTGGCATAAAGTTGTTTACACGAATAATTGAGCTAAAATTATTATTGAAAAAAGATTTTTTAAAACAATTGTAAAAATTTAATTATATTATATTATTAAATTGGAGGTATAATCATGTTTATGTTTCATGATCCAACAATGATACTAATCATACCAGTATTAATTCTTTCATTCTATGCACAACATAGAGTTCGAAAAAATTATGAATATTATGGAAAAATTGAAAACTCAAAAAGAATTTCTGGGGCTGATGTAGCAAGAAAAATTCTTCAATTAAATGGTATATCCGATGTCTCTGTAAATCCAATAGAAGGAAACCTGACCGACCACTACCATCCAAAAACTAAAGAAGTCAACCTGTCAGAAGGAATCTATTACGGAACATCTATCGCTTCAATCAGCATTGCAGCTCATGAAGTCGGCCATGCCATCCAACATGCTAAAGGCTACTATCCTGTTGTTTTAAGAGGATCTTTATTACCTGTCGCAAACATAGGAAGTACACTCGCTTTCCCAATGTTTTTTATTGGTTTAATCTTCTCATATAGTGGATTAATGACATTAGGGATTGTATTTTTTAGTGGGGCTTTATTATTTCATCTGATTACTTTACCTGTAGAATTCAATGCTTCTTCTAGAGCAATAAAACAATTAGTCGATGGTGGCTTCGTAGATAATAATGGCGAAATTACTGGTTGTAAAAAAATGCTTAACGCGGCGGCTATGACCTATGTAGTTTCAACATTAATGGCGCTTTTACAGTTAATTCGAATGATTTTATTAAGAAATTCCAGAGATTAGTATAAGTCAAGAATGTTATATTAACTGATTTTCATTTGAATCTATGAAAATCAGTTTTTTTAATATCTCTAATAAGATATAGTAAATAATTCATAGAATTTAATAGTGTGGTAAAATACTTGTTGACTTTTTTATGAATATTCTGTTAAATAAATAAAATAATTTAAATGTTAAATTGATTGAAGTCATGATATAAAATGATAATGAAGGAAATTTTGAAAAATGGTGAAAAATGGAATTAATTAAAATATTGATAGTAGATGATGAAGAATCTAACTTAAGTTTGTTAGAATACATCTTAATCAGAAATAATTACTATACAGAAAAAGCTAAAAACGGGTTAGTTGCTTTAGAAAAATTTGTTTCAACAGATTATGATCTTGTCTTGATGGATGTCATGATGCCTGTCATGGATGGGATAGAAACCTGTGTCAAAATGAATGAGTTAAATAAAAATAGACCTATTATTTTAATTACCGCTTTGAATGATGAAGAAACTCTTAAACGAGGATTTGAAGCTGGTGCTTGGGATTATATTATTAAACCATGGAATGAAACAGAATTGATTTCTAGGGTGCAAAAAGCCTTAAAACTCTTTAATGCCGAAAAAGAGATTAGAAATCTATATGGTGCCTTAAAAATTGAAAATGAAAAGCAGGCTAAAGAAATGAAATTAGCCGTTGAGGTTCAGAATTATTTCTTACCTAAGTGGATCATTATAAATAATCATATCAAATTATGCTCGACTTATGTTCCTTCTGAGCATTTGGGAGGAGACATCTATGATTTAATTCCCTTACCAAATAATCGTTATTTGATATATATCGGAGACATCTCAGGACATGGTGTTCATGCCGCTTTGATGATGACAGCTGTAAAATCTATTATTAAAATGATTGCCGAAGAAAATCCTCTCGATATAAAATTACCTGAATTGGTTAGTCGATTGAATAAAATGTTAGCCAAAAATGTTTTTTATAATAAGTTTTTAACCTTACTGATTGGGGTTATTGATTATGATAAATTTATTTTCACTTATTATAATGCTGGACATCCCCCATTTTTGATTTATGATAAAATTACTCATAAGATTGAAAAGTCTTCGGATAAAGGAAGCTATCCCATTGGCTGGAATGAAAAACTAAAATACAATGAAAGTTTAGAAAACGTCATTTCATTAGATTACCATAAATTATTCTTATTTTATACTGATGGTGTTATTGAGTGCCCGGATCTTAATCACAACAGCTTAAGAACAGATGGATTTATCGAAATGATTGAACAAGAGATTAACTATGTAAATGATCTTCAATTACCCTATCAAATCAAACATCAACTTATCAATAGAGGATTTTCTCTAAATTATGATGATATTACTATTATGAGTCTTTCTTTAAAAAACGGTTTAACTGATTCTCAAGTTGTAAAATATTTTATAATGAACACCGAATTTAACCCTATTGAAGAAATCATTAAAAAAATTCAGGAGATAGTTCAAGAATGGTTACATTCAGAATCATTAAAAATCTATATTGAAAATGTTGTTCGAGGTATTTACCAATATTTAATTTATTCCTTAAAAACACCCCTATCAGATGCCTTAGTTCTTATTGAAATGAATAAAAGCACAAATGTATTTTTAATGAGTTTTCTTTTTAAAACCACCGACCCTTGCCAAAATGAACAAGATGTTCAAAACAAGTTGAAAGAACATATCACTGATCCGTTATTTACCAGTTCAACAATCATAGATTCTCAATGTTTTGATGATATGCATTGTTTAAAACTGGAATTAGGGTATAATTAGTTATTATTGGCATAATATGTGCACCATATTATAATGAAAAGATGGTCTTTCAGCAAAATACTACCTTGAAATTATGGTTGTATTATTCTCAATTGTTTTTTTGAAAAACAAAGATGGGGGAACAATTCCTAAAAGAAGAATAAGGAGACACAAATGAATGTGAATTTTAAAAACAAATTGCTTGAAATAATTAAACATCACCCAGAACTCAAAATAGAATTCTATTACAAAGTATGGGATACTGATTTCTTAAGATTTTATAGAAGTCAAACCAATTACAATATTTCTAAACATGTTAAGGAGTTTTTTGCTTCAATATACAAAGATAAGAAAAATTACTCTTTTTCTATTTCAGATCCAACTATTGAAATATTGGAAGAGCGCATGAAAGATGCTATCAATATAATTGATGCATTACCTCCTGATCCTCATTTTGTTGATATTGAAAATGATACAACTATCATTGAATTCAATTCTGCTTGTGACAATATTCAGAAATTATCCTTGGAAAAGAAAACAGATTATCTTAATAAAATCGCAGATTCTGTCATTGATCTGAAATTTAGAATTTATGGAACTTTTATTTGCAATTATATTACTACTTATATAATTAACAGTAATGGAGTAAACAAAAAATCTGTCAGTTCTCCAATTTATTTTGAAGTAAAAGCAGTAAGCGACGTTAATGAAGTGACTGTTTTAGAAAGTTTTGGTAGTGAAGATGCCTCTAAATTTAATGTAGATTTTATTATTAAATCTTTAAAAGAAAAAGTAAAATCTGCTACTAATGAAGTTGTTGATGTCGATCCTGGTGAATATGAAGTAATTTTAGCACCAAGATGTATTGGCGAATTTTTGTCCTATTATAGCTGGAGTAGCTTAGATGCTTCTTCATTAGATCGTAAGAATACTCTTTTAGAAGGAAAGATTGGTGAAAAAATTTATCCTGATTGTTTCACTTTAACCGATGATCCAACTGACCCTTATATTGTTCAATATTCTTATAATTCTGAAGGTCATGCTTATCCAAAATTACCATTGTTCGAAAAAGGTGTTTTTAAAAACTTCCTCGTTGGAAACTATTATAGCCACAAAACTGGATTAGCTGTCAATGGAGCAGAAGCAAATTGCTTAGTTATGGAAACAGGAGATCATGAATTGTCTTCTATGATAGAAGGAATAAAGAAAGGTTTATTCATTTCCAGCCTTCATTATATGAATTTCATAAATTCTAAAGAAAGTTCATTAACAGGATTAACTAGAGATGGAACATTTCTTATTGAAAATGGAAAAATTTCAAAAGTAGTAAACAATCTGCGTTTCACAGAAAAAATCAGTGATATTATTTCTAATATTATTGAGATAGAAAATAATTCATATACTTTCCCAATGTCAGATAATTACGGAACATTCAGCATTAATGCTTTTAGAATGCCTCATGTAAAAGTTAAAAACTTCAAAATAAGTTCATCGACAAAAACTGTATAAGGAAGCAATCATGAAAAAAATCATACAAGACATATTATCAAAATTAAACCAATCTCAAATCACTTTTGCTGATGTCAGATATACAGCAACTGATGAAGAATCAATATACTTTGAAAAAGGTAATTTACGTGGATTAAACTCTTCTATGGATGCAAAAGCTTTAGGAATCAGAGTCTTAATTAATGGTTGTTGGGGATTTGCAGGAACGAATAATTTAACACGTTCAAATATCGACTTAACAATACAAAAAGCAATTTTAAATGCAAAACATGGAGGTTTGTTTAAGAAAGAAAAGATTCAATACAAACCCATAAAACCAGTTCAGGGATCCTATCTTTATACACCTGATGAAAATCCATTTACTATGTCTAATGAGGAAAAAATTAGTTATTTTGAAAAGATCGCTAAAAAATTAACAACTCATGATAAAATCATTTATTCTAATGTAGCTGTTGTTTTTTATAGACAATATAAGATTTATGCTAACACAGAAGGCACTTTTACTGATTCTTTAGTTTATGACACATTACCATCAATCTATGTCTTAGCAACGGATGGAAATAAAAATTACTGCAGAACCTGGCCGGGACATATGAACGCTCGTAGAGGTGGATTTGAAAAAGTCAGAGCATGTAATTTTGAAGAAAATGCAGAAAAAATCATGTCAGAAGCTATTGATTTATTAAAAGCACCTATGATAGAAGAAGAAAGAGCAGACATCATCATCGGTGGTGGTCATTTAGCGTTGCAATTACATGAATCTGTTGGTCATGCAACTGAAGCGGACAGAATCTTTGGAATGGAGATTTCTTATGCAGGTAAAACTTTCATTAAACCATCAATGCTTGGAAATTTTAAATATGGATCAGAAATTGTAAATATTTTTAGTGATTCAACTCTGGAAAATGGAATGGGATTTCATTTAGTAGATGATGAAGGAACGCCTTCAAGACGTACCGATATCATTAAAAACGGAATATTACAAGATCAACAAACCTCAAGAGAAATTGGAGAAATGTTGGGATTAGAACCAAGTTCAAATATGATGGCATCCTATGCTGATGATATTCCTTTAGTAAGAATGACAAATTTCTGTTTAGCTCCTCAAAAAGGTAGTTTAGATGAATTAATTGCAGAGACAGAAAAAGGATATCTCATAGATTTTACCAAGACATGGTCAATTGATGATAATCGTTATAATTTTCAATTTACTACTGAAATTGGCTATAAGATTAAAAATGGTAAGATTGTGGGCATTGTCAAAGAACCAACCTATTATGGAATTACTCCTGAATTTTGGAATTCATGTGATCATATTTGTGGAGAAGAAGAATGGGATATGCATGGCACCTTCCATTGTGGGAAAGGTGAACCAGGTCAAGCAATGCATTTATCTCATGGTGTTGCTCCAGCAAGATTCAAAAATGTTGTGGTTAATGTAAAAGCTTAATTAATTTATATAAAAACATCCTTTATAAGTCTTATCTTATAAAGGATGTTTTTTTAACAAACCTATTTTATAGAGTTTCGATTTTATCTAAAATTGCTTTTTTGGATACGACTCCTACAGATGAATGGATTGGTTGTCCATCTTTAAAGTAAATCAAAGTAGGAATACTTAAGATGTTATACTGTTGAGCAATATTTGGACTGTCATCAACGTTAACTTTGGCAACTTTAATATTGGGTAATTCTTTTGTAATTTCATCAATTACTGGCGCTATCATACGGCAAGGTCCACACCAGGGAGCCCAGAAATCTACCACAGTTATTCCAGTTTCAATTGTTTGTTTAAAGTTTTGATCATTTAGTTCTAAAGCCATTTTATCCTCCGTTTTTTATTTTTTTATTTATCTAAAGAAGTTAATCTTTTTATTTTAAATTGCAAATAATATTTTAAGTTTTCCCGTATAAATACCTTTAGTTTTGTTGCAAGAAGCCGATAATATTAAAAAGCTTGTAATGGAGTATAGTATGAATGCTAACCCTAATGATGCCAGATTTTTTATGACTCTATGCAATTTTCTGAAGAAAAGTGAAATAAAGTATGAAATATCAGAGAGTAAAACAATAGAGTATTATGAAAAAGAATATACTATAACTTCACAACAATTTGGTATAGTTGAACATAGTAAAGAAAATCTTATGACTGCATTTGAACAAATTATAGAATTGTTATCGGGAGATCATGAGAAAATTTTTCTTTATAAATTCTTTTTTGATATTATTGATGAAACGTCTGGAATTGGTCAATATACCTTGCAGTATTGTATCATTGAAAAAGAAGATATTGAAGAAACTGAATTTGTTGAAGAGATTGTTGTAAAAGAAGAACCTTTTAATGAATATATTGAAAACAATTATTCTGAATCAAGTGAATATTCTGATGATGAAATCGTTAATGAAGAACAAGAAGATTCTCCTGAAACAAATGACTTTATTCCAAAAAATGTTATTGAAGAGATAAAAGATTCTCCTGATGTTGTTTATGATCATAAAAAAGAAAATGTATTGTTTAATAATGGTTCAGATAAAAATCCTATACCCACAAGTAATTATGCTAATTTGTTTGGTATTGAAAATGATATTGATTATTTAATCAAACTTTTAGTAAAAAACATCCATCCAGAAGTGTCTGAGTTAATTTCAAAAGCAATTTTAATTGTGATTAAAAACAGATTAGATATTCCTGCATAGTTAGGATTTAGTAGTTTTATAAATTAAGCTAAAAAATTATAATTAATAAACTCAGACTTATAAGATTTATAATTCTTAATGAATACTATGATCTGAATAATATTCTTCTAACCATTGTTACTTTTATATCATACATGACTTGATTCAAAGAAAATTCCAGCATTTCTAATAACTATTTTTACTGTTAAATAAATAATAATACTTTTTTGATTAATTTTGTAATAACGGCTTTACTAGTGGATATTTATTATTATTATTTTAAAAATAATTGAGAAACAATTTGACATTAGCAGAAATTACTGTTAAATGATAGTGTAAATTAACAAAAGAGGATGTTATGAGAAAAATTACTCTTTTTTGGATTATAGTAGTTATGGCAATAATTGCAGGATGTCAGAAGCAAGTACCTGATTTTTCATCAGACATGGCGATTGATTTAATTGAACAACAATGTGCTATTGGATCAAGACAGGCAGGGAGTTCAGAGTTAGAGCTTGTTCGTGATTTGATAAGAATTGAGCTAAAAAAAACGGGTGCGATGATCCATGAAGGAGTATTTGAATTTCAACATAGGGATAAATTGGTAAAAGGGATTAATATTACTGCTAGTTTTTACCCTCGTTTAAGTAAGAGAATAATGTTTGTAACCTATTATGATTCTTTTATTGACTCAGAAGCAAAAAGTAGTAATTATTTTGGTGCTAATGCCAATGCAAGCAGTGTTGCTACACTATTGGCTATTGCTCAAATTGTAGGAAAAAACGAACCTTCTAAATATGGTATAGATATCGTTTTTTTAGATGCCTGTTTTCCTTGTGAAAAGGAAATGGGTAGTTTTGGTACTAAGTTCTTTTTATCTGATTATTCAGGGAAAAAACCTGAGTTAGTTCTATATGTCGATCGTATTGCAGGAATTAATCAAAGTCTTGAAATGGATTCTTTAAGCTATAATGCCAATCCCATCGAATCTCGTTATGTGTGGAATACAGCAAAACAACTAGAAAGTCTAATCTTTTCAAGTAATTTTTATCAATCAAATTCCAGAGATGTTGTTCTGTTTATTAAGAATAAAATGCCTATTGTTCATTTATCATGTCCTTCAAATAGAGATTTTTCGGAAAATGATACCATGAAAAATGTGTCTCCAAAAACAATTGAGTCTGTTGGGAAGGTCTTCATGCAAATAATTTATTCAAAGAAAGACATTAAATGAAAATTAATTTGCGAAATCACCTCACTTTATCAGAACAAAGAGTTTTATTTTTTATTATTTTCTGCTTTACTTTTGGCTTTTTTTTGAAATTTGTAGGTTTTGGAATAACAGAAGAAACCGAACTCTCTGCAAAAACCATCGAAAAGATTTCTGAAATTAAAAAAATAATTTATGATTTAAATACTGTAACTTATGATGATTTAATAACGATTAACGGGATTGGAGAAAAAAAAGCTAAAATGATTATCGAATATCAAAAGCAATTTGGTTTTAAACAAGTAGAAGATCTTGGAAATATTAAAGGGATTGGTGAGAAGACTCTTCTTAAGTGGAAAGATATGTTTTATGTAATAATTAATAATGAGAAAGTATTTTTAGATACAAATCAGATAATAAGGAGCGAAAAAGTCAGCAATAAACAGTACAATTTAAAAACTGTAAACAAAGAAGAGTTAATGTCATTAAAGGGTATTGGAGAAAAAAAAGCTCAAAATATTATTGATTTTAGAAATCAAACAGGATTTGAAACAATTGAGGATTTAAAAAAAGTTAAGGGTATTGGAGAAAAAATATTTGAGTCTATTAGTATAAATTTTTACATAGATAATCCTGACAAAACTAAAGAATTGTCTCCACAAATTCAAGAACTACCCAAAAAAGAGACTGAAATTATTAATGAAAAAAAAGATATTAATCAAGCGTCAATACCTGATCTTTGCAATGTAAAAGGAATCGGAGAAAAAAAAGCAAAGGATATTGTTGACTTTAGAAGTAAACTTGGAAAAATAACATCTTTAGACCAATTGCTTGAGGTTAAGGGCATAGGTGTGAAAACTCTTAAGAGTATAGAAGAGAAATTTTATTGTGGAGAGTAGCATGTCGTTATCAGGTAACAAAATTGCTCCAACGCTGACATTAGCACAGTTATATGAAGCTCAACAACAATATTTTGATGCTTTTATGATCTATCGTAAGTTGTATGAGACCAATCAGAATGATGAGATATTGAGTCGATTAGATCGCTCAAAAACTAAGATATTTACCGATACAAATGTAATCTATCATGATTTGATCAATAAAATATTCAGTTTTCAAGATCGAGAAATGTTTAGAATATTACCCCAGAAGAACTATGACAATCTTCTAGTTGATTCTGAACCTGTTGAAGAACCAATCTTTGAAGATGTTGAATTTGAAGAAGATGAATATGATATGAGTGAAGCAGAAGATTTGGAGCAGATTTATAGTCCATCCAATCTTCCTGATTTTGATGAATTTCAATCTGAAATGGAAAAGCAGAAAGAATATATCAGCAATAATTTCGATTTTACTGATAATCCTCTTTCAAAAAATGTGCTTATGGTTTCAGAATTGTCTGATTTTATCGTCAGACAGTTAGGGAAAGACAAATCTATCTCAGATTTAACATTTTCAGAATTGATCTTAATATATGAATTAATTAAAGGGCAGATTAGGTGAATTATGCCAAAAAACGAAACCGTACATTTATACAATAAACTATGTGAAGCTTGTACAAAGACATGTAAGCAAAGCCATTCGGTAGTTTTGATTTCATGTCCCAAATTTAAAGCTAAACCCAAACAACTGGAATTTTCATTTAAATTTAAGAAAATTAAATAAAAGGAAGTGCTTATGGTAGAATTTTACCAAAAAAAGATAAAAAATATTGAATATTTACCTGTCATGCCTTCAGTCCTGACCAAATTGATGGAAATTCTAAATGAAAATTCTGCCTCTAATAAAGAGATTGCAAAGATTATCGCTTTAGATTCATCAGTTTCTGCCAGAATTTTATCAATAGCTAACAGTGCACTTTTTGGAGGCACAGTTCCTGTAACTGACTTAATCATAGCTGTGAATCGTTTAGGGATCGTTGATGTTAAGACCATTGCTATGACCCTCTATGTTTCCAATATGTTAAAAAGATTTAAGCTTAAAAATGTAAAAATTGAAGAATATTGGCGGCACAACTTAGCAGTTGCATTTATTTCACGTAAAATTTCTCAACATTATTTACTTCTGGATAATATTTCTGAAGAATTTAAAAGCAAATTGTATCTAACTGGTTTATTTCATGATATTGGATATATCCTTTTTGATCAGATTAATCCTGATTATTTTAATTCAGTAAAAAATTCTGCTATCGATAAACAAGAATCCTTTGTAGCTCTGGAAAATATGTTAATCCATACAAATCATGCAGAAGAAGGTGCTGAACTTTTAAAGTTTTGGGAATTACCTGAGATTCTTTACGAATCAATACGTTATCATCATGAACCCATCAGATGTACAAATACAGAGTTTCGTCATTTTTCTAATATATTAAATGTAGCTGATAATATTGCTAATAGTTTTGAAATTTCCATGATTGAAGAAATGGTTTATGACACCTTGTCTGAAAATGCTTGGAAATCCTTTAATTTTGCCAGTTATGATGTAGATCGTTTAAATGAATACAAAAAAGAATTAGCAGGTCAAACCAAGCTGTTTATTTCCTTTTCAGAATTAGCTTTGTCAGTCTAAGCAAGGTCAGGCAAAATGAGAATTATAGCCGGAAAATATAAAGGGACAAATCTATTCACAGTTTCGGGTAATACAACCAGACCAACTACTGATTACACCAGAGAATTAATATATTCTACTTTGTTTGATGTTGAAGGTACGAAGGTTTTAGATTTGTTTTCTGGCAGTGGAGCCTTAGCCTTAGAAGCTTTATCCAGAGGGGCTGAATCAGCCGTGATGATCGAAGGATCAGAACGGGCTTATAAAGTAATAAGGCAAAATGTGGAGAAATTAAAATGTCAATTGCAAGTTAGTATGCTAAAATATAAAGTTGATCATTATATAAAAAAAACAACAGAAAAGTTTGATCTGGTTCTATTGGATCCCCCTTATGACAAAAACCTTGTGAATCCAACCCTGTTTCTGATCTTTGAAAAAAATATACTTATGGAAGAAAGCCGCATTGTCATTGAGCATTCAGAAAAAGAACCCTTAGATCCCATTTTTCAAAAATATGTTACAAAGACTAAGATTAGTGGTAAAACTCAAATTTCTTTTTTAGAAATTAGTTTATCTGAAGTCATAAAGGAGGAGCCATGAAGATTTATAATACAATGAATAATCATAAAGAAGAATTTAATCCGATTTCAAACGATAAAATAAACATGTATGTTTGCGGTCCAACTGTTTATAATTATTTTCATATAGGGAATGCTAGACCCTTTTTATTTTTTGATGTAGTTAGAAGATATTTTGAATATTGTGGTAAAAAAGTCACTTATGTTCAGAATATTACCGACATAGATGATAAAATTATCGACCAAGCAATCAAAGAGAAATCAAGTTTTCAAGAAATTTCAGAACGTTATACCAAAGCTTTTTATGAAGATCTTCAGGCTTTGAATATTCGTAAAGCAGATCATAACCCCAGAGCAACAGAATTTATCAATGAAATGATTGAGTTGATCAGGGATTTAATTAATAATGGGTACGCCTATGAATCCAATGGAGATGTTTATTTTAAAGTTGAAGCTTTTGAAGGATATGGAAAACTATCAGGAAAAAATCTGGAGGATCTAAAAGCAGGGGCACGAATAGAAACCAATAATCAGAAAAGTAATCCAGCTGATTTTACCTTATGGAAAAAGGCTAAAGAAGGTGAACCCAAATGGGATAGTCCATGGGGAGCCGGAAGACCTGGCTGGCATACAGAATGTGTTGTTATGTCACGCAAGTTATTAGGGGGTACTTTTGATATACATGGTGGCGGTGTTGATCTTATTTTCCCTCATCATGAGAATGAAATTGCACAAGCTGAAGCTATAAATGGGATCAGACTTGCTAATTATTGGATGCATAATGGATTTTTAAATATCAATGGTGATAAGATGTCAAAAAGTTTAAACAATTTTTTCACTACCAGGGATATACTAAAAAAATATGATGCGGATGTGATTCGTTTCTTCTTTTTAAGTAAACACTATCGTAGTCCCATTGATTTTAACGAAGATATTATCATAGAATCAAAAACAGCTTTAAATCGCTTCTATGAAGCGCTTGGACACATTCAGATATTATCACTATCTGATACAAAAAAAGACTATGATGCCACATTATCGGGTTTTATAGATGGGTTTAAACAAGCCATGGAAGACGACTTTAATACTGCTAAAGCTATATCTATATTATTTGACATCACTAGGGAAATTTGGAGTGATCAGAATGATACACAAAAAAAGCAACAAGCTGGGTTATTACTTGTTGAATTAGGTCAGGTTTTAGGTTTTTTCAGTGATTTGGAAAAGAAATTATCTTCCAATGTTGATCAATACGCTGAACTATTAATTCAACTTTTTATAGAACATCGCATTCAGGCAAAAAAAGATAAAAATTATTCCTTGGCTGATAAAATAAGACAAGATTTAAATGCAATAGGAATAGAACTTCAAGATACAGCCAGTGGAACGAGCTGGAAAGTAAAAAAATAGGAATTTTAAGATAATTAATTTCAAAAACAAATGACTGACCAACATGTCAGCCTGAAGTTTTTATAAAATAATAAATAAATTAAGGTTTTTAAATATTCACAAAACATATTCCTTGACATTTCAATTGTTTTCACCGATAAAGAAAAAAAGAAAGGATATTTATGGCCGAAAAGAAAGCATCAATATTAATTACCTTGGGTAAAAAAAGCGATTTAGCGATTGGTATAGGTGTATTACTGATCTTAGCTGTTCTCCTTTTCCCCATGCCTGCAGCTATTATTGACTTTCTTTTAGTTATTAATTTCGCACTTGCTTTTATTATTCTATTATCTCCCTTATATCTTTTAAGACCTGTAGAATTTTCAGTTTATCCAGGATTACTCTTGATTGTCACCTTGTATCGTTTATCTTTAAATGTAGCAACAACTCGAGCCATTCTATCTACAGGAGAACCTGGAAAAATTATTGAAGTTTTTGGTAATTTTATGATCAGAGGTAATTATACTGTTGGTATAATTATCTTCATTATCCTTTTTATAATCAATTTTATGGTCATTATTAAAGGTTCTGGCCGTGTTGCAGAAGTATCTGCACGTTTTACTTTGGATGCTTTACCCGGTCGTCAAATGGCGATAGATGCGGATTTAAATAATGGGATAATTACTGATATTGAAGCACGAACAAGACGAGAAGATTTACGAAGAGAAGCAGATTTTTATGGATCAATGGATGGTGCATCAAAGTTTGTAAGTGGTGATGCTCAGGCTGGTATCATGATCACCTTGATCAATCTTATCGGTGGTATCGTTATCGGCGTGGTACAAAGAAAAATGCAGATATTGGAAGCGATGGATAGATATACGATCTTAACCATTGGTGATGGTTTAGTCTCTCAAATACCTGGTTTATTAATCTCAGTTTCTGCTGGTATCATCGTTACCAGAGCTGGTACAAAAGCCAACTTAGGTGAGGAAGTTTTAACTCAGTTATTTAGAGAACCAAAGGTTCTTTATGTGACAGCTACTGTTTTATTTTTGTTTGGATTGGCTCCTGGAATGCCAACTGTATTATTCTTCGTTTTAGGTGCAGGACTAGCATATTTTGGTTACACGGTATCCAAATCGGAAATCATTGAAATTGAATCTGATGATGAAAAAGCTTTTCGCACGAGAAAAGAAGAAGAAAACGAGCAGGCACAAAAGGCACAGGCTTCTTCTCCTGAAGAAAAAGCAAAAGAGATTTCCTCCTATTTACAAGTTGATCCTCTTGAATTAGAAATTGGGTATAGTTTAATCAGTTTAGTGGATGAGAATCAGAAAGGTGATTTATTAGAGAGAATTGCCAGTTTACGAAAACAATTAGCTCTTGAAATTGGAATGTTAGTGCCTCCCATCAGAATAAGAGATAATATATCCTTAGTTCCCAACCAATACGTTGTTAAAGTTCGAGGTGAGGATATTGCAGTAGGAGAATGCTTAGTAAATCATTTTTTAGCTTTAAATCCTGGTAGTGTAGATCAACCAATCAAAGGTATTGCTACGACAGAACCTGCTTTTGGTTTACCAGCTATATGGGTGACTGAAGATAAAAAAGATATCGCAGAAATGCATGGATATACTGTCATTGAACCCGCTGCAATGATTGCGACTCATCTATCTGAATTGATCAAATCAAATGCAGATATAATAATCACCAGACAGGATGTTCAGAAATTATTGGATAATGTAAAAAAAGATCACGAAGCTGTTGTGAGTGAGTTAATCCCCAGCTTGCTATCTGTTGGAAATATTGAGAAGGTTATCAAGAATCTATTACATGAAGGTGTACCGATCAGAGATATGGTTACTGTGCTTGAGACGCTAGCAGATTATGCACCGGCGACAAGAGATATAGAAACCTTAACCGAATATGTTCGCTTTGCTCTGTCGCGTACCATTTCAAAAAAATATATAGCTTCTGACGGTGTGGTTTATGGCATAACCTTAGCACCTGATTTAGAACAATTCATCACTGATGTTGTGCATCAGATAAAACAAAAAAACTATTCAGCTTCACTACCTCCAGATATTGTTTCTCAACTTTATAAGGATATTCAAGAAGCTGTATCTCAAATGAATTCACAAGGTTTTGTCCCTGTGATCATATCTACACCAACAATCAGATCTTATTTAAAAAGGTTGATAGAACCTTCTTTACCTGCTATGGCTGTGATTTCTTATAATGAGATCCCTACTCATATTCCCATCCAGTCATTTGTAAATGTGAGTATCAAATAGAGATATAAGGAAATAAGGTTTGATTTTAGAATAAATGTGAGGATTCTTATGCAAGAGTTTGTGTTAATCAGTGAATTAAAAAAGAGAGCCTACAAGAAAAGCATACTTGAGCAAAATCCAGAAAAACCCCACACAGTAATTCAACAGTTTATTGGTATAAATAATGTAAATAAAGAATGGTTGGAAGAGGCTATTTCTAAATATAATAAATCTTTAAAACAAACAGGTTTTCAGAAAATTCATACTCTTCAACTTGCCTTAGTAGATATTTATTGCTGTGAATATGCAATGAATACCAGCACATTCCAAGATAAAGATGTTTTAATATATAAAGACAAAATTGAAAATGCCTATAATAATCTGGCAATGGAATATATTGAAACTTTTATTCATAATGAAAAAGCAATTATATCTCATCATTCTCAGCTATCTTCTGCTGTCTCAGTTTTAGAAGAAAGTAACTCAAAAATTGCTGCTCAATATAGGATAATGCTTAATAGACAACAGTCTTTATTGCAAAGTGTTCAGAAAATCCAAAAAACTTTGGATAATTCACCTTTGGAATTAACAGATCAACATTTCCTTAAAATTAGTAATATTCTTAAGCTTCATGAAAATGCCTTACGATTATCTCCTGGAGTAAAAGAAGAATTACTTGAAGAGATCCGAAGTAAGATTGATGTACTGTTATTACATTTTCAAAAAATGATTTCTGAAGAAGAAAGTCTTGCTTATCCTTCTGTTTTTAAAATACTTGCCTATTTTGATGAGTTTGAAAAACTATATCAACCATTTATTAACATTCTCAGTCAAAAAAGATACCCTGATTTTATCAGTAAAAAAGAGAAATATTCCCCCTATACTCATTTTTTAAATAATCAATATCCTGAACTAAAAGAAGCTTTCCAGTATTTCAGTCTTCCCAGAAAAACTGTCGATAAGTCAAAACTGATCTCTCTGGTTCAATCTGCAGAAAAACACCTGTATCTCCAACATGAACAGTATATCGAATTTAGAGAGCTAAATCCATCCTTACAGGATATTATTCAGAGATTTTCAACCCTGCTATCATATGAATACAAAGATGACTTACTTAAATATTATAAGCTTGAAAATGATATCAATAACGCTGAGGATGATGAAGAAAAGTTAAATGAAATTATTCGATTGGCTAAACACCTCGAACAAAAGTTAAGCACAGAAAAAAATAACTATCTTAGCAATAAACTCAAGATTATTAGAGAAAACCTCTTAAAAACTCTTGATAATAGTATATTGAAGTTTTTAAGAATAAATGTACCAAAATCAAATAGAATTGAACAAATAAAAGAAAGTTTTGATTATGTACTGAATAAGCTATATGAATTAAGCGATTTAGCCAGAATTGAAGAATTTCAAAAGAAAAAGCGGGGAGTACTGAGCGCTATTGTAGAGTTGGATGATTGGATCGCAGAAATAAAAGATGAAAGCACCTTATATGCAAGTCTTCCAGATTCAAATTTAAAGTATAATCTGAAACTTAGCCTAGAAGAGAAATTAGCAAAAATAAATGATGTTCTTCCCTTAATTAATCAATATAATCTATATGATATCAATGAGTTAATCAATACCATCACGATGGTTCTGAATGTGTTGAATATAAATGCTGGTGAGTTGCCCATTACTGAAAGATTAGTGATCTTAGACCAATTTACTGTTAAAAACTATGTTGTTTTAACAAAAAAAACGGTCTTCATTGGCAGAGATGAACAGAATGATATCGTTCTAAATTGCGGCTGGATATCTGGTTCACATTGTTCTTTGGATCAGCATAAATCTATGTTGATGGATTTAAACAGCACCAATGGAACCTATTATAATCAAAATCAAAAAGTAGATATGCCTATTCGTTTGGAAAATATCCAAACTTTTAATTTAGCTGAAGCTATGGAATTTGAATTAACTGGATTTAAATCATCCTATCATTTTAAATTAAAAAGAATTACTGACCATCAGGTTTTTAAAGATCCCACTTTAAAAGATTTTATTCAAAACCTTTTTAACACTGAATTCATCTGGTTAAAAGATGGGGACAGTTTTTCTCTGAATAAAATAACCGGTGTAATAAATGATAGTTCTGATTTAGCAAAATTTGATAACATTGAAATCGCTTTTAAAAACTACCAATTTCTAATATCAGATCCAAAACAAAAACTGATAGAAGTAAAAATAAGTAGTTTGAAAGAAGAAAGCGCTGATAGATTTTCCTTTCATATTCAAAATGTATGAGATATTTTTTTCTAATTTGTTTATTACTATTCCTTGCAAACCTGACCTGTATTTCAAGAGATATTTCTCTTACATTTATAGCGAAGGATATTCAAAATGGGAATAAATTAGTTTTACAGTCATTAAACCCTCTCATCGATCAAAAGATTAAAGATTACTTTGCAGACAATTTTAGGGAGTTAAACCAGGTAATCATTGAACAGGCTTTCAACGTAAATCCTGTATTGTGGGAAATGAGAAAAGTCTTAGTGAAGAAATATCTAAGAATTGAAGGAAAATCGCCAGAGATATTATTTAAACTTCAAATATCAGATAAAAATTTTTTTGAAGATCTGCGAGTTTTAACAGAAATCAACCTGATAAAATCAAAACAATTTTATAAAGAATATAACAAATCAAATACCAGTAGCTTTAATAATTTTATTCTAATTTGCCAGGCTTTGGATTGTTTTCTAAATCAAATCTCCATAAAAGAAGAAACTCTGATTTATGGGAATAAACTCTTTAAAGAGTTTCAACAAAATAGTCAAAATATTCTAATCTTCCCTCCACAAAATCAAACAATAACTAATGATAAAAAGAATCTTTATATTTTTAAATTTTATTGGAAAGATGAAGAACAAATACAAGCAATACCCAAATTAAAACTTATAATTGATAAAAACATCTATTATTCTGATAACTCTGGTTTAATAAAATTGATAAAAAGCACAGCAAAATCGTTTCAATATCAGGTTGATTTAATAAATTTCTTTCATAATGACTTATTAAATCCTGTTTTTTTTGAGACTTATTTCAAACAAAATATTGAGAATATATCAGGAACAGTTAATTCAAGAAAAACACTTAATACAAATCTGTATTTGATCAGTTTTTTAAAAAATCAGGATGAATGTAAAGAACTTATCAGAGAATTAACTCTTCAAGGCTATACCCTTTGTAATAAAAAAGAGAAAGCACATTTTTTAGGGAGTTTTCAGTATATCCCTATAGAAAAAAAAGAATTAACACTCGGTGGATTTTATACAAAAGGTCGATTTGACTTCGTAATTACAGATGAAGCAGGAATAGTTGTCTTCAAAAAGGAAAGTGTAGATATTGAGATTATTAGCAAAAAGGACGGGGAAACTATCACTGAAAAGATAAGAGAAAAGTTTATAAAAGCCTTAATAGATAATTATAAGGAAATATGGAAAAAATAGCATTAATCTTATTATTTTTGATCACTTCACCCTTATTCTCCATGAATTTATATTTTTATAATGGGTCAATTGATTATGGAACAGAAGGACAGTTTAATCCTGGTTCAGTTTACATTAATGGTGGTTTTGATATTTTGAGAAATGGTTTTGTGCCAAGACAGATTCAGAAGATTCGTTTTAGAAATGGATTTGATTTATTAAATGAAAGTTTATCAAATCCCCATCAAGTGATCAAAGACTTCAATGATTCAAGTACAATGAACTTTTTTGAATATCAGGTATTTCCCAAAACTTTTAAGGGGAAAAAAGGAGCTTGGTTTCCAAATTATCAGTCTCATTTAATCGGTGAAGGAATGGTTAGCCGAAAATTAGCAGAATGGTATGATTTTCATCACTATCCTTATCCTTATACTCTCGGAGTTTTGACAACATTTGCTTTTCAATACACAAATGAGATGATGGAATTATCACCATTTAAAAAACCATCAATGGATCCCATTGCGGATATTTATTTGTTTAATACAGCAGGATATATATTGTTTGCGTTGGATCCAGTAGCAGAGTTTTTTGGTAAAACCCTAAATCTAAATTGCTGGTATCCTCAGCCTGTGCTTAGTCCTATTGATGGAACTCTATCTAATGCTGGTGAAGAATTTATTATGAAATATCGTCCTCCAAAATGCAAAAGATTTCAGATATTTTATAGCTGGGGAATAGATGGTACGGCTGGATTGACATATAATGGAGCGAATCAATCCAATTATTCAGTAGGTTTTGGTCAAAAAGCGTTTCGATTAAAGCAATCATTGGTGAATTATAATATTATTTATCCTGAGCTAGAACCACACTTTATATTTTTCTATGATAAGAATGAATCGTTATTATTTAGTTGTAGTCAAACAGGAATAAAAAAGACTAATATTATTGTGAATATATATCCAGGTCTATTGCATAAGAAAATGGGACTTTATTCCTCTTATAATGATTTTAGTAAATTTGAATTTGGAGTCACTTGGCAGAATATCCCTCTGGGTTTACAATTCTAAATAATTGTCTTAGAATTCAGCTGTAATAATTAAAGAATCTGACTGAAGGAAATGTTTCTTTTTATAGGCAATTTTTAAGAAATTGTATTTTGGCATGGAGAAGAAAGAAAAATGCACCTCTTTAACTACATATCCTGCCCTTACAAGCACTTTAGACAGTGTGTAGGGTGTAAACCAGTATCTGTGATCAGAATTAATCATTTCTATATTATTCTTCACTTGTTTTATAATCTGCAAACTCCAAGCATTCGGCGCAGTTAAAATTATCCCTTTCACAAAAGGTTTTAGCCTTTCATGCATAATATGCAAAAATTCAACAGGATTATCAATGTGTTCAATGATTTCTCCCAAGATTATATAATCCCATGATTCTGACTCAATCTTATCTAATGACATCTCTAAAATATTACCTACATAAAGACCTTTGATTTTGTAATTGCTTTTTATGTAATCGACGGCTTCTTTGTTAATATCAATACCAATACATTTTTGGGAGTTTTCAACCAGAATTTTATGTAACCAGATATTATGTTTTATTTTATAATCTATCAGATCCTTGTGATCTGCACAGCCTAGATGAATGATTTTTTTGTTTTTACAGAGGTTTTTTAATATTTCAATCCTATCAAAAGTCTCTTGCTTTTCTTCCTGAAATGAAACTAAAAGCTTTGAAGAAAAGACTCTTCCTGATAAGAAACCAAGATAATCATTTTTAAATTTCATAATTCCTCCGCAAATAATCAATCTCAGATTAAATAGAGAAAATAAGACTAAAACTGTCAATAGATTTCATTTTACTTGACTGAAAAGGTGAAAGGATGATTTTTGTAAATATGCTCCCGTAGCTCAGTTGGATAGAGCAGTTCCCTCCGAAGGAAAAGGTCAGCAGTTCGAATCCGCTCGGGAGCACCAATATTTTAAGTATAACTTCACTCAGACAAATTCTTTTATATAATCGACGCCTTTCTTCAAAATTAAGAACAAATCCCAGAGTTTAGAAGGTGTCTGAGGTATAACAAATAAATAGAGAATATTTTATCTGAAAAATACAAGTTATAATTACACAAAACAGTCAGAGCATAATCTTTTCCTTATGAATGAAAGAATGTATTGTAAGAAGAAAATATAATATTGATCAAAATTCATTTCTTTCGAACTTAACATTAATCAAATTTTTCAAGAAAACGTCGATATGGAGCGCATATAGATTCACTTTTCTCGACTATAAGTATGATAGTTGCTTAATGAGAGCTAATATAATTTGGACAGTCTCATTCCGGAATACCTGTTATCGCTTTTTTTACTCAATTTACAAAAAATTGAGTCATTCCAAAAGAAATCATCTTTAGGATTTCATCCAGTAATTTTACATTTTTTATTATTCATTCAGTTCGCAGAACCGCTGCATTCCTGCGCGTTACTTTCCAAAGTAGAACGAGTTTGCTAATTAGCTTGTTGTTTTAAACCGAGTTTTAATGCCCAGATTCCGATCTTAACTAAAGGTTTAATTATTAATGAGATCGGTTATTTACCTGTAGATAAACAAGGAGATAATTTATTTTTTTAATTAATATTAAACGATATGAGAAAAAACAACGATTATTAGGACAAATCAGACTTTTAGCAAGTGGGGTGAAATCTTTGGTGACCCTATCATTGCAAATGCAATTTTAGATCGTTTGATACATCATTCAAAAATTATAAAAATTACAGGTCTATCATATCGGATAAAAGAAAAATTTATTCAGAAAAACATACAAAAATGTAGGTTGAATTTGACGTTTTCATACATTTTGAGATTGCCTTTTTATTGCATTTTCAAGTTGACATAAACAACCTCCATGATTTATTTGTACTTGAGCACATTGTTAAATCATAGAATAATTGAAATTTAAGGCAATCGAATAATGACGTGGCTCTCTTTCCGTGAAGGTGGCTCTAAATTAGCGTGATAGTGGCTCTGTTTTTCCGTGAAAGTGGTTCACTTCCACCGAAATATCCACAAAAGGACTTTTCTTATAACGGTTCCTATTTTCTAAGAACCAATCTGAATAATTTTAATGAACAGGAATTATGGAATATCTACTCAACACTAACAAACATAGAATATTCATTCAGATGCCTTAAAAGTGAGTTAGCATTTAGACCTGTTTATCACAAAATACAGGTAAGGGCGGAGAGTCATTTATTTATAGCAGTATTAGCCTATCATATTTTGAATGTTATCAGAACCAAATTAAAGGCTCATGACATAAATTTTTCATGGAATAAAACCAGAGAACTGTTATCAACACATAACCTTATTACAACAGAGATGAAAACAGAAGATTCAAAAATAATAACTATTGTTCAGCCTTCAGATGCAAATGAGATACAAAAAAGAATATATAAGGCTTTAAACATCAAAATCAACCCAATAAATAGAAAGATAATTAAGTTGCCGTAGTGCCCCGCACTTTTAATTATGTATATTTTACAATGACTTACGATAAATTATGGTAAAGATGGGTTAAAATAGAGTTGGTAAATCTTCTTGTATTCTGACATCTTAACCTTCTTATAATTTTTTCTACTTTTCATGATATCTCCTCCATTTTTTAAGGAGAAGTATATCATGTTTTTTTTGTGATTAAAACTGTCCGAAATATTTAAGAAACTTTGTCCGAATTTTGTGAGATTATGCACTGGACATTTAGCTATTGATAAAGTCTTTGAACCTAAAACAAGAGTGAATAACTCCGTTACCATAGTGGTACTAAAAAAAGAGCTTTATAATGTCTTCTTGGTAAATAATTTGAGCAAGAGAAATTCATATAACAACCAAGGTGTCTGAATTACAATCTCTTAAAATTTTAACTATTTCAGGAATAGAAAATTTTACTCTGTTTCCGGAAGAGCAGTCTATCGCATGAAGTTTTGAATCCGAAATACCTATTATATGTAATTGAAAATCCATGTAGCTGACATAACTTCCAATAACACTATTTAGCAGCATGCCATTAAGAATATAATTTTGAATAGGATTATAATGTTTAATTGGATTTTTTATCTGGTCATATACAAATAATATTTTCTGTACTGTTTTATTATTCAGATCATCATCATGGTATAAAAATATAACACGGGCTTTTGCGCGACTAATAGCTACATTCAGCAACTGTTCAAACATTTTCTCATTATTTTGAAAAAAGTCACTGTCAGCCATGACAGGGTCTATAATAACAGTGTGTCTTTCAGATCCCTGTGATTTGTGAACCGTACTAACATCAATATTTTTAAGCATTTTTTTCTTCAGTTCCCTGTTAATTAAAATTCTTTGGGAGTGAAAAGGCGTTAATATGAGTATATCCTTTTGACTTGTCCCCTTCATTACTAATTCCTGAACAAGTAATGCTATTTCATTAGCTGAAGATAATCTGATCATTCCTGAAGATATCCAGAATGCTTTTTCTTCAACTTTAATAAATACAACAGGTTCGTCTATATATTTTTCCATACTCACTATTTGTCGTTCCTGTAACCACTGATGATTTCGTTCTGCATCCTTGGAGACTACCAACAGATTATTATAAAATGACCTGCTAACAATTTGGCATATCATCTCAGTCATTCTCGATTGTTCATTTAGAAATGTGAAAAAGGGCATCTTTTTGATTTCTCTGATATCAAATACTGTCTTGTTTAACCATTCTTTTGCGATTTTATGTTTTGATTTTACAATTGGAGCCAGCTGCTTATAATCCCCGGCATATAATACCTTTCTTCCCAAGCATGCAACAGGCAATGTATGTACGATACTTGATTGGCTGACTTCATCAAAGACAACTAAATCAAAACCACTGTCTTCAAACACCTCATAAAAGAAAACAACAAAAGTGATGGTTGTTGCAACAAGGCCGGACTCGCTAATGATTGTTGAAAGGCTTACTTTTATTTTTTCTTTTAATATTTTCATTTTTCTTTTCCATAAAGCATACTCAACCATATTTTCTTTACCAGGTTTTTGTTTTTCCAATTCTATTAAATCATTTAAGAAGTCACTATCTGTACCTGGAAGTAAATACCCTTTATCTTTAAATATTTCAGCCTTATAATGTTTTCCCACCCTTTTACACAGGCTTTTATACGGGGTATCCTTAATTTTTCTTTCGATGTTTGAAAGAGCATTATCTACAGCAATTAAAGCCTGATCAACAGCTGTATTCGTTGACGAAACAAGAAGAACCTTTTTATGGGTAAACTGGACGACATGTTGAGCAAGCATAGCCCCTAAAGTATAGGTTTTACCAGTTCCAGGAGGCCCCCATAAAAATGAAGTGCTATATCCTGTCAGCTTAAATGCTTCCTTTTGTTTCTCTCTTAACAACGGAAAATTGATTGTTTCCAATACAGCCTTTTCATCAAACAGCATGTTTTTTGCAATATTGATTTTTTTTAAGAATTTGCTGGATAACGATCTAATTGTCCAGAGATCTTTAAGTTTTTCCAGATATTGTGGAGGATATATTGTTAAAGTATCACCTGGATTAGGTACATTTCCTGAAAAATTTGCTACACCTATTTTATTTTTTTCAAGAATCACCGTCACAATTTCAGCATCTACAGGCTCAACTGTTTCTTTCCCTAAAGAGTCAATTGCCTTGTATCTCCATCTGCATTTTGCATCCTCAAAAGATTCCTCTAACTTAGACTTGGTAGTCTCTTCTATGTCAATTTCACATATCCCTGACAGAGATTTAACAGCTTCAATTTTAAATTCAATTGCACGTGGGGTAGCAATCATTTCCAGTTCAATCGCTGAAATGATGTCATTAATATCAAAAGTACTGTCACTTTGTAGTTCATCGCTAGAATACATTTTCACCCTCAATTTTAAACAAAGGTCTGATAAAAGAGAGTTTATCAGGGAATTTATCCTTGTATGTTAAAAAAATATGTCCAGCACTGCGACTGAGTGCGACATAAAGTAAATTATCTCTACATTTTGCCTTTGAGGAACAAAGAAAATCAATATCGGGGATAAATACAGCTTCAAATTCAACACCCTTAATATTGTTAATATTGACAATATTTATACCATATTCTTTATAGACCTCGTCCTCAAAGCACATTTTAAATTCCAACAAAGAATCATTAATTGCACATAATCCTTCATAGTATAACTGCACACTTTCATCATCATTTAAGAATATTGCAACAGATATTCCTTCTCTACTAATTTTTTTTATGTTTTCATAAATCCATTTATAGTGTGTTATTTCGTCAGAATATCTGTAGCAAATCGGATCTGGCTCGTTTTCATCTTTCGGATATGCAGATTCAAATATAACATTACTTTTAAATGTATGATTATATAATTCCTGGATTAAATCCAGCATTTTGTGACTTTGTCTATATACCTTTTTTAGCTCAAAAACATCATTATGATTATAATCAACATAACCGTCCAATTCTTCCCATTTTGACAATCCTGAGTTGTTTGTTCTTTGTAAGAGATCTCCTGTTACAAATATTGAATTGAAGACTGGATGACTAATATTGTACATACATCCCACCTGAATGGATGAAAAATCAGAAACTTCATCTATGAGGACTTGTGTTCTGTATTTATAAAAAATAGTCTCGACTACTTTGTCATTTCTAAGTAAGTTAGCAAGTTTTTTGCTTTGTCCAATAATTTTTATATTTTTTAGAAAGTGATACAATACAATGTCTGTTTCTTTGTCAGAGATATTCTGATCTCCATCAATAATAAAACTTATGTTTAAAAATTTAGATTTATCCTTTACCATTTGGTTTCTAAATTTAAAATAAAGTGCTAATATGTTTCCTACAATATTTTCTGGAAACTTTATAAGTTTTTCTGAAGCTGAATTAAGTAACAGTAGTTTGTTTAATTTCTTGATATCCTTATCCTTCAGATTTGTTCCAAAAAAGGAATATAAAAAATTTCTCAAGTTATTCTTTGATTTTTTTTGATTCGCCTTTTTAACAAATTGTTTAAACTCACTTTCAACATATTTCTTGATATCATGATACACTTCTGGGTCTATCTCCTGATCTTTCAGCTCAGATGAAAAGTCTCTGTATAGCCTTTCTATTTTGTTATCTTCCTTTTCAAAATTATTATTTCTTAAGTAAGCAACGAACCTTATAAGATTTATAAATTTTTTGTTAGACAGATGTGTTTCAATCTCATTTACGGTAATCTCTTTCAATTTTTCATTTTCTTTTTGCATGTCAGGCATATAGGAAAGCAGGTCAATGTACTTAGATATTTTCTTTTCTTTTATTGCCTTATTCAGACTCTTTAGTTTTTCCTTTGGGTTTATATCCATAATAAAACTTCCTACTAAGCTATAAAAAGTTTTAAATGAAGATAAATAATCATTATACACGAACTTGTCAAAAGTCCTTTCGTAATCTACTAACTTCTTATTTGTATCTGCTTTTAATAGGTTTTTGTTTGTTATATCCACCCCCTCACTTTTAAATAAGTCAATATCCTTAATAATTTTGGATTTAAACCCTTCCCATGTACTTAAGTGCCTGCCTGTAGCCCTAACATTATATGCATTAAAGGCCTCCTCAAGATATTCTTTTGCCTTTTCATTTGGAGAAAAAACAATCCAGTTATCTTCTTCGTTATATAATTTATTCTTATCTGCTTCAGAAAGGTTACTTTTTCTTAGTATATTATAGTCTTCTTCGTGAATAAACAGTTGATCAATATTTTGAGAGATTCTTTTTACAAGGACGGATGTTTTTCCTGTACCAGCAACACCGGTTAAAACAATCTTCTTGTGCATTGGTTGCCTGAAAGCATTTTCCTGTTCAGTATTATTCAAAATTGAGATATCCTTAAATCTAGCTGTTTCCAGTTTTTGCCGTCTGTAACCTTCATATATATCGGCATTGAGTAGTTGTTGTTCAGACAAAGCTACCTGAGAATCCTGGTAGTTATCAAAATCAATTTCATTCAATAATTTTAACAAAGAAGAAGGAGACAAAGTAGTATTTTCCATTTCAATCTTGTTATTTATTGCGTCCCAAAATGTATCTTTTTTTTGTGATTTAAATGTATTCTTTTTTAATATTTTATAATTAAACGATTGTTTACTAAATCCTTTAATATTAGTTTCAAAATATCCCTGTGAATTAATATTGTAAGAAAAAAGACTACTAAATAGCTGACTCCTTTTATAATAGATGGTTTTGTCTTCTAAGTTTCTTGCAAAAGATGGCGTCTCATTCGTTAAAAACCATTTTTGAAATTCACCATTTACCTCTAATTCTAAATATGCAATAAATTTATTGCTGTAGAATTTATTTAACCCGTCTCTGCTTCTTTGTTGATTCTCAGCTTCACAATCCTTTTCCCCATATAATGAGTTTATATATGTGATAGGTCTTAGATCTGTTTCTTTTTCTGTATCAACATAAGCTAATTCATACAATATCTTTTTAGCCAGACTGACTACATCACCAATGTATTTATTTTCATTTTTAAAATTTAGATCATCAGGCATAGAAAGTAATTTTTCCAAAGCAGGATGTAAATTTAGACTAATATTCTCAGCTATCTTTTTCTCTTTTGCTTCTTTTTGCAGTTTAGGCTCTTGTATTGTTTGAGTACGACTTCTTTCTGTTGGTTTGTTAGATTTTTCAGGTTCAATGTCGTTATTTTTGTTGTGACTGGTTAAAATGGCTTTATTATTGATATTGCTTTTCATTTCTGAAAGTCTTGATACTTTTTGCTTAACGATATCATCAATATTAAGACAAGTTTTTTTACAGCCCAATTCTTTTTCATCAATCTGAACATATTGATTATTTCTGTTGTCATATTTTCTTCTTAATTCCATTTTTATAAGCACAGATGCTTCGTCCAATAGAAGCAAATAACTCTTTGTGTCTTTTTGTATAGTTGAGATAAAAACAATTTTTTTTATGTGTGTCAGGTCAATTGTTTGAAGCACCTTAAGCATCCTCAACTCGTTATCCCAGACCATAGTCTTTGCTATTGAGATAACTGATGAGAAAATAAAAATCTTGTTTTCTCTATCATAATGCATATAATTTATAACATTACTAAATTTTGTGTTTTTATCAATAATTGAATTATCATTTGGATTAACAGCATAAACAGTATTATCTTTCTCACATATTCCAATTACTATTTTATATTCTGGGAGCATTACTTCTGTTTTAAAATTTCTAACAAATCTTTCGTTTAATGAATCATCATTTTTTGCATTTAGAGATTTGTCACAAGTTTTTATGGTTTCATTAACCTTTGACACTATAACAGGGAAAGTCTTAGTATTGGGTATTTTTGGGATAGAAAATCCTTGAATTTTTTTATTGTTATAAAACAAATCAAAAGTTTTTTCAAAATATTTTATATAGCAAGTATTCTTTGGTAACATGTCAACTATATCTAACTTGCTTATACTTAAAATCCCGAATTTTTCATTAGCAAGATGTGCAACAAAATTTATATGATTATTTACAGCAACAAAAAAGAACACTTCTTCCTCAGAGAAAAATGGAATACTATTCTTTGGTACCTGAAGAACATAACACACTTTTTTATGTTTAAAAGAAAAAATGCGTAGATTGTCGTCATCAATTATACACAGATAATTTGATAAAGGGGAAAATAAATAGTTAAAATTTTCTGGGAGAAAACCTGTTTCTACTAAAGCTTTAAGTTTGTGGTATTGTTCCATGCAACCTCCTAAATTTTGAGAACTTTACATAGTCCATAAAAGGTAGTTTGTTTCTAATCAAACTACCAAAAGTACTTATTAAGCGACTCTTCTCCTTATCAGTATGAAAATCCCTATGGCAAAATCATTCTCGATATGAACAAGAGACTGCTGTCGTAACCAATTTGTTTTCAGTGCGATACGGAGGATATTCTGATAGTTACAGCTTCGCTTCCACTATCCCCATCTAGCCTTCTTGTCAATCAACAATTTCATAACTAATTTAATTTTACAATTCTCATAAAGTGTTTATCCTGTAGCTAGTTTAAATCAGTCATTTTTTCATACTCTCTGAGTTCAAAAGCTGATTCCAAAAACTATCTAAAGATTGATAGTAATGTGTATAGTTCTTTAAATATAGTTTAATGAAAATCCAAACCATCGTAATTAAAATACAAATAACACCACCTTTTCTTTTTAATTGCTCAAGATATTCATCTTCTGTCAGATTTAAGGTTGTTAAATAACTAATTGTATTTTCTATTTTTAAAAAATAGAGGATATAGGACAATGCTGATAGTATGACTAAAAACATAACTTTGAAATACAGACTATTTCTAAAAACAGGTGTTAATTCAAATATAAAGTATGACGATAAATACAGAGCATAGTAATGATTCATTTTTCGATATCCAAACCAAAAGAATGGGAAGAACAAAGGAATCCAGTATATTTGGATGCATTTTTGTTCTAAATAAATTTTCTCCCATTTAGCAATATAATTGGATGCATTTTTGCCGACATAAGCTTTTAAAACATCAACCTTAATGTTATTGATAATATCATATTCTAAATCAATCATCTAATTAAATATTCCTTTATTACAGTTATTAACATGTAAATGATAAAAATAAAAATCAACCATGAGATTATTTCCTTTTTAGGAATTTTATCATAAAAGGATCTTGAAGGATTATCTATTTTATTATAAAAAATGAAAAAGCTTGGATGATAACAATCAGGATTCAGCTTGTCTTTTAAAAATAAAATGATTTTTTCAAAGTTTATATTTGAGTAAGTAAAGGATATGTACTCTTCTGGCATCTTGAGATCTGTTCTTTTTTTTACGAGGCATAACTCAACACCTTTATAAAAATTTAAATATATCTTTTCGAAATCATTATACGAATAATAAGTTGCCTTCCCAACATATTTGAAAAATTTCTTATAAATTTTAATACCATCATCTGAAAACTCTGTTATTTTAATGAACTCAGGAAAGTACAAAACAAAACCAAAAGTAAAAATAAACAATGATAAAGACAGAGTAATATATGTAATATCTTTTCCACGAATTCCTGCAATTAACACTAATAATGAAATAGGGGAAAAAGCAATCAGAGCAATTAATACGATAATACTATTTAACCTTGTAGGTAAATTTGTGTTAACCTGTATTCTAGATGACATTTATACCTCATTTATTAAAAATATTATTCAAATAATTCTTATTATAATTCATAGTTCTATTAAATTTTTCTCTATCAGTAATGTATGTATAAGTTGCTTTTGTCGCATATCCACAAATAACCCCACCTGTTGCCAAGAAAGAAAACCTTAATCCAACTTGAGTCACGGTTCTTAATGCAACAGGAGTACATGTTGGGAGTTTTTTTACAGCGAAATCTCCAAATTTTATAGAAAATTTATTTACTAGTTTACTTCCAGCAATAGCAGAAGCGGTGTTATCAACAGTTATACTGCCAAGTTTTTCATCAAATTCTTTTGAAAATAGATTTCCTCTTCCTTTCATTAATCCATCTGCCATTTGGACTGTAATTAATGATGCCTTTAACTTTGAATGTCCAATTCCTTTATTAAAAGTATCTATACAATCAACAGCTAACGATAATATTGTAGTTGCTTTCTGATCTTGTGAATTATTATCACTTGGTTTTGTTTCACACCCATCCGGATCCACCAGCATAATAGGGTTATTCTTGCAGTAGGTATAAGGGGAGGCTTGTTCTTCAGCAGGATCCACAGAATAAAATCTCATCAGAATACTGTCATACATTCTGGCTTTATAATTATATAATTTGGTCTCTTCATCAAATTCCTGACCGGTATAGAGATAAGGTGTTCCTTCAGAAACTTCATTATCGGTCTGATTTCCAAAGACATCATAATCATAGGAAGAAACCACTTCATTATTATTATTCAGGATAACTCTTGTTGACCCCTGATAATCTTTCTCTAAGTAAATTACATTATTTTCTTTCATAGTAGCTATTATTCCATTTCTTCCATAAATACAAAACACAGGATTAAAACTTTCTTTTCCTCATATTAATCTCACAACTATCTGTTTTTATTTATTTATTGTCAATATTATTTTCAATGTTTTGAATAGATGAGACTGTTCACTTTTCTATTCCTCTAAGCGACTTTCCGATAGGCCTTGATATCAAATAACTGTTCCATGTAGTTTGTTTCAATCATTTCTTGACTATATTTTGGAATATTTTAGTAGAAATAATAGATTTTGAGTCTAAATGAACTTTGCCATTCGTGATATGTTCTCGGAACCATAAGCAATGAACAAGTAGCTCAATCGTTTCAGGAGTTTTTAGTCCGTATTTTCCTGAAACTATCCTCTTAATTTTTCATTAATCTTTCTGCTGCATTGATGTATGGCTTTTTGATAAATCTGGCTTTTCCAGCTTTTGAATATTTGTTTTTTTGTCCTATCATTGATTACTCGCATTATCAACTCAGAATGTTGGTTTCTCTATACAATACAACGATAGAAATGGCATATTATGACAACATATTTATTTTATTTTGCATTGATGAACTCCAAGGAAGGAGTAAGAAAGGCAACACTGAAGTGTTGCAGATAATAGATAAAAGCTCATATCAGGCTGTTGCCTGTTTGGTAAAAATGAAACACCTTGTTTTGAGATTGTCCTTTTAAAAAATTGACATCTATTGGAGAAGATATGGATATTTCTTTGAGATAGTATTGTTCATTTCTTTTGTCTTGATACCTGGATATTTAATATATTTTATGGATTAATTAATTAAAATAGACAAATACACAAGGTGTTTCATAGGAGCTCATATCAGGCTGTTGCCTGTTTGGTAAAAATGAAACACCTAGTTTTGAGATTGTCCTTTTAAAAAATTGACATCTATTGGAGAAGATATGGATATTTCTTTGAGATAGTAGTGTTCATTTCTTTTGTCTTGATACTTGGATATTTAATATATTTTATGGATTAATTAATTAAAATAGACAAATACACAAGATGTTTCATAGGAGCTCATATCAGGCTGTTGCCTGTTTGGTAAAAATGAAACACCTTGTTTTGAGATTGTCCTTTTAAAAAATTGACATCTATTGGAGAAGATATGGATATTTCTTTGAGATAGTATTGTTCATTACTTTTGTCTTGATACCTGGATATTTAATATATTTTATGGATTAATTAATTAAAATAGACAAATACACAAGGTGTTTCATAGGAGATAAGAGATAATATCGGCATTGATACCTTGTAGATAAGGTCAGTACTGGCAACACTGGCGTGTTGCAGATAATTGCAAATCTGAGATTTGCAGATAAAAGCTCATATCAGGCTGTTGCCTGTTTGGTAAAAATGAAACACCTTGTTTTGAGATTGTCCTTTTAAAAAATTGACATCTATTGGAGAAGATATGGATATTTCTTTGAGATAGTATTGTTCATTTCTTTTGTCTTGATACCTGGATATTTAATATATTTTATGGATTAATTAATTAAAATAGACAAATACACAAGGTGTTTCATAGGAGCTCATATCAGGCTGTCGCCTGTTTGGTAAAAATGAAACACCTTGTTTTGAGATTGTCCTTTTAAAAAATTGACATCTATTGGAGAAGATATGGATATTTCTTTGAGATAGTATTGTTCATTTCTTTTGTCTTGATACCTGGATATTTAATATATTTTATGGATTAATTAATTAAAATAGACAAATACACAAGGTGTTTCATAGGAGATAAAAGATAAAATTACATGAATGTGTTGCAGATGTTGGCACAGATAAAAGCTCATATCAGGCTGTTGCCTGTTTGGTAAAAATGAAACACCTTGTTTTGAGATTGTCCTTTTAAAAAATTGACATCTATTGGAGAAGATAATGGTAGTGCTGACGCACTACAGATAATGGCAAATCGAGAATTTGCTGATAATAGATAAAAGTTAAGCTTCGTCGTTGGTGAATTGCTTTAACATGACAAAGATTAATAAATATAATCTTCATTTCTTTTGTCTTGATACAAAATAAACGAACCAAAGAAAAAATCAAGCCCGGAAAACCCCTATCGAGGATCTTGATTTTCATCTCTTTTCATTGAAATATCAATATCTGTATTTTTCTGATGGTATGCCATTTAATCTCCAGTCACTCTCAGGGACTCCGCCATAGCTTGCCAATGGGTAAGTTAATTTATGAGGTAAACCATTGTCTTATTTACGTTCAACCAAACAGGTATTGTGTGCAATTGAAGAGACGCAAAGCATTGCGTCTCTACGAGATATTATCAAAAATAAAAACAGAAAGAAATGTCAAGAAAATTCCATGAAACCGATGTTGGCAACACTGAAGTGTTGCAGATAATAGATAAAAGCTCATATCAGGCTGTCGCCTGTTTGGTAAAAATGAAACACCTTGTTTTGAGATTGTCCTTTTAAAAAATTGACATCTATTGGAGAAGATATGGATATTTCTTTGAGATAGTATTGTTCATTTCTTTTGTCTTGATACCTGGATATTTAATATATTTTATGGATTAATTAATTAAAATTGACAAATACACAAGGTGTTTCATAGGAGCTCATATCAGGCTGTTGCCTGTTTGGTAAAAATGAAACACCTAGTTTTGAGATTGTCCTTTTAAAAAATTGACATCTATTGGAGAAGATATGGATATTTCTTTGAGATAGTAGTGTTCATTTCTTTTGTCTTGATACTTGGATATTTAATATATTTTATGGATTAATTAATTAAAATAGACAAATACACAAGATGTTTCATAGGAGCTCATATCAGGCTGTTGCCTGTTTGGTAAAAATGAAACACCTTGTTTTGAGATTGTCCTTTTAAAAAATTGACATCTATTGGAGAAGATATGGATATTTCTTTGAGATAGTAGTGTTCATTTCTTTTGTCTTGATACTTGGATATTTAATATATTTTATGGATTAATTAATTAAAATAGACAAATACACAAGATGTTTCATAGGAGCTCATATCAGGCTGTTGCCTGTTTGGTAAAAATGAAACACCTTGTTTTGAGATTGTCCTTTTAAAAAATTGACATCTATTGGAGAAGATATGGATATTTCTTTGAGATAGTATTGTTCATTACTTTTGTCTTGATACCTGGATATTTAATATATTTTATGGATTAATTAATTAAAATAGACAAATACACAAGGTGTTTCATAGGAGCTCATATCAGGCTGTCGCCTGTTTGGTAAAAATGAAACACCTTGTTTTGAGATTGTCCTTTTAAAAAATTGACATCTATTGGAGAAGATATGGATATTTCTTTGAGATAGTATTGTTCATTTCTTTTGTCTTGATACCTGGATATTTAATATATTTTATGGATTAATTAATTAAAATAGACAAATACACAAGGTGTTTCATAGGAGATAAGAGATAATATCGGCATTGATACCTTGTAGATAAAGTCAGTACTGGCAACACTGGCGTGTTGCAGATGTTGGCATAGATAAAAGCTCATATCAGGCTGTTGCCTGTTTGGTAAAAATGAAACACCTTGTTTTGAGATTGTCCTTTTAAAAAATTGACATCTATTGGAGAAGATATGGATATTTCTTTGAGATAGTATTGTTCATTACTTTTGTCTTGATACCTGGATATTTAATATATTTTATGGATTAATTAATTAAAATAGACAAATACACAAGGTGTTTCATAGGAGCTCATATCAGGCTGTTGCCTGTTTGGTAAAAATGAAACACCTTGTTTTGAGATTGTCCTTTTAAAAAATTGACATCTATTGGAGAAGATATGGATATTTCTTTGAGATAGTATTGTTCATTACTTTTGTCTTGATACCTGGATATTTAATATATTTTATGGATTAATTAATTAAAATAGACAAATACACAAGGTGTTTCATAGGAGCTCATATCAGGCTGTTGCCTGTTTGGTAAAAATGAAACACCTAGTTTTGAGATTGTCCTTTTAAAAAATTGACATCTATTGGAGAAGATATGGATATTTCTTTGAGATAGTAGTGTTCATTTCTTTTGTCTTGATACTTGGATATTTAATATATTTTATGGATTAATTAATTAAAATAGACAAATACACAAGATGTTTCATAGGAGCTCATATCAGGCTGTTGCCTGTTTGGTAAAAATGAAACACCTTGTTATATCTCTGTAAAAATCAAAATATTTTTGACAATTAGTATCAAAATGTTGTATTTATGATCAAAAAGGAGGGACTTAAAATGAGAAAAAAAAATGAGAAAATTGAATCAGCATCTAACGAAATTTCAGTAATCAATCATCACTCTGCAGGAATCGATATTGGTTCCAAAGAAAATTGGGTAAGTGTATCTCCTACTATTTGTGAAGATCATATACGCAAATTTGGTTCTTATACCTGCGATTTAAATGCTATAGCTGATTGGTTAACTTCTTGCAAAGTAACATCAGTGGCAATGGAATCAACCGGAATCTATTGGATTCCCCTCTATGAAATACTTGAATCAAGAGGTTTTAAATTAAGTTTATGCAATGCAAAACATGTTAAAAATGCACCAGGTAGAAAGAAAACAGATAAATTTGATTGTGATTGGCTGAGAAAATTACATTCCTATGGTCTCCTAACACCCTCATTTATTCCGGAGAAGAATATACGAGAAATAAAAGCATTAACTCGTTATAGAGACAAATTAGTTAAAGAGAATAACATACATATCCAGCATATGCAAAAAGCCTTAACCCATCTTTACCACTCAAACAAAGATTTTAAACTTTTTTTCATTAATCCTTCAAAACAAGTTAATTGATAGCAGTTAACTAATGCGTAAAACGCCTCACTAAGCAACGATCTCTGTCTTAGACGACTTTATGTTCAGAATAATGAAAAAAATATAGCAAGAAAAGTCAAATGTAGTGCCCCAAATACAAATATAATACTTGACAAATAATCAGCAAAAATATAATTTGATTACATTATGTATATAAGAGATTTAAAAAAAGGTAATAAGATTATTTTTAGACTCGTAGAGTCATACAGAGGACCAAATGGTCCAAGACAGAGGACTGTTTTAACTTTTAATGAGTTAAATTTACCTAAAGAACAATGGAAAGAATTAGCTAATATTGTTGAAATGCTACTTTCAGGTCAAACTTTCATCAATAACAATACAGATATTATAGATAAAGCCGAGAATATCGTTAAACTTATCAAAAGAAAAACAATTTTAAAAGTAGAAAATCAATATGATAAGGTAGAAATAGTTGAGAAAGATATTCAAAATGTGGATTTAAACAGTCTAAAACATACAGAAGTCCGTTCAATTGGAGCAGAACACGTGGCTCTGTCTGTATATAAGGAATTAGAAATAGATAAGGTACTTAAAGAAAATGGATTTTCAGAGCACCAAAGAGAAGTTGCAGCTTTATCAATAATCGGAAGACTTGTTTATCCTGAAAGTGAGAAGTCAACAAGAGAATGGGCAATTAACAAATCAGGACTGGACTCCTTATTAAATACTTCATTTTCAAAATTATCAAATAACTCACTTTACCGAATAACAGATAAACTCTATTCATTAAAAGAAACCCTAGAAAGTCATTTGATTGAAAAAGAGCGTAGTCTATTAAATTTAAAAGAGAAATTAGTTTTATTTGATTTAACCAATACGTATTTTGAAGGTAATTGTTCATCAATACCAGGCGCAAAATTTGGTTTATCAAAAGAGAAAAGAAAAGATTGTCGATTATTGACATTAGGCTTTATCATAGATGAGAATGGTTTTCCAAAAACATGCAAAGTAATGGAAGGAAACCAAAGTGAGCCATCTTCTTTAGTTGATATGATTAAGCAACTGGAAGAAGCAAGTAATGAAAAAGACCGTTTGTTTAAAGATAAAATAGTCGTAATTGATGCAGGAATATCTTCAGAATCTAATTTAAAATACTTGTCTGATCAAGGCTATCATTACATCTGTGTTGCGAAAAATAAACCTTTCAGTTGTGAAGAAATTAACCAGTTAGAAGCTTCAGATATTTTTTCAACCCAAGACAAAGAGATTAAGGCAACCATTCTAAAAAAAGAGGATGAGACATATTTATACTGTGTGAGTCCAATGAAAAAAGTAAAAGAGCAATCAATGCTTGAAAGTTTTACAAAAAAATATATTCGTGATTTAGAATTATTGAAAGAATCCCTGGCAAAGAAAAAAACGGTTAAATCGTATGATAAAATATTAGAAAAATTGGGCAGATTAAAAGAAAAACACAAATCGATCTCGAGATTTATTGTAGTGGATATTGAACAAGAAGATAATCTTGTTCAAAGTATATTCTGGGAAAACACATATTCTGATCAAAAGGACTTTTCTTATAACGGTTCCTATTTTCTAAGAACCAATCTGAATAATTTTAATGAACAGGAATTATGGAATATCTACTCAACACTAACAAACATAGAATATTCATTCAGATGCCTTAAAAGTGAGTTAGCATTTAGACCTGTTTATCACAAAATACAGGTAAGGGCGGAGAGTCATTTATTTATAGCAGTATTAGCCTATCATATTTTGAATGTTATCCGGGCCAAATTAAAGGCTCATGACATAAATTTTTCATGGAATAAAACCAGAGAACTGTTATCAACACATAACCTTATTACAACAGAGATGAAAACAGAAGATTCAAAAATAATAACTATTGTTCAGCCTTCAGATGCAAATGAGATACAAAAAAGAATATATAAGGCTTTAAACATCAAAATAAACCCAATAAATAGAAAGATAATTAAGTTGCCGTAGTGCCCCGCACTTTTAATTATGTATATTTTACAATGACTTACGATAAATTATGGTAAAGATGGGTTAACTCTAATGAACTTTTATCTTCATCAAGTCATTTCTGACATTACTGGCAAGACAGGAATGAGTATAATAAAAGCAATACTTTCAGGAGAGACAAATCCTGAAGTTCTTGTGTCATATAAAAAGAAAGGTGTAAAAAAAAGTAATGAAGAGATCATTAAAGCATTGAGTGGTAGTCTGCAATTTGAACAACTGTACATTCTCAAACAGGCAGTAAATTTTTATGAATTTTTCTTATCAAAAATTGAAGAGACAGATTCACAGATTAATAATTTATTTATATTAATGAGTCAACCAATTGATGAGGACAATATTTCAATTGAAGAAAATGATAGTAATGATATTAATCATAACATCGTTCAAGCAATAGGTGTTGACTTATGTGAGATACCTGGTCTTAATATACTATCAGTAGAAAAGTTAATTGGAGAGACAGGCTTTGATATGAGTAAATGGAAAAATAGTAAAAATTTTACATCTTGGCTTGGATTATCTCCGAATCATAGAATAACCGGAGGGACAGTTTTTCAAAATAGTACAAATAAAGTTCAAAGTAATGCAGCTTCAATTTTTCGACAATGTGCAACTACATTGAGAAACAGCCATAGTTATTTAGGTGCATTTTTCCGTAAAAAGATGGCACAAATTGGTTATCAGAAGGCAATAACAGCTACAGGCAGAAAAATAGCAGTTATCTATTATACAATGATTCGATATAAAAAACCCTATTCTGAATTAGGAGAAAATTTTTATGAAGAATTGAATAGAAAGAAAATGGAAGATAACTTTAAAAAATTGGCAAAAAAACTTGGTTATGAAATCAAACAAGTAGTTTAATTAAAAAAATATTTTGCAAAAGGCCGTTTTATCATTGGTGGATAAATCCCCGTATAGGAGCTTGGTTGCTTATGCTTTTTTGTTTTGATAACTGGTGAGATATTTGAAAAAATATTATCCCGAATAGGAGATTAAATAGATTTAATAGCATAAGTGCAAAATATTTTATATCATAAAACAATAAAATTATAGTTAAATAAGGATTTTATATTAGATAGAATTAAATAAGACAAATACACAAGGTGTTTCATAGGAGCTCATATCAGGCTGTTGCCTGTTTGGTAAAAATGAAACACCTAGTTTTGAGATTGTCCTTTTAAAAAATTGACATCTATTGGAGAAGATATGGATATTTCTTTGAGATAGTAGTGTTCATTTCTTTTGTCTTGATACTTGGATATTTAATATATTTTATGGATTAATTAATTAAAATAGACAAATACACAAGATGTTTCATAGGAGCTCATATCAGGCTGTCGCCTGTTTGGTAAAAATGAAACACCTTGTTTTGAGATTGTCCTTTTAAAAAATTGACATCTATTGGAGAAGATATGGATATTTCTTTGAGATAGTATTGTTCATTACTTTTGTCTTGATACCTGGATATTTAATATATTTTATGGATTAATTAATTAAAATAGACAAATACACAAGGTGTTTCATAGGAGATAATAGATAAGAGCTTATATCAGGCTGTTGCCTGTTTGGTAAAAATATAACACTATTTTGATATTTCCAATAGCAACAAGATTGTATTGGTATTTATAATTTGATAGAATAATTGTCATAATTAACCCATCTTTACCATAAT